>NZ_JBQAHG010000001.1:0-1598874 GCF_051916765.1 Bacillus cereus group sp. MYBK15-3
AGAAAGCAAGAGAAATAGCAAAAGCTAAAGAAGAAGAGAAAGCAAGAGAAATAGCAAAAGCTAAAGAAGAAGAGAAAGCA
The DNA here is from genome assembly GCF_051916765.1 of Bacillus cereus group sp. MYBK15-3. Taxonomy (NCBI): domain Bacteria; kingdom Bacillati; phylum Bacillota; class Bacilli; order Caryophanales; family Bacillaceae; genus Bacillus; species Bacillus cereus group sp. MYBK15-3. The sequence goes on from NZ_JBQAHG010000001.1 coordinate 81, forward strand.
AGAGAAATAGCAAAAGCTAAAGAAGAAGAGAGAGCAAGAGAAGAAGCAAAAGCTAAAGAAGAAGAGAGAGCGAAAGAAGCATCTAAAAACAACATACAGTCTGCTAAACGTGAATTAACGGTAGTAGCGACAGCGTATACTGCTGATCCAAGTGAAAATGGTACATATGGTGGACGCGTTTTAACTGCGATGGGGCATGATTTAACGGCAAATCCGAATATGAGAATTATCGCAGTTGATCCGAAAGTAATCCCATTAGGATCTAAAGTATGGGTAGAAGGTTATGGAGAAGCTATCGCTGGTGATACTGGAAGTGCAATTAAAGGTAATCGTATTGATGTTTTAATGGGTTCAAAAAGTAAAGCTATGAATTGGGGAAGACAAACTGTTAAAGTGAAAATTTTATAATAACAATAATTATCCAAATAGAAGTCAGTTCTCTTTATTGAGGCTGGCTTTTATTTTCTTAGTAGAAGGATAATAGGTTTTTTAAATGGCTTATTACTAAATCTGTAATTAAGTTACCAGCTTCATTACCAAAAACAACGGTAAAGCTTATAAATATGAAAAATGAAGATATACCTACAGATGAAGATAGTTACTGGGAAGCTTTTGACTTGTTCGGTTCTGAATATGTATGTAGATTATTAGGGGTACCGTTATATGATGATCTTCCAAAGGATTTGGCGTGTCCAACTTGTGCGAAAGAGATGAAATATGTTGCTACAATTACTCAAGATATTGAGGAACGTGGACTTATTTCAGTAGTTAATTTCCAGTTTGGGGAAATGAATATATACTATTATTTATGTATAGATTGTTCAATTATAAAAACTGAAATACAAAATACATAACAAGCCTAACATATTATGTTAGGCTTGTTTTTTGATCGCAACATCATTAAGAATTGCATCAAATATATCTTTTTGCGTAAAGTTATCTGTAAAAATAGTTTCTCTGGCAACCTTAATAGTATCGTGCGGATTATACCATTTTTGTAGGGAATCTTCACCAAATTCGTGTCGTTTGTCCCTTGTGTTATGTCGTCTAATAGTTTCCTCTAATGATAAATCAAAGTAATATGCAAATGCATTTTCATCAAAATAACGAATTAATTCTTTTAACATCTCACCATACCTATGACTGTTCAATATACCTTCTAAAATAACAAATTCACATTTTCCTTTTCCGTACTTCGTAATTTCAAATAGTAAATCATGTGATAAATTACCCATTGTGTCGTGTACTCTAAGCATATCTCTACGTACAATATCCTGTGATACTAAAAGTGTCCCTTGTCCGAAATGTTCTTGTAGTTGTTTTGCAATCGTTGTTTTACCACTTGCGGAGTTTCCTCTAAGAATGATTAAAGTGGATGTAAATATAGGATTAGACATAATGTATTCCCCCCAAACAGCATTAATTATATAGAAAATTTTAACAAATAAAGTAAGGAAAGTGTATAATCAATATGATGGATATTTAAGGAGGGGGTAAGATGGGGGATATATTAAAAAATGCACAACCTATATGGAAACGGACTTGGTTTCGTTATCTAGGGGCATTTTTTATTGTTCAGTTACTGTTTATTTTGTGTGAAATAACTAGGTGGGTACCAAACTTTAGGCCAGGCGGAGAGTTTTTTAATAGAATATTAAATTCTCAATTTTTCACTGAATGGTTCACACTCTATACAATCCCGCAATTTAACGTATTTACAGCATTTTTTGCGATTACATTACTACCATATGCATTAGTAGGTGCAATGAAAGATGTAACAGCAAGAAAAAATATAAAGGAATAATAGAGGTATAATATGCTTTTTCAAAAAGAAGGTTTATTGATTAGATACGTAATGGAAGATGATGCATCTATCATTTCTAAATGGTTAACGGACCCAGCAGTCCTGCGGTATTACGAAGGACGAGATAATCCGCAATCTGTAGAAAAGGTGCTTGATCATTTTATACATAGTCCAAACAGTAATGAAAAAAGATGTTTAATAGAATTTGATACCATTCCGATTGGTTACATACAAATGTATCCAGTGGATTCAGAGTGGAAAGCGTTATATGGCTATAAAGAATCACAAAATGTATGGGGTATGGACCAATTTATCGGTGAACCAGCCTATTGGGGAAAGGGAATTGGAACAAAACTCGTTCAGGCAGCAATTACATATATTATGGGTGAAATGGGAGCAGAAGCAATTGCAATGGATCCGAAAGTAAATAATGAACGGGCAATAAAGTGTTATGAAAAAAGTGGATTTAAAAAAGTAAAGATTTTAAAGGAACATGAGTTGCATGAGGGGAAATTAGAAGATTGTTGGATGATGGAATATAAACAATAATAATGGCTTATACAAACAAAGGGGGATGTGTGAAATGAAAAAAGCATTAATCGTAATTGATGTGCAAGCGGGTATGTATACAGCTGGAATGCCAGTACATAATGGGGGAAAGTTTTTACAAACACTGCAAGAGCTTATTAGGGAATGTCGTTCAAATGATATTCCAGTTATTTATATCCGACATAACGGTCCTAAAGACCATCCGTTAGAAAAAGGTACGGATGGATGGCGAATCCATGCGGCCATCGCTCCGCAAGAAGGAGATAATATAGTTGAAAAGACGACTCCAGATTCATTCCATAATACAAACTTAAGCGAAGTGTTACAAGAGAAAGGAATTGAACACGTTATTCTTTCGGGAATGCAAACAGAGTATTGTGTAGATACGACAACGCGCAGAGCATGTAGTGAAGGATATAAAGTAACGTTAGTGAGTGATGCACATAGTACATTTAATACAGAAGTGTTACGTGCTGAAGATATTGTGAAACATCATAACGCAGTATTGGGAGCGTTTGCGGATGTTGTTGAAGTAAAAGACTTAAAAGTGGCTGCCTCTAAATAAGAGGCAGTTTTCATTAGAAAAAATAGCGTCAAATATTGTTAGTAGGTAGGTATTTTGAAATAATCACTTGTATAATTTCACGTACCATAATGAAAAAATACAAAAAAGGAGCACCACATAATTAAAAAGGGCGCTCCTGCATTAAAACGTTACTTTTTTTTATCTTTATCCAATATATTTTGTTCTTCAGCAAACTCTGTACCATATGCAAAGCGGCGATTAATACGAATGTTATCATTGTTGTGCCTTGTATGAGAGTTAGAGAAGCGATGAACGATTACTTCAGATAAAGTGAAGACGATGGCAGAAAGGATACTGCCCCATGCAATTTGCATATAGTTGTCTAATAAAATATTACCGAAAATCCATACGCTTAAATATGTTAATAAGAAATCCGACATAATGGCACCAGTATTGCCAATTCGATTTAAAATGATTTTATCAACGAACATGTAGGATACGATTGTAACAAAGAGACTGAATGAAATAATTTGAACAAACGTTGCAGGGAAAAATAAAGCAAGCCCAATGCTAAATGCGATAATGCACGATATAAACTTGATAAGCACTACTGTGAAATCATTCAAAATTTACACCTCCGATTTATACATAGTTTTTCAATAAATTCTGGAGTTCATACATTGTAACGGATTTATTTACATAAAACTTTTTCATGTTCGGAATTTAGTCTAAATATTATAAAAACAATGAAAAAATGTTATAGTAAAATGAGAGTGTATGACATTTTTAGGTAAGGGGGAATCCAGGATGTGGATTACTTCAGAAGTAGAAATTCCAGATGAGTTAATTGATCACCTTGAGCAAGGAAAGTTAGTATTATTTGTTGGAGCGGGAGTTTCTATGAAAGGGAAATCAAACTTACCGAATTTTGATGATTTAGTTGATGAAATTGCAAAAACGTTATATGTCGAAAAACGTGAAATAACAGAACCACATGATTATTATCTTGGTAAAATTGCGAAAACAAAAGATGTACATCAAGTCGCAAGAGATCTTGTTCATATAGAGAAATCAAAACCGAATCCATTGCATTATGCAATTCCAAGGCTATTTCCTTTAGATACAGATATCCGCATTGTAACAACAAATTTTGATCAACATTTTACAACAGCAATTAAAGAAATAAATAGAGATATTAATGTTTATTACGCTCCAGCTTTACCGACTGGGAGAGCTTTTAAAGGTCTTGCTTACATACATGGTAATGTAGAACAGGAGAAAGAGGCTTTAATTTTAACAGATGGTGATTTTGGAAGGGCTTACTTAACGGAAGGGTGGGCGAGAAGATTTTTAGTTGATCTATTCTCAAATTACACCGTTTTATTCATTGGATATAGTCATAATGACCCAGTAATGAAATATTTAGCAACTGGTTTACCACCAAGTACAAGACGATTTGCTTTTGTCGCACAAGGAGAAAATACGTACCACTGGGAACATTTAGGGATAAGACCAATTGTGTATCCGAATAAGGTGAATAATCATCAATCCCTCGTAAAAGCGGTAAAACGCTGGGCTGAATTAATGGGTGATAATTATATTACGAAAATAATGCGTATTCGGGATATTGTAACGGTTCCCCCGTCAGTAGAACAGGAACAATTATCATACATAAAGCAATCGATTAAAAAAATTGAAACAGTACGTTACTTTGTGGAATTTGCTCATGATTATGAATGGGTCGAATGGTTAGAAGCAGAAGGTAAATTACAAAATTTGTTTATGCTTACGCCAAACTATAATGAAGTAGATGAATTACTTGCAGAATGGTTAGTGGAACAATTTCTTTTTAGTCATCAGAAAGAATTATTTCAATTAATTTATAAAAACTATTCTAAAATATCACCGTTATTATGGAGAACAATTTGTAACTACTTAAACGAAACGAAGAGTAAGATGGACCCGCTGTTGTTTGCAAGGTGGACACTCCTTTTATTAGAAACAGCTGAAAAAGATAGTAGCTCTATAGAAAAGATTTCTAAGTTACTGCAAAAATGTTCTTTTCCTGAGCATAAAGAAATTGCCTTATTGTTACTAACTTTTATTTTAGACGGAAAACTGAAGTTGAAACGTGTAAGAAAATGGGGAAATGATACGCAAGAATCAATAGAACTCGAGGAATCGAGTCGCTTACCAGTATCTACATTTTCTCATGTGGAGCAAATTTGGAACGAAAAGATGAGGCCATATATCGCTTATTATGCTGTTCCAATTATGATGATCGGATTAGAAAAATTGAGAATGTTGTCGTTAAGACAAACGGCACTGAAAAAAAGAAATAAGGAAAATGTAGAGAAAGAGTTTCATCAAAATGATCTTGCATTTTTAATACGAATTGTAAAAGAGTGTCTAACTTATTTATGCGAAAACAATGAGAAAAAAGCGGATTATTATATTACAGAAATGATAGAAGCAAATAGTGTACTTCAAAAGCGAATTGCAATTGATGCGATGAATAAAAATATTTTTGTTCGTGTAGATGACAAAATGAAATGGTTGTTACATGAAGGACTTCTTTTAGATTTCACTTATAAACACGAAGTTTTTCAACTTTTAAAAAGGCATTATGCACATTGTTTAGAAAAAACAAAAGAAGAAGTCACTCGAACTGTAATAAAGCATCTTACAGAAGAGAGGGTATTTGATGCATGTCTCGTATTAGACTTATTATTCAAGTATGATTCGAATAGCCCATCTACGGCAAATGGGTATGAGTTAATGAAGCAAAAGCATCCTCATTTTCATTCTGAACGATACAGTGTACAAAAGAAAGAAGATACAGCAGAAAGCATTACTTGTAATGTAACTGCTGACGGATTATTGCAGCTGAAAGATGTTGAAATTATGAAGCAAGTTCAGCAATTTTCGCAAGATGGTGTTTTTGAACAACGCCATTTTTTAGAGATGTTATCAAAAGCATGTAAATTAAACACAGAGTGGAGTATTTCATTTGCATACCAATTAGTAGGAGTGCAAGAAATAAGTAATGAAGTATGGTTTGTTTGTATTAGAGAATGGCGAAATAATCGAGGAATGACAAATGAGCAAATCCAAAAAATTATTCCGCTATTGCAGAAATTTGTTAGAAATACTGCTTTTCATTGGTTAATTAGTAGTTTTCTATATGAAATTAGTAATCGACTAGAAGAGTTAGAAGAGAATAGTATACGTGTTGTAAAACGATTTGCTTTTTCAGTGTTTCCTCAAGTTATGAAGAGTGATACAGACTTTAAGCTTGGGAAACAAGATTTTTATAATGAATCAATTCAGCATCCAGTTGGAAAAATGACGGCTGTATTATTAAAGTTGTTATCATATGATCATTTATACGATCGTAATGTATATGAATATTTATTTTTATTTGAAGAACAAGTAAGAGTTAATTCGGAACGAACAAACTTTATGTTTGCTCGTTTAATAGCAGATATTACATTTCTATATCATATTGAAAAACAATGGTGCCGAAAATATTTGTTACCATACTTAGATTTAAAAAAACAAAATGAGATTACGGAATATGCATGGGCCGGCTTATGTTACACGCAAATAAATTTACCTTTATTTACAGAAATGAAGCGATTTATTAAGTATGCGATAGAACATTTGGAAGTATTACATCCGCATACGAGAGAAGCTTTCTTGAAGTGGCTTAGCTTTGTATTTATTAAATGTGTACTATATTGGGAGCAAAAAACAGATTGGTTATACCCGTTACTCATAATAGAAAATGAAGAAAATAAAATTAAGTTTATGCAGTTTTTATGCTATTACGTCAAAACATTAAGTGTAAAAGAACAACAAAAATTTTGGACAGCTTGGCTCAGTGTATTTTTGCGAGAACGACCAAAAATGGGTGAGATAACTGCAAGAGAATATGTGATGCTTTTACGTATTATTTTATACATGGATGAAATATTAGAAAAAGGATTATGTATTATGTCTCGTGCATTTTCAAGTGTACATGGTAAATGTACAGGTGAGGAAATGAAGCAGTTATTGATTGAAATGCTTCATAAAAAAGAAAGTATGAAAGCGCATAAAGAAATGTTTGCAAATGTGTTTTTTATTTTACTACAAACATGTCACGAAGCCGTTTTATTTGAAAAAGAAATCATACAAATAAAAGAATTATTAGTTCAGTATGAAGTAGAGGAATATGTTTTACATTTACTAGAAAATGAAATAATTCGCATAGGAATTGTAATGGGTGATTTACAAAAAGAATTATAGGACGAAAGTGGAATTTTAAAAAATATATAAAAAGTTGTTGACAGTGTTTTGAAAAGCGTTCTATAATACGAATCATACTTATTCAATTTCAAAAACATTTGAATAAACAAAGTGCAATGAAGAGATCACAGTAGTGGTTAGTCTTACTGTAACAGAGAGCTGGTGGTTGGTGTGAACCAGTACAGGGATAATCATGAATTACAGTCTTGGAGCATCTTTTTCGTAATAAAGATAGTTTGTCTTTATGAGGAAAAAGCGGTCAATTGATCGTTAACAGTGAAGAGAGGTAGACGGAAAGTTAGTCTACAACTAGGGTGGTACCGCGATAAATATCGTCCCTACTGATTTATTCAGTAGGGACTTTTTGTATTTTAGTGGTTCAACTTGAAAATTAAATAGTCATGCATTGAAAGGAAAAGCAGTAGTTGTTGTTTCCCTGTAACAGAGAGCTGGTGGTTGGTGCAAACCAGTACATAAACAAGAGCGAATTACAGTCCTGGAGCATCTTTTTCGTAGTAAAGATAGTATTGTCTTTATGAAGGGAAAGACGGTCAATTGATCGTTAACAATGAAGAGAGGTAGACGAAAGAAGTCTACAACTAGGGTGGTACCGCGATAAATATCGTCCCTACTGATTGAATCAGTAGGGCTTTTTTGTACAAAAAAGTGGGTTTTTAACTAGTAGTTCATGTCTTTGTACGAATTATTAGTTTAAAATAAGAAGAGGTATCGATTCCACTATAAATTTGTATAATTAGTCAGTTCAGAAAATAGAGAATTTTTTATTCTCTTACTATACTTTTAAAACATTAGAGGAGGATTTCCAAATGGCAAATCATGAATTAGATCAATTACGTAAACAGGTAGATGAAATTAACTTACAACTATTACACCTTTTAAACAAACGTGGTGAAATTGTTCAAAAAATTGGAGAGCAAAAGCAAGTACAAGGCACGAAACGCTTTGATCCAGTACGTGAGCGTGAAGTACTTGATATGATTGCAGAGCATAACGAAGGACCATTCGAAACATCAACAGTTCAACATATTTTCAAAACGATTTTCAAAGCAAGCTTAGAGTTACAAGAAGATGATAACCGTAAAGCGTTACTAGTATCACGTAAAAAGAAACAAGAAAATACAATTGTTGATGTAAAAGGTGAATTGATTGGAAACGGAACACAAACGTTCATCATGGGACCTTGTGCAGTAGAAAGTTTAGAACAAGTTCGTCAAGTAGGGCAAGCGATGAAAGACCAAGGCTTAAAATTAATGCGCGGTGGTGCATTCAAACCGAGAACTTCTCCATATGATTTCCAAGGTTTAGGAGTAGAAGGACTTCAAATTTTACGTCAAGTAGCAGACGAGTTTGACTTAGCAATTATTAGTGAAATTTTAAATCCGAACGATGTTGAAATGGCATTAGACTACGTTGATGTAATTCAAGTTGGCGCACGTAACATGCAAAACTTCGATTTATTACGAGCTGTAGGTAAAGTTAACAAACCAGTATTATTAAAACGTGGATTAGCAGCAACAATTGATGAGTTCATTAACGCAGCGGAATACATCATTGCGCAAGGTAACGATCAAATTATTCTTTGTGAGCGCGGTATCCGCACATACGAAAGAGCAACACGTAACACATTAGACATTTCTGCAGTACCAATTTTAAAGAAAGAAACACATTTACCAGTTATCGTTGATGTAACACATTCAACTGGACGCAGAGATTTATTATTACCAACAGCGAAAGCGGCACTTGCAATTGGCGCAGATGCAGTAATGGCTGAAGTTCATCCAGATCCAGCAGTTGCATTATCAGATTCTGCACAACAAATGGACATTCCAGAATTCCATAGATTCATGGATGAGTTAAAAGGTTTCAAAAATAAATTATCTTAATTCCATATCATATATGCATTGAAGAGGAAACAGTAGTGCTTATCTCACTGTTAAAGAGAGCTGATGGTCGGTGTGAATCAGTACAAAGGTAAGCATGAATTACAGCCTTGGAGCATCTTTCCCGACAACTTTTGGAGGGTAAGACGGTCGAACGATCGTTAAAGAAGAAGAGAGGTAGACGAAAGAAGTCTACAACTAGGGTGGTACCGCGATAAACATCGTCCCTACTGAGCGCTCAGTAGGGACTTTTTTGTACAAAAAAATAGTAAAGGGGCAAGAGAAATGAGATACATTACAGCTGGAGAATCACATGGACCGCAGTTAACAGTTATTTTAGAAGGTGTACCAGCAGGTTTGACACTTACGGCGGAACATATTAATAAAGAATTATTAAGAAGACAAAAAGGTCATGGACGCGGAAGACGTATGCAAATTGAAACAGATACAGTTGAAATTGTAAGTGGTGTTCGTCACGGGATGACACTTGGATCACCGATTACGTTAATTGTAAAAAATGATGATTTCAAACATTGGACGAAAGTAATGGGTGCAGAGCCAATTTCGGAAAAAGAAAGTAAAGACATGAAACGTACAATTACAAAACCACGTCCCGGACATGCAGATTTAAATGGAGCAATTAAATATGGTCATCGTGATATAAGAAACGTATTAGAGCGGTCATCTGCAAGAGAAACGACAGTTCGTGTAGCTGCTGGTGCAGTTGCAAAACAAATTTTAAGCGAATTAGGCGTGGGAATTGCAGGACATGTTCTTGAAATTGGTGGAGTAAAAGCAAAACATATTTCAAACTTATCAATTGAAGAAATTCAAACAATTACTGAAAACTCACCAGTTCGATGTTTAGATAAAGAAGTAGAGCAAGAAATGATGAATGCGATTGACAACGCAAAAAGTAGTGGAGATTCAATCGGTGGTATTGTGGAAGTCATTGCAGAAGGTATGCCGATTGGCGTTGGTAGTTACGTTCATTACGATCGTAAATTAGATGCAAAACTTGCTGGTGCAATTATGAGTATAAATGCATTTAAAGGTGCTGAAATCGGCGTAGGTTTTGAAGCGGCACGACAACCAGGAAGCAAAGTGCATGATGAAATTCTGTGGGATGAAGAAAAAGGATACACGAGAAAAACGAATAATGCCGGCGGTTTAGAAGGCGGTATGACAACAGGTATGCCAATTATCGTAAGAGGCGTGATGAAGCCAATTCCTACTTTATACAAACCGTTAGCAAGCGTTGATATTGATACGAAAGAAGCATTCCAAGCGAGTATTGAAAGATCTGATAGTTGCGCAGTACCAGCAGCGGGTGTAGTAGCTGAATCTGTTGTGGCATGGGAACTTGCAGATGCACTAGTCGAACAATTCGGAAAAGATCGTATGGAATTATTAAAACAAAACATTATGCAACACAATAACTACGCAAAAGAATTTTAATAAAAAGGTGGGTTTAACGTGCAAGTAAAAGATCAACTATCATCATTACAACCATATAAACCAGGTAAATCACCAGAACAAATGAAAGAAGTGTACGGAGATCATTCGTTTGTGAAATTAGCATCGAATGAAAATCCATTCGGTTGTTCACCAAGAGTTTTAGAAGAGTTGCAAAACTCTTGGTTGGAACATGCTTTATATCCTGACGGAGGTGCTACAACGCTCCGTCAAACAATCGCAGATAAGTTGCATGTGCAAATGGAACAAGTACTTTGTGGTAGTGGTTTAGATGAAATCATTCAAATGATAAGCCGCGCCGTATTACGAGCGGGAGATAACATTGTAACAGCAGGTGCAACATTCCCGCAGTACCGCCATCATGCGATTATTGAAGGGTGTGAAGTGAAAGAAATTCCTTTAAATAAAGGTGTATACGATTTAGACGAAATTTCGTCAGCGGTAAATAATAATACGAAAATCGTATGGATTTGTAATCCAAACAACCCGACGGGCACATATGTGAATGAGCAAAAATTAACTCAATTTATTGAAGGCATTAGTGAAAATACGTTAATTGTCATTGATGAAGCGTACTATGAATACGTAACAGCAAAAGATTTCCCTGAGACATTACCGCTTTTAGAAAAACATAAAAACATTCTTGTACTTAGAACGTTTTCTAAAGCATACGGATTAGCTTCTTTCCGCGTTGGATATGCGATCGGACAGGAAGAGCTAATTGAGAAATTAAATGTCGTACGTTTACCATTTAACGTATCTTCATTAGCGCAAAAAGCAGCGACGATTGCTTTTGGTGATGACGAGTTTATTAAAGAAATAGTTCACATGAATACAGAAGGATTACAGCAATACGAGAGTTTCTGTAAGGAAAACGGTATACCATTTTATTCGTCACAAACTAATTTCATCTTCTTACCGGTAGATAATGCTGGAGAGATTTATGAAGCTTGTGCACATGCAGGATTTATTATTCGTCCGTTCCCGAATGGTGTCCGTATTACAGTTGGAACAAGGGAGCAAAATGAAGGGGTGATTTCAGTGTTAAAACAACACTTTGAAAATAAAAAAAATAAGTCTCGAGATGAGGCAAATGCGTAAAAAGGTAGTATTAATTGGAACAGGTTTAATAGGAGGCTCTCTCGCATTAGCAATTAAGAAAGAGCACGATGTAACGATAACAGGGTACGATATATTTAAAGAGCAAGTAGAGCGTGCAAAAGAATTACACGTAGTAGATGAAATAGGAGTTGATTTACAGCGTGCATGTGAAGAGGCACATTTAATTGTTTTTGCTTCTCCAGTTGAAGAAACGAAGAAGCTATTACACAAACTTGCGTCATTCCGTTTACGAGAAGATGTTATAGTGACTGATGTTGGTAGTACAAAAGGGTCTATTATGAACGAAGCGGAAGCTTTATTTTCAAAGGATGTTTCTTTCATTGGTGGACATCCGATGGCGGGTTCTCATAAAACGGGAGTTGAAAGTGCAAAGGCACATTTATTTGAAAATGCATTTTACATTTTAACACCGATGAATCACGTGCCAAATAAACAAGTGGAAGACCTTAAAGTATGGTTAAAAGGAACAGGGTCACATTTTCTTGTTTTAAATACGGAAGAACATGATTATGTAACAGGGATCGTTAGTCATTTTCCGCACCTTATCGCAGCAGGTTTAGTAAAGCAAGTTGAGAAACATGCAGGAGATAATCCGCTCATTCATCAACTAGCTGCTGGAGGTTTCAAAGACATTACACGTATCGCATCTAGTAGTCCAAAAATGTGGAGTGATATTGTAAAGCAAAATCGAGAGCATTTAATGGTATTATTAAAAGAGTGGATCTCTGAAATGGAAGATTTATATAAAACAGTTTCTACCGGAGATGCAGGCGAGATTCAAAACTATTTTGCAGATGCGAAAGAATACCGTGATTCTTTACCAGTAAGAAAGAGAGGGGCAATTCCTGCCTATCACGACTTATACGTCGATGTATTAGATAAGGTGGGGGCATTGGCTCATATTACGAGTATTTTAGCGCGCGAGGAAATTAGTATTACGAACTTGCAAATATTAGAAGCGCGTGAAGGACTGCTTGGGGTATTACGTATTAGCTTCCAAAGGGAAGAAGATCGTATGAAAGCAAAGCTAGCGCTTGGAGAAGAAGAATACCAAACTTATGAAACAATTTAAATGAGAAGGTGAAAAACGTGAAAGAAAGAACAATACAACCTGTTAATAACGGATTGAATGGCAATATTACAATCCCAGGTGATAAATCCATTTCACACCGTGCTGTTATGTTCGGTTCTATTGCAGAAGGGAAAACAATAATTAAAGGTTTCTTGCCCGGTGCAGACTGTTTAAGTACGATTTCATGTTTTAAAGAAATGGGAGTAGAAATTACGCAAAACGGTGATGAGGTTACTGTAGTTGGTAAAGGATTAGAAGGTTTACAAGAACCGAAAGCTGTATTAGATGTTGGTAATTCTGGTACAACAATCCGATTAATGTCAGGTATATTAGCTAACACACCATTTTTCTCTTGCGTACAAGGTGATGAATCTATCGCAAAAAGACCGATGAAGCGTGTAACAAACCCATTAAAACAAATGGGCGCAAACATAGACGGCCGAGAAGAAGGAACATTTACACCGTTAACAATACGTGGCGGCGATTTAAAAGCAATTGAATATATTTCTCCTGTTGCAAGTGCACAAGTAAAGTCGGCTATTTTACTTGCAGGTCTTCGTGCAGAAGGTGTAACAGCTGTTACAGAACCACATATTTCACGCGACCATACGGAAAGAATGCTCGAAGCATTTGGTGTTAAAGTAACTCGCGAAGGGAAAACAGTGAAGCTGTCAGGTGGACAAAAATTAACAGCAACAGACATTCAAGTGCCAGGTGACGTATCATCAGCAGCGTTTTTCTTAGTAGCAGGTGCAATCATCCCAAATAGTAAACTAGTATTACAAAATGTAGGAATGAATCCAACCCGTACAGGTATTATTGATGTTTTAGAAAAAATGGGTGCTACGTTCACTGTAGATCTAATTAACGAAGAGGCATCAGAACCAGCTGCAAATATTACAATCGAAACATCTTCATTAAAAGGAATTGAAATTGGCGGAGATATTATCCCTAGATTAATCGATGAGATTCCTGTAATCGCATTAGCGGCAACGCAAGCAGAAGGAATTACAGTAATTAAAGATGCACACGAATTAAAAGTAAAAGAAACAAACCGTATTGATACAGTCGTTGCTGAATTAACGAAACTAGGAGCTCGCATAGAAGCAACTGATGACGGTATGATCATTTACGGAAAATCAGCTCTAAAAGGCAATACAGTAAATAGTTATGGTGATCACCGTATCGGAATGATGCTTGCAATTGCTGGCTGTTTGGCAGAAGGAAAAACAATTATTGAAGATGCAGAAGCAGTAGGTGTATCATATCCTACATTCTTTGACGAACTTCAAAAGTTAGCTAAATAAAAAGGATGGAAAGCAGATACGTGATGTATCTGCTTTTTTGTTAAAACGTCCTTGTAGTTTCACTTACCGAACTATAATAGTAAGAATTATGATACAATTCAAACAGGGAATGGAGGAGAATTATATGAATGTCATACAATTAAAAGAAGATAAGTTCAGAGAAGCATTACGTTTATCAGAATACGCTTTTCAATATAAAGTAGATGAGGAACGATTACAGCAGCAACTTACAAAGATGAAGGAAAGTCATGAAATATACGGCATTATGGAAGGGGAAGACTTAGCTGCAAAACTACACTTCATTCCGTTTCATATTTACATAGGTAAAGAAAAATTTAAAATGGGTGGCGTTGCAGGAGTAGCGACGTATCCAGAGTACAGAAGAAGTGGGTATGTAAAAGAGCTACTTCAACATTCACTTCAAACAATGAAAAAAGATGGCTATACAGTCTCTATGTTACATCCATTTGCTGTTTCATTTTATCGTAAATACGGCTGGGAACTTTGTGCGAATCTACTCAAATGTCATATAAGTAAGAGCGATTTAGTGATGAAAAAACAAGTAAATGGTACTGTGAAACGTTTTAATAAAGAAAATCATCCAGAAGAAGTCGAGAAGCTCTATGAAGCATTTGCAGAACGTTTTTCATGTATGTTAGTTCGAGAGAAGAACTGGTGGTTACAAGCGGTTTATGATGATTTAACATTAGCGATTTACTATGATGAAAATAAAAAGGCAGCAGGTTACATGTTATACAAAATAGAAAACTATAAAATGACAGTAGAAGAATTTGTACCACTGCATAATGAAGCACGAAATGGTCTGTGGAACTTTATTTGTCAGCATGATTCTATGATTAAAGAAATTGAAATGACAGTAAGTGAAAGCGAACCGTTATTATATTCATTGCAAGAGCCGCGCGTGAAGACAGAAATAAAACCATATTTTATGGGAAGAATTGTAGATGTGGAGCAGTTCTTTAAACAATATGAATTAAACTGGAACAATGTACAACAAGAACTAATTTTACATATTACAGATTCATTTGCACCGTGGAATAACGTATCAGTGAGGTTTGCAAATCATGAAATAACAATAATAAAAGAGGAAACAATAGATAAAGGCATCAAACTGGATATAAACGAGTTATCTACAATAATGTTCGGCTATAAACGTCCGTTACAACTGAATGAATTAGAATTAATTAGCGGAAGTGAAGAGGAAATACAAGCGTTTGAGAAAATAGTTCCGGTACGAGAAGCATTTATTTATGATTTCTTTTAAGTTTTCAATAGAAAATCGGGCTGCCCAAAAACAATTTTTGGGACAGCTTTCTCTTTGGTTGTCGGCAAGTAGATATATCCTGAAAATCGCTGATATAATTGGAGATGCGCCGATATATTCTGAAAATCGCTGATATATTCTAATAATCGTTGATATAATTTTTCACTAAAACGTAACTATACTTTGTCACGCACTTGACTTTTAATCCATGTAATTTATAATTAAAAACGGAATGAATTTTCATTCCTGAAAATAGAGGTGGAAAAAATGGCTAAAAACAAACAAGAGGATATTTTTGATGCTGCGATGCAACTTTTTGCAGAGCGTGGTTACGATGGTACGACAATTCCAATGATCGCTGAAAAAGCAAATGTCGGTGCGGGTACTATTTATCGCTATTTTGCCAATAAAGAGGCACTTGTTAACTCATTATTTTCAAAAAGCATGTTACAGCTTTCTGAAATGATAAAAACGGATTTTCCTGTTGAAGCAAATATTCGTGAACAGTTTAGTCATACGTACAACCGTTTATTTGAATTTGCGAGAAACAATGTGGATGCTTTTTTATTTACAAATTCTCACTGCGATAGTTATTTTCTTGACGAACAGAGCAAGAAAATATTTGATGATTTTATAGGCTTCTTTATGAATATTATTGAAGATGGAATCGCAAAAGGTTTTCTTCGTCCATTGCCTCCCATTGCTTTAATTATTATTGTATATCAACCGTTAGAAACATTAACGAAAGTAATTGCAACAGGGCAATTAGAATACTCGAAAGAGTTAGTAAAAGAATTAGAAGAAAGCTCTTGGAATGCTATTAGAATCATTTGATTCTATAGCTTTACAAGGGCTGGAATGAATATTCATTCCTAACTAGATTTAAAAAAATGAGAGTAGGAAAGGATATTTGTGTAACTAAGGGAATGAACATTCATTCCGGAAAGACTAGTTTGATAGAATTTACAAAATAACGTAATAGAATAATGGGAATGAACGTTCATTCCGTTGTTAACGTGAAACTTTCAAAACGGGAGATGATTCAAATGAGCAAGTTAAAAAGTTGGAGAAGTTTATCTTTTCTATTATGGATAGTTATTACTATTACAATGGTCGTAACGATGCCTAATATGGATCAATTAGTGAAAGAAAAAGGGAAAATTACAATCCCTAATACAAAGCAAAGCAGTATTGCTGACAAGATGATGAAAGAGATGGATAAAGAAGGGGTTGAAAAGTATGAAATTATAGCCGTTTTTAATAGTGGCAATAAGGCAGCTTTAACAGATGAACAAAAAAAGGAAATAACAAAAACAATCAACGCCCTGCAAAATGAAAAAGAGCAATTAGGAATTAAGGAAGTTGTTTCACATTTAGACAATAAAGACTTGGAGAAACAATTAGTTTCTAAAGATAATACGACTATTTTAACGCAAATATCGATAGATAAAAAACATGGTGAAATATCAAAAGTTTCAAATAATCTTCATGAAAAAGTGCAAACGAAAGGGGTAAAAACGCATTTAACAGGAAGTGACTTAATAGCGGGTGATTTTCTTAAATCCTCTCAAGAGGGAGTGAAAAAGACAGAAGTTATTTCAATCATTTTCATTCTTGTAGTATTAATCCTCGTATTCCGTTCACCAGTTGTTCCAATTGTTTCTCTTCTTACAGTTGGTATATCGTATTTAGTTTCAATGGGGATTATTGCCCAGCTTGTAGATCAATTTAATTTTCCATTCTCAAACTTTACACAAGTGTTCGTAGTCGTCGTCCTGTTTGGGGTAGGAACAGATTATAACATTTTATTATATACGAGGTTTAAAGAAGAATTAAGTAAACAAGAAAATGCATTTTTAGCTACGAAAGAAACATTCAAATCAGCAGGTAAAACTGTATTATATAGCGGAATAGCGGTGCTAATTGGTTTTGCATCACTTGCTTTAGCAAGTTTTAAATTATATCAATCTACTTCAGCGGTAGCAATTGGTGTTTTAGTATTATTACTCGTATTAACGACTTTAAATCCATTTTTCATGGTGCTTTTAGGAAAAGGAATGTTTTATCCAGTTAAAACATTTAAAGGTCATGAGGATAGTCGCTTATGGGGATTCTTTGCGAAAAACTCAGTAGCAAGGCCATTTGTCGCTTTAATTATCGTATTCGTAATATCGATTCCTTTCGTATTAAAATACTCTAATACACTTAATTACAATGATTTATTTGAAGTGGATAATAAGTATGAATCCAAGATGGGTATTAACGTAATAGAGGATCATTTTCCGCCTGGTTTCTCTTCACCGAGTACATTAGTCATTCAATCTGATAAAAAGCTGGATGAAGGAACTTCTCTACAAATTTTAGACGAATTAACTGATAAAATTTCGAAAGTTAAAGGTGTGTCAGAAGTATATGCACCAACACGTCCAACTGGTGAGAAGATAAAAGAATTATATTTAAATAAGCAAGCGGGAGAATTGAATACAGGATTAGGGGATGCCGATGGTGGCATAAAGGAAATTAATGATGGATTAACAGATGCGAAAAATAAAATGGGAAGTAGTGATTCAAATAGTCTTGCGAATGTTCAAAAATTAATTGATGGAACGAACGAGGCGAAAAACGGGGTATCAGCATTAGGAACAGCTTTACATCAATTATCAAATGGCATAAACGACGGTGCACAAGGAGCACAGCAAATTGAGAGTGGTTTAGCTTCAGTAAACGAAAATATAAATGTTCTATCTAATGCAACGTTGCAGCTGCATGCTGGTTATGCACAGTTAGAAAAAGGTTTAAACTCTTACGATCAATACTTCGGAAGTATTTCTCAAGCGATTGATGGTGCGAAAAAGGGATATGAACAAATTGAAATGTTAATGACCAATTTCGTTCAAACGAAACCAGAATTAGCGAATGATCCAAACATACAACAAACGATAGGAATTGCTAAAGAGGCTCAAAGAAAATTAAGCGTACTTTCAAATGAATTAAATCAATTAGCAACGCAGCACAAAACGGCGATGAGTTCATTTAAAGAAGCGAATCAATCGTTACTGAAAGTGGATAACGGCTTAAAAGAAATGAGCAATGGAGTTAATAAGTTACAAAAGGGAGCAGCCGATCTTAAAAATGGATTAAATGAAGGTTCTTCAGGTTCAAAAAAAATTGCAAATAAATCAGTTGAGTTACAATCTGGATTAACGAAAATAAACGATGGGCAGGGACAACTTTTAACGGGCCTTAAAGACCTGCAGGAAAAGATGGGCCAATTACAATCCGGTTTATCTAAAAGTACAGAAGGGCTTGGAAAAGTAAGTAATGGCCTGCATGACGCACAGAAATATTTAGGGGAGCTCAATGAATCGAAAAGCTCTGAGAAGTTTTATATTCCAAAAGAAGTGTTAGAGGGAGAAGATTTCCAAAAAGCATTGAACACGTACATGTCACAGGATAGAAAAATTGCTAAAATGACTATCATTTTAGATGTAAATCCGTATTCAAAAGAAGCGATGCCAATTATTCAAGAAATCAATAAAACAATCGATGGCACTGTAAAGG
The DNA here is from genome assembly GCF_051916765.1 of Bacillus cereus group sp. MYBK15-3. NCBI lineage: Bacteria > Bacillati > Bacillota > Bacilli > Caryophanales > Bacillaceae > Bacillus > Bacillus cereus group sp. MYBK15-3. The sequence continues at coordinate 18,974 of NZ_JBQAHG010000001.1, forward strand.
GAACGGAATTACATGATGCGAAAACAGCAATTGGCGGAACAACAGCTAGAAACGTTGATTTAAAAGAAGTAACGGGGCAAGATTTCTTACGTACAGCTACGATTATGTTGATTGGCATTGCGATTGTATTAATCGTAATTACACGCTCATTACTAAACACAATATTTATTATTGGCTCATTACTATTGGCGTACTTTGCATCACTCGGTATAAGCGAACAAATTAGTGCACATGTATTACATGTAGAGTCATTAAGCTGGAATGTTCCATTCTTTAGCTTCATTATGATTGTCGCTTTAGGAGTGGATTATAGTATTTTCGTAATGATGCGCTATAACGAGATAGAAGGGGATTCGGTAACGAAAATTGTAACTGCATCTCGTCATATAGGAGGAGTTGTATTATCAGCTGCGCTAATTTTAGGCGGGACATTTGCAGCATTAATTCCATCAGGTGTATTAACACTTATACAAGTTGCGTCAGTAGTTGGTGTTGCACTTCTTCTATTAGCTTTAATTGTGATGCCGATATTACTACCGGCGTTAATAGGGTTAACGAGTAAAATGAAGAGTTACAAAGAGAAAATAATAAATACGAAATAAGAAGAGACTGTAGGGAATGATTTCTCTACAGTTTTTTCGGTATATAATATTTCAGATGAAAATGAATCCGATATATTACAGAATGAGCAGTGAAAGGTTATATGAGAAAGAGGTCGATGATATACATACAATAGCTAGGGGAATGGACAAAAACTATCCGATTTCATTGTAGAAAGGTAATCAACCGTTGCTATTCATCCAGCTTCTACTATATAATAGCTATAGTCTACAATAATTGAGTCGTAATATGCGATTTTTTAAGACAATCGGTGAGAAAACGCTGAAATAAGCGGTATTAGTAGGAGGACACAAATGATTACAGTAAGTAACGTTAGTTTGCGTTTCGCGGATCGCAAATTATTTGAAGATGTTAACATAAAATTCACGCCAGGTAACTGCTATGGTTTAATCGGAGCAAACGGTGCTGGTAAATCTACATTCCTAAAGATTTTATCTGGAGAAATTGAACCATCAACAGGTGACATACATATTACGCCAGGTGAGCGTCTAGCAGTATTAAAACAGAATCACTTCGAATATGAAGAGTTCCCAGTATTAGAAACAGTAATTATGGGTCACACGCAACTTTACAAAGTAATGCAAGAGAAAAATGCTATTTACATGAAAGAAGACTTTAGTGATGAAGATGGAATGCGCGCTGCTGAACTTGAAGGTGAGTTCGCTGAGCTTAACGGTTGGGAAGCTGAGTCAGAAGCTGCAATTCTTCTTAAAGGTTTAGGTATTGGTGAAGACCTTCATGATAAGAAATTGTCAGAATTAACTGGGGCAGAGAAAGTAAAAGTATTACTTGCTCAAGCTTTATTCGGTCAACCTGACATTCTATTATTAGATGAGCCTACCAACCACTTGGACTTAAAAGCGATTCAATGGTTAGAAAACTTCTTAATGAACTTTGAAAACACAGTTATCGTAGTATCCCATGACCGTCACTTCTTAAATAAAGTATGTACGCACATGGCTGACCTTGATTTCGGTAAAATTCAACTTTATGTTGGTAACTATGACTTCTGGTATGAGTCAAGCCAATTAGCTTTAAAATTAACACAAGATGCTAATAAGAAAAAAGAAGAGAAAGTAAAAGAGTTACAAAACTTCATTGCACGCTTTAGTTCAAACGCTTCTAAAGCGAAACAAGCAACTTCTCGTAAAAAATTATTAGACAAAATTACATTAGATGATATTAGACCGTCATCACGTCGTTACCCATTCGTTGGCTTCACACCTGAGCGTGAAGTAGGAAATGACTTATTAACTGTTGAAGGTCTTTCTAAAACAATTGATGGTGAAAAAGTGTTAGATAATGTGTACTTCACTTTAAATAAAGGTGATAAAGTTGCATTTATCGGCCGTAACGATATTGCGATGACAACATTATTTAAAATTCTTATGGGTGAAATGGAGCCGGATAGCGGTTCATTCAAATGGGGTGTTACAACCTCTCAATCTTACTTCCCAAGAGATAACTCTAAGTACTTTGAGAACAGTGATTACAACTTAGTTGAATGGTTACGTCAATTCTCTCCACAAGATGAGTCTGAAAGCTTCTTACGTGGTTTCTTAGGCCGTATGTTATTCTCAGGTGAAGAAGTTAAGAAGAACGTTTCTGTATTATCTGGAGGCGAAAAAGTTCGTTGTATGTTATCTAAAATGATGTTAAGTGGTGCGAACGTAATCACACTTGACGATCCAACGAACCACTTAGACCTTGAGTCAATTACAGCATTAAACAACGGTTTAATTGCATTCAAAGGTACAATCTTATTCACATCTCATGACCATCAGTTCGTGCAAACAATTGCAAACCGCATTATCGAAGTAACACCAAACGGTGTAATCGATAAAGAGGCTACTTATGATGAGTTCTTAGAAAATGAGGAACTTCAAAAACAAGTAGATGCAATGTACAAAGGTCAATAATATATAATGAAAAAACTCGTTCTTTTTAGAGCGAGTTTTTTTGTCGAGAAAACGTAACATCGCTGGTCGGTCAAATGAATAATTATTCAAATATAATATTAATGAACAGGAGAATTCTTTCATGTATGGAAGGGATGTAATGACTTTAAGATTTAAAGAGTTAGTTGAAGAAGGGAAATGTAAGTGGAGTAATATAATCAAATCGTATTATTTTGTCATGTGAAATATGTACCAAATTTGGAGATAGAATAGTTTGCGAATGAGTTTATAAAGGTATATAGTATGGGGTGTCATAATTAGTGGATGAATCTTGGGAGAAAACAGGAAATGTTACAAATTTATTTTGTTAAATAGAAACCAAGGTCAAAATGTCTAGAAAGAAATAGTTGAATAAATACTAGCTTCAAATTATAATTACTAATATTCTTCATATAGTTAAATAAAGATAATCTATTTGAAGAAGAAAATTTGAATAGAGAGACAGACTTATAAAAAAATAAGCCTTGGATGATCAAAAGAGGTGGAGAAATGAAACAGTTCTTATTAAAGAGCAAAAGTGTGTTAAGCAATCATTTTGGATTCTTTCTGTTTGCCGTTATTTTATTGTGGCTCAAAACATATGCAGCTTATGTAACAGAATTCAATTTAGGAATTTCAAACACAATCCAAAAATTCTTGCTGTTTTTTAACCCGCTTAGTTCAGCAGTTCTATTTTTAGGACTAGCATTATTTGCAAAAGGGAAACGATCTTATATTTGGTTAATTATCATTAATTTGTTATTGTCGATCCTTTTATACGCAAACGTAGTATACTATCGCTTTTTCAGTGACTTTATTACGTTCCCGACATTAACACAAACGAATAACTTTGGAGATTTAGGTGGTAGTATTCTTGCATTGCTACATCTTTATGATCCATTATACTTCTTAGACACGATTATATTAATTGTGTTAGTCGCAACAAAATTTGCAAATCCAAAACCAATTCGTGTTGCGAAGCATAAATTATCTCTAGTATTTGTAGTAGGTATTTTATTATTCAGTGTTAACTTAGGTCTTGCAGAGTCTGACCGTCCTGAATTATTAACAAGAACGTTTGACCGTAATTATATTGTGAAATATTTAGGTGCATACAACTACACAATTTATGATGGAATTCAAAGTGCGAAAGCATCGACAGAACGAGCATTAGCTGATGGTGATAATATGACAGAAGTACGAAATTATTTAACATCAACTTATGCAAGTCCAAATCCTGAGTATTTCGGTAAAGGAAAGGGAATGAACGTAATTTACATTCATTTAGAGTCATTCCAAAACTTCTTAATTGATTACAAATTAAATGGTCAAGAAGTTACACCGTTCTTAAACTCATTTACAAAAGATGCGAATACACTTTATTTTGATAACTTCTTCCATCAAACAGGACAAGGGAAAACATCTGATGCGGAGTTTATGTTAGAGAATTCAATGTTTGGTTTACCGCAAGGTTCTGTCTTTACAACGAAATCTCATAATACGTATCAATCAGCACCAGCTATTTTAGGACAACAAGGATACACATCAGCAGTATTCCACGGTAACTACAAAACATTCTGGAACCGTGATGATATTTATAAATCATTTGGTTTTAATAAATTCTTTGATGCGTCATACTACGATATGAATGAAAAAGACGTAGTAAACTACGGATTAAAAGATAAACCGTTCTTTAATGAATCTATTCCGTTATTACAAACGTTGAAACAACCGTTCTATACGAAGTTTATTACGTTATCGAACCATTTCCCTTATCCAATCGATAAGGCAGAAGCAACGATTGAACCAGCAACAACAGGTGATTCATCAGTAGATACGTACTTCCAAACAGCACGCTATTTAGACGAATCTGTAAAAGGCTTCATCGATTACTTGAAACAATCTGGTTTATATGATAACTCAATTATTGTTATGTACGGAGACCATTACGGCATTTCAGATAATCATAACGCAGCAATGTCAAAAGTAATGGGTAAAGAAATGAACTCATTTGAAAATGCACAGTTACAACGTGTACCATTAATCGTTCGTGTACCAGGAGTGAAAGGTGGCGTACAACATCAATATGGTGGTGAAATTGACGTTCTTCCAACGCTATTACACTTACTAGGTACAGATACAAAGAATTATGTTCAATTCGGTTCTGATTTATTATCACCAGATCATAAACAAGTCGTTGCGTTCCGTAACGGTAACTACGTAAGCCCAACAGTTACTGCACTAAACGGCAAATACTATGATACAACTACTGGAAAACCTGTAGAATTTACAGATGAAATAAAGAAAAATGAACAAATGGTTCAAAACTCACTAAAATACTCTGACCAAGTCGTAAATGGTGACTTATTACGATTCTACACACCGGAAGGATTCACTCCAGTAGATCGTTCGAAGTATAACTATAACAACCGTGATAAAAACAAAACAAAGGTAAAAACGACTCCGGAAGGGGAAGCTAAATAATAAAAGGCGCTATTCATATGAATAGCGCCTTTTATTTGTAAATATACCATCATTATGAGACAGAACCAGCTGTTGCTTTTTGTTTTGCATTTCCGAAGAAAACTACACCGACGATGATAATAATGATAAATGCCCATTTAACGAAAGGGTTACTTTCGAAAAATCCAGCGAACCACTTCTCATCTACAATCATTTTCGCGGCAGTATAAGCTAAAACGGCTGCTCCGATCGTAATGATGACAGGAAAACGATCCACCCATTTTAAAATTAATGTACTGCCCCATACGACTACTGGAATAGACACTAATAGTCCGATGATTACTAAAGAAAAGTTACCATGGGCAGCTCCTGCAACAGCGAGTACATTATCAATGCCCATTAACGCATCAGCAATAATAATGGTTTTAATAGCAGACCAAAATCCTTCTTCGGCTTTAATATCATGGTTTTTGCCCTCAGCGATCAGCTTGTAAGCGATCCAAATAAGAAGTACACCACCAATTAGGAGTAATCCAGGTATTTTTAATAACCAAACGACAACTAAGGTAGCGAGGGCCCTAATAGCGATTGCTCCAATGGTTCCCCAAATGATAACTTTCTTTTGTTGGTCTTTCGGTAATCTTCTTGCTGCTAATCCAATTACAATGGCGTTATCTCCGGCTAACACTAAATCGATTACAATAATGGCAAGCAAGGCAGACAAATATTCAGATGAAAGAAAATCCATATACATATCACTCCTTAAGAGTAATATGTGCTAAAGTGTTGATAATATAAAAAAAGGATTGAAATTGTATATTCAATTCTTTTTTGACTGTATGTTTTTATTTTGGATAAGTCGCTTTTGTAGTTTTTTACTTATCACGTTTCTTTCTTAAATTGATTCCAAGCTTCTTCAGTTTGCACTATAAATACGATTATATAACATCTACTTATTTAAACTAGGTTAAAGATAGCATGTGATATTTCAAAGTTAAATTTATTTGATAAAAGGAAAGGGACGTATACTATTGATATGGTGCAAGCGTGTATAGGTTTTCTCTATAAGGAAATTCTAAAAACGATAAAAAAGACTTGATAACCTACTAGAGGGAATCAAGTCTTTTCATTACATACGATTATCATGCCAGAAGTTTAATGGGAAGTGTTCGTTCTCATTATATGCTTCTAATTCATATCCTTTTTCTTTCAGTCCTTTAATAATTCCAGGAACTGCTTTTACTGATTGTGGATGAATATCATGCATAAGGATAACTTCTGTTGGATTTGTAGCACCATGTAACACGTTTTCTACAATTTTAGCAGATGCAGCATCAACTTGCATTTTGTTATATTTCCAGTCTAAAGAATCAATTGTCCAATCCCAAACTTTTAAGCCATTTTCTACAACTTTGTTGCGAAGAGCTTCGTTTAATCCTGGCATAGAGCCGTAAGATGGACGAGTTAATACTGGTGATTTACCTAAAACACCAGCGATTAAGCCTTGGTCTTCCTTCATTTCATCTACGTAATGACCTTCAGTGTAAAGTTTCTTGTAGTTATGAGTCATACTGTGCATCCCAACGTAGTGGCCTTCAGCATCTTCGCGTTTTACAAGATCAGGGAAAGCTTTTACGTTTGAACCAATTAGGAAGAATGTTGCTTTTGCATTTTCTTTCTTTAACATATCTAAAAGCTCAGCTGTGTATTTTCCAGGACCGTCATCAAATGTTAAATAAGCGACTTTTCTAACTTGCCCGTTATAATGTTTTGGAGCTTCTTTCGGAGCAAGAGATGTTTGAATCTCACTTACAAGTTGAACAGATTTTGCTTCATCCTCTGTACTAGCTAGAGCAGTATGTACTGATCCAAAAGCCACTTCGTATGTGAATAATACCCCCGCACAAACTAACATAGCCCTTTTTACTAAAGTTGTCATTCGAATTCCATTGTGCATAATTTTCCTTCTCTCTATAAAAGTTCTACTCTACTATATTAGCAATTATAGGTAGGGAAATGCAAAAAAACTTTTTTACAAGTGTAAAAAAGTTTACTCAAAAGTATGCAAGATTTTATATCAATTGCAGTTTTGAAAAATAGAATGAATTGAAACTTTATTATTTAAACTTTCAATCACCAAATCATACTTTCGTATCACTTCGTTTTCGTTCCAAATATTGATTCGAATATTTTGATTTTTATTAAAATATTGATAAAGAAACAATTACATGAAAAAAGGAGCGGGAATATGAATAATTATATTGGCACTACATGTGAAGTACAGTATTCCGAAAATGAAGAAGCACCTTCTCGCTGTAAAAATTTGTAATCAGGAAAGGCCATATGTTAATCAAATTGGGCAGTCATGGATAACATTAGAAACAATGCAAAATAGCAATTTATACTAAAGTCCTATTGTTTATTAACTAATAGGTCTTTCAACTTAGGAAGCTCACACTAATGAGGGATGTTAAAGGGAATATATGTAACTTATACTAATTACTATAAAGCTTTGAAAAATGAAAAGGAGGAGAATTGCATGAAGAATTGGGTTCAATTTAGAATTGCAAGACCAACAGATAAATTTGAAGAAGTGATCAGTTTTTATGAAACAGGATTAGGACTAAAACGTATAGGGGAATTTCACAATCATGAAGGATATGACGGGGTTATGTTTGGATTACCAGATGAAGAGTATCATTTGGAGTTTACTACACATGTTAATGGAAGTCCATGTCCGGCACCGACAAAAGATAATTTACTAGTTTTTTATATGCCTAATAAAGATAAAATCGAAAAGATAGTGAATCGATTAAGTAATATGGGCTATCATGAGGTGGAACCAGAAAACCCGTATTGGATAGAGAAAGGAACCACAATAGAGGATCCAGATGGTTGGAGAATTGTGCTTATGAATGCATCTGAATAAGGAAACTATTTTCATATGAAATAGAGTGTAGCAAAATGATTTAGACATAAATCCCTACAGCGTTTGTAGGGATTTTTATATAAGAAAATCTTATTGAGAGAATTATTAAAATGTAGAAAGTATTTTGGTTAAGAATAAATGTAATCAATATCATTTATGCAGGAGGTATAGAAGTATGACATTAAAACATTTGTATGAGTTTTCTAAAAATGTCGGGAATACACCTCTCATTAAATTAGAATGCGAAGAAACGAAGAACCTTTCTATCTATGCTAAATGTGAATGGCATAACCCTACAGGATCAATTAAGGATAGGGCAGCACTTGGAATGATTAATAAATATTTACAAGAAGCGGACGAAAAACAAAATATTTTATTCTACGGAAAATTGTTACCATCAAAAAACTGTACATGTTAAACATACAGTTTTTTGATGGTGTAGCTGTGCGATGTTTAGAAATTTCACATACCGTACTTTCAAAATAAATATAGGAAAACCAAAAAGTAATGTAGAATATATCGTACATACATATATACAGTCAACATAAAAGATAAAGAGGTGGGTATATGTTACTTGAGGAAGTAATGCAGCAACTAGAGGAATATGGAACAGAACAAAATCGAAAAACGTATAAAAACCACGGAGCGAAAGAGCCGTTATTTGGAGTTAGTTTTGCGAATTTAAAATTGTTAAAAAAGAAGATAAAAAAAGATCATGATTTAGCAGTTGGATTGTGGGAAACGAAAAATATGGACGCAATGACATTAGCAACTTATATTTTAGACCCGAAAAAAATAACGACAGAACAGCTTAATAGTTTGATTCAGGATGTTGATTATTACTGTTTGATGGATGTTCTTATGAAATCTATATGTACTTCGCCAATTGCAATAGAAAGAATGGAAGAGTGGACAAAGTCTAATGATGAATGGATTGGAAGAGCTGGCTGGTCTTTATTAGCAAATATAGCGATTAAAAATAAAACGTTACATGATGATTTCTTCTCTCCGTACTTAGAAGAGATTAAAGAAAATATACATAATGAAAAAAATAGAAAAAAAGAAGCGATGAATAGTGCTTTAATCGCAATAGGAATTCGTAATGAAGACTTAGAGCGACAAGCGATTGAAATTGCACGTGAAATTGGAAAAGTAGAGGTTGATCACGGTGCAACGTCATGTAAAACACCAGATGCAGAAAGCTATATAAAAAAAGCGAGAGAAAGAGCTGAAAAAAGAAAGTGAAATAAGAAAAGAGGAACAGTTATGAAACCAATTGAAGCAGCACAAAACATAATTATATCACAATTTCCGAATTGTGATGTAGCTTTACTCGGCGGAAGCGTTGCACGAGGAGAAGCGACAAAAACATCTGACCTTGATATTGTAATAGTTGACCAAAGTTTAACTTCTTGCTATAGGGAATCTTTCTATAGTAATGGATGGCCTGTTGAGGTGTTTGTTCATAATTTTGAAACATATAAAACCTTTTTCAAAATGGATTGTGATCGAGGGAGACCGTCGTTACCACAATTAGTTTCGGAAGGGATTGCATTAAAAGGGGAAAAGGAAATTGTTGAGAAATTAAAAAAAGAAGCGAATGATTTACTACATAAAGGACCAGCTAAATGGACCGAAGAAACGATTAAGCAGAAGCGATATTTTATTACGGATACTTTAGATGACTTTATTGGTGCAACAAAAAGAGAAGAAGAATTGTTTATCGCTAATTTATTAGCGGATTTAGTACATGAATATGTATTAAGAGTAAATGGTAAGTGGCTTGGGAGTTCAAAATGGTTTATTAGAGTGCTAAGAAGATATGATGAGCAATATGCAAACAAATTTGTAGCCGCTTTTGATCATTTTTATAAAACGGGAGAGAAAAATGAATTAATTCATTTTATAGAAAAGACGTTAGAACAGTATGGTGGAAGAGTGTTCGAAGGATTTTCTATTGGTAAATAAAAAGGGGCGAGAAAAATGAATGTACCATATGTTCAATTAAGAGAATTGACACTAGATGATGTAGAAGATCGCTATCAATGGTCATTAGATAGAGATGTAATAAACCATTTAGTTGTACCAGATCGATATCCTCCGTTCACTCGTGGAGATACGAGAAACTGGATTGAAGCTTGTATAAGCCGAAAAAATGGTTATGAACAAAGGGCAATCGTTACTGAGGCAGGTATACATATTGGATGGGTAGACCTTAAAAATTTTGATAAAACAAATAAAAATGCTGAACTAGGAATTGCGATTGGAAATAAAGACTATTGGGGTAAAGGATTTGGAATGGCAGCTCTAAACAGCATGTTACAAATAGGTTTTTCTCAGTTTGAATTGGAGAAAATTTGGTTACGTGTAGATGAAGATAATATAAAAGCTAAAAAGAGTTATGAAAGTGCCGGATTTGTATGCGAAGGGTTAATGAGAAATGATCGATTGAGACAGGGGAAGTTCATTCATCGCAATCGTTACAGTATATTAAAAGAAGAGTATGAATCAAAAAAGTAGCCTATAAAAATATTATGTAAATTAAAAAGGGGAAGATAAAATGATTCGATTACTTACAAAAGCGGATGCAAAACAATATTGGGAGTTACGTTTACAAGCATTACAAGTAAATCCAGAAGCATTTATAACGACTTATGAAGAAGCAGTACGTCAAGAAAACCCTCTTGAACGAGTTGCTAGTAATCTTTCATCCAATAGTAGTTTTACATTTGGTGCTTTTAATAATGAAAATCGTTTAGTTGGGGTTGTTACTTTATTAACAGAAGAAAAAGACGCATATAAGCATAAAGGACATATCGTTGCAATGTATGTAGATACTGAAAATCGAAGAAGTGGTCTTGCACGTGCTTTAATACGTAAAGCAATTGAAAGGGCAAAAGAGATGAAGCTAGAGCAATTGAATTTAGGGGTTGTGTCAACGAACGAACCAGCAAAACGCTTATATGAATCAATGGGATTTAAAACGTACGGAATTGAAAAAAGGGCTATAAAAATGAATGGTGTGTATAGTGATGATGAACATATGGTGTTGTTCTTTTAAGAGAGGAAGTTTTGTATGAAAGATCTCTATTTAGAAAGAAATATGGACCCTCAAGTAGCGATTTTGTATGCGACGGTTGCTGATACGTTTAATAGATTGCAAAGGTTAGTCGAAGGTACTGAAGAGAACGAACTATCCTATAAAGGGTCTGAAAATAATGAAAATAGTATTGGGCAGTTACTTCAGCATTTAGCAGTTGTTGATTTACATTGGGTGTATCGTTTCAAGGGAGAAGATGTTCCGCCAGCATTTGAAAATAAATATGGTCCTATGTTAAATGAAGTAGGAGAATTACCAAGCTTAAGAAAAAACACATTGCAAGAGTTAATGCAAGATTATGAAGCAGTGCAAAAATTGTTTTATGAAGAATGTATGACACTAACAGAAACTGATTTAATGCGGGAAGTTTTGTATGAAAAAGGGGAAACTGCGACAATAAGATGGGGAATATGGCATATAGCAGATCATAATCGGTATCATCAAGCCCATATAAATCGATTGAAGAAATTATACAGAGAATATAAACTACATATTCTTTAATTTTTGAATGAACGAACGCCCCTAAATAATAATTAAAGGAGGCGTTTGTTTTTATTCGTTCGCTTTTCTTCCCAAGCTATCATTAAATTTTTATGATAATCTTTTGGTTTCTCAATAGAAAACCAGTAAATTGAATGTGCAATAGTTGGTAGCCATCTTTTATAGCGGATGTGTATATTTTCATGGTGAGTATAGTGGGTCGAGATTAAAGTAGATTTTGACCCTTGAAAATTTTGATATGTAATGGCCTCGATTTCATACCAATGCACTTTATTCCCATGTAAATCTACTACAATTCCTTCATCATCCCAAAGTGAAATGTAAGTTTGTATGTAGATTTTTCATCGCGTATACTAAAATATATGTCATAGAGATAAAAAATTAAATACAAGGGGTTTTACAATGAAAGCAATTGTTATAGGGATACTGGCATCATTTTTCTTTGCCTTTACTTTTGTTTTAAACAGGGCAATGGACTTAGAAGGTGGAAGCTGGATTTGGAGTGCATCATTACGGTATTATTTTATGGTTCCAATGCTATTACTTATTGTTATGTATAGAGGGAACTTAAAGCAACTCTTTCAATATATGAAAAACAATCCGAAAGAATGGTTAGTGTGGAGTATCGTTGGATTTGGTCTCTTTTATGCACCGCTTAGTTTTGCTGGAGCGTTCGGACCAGGTTGGCTTGTTGCATCAACATGGCAAATTACAATCGTTGCAGGGATTTTGTTAACACCATTTTTTGCGGTGGATCCACTACATAAAAAACTTCCGATGAAGGAATTAGTTATGTCGGGCATTATTTTATTCGGTGTTGTTCTCATGCAAGCAGAACATGCTTCTTCATTAGGTATTCGTGAAACCGTTTTATGTGTAGTTCCTGTACTTATTGCAGCATTTGCGTATCCTCTTGGAAATAGAAAAATGATGCAAGTTTGTAAAGGGGAATTAGATGTATTTCAGCGAGTACTCGGTATGACATTAGCAAGTTTACCATTTTGGTTTTTATTATCTGGTTACGAAGTATCAACAGGCGGATTACCGTCAAGTAGCCAAGTTTTTCAATGTTTTATTGTAGCAGTTAGCTCTGGGTTAATCGCGACAGTATTATTTTTCTTTGCAACAGATCTTGTGAAAGATGATCCGCAAAAATTAGCAACAGTGGAAGCGACGCAGTCTGGTGAAGTTTTATTTGCGCTAGTAGGAGAGCTGATCTGGTTATCTGCACCAATTCCGTCATCATTATCTTGGATTGGTATGAGTCTCGTTATTATTGGAATGATACTTCATAGTTATGTGGCTGTCGTTGTAAAAAAAGAAGAAAAAATAACGGCGTAATGAGATTAGCTCTTTTTATTAAGAGTTAGTCTTTTTTTCATAGAAAGGGATGAAAGTATGAATATACATCGCGTTGAACAAATTGAAAAAGATTCAATATTAAATGTGCTACAATATGCCGTCGGTCCAAATGAAATAAGCTTAAAGAAGGCAATAATATTTTATCAAAGTAATAAAGGGACTTTGTACAAATATGAAGAAAAAGCTTGTCTAGGTATTGAAATAATCGGAGAAACTAAAGCACGAATATGTCATATAGCAGTGGCTCCAGATTATCGTCAAAAAGGAATTGCACTACAAATGATTAAAGAGATTGTAAGAGTATACCAATTGACTTATATAGAAGCGGAGACAGACGATGGGGCGGTAGAATTTTATAAAAGAATTGGTTTTCAAGTTAAAAGTTTAGGAGAAAAATATCCAGGGATAGAAAGATTTCATTGTTACATGGAAAAATAGCATGAAAATATATAATTGTACATATTGAATATAGTTTGAAAAAAATAATAATTTCATTATATAATATAGGTATCTGGAAAAATATAGATAAAAGAAGATAGGTGTATAACACGTGAGAATGGAGAAAAGTAAGTTTATAAAAATAGCTACTTCAATAGGGGTGTCATCTTTTTTATTAACAGGTTGTGGTGATTATGAAGAAGAAACTGCTCAGCAAGAAAGTACAGCTGTTAAAACAGATGGTGCAAAACAAAGAAATGAACAAGAAACATTAAATTGTGATGATAAAGCCCCAACCAATGAAAATGTAGAGAAAGATGAGTTATGCAAGGAAAATAATCCGTCATTTTCATCTTATCATGAAAACTCTCATTTACCGATACTTCCATTTGTAGCAGGATATTTATTAGCGAGTAGAACTTCAAATATGAATTATACAGCAAAACCAAATTTAATGAAGAAACCGTATGCAAATAATGTTATTCCATATCGTGAAAAAGATGAGCGTAGAACAGGTGGCGGTAGTAGCGGTGGTTATACTGGTGGTTCTAACGGTAACAATAATACTTCCAATAAAGTAGATTTAAATAAACAGCAGCCAAATCCATCCAATAAAGTAACACCAGATACAAATACGCCAAAATCATCTACTACGCAAACACCGAAAGTAAACTCTGGTTCAAGTGGAATTGGAAACGCAAAAGCGCCAGCAGGATCCTAAAACGAAAGGGTAATGGAGTAATGTATACAGAACGAGAGCAAGAAGAGTATATGAAAGTATGGTTTTCACTTGCAGAAGAGGCTAGTAGGAATGGTTTCACTTGGCCTAGTCTGTTAGAGAATGAAGAATGGAATCAATATATGGCAACAGGGATGTATCGCATGCCAGCAAAAACTTATACTGCTATCTCAAAAGCGACAGAAGAAATCATGTATGTGTTATATAGAACGTATCAATATATTGTAAATACGACAGAAGATTTTCAAAAACTTGGATTCCCAGCTGAAGCGTGGGAAATGGCGAGAATGAAACATAATGGTTTATTTTCATATTTTACAAGGTTTGATTTTATCGTAAATGGTGACGATATAAAATTAATAGAAGTAAATTGTGATACGCCAACAGGCTATTTAGAACCGTCTGTCGCAAATGAAGTGTTATGCCGTTATCATGATGTAAATCACCCAAACCATATAGAAGAGCATATTGTGCAGGCATGGGAACAAATTAAACATGACTATCATATAGGCCCTGAAGAGACGATATATTTTACTAGTTATGATTGGCACGATGAAGATAGTCAAACGGTTCAGTTTTTAAGAACGTATTGCTTAAATCAGTCAACGGACTATGTAGGAATACAAGACATTGTCGTTGCGGAAGATGGTATATATACGCCGAGTGGAGAAAAAATAAAATATTTATATAGACTGTATCCAATAGAGTATTTAGTAACGGACGTTGATAAGAATGGAAAAAGGATTGGTTTACAATTTTTAGATCATATTGCGCAAGAAAGAGTGAAAATTATTAATCCGCCAGCCGCATTTGTTATGCAAAACAAAAGTGTACTCGCACTAATTTGGAAGCTTTATGAAGAAAGTGTTTTCTTTACAGAAGAAGAGCAAGACATTATTTATAAATACTTTCTACCAACATATTTTTCAAATAAGCGATTTCTAGAAAGACATGAATCATACGTTTCCAAACCTGTATTTGGTCGTGAAGGTGGCGGAGTATCTATATACGAAAATGATGAATTATTAGCTGAAGATAAAACAGAGTATTACTTTGAACAAAGGAAGATATACCAGCAATACATAGAAATGCCTGACTATACCATTGACACATGGGATGGTCCATATACTGGTAAACTATTAATTGGCTCTCACTGTATAAGCGGAAGAGCAGCAGGCTTATTTTTACGTGTAGGTGAGAAAATAACGGGAAACTTATCAATGTTTACTGGGGTTACAATTGAAGGATAAAGTAAACAAAGAGCTCATCATTTGTGATGAGCTCTTTCGTCTATGTATAAAACAGCTTTTTATGGTTGGATGTAAAATCTTCACTTTCTTTTTGTGTTTTAAATCTGAATATTATAATTTAAAAATTTTTTTGTGTAATAATATTACCATTTTTTATAGATATGAAAAATGATTAAGTTAAAAATTAAGAAAAATATGATAATATATTTATATAAAAGTTTAAATTTACGTAGCTAGTGGGGGAACCAATATGAAAATGAATGAAATAGTAGCAAGTACACAATTTCCAAATACAATCGAAACAATAACAAAAGATTTAAAAGCATTAGGAGTCGAAAAAGGAATGACAATTATCGTTCATTCATCACTAAGTTCTATCGGGTGGATATCTGGTGGTGCGGTTGCTGTAGTAGAAGCATTAATGAAAGTTGTTACGGAAGAAGGAACGATAATAATGCCAACGCAATCTTCGGATTTGTCCGATCCGAAACATTGGTCAAGACCACCTGTACCGGAAGACTGGTGGCAAATTATCCGAGATAACGTCCCAGCATTTGATTCACGTATAACCCCAACAAGGGGAATGGGTGAAATAGTTGAATGTTTTCGTACATATCCGAATGTAGTACGTAGTAATCATCCGTTAGGAAGTTTTGCTGCATGGGGAAAACATGCAGTAGAAATAACAATGAACCATTCGTTATCAATGAGCTTTGGAGAAGAATCTCCATTAAGAAAAATATATGATTTAGACGGGTACGTATTATTAATTGGTGTTGGATATGATTCCAATACGTCTGTTCATTTATCCGAGGTGCGTTCTGGTGCATGTGAGTTAATACAAGTAGGAGCACCTATTATAGAAAACGGTGAAAGAGTGTGGAAAGAGTTTTTTGAAATGGATTACGAATCTGAGAAGTTTGTAGAAATTGGTGTGGAGTTTGAGCGAAAAGGAACTGTAAAAAATGGGAAGATAGGGAATGCAATGTGTCGTCTAATGAAACAGCGTGATATAGTTGATTTTGGAACAGAATGGTTTCGTAAGAAAAATTAGTAAGGGATGGTTACAATGAAGGGGAAAAAGGTATTAATTACGAGCGGTGGTTGTCTAGAAAAATGGGATCAAGTACGCGGGCATACGAATATGGCCAAAGGTACAATCGGAAGGATAATTGCAGAAGAACTTCTAGCTAAAGGGGCACATGTTATATATTTACACGGTTATTTTGCGGAGAAACCGAGTGATGTACATAGAGGGTTAGAATTACATCTATTTGAAGGAATCGTTGATTTACAAGATAAAATGAAAAGTATCATATCACATGAAAAGATTGATGCAGTCATTATGGCAGCGGCTGGATCAGATTGGATTGTGGAGAAAATTTGTGATCAAGATGGTAATGTTCTTAATATGAACGGAAAAATTTCAAGTGATATAGCACCGATTATTCACTTTCAAAAGGCTCCAAAAGTATTAAAACAAATAAAAGAATGGGACCCAGAAACAGTACTTGTTGGTTTTAAACTTGAAAGTGATTTAAATGAAGAAGAACTGTTTGAAAGAGCAAAAAATAGAATGAAAGAAGCAAGGGCGAATGTAATGATTGCGAATTCACCACATTCTTTATATTCGCGCGGAGCTGTGCATTATGTAATTGGACAGGATGGTAAAGGGAAGTTGTGTAATGGGAAAGATGAAACAGCGAAAGAAATTGTCAAAAGCTTAGAGTTATTATGTAATCGTGTCACTGCTTTTTAAAATTAAGTTTTTAGATGAGAATGAATCCGCATAGTAATAAGTAAGCGAAACTTTAATTGGTGGGAATTTTACTTTTACACGAATGTGAAGCGTATACCAATCAAGAGCTATACACAGAATAATTGGTGAGGAGTGGATTCTATGGAACATTTATTAAAGCAAGCTATTAAACTTAGAAACGAAAAGAAATATGCGCAGTCTAAAGAGATGCTTATAGGATTAACAAACTTTACAAAGGATGCAGAAGTACTGTATCAGTGTGCGTGGATACATGATGTAATGGGGCTAGAAACAGAAGCAGTTCCGTATTATGAGCAGGCAATCGCAAATGGACTTGATGGCGAATCGCTTTGCGGTGCTTATATTGGTTTAGGAAGTACATATCGTTGTATAGGGGAATATGAAAAGGCAATTACAGTATTAGAAGCTGGGGTGAAAAAATTCCCAGAGAACGCTCCGATGAAAGTATTTTTATCATTAGCAAAATATAACGTAAACGATCACGAATCAGCGATGAAATTATTACTTGAAACTGTCGTGAAAGTAGAGGAAGTAAAAGAATTTGAACGTGCCATTTCATTTTATAAAGACCATTTAAATGAGGTTTTTAAATAAAGGAGTGAACGTATGGAGGTTACACTATCACGAAGGCGAAAAGGTGTTTGGATTGGACTCGTCTTTTTAATTATGCTACCAAACTATTTATTGTATGCCCTTCCAATTGTACCAGTTGCGCCGAAAGAAGTTGTGCTTGGGTCATTATTAGATTGCATGTTTGTCATTCCAATCATCACGTATTTCTTCATTATTCGAAAAAGATACTCGTTAACGTATATAGTTCCTGTTGTAATAGCTGGTTATATTTTTGCAAGATTTATTATTCCAAGTGACTATTTACAAGCTTTTTCATTCATCTCTTATATTATTGTTGCGGCTGAAATTGCATTTGTAGGTCTAGAATTATTCCTTCTCTATAAAATTGTTAGAGTGCTTCCTAAAATAATAAAAAAATATAAAGAATATAGAAGAGAAAATTATTCCTTTTCTTATGCAATTGATGCAGCGTTTGACGCTACTATGAAAAGAAGTAAGTTAGTAGATGTCATTCTAACAGAGTGTAAGTTAATCTATTATGCGTTTTTATCGTGGCGTGAAAAAGTACCAACAGGTAAATCTGTATACTCATATCATAAAAAGACTGGTGCTATAGGTGTGTATATCATGATTATTCATGCAACAATAATTGAAAGCATTGGTTTTCATTATTTACTACATCAGTGGAATCCAGTAATAGCATGGATTTTACTTATTTTAAATGTATACGCGATGATTTATTTTATAGCTGAAATACAAGCGATGCGCAAAAATCCCCTTGTCGTAACAGAAGAACAAGTAGTCATTCAAATCGGATTAGGAAAGAAAATTGTTATGCCATTTACACAAATTGATAATATTGCGTTCTACAAGGGTGAATTGCTAACGGCAAAAGAAAGGAAACAGGTATTGGATGCAACTGTTATGGAGTTCATAAAAGAACCTGCTACTTTTGAAATAACATTAAAAGAGCCAGTGAAAGCGCAGTTGTTATACGGCTTTTCTAAAACAGTAAGTCGTGTTTACTTAAATGTTGATGAAGAACGAAAATTTTATGATGCGGTTAAGGAAAAGTTAAAACATGAGTAATAGTGCTGTTAGTTACATAAAAACAAATGAGCTTCCGTTAGAAGTGAAAAAATATGAAACATGGATAGTGAAAAACTCTTTCTAAATAAGAAGGAGTTTTTATTATATACTTTTATAAATCATTATATAAAAAACTATGCACTTCTTTATCACTACATAAATGGATATAATTGAGGATAGAACTAGCATAAGGGGAAACAAAATAATGAATAAGTTACTTACATCGAAAATTGAAATTATAGAAAGAAAAATCCGGTATAACTCAACAATAGTAGATCACAATTGCTTATTACTTGAAAAGCAATCACAAAGTATCGTTTTATTTCACGAGGTGCAGTATTCATTTACAATGACTGCAAATGATACTAAGTTAACAATCCCAAAAGGAAGTTATACAATCGCATATTACTGGAAAGATCGTCCGTACAATTTATACGTATGGAGAGATATAAAAGGAAAGTATTTAGGTTCCTATTTTAATATTGTAAAAAACACACAAATAAAAGATGAAGTGGTTTCCTTTGAAGATTTAATCATCGATATTATGGTACTTCCAAATGGAGAATACTTCATATTGGATGAAGATGAATTACCAGAACCATTAGGGAATTTCGAAGGTGGTTACGTGAGGAAAGCTCTTTATGGATTAAAAGAAATCATTCAAAAAGAGCTGCCACCAATAGTTTTGGAGACAGCCAGGGTGCAGAGGAAATAAAATTTAATTACATAAATATTTTGAATGGGAATGAGTAGTCTCAAGTTATATGATCTAACTTTTTTAATAAATCTAAGGTTAGTAGCATATTTCTTGAAATTACTCTTTTTTTTGTAGAAATTTCGTCGCTTAGTTATTAAATCCCATCAAATGCATTTAGCGTGTGAGTTTTCTTATTGGTTACAGTGGATTAAAAATCAGAAAAAATAGTAAGTAAATGATATCGTTCAAATAAACAACAGTAAAAATATTCAAACGAATCATATGTATGTTTTGATAAAACCTAGTTGACTTATCGGAAATATTTGTATAATGTGTACTTAATTCCATAACGTATTGCTGATTGGAGAAACCAAAGGCATTTTATCTGTTGATAAAATGCCTTTGGTTTTTTTTATTGCACAAATACTGAATCTGTTCATTTATATGAATCATTTTAAGGAGGAGAAGAAATGACTGTTTCAATTGATGGGGTATCAAAATATTTTTTGAAACAAACTGGTACTGTTCAAGTATTAGAGAATATTAATTTTCAATTAGAGAAAGGGGATTTTGTTACAGTAATTGGTCCGAGTGGGTGCGGAAAAAGTACATTACTAAAAATTGTTGCCGGTCTAGATAATGATTTTGAAGGGGAAGTTGTTATTGACGGGGATCCTATCTTAAAACCGAGTAAGAAACAAGGTTTTATTTTTCAAGAACATAGGCTTTTTCCATGGTTAACAGTTGAAGAAAATATAGCGGCAGATTTGTCGTTAAAAGATAAGTATGTGAAAGATAAGGTGAGAGAATGGGTTGAAATCGTTCGGTTAGATGGCTTTGAAAAATCGTATCCGAAAGAGATTTCAGGCGGGATGTCACAACGTGTTGCGATAGCGAGAGCGTTATTAAGAGATCCGAATGTATTATTACTTGATGAACCTTTTGGAGCGCTGGATGCTTTTACTCGAAGTCATTTACAAGAAGTATTGCTAAATATTTGGGAGCAGAAGAAAACAACAATGATATTCGTTACACATGATATAGACGAAGCGATATATCTTTCAAACCGAATCATCATTATGAGTGCAAAACCAGGGAAAATACATAAAGTGATTGAAAATAATTTGCCTTATCCGCGAAATAAAACTTCTCAATCGTTCCAACAACTTCGAACGAAAGTATTACAGCAGTTTGAATATGGAGGGTTGATTCAAACAAGTATATAGGAAAAGGGTGATTTTATATGTATAAAAAATTTAAAATTCTTTCTTTTGCTTTAGCTATATCAGTATGTTTATTAGGATGTGAAAAAAGTACAGCAAGTAGTAAGAAAGAAGATGTAACAATACAAATTGGTATACAGCAAGGATTAAGCCCGCTATTACTAGCAAAGAAAAAGGGATGGTTTGAAGAGGAGTTTAAAAAAGAAGGAGTTAAAGTGAAATGGACAGAGTTCCAAAGTGGACCTCCTTATTTTGAAGCAATCGCATCAAACCGGTTAGACTTTGGTGAAGTAGGGAATTCTCCAGTCATTTCAGCGCAAGCAGCAGGTATTGGATTTACCGAAATCGCCAATACAAGTTATGCGAGAAAAGGAACTGGAATTCTCGTTCAAAAAGATAGTAAGATTGCGAGTGTAAAAGATTTAAAAGGTAAAAAAATTGCAGTAGCAAAAGGAAGTAGTGCCTTTAATTTATTATATCGAGCACTTGATAAAGAAGGTATTGATGCAAAAGATGTAAATGTCATTCAATTACAACCAGATGAAGCGCAGCCTGCATTCGAATCAGGATCAGTAGATGCATGGGCGATTTGGGACCCTTTCATATCATTACATACGTTAAATAAAGGTGCGAAGGTGATTGCAGACGGTGAAACATTAAATGTCTCTTCACCAGAATTTTTAATTACGAGGACAAAATTTGCGAAAGAACATCCAGAATTAGTTGAGAAATTCCTCAAAGTTTATGAGAAAGCACGTGTATGGCAAGATGCTAACTTAGATGAAGCAATAAAAGTATACACTTCTGTAAAAAAGATAGATGCAGAGATTGTAAAAGAAGTGTTTAATCACGACAAACCAATTTTAGTTCCGGTAACTAAGGAAATAATAGCAGAACAACAAAAGACTGCGGATTTTCAATATAAGCTCGGTTCTATAAAGAAAGAAATTAAGACGGAAAAAGTTGTAGATAATTCTTTCGTAGAAAAAGCATTGAAAGCGAAGTGAAAAGAGGTTTTGTAAAGTGGAAAATACGAAAGCTGTTATGAAACCAGCGAGTATAACGATTAAGAAAAATGGCATAAAGAAGGTACGAAAGTTAAATGTAAAAGTTTTAGTAAGGGCGATTACTATACCGGTTATTATATTAATAATTTGGCAGTTGGCTGGCGTATTCGGTCTTGTTTCTAAAACAGTTTTACCAACACCATTAGATATTTTTCTAGCTTTCCAAGAGCTTATTAAAACAGGAGAGTTATTCGGCCATTTAAGTATTAGTGTATTCAGGGCTGCGGCTGGTTTCTTTATTGGTGGGGGCTTAGGAATCATTTTAGGAACGATTGTTGGATTTTCAACGAGAAGTGAGCAATATTTAGACCCATCTGTGCAAATGTTAAGAACTGTACCTCATTTAGCTGTTGCGCCGCTTTTCGTATTATGGTTCGGTTTTGGTGAAACATCAAAAGTGTTATTAATTGCAGATGGTGCATTTTTTCCTTTATACGTAAACGCATTTTTAGGTATTAGAGGTGTGGATTCAAAGTTATTTGATGTTGCGAGAGTGTTAGAGTTTAGTAAAAGAAAATTAATCACGAAACTAATTTTACCAGCTGCATTGCCTAACCTTTTACTAGGAGCAAGGTTATCGTTAGGTGTTGCGTGGGTGAGTTTAGTAGTAGCAGAACTTATGGGGTCTACAGAAGGTATTGGCTATATGATTATGGATGCAAGGCAATTTTCAAATACAGATATCGTATTTGTCGGCATAATTATATTTGCATTTGTTGGGAAGTTTTCTGACTCTCTAGTACGTTTACTAGAAGTGAAGTTTTTAAGATGGCGAGATAACTTTAAAGGTGAGACAGGGAATTAACATATAAATTATTAGGGGTAATTTTATATAGAATGTGTTAGTATACGATTCAAAATAAATAAGGGGTGTGTAAAGGTATGGAATTATTATGGTTTATTCCGGCTTATGGAGATGGTCGATATTTAGGAACGACAAAACGAGGAAGAGTAGCTGAATATGGTTATTATAAGCAAGTTGCTGCGGCAGCTGATTATTTAGGATATACGGGTGTTTTACTTCCAACTGGTCAAGGATGTGAAGACCCTTGGGTGTTAGCTTCAGCTCTTGCTGCTGAAACAGAAAAACTAAAATTTTTAGTAGCAGTGAGACCAGGACTAATGTCCCCTACAGTTGCAGCGAGGATGGCATCTACATTTGATAGAATTTCACATGGGAGGCTGCTTATTAATGTAGTAGCTGGAGGAGATCCAGTTGAACTACAAGGAGATGGATTATATCTTGATCATGATGAAAGATATGAAGCAGCGGATGAATTTTTAAAAGTTTGGAAATCGACATTGCAAGGTGAAACGATCTCTTTAGAAGGAAAACATATTAAAGTTACAGATAGTAAAGTTGTATTCCCACCAGTTCAAACGCCATATCCTCCTATATATTTCGGAGGATCGTCAGCTGCTGGAAAAGAAGTAGCAGCTGAACATAGTGATGTATATTTAACGTGGGGAGAGCCGCCAGAGCAAGTGAAAGAGAAAATAGAAGAAGTAAGAAAACTTGCAGAAGAGAAGGGGCGTACAGTGCGATTTGGCATTAGATTACACGTAATTGTAAGAGAAACAGAAGAAGAAGCATGGGAAGAGGCAGAACGTTTAATTCAATATGTGGATAATGAAACAATTGAGCTTGCTCAAAAGACATTTGCAAGATATGATTCGGTTGGTCAAAAACGGATGACCCATTTAAATAAAGGTACGAGAGAGTCGTTAGAGATAAGCCCTAATTTATGGGCTGGAATCGGACTTGTAAGAGGTGGGGCAGGTACTGCACTTGTAGGCGATCCGCATACAGTAGAAGAAAGGATAAAAGAATATGAATCGTTAGGAATTGATACGTTTGTTTTATCAGGATATCCGCATTTAGAAGAAGCGTATGAAGTGGCAGAATTGTTATTCCCATTATTGAAAGACGAGAAGAAAGAAGAAAATAAAATTGTTGGTGAAATGATTGCTGATGCATATGCATTAAAAAAATAGTGAGAAATAAAGTTTCACTTATTTATTGCTTCATTTTGTTTACTGCCTGTTAACACGAGATAAAAAACCCGCAAGTTATTCGCTTGCGGGTTTTCATCGTAAATTATTAGAAAATATGGTAAAATTAAAGGGTAACTTAAGGTGCGGTTGGTTGTTCAATTATCACTTCTCCGAGTAGGAGGGGGGTGATAATACGTGAGTGAAATAGCGTTGCTACTGCAGGGTGGACTGTTTCTCGTTGCATTGTTAACGTTCGTCGTCGTTTTAATAGACAAGCTCAAAAAATAACAACCCACCTATGCCTATAGAATGTGGGTTGTTTTGTTTGTAAGAAACAAATAGGATAAATGAACAATCCAATCTGCTAAGTTACGTGGACTAGTGTGTAGCCGCACACTAGTCTTTTTTATTTATATACAATTTATAATTGGTTTATGTGATTGTATTGTTCTTTTCATACTCATTATAACACAGTGTCTTTTCATCAAGAAAGGAGACCGTATGTTCTGGTCTCTGTTATATAGTAGGTGCTTTTTCTTTAAACAGCCCATCCATATACTGTTTTAAACTTTGGACATAAAATTTCTGTGTATTCACATTATTTACACCGACAATGGGTGATGGAAGGTCAAATCTTTTTTCTGATAAATGAACGACAACATCAAAAATGTCAAACAAACGAATGAAGCAAAACAGACCGTCTTTATCGCTAAGTAAAATAAAGTAATGATTTTCACTACTTGTATTTAGCGTATTCCATAAAGAACTTTTGCTTAAATCACGTACAATGCTTTTTTCTTTTAGTTCCACGAAATCTGCATTTGAGAGAATGGTAGAGATATCAATCGCATCTTGATCTTCAAAGTAGCCATCAACTGTTTGTACAGCGAATGTATAAGCCATTTTTAATATACTCATTTTATATTTACGGTTATCCAATAGCAATTCACGTTGAATAGAACTGGCTACTTTCGTTACACGTTCCTCTTTCCAAATTTCATTATGTAAGGAAATATCGTGCTTTTTACATAGTTTCATAATTAATGCATTAGAATAAAGAATTTCGTCGCTTACTTCGACAACATCAGTCTCAGCAGCCGCAAGTTCCTCACCGTGCTCATTCGTATAGAGTGGGGAATCAATTTGTCTTTTCATTTGTTCAATCTTAAATTGACTCAATTTATGCCTAATTAAAGGACGATCAATATTTGTTGTCATTTGTTCATGACAAGTATCACAAATTGAGTTTGTGAAATAATATCCACATAATATTTCTGGAATGACATATTGTTCACTAAGTTCTTTCGTATCTTTTCTGCAAATGATGCATTGTGTCATTTTTATCACCTTTACCTGCAAATTTGTATGTAATCTCATTGTAGTGTATTTATTGGTATTTTGGAATATTGTAAAGGAAAATATTATGTGAAATTCATACTTATTTTGGTACAATGAAGAGAAGTGCTAGTTTAAAGGAGGCCATTTTTTTGAAATCAAAAGTGCACTTTTGGACATTAGAAGTGCTAATGGTTGTAGGAATCATATTTATTTGCACAAAAATATCATTTTTATTTCAACCGATTGGTATCTTCATATCAACATTATTTTTCCCAATCTTAATCGCGCTTTTTTTATACTTCATATTTAATCCTGTATTAATCTTTTTGGAGAATAAAAAAGTACCTAGAAATTTAGCGATATTGCTGTTATATCTTTTTATCATAACATTAACTGCGGTTGGCGTTGGAGTAGTTGTTCCTACGATTTCACAACAGCTAATGGACTTAGTAAAAAATATGCCAGGCTACATAAAAGAGGGAAAAGTATACATACAAGAATTATCACATCATAGGTTGTTTGAATGGTTATCTACACAAAACTACGTTTCCATTGAAACAATTGAAAAAAATGCGATTGAATACTTAAAAGATATACCAAATACAATTACGTCGAGTGCAACGGCTTTATTTGGTATTATCACGAACGTTGCATTAGTTGTATTTACTGTACCGTTCATTTTATTTTACATGTTTAAAGATGGACATGCCTTTCCAGGAAAAGCGGTAAGTTTATTACCAGAGTCTTACCGTGAAGAGGGGCTTCGTATCATTAAGGAAACGAACGAAACATTATCTGCATATATTCAAGGGCAAGCGCTCGTTTGTATATTTGTAGGTGCGTTTACTTTTATCGGTTATTTAATTATCGATTTACCGTACGCTTTCGTTTTAGGAATTATTGCAGCATTTACAAACATCATTCCTAACTTAGGTCCATTTATCGGAGCAGCACCAGCTGTTATTGTAGGACTGTTCGTATCTCCGATGCAAGCCTTATACGTAATTATTATCGTAACAATTGTACAACAGTTTGAAAGTAATATTATTTCACCACGTATTATGAGCTCGAAATTAAACATCCACCCATTAACAATTATTATCCTAATTTTAGGGGTAGGTAACTTTGCTGGAATCATCGGAATGATTTTAGCAGTACCAGTTTATGCAGTAACAAAAACAGTTGTTTCGAACTTAGTGAGATTGTTTAAGACGAAGAGAAGTAATCGGAAATAGTAAAACCTGAGAAAGATACACCTCTTTTTAAGTGGTGTATCTTTGTTTATAAAAAATAATTAAAAGCGGGTTGATTTGATTTTATTATATATTTTTTATACATCAAATTCAGTGATGAACTTGTGTGATATAAGCTCTATAAAACTATGTGGAATCCCTCTGAACTATCCAAATCATTTCCTTACAGCGTGCTATCATCATCATAATCGACTCCTTTCAATTCTATATAGTTAAACGATTAAAGGTGAGTGTAGTACTTGCTTCTACGATCTCGAATTTCATCAATAACTTGTTTATATTGTCTTTCTTGTTTTAATTCATTTTGAGATATTGTTTCTTTTTGAATCGTAATCGTTAAAAAGAATAGGTGAAACTTCATATGTGAATTCCTCCTTTCGAATTGGAATTACAGATGACTACAGTAATGACTTTGTCTTTCTTTTACAGAATCCATAGCCTGATTAATTTGTCGTTCATGAAGCATTTCAGACTCAGAAAATTTATTTTTTTGAATGGTAATGGTTAAAAAGAATACTTTAAATTTCATAAAATAATTGCCCCTTTATAAGTGATTTAGAAAAAACGAGTGTAATAAGAAATTACAGGTGACTACAGTAATGACTTTGTCTTTCTTTTACAGAATCCATAGCCTGATTAATTTGTCGCTCATGAAGCATTTCAGACTCGGAAAATTTATTTTTTTGAATGGTAATGGTTAAAAAGAATACTTTAAATTTCATAGGATAATTACCCCTTTATAAGTGGTTTAGAAAAGACGAGTGTAATAAGAAGATTGAAGCTCTTTTACTTCGTCCATAATGTTTTGAATGTGTTGTTCACGTAAAATCTCTTTCTGTGAGAGCTTACGTTTTTGAATAGTGATTGTTAAAAAGAATGCTTTAAATTTCATGAATATATTACCCCTTTAAAATATATTTTTAATACATTTGAGTGTAGTATGAACTTTTAATGTCAGTTATTTTATCAGTCAGTTGTTTTAACTGTTGTTTACGATTGATTTCATTTTCAGATAAATTATTTTTTTGAAGTACAGTCGTAAAAAAGAAAATATGAAAAGTCATAAATGAATTCCTCCTTTCGAAAAGGAATTACAGGTGATCACAGTAAAGTGCTTGGCGCTCCTTAACATCATTCATAGCTTTTTCAATTTGCTCATTATGAAGAATTTCATCTTTGGAAATTATATTTCTTTGAATCGTAATACTTAAAAACAATACGCTAATAGTCATTGAATGTTGCTCCTTTCTTAGAAAAATAATGTAAGAGACTAAAAAATCGCGCAAAAAAACCACAGGAAGATACAGTTCTCCTATGGCTGGGCGTGAAAAAGCCACAGGAAAGTATACGGCCTCCTGTGGCGAATTTATGAATTAAATGAAATAAAGTACGATTTTCAATTCTCCATTAGGGTGGTCGAATTCATATTTAATTGTCCAGAAAACACAGGTGCAGTTAACGCTAAAGTTAATGCATGTAATTGTAATTTCATCATTTCCTTCGACCTCCTTTTAGAATTTTTTTCTTACGTTAATAAGTATATACAATTAATGGATAATTGTAAACATAAAAAATGAAAATTTTTAATTTTGATTAAAATGCGTATATTTAAAAGGGATTTGAAAGTAAATATTGTAATTAACGAAATATCGATAAAAATGGGGGATGCTAAATGAAATATATGCATCATAACATGATCGTTATGCTAACAATTTTTTTATTCATTGCGGCTTGTTCTAATGGAGAAAGAATAAAAGATATATATGATATTAGGTCAGATGATTTTAAGAAATATACTGGGACATACGTTGGTAATAATTCAGATGTGGTTGCAATTGTTAATCATTTACCCGGTGGTGGAACAGTTCAAAGTATAAGTTTAGAAAAGTTTGGCGGGAAAATAATAATCATGCTATATGAAAACTTCTCATTTGAGAAGTTTTTTTATTTTTATAGGTAAGCAAAACAAGTTGTTGAAGGGCAGGCTGTCATAGAATATGATACATATTATAATGAGGAAAAGTTGAGGGGAAAAAAATGCGTACAATTTTACTTTTTCTAAACAACATGTCCATCGATAAAATAGAGAACATTAGACATAAACATGATCCTTTATTTGGATTAATTCCACCGCATATAACAATCGTATTCCCGTTTAAGAGTAATATTTCAAATGATGAATTAAAATCTCATATTTTTAATGTATCAAAAGGGGGAGGCAAAATTGAAATTGAGTTTGCAAATCGTATCACTAGCGTAGGAAACTATTTGTTTTTAGAAGTTGATAGAGGAAGAAAACAAATAGAAGAACTACATGATAGGCTGTATACAGGACCTTTATTACAATTTTTGAAAGAAGACATTCCGTACATCCCGCATGTAACAGTCGGAAGAAAAGAAAGTGCCAAATTAGCTGCTGAAGTAGTGAAGGAGATTCCTAGTTTTCATGGGAAGTTAAATTGTGTGATTGATAGAATAAGCGTGGAGCGAATTGAAGAGAACGGGGAATGAATTATTGAATTTGAAGTGCCATTTTTAAAAAGCTGACAAAAGTCAGCTTTTTATTTCGTAGCATGAAGTAATGCACCAATTGCACCGCTATTACCACCATCTTGTAAAAAGATTGGTGTTTTATTTTGATATTCGGTGTAGCTACTTATAATATGTTGAAGTTGTACGTTATTACATAAAGTCGAACCAATATAAATAATATGTTTAATGTTTTTTGTTTCAGCGAATTGAAGGCTTAATGCAGTAACGACTTCACCGACAAGTCCTTGTATAGTAGCAAGTATGTCTGAGCTATTATATTTCGATTCTGAAATAGCGGCTTTACCAAAATTGCTAGCAGTTAAGCTATTATCAATAGGTGAGAGAATACCACCATAAATATCTCCAACCGTAATATCTAGTTCTTTTCTAGATCCTACTTTTGTTAGAGGAATTACATCTTCAAAACGATCTATATTTGTTAACAATTTTGAAAGTCCCATAATAGTCCCACCGCCAACTCCGGTTCCACCAGCGCGAATATATTGTTCATTATAAACATAATGGATAGAAGTACCTGTACCGATATTGGTTAAAATAAAATTGTTTATAGTGTGTTTTTCTTCTTTTAATATGTATTGGACACCTGCAAGAGTAGATTCAAATTCGTTTAGCTCTATTATTTTATATGAACCTGTAAGCAGATGCTGTAATAGTTTCGATTTACCACCCGTAATACATATTTGTTTTATGCCATTGTTGTTTTTAATCCAATCTATTATTTTATGTTGTTCATGTGAATAAAATTTTTCAAAAGTTAATAGCTTTTTTTCGTTAAAATAAGCTATTTTCGTTAATGTGCCTCCAGCATCGATACCGATAGTACGTTCCATTTTCCTGCTCCTAACTACGTAATATGTTTTCCTATTTACTTAATTGGTTGAGAATAGATATTTCCAACTGATATAAGGAACACTTTAATCTGCTTGATATATTAATAGTTTTTCTATAGTTACAATAGGCTGGTCGTTTACAGTTGCAATACCTTTACCAAGAATAAAACCTCGGCGATTGCGCGTTAGCTCATAATGTAAATCAAGTTTATCACCGGGATATGCTTTTCCGTGGAATTCAACTCCATCTAAAGAGGAGAGAAATCCTAGTCCTTCAGAATCACTTGTATGTACAAATGCACTAAGCTGGGCAAGTGATTCTACAATTAACATATGAGGCATATGTTTTTGACTATCATTTATAAACCATTCGTTATTTGTAATGAGTTTATATCCTGTAACGGATTCACCTTGTTTTACATTTGTTACTTTATCAATCATTAAAAATGGATAACGATGGGGAAGCGTGTCTTTAATATGCATATGAAAGTACCTCCAATTAATAATACCCCTGCTAAAGTTAAGCAGGGGAGTGGGAACTAATTTTTAACTAATTCATCTACTTTTTCAAGGACGAAAATGCCGCTATTTCTAATATTTTCAACAACTTGTTGCAACACTTCTTTATCTTGAACGAGTGCAATACGTACGAAGCCTTCTCCATGAGGTCCAAATGCATGACCAGGTGTAACAACGACATTCGCACGATCCATTAATGCATAAGCGAAGTCTAGAGAAGTCCATCCTTGTGGAATTTCAGCCCAGACAAACATACTACCAGCTGGCTTATCGACATTCCAGCCAAATGTTCGGAATCCATCGACTAAAGTATCTCTCCGTTCTTGATAAATATCGCGGTTTTTCTCACAAAATGCAGCGCCATTTCTTAGTGCTACAGATGCCGCTTTTTGAATTGGTAAAAATACACCGTAATCGGTATTAGATTTAAATTGAGTAAGTGCACGAACAATTTCTTCGTTTCCAATCATATATCCAATACGGCTACCTGCTAAACTATAACTTTTTGACAAAGAATTGATTTCTACACCAACTTCTTTAGCACCAGGTACAGAGAGAAAGCTAATTGGCTTATTACCATCGAAATAAAATTCAGCATAAGCAAAATCATGGACAACGATAATATTATGCTTTTTCGCGAATGCGATTACTTCTTTAAAGAAATCTTCATGAGCCATTGCTGGAACGGGATTCCCTGGGAAGTTTAAAATCATCATCTTCGCTTGATCGGCAATTTCTTCAGGGATGACTTCTAAGTCTGGTAAGAAATCATTCTCTTTCTTTAAAGGCATGTAGTAAGATGTTGCACCAGCCATTTGAATACCTGTTTCATAAGCTGTATATCCTGGATCAGGAACTAATATAATATCACCTGGATTTGCATAAACCATAGGTAAATGAACGAGCCCGTCTTGTGAACCCATTAATAATAAAACTTCTTTATCCGCATTTAATAAAACGTTATGAGTGTTGTTGTAATATTCAGTTACAGCTTCGTGAAATTCTTGAATACCTGATAATGTATACCCATAGCTCTCTTTTTCACTCGCTGTATGTACCATTGTTTCTCTTACAAAATCAGCGGGCGGCATATCAGGATTTCCGATGCTCAAATCAATCATGTTATGACCTGCTGCAATTTTTTCTTTTTTATAGGCTCCTAATTCACTAAATATAGAAGATTGGAATGCTTTCATTCTAGTTGCTAACGTGTAAGTCATCAAAACCCCTCCTAAAAACAGTGCTTTCATTCTGCGTTTTTAATTATTCTGAAAACACATGTTTACATTTTATCATTTTTTTATGAAAATTAAAACGATTGACAAATTTAGAGGGAGGATTAGCCTATTTTGAAAAGTAACGATGTAAATAGCGTAGATGTGTTAATTGAAATGTCTATTATAGGATTCATTTTATATAACTTAAGATATTTTCTAGTTTTTATTAAGTATATTTCTCATGTTTTGAATAAAAAAGAATACGAAAACAAGGGCTATTTTTGCGGACGATTTCTAAAGTGAAATAACGCAGAAAATATTTTCTGCGTCTCCTCTGAAATGTAATCATTTCTTTTTATATGTGCATAATTTTTCGGCTGTCAAAAAGTATACATTTAATGTACCGTCGGCAACTTTTAAAGTTTGGTCCGATGTAAATGAATTACCATAATCAATGTGATATACATTAGAATTTTTGACAAATGAGCCTTTATATAAATCGTCTTTATTCTTTGTTGTTTGCATTTCTACTAAATTTTGCACAATTTCCTCTTTATTTTCTTTTTTGACAACTGTTTCAAATTTATAATATACAGGGCATTCACCTTTTTTATTGTCAACGACTTCCCAAGAACCGTATATATCGTTATTGCTGCATCCACTAAGTAGGATGATTAGTATAGGAATTGTAAGTAGAACCTTTTTCATTTTGTGCTCCTTTCTTTTAAATTTGAATAAACGTGCGAATACGATAGGGATATTATAATAAATAAAGTTTAAATTTTTTTAAAGAATTATTTAATTTCATATAAAAATTTAGGAGAAATTAAATAAGCATGAATCTAGTGTAAAGTCAGATTCATGCTAGTACTATAGCCTATGTTATGTCTTTTTTGAGGATAAATAAAGAGGAAAGCAGAATCACTATTCCATTTAATATATATACGCTTGCGGTCATAAAGGCTAACGTACCTGCGCCAAATCCTGCTTTATCGAATATAGAAGCAAATGTTGCGATAGTCAAAAAGATAATGGGAGTCAGTAGTAAAAATATGAAACCTGCCACGATTCTTTTTTTAAAACTATGTCCAGATAAGGAAATGGCTAAAAAGTTTAGGATGCTAAACAGAGCAATTGCAAAGAGCAGGACAATAAATACTTCGATGCCATCAGACATTTTACCACTCCTTTTATAAAGAGTACTTTTTATAATCTATTCGAAATAAAAGGGGGATACTCCTTTAGGTAATTTCAATAAACGTAATAAATAGGCGTATTATAAAACAAAGAAGTATGGATTCAATATTAGACCCATACTTCTTTGTTTATTTTATAAATTTGCAGATTGCGAATGCTGTTTTTCATAATGTTTCTGCTTAGAAAGGGAAATAGAAATAATCAATAATGAAACGACTCCAAAGATGAGAACCATATATTGTAACCCAATTGTATCTAAGAAGAAGCCTGTGCCAAGTAAGACGATTTGGAACATAACCCTCTCAAACATATTACGGAATGAGAAGAGGCGACCGTGATAACTTTTTTCCACTTTCGTTTGGAAAATCGTCGACATAATAGGGAAGAAGCAGCCAACACTAAACCCAAACAAACCAAATGATGTAAGAGCCATCCATTTTATATCGCTAAAGAACAATGACAGATGTGCAAAAGCAGTACAAACTGCGAAGAAATATAGTAATTTTTCAGGTTTGAAATGATCAGATAGACGTTTAATTACGAAGGCACCTAACATAAATGCGACACCTTCAATTGTATATATGAACCCTTTAATCGTAGGATCATGTTGCATTTCGCTAATGTTAATAACCATTAAATTAAACCCAGCTATAAATAATAGAGGGATGATACTTAATATAAGTGCTGTAAAAGCAATAGGAATTCCTTTTAAAATACGAAATACTTCCATAAAGCTATTATCTTTTGCAGCTTGTTTACTTGGTGTTGTTGATTTCTTGTCTTCGAATTGTAGGAAGAAAGTCGAGAGGAATAATAAGGCGTATGCTGCCATTGAGAAGGCATACATGTACTGTAAACTCATCACAACTAAAAGAATTCCACCTAGTGAAGTGCCTGCAATACGAGCAATTGTACCAACATTCATATGTACACCGTTCATTTGTAATAACTCATGCTCACGTACGATGAGTGGAATTACAGATTGTAATGCAGGGAAATAAAATGCTGCTGAAATTTGAAGAGCAACCATAAATGCGATCATAAATGCGATACTTTCAAATTGAATAGCAAAAAACATGAAAATAACACTTAAAACTCGACCAAACCCAGCGTAAAGAAGAACTTTTTTCTTTTCATACTGATCGATGACACGGCCAGCCATAGGTCCAACTAGAACACCGGCTAATAGTCCGATAAATAATATAACTGATTTCATGAAATCAGAAGGGACATATTTTTGCATAAATTCAAGGTTGCCAAGAATACCAAGCCATAATCCTAGACCTGCAATAAACTCCCCAATTAGAACAATCCAAACGTTTTTATTACGCCACATAACATAAAACCTCTCCGTCTTTTAAAAATGAAAAACTCGTATATAAAACCTCCTTATTTATGCATTATTTTCATACGAACTTTTTTAGAGTCAGAGTCTATATTACGTGTTTCATAATTGGATTTCAATCTTTTTGATTTGTCAAAAATTTGATGTGTTAATTGATGAAATAAGTGAATCAAAACGTAAAAAATTTATGATTAAAGCTAATAGAAAGTAAGGATACATATAAAAAAGCAAGAACGTATAACTACGCCTCGCTTTTCTCAAGTACAAAATTAAATATTAGATTCACTTAGCAACATTTACGCTCTTGTCCAATAGCTAAAGCGCTAAAAGATAATGGGCCAACAACTTCTGCGCTTGCACCACTAGTAAGGTTTTCAACAGTTAATGAATATTCGTGTGTTCCACTGCTAACGTTTTGATCTATAGCTTGAAATGTTTGTACGTAGAATTGTTCAGAATCTGTAGATTCAATACCTACTTGTGCATTAAAAATTTCAATGTTATCACGGAAAATTCGGAATAAAACTTGTGAAGTCTCAGTTATACCTTCTACACCAATTGTAGCGATTAATTCTACTCGATTATTTCGTGAATCTCTACTTGAAATTCTCAATTTTAAATTTGCTAAAATTGCTTTATTTGGAGAAGCTGGGATTGCAAAAGTTGTTTCACCAGTTTTACTTATAGGCTGAGTAGCTTGGTAATCAATGATATGAGTCATATTCTTCACCTCCTCATATACTAGAATATGAAAATAGTGAAGAATTAGCTTGGACAAATACTGGATTATTTAATAGAGTCAACAATAATTATTGAAAAGAAGAAATTCACATAAAAGCATTAAGAATATATCACAATAAGATGATATTTTTCTTAATGCTTTTTGTAATTAAGCAGAATATTCTTCTTTACGTACTTCAAAAAATTCATTACGTCGCAAGTAATTATAAATTTTCTCTGAAACCTCTTCTTCTTCAGACACTAAGAAACGATGATCAAAAGCGTAGAAAGATTGACCTTTAATTAATTTTACGTAATACATATTAAACGCCTCCTGACACTAGATTATTACTTACTTCATATTATGATGGCCTATATGTCTGCTAAAAATACTTGGAGTTTCAAAGGGGATAAGTAAAGGAATGAAAGAGCTTACAATTCTGTAAGGTTTATGTCACCTTTTTCGATAGTTTATATTTACCAGTTTCTTCTATAATGCAAATAGGTTACATAAAATAAGGGGGTAAAAAGATGGATGAAATAATTGGAGAAGTTGTAGCTGGTATTTGTGAATTTGTAGTGGAAGTAACAGCGGATGCTATAGGAAATTTAGTTTCTGGAAATGATGAGGAAAAAGAAACATTATAATAATTTGTAAAAGAATAAAGTTGATCAAATTATAAAGGCTGATTTCTAAAGGGAAATCAGCTTTTTTATTTTTTACATTATATTAACTTAATTTGAATATTCATTTGTTATCATATTAAAGAAGCCTATATAAGGAGGTGAATAAACAAATATGTCGAATTCAGGGCCTGATTTATCTGTTTCTCGTTTGATTGTGGTAAATATAGAGGAAAAAGAATATCATTTTATTGTTCGTGAACATCCGATTGTAGGGAAATTTATATCGCTATTTGAAAATGGGAAAGAATACGGTTTAATAGATAAACAAATCGCTAATAAAGATAAATTTATTACATCGGAGCTTACTAAGTTAGATTATTTTAATATAGATGTTTTATATCTTACACCTGGGTGGATATGGATTGGTATGGATCAATTTGGTTTACATGCTCGTGAGGCTACTTATAACGAAGTAGATGTTATTATGAAGTTGAAAGAGGATTTATATTATATAGATATATACGAAGAAATAAAAATGTAGTAAATATTTATTCAGGTTAGGGGGAAGTTCCCATAGCTTTTTTTTTGTTTAATAATAAAATGCGAAATTATATTATTTTAATGAAAGGTAAATATGATAAGAAGTGAGATGAAAAGAGGATTTGAAAATACATTAAGAGAATTGTAGTAATTATATGAGTTGTATATGTAAATAACAATAGAAAGAAGATGATAATATGAGTAAAGAAGAGCTTGTGAAAAAACAGTTTGGCAGCAATGCAGATAAATATGTAAATAGTAAAATACATGCTAAAGGACTGGATTTACAATATGTAGTTCAACAAGTTGAGTCTCGTCATAATAATCGTCTTCTTGATGTTGCTACTGGTGGCGGGCATGTGGCAAATATGTTAGCACCTATGTTTGAAGAAGTAGTTGCACTTGATTTAACAGAACAGATGTTAGAAAAAGCAAAAGTTTTTATAAAGCAGAATGGTCATGAAAATGTATCTTTTGTAGCAGGAAATGCAGAGAATTTACCATTTGCAGACCATTTTTTTGATACAATTACATGCCGGATTGCAGCCCATCATTTTACGAGTCCGGCTCAATTTATTTATGAAGTAAATCGTACGTTGGAGGATAATGGATTATTCATCTTAATAGATAATGTTTCGCCAGAAAATAATGAATATGATACATTTTATAATTTTATAGAAAAAAAGCGTGACCCAAGTCATGAACGAGCTCTAAAAAAGACAGAATGGCTTACTTTATTAGAAAAAAATGGTTTGCAAATGCAGTCATGTCTTACTTTTGATAAGAAGTTTGATTTTGACTGGTGGTGTAATATGATGGATGTCCCTTTACAAAAGCGTGAAAAATTAACAGAATGTATGATGAAAGCACCAAACGAAATGAAGGAATATTTTAATATTCAATTTAAAAATAATAAAGTAGAATCGTTCTATACTGAAATGGCTATGTTTATATGTAAAAAAAGTATAACGTTAAAAAGATAAATGTGTTGCAGTCTTTCTGAAGTACGATATACTTAGTACAGAGAAACTGAGAATTGAGGAATAGTTATAATGATTCGTGTACGCATTGAAGGTACTGAGGAAGAAATGCTTGAATTTATGGGGAAAATGCCAGACATTCCTGGATTTGAAAAGACACATATGAGAGAGCCGAGAAAAGGAAATAACCCGAAATACGATTCAAGTAAAAATGTACTTGCATATTTGTCTTATAAAAAGATTGAAGTCGCCAATAAATAGGCGGCTTTTTTAGTTTGCGCTGTTTCACCGCCTTGTCTTTTTCACATAATAATAATAGTAGATTATGCTCAAGAGGGGTGAGAATAGTTAATAAGAAAATTATCTTTTTTGGAGACTTTGGTATTGATGACGCCGTAGCGTTAATTTATGCAAATAAAACATGTAAATTAGATATTCTAGGTATTGTTGCTGAGTACGGGAATGTATCACGAGATATTGTTACGGAAAATGTTTATTTTTTAGAAAGGTACTATGCTACACAAGTGAAAATTATTGAAGGTGCGAGTAGACCGATGACAGCTGAAGAGCCTTTGTTTTTCCCTGAAATCCACGGGGATCACGGTTTAGGTCCTATTATTCCACCTGAGATGAGAATTTGTAAACGAGAAAATTTTTGTGAATTAATCAAATTAATCGAACCTTGTCCAGAAGATATTATAATTGTGGCGACAGGGAGACTAACGACGCTTGCTACGTTATTTTTATTGTATCCAAATATAATGGATCGTATTTGTTCGTATTATATAATGGGCGGCGCTTTCCTATTTCCAGGTAATGTTACACCTGTATCTGAAGCGAATTTTTATGGTGATCCAATTGCAGCAAATATTGTTATGAAATATGCGAAAAACGCTAGCATATACCCGTTAAATGTAACACAGGGCGCGCTTATAACACCTGAAATGGCCAATATAATAGATAAACAAGGAACTGGACAGGCGAAACTCATTAAACCAATGATTGATTTTTATTATGAGAACTTTTATAAAAAAGAATATCCGGGTATTGGTGGAAGTCCTATACACGATTTACTACCGTTTATCTCGTTTATAAATGACAGTATTTTCGAATATAAAAAATCGGCAGTGTGGATTAGTACGACAAATGATGTGACTAGGGGCCAAAGTGTAGCAGACTTTAGAAAAATAGCTGAGCCAACAAGGTTTGATGATCGGCCGATTCAAAGAATTGCTGTTGGTTTTAACTATGCAGCTTTTAAAGAAGAGTTTATGCGAACAATATTGAAGCCAGATTGTCCTTAATGTGTGTAATAACAAGTCGGATAAATCGTTAGTTCAAAAAAGGTTTAATCTGTGTGTATTATTCTCAAAAATCTTAAAGTTGAACAACATGAATAACTTATGAAAAATGTCACATAACTAATGGTAAGCAATTGTTTCTAATTATATTTTGATTGGTGAAATGTAAAGGAGGTTATTATATGATTTGGTCTTTAATCGTCGGTGGTATATTAGGGTGGCTTGCGAGCTTAATTACTGGAAAGGACGTACCTGGTGGTGTAATAGGTAATATTATTGCTGGTATTATCGGTTCTTGGGTTGGTTCGAAATTACTTGGTAGTTTTGGTCCAGTCATTGGCGGATATGCAATTATTCCAGCTTTAATCGGTGCGATCATTTTAATTTTCATCGTAAGCTTCTTATTACGAGCAATGCGAAAATGAATGTAAGGACTGTTTACATTTGTAAGCAGTCCTTTTTATATGTTATGCTAGTATTATACAATCAGGAGGTGTCAGCATTGAAAACATTCACAGTAAATTTCCATCAAGAAGATAATGCTAAAGCGACAACAGTACATAAATTAAGTGAAGAGGACTTTAACAAAGCAACAGAAAAAGGCACTCGTCATCTATTTGATTTAGATACAAACGTTGGATTCTTCGTATTCTTTGATGCAGAAGATGCAGAAGGAAACGATCAATACTTAATGTTACAATACGAAGGTGATCATGAAGAGCCAACTGCGTGCTACGGATTTGATTTAAAACTATACTATCAATTTTTAGCACTGTACTTAAACGATCTTGAGTTCCAAGGTGAAACAGATGAGGAAGAGGAAGAATACGGTCCAATTCATCATTTAGCGCATTTACTTTATCATATTGTTGAAGATGGTAA
Organism: Bacillus cereus group sp. MYBK15-3; assembly: GCF_051916765.1. Classification (NCBI taxonomy): domain Bacteria; kingdom Bacillati; phylum Bacillota; class Bacilli; order Caryophanales; family Bacillaceae; genus Bacillus; species Bacillus cereus group sp. MYBK15-3. Next base: position 58,040 of record NZ_JBQAHG010000001.1, read on the forward strand.
ATCAATCGAAGTGTAATATACATATTTGAAGCTGCCCTTTTTGGGCAGCTTTTTTATATGACATTGGAATGGTGTACTGTGAGCTAAATAAAGTGAAACTTTAATCAGTGGGGTGTTCATCCCCACTGATTATCAGCCCTCACCAATCGGGCTTTTACGGACAGCAGGGCCCCCACCTAACTTCTTTGTTTCCGCTGAATTTTGAGGTGGGGATCTTACTGCCCGGCAAATAGCGGGATAAATTAATAATAGAAATTTATTTATTACTTTCATGTTAGCATCGTAAAACACCTGTTATAATGATTGTAATTAAATTCATGGAGGCTAATTTTATGCTTGTAGATGTAAAAGCTTTTATTAAAGCTGCAGGTTTAACATGTATTTCATCATTAAGTGGAGATAACACGTTTGCTTATAATTTTGAAACTGTAAAAAATACTATCGCTACATTTTTTAAGAAGCTAAGATTTACCGTATAATTTTATTTTAACCAGTAGGAAAAGAGTAATCACTTCCTACTGGTTTTTTCTGTTTCAAGGAGCTGTTGTGAGAGCATGTTTTAAGTTATAGATAGAGGATATTATCATTGAGAAGAGAAGGTTTAAATAAGGAGATGAAAATGGTTTCGTTTATCAAGAGGTAGTTACTTCGGATATAACAGACTTGGTTACTTTTTAGAAACAGCTTTTGTAATATATTTTGTACAAGCTTTTGGAGAGAGTGAAGCACTGACTTTTTGGAACAAACATAATTTGAAAAGTAGTGTAATGGGTTGGTTAACGAAATGAATAAGATGCAATAGGGGGTAAAAATGATGAAAATATATTTAAAAATAGTTATGTTATTTTTGGTGTTTACATGTATGTTTGCGCTAGTCGCATGTAAAGGGACAGACGAAAAAAAGGAAACAAATCCAACCTCGGAAAATAATAAAAATGAACAAAGTAATTTTTCAGAAGAACAGAAAAATCCTGAAGCAAAACCAAGCAATGAAAAAACAACAAAACCATCGCCTGACCCAGATTCGAAAAATAGAACACTTAATCAAAAATCAATTAACCACGTTAAAGATTTGTTTGAACTCGCAAAAGAAGGAAAAGTACCTAATGTACCATTTGGAGCCCATACAGGGGATATTGAAGAAATTGAAAAAGCGTGGGGGAAAGCAAATAAAACCGAATATGCAGGGAACGGAATGTACGCAACTTTTACAAATAAAAATATTGTTTTCGGATTTAATAAAGGGTCACAAGTTTTTGATGTACGCTCATATCATGCAGAACTAAAATTGATTACATTACAAGAAATTGAAAAAGCATTAGGAAAACCATCTTCAGTTAAAGAGAATGGTGAAGATAAAATATATGTATACAAAGTAAATAACCAGTATGAGCTGAAATTTGTCATTCCAAAATCGACTGGTAAGGTAGATCATATTTCTGTATTTTCACCAGAGGATAGTATTAATAAAATGGCAGGATAAGAAATTAAGTGATTTCAAAAACACCTCACTTTCCTTAAGTGAGGTGTTTTTAGTTGTAAATAAGGAACGTCTCCTGCCATATAAAACATACTTTCATACGCGAAATACTTCACTTTTGTTTTTTAATATTCATCCAACAAGAAATATTGATCTACTGAAAAAGTAGTAACCTATAAATTATGTGTAGGCTGGTTCATGATTTTTTTACGTTCTAAATTTTGAACAAACAGTGCTTGAACAATACCTCCAATTAATAAGAAACTAGCACAAATATAAAACAGCATACTTCCATTTAAATTACTTAATAAAACTGCACCAATAACTGGTCCGCACGTTCGAGATATATCCCAGTGTATACCGTAAATTGAAAAATATAAACCACGTTTATTGTGAGGTGCAATTTCTGAAACGAATCGTAACAAGTGGTTTAGAGCAATACTTTCTCCAATGACTAAAAAGAGTAAGGTGAAGAATAACGACAATATCGTCGTTGAATAACTAAAGCCAACTGCAGCTATTGTATAGCAGGCGTAAGAAATAAGGATGATTTTCGCCATAGAAAATCGTTCAGACCATTTTACGAGGAAGATTTGTAGTATGATTTCCAAAATGGCTTTGCATGTTGAAATAAATGCGAGTATGAATACGAGATTAGGAAATACATGTTCTGCAAAAATACGATAATTCGTCTCAGTTTGTGCATAAAAAAAGCTAATAGGAAGTGTAGAAACCATAAGACCGAATATAGCATAGTGTTTAAAAATAAATTGCTTTGGTGAACTTGCCTCAACTGTTTGTTTCGACTTACTCATAGGTGGAACGGTTTCTGGGAGCTGGGTCCAAACAACAACGGCATATATCGTAAGGGTTACACTTTGCACGATAAATAAATATTCTGGGTGAGTATTATAAAAACATGCACCGATTAAAGGGCCGACTACGGATCCAATTGCTCCCATCGTTTGTAGGAGAGCAAAAATTTCTGCTTGCTGCTCTTGTTTTGTTAAATCAGCAATTTGTGCACGCTGAGCTGGAATGTATAAGGAACGCCCAATACCATTAATGACATATAACAGTGCAAATATAAAAACAGATTGAGCGAAAACGAAACTGCCGATTGCAACACCTTGTAGTAATAATCCGAGTAACATAATCTTTTTTCGGCCATATTTATCAGTAATTCCTCCAGCAATAAGTGTAAATAAAATGTCTGAAAGTGGCTGTAATCCGAAAATTAGCATAGTTATTATTACATTGCCGTTTAACATTTTATTGACGTAAATAATCATAATGAGAGCTAACATAGATTCAGTCGTTCGGGTTAATAATTCACCACACAATCTAATAAAAATAGGTTTATTGTAACGAAGTAAGAGATAATTCAATATTAATTCCTCCTTTCTATATTGAAATGATAAGATGAAAGGAGAGTTGGAAAAAGGGTAGAGACTATAGGGAGGATTTTTCACCTTTTAGGGGGAGTATGATGTTTATTTTAGATCAATACATTGAACTATGGATTGCTTATGGAAAAGGAAAAAAAGAGGGAGAACGATTGGAAGTAACAGTGCAAAATATATCTGGTACATTATTTTGTACAGAGCGCAATAGTAAGTTAATTATAAAAAAATTAGATGAGTTAAATTGGATCAAGTGGTTTCCAGGTCGCGGCAGAGGAAATCGGTCTAAGTTAATATTTCAAAAGCACCCGATATCTTTAATTTTAGATAGAGGAAAAGAAATAACGAAAAAAGGGGATGTGAAAAGCGGAAGTATATTTGTGGAACGCTATAGCTCACATTTTCCATCAGTAAAGGGAGAATATCATTCCTGGGTGGATTCAATATTTGGTCATAAGGTTGAAATGACATCTGAAGGGAGAAGAGATGTACTCCGGTTGCAAGTACAAATGAATTTAGATATCACATTAGATCCTGTATACGCTACAATGCGCTCAGAATGCCATATGGTAAAACATATATTCGACACACTCGTGTATGTAGACGGTAATACAAACATTATAGAGCCAAGACTTGCATTTCACTGGGAATATAATGACGCTGAAAAAATATGGACGTTTTACTTACGAAAAGGAGTTCACTTTCATAATGGAAAACAACTTACTGCACATGATGTTATATACTCGTTGAATCGATTTATAAAGCTGGAAAATAATGCACACGCATGGATGTTACAACACGTTGAAAGTATCCGTTCAGTGGATGACTACGTTTTCGAAATTCAATTACATACAGAAAATCGAATGTTTTTACATATGCTAAGTGCAGAACAGTGTTCTATCGTGAATGAAGATGAAGCAGGAGGGCTAATTGGAACCGGGCCTTTTCAATTATATAAAAGTAATGAAAATCTGTTCATTTTAGAAGGACATCCTTTATATTTTCGTGAAAGACCTTTTTTAGATCGTGTTGAGTTGTGGAATGTAGAACAAGGTGTAGGTACATACGATGTTTTAGTAAAGGCGCAGTATAAAGATAAAGAAAAACATAATAAAGAATTGTCTCGGCTTGAGTCGAACGTGACATATATAACATGTAATCTTACGAAAGAAGGACCAATGCAAGATGAGTTATTTCGGAAAGCGTTATATAACATCATTCATGGTTATACAATCGTTCAAGAACTCGGCGGAGAACGTGGAGAAGTGGCAAAAAAACTAATATTAGCAGGTGAAAGCATTGTAGAGATTGAGGAAGATGTAGAAAGTTTAATTAAAAGGAGTACTTATCATAATGAAGTGCTACAACTCTACACATTTACAGGACGAGATCATGTTGAAGATGCACAGTGGATACAAAAAGAGTGTGCGAAATATGGGATTCGTGTAGAAAATAATTTTCTTGATATAGAAGAGCTATTGGAAGTAAGTACGATACAAAAGGCCGATATGATGCATGATAGTGCCACAATCAGTGAACGAATAGAAGATAGTCTATTATATATGTTTCTTACAAAAAATAGTTTTATTCATGGACAAAGCAGCATGGACTTTCATGAAAAGTTGTCTCCTTATTTTAGACAAGAAGAATTAGAGAAAAGAGTTACACTGTTACGCGATATCGAGGATACTTTGTTACGTCAAATTCATATTATTCCTTTATATCGTAATAAACAAGAGGTAAGTACACATGAAAAAGTTCAAAATATAATGATTAATTCACAAGGTTGGATTGATTTTTATAATATTTGGTTTAAGTCTTGATATATAAGGGCTTTTGCACATTTTCATAAGGTGTGTAAGAGCCTTTTTTGTATGTAGGAATAGGTTTGTTTTACACATTGTTACGCTACTTGTGATAAAAGTCTATTTACAGCGTAACAGTGTTATGTTACATTGTTATCAGGAAGGAGTGTTATACAGTTGAGTACAGATTTAATTTCAAAAAAAGATTTATTAGAACTAACTGGTATTTCATACGGACAGTTATATAGGTGGAAAAGAAAAAATTTAATTCCGGAAGATTGGTTTGTACGAAAATCAACGTTTACAGGTCAAGAGACATTTTTTCCGAAAGAAAAGATATTAGAGCGTATCGATAAAATCCAAACGATGAAAGAGGATTTATCACTTGATGAACTAGCAAACATGTTTTCGCCGAGTGTGAGAGAAATTCTTTTAACAAAGGAAGACATTTTATGCAAGGGGATTGCATCAGAACCAGTTTTACAATTTTTCATAGAACAAACGAATAAAAGAGCAGAGTTTCAATTTGTAGATATTCTTTATGTGTACATGTTAGAAGAATTACTGCAATCAGGAGAGATTAGTTTAGAAGAAGGAAAAATGGTTTTGCAAGTTTTACGTGAAAATTATGAAGCAATTAAACATAAAACTTGTGACTTAATTATTGTCCGAAAGTTAGGGATTTCTACATGTTTATTAGTTTCAAACGTGGACGATTTAATTTTTGAAAAAGGCACCAAAATCGTTTTACGCGAAGCGATTATGAAATATACCGAAGCATTAAAAACTAAATTGTTGTAGTGGAGGAGAAAGTATGCGTACAGATAATTTGATTATAAATGGTTACGGTTCATCGAATGGTGGCGAGTTTCATAAAGTGCAATTAAACGGAAAAGGAACTGTGAATGGAAATGTTGAATGTGAGCAATTTGAATGTAACGGTTACGGTGCAGTTACTGGCGATTTGAAAAGTAGCAGTGCACGAATTAGCGGATCTGGTAAAGTTGATGGCACAGTTCAAGCTGAAACGATGCGAATTGATGGAAAAGCAACAATTACGCAAAATGTAAAAGCAAACAGTTTGAAAATTGCAGGAAAAGGTACGATAGGTGGAAATGTCACTGGTGAAGAATTTAAAGTCAATGGTCAAGCTACAATTGACGGTAATTGTGAAGTGGATACTTTTTCTTCAGAAGGACAATTTACAATCGGTGGTTTATTAAGCGCAGATGAAATTAATATAAATATTCACGGTACATGTCGAGCGAAAGAAATTGGTGGTCAAACGATTAAAGTAAGACATAGATCAGGTACATTTAGTCGACTATTTAAAACAGTGTTTGGCTTGCAGTTAGAAGCTGAACTATTAGAAGGTGACAATATCGATATTGATTATGCTCACATAAGAACGGTAAGAGGAAACAATGTTACAGTAGGAGCAAACTGTGAGATTGAACTGATTGAATATACCGGTGTTCTTACTGTTGATAAAAATGCAAATGTAAAAGAAATTAAGCAGGTTTAACGGAAGGGAGAAATCAGTATGGAACATCCACATAGTCTCACAGTAAATGGTTCTGGTAATTCAGCAGGCGGAGATTATAATAAAGTGAAGATTCGCGGTGAAGGAACAATTACGAATGATATGAGTTGCAATGAGTTTAAAACGTACGGAACGAGTGATGTACACGGTAATGTGAAAGTGAAAAACTATGTCGTGTATGGAGATAACGAAGTACAAGGAAATGTAGATGCGGAATATGTAAAAGTATATGGTAATACACAAATTCATGGTGATGCTCATATTGAAAAAACAAAAGTTAGAGGTATGATAAATATTGAAGGAAAGTTTTCAGGTGATTTCGTAGATGTAAAAGGTGCTTTAAATGTAAAGGGAGATATTGAAGTAGAAGATTTATCATTAACTGGTGGTCTTGAAAGTGATGGATTACTTAATGCTGAAAATATTCAAATCTCACTTCGTTATGAAGGCAGTAAGGTAAGAGAAATTGGTGGTAAAAAAATTACCGTTCGTAAAAAAGCGAGATTTATTCCTTTTACTAGTCATGCTGGAAACCTCCAAACTTCGATTGTTGAAGGAGATGATATCTATTTAGAACATACGATTGCTGAAGTTGTAAGAGGCAACAACGTCACAATTGGTCCTGGATGTGAAATTAGTGTTGTAGAATATCATACTAGTTTTAATCAAAAAGGTAATGCAGTCGTAAAAGAACATAAACAAATATAAGTAGTATGAGGGAGAGCAAGAGATATGGTTGAGAAGAATAATAAGCTCGGCTTTGTTGTGGCGGGCTTATTGCTAGGTATTTTAATGGCATCGATGGATAATACCATTGTTGTAACGGCGATGGGAACAATCGTTGGTGACTTAGGAGGCCTCGAAAACTTTGTATGGGTCGTTTCTGCCTATATGGTCGCAGAAATGGCAGGCATGCCGATTTTCGGTAAGCTATCAGATATGTATGGTAGAAAGAGATTCTTTATTTTCGGTTTAATCGTCTTTATGATTGGTTCGGCACTTTGTGGTACTGCTGAAAATATTACACAGTTAGGTATTTATCGTGCTATTCAAGGTATTGGCGGCGGGGCATTAGTGCCGATCGCGTTTACTATCGTTTTTGATATTTTTCCACCTGAAAAACGCGGGAAAATGGGTGGTTTATTCGGAGCTGTATTTGGATTATCTAGTATTTTCGGGCCATTACTTGGCGCATATATTACCGATTACATTAGCTGGCACTGGGTATTTTATATTAACTTACCACTTGGCGTTTTAGCACTTATTTTTATTACATTCTTTTATAAAGAATCACGCGTTCATAGAAAGCAAAAGATTGATTGGTTTGGCGCAATTACTTTAGTTGGTGCAGTAGTTTCTTTAATGTTTGCGCTTGAACTAGGCGGACAAAAATATGATTGGGATTCTAGCTTTATTTTAAGTTTATTTGGTGGATTCGCTATTTTAATCATCGCATTCATTTTTATTGAACGAAAAGTAGAAGAACCAATTATTTCATTTGAGATGTTTAAGCAGCGCTTATTCGGAATGAGTACAATTATTGCATTATGTTACGGTGCTGCATTTATGTCAGCAACTGTTTACATTCCGTTATTCATTCAAGGTGTATACGGCGGGACTGCAACAAACTCAGGATTATTACTTTTACCTATGATGCTAGGATCAGTCGTAACAGCGCAGTTAGGTGGATTTTTAACGACTAAGCTGAGCTACCGAAACATTATGATTATTTCTGCTGTTATTATGTTAATCGGATTATTCTTATTAAGTACATTAACGCCAGAAACAAGTCGTGCATTATTAACGGTTTATATGATTATTATCGGATTTGGAGTAGGTTTCTCATTCTCTGTACTAAGTATGGCTTCAATTCATAACTTCGGTATGGAACAGCGTGGATCTGCAACTTCAACGAGTAACTTCATTCGTTCATTAGGAATGACACTAGGTATTACAATCTTCGGAATGATCCAAAGAACAGGTTTCCAAGATCAATTAGAAGAAGCATTTAAAGGGATGAGCGGGGGAATGAATACAAAATTAGGGGATTCAAGAGCCATTTTATCAGAATCGGCAAGATCTCAAATCCCTCCGCAAATATTAGATAAGATTATTGACGCTCTTTCTAGTTCAATTGTTCAAACATTCATGTGGGCATTGGTACCAGCTGGATTAGCATTCATGTTCATTTTCTTTATGGGAAATGAGCGTATGGTAATTAAGAAAGAACAAATGAATAAAAAGAGTGAAACATCAAAAGCGTAATGAAAAAGCTCCTTTCCAATTGGAAAGGAGCTTTTTCGTATGTACGGTGTTAGATTAGCCTTCGATAATTTCGTATTCTTCGTCTGCAAGTAATAAAATTTGCGTTTTCTTGCCTTTGTTTTGAACTTCGATTACATCGTATGCGCCTAAGTCTCTTACTTTGCTTTGAGAAGCGTTAACCATAACTTCAATAGAATCAATTAAGATATCTTCTTCAATATATGATTCAGGCAATGCCATATCTTCAGTATCTAATACACACGCATATAGATTTTGTAAATTTTCAGCAGTTGGGTTTTGTTCCTCAACATCAATGATATTTTTTACTGCATCCATATTTTCTTCTTTTGCTTGGTACACTTTAATTTTAGCCATAATTTTAATCTCCTTTATAACGTAATCGTAGAGGCTACACCTCATTATAACGTTTTTTTTATGAAAGATGAAATTGTTATATGTATTTATAGTAAAAATTATGTGTCCTTACTCAAAATTGGTGTGATTTCCATATAAATGTACGAGTAGGTAACGATAATGTTACGTTAAAGTTATATTGTCCAAGCTTTTCTTATTTTCTTCCTATATGTATGTAGTAGCAATTCTATATAGAGAAGGGATGGAGTGTAAGTGGGTTGTGAACCGAGAGTTTCTAGAGATTTTGTTCAAGTACCTGAACTGGTAGGTTTTCGATTACTTTTATCACATCCAGCTGGAGACCCTTTAAACTACGGATTATTATTTATTAATTTTCCTGATACGATTTTTATTTTTATATTGGCATCAAGCGGATACCTTGCCATTTCGAACTGTTTAAAAATAGAGGGCGGAACTGGTGATGCCGAAATAGAAGAGATAAAAAAATGATAGAGGATGACGTTAACACGTACAAATCAGTTGTTAAATTGACTAAAGTATATAAGAACGGTGAGACGGAATCTTTTATTTATAAAAATGAGTTATAATACATGTATTTAAATGCACCCTCAAACTATTGTTGAGGGTTGTTACATAATTAATTATGTTGGTCCTTCAAACCGTTTGTTAACGGGTAAGAAATATATTTATTGTTGACTTATTTTATAGGTTGATCATTTCATAGTTAGTAGATGTTATAATCATTTTATGTTTACTGATATTTTATAAATATTCGAAGTTTTAATTTAATAGTCAATTGCTTTTATGATGAACAGGTGGGTATGTATATGAATACGAATTATGGAGCGCTCATGAAAATGTTAAGAGTAGTTGATTCTAAAGAAGGCGGGAATGTAAATGATATATGAAGCGAATATACATACAAGAAAAAAACTAGTTTCTATGTTTGAGGATTTCAATAACGTTGTTTTACTTTCTTATTTACAAGGGCATATGGGTACTGCTTGGGTAAATGACCTTGAAAATCCAAAAGTAGCACAAGTTACGGTAGGGATTTTTACATTTTACGCTGGAGACCCAAATACGAAAGAAACAGAAGAGTTATTACGTAATATTCCAGAAAGAATTTTAGTTATCGTAAATAGTGAAGAGTGGAAACAACGCTTAGAAACATTCCATGAAAGAAAAATAGATAAGTTTTTACGTTATAAATTCAAACGAAATCCAGAAGTTTTTAATCGTTCAAAATTACAATCTTTTATATCAACACTTCCAAAAGAATATGAGTTAAGAAGAATAGATGAGCATATCGCAAATAGCCCCAAATTACATAAGATATCTGAAGATTTTACAAGTCAATTTCATTCGGTAGAAGATTATATAAACCGTGGTATAGGTTATAGCATTTTATATAACGGAGAAGTTGTATGCGGTGCATCCTCGTATAGTATTTATAATGACGGGATTGAAATTGAAGTTGCGACTGATCACAATCATAGAAGAGAGGGCTTGGCAACTGTAGTTAGTGCAGCTATTATATTGGATTGCTTAGAAAATGGAAAGTATCCAAACTGGGACGCAGCGAATACTACAGCTGCTAAACTAGCAGAAAAGTTAGGATATGAATTTGATAAGGCATATGATACTTATTTTGTAGATAATAGATGAGTGAAGGAGTTACATACTAAAAAATAAATACGCCCTAGTACGTAAGTCTAGGGCGTATTTATTAGTTGGTAAATATCTTCATAACAATTTTATCATATTTTATCTTTTGAATGTTTGGAATTAAAGATATTTATGTGACTTTTTGAAAAAATAAAAGAGCAGCTAGCAAAAGCTAACTGCTCTTCTCCAAGGGGGAATGGAGAAATACAATCATGTTACCTATAGTATTGACAGAACATTGAGTTTTAATCAGCCATTTATAAAAGGAGAGATAAAATATCTTTGATTAATCCTTAGCTCCAATTAGGAGTACTGATAGAAAAACGATTGAGAATATATTTTTTTATTACATTTACAATTTGAAGAGTAGAACGTGTTTATCGTAATTCTCCAAACACCAATTATATTTTTTTAGAATGATTGGATGGACTGCTTCTTTCGTAGTATCGACTTCAGTATATCCATATTTCTTATAAAAGTTTTCTAATTCCTCAAAAGGAAGACAATATACATTTTGTATTTGTGATTTTTTTGCAGTTTCTACTAAAAATGAAACAAGCTCACCAGCTAATTGTAGCCCTCTAAATTGAGGCAGAATAAAAATTCCGCCCATTTCTAAAGTATCTTCATCTATTTGGACTAATCGGCCAACACCTGCATACTCGTTGTTATATGTAATAATTGCAACTTTATCTCTCTTTAAATCACTCCGTACAAATCCTATTGAGTCATATTGGTTATTAATCCATTCTAAATCGTTAGATGTGGCCAATTGAATACTCATATACATCCTCCTTCGGAATACTAGCGCTCTCTTCATTATATAGAACATAAGATACTATATCAAAAGAACCTTGAGATAGCACATTTGTTTAAGTTATTAGTTAAAAGTGTGGGATTGCTGGCATTGAAATCATGGCTTCACCAAACATAGGATAATAATCTTGTGAATTTAGTGTTACATAGTCAAAATAAAAATTAGTTTATGTGTTCGGTAACGTACGATTGTTTAAGTGTAGAGAAAATCATAGGGTTATTTTAATTAGTAGCTACTGTATTCATTGAAGCTATTAAGGAAATGTGGTAATCGCCAGCCCTAGTGATACAAATCATATTAGGATTTAGTAAAAAAAATTCTTCCTGAAAAAGAGGGGGATTAAAGATAAGAGCACTTCGAAAAGTGCCCTTCAGTAACGACTACTCATTCTAAAAAGAAAGGATGCAATATATCATATGAAGTTAAGTGTATTTAAGTATGGGTCTTTTATATAAATGTGAAATAAAAGAGGGTTGTCTTCTTATTAGAAGGCAGCTTTTTGTTATTACAAAAAAGAATTAGAAATAAAATATAAATTCAGTTACTTGTCCAAACAATTTTTAAAAAAATACATAAAATGCTAGTAGTTAGCCAATATTTTTATATTGCTAATTTTTTAGACTAAAAGGGGTGATTTTATGTGTGATTGTGAAGTTTGTAGAAGAAAGAAAAAACGTGATCCATTAAATCGGGGTTCTGAACCAAAAAAACAGGATTCCGAATCAGTGAATTCTTATTCATTTAGTAAAAATGCAAATTTTTTAGAAGAAGCTATACAAACAGATGAAATCGATCAAGTTTCTGAGGAATATATTGAAATAGTAGATTCAGCAGATGTACAAGTTACGACTACAGATACAAAAGCTGCACTATCTATCCAAGCGGCGTTACAAGCAGCTATTGTGGTTGTAGTAAGTATTGCTATAGCAGATAGTGAAAAGGCAGATAAAATAACACAAGAATTGTTTCAAAAATCATCTATTAAACAAATTAATAGACAAAAAACATTTATTAAAAATTCCAGAAACGTAACCGTAACAACTACTGATACAGATATTGCAGTGAATATTCAAATTCTGCTTCAAATTTTATTAGCGTTACTAGTTAAACTAAACATTTTATAAAGTGTCTATCCTATTTATATTTATATTTAGCTATAAGGGTTCACACTAAGTAAATATTTTTTGTTGTAATATGTGGTACAAGCTTGGACTTTCTCATTATGACCGAATTAATATTCAAGATTGATGGGAAATTAAGTGTGGAAAACTACACAATAACAAAGGTGAACCTATTATTTAACAGTGAATAAAACTTATATATGTGAAGTAAAGGAAAGCTGTCTTCGTATTAGAAGACAGCTTTTTGATTTTATTAGTAAAAAGCCGTGAAAATAAAAGATTAAGTTACTTGTCCAAGCATTTTTTATTTAAATACATATAATGCTGGTAGTTAATCTAAATTTTTATAGAAAACTGATAGGAGTGAATATTGTAAATGGATGATTTAAATAAGTTTTCTTCCTTTAAGTTTGATAAGGATCAAAAGAATATAATTATAGACCTTTTACTCTCAGATATTTTTAATAGGCATGGGATAAATGAAGAAAAACTAAAAAATTTATCGCCAGAAAAAAAGCAGCAAATTAAAAGTATTGTTTCTGAAATACAATCACAAGTTAATAATTATTTAGATTGAAAGGGGGTGAATGTATGAAAAAAACATGTCATTCAGATGAAAATAAAAAGTGGAGTGCATTAGACTCCTCAAATCCTCATCCATCTTTTAAAAATGCTACCGTTTCAGAAGCTGCAGCACAAGAAAGTAAAACTTACCAAATTTCTGAAGAATCTATTACAATAGTTGATTCAGCAGATGTAGAAGTTACGACTACAGATACAAAAGCTGCGTTATCTATTCAAGCTGCATTACAAGCAGCTATCGTGGTTATAATAAGTATTTCTATAGCAGATAGTGAAAAAGCTGACCGTGTAGCACAAGAATTGTTTCAAAAATCATCTATTAAACAAATTAATAAACAAGAAACTGTTATTAGAAATTCTAGAAATGTTACAGTTACGACTACAGATACAGACATAGCAGTAAATGTTCAAATTCTTCTCCAAATTTTATTAGCTTTACTAGTAAAATTAAATATTTTATAAAATGTTTAACCTTTTTTAGATATAGTGCATCTTACAGGTAAATATTCACTGTTTTAATTATAGTACAGGCTATAAATATTTATCATAACTGGACTAATATTCAACATCACCAAAGTATGAATGTAAACAAACAATGTGATGGAAAATAAAGTTTGGTTATTTTATGAAAATTGAAAAGCCATTTCCTTTATTGGATTTGGCTTTTCAATTTTAAACAGTATAAATTTGAAAAGATAATATTAAGTTAAAGAATTAAAATATGCTGATACAAAATACTTATAAAATTACTCGTGTTATAGAAAAATAATAAGAAAAAGGTGTTTAAAATAGAATCATTTTCATTAATAGTTCAAGTTTTGAAGAATAGTGCATACAATATAAAGTGTTTTCCTTTCTTCATTTAAGTTTTACGTATATAATTTAAAAGTACTATTTTTATTTTATTATTTTATATTTATAACAGAATAGAGGTTTAAAAATGAGTGTTAAAATCATTACGGATAGTGCGGCGGATTTACCAGTAGAATTGCTGCAAGCATATGATATTGATTTAATTCCACTCCGTGTATATGATGAAGCAGAAACAGAGTATTTAGATGGAGTAACATTAGAGTCAGTTACATTATTGCAAAAAATGAGAGAAGGCGCTGTTTATAGAACGTCATTGCCTTCACTTGAAACTTTCCAAGAAAAATTTGTTTCTTATGCAAAAGAAGGTAATCCTTGTATATATTTAGCTTTTTCATCTGAACTGTCTGGTACATATCAATCATCAGTTGTCATTAAAGAGGAAGTAAAAGAAACATATGCAGATTTAGATTTAGAAATTATTGATACAAAATGCGCTTCGCTTGGTCAAGGTCTTGTCGTTTTAGAAGCTGCTAAAATGGCAAAAGACGGCGCATCAAAAGAAGATATTTTAAACCGTGTCGCTTTTCTAATGAACCATATGGAGCACATCTTCACTGTAGCTGACTTACAGTACCTTGTTAGAGGTGGACGTTTAAGTAAAGTAGCTGGTTTTATCGGTGGTTTACTAAACATTAAGCCTATCTTAAACGTGGAAGAAGGAAAACTTGTACCACTTGAAAAGGTAAGAGGGAAAAAGAAAGTATTAAGCCGAATTGTTGATATTATGGAAGAGCGTGGTAAAGACCTTAAAGATCAAACAATCGGTATCACTCATGGTGATGACTTAGAAACAGCGGAAGCATTAAAATTATTAATTACGGAAAGATTCGGTTGTGAAGTATTTATCGTAAATACAATTGGTGCAGCAATCGGAGCACATACAGGACCTGGCGTTATAACTTTATTTTTCTTAAATGAAGTAGAGTAAAGGATTGATCATTTGATCAATCCTTTTTTCTTTAATCTGTGATTACCGGTCGATATGGTATTGGTGAAGATAAAATCTTTGAAGTTTTCCTATATGAATTGCTCTCTTGTAGAGGGAGTATTTTTTATATGTGGAATGATACTTAATGGTAGAAGAAAAGAGTATAAATAAGAATGTATTTGTAGGAATTTAAATATTTGAAGATATCAAAATTTTGCCATTTCATATATAATTGTGTGGGGAGAAATATCTGTAACTATTTGTAAAAATAGGGGGTGGCTATAAAAATGCAAGAAATTGCTAGATGGGATTTAAATCGATTGTATTCGAATGAGGATATTCTATTTCCGATTTTGGAGTTGAAAGAGAAATATTTTGTAACAAAAGATGTAGAGGTTCTTTCAAAGCTAATACAAGCTATTGAAAAAGCAGAATACTATTTGTACTGTAGATCAGTTGAAGAAAGTGTACCATCTGACCTTACTAAATTGACCGTGAAAGTGAAGGAACTAAAAAATGAATTACAGCAAGTAATAAAACATAATGAAGTGGAAACTTCAGATAATACTAAGTTAATAAAAGATGAGCTTAATGTGTGGGAAAATATGTACATACAATTACGGGATAGGATAGAAATAGAGCGCAATAATAAACAACTATCCTTTGGACAAGCAAATACTATTGCAATGAATAGTGATAATGAAAAGGAAAGATTAGAAGTATTCGAGTTACTTACAAGTACTTTACATAAGGAAAAAGAAATCTTTGCTACTGTATTAAATCAAATAGGGAGATTGCGTAATGCAAAGAGTAATGAAATAGAAGATAGAGAGATTTTAACACAATCTTTTCATGCGAATGGCATTTCAGAAACTGTATTATTCCAAATGTGGAATGCGACAGAAGAAAACCTTGATAAATTAGTAAGTGCTTTAAACTTGTATAAGAAAGGAAAATCTTCAATTACATGGCATGAACTTATGACGGTAAAGGAAAGTAATGAGGTCATGATTCCTTTTTCAGTAGCAATACAAAACGTTTATGATGCATGTAAGAATATTGATGAAGAATTAGCAGAATTTGCACGTAATGCGATAGAAAGTGGTTGGGTAGATGCTGAACCGAGAGAGAATAAACCATCAGGTGGGTTTTGTGCTCCATTTTTCAGTGAGAAAGAATCGCGAATTTCCATTCGTTATGATGGGAGTATAGATAGTGTAAGAGTGCTCGCTCATGAATTAGGACATGCTTGGCATTTTTATAATATGAGTTTTGAACAATCTACATCTTTTTTAGATGATTATTTGCCAATGAGTACGGCTGAATCAGCATCTATTTTCTTTGAAACGGTACTCTTAAATTATCTAATTGAAACAACGGATAGTAAAGATATGAAAAAGTCATTACTTAGCTGGAAAATAAGAAATAGTTTTAATTATGTAATGGCAATACGAGCATCGTATCAGTTTGAAAAAACATTTTATGAAAAATGTAAAGAGGGTCCTTTAAGTGCTGATGAAATTGAGAAATTATCTATAATTGCACAAAAACAAGCTTATGGAAAAGCTTTAAGTGAATACCAGCCGTTTGTATGGATGAAATATATTCAATTTTATATAGCAGATATTCCTTTTTACAATTATCCATACACATTTGGATATTTAGTAAGTTTTAGCTTATTAGAAATAGCTCAAGAAGGTAAAAGTACTTTTCATTCGAAATATAAAGAGTTCTTACGAGAAACAGGAAAGGCTCCAGTAGAGGAGCTTATGAAAAAACATTTTGAAATAGATATAAGAAATTATGAATTTTGGAATAAAGCTTTTATTCAAATTTCTAAAGACATTGATGAATATTTGCAGCTTATGTAAGGGGAGAGTACAGTGGATCAGCAGTTTATAAAAGGTATACCTTTTTCAACTTTAGAATATGCAAAAGCTATAAGTTTATTAAAAGGTTGGCTACATGAACAACAAGGGAAACCAAGGTTTGTAGTAACTGCAAATCCTGAAATTGTTATGTCTGCAAAGGAAAATACGGAAAAATCAAAGGAGTTTAAAAAGATGTTACTATCTGCGGATTTAATAACAGCGGATGGGATTGGTGTCATAATTGGCTCGAAAATATTAAAAGGAACTTTGAAAGAACGTGTTACTGGGGCGGATTTAACTCACGATTTAATAAAATATTGTAACGACAATGAATATCGTGTCTTTCTTTTTGGAGCTGCGCCAGAAAGTAATAAAAAGGCATTAGAAAAATTAAATGAGCAGTTCCCAGGAGCACAATTTAAAGGACAGCATGGATTTGTAAATGGTGAAGAAATAGAAGAAATAAAAATGAAAATTAAGCAGTTCAAGCCGCATTTACTACTCGTAGGACTAGGCTCACCAAAACAAGAAGAGTTCATCTATGAAAACATACAAACATTAAACGTTCCGCTATCTATTGGTATCGGAGGTATGATTGATATAATATCTGGTACTGTAAAAAGAGCACCAAAAATAATGAGGGATACTGGAACTGAATGGCTGTATAGGTTACTCTCACAGCCGAAAAGATTAAAGCGACAACTTGTACTTCCGAAATTTTTATTATCGGTTATGTCTGAGAGGATTAAAGGGATTAATTAATAAAGGGGACTACATACATGAACAGAATCGGCATTATCGGAGCAATGCAAATTGAAATAGATTTACTTTTAAAAAAGCTAGTAATACAAGAAGAACAGACAATTGCGGGAATGCCATTTTATATTGGAGAATTCATGGGAACAGAAGTAATTATTACACGTTCTGGTGTAGGGAAAGTAAATGCTGCTGCATGTGTGCAAACATTAATTCATAAATTTAATGTAGACTCTATCATCAATACGGGCGTTGCTGGTGGATTACATCCAGGTGTAAAAGTTGGCGATTTAGTTATTTCAACTAACGTTACCCATCATGATGTAAGTAAAAATCAAATGAAAAAATTATTCCCGTTTCAAGAGGAGTTTATTGCAAGTAAGGAATTGATAGAGTTAGCACGTAAAGCATGTAACAGTAATAGTTCAAATATTCAAGCTCACGAAGGAAGAATTGTAAGTGGTGAATGTTTTGTTGAAGATTCAAAGTTAAAGGCAAAATTAATAGATGAATATGCACCTCATTGTACAGAAATGGAAGGGGCAGCAATTGGACATGTCGCCTACATAAATGATATACCGTTTCTTGTTATACGATGTATTTCTGACAGCGCAGATGATGAAGCTCAAGTTTCTTATGATGACTTCGCGAAAACTGCTGCGAATTATTGCTCAGAAATTATTATTGAGATGCTTAAAAATATATCTGGTAAAACTATAGTCCAAAAGGAGAGATAGGAATGTTACAAGCATTAATTTTTGATATGGATGGAACATTATTTCAAACAGATAAAATTTTAGAATTATCGTTAGATGATACTTTTGATTACTTAAGATCACTTCAATTATGGGATACGGTAACACCGATTGAAAAATACCGTGAAATTATGGGTGTGCCGCTACCGAAAGTTTGGGAAGCTTTATTACCGGACCATTCTATTGAAATAAGAGAACAAACAGATGCATATTTTTTAGATAGACTAATTGAAAACATAAAAAGCGGAAAAGGCGCTTTATATCCAAATGTAAAAGAAATATTTACATATATAAAAGAAAATAATTGTTCAATTTACATTGCTAGTAATGGTTTGAAAGAATATTTACGAGCAATCGTAACGTATTATGCTTTAGACAAGTGGGTGACAGAAACGTTTAGTATTGAACAAATACAATCGCTAAATAAAGGTGACTTAGTTAAAAGTATTATGAACAAATATGATATAAAAGAGGCAGCGGTAGTTGGTGACCGGCTATCTGATATAAATGCAGCGAAAGACAACGGTTTACTTGCAATTGGGTGCAATTTTGATTTTGCGCAAGAAGATGAACTTGCTCACGCTGATATAGTAATAGATGATTTAATAGAGTTAAAGCGGATACTGCCTGCTGTACAGAGATAAATAAAGTGTGTGCATTTTTTCCAAGTCCTATATGTCTTATTTTATGGAGGGAGTATGCTTAAAAATAATTTTAAAATTAGTAATATTCCTGCGGTTTTGTGGGGAGAGAAGAGTGAAAAAGTTTTTATTGCAGTACATGGAAATATGTCAAATAAGGAAGATGCAGTTATTCAAATATTAGCTGAAGAAGCCAATCGAAAAGGTTATCAAGTATTAAGCTTTGATTTACCTGAGCATGGAGAAAGAAAAAATGATAACACTCCTTGTAAAGTACAGTTTTGTGTTAATGAATTATCTATAATTATGAACTATGGAAAAGTACATTGGAAAGAAATAAACGTATTTGCATGTAGTATGGGGGCGTATTTTAGTCTTTTAGCTTATCAAAATGATGTGCTAAAAAAGGCATTATTTTTATCACCAGTAGTTAATATGGAACGAATTATTGAAAATATGATGAAATGGTTTAATGTAACACCGGAGCTTTTGCAAAAAGAAATGACTATAGAGACACCTATTGGTCAAAAGTTATATTGGGATTATTTATGCTATGTAAAAGAGCATCCTATTAGTACATGGAATACAGATACATATATTATGTACGGAGCTAAGGATGAACTGTGTGAACTTGAAACTATTAACTATTTTACAAAAAAACATCGTTGTGAATTAGAAGTTATGGAGACGGGTGAACATTACTTTCATACCGAAGAACAGTTAAAGATATTTGAACAGTGGTTACACAAACATATCGATTAACAAATTATAATTTAACTTATACCTGCTAGAGAAGAATGGTGAATTTATAAACTGATATTATATTTGAGAGACATTATAAATATAAATGTATTTATTTAAGCAAATAGGTGCTTTAGTTCAATAAGACTTAAACAACTATATTATCGATTTACATCTGAAGTGAAGAATACACATACTACGAATTGAATAAGATAACAATCATAAAAATGCTCAGAATCAATAATTCTAGAGCATTTTTATGTATTTTCATAGTAAGGGGGGATTTACTTGAAAGATATACATATTCAACAAATTGAAGATTTAATGATATACGAACACGATTATCTTGTTCAGGAAAGCAAAGACGAAGGATTTTATTTCCTAATAAAACTAATAAGTGAATATGAAAATAAAATAAACACGTTTAATAAAACTGGTGAATGCTTATATGGGATTTTTCAAGGGGAAAAGTTAATTGGAATAGGAGGGCTAAATGAGGATCCATATACAATAAACAATAAGATTGGTAGGATAAGGAGATTTTATATTGCAAAAAAATACCGAAGGAAAGGATTAGGGAGGTTATTATTAGTGAGAATTATAAACGATGCGAAAAAACATTTTAATATTGTTGTTTTAAATACAGATACAGTACAGGGTGACGAATTTTATACTTCGAGTGGATTTGTGAAAGGGACAAAATATATGAGAGTGAGCCATTATTTGAACTTATATAAAAGGATATAGTGAATTATTGTTTACTTCTTCAGTAGAACTTTTGTTCTATTTTATGTAGATTGATGCTATAATTTATAAGAATCTAATATTAGAATGGAGAATTGGATGATGGGAGAAAATAAAATTATTAATGATTTTAATGAATATTCAATTTGGATAAATACATTGAAAGGTATGAAAGAGGAATTGTGGATGGCACCAATATCAGAGGGAAAATGGACTATTGGCGAAATAATATCTCATATTATGAACTGGGATGACTATCTATTACGTGAGACATTATCATCAGTGAGAGATGGAAAGGGAATGGAGTTCCCTGATTTTGATACATATAATAAACTAGCATCTAGTTATGCTAAATCCGGTATATCTAAGATGAAACTTCTTGAAGAAGCAAAAGCTAAAAGAGAGTTACTCATAAAAGAACTTAAATTACTATCTGCTGGAAATCTAAAGAAACCTTTAACGGCCAATGGAGTATCACATTGTCCTCATACCGGAACGCCATATTCTCTTATATATATTATTAAAGAATTTGTAGATCATGATAACCATCATAAAAGACAGGTTATTCATTTTTTAAATGAAAATCAAATTGTTAATTGATAAAGAAAGATCCGGCAAATGATATTTGTAGGATCTTTCTTACATTATAACTTAACCTTCATTTGTTTCAATAATAATCCTGGTTTACCTTTTACATAATAAAAATGCGGGTTATTTTCATCATCATAAAGCATAATATAAGGCTTTTCTTTTAGTGGGAGTAGTATAAGTACTTCGTCTATTGTAGTGTGTAACCATTGATTAGTAATAGAAACCGGCTTAGATAAAGGGATTTTTATCATATAGCCATCTTTTGGAACGACATTTAAGTTTTTAAATGGACCAGTAATTGATTTAGCGTATTGAACTGCTTCTTTTTGGATTACTGGATCTAAAGATTGTTTTTGAATGACCATTTCTTTTTGACAATCAAATACTTCAATTTGTTGATTTGTATTTGCGAACGCATTTGTTGATAATAGAAATAGAAGAAGAGAAATGACCCCGATTTTTTTTATCATAGTACAACACCTCACCATTACTATCCCCTCAAAAGCTTTAAATATTTTTCTGTCACATTCATGTAACAAAGATGTTGTATGATACAATTGGTTTTTGTTTAAAAGCAATGGAGGAAAAAATATGAAAGTTTTAATTGCAGATGACGAACAAGATATGTTAAGGATTTTAAAAGCTTATTTTGAAAAAGAAGGCTTTGAAGTATTATTAGCGAAAGACGGAGAGGAAGCACTTCAAATATTTTATGATGAAAAAATTGATTTAGCTATTTTGGATTGGATGATGCCGAAACATAGTGGTATTACTGTCTGTCAGGAAATAAAAAAGAATTCAAGCGCAAAAGTATTAATGCTTACGGCGAAAAGTGAAAGTGAAGATGAATTAGCAGCGCTTCAAAGTGGGGCAGATGAGTACGTAAAAAAACCATTTCATCCAGGAGTACTAATTACACGAGCAAAAAAACTTATTCAGCATGATAATATTATTCAAGTACAAGATGTAAAGATAAATTTCGCCAAAAATAAAGTATATAAAAATGATATAGAGTTAGAAATTACAAAAACAGAGCTCGAATTAATAAAATGCTTTTTAAATCATAAAGGAACTATTTTAACTCGTAAAAAATTGTTAGACATTGTATGGGGATTTGACTATTTTGGAGAAGAGAGAACGGTTGATACACATGTAAGAAGGCTGCGTAAAAAAATTGGAGAAAATATTATTAAGACGCATCGTGGGCTGGGTTATAGTTTGGAGGAACAAAGTGAATAAACTTGGGAAAAAACTATTTCTCAGCATTTCTTTAACCGTTATTCTTATATTTACAATTTCTTTATTATTAATTAACTTTCTCCTGCCGAAATATAATATTTATAAAACACGTGAAAACTTAAATGAATTTACAACTCAAATACAAAATGCGCCAGTCAATGATTTAGAAGATGTTATTCATACAATTGAAAGTGAAAATAATGTTACAATTGCGTATACGCCAATTAATCAGTCAGAAGATGCTATGAACGACGCGTTACGCATGCAACTTACGAAAAAGAAAGTAACGTTAAATAAGCTTTGGATTACGAAAGACGAAGTTATGAAAGTGAAGACGGAAGGGCAATCGAATAAACTGTACGATCAAGGAAAGGTAAAAGCGAGTTTTTTTGCTAAATATATTGCGAAAGATGATACGATAATTTTAATTGGGACTTCTATTGCGAATTCAAATGAAATTATAAATACGTTAAATACATTTTACTTATATATCGTATGTTTCTCGCTTCTTCTTATTATTTTACTTGTGTGGATACTTTCAAAAATAATAACGACGCCACTGAAAGAGCTAAGTGATGTAGCTCAGGATATTTCACATTTGCAGTTTAAAAGAACGAAAGTGAAAACGAATGATGAAATAGGAGAGTTGGCCAATAGTATTAATATCATGAGTGAAAAACTACATGAAGCACATCAAGACTTAACTGATCGTAATGAACATTTAAAACAATTTATGGGTGATGTAACGCATGAATTAAAGACACCGATCGCATTAGTAAAAGCATACTCTATGGGGATTAAAGATGGATTAGATGATGGGACTTATGTAGATACAATTATTAAACAAACAGATCAAATATCAAACTTAATTGAAGAACTATTACGATTTTCTAAACTAGAAAGAGATATTTTACAAAAAGAAGAATTCCCCATTGAACCACTGGTCCAGAGTATATTAGATAAGCATCAGATTGAATTGGATTCGAAAGAAATTAACTTGCAAGTAAATTGTAATGCGGGCGATACAATCGTTTATGCAGATTTAAATAAAATGAGAATGGTGTTTCAAAATTTAATTTCTAATGCGATAAAATATACAGCAAATCAAAACATAATAATTACATTAGAAGATAGAAATAAAAGTATATATTTCCAAATAAAAAATGGCATTCCTACGGATAAAATTAAGGATATCGAGAAAATTTGGGAGCCTTTTTATGTACTAGAATCTTCTCGTAGTAAAGAAAAATCAGGTACAGGATTAGGTCTAGCGATAGTGAAAAGTATTTTAGAAAGGCATGGTTTTGAATATGGAGTTTCCTCTATAGATAGAGAAATTCAATTTTATATAAATGTGAAAAAGGACTAATGAAAATATTAGTCCTTTTTGCAGCTTTAGAGATTAGCGATACAGGATGAATCACCATAATTTTCAAAATTGATGTATTAAATGGAGAATTAGCAAATGTTCTACTTTCATTAAATTCACGTGAAGTTCACAGGAAAACGTTATATTTAAATAGTTATATTTGAATTTAATGAAGTGAGGTATTCAGATTTGAAAAGAAAGAAATTAGTAATTGGTAGCATTTTAATGGGTATGACGTTATCTTTATCTGCATGTGGTTCATCAGATAATATTGTAACGACAAAATCAGGAAGCATTTCAGAAAGTGATTTTAACAAAAAATTAAAAGAAAACTACGGTAAACAGAATTTATCTGAAATGGTAGTAGAAAAAGTATTAAATGATAAATATAAAGTTACGGATGAAGAGGTAACGAAACAACTAAAAGAATTAAAAGACAAGATGGGCGATAATTTTAATACATATATGGAATCTAATGGTGTGAAAAATGAAGATCAGTTGAAAGAGAAATTAAAGCTTACTTTTGCTTTTGAAAAAGCTATTAAAGCAACCGTAACGGAAAAAGATATTAAAGATCATTATAAGCCAAAGCTTCAAGTTAGCCATATTTTAGTAAAAGATGAAAAGACAGCAAAAGAAATTAAAGAAAAATTAAATAGTGGCGAAGATTTCGCGGCATTGGCTAAACAATATTCAGAGGATCCAGGTTCTAAAGAAAAAGGTGGGGAACTATCTGAATTTGGACCTGGTATGATGGTGAAAGAATTTGAGGATGCTGCGTATAAGTTAGAAGTTGGTCAATTGAGTGAACCTGTTAAATCTTCTTTCGGATATCATATTATTAAGCTAACGGATAAAAAAGAGCTTAAACCGTATGAGGAAGAGAAAGAGAATATTCGTAAAGAATTAGAACAGCAACGTATACAAGATCCTCAATTCCATCAACAAGTTACTAGAGATCTGCTTAAAAATGCAGATATAAAGGTATCTGATAAAGACTTGAAAGATACCTTTAAAGAGTTAGAAAAATAATAAATGGAATGTAAGGCAAGCGATAGAAATATCGGTTGTCTTTTTCTCTATTTATCCCGCTATTTGCCGGGCAGTAAGACCCCACCTCAAAATCCAGCGAAAACAAAGAAGTGGCCCTGCTGCTCGTAAACGCCCAATTGGTGAGGGCTGATTAAAGGTTCACTTTATAAAGAAGGAGGAAGTGGGAAAATACTTTCATACCTGCATTAAATTTTACTTAATAAGAAATCTTTGAGTTTCTCAACTTTTATATAAAATAAAACTGAATTTTCAGTTATTTTGTTATATAGTAAAAGAGAACGAATAAGGGGAGGGAACATTTTGAGTAAAAAGAAAATGGCAATTACACTGTCAGCAATGCTATCTGCAACAATTATACCTAGCTTTACTATGGATGTGCATGCAGAGAAGAAGGAAGAGACTAAAAGTACGAAAATTGAATTAGAAAATGGGATGACAAAACCGATTTATTCTCTCGATGAAGCTATTATCGAAAATTTATATGTAGAGACAGAAGTTGATAGTGATCGAGACGGTAAGAAAGACAGAGTATCGATAAAAGTTATGCGTCCAAAGACAGATCCGAATGTGAAAGTTCCTGTTATTTATGAAATGAGTCCATATCGATCTGGATTAAAAGATGTTCCTGTATATAATGTAGATGAAGAATTGTATGCGTATGAAGGAAAACCGTATGGAGCGGTTAATCTTGGTTCGTATGGGAACTATTACGTGCCAAGAGGTTATGCAGTTATTCTAGGCGAAAGTATCGGTACTGGAAAATCAGATGGATGCCCTACAACTGGAGATGAACAAGAGATACTCGGGACAAAATCTGTTATTGATTGGGTAAACGGTCGCGCGAAAGCATTTACAGAACAGGGTGAGGAAGTTCAAGCAAATTGGTCTACAGGAAATGTAGGTATGACTGGAGTTTCCTATAATGGTACTTTACCAAATGCTGTTGCGACTACTGGAGTCGAAGGTTTAAAAACAATTATTCCAATCGCAGCAATTAGTAGTTGGTATGATTATTATCGTGCAAATGGTGCAGTCATTGCTCCAGGCGGATATCAAGGGGAAGATACAGATAATATGGCAGAAGCAGTACTGACAAGGGAAAACCCTGAAGTTTGCGGACAAGTTATAAAAGAGTTAACGGCTGGACAAGACAGAAAAACAGGTAATTATAATGATTTTTGGGATAAACGTAACTATGTAAAAGATGCTAAAAATGTAAAAGCGAGTGTATTTGTTGTTCATGGTTTAAACGATTGGAATGTTAAAACAAAACAGTTCGCGCAATGGTGGGAAGCACTTGGAGAAAATAATGTTCCTCGTAAAATGTGGCTACATCAAGGTGGTCATGGTGGGACATCAAGTAATAACTGGCAACAAACACAAAATAAATGGTTAGATTATTGGTTGTACGGAATTGAAAATGGAATTATGGATGAACCAATGGTTGATGTGCAAAGAGAAAATAAAACGTGGCAAAAGATAAAAAATTGGCCAGATCCATCAGCTGTACCTTCAAAAATCCGTATGTATTTAAGTAATAAATTAGTCAATTTGCCATTAAGTATGGGATCGGCTAATAAAGTTTTCTCATTCTTAGATGATGCACAAATGAAATCAAACCAATTAGTAGCAAACCCAGAATTAGAAGTAGCAAATCGATTAGTATATACAATGCCTGTACTGCAAAAAGATACGCGTATAAGTGGTACACCAAAGATTTCAATTACAGGAAATATTGATCAATCTGTATCAAATTTAACAGCATTACTTGTTGACTATGGAGGAGCGAAGCCGGAAATCGTAACGAGAGGCTGGATGGATCCACAAAACTTAAAGAGTATAGAAAATTCAACAGCGATTCAACCGGGCAAAGATTATACATTTACATGGGACATGCAGCCAGATGATTATGTATTTAAAGCGGGGCATCAAATCGGAGTTGTTTTAATTGCAAGTGATTATGATTATACAATTAGACCGAAAGCTGGCACGAAACTTACAGTGAAATTAAGTGAAGTGACATTGCCGATTGTGAAATAAATATTTTTTCTAAAGAGCTTACTAAAGTAAGCTCTTTAATTTGTAGTCTGAATTTTTAATTTTTATATTTCAAATTGGAAGGTTATGTAATACAATATCATTATATTCTATGGAAAGTGAGTGATATATTATGACAGTCAGCTCTTTCGAAATATCATTAAAATCAGAGGTGCAGGAAGATTAGTTGAATTGAAATCTTCCGTACGTAAAAACGGAGGAGAAAATAAATGTTTAGCTTTTATAGTACACTTTGTACAGAACTGTATGATTACACAAAACCAGTCGGTTATTCTTTAAATGGTGATATTGAGTATTACAAAAAACGTTTAAAAGATTGTAGAGGAAGAATCCTCGAAGCCGCAGTAGGTTCAGGACGTGTCATCATTCCGCTTCTAGAGGCTGGTTTTAAAGTGGATGGGATAGATTATTCACCTGAAATGCTAGATTCTTGCCGTAAGCGCTGTAAAGAGAGAGGCTTACATCCTAATTTATATGAAGGAAGCTTGCAACAATTTTCACTTCCGCATAAATATGACGCAATTATCATTCCTACTGGATCTTTTTGTTTAATTGAAAATCGTGTGGATTCTATAAATGCATTGAAATGTTTTTATGAACATCTTAATCCAGATGGACGATTAATCGTAGATATTATGCTTCCGCATGACTGGAAGACTGGGGAAATTCATACATCGACTTTCTCTTTGCCGAGTGGAGACGGAATCACATTAGAAAATAAATCAATTGAAATAGATTGGCTGAACCAAGTTACTGTGTCATATTTGAAATATGAAAAGTGGAGTAAAGGACAGTTAGTACAAACAGAACTACAACGCTTTGCGCTGCGCTGGTATGGAATAGAAGAGTTTAAACTTCTTTTAGAAAGTATAGGTTTCTCTAACATTACTTGCTCTGCTGAATATGATTATGAAAAAGAACCGTCAAATGCAAATCAAATGATTACTTTTGAAGCTATGCGAAAAGAATAGAACTAAAACTATGAATAAAAAAAAGGCAATCGATTTAAAATCGGCTGCCTTATTTTTAATTTTATGTAATGGTTTATAGAGAAAGATTGGAGGGAAATAAGTGAAACTTATATTAATATTTGGCCCACAAGCAGTTGGAAAAATGACAGTGGGGCAAGAATTAGCAACATTAACCGGTTTAAAACTTTTTCATAACCACATGACAATTGATTTAGTAAGTCCAATTTTTGATTACAGTACGAAAGAAGCAAAAAGACTAGTAAGTTTATTTCGTAATGAAATATTTGAAGAAGTATCTAAAAGTGATTTATCTGGAATGATTTTTACGTATATATGGGCATTTGACCTCCAAGCGGATTGGGATTATATACATCATGTAGAAAGTATTTTTGAATCAAAAGGTGGGACAGTGTATTTTGTAGAGCTGGAAGCGGAATTAGATGAAAGATTAGAACGAAATAAAAGCCCGAATAGATTAGAACATAAACCGAAAAAAAAGAGATATTGAGTGGTCTGAAAATAATTTGAAAGAAACGATGAAAAAGCATAGATTAAACTCTCTTCATGGTGAAATTGAAAAAGAAGAGTATATAAAAATTAATAACACGTATTTGAGTGCAAAAGAAGTAGCGGAAATGATTAAAGAGAAGTTTCAATTGTGAAATTTTTGAAGTCTATTTCGTTTTCGTTGTCCAAGCATTCTCCTACTAATTACATATACTATTTATGTTAAAGTCGGCTACTATTTTATATAGGGCTGTTATTTTCCTATAAATGCTATTTTAGTGAAGTGGGAGGAATCAATTTGGAAAACGTAGAACAAGATAGAATTGAAAATCAAGTGTATTCAAATCGTGTAGTAAGATCAGAATTTGATTCAAATTGGGAAACTTGTATATCAAAGAGTGGTTATGTAATTTATGTAGCAACAAGTAATAATGCTGAAGTAATAGTGCTTCTTGCAGATGGTTCAAGTAAATTATTAATTTTCGAAAAAGGCGGTAAAGTAGTAGTTGGTGGCGGTGGAACAAGTCATTACAGTAAGCCGCATATTGCAAGAAATATTTAAGATAGAACATGTTAATTAAGAAGAAGCTGGAAAACGGTTGTCATTCATGTTTAGGGCATGATAGACGAACCGTTTTTTATTTGTTTATAAATTTAGAAGAACTTCATTGATTACAAATACATCAGGATGAGCAGCGAAATTAGAAGAAAACTTGGCGGGTAATGGTACAAAATATTATGTAGGTTTGCAAGAATCTTATAAGCGATATAAAAAAGCATTTCCTATTTGGGGAAACACTACTTCTATGTTATAGTATAATAGTGTTTTTAGATGGTGCTATTTTAATATATTTATAATTTTGTTATGTATTATTTTTATATTAAATAACCGTCTAAAGTATTTTTTATATAAGGAGTAATAATTAGAGAAATGAAAAATATAGACTTTATACTAGAAAGTGATGAGGCATTAAAACCGTCTGAACGATTAGTACTATTATTATTAGAGAAGCATAGAATGTTATATACGAACGATCTATTGGCATTATCAAATTTATCATATAAAACATTAACAGATTCATTAACGGCGCTAGTTTTAAAATCGTATGTGTTAAAGGAAACAGGTAAGGGAAGAAGACAGAATTGCTATAGATTAGTATGATAAGGCAGCTGTTTTAGAAACTTTTACATATGTTTTTTCAATCGTAAGGCGAAAGTGTATTTTTGTTTTTAAACGAAAAGCTTACTATAAGAGGGGCTAAGATAGTAGTGTTTCATTTTTGTAAATGTAATTATTTCATCATTGAAAATACAAAAATAAAATAAACCGCATAAAACAGAAATAAAAAAACAATCCATTTTTAAAATGGATTGTTTTTTTATTGGAATAATATTATTTGATATGTTGAAAGCATAAATAGCAGAATAAACATTACCTGTTTTAGTTCATGCAACTGAACAAATATGATGAAAACTATGTGTATAGTTTTTTGCTTGCTTTTTCAGTAACTCTAATGAAATCATGGTCTTCATTGTTTAAAGGCAGTATTTTTAACATTATTGCTATTCAGCATTAAGCACAAAAAGTGATATATAATATTATTATGTAAACTTAAGGTTTTAAAAGGAAAATATAATAATTAATAGAACATGTAGAAGGAGATGCTTAAATATTTTGAAGGATGGGAGATTATTATGGAGCATTTACAATCAATAGCACAAGCTGTTATAAGTGGTGATAAGGAAAAAGTAGTGGAGTTTATAAAGGCGAGTCCAAGTATTGTTAACGAATGTAGTAAAGATGGCTGGACACCACTTCATTTAGCAGCTTATTTTGGACAGAAAGAAATAGCGAGTTTTCTTTTAGAAAGCGGTGCAGATATACATAGTAGAGCAAAAAACGAAAATGAAAATACACCTTTGCAAGCGGCAATTGCGAACAAGCAAAGTGAACTTGTCGCTTTCTTAATTGAAAAAGGATCAGATGTAAATATTATGCAAAGTGGTGGCTGGACAGGACTCCACGAAGCAGCATTATTAGGAAATGAAGAAATAATTATGTTGCTCCTTAAAAATGGAGCTAATAAGATGATTAAGAAAAATGATGGAAAAACAGCGTATGATATTGCATTAGAAAAAGGATATAATCACCTTTTACATCATTTGAAACAGGAAGTGAACTTATGATGAATAAATGGAGTGTTGGTATATTTTTATTTAATGAAGTAGAAGTGTTAGACTTTGCAGGGCCATTTGAAGTTTTTTCTGTAACTGAGGTGAATGAAGAAAAAACATTTACTGTTTATACAGTTAGCGAGAATGGGGAAATGATTACAGCAAGGAATGGATTGAAGGTACAGCCAGATTATAGTATTGAAAATTTACCACCAGTGGATATTTTAATAATTCCGGGTGGGCTAGGTGCTAGAAAATATGAAATAAAAAATGAAATAGTAATAAAATGGATTCGCCAACAAATGAAAGAAGTAAAGCTGATGACTTCAGTTTGTACAGGAGCGCTATTACTGGCGAAAGCAGGTTTACTGGAAGGTTTAAAAGCAACAACACATTGGGCTAGTATTGAAAAGTTTAAAAATGAGTTTCAAAATGTTGAAGTTATAGAAAATGTAAAGTTTGTAGATGAAGGACATATTATAACATCTGCCGGAATTTCAGCTGGAATTAATATGGCATTTCATATTGTGAAAAACTTGTTAGGTATGCATGTTGCGGAGGACACAGCGAAGCGAATGGAGTATGATATTAGTTTGCCAAATTAAAAAGCCCGGATTGGGCTTTTTATATTGAATGAATATAGTTAAGCTCTTCATCACTCAAAATAGGGCGAACAGATGCATTTGCATTTTCTTGTGCTTGTGTTCCTGTTTTTGCACCAGGAATTACAACACTTACTGCCGGATGAGAGAGTACATAGCGAAGTGCAAGTTGCCCTAAGGTCTGATTTTTATTTGAGAGCAGCCGAAGTTTCTCTACGGTTTGTAAGTCTTCTTGAAACCAAGTTTCATTTGGCCAATCTTTGCGTAAATCTCCATCTGGAAAAATTGTTTTATTTGTGAATTTTCCAGTTAAAATGCCCATTTTTAATGGACCACGAATAACAGCTCCTAGATTTTTCTCTTGTAAGAATGGTAATATATCTTTTTCTGGTTTTCGATTTAATATATTGTAATCAAGTTGTACGATATCAATTTCGTTGTTGTTATTGAAATGATGAATGTATTGTAAATCATGAGTCGAAACACCGACTGCTCTTACTTTGCCATCACGTTTTAATATGTCAAATGCACGTAGAAATGCTTCTGTTTCTCTACGATTATGCCACCAAATATGACAAAAATAAAGATCAATATAATCTGTTTGAAGACGTTGTAAACTTGTTTCGAATACGGCGATGATTTTTTCGGGAGTATCATATACAGGAACTCCATTAGGGTCGTAGTGATGTCCGATTAAACCACCTTTCGTTGATAGGATAATATCATTACGATGTCCTTTAATCGCGGTAGCTACCAACTTTTCACTATGTCCTAAACCATACACATCCGCAGTATCAATAAAATTCACACCACACTCAATTGCTTTTTTTATAGCGGTTATAGATTGTTTATCGTTAACAGGTCCCCATTCATCACCACCGATTGCCCATGCGCCAAAACCTATTTCAGAAACAGTTATTCCAGTTTTACCTAATGTGCGGTAATGCATATTCCCCCTCCTTGTAAGCATGTTATAACATGGATATGTGGGGAAGGAATTTTGTGTGTGAAAAAACTCTTCTACAATAGTAGAAAAAGAATTACAGAAACTACTATTTTATAGCAGCATGTATAAAAAAAATCGGTGTAAATATGGAAATGTCGTCGAATGCTATCTTTAATTGGTTAATTTATGGGATATTTTTGTGAAGGAGTTTATTTTATAAGAATAGAATTTAGTTTAGTAAGAAAACGTGCCGATGGTAGTGGAAAATATGGGTTAGGGGGATTTGAATGAGGAAACTCGAGCGAGTAAATGTTCCTAATATACCAGAGCAATTATCACAACCTAGTGACAAGCGTAGGATAAATAAAAAGAAGTTAAGGCGACTTATTTTAATGGTCCTTTTTATTGCGGCAACTACTCTATATGTTCAATATATTTTAACGAAACAACAAGAAGTAATTGATAAAAAGAAAGATACGATTACGGATCAAAAGAAGCGATTAGTATCTTTAAAGAAAGATAAAGATTCTTTAAAGACTAACATAGAAAATTTAACAGACGATGAGGAAGAAATTTTGAAGTTAGCGAGAAAAGAGTATCAATTTTCTAAGTCAAATGAAACTATATTTGTGATGCCAAAGTAATAAAAACAGTTAGCCATTGAACTGCACCCCCAATTGTTAGACACCGTCTAACAATTGGGGGTGCAGTTTTTTATGTATGAATGTCATGGTACAAGGAACAATCACATATTGTAGAAATGAAGAGTTTAAGCTATTTTCATAAATATGGAATATGCACTAAAATAAATGTTGTTAAAATTCTGTCAATTATATTATAATACAAGGTAAGCGGATACATTTTTTAATCAACGTTGAGTTCCTCGCTCATACGACTATTAAGAAACCCGTTATCCTCGTATAAGAAAGGAAGATAGCTGTGTACGCTTCAAATACAATTTATATCGTAGGGGATGCGAAAGCACCTCAAAATAATCCCATTACTGAAAAGTTTAAAAGCTATTTCGTAGCATTTATACTTGTTAAGGATACAGGGGAAATTGTAGATGTAGACTGCTCAGCGACAATTGCATTAACATCTCAATTTGTTAAATATTTATTTCTACATAAAAATATAAATGACCCGGCGTTAGTAATGGAAGTAAAGAACCGATATTTCGGTTCTTCTCAAAAAGCGTTACTTGTAGCGCTAAAAGATGCACAGAAAAAATATAATCAGATTGCTGCTTTGTCTACTCAATCATAGACAAAATCCAGCCGTAAGAATCATTCTTATGGCTGGATTTTTTTATTTCACATTATCGTCCTACATCAAAAGTGAACGAAAACAAAGTAGAGTGATAGAAGAGTAAATGTCCAATGGGTTTACCTAATAATCCGTGGGTATAAATCTCCGGTGGATTAAAATTTCACTTCATTGGAGAATGAAAGGATGAACAAAATGAAAATTACAGATGTAAAAGTAAATCGTAGACGTGTAAAACTGCATACACCGTTTAAAACCGCGCTTCGTACTGTAACAGAAATTGAAAGTATAGATGTTTATATTCATACAGACGAAGGAGTAATTGGTAAGGGGGCTGCAGCCGCAACGCCAGTTATTACGGGGGATTTCACCAGCGGAATGGAAGAAGCGATTTTAGGACCGATGCGTTCATGTTTAATTGGTCAAAATATCATTCAGTTTCAGCAGTTACTACAGGGTATTCAAATGAGTTGTATTGGAAATTCAAGTGCGAAAGCAGCGGTAGATATCGCTTTATATGATGTATATTGCCAATATCAAAATGTGCCGTTATATGCCTTGTTAGGCGGGAAGAAAGAAATTCATACCGATATTACAGTGAGTGTGGATGAGCCTGTATTAATGGCAAAAGAAGCGAAGAAACATGTAGAAAAAGGATTTCAAACATTAAAGATTAAAGTGGGTAAAGAGGCGCATTTAGATTTGGAACGTATTGAGGCAATTCGAAATGTGGTACCAAGAAATACGACATTACGTTTAGATGCGAATCAAGGTTGGAGTCCAAAAGAAGCGATCTCTATCATTCAAGAGATGGAAAATCGTAATTTAAATATAGAATTTATTGAACAACCAGTACACGCGAAAGATTGGGATGGGTTAAAGTACGTCAAAGATCGTGTGCAAACGCCAATTATGGCCGATGAAAGTATATTTTCAGCAAGTGATGCATTAAAGCTCGTTCAAGGAAGATACGCAGACTTAATTAATATTAAATTAATGAAATGTGGTAGCATACGTGAAGCATGGCGTATTGCAGATATCGCAGAAACGGCTGGTGTGAAGTGTATGGTGGGAAGCATGATGGAATCTTCACTTTCCGTTAGCGCTGTTGCACATTTAGCGGCAGCACATCCTAATATACATTATTTTGATCTTGATGCACCGCTTTGGTTAATGGAAGAGCCAGAAGGAATGACTTATTCTGGATCAAAGGTAAACCTTCAATCGACAGTGAATAGTAAGTCTTAGGAAAAGAGACTAGTAAATTATTTTTTTAAGGGGGATATATATGAAAAAAGTAGGAACTGCATTTTTAACAACTTTATTTATATTTTCATCGTTTACATCGGCAAATGCTGAAGAAAAGAAGGATAATAAAGCATTTATAGATGTATCTGCTGCAACGTTATGGACAGTACCTGATTCATTAAGGCCAATCGATACACCGAGTACAACAAATCCAGTGGATCTATGGAAATGGACGAAATCAATGACACTTGACGAGAAACTATGGTTAACAAATGCAAATAAATTAGAAACACAAGCGTTACTCGGTCAAGAAGTAACTGTTATTGATAAGAAAGGCGAATGGGTGAAGGTATTAGTGCATGGACAGCCAACACCCCGAAATGAAGAAGGTTATCCGGGCTGGATGCCTGAAAAACAATTAACATATAATCAAGAATTTGCAGATAAAACAAATGAACCTTTTGTGTTAATAACAAAGCCAACTGCGATTTTATATATAAATCCTTCTGAAAAACATAAATCACTTGAAGTCAGTTATAATACAAGACTGCCGCTATTAAGTGAAGACACAATTTCATACCGTGTATTGTTGCCAAATGGTCAGAAAGCATGGCTACGAAAAAATGATGGAACAGTTTACCAATCCCAAACTGATATTCCAACTCCGGCGGCCGATGATTTAATTAACACAGGGAAAATGTTTTTAGGTTTACCGTATATATGGGCTGGTACAAGTGGTTTTGGATTTGATTGCTCTGGCTTCACGCATACGATCTATAAATCGCACGGCATTACAATTCCGCGAGATTCTGGACCGCAATCAAGAGCAGGAGTTGCAGTTGATAAAGAAAATCTACAAAAGGGAGATTTAATTTTCTTTGCACATGATCAAGGGAAAGGTAGTGTCCATCACGTCGCAATGTATATTGGTGATGGCAATATGATTCACTCACCAAGAGCTGAAAGATCGGTAGAGATTATACCGCTAAATACACCAGGATATATAGAAGAATACGCTGGTGCTCGTCGTTACTTACCTTAAAAATAGAGGGGGTTTTTAAATGAAAAAAGTTGTTCGTTACTCATTAGTTAGTACTCTATTAGTTTCTTCATTTTTAGTTGGCTGCGCAAAAGAAAAAACTGCAACAAAGCCGAAAGATGAGAAGAAAGTATTACAGTTACTAGAAACGGGTGAAATTCCGTCGTTAAATTCAGGGAAAGTAACAGATGCAGTCTCGTTTAACGTTTTGAATAACGTAATGGAAGGACTATTTCGTCTATCGAAAAATGATGAAGAAATTGAAGCCGGCGCACAAAAATATGAAGTGAGTAAAGATGGAAAGACATATACATTCCAATTGCGTGATGCGAAATGGTCTAACGGAGATCCAGTAACCGCCCATGATTACGTATACGCTTGGAAGCAATTGATTAATCCAGATACAGCTTCTCAATATGCATACATTGCGTACGATGTAAAAAATGCTGAGAAGATAAATAAAAAAAAACTAGGTCTAGATGAATTAGGAGTAAAAGCGAAGGATGATAAAACATTCGTCGTAGAGCTAGAACATCCTGTACCGTATTTTACGAAATTATTAATTTTACCATCCTTCTATCCAATTAACGAAAAATATGCGAAAGAGCAAGGTGATAAATATGGATTAGAAGCAAATAAAGCGGTATATAATGGACCGTTTACATTATCAGAGTGGAAGCATGAAGCTAGCTTTACAATGAAGAAAAACGATAAGTATTGGGATAAAAAAGAAGTGAAGTTAGATGAAGTAAACTATCAAATTGTAAAAGAAATTTCAACTGCGGTAAATTTATATGAAACAGATAAAGTTGATAGAGCTGTTATTTCTACAGAATTCGTAGATAAATATAAAAATAATAAAGAGCTA
Organism: Bacillus cereus group sp. MYBK15-3; assembly: GCF_051916765.1. Taxonomy (NCBI): domain Bacteria; kingdom Bacillati; phylum Bacillota; class Bacilli; order Caryophanales; family Bacillaceae; genus Bacillus; species Bacillus cereus group sp. MYBK15-3. Next base: position 94,340 of record NZ_JBQAHG010000001.1, read on the forward strand.
AAACAATATACAGATCCAGTTATGTACTTCTTCCGATTTAATGAAAATGTACCGATTCTTAAAAATAAAAATGCACGTCTTGCGCTAAGTACAGTTTTTGATAAGAAGGGACTCGCAGATTCATTTTTAAATGATGGATCGGTTGCAGCGAACTATTACGTACCAAAAGGATTTTTAAAGGGCCCAGATAAGAAAGATTTTAGAAGTACGTCTGGTGAGTTTAATAAGACAAATGTAAAACAGGCGAAGGAATATTGGGAGAAAGCAAAACAAGAGACAGGTACAAATGAAGTGACTTTAGAATTATTAAATTATGACTTAGAAAACTTTAAAAAAGTTGGAGAGTACATTAAAGAGCAGCTTGAGAAAAACTTACCAGGATTAAAAGTGAATGTGAAATTACAGCCGCATACGCAAAAATTAGCACTTGAGAAGAAGAAAGAATATGAAATGTCGTTATCACGCTGGTTACCAGATTATCCAGATCCAATGACTTACTTAGAAGTATTCCTTTCTGGAAGCAGTGTTAATAATACAGAATATGCAAATCCAGAATATGATGCATTAATTAAGAAGATTAAAACAGAATTAGGTAATGATGAAAAGGCTCGCTGGAAAGCAATGCAAGATGCTGAAAAAATGCTACTTGATGATGCAGTAATTGCACCGGTATTCCAGCGTGGATTATCTTACTTACAAAAACCATATGTGAAAGATTTATATGTACATCAATTTGGTCCAGCTACAAGTTTAAAATGGGCAGATTTACAAAAATAAAAGAATGGGGAAACAGACTTCACGTATGTGATAGTCTGTTTTTTCTTATTTAAAGTTAGAAAAATAGTTCATGGTATAATTTATTAGTCTGTAAACAGTATTTGGAGGGAAAATGATGTCTATGTTTGAAGAAGAGAAAGTAATTTATACAAAAAGATTATTTATGAGGAAACCAATTGTAGAAGATATTGATCAGTTTTATAACATATTAAAAAAAGATACTGTTGGCAAATGGCTGGCTAAATCAAGAGGAATGTTGAAGGAAGAAACAAATGATTATATTGGGCAACTTATCTTACATTGGGAACAGTATGACTTCGGGGTATGGTTGTTATTTAATAGTGAAACAGGAAAGCTTTTAGGACATTGTGGTTTAAGAAAGGTAGATGAAACAGGTGAAATAGAAATTATGTATCTTCTTGACCCAGAACATTGGAGGAATGGGTATGCATTAGAAGCAGCAGAGGCTTCCATTAAATATGCAATAGAGACTTTGAATGTAACAAGAATAATTGCTAGAGTTAAAGTAGCAAATGAGAGCTCGAAAAAACTTTTACGAAAGCTCGGGTTTATATATACTCATGAAGTTGATCATAGCGGGCGCTTATTATCATATTTTGAACTCCATACATCATCCAAAGAATTCTAGACATTTCATATATTTTTTCATTGTTAAAAAATAAAATTATTACTAAAATTCCAGTGTGAAATTTATGTAGAATCTTGTATAATTAACATGTTTCTATGGAAACATTTTCTTGCGCTATTTATATAGGGCTTAATAGAACAAGGAAGGAAATACATACATGTATATAATAGATAAATAGAATGGAACATGTATAGAGACAAAGGAGAGAAAAGATGACGTGTCAAAAACAAGGGTTACAATTTAATAACGATAGAAAGAGGGACAGAAGATGAAAATGAAGCATGCTTTTGGTCCTATAATTTTAGCGTGTGTGCTTTTTTTCATTATCATTCTAATCCCATCGAAAAGTTTAGTATCGCTTATTAGTGATAAGAAGGTAGAAGATGCGGCAACTTCTTTACAAAAAGAGAAATTACAAAGTGTTTTCTTACAGCAAAAAATGTTAGAGAATTCACAGTATTTACCGATGTACGGTTCATCAGAATTTTTACGAATGGATGCATATCATCCGTCTAATTATTTCAAAGTAAATCCAGCTGGTTTTACACCGTTTTTAATTGGAACTGGCGGTACACAAAGCTTAGCTCATATTTTAAATATGACATCTACTATGGATGAATTAGAAGGTAAAAAAGTAGTCTTTGTTCTTTCACCACAATGGTTTACAAAGACTGGTGTCTCACAAGGGGATTTCACTAATAATTTCTCCAAACAACAAGCATATCATTTTATTTTTAATGATGAGATAAATCCAGAAATGAAGAAGCAAATCGCGAAACGGCTATTAGATTATAAAGTTGTTCAAGAAGATGATATATTAAAAAATTCATTAGAAGGTATTGTATATAATGATACAAAACATAACATAAAAGCAGGTTTAGCTAAACCACTTGCTTATATGCATCGAAATATTTTAGATCATAGAGATTTATTTAACTCTTTATTTAAAATCGAACCGATGAAAGAGAAAACAAATATCGGACTTCGTTCAATTTCTTGGGAAGATGCACGTAAACACGCGGAACAAGAAGGGAAAGCTGAGTCTACTACAAATACATTCGGAATTGAAAATCCGTATTATCATAAGAATAATCTGAAGAAAAAACTAAAAGGTTTAAAAAACTTTAGAGCAAATGAAACATATGATGAATCACCAGAATATGATGATTTACAAATTATTTTAGATTTATTTAAAGAGAAAAATGTCAAACCACTCTTTATTTCTGTACCTGTAAATGGGCCTTGGTATGATTATACTGGATTCCCGAAAGAACGCCGTGAAGTGTATTATAAAAAAGTTCGAGAACAGGTTGAGAAAGCAGGATATCCAGTAGTTGATTTCTCTGGTCATGAATATGATAAGTATTTCTTAAAAGATACGATTCATTTGGGCTGGAAAGGTTGGATTTATTTTGATGAAGCAGTGCATAAATTTAATTCTGAGAAATAAAGTATAGAAATCGGAATGGCTATGAGCCGTTCCGATTTTTTTAGTATAGAGGATTTTGGTGAGGACAATTTGGGAATGCATGTATATCTTGAATCTGTCTATAATCATAATGTTTCATTGCGAACTGGGATTGATAAAGGTATTCATACACATATAATTGACCATCATGAGCTGAACATAATACACCAGAAGTTCCTTGCCCATTTATGAAGGAAATACCGATAGGGCGTCTGATTAAGTATGGTATTTTTTGCTGCCAATGCATAGGGGAATCACTCCTTTTTGAGATAATATACGAAAGAAATGATCAAACGGTTGCTTATCCATGTAAATGTAGATGGAAAGGTGTTATATAATTCTTGAAGATTAATTCATATATAAATAAAAAACCGCTATAACTCCGAATGAATTTATAGCGGTTTTTGTTATATACTTAAGCAAGATTTTTACGCTTTTTTGTCCATTTTTTTATAACGAAGTATAAAAGTATAAGTACGACGCCACCAATTGCGAATGATTTCACATAAGGACTAGCAATATCGTTAATATTTTCCCAATTTTCACCTAGTTTTTCACCTAAATAAATGAAAATAATAGACCAAGGGATAATCGCAAGTGCTGTTAATGTAGTGAAACGTAGTAAAGGCATTTTTGTAATACCAGCAGGAATTGAAATCGCATGACGCACTACTGGAATGAAGCGTGCTGTAAAAATGACGCCAGTTCCGTAACGATTAAACCAATCTTCTGCAGCATCTATTTGTTTTTTATGTATGAAAATATATTTTCCATAACGTTCTAATATAGGGCGTCCGCCGTATCGTCCAAGCCAATAAATAAAGATTTGGGCAATAACACCGCCAATTGTACCGAATACAACTGCGCCTACAAATGAGATACTTCCATTGAATACTAAGTATCCTGCATAAGCAAGGACAATTTCACTTGGGATAATCTCAATCATAAGTCCAAGCATAATGCCCCAATAACCTAATCCTTCAAAAAACGTTAATACTGAATGAATAAAACTACTTAACATTGTTGCACCTTCTAGTTTATGAATTTTTGAGTATAAGAACCTTTTATTTAATTACGTAAAAGGTTCACTATATGTAGATTATACCTTATTTACATAGGGGATTGCTATTTCAATTCTTTTATGTCTCTCATAAGTATTATAGTAAAGGATATAAGCCGCGTTTTTATGAAGGGTTAATGAAAAGATTATTAAAAATTTCTCATATATCAATGATAATAGACTGAAAATTAAGTATAATGGTATAGGTCTTTCATTTACAAAAATAGGAGGAGAACGTATGTATATTACAGATCCGATTTATGGACCAATCTCTATTCGTGATAGAGATATCCTTCGATTGATAGATACAAAAGCATTTCAAAGGTTGACGCATATTAAACAACAAGGACATACTTATTTTTTACATGAGAACGCAATACATACAAGAGAAGAACATTCGATAGGTGTATATGTGCTAGTAAATAAAGTGATAGAACATCTTACTGAGATTGGTGACATACATTTATCGAAATATGAACGAAAGCTAGTATCTACTGTAGCCCTTCTACACGATGTTGGACATGGGCCATATTCACATTGTTTTCAGCAAATATCGGGTGAAGATCATGGTGAGTGGACGGTACGAATCATTCAAGAGGACGAAGAAATACGTACGATTTTAAATCAAACACCTAGATTATTAGATGATGTAACGAAAGCTTTAACAGAAGATGGAGTTTTTCCAATTATAGATGAGCTCTTATTTAATTCATTAGGAATGGATCAATTAGATTTTTGGAATAGAGATATATATTACTCATCGCTTGAATTAGAAGGTTTACGGATAGAAGAATTGATTGCTAACATGCGTTTAATTGACGGTAAACTTGTTATTGAAGAATCGGGAATCCCCTTCATTGAACAATTAATGAAAATGAAAGAAGGGCTTTACAATAATGGATTTGGCCACCCGTTTGTGATAGGAAAAGACATATTGCTGCAAACAATTTTTAAAATGATAGAGGAGAAAGATCTTTCGTTCTATACTCCTGGACTTCAAAACTTCTTTCATAAAGGAGAGAAGTTAGAAGTAGAAGACTTTCTTCCGTTACAAGATGAAATGATTTTAAATGAAATACAGTGCTTTGCAAAATCAGATGATGTTGAAATAGTATCTTTAATTCAACTTTATGTTTCACCAACTAAAAGTTTATCATTTCAAAAAGGAGTGGAGGGTGATTTTAAAAAGGAAAATAACAATTTAGCGATAATAACTGAGAAAAAGGCGTACAGTTCATATGCAGGTGGTATTTACGTCCATAGTGAGGGGCAGTTAGAGGACATTTTAGAGAAATCAAATTTCATTCAAGAGATAGTAAAATTGCCTAAAAAAGAATATGCCTATTCAATTTGATTTGGTTCGAAAATAAAAAATGAATGAGATGGAAACGTAAATTTAGAGGAGGGAATAAAATACATGAAACATAAAATTGCTGTACTGGCAGATGTACATGGAAATGCAACTGCTTTAAAAGCAGTTATCGAAGATTCTATGAAAGAAGGTGTGACTGATTATTGGTTTTTAGGAGATTTAATTATGCCTGGTCCTGGATCGAATGATTTGTTTGAAATATTAGAAAGTATTAACGTTGATACTTATGTACAAGGAAACTGGGAAGATAGTTTTCTTGACGTTCTTAATAAAAATATTGATATTGATAACGAAACTGATATTTATGTTTCTAGATTAGTTCAGTATCAATGTGAAAACCTGGATGAAAACTATATTAAACATGTTAAAAATTTACCATTACATATAACAAAACAGGTTAATGATTTATCAATCAGTATTAGTCATAATCTACAAAATAAAAATTACGGAGGAGATTTGTGGCCCACTAATAATCAGGAACAGTTTGATCGGCTATTTGATCGTGATTATGATATTGCGATTTACGCTCATACCCACCATCAATTGTTGCGCTATAGTAGCAATGATCAATTAATTATTAACCCAGGAACAGTTGGACAACCTTTTTACAAGTGGAATAAGCTAAACTCTGACTTGCGTGCTCAGTATGCAATTCTTGAAATTGATGAGGCAGGGATTACTGATGTGAGGTTTAAAAAGGTTTTTTACGATGTAGAAAAGGAATATAAAAATGCCATGAATAAAAATCTTCCTTACATTGATTTATATCGTGAGCTGTTAGAGACAGGAAAAACTCATACGCATGATATTGAATTATTACAAGAAATTAATGACAAATATAATTATAAAGATGAAGTAATTAAGTTTATCGAGAAAATCTGATAGGAATTTAATAGAAAGAAATGAACATTGTTGAATGTTAGGTTAGTAATGATTTTTACATAATACATAATCAAGAGTTATTTTATAATGAAACTTAGATGTAAAATGATTTTTGTATTTTATATTGATTGAAAACAAGCATCCCCCTGTCCTAGGTATATGACGGGGGGATGCTTGTTTTTTTAAGGCTTCACATCTAAGTTCTGTAAAAATAAAGTTGCTGTTACGTAACGCTTTGCTAACATTTGTACATAAGCGGTATGTACAGAAAGGGTCGCAATGATAATAGCGTTACGAATTGCTTCGCGTTGTTCGTTATTAATTTGATCGAACTTGCTTGCGATTTTATCAGCTTTTTCTTTTACGATGTTTTCAATTGTATGAACTGTATCTGTTGCATTTAGTTGTAAGCAATTCCCTTGATTGAGTTCTTCAAATAGAGAAGAGTATGCTACATATAAATGAACAGGATTGATTAAATCATCACTTCGATCGGCTGGGTCATTAACGATAAGGCGTAATAGCTTACGAATTGATTCAAAATCAAGTGCTGTTTTTAAATCTTCGACAATGAACAGTAAGGCTGCTTGTTCAATCGAATATTTTTTCCCTTTTTGAGGAGAGCCAATCATTTCTTTTATATCTCGTTTCACCCAGTTTTGCATAGCAGTTACAGAGAAACTTGTGTTTTCAATCTGATTGCCAAGCGCAACTATTTCATTTAAAGAAAAACCGACATCAGTATCGTCAATTTTAATCAGTTTTTCAAAAATAGGTGAAAGTGCGGTAGTAATAAAAGCTGTAACGCTTTGTCCGCTTTCAATATCTTTTTTATGTGACTTTGCCCAAGCTTCTTGTAAAATACCGAGAGGCTTTTTCGTATTCCATCCTCTTAGTGATAGAAGAAGGGTAGCCATTTCGTTTCGTGTGAGATGAAATGTTTCCATCTTTTCACCTCCAAAATAATAAAAAGTTCTTATGAACTTATAATATGTTTTGTTTCATTTAAAGTCAATTCTGTTTTGCTTAATTTTTCCTTTGTCACCAAACTGTTGAAAGTAAATAATACTTGCATATTTCGACAAAAGTTCATATAATAAGTTCATAAGAACCTTTAAAATGTTCTTAAAAACAAATCTATCATTCTGAATTTACTAGAAAGATAGATTTCACATATATCTATATAAAAGGAGAATGGATATAATATGTTGAAAAAACTTGTAGCAGTAATGACAGCATTCATGGTTATCTTTGGGGCTAGCAGCTTTATGTTCGTAGATCATGCAGCAGCGAAAAGTTACAAATCTGGTAAAAAATCATTTACACCAAGTTCAGGTCAAAAGTCAAAAGTTGATTTAAACAAAAAAGACTCAAATGTAAATTCTCAAAAAACGACTCCAGATTCAAAAACGAAAGCAACAAACACAGCACCAAAAAGTAATAAAGGAAGCTTTATGAAAGGTTTATTACTAGGTGGTCTTGGTGGTTTACTAATGGGTAGCTTATTTGCAAATATGGGAGCTCTTGGTTCTGTATTAGCATTTATGGTAAATATGTTAGTAATGGCTGGTATCGTAATGTTAGCAGTTCGTGCATTTAAATACTTCAAAGACCAACGTAAAAAGAAGGCAGATGAAGTAGCATGGAAACAATAAAAATTTCTGAACAAGAATTAATAAATGCGCTTTGCGTATATATAGCTGAAAAAAGACAAGTGGGTCCAGAAGAAGTGTTAGTTGAACTCATGTATGACGATAACTACGGTTTCTCTGCGGAAGTAGAGGTAAATGGTCGCCAGCAAATTTTAATTCAAGCAAACTTAATCGAAGCATTACGCTTATTGCTTGACAGAGAATATAATGTCAATTCATTCGCAGCGAGATTACAACTTGAATTAGATGATGAAGAAGGTATTTACGCATTAGCGAAATTTAATAGTGATGAACAATAAGACTGTTAGGGCTTTATGCTCTAGCAGTTTTTTATTTTAATTTCTATTTTTAGTATGTTTCCTATTTTAGGATAAAATTCAATTTTTAATAAACTGATGAATTGGTAAAAATATGTTATTCTTATTAAGAATGTTTTATGTTAATAGGAGGATATTATGAAAAAGAAATTATTAGCAACAATTGCTGCGGTATGTTTATCTTTAACTGCTTGTAATTCAACGGAGCAAACAAAAGATGTACAAGCGAATGAAAAAAAAGATAAGAATACTGAACAGCAAACAGCAACAACTAGCCCGAAAGCTAAAGAGATAAAAGAAAAAAGTGCAGTGGAGAGATTATCACAAGATCATAGTGTTTCGTTAGAAGGTGATGGTGCGAATTCTTCTGATTTTTTTGAGTTAAAATCCGGATTTGTTATTGCGGAAGTAGAACATACAGGAGAAAGTAATGCAATTCTAGAGTTAAAAGATGAACAAGGTAATGACTCTGGTTCACTTTCGAATTTTATTGGTAATGGAAAAGAAAAACGTGTAGTTTTATTAAACAAGAGTGGAAAATATTTTATTAATCCAATGGCAGATGGTCACTGGAAAGTGAATATGTCTCAGTCTATTCCAATAGATAAAGTAGTAACAGCTCCAGGAACAATTAGTGGTCACGGATCTGATGTTGTTTTTGTGAAACTTGAAAAAGGTTTGAAAGAATTGCATGGTGTACATAAGAATGGTGAAAGTAATTTTGTAGTGGATTTAAACGATAGCATGATATTTAATGAAATTGGTGCTGCCGATACTACGAAAAAAGTACCTGTAAAAGAAAATGGTATACATATATTCACTATTCAAGCTGATGGTGATTGGACAATCGAAGTGAAATAATTTGAAAAGCTCTCCTTATGTTTTTGATAAGGGGAGCTTTTTGACAAATAAGTCTTATTAAATAATTTCTTGTTGTTTATAGAAATCTTTATCATTTGTTTGGAATTTATGCCATAAATCATTCATCTTTCGTCTACCGATATCTACCATCGGATTAAACTGAATTGCAGCTTTCTGACGAACAGAGTGAACGTTTTGAATGGCGTGATATAATTGTTGGTCGACTATATCACGTTTTTTGCTTGCATATTTAGCAATAGATAGACCTGCAACTGTTCCTTGCGCCATCGCAATTTTTCCGCTTTCAATGCCTGTAATATTGCCAGCTACAAATAAACCAGGAAGAGGAGTTTCCATTGTTTCGGAATGGAGAGGAACGTGTCCACCTAATTCTGAAATGTAATGGAAGGGACAACCAGCTACAGCTGCAAGTTCGGCAAGTGGGTATAATCCCCCGGCAATACAAACAAAATCTGCTTCATATATTTTCTCTGATCCATTAATAACATTTCCTTTAGAGTCAATATTAGCAACACGTACACCTTCAACTTGATCTGTTCCGATAATTTCAAGAGCTGCTTTCCGAAGGTGAAGTGGCGTTCCGTTTATTTTCATTCCGCTGTTTGGATAGAATGTTAATCCAGCTTTTCGAATCCAATCATATTTCATAAAGTGGCTACCTATTCGTAAAATAGCAGAAGGAGCGAGATGTGCTGCATTTAAAAGAGAGTTTAAAACTTCTTCAGGTTCACCAGCTTTTTGACTTAACTCGCTTTTTTCAGGGAGTACAATATGATCCACTGTAATTCCCGCTAATTGCAATTCACTTAAAATGGCGAAAGACAAAATGTTAGCACCAATAATAATTCCTTTTTTTCCAACTTGCACGCGATGAACATTTGTCATAACTTGAGCTGCTCCAATTGACATCACTCCTGGAAGTGTCCAGCCAGGAAGGGGAATAGAATATTCCGCAGCTCCAGTAGCAAGTAGTACGAAAGGTGCTTCTAACGTACCGATATTAGTATGTACAAACCAATTGTTTTCATCTCTATCTAAATTATAGACCGAAACACCGCACCTGATATGTACTGAAAGTGATTCTGCTTCTTCATGAAGTCGCTTCGATTCTTTTATTCCGTTCCACCATTCTCCAGTAGGCTCTTGATGCAACTGTCCTAACAATCTCCCGCCCGGCTTCATAAATTCATCAATAACGAGCACTTTTAGTCCGAAACGAGCACAAGAAATAGAAGCAGATAATCCCGCTGGCCCTGCACCAATAATAATTACATCACTCATCGTTTTTTCACCATCTCTCTCACGATATTCGGATGCTGTTTCCCGCTTTCAACAACCATGTTTTCTTCTACAACAGTTAAGCATGCGCGTACATTTGTTTGATTATTTACTGTCATGCGGCATTCGGAACAGTGTCCGATATTACAATAAATACCTCGCGGTGTTCCGCTATCTTCATGAACTCTTACTGTCCTAATTCCATTTGCTAACAGGGCAGCAGCTATCGTTTCATGTTCATATGCTCCGTATTGATGACCGTTAAATTGAAAGGTAATACGCTCACTACTTTGTAAAGTACCTAAAATAGGGTGATGTGTAATTCTACTCATTTACTTTCACCTACCGATCCAAAAGTAACTGCACGTATTGGTGGTTGATATTTTAACGGTAGTTCATTAAGAGTTACGTCAGGATTCGCATTTTCAATCATTCGATCTATCATTATTCTGCATGTGCGACCACCGCAAAATCCCATGCCAGCACGTGTTCTTAGTTTTAATTCTCTTGCCGAGCAGTTATATTCAGCAATTGTCGATTGAAGTTGCCCATATGTAACCTCTTCACAACGACAAACGATTAAGTTGTTTTTATTTGTCATGTGTATTCCTCCTCTAGTTCGGTTTTCACAAATTATATATGCAAAAATCATGCCAATATAGAGGAGGAGAGGGCTATCTGTAAATGCCTGATCGGTGCATACTGCTTCTTTATTGAAGTCCAAGTTTCTTTAAACGGTTATATAAAGTAGCCCTTGTTACGCCAAGTTGTTTTGCGCATTCTAATTTATTCCCATTTAAAATTCGTAAAGCCCTTTCAATAACTTTTTTTTCATGCTCATCCATCTCTTCTTGTAAAGAAAGGATTGTATTATTGTTGCTGAGTAATAGGGAATGGGCTGTATGGTTGTCTAAAGTTTCAGTCGTATGAAATGGTAAATATTCTTGTTTTATAATTCCGTCTGTTGCGAATACCACAAGCCGTTCAACAACGTTTCGAAGTTCGCGAATATTACCTGGCCAATTGTAATGAAGCAGTTCATGCATAATGCTTGAAGGTAAGTCACGAATTGGTCTGTTATAGTTGATTGAAAAATCGTTTAAGAAAGAATAGGTTAATTCAATAATATCCTCGCGTCTTTCGCGCAGCGGTGGAATCTGCAAGCTAACTACATTTAAGCGGTAATATAAATCTTCTCGGAAAGTTCCTTTTCTCATTTCTTCTTGTAAATCACGATTTGTAGCAGCGATAATACGGAAATCAATATTAATTTCTTTTTCACCACCAACTCGGTAATACTTTCGCTCTTGCAGTACACGTAACAGTTTTACTTGCATATCAAGTGGCATTTCACCTATTTCATCAAGAAATAAAGTACCGCCTTGCGCGAGTTCAATTTTACCTTTTTTTCCTTTACTATTTGCTCCAGAAAACGCCCCACGCTCGTAACCGAATAATTCACTTTCAAATAATGCTTCTGGAATTGCCCCGCAGTTAATCGAAATGAAAGGCGCCTTCGCTGCTTCACTTGCTTCATGAATTGCTTTCGCAAATACTTCTTTTCCAACTCCGCTTTCCCCAAGTATTAAAACAGTTGATTTCACCGAACAAACTTTTCTAGCTAATTGTATCGTTCTTTGTATAACAGGACTTTTTCCATTCATCGCAAGGAATGGATCGGATTCATCTTTATACTTTGCCACTTCTTGTTCTAAACGGTGCATTTCATGTGACATATTAAATAGTTTTTCATTTAAAGCGACTTGATTTGTAACATCTGTTTCTGAAACGACTGCTCCTATAATTTCATCATTACAATAAACTGGATTTGAATTAATTAATACGAATAAATCGGGACGAGGCTGATGGAACTGAGCGACTATGCTTTTTCCATCATGTAAAGATTGTAAAATTTCCAAGTCTTTATAATCAAAAAAACGAGTAATCGGTTGCCCAATAATCTCATTATGGTTGACTGAAAATATTTTTTCAGCACCATCTGTCCAAGTTCGAACGCATTCTTTACTATCAATTACTGTAACAGAAGAGTCAGTTGTTTGTATTACAGTGTCATAAAATGACTGTAGTTCATTGTAGGACTTATAAAGAAATGGAATCATTTGCTGAGAAGTTATACAGCATATCGGCTCATCGTTTTCGTTAAGGATGATAACAGCTAATTCATAAGAAAAAGCGTCAATTAATGCAGTGAATGAGTCATCTACATAAATAATTGCGCAATTATATTCTTCTGTAGTAGAAGGGAGGTAATAAAACCTTTCGTTTATTTTCTTAATGCGATCAAGGCTACATGTATGATTGATTAAAACGCTTTCCAAAAATTCTTGTATAGTCGGAAATGAGAATTCCATAATGTCCTCCTGTTATGTATAAAAATTTTGACAGTGATAAAAAAATAATACACCTATTTACTATGAATTTAAAATATTTTTACAAATAAAAATATTATTTATAAAAATTGTATATGTACAGAATTGGCACGTCAATTGCATAAAAAGAAAGTGAGAGGGCTAGGAAAGGAGGAGTATATTGTGAGGCACTGCGACGTTTTAATTATAGGTGGTGGAATAATAGGGTGTTCTATCGCTTATTACACTTCAAAATACGGAAGAGACGTAACAATCATTGAAAAAGGGGAATTTGTCAGCGGGACGTCTTCACGGTGTGATGGGAATATTTTGGCCATTGATAAAGACCCGGGATTTGATAGTCAAATGTCTTTAGTAAGTCAAAAATTAGTAACTGATTTAAGTGAAGAATTAGAGCATTCATTTGAATATAGGGCACCAGGAAGTATTCTCGTATGTGAGTCAGACGAAGAGATGGAAGCTGCGCAGCAATGGGTAAATCGGCAACAAGAAGCTGGATTACCGTTTCGAATGCTTGATAGGCAAGATATAAGGGAAGAGTCGCCTTTTTTTGCTGATGATTTATTAGGCGGTTTAGAATGTGCGACGGATTCAACTGTGAATCCATATCTCCTTGCTTTCTCGCTTCTGTCAGAGGCACAAAAGTTTGGCGCAAAAGCTTTTAAGCAGACGGAAGTAAAGAGTATGGAAATAGAGACGGATGGTTCATTTGTTGTAGAAACTACGAATGGAACTTTTACAGCACAACAAGTTGTAAATGCAGCCGGTGTGTGGGCTCCTAAGATTGGTCAGATGTTAAATATAAATATACCAATTGAACCGAGAAAAGGGCATATTATTGTAGCTTCAAGGCAACAACACGTAGGATGCCGTAAAGTAATGGAATTCGGTTATTTAATTTCTAAATTTGGCGGAAAACGAAAGGTGGATGCTTTAACTGAAAAATACGGGGTTGCGCTCGTATTTGAGCCTACTGAAAGTCAAAATTTCTTAATTGGTAGTAGTCGTGAATTTGTAGGATTTCATACGAGGATAAATAATGAAGTCATTAAATGTATCGCAAATAGAGCAATTCGTTTTTATCCGAAAATGGCAGATATGATGGTAATTCGTTCTTACGCTGGTTTACGTCCGTGGACAGAAGATCATTTACCGATTATTTCACGAGTGGAACATATTCCGAATTATTTCATTGCCGCTGGACATGAAGGTGATGGGATTAGTCTTGCAGCAGTTACTGGAAAAGTAATTGAAGAGTTATTAAATGAAAAAGAGACAATTATTCCTATTGAACCACTTCGTTTGAGTCGTTTTACAGAAAGGGTGTTAAACGGATGAGGTCACAAAGAGTCTTTACGACGATTGATACACACACAGGTGGGAATCCAACGAGGACATTAATTAGTGGACTTCCAAAGTTGATTGGAGAGACGATGGCAGAGAAGATGTTACATATGAAAAAGGAGTATGATTGGATTCGAAAATTGTTAATGAATGAACCGCGTGGTCATGATGTAATGTCAGGAGCATTATTAACAGACCCATGTCATCCTGAGGCTGATATAGGTGTTATATACATAGAGACAGGTGGATATTTACCGATGTGTGGTCACGATACAATCGGTGTATGTACAGCGTTAGTTGAATCAGGTTTAATTCCGGTAGTTGAACCGATTACTTCTTTAAAACTAGATACACCGGCTGGCTTAGTTGAAGTAGATATTGCTGTTCAAGATGGAAAAGCAAAAGAAGTATCTTTCTGTAACATACCAGCTTTTTTATTGAAAAATATTACTGTACAAGTGAAAGACATTGGGACTATAGAGGCTGATATTGCGTATGGAGGGAATTTTTATGCCATTATTGATGCGAAATCAGTAGATCTAGAATTAGTACCAGAAAATGCATCTACAATCATCGATAAGGCGATTCATATAAGAAACACAATTAATGAGAAGTTTGAAATCACTCATCCAGAGTATTCGTTTATAAGAGGATTAACACATGTTGAATTTTATACAGATCCTACTCATGAATGTGCGCATGTGAAAAATACAGTTGTTGTACCACCAGGCGGAATAGATCGATCTCCATGCGGTACAGGAACATCTGCGAAGCTAGCTGTATTATACGCTCAGAAAGAAATCGAAATTGGTGAAGAGTTCATTCATGAGAGTATCGTTGGTTCTTTATTTAAAGGATATGTCATGAATACGACACATGTTGAAAATATTGAAGCTGTCATAACGAAAATTACGGGATCAGCTTGGCTTATGGGTATGCATAGATTTTTTTACAATGAAATGGATCCACTTAAAGAAGGATTTTTGCTAATTCCGCCGATGGAACATGAAACGGAGGATATAAAATGAACATTCAAAAAATGTATACAGCAGTAGACGTACATGTAAATGGCGAGGCATTTCGTGTAATGAAAGACGTACCATGCAAATACTACTACAGTTTGGAGCAATTAAATGAACAATTTTCAGGTGAATTAGCAGAAGAGATGAAGCTTTTATTAAATGAACCACGTGGTTTTATCGGTTTGAATGGGTGTATTGTCGTTCCATCTATCCATAATGAAGTGGATGCAGCTGTATTATTTTTTAATCATGAAGGTTCGGTTCCGCTTCATTATGGAGGCATTGTTGCAGTAATAACGATGTTACTCGAAAGTGGTTATTTAAAAAAGAGAGAGTCCAATCAATATAAAATTGAAACGTTATGTGGAATATTTTTAGTTCATGCGTATGTAGAGAATGATGAAGTTATATCGGTTTCGTTTGAAAGCAAACTATGCTATATGATTGAGGAAAATTTACAGGTTGGTAATGTAAATTATTCTCTCATACAAGCAGATAAAGTATATGCAGTTGTAGAGAAAGGTTTGTATTCGCCAGAAATTCGCATGGAAAACATTTCTGAATTGAAAAGATGGGGAGAAGCTACACTACAGACTATACAAAAACAGTCGCTAATAAAAAGGCTTATTTTAGTAGATCCTTCGCAAAAAGAAAAGAACCATATAAAATCGATTACATTTCATGAAGATAACTTTATCGTACGTTCGCCAGGTTTTGTTTCTACTATTGTTTCCTATGTTCATGCGTTATTTAAAAATGATTATATGGCGGATAAACCTTTTAAAAATGAAAGTATATTTAATAGTTTTATAACTGTGGAGAAAGTGAAGAAGGAGGAACTAGGATACATTTTCCGTTTTGAAAGTAGAGGATTTATTACAGGGATGCAGACATTTCTATTAGACCCTACGGATCCGTTTCCGGCAGGTTTCTTATTAAAATAAAATGTGATAGGGAGAGATAAATATGCAAAAAATTAAAGGGGCATTTCCAGTATTAATAACACCGATGGATGAATTTCAGGAAATTAATTGGGATGGGGTAAAGCAAAATGTAAATTACTTTATCGAACAAAACGTTGCAGGTATCATCATTAATGGAAGTACAGGAGAATTTGTAAGTTTATCAAAAGAAGAACGATTTAAAATGGTAGAAACCGTGTTGAAAGAAATTGATGGCCGTATTCCAGTTATTGTTGGAACTGCAGCAGAGACGACGAAAGAAACAATTGAATATACGAAACATGCAGAAGCGCACGGAGCGGATTGTGCATTAATTATAAACTCTTACTATTGTAAACCGAAGGAAGAGGAGATTTATTTTCATTTTAAAGAAATCTCAAACTCTGTAAATATACCAATTATGTTATACAATAATCCATTTACTTCTGGTGTTGATATGAGTACAGAGCTAATGCTCCGTATTGGAAAAGAGTGTGAAAATGTTACACATATTAAAGAATCTAGCGGAGATATTCGAAAAGCGAGAGATTTAGTAAGACAAAGTGAAGGGGCTTTCCAAGTCTTCTGTGGTTCTGAAGATTTAGTTATGGAATCATATTTAGTTGGTGCCTCGGGATGGGTTTCAGTAGCAGGAAATATCGTTCCCGGTCTCGTTACAAAAATGTATGAGCATTTTCAAAATGGTGAATTAGAAAAGGCGTGGGAAATAAACGATGCTATTTTACCACTTTGCGAGTTTCTTGAAGGATCAGGGAAATATGTTCAAATCGTTAAACGTTCTATGGAATTACATGGGCAAGCGGGAGGACCTTCTCGCTATCCAAGACTAGGGTTAACTGTAGAAGAAAATCAAAAGCTTCAAACGATTTTATCAAATATTGCAGCTCATGCAGCTGTTTAAATAAGGAGGAGAACATAATGTTAAAGACAAATATTGAGCTGAAACCAAAAGTGGAAGCGTTTTTAAATGAAGAAATTAAAATGTTTATTAATGGCGAATTTGTTTCTGCTATTGGCGGAAAGACGTTTGAAACGTACAATCCAGCAACAGAAGAGGTTCTAGCAGTCGTATGTGAAGCGCAAGAAGAGGATATTGATGCTGCAGTAAAAGCGGCAAGATCTGCATTTGAATCTGGCCCGTGGGCAGAAATGGCTACTGCTGAAAGAGCGCATCTTATTTATAAATTAGCAGATTTAATTGAAGAACATAGAGAAGAATTAGCGCAACTAGAAGCTTTAGATAATGGAAAGCCATATCAAGTAGCACTTGATGATGATATTTCAGCGACTGTAGAAAATTATCGTTATTACGCAGGATGGGCTACAAAAATTATTGGGCAAACAATCCCGATTTCAAAAGATTACTTGAATTATACGAGACATGAACCTGTTGGTGTTGTAGGACAAATTATTCCGTGGAATTTTCCGCTTGTTATGTCTTCTTGGAAAATGGGAGCTGCACTGGCGACAGGTTGTACGATTGTATTAAAGCCAGCAGAGCAAACGCCTTTATCTTTACTATATACAGCGAAACTCTTTAAAGAGGCTGGATTTCCAAACGGCGTTGTAAACTTTGTATCAGGCTTTGGTCCTGAAGCAGGGGCTGCAATTGTAAATCATCATGACATTGATAAAGTTGCTTTTACAGGATCTACTGTTACAGGAAAGTATATTATGCGTCAATCTGCAGAAATGATTAAGCATGTAACGTTAGAGCTTGGCGGAAAATCACCAAATATCATTTTAGAAGATGCGGACTTGGAAGAAGCGATAAATGGTGCATTCCAAGGTATTATGTATAATCACGGTCAAAATTGTAGCGCAGGATCACGTGTATTTGTTCATCGTAAACATTATGAAACTGTAGTAGATGCACTTGTGAAAATGGCGAACAACGTAAAACTTGGAGCAGGTATGGAGAAAGGAACGGAAATGGGTCCACTCGTATCTAAGAAACAACAAGAGCGTGTGTTAAATTACATTGAGCAAGGGAAGAAAGAAGGTGCTACAGTTGCGGCTGGTGGCGAACGTGCGCTTGAAAAAGGTTATTTCGTTAAGCCAACTATATTCACAGATGTTACAGACAATATGACAATCGTTAAGGAAGAAATATTTGGACCAGTTGTTGTCGTACTTCCATTTGATTCGACAGAAGAAGTAATTGAACGAGCGAACAACTCATCCTATGGCCTTGCTGCGGGTGTATGGACGCAAAATATCAAAACGGGTCATCAAGTAGCAAATAAATTAAAAGCAGGAACAGTGTGGATTAATGATTATAACTTGGAAAATGCAGCTACACCATTTGGTGGATATAAACAATCTGGTATTGGCCGCGAATTAGGTTCATATGCGCTTGATAATTATACAGAAGTGAAAAGTGTTTGGGTAAATATAAAGTAATAGGGCGTTTTACTGATAAAAATTGAGGGATGAAATAATGAAAGATGCGGACAACTAGAAAGTTTGATAATAGTTGTCCGTTTTTTTTATATACAAAATTGCTTTTCCAAAGAATGATAAGGGGGATTTGGATGGAGAATTTAGTAGAATGGTTAGTAGGGCAAGTGTGGAGTATCGGTTTAGTTGTTTTTGCATTAGGGGCAGGCGTATATTTCACGATTGCAACACGCTTTTTGCAAATCCGTTATTTTAAAGAGATGATTAAACTATTATTTGAAGGAAAGAGTTCAGAGACGGGAATATCATCTTTTCAGGCATTTTGTTTAGCCTTATCAGGAAGAGTTGGAATTGGTAATATTGCAGGGGTAGCGACAGCAATTGCTTTCGGCGGTCCTGGAGCTGTATTTTGGATGTGGGTAATGGCTTTGTTAGGGGCAGCGAGCGCGTTTGTAGAATCAACATTATCTCAAGTATACAAAAGTAAAGTAGGGAATGAATATCGCGGCGGTACTCCATATTTCATTGAGAAAGGTTTGAAAATGAAATGGTTTGCAGTCATTGTAGCAGTAGTTGTAACACTTTCATATGGCGTGTTATTACCAGGTATTCAATCTAGTAGTATCGCAGTTGGATTTGAAAACTCTAATGGTATTAGCAAATATATAACTGGTATATTTTTAGTCATGTTACTAGCAGCAATTATTTTTGGTGGTGTAAAGAGAATTGCTGGCGTTTCTCAAATGCTTGTTCCATTTATGGCAATTGGTTATGTAATTGTTACATGTATCATATTAATTGCGAATGTAACGGAGATTCCAAGGATGTTTGCTTTAATTTTCTCTAGCGCATTTGGTGTAAATGAAATGTTTGGTGGAATTGTTGGTGCAGCTATTGCATGGGGCGTAAAACGCGCTGTATTTTCAAACGTTGCTGGTGTCGGAGAAGCGACGTATAGTTCGGCGGCTGCTGAAGTATCGCATCCCGCAAAACAAGGATTAGTTCAAGCGTTTTCCGTATATATCGATACAATTGTCGTATGTACAGCGACAGCTCTTATGATTTTAATAACAGGTATGTATAATGTTATACCTGAAGGGAAAACCGCCATTGTACAAAACATAGGAAATGTGGAAGCTGGTCCAATTTATACACAACAAGCAGTTGAAACTGTGATAACAGGGTTTGGTCCAATATTTATTTCAATTGCGATTTTCTTTTTTGCATTTACAACGTTACTCGCTTATTACTATATCGCTGAAACGACACTTACTTATTTAGATCGTCAACTGAAATATGGCTGGTTAAAACCAGTTTTAAAATTTGGATTTTTAATTATGGTTTACATCGGTAGCGTTGAATCAGCGTCGCTTTTATGGAATCTTGGAGATTTAGGAATCGGTAGTATGGCATGGTTAAACTTAATCGCAATCTTACTTTTAAGTAAAACCGCATTAAAAGTGTTAAAAGATTATGAAACGCAGAAAAAAGAAGGGAAAGATCCAGTATTTAATCCTAAAAATGTGGGGATTGAAGGATTAACATTTTGGGAAGAAAGAAGTAAAGAGGTTGAAAGAAAAAGTTATTGTAGATGATAATTTAAAATTATAACTTAAATTAACTAAAAATTCTTAATTTAAAAGAAGGTATATTGCCTCCATTTCATCACATACTACAATAAGTATGGATAATATGACTGGAGGGAATAAGATGGAACATGAGCAACATAGTTCGATAAATGATATTCTACATCATTATAAAGAAGGTATAGGTAGTTTTACAAATCAAATTCCTGAAATCGCTGAGACATATAATGCGTTCACGCAAGCTTGTTTTCAAGAGGGTTCTTTAACAAAAAGAGAAAAACAACTTATTGCATTAGGAATTAGTTTAGCAACGCAAGATGAGTATTGTACAATTTATCATACAAAAGGTTGTCTTGATCAAGGATGTTCGGATAAAGAGATTCTAGAAGCATGTGGTGTTTCAGCAGCATTTGCTGGCGGAGCTGCGATGAGTCAAGCGGTAACTTTAGTGCAAGAGTGTTTAACAGAATTGAAAAATCAAAAGCATTGAATAAAAAAACGTTTTAAACTTTATGTTTAAAACGTTTTTTATGTGAAATTAAATTTGAGTATAAAAATTATCTAGGATGGGTTCAATTTATGGTTATACAATAATGGGAGAATTTTAAATTTAGTAGGAATGAGAAATAACAACTATTTATTTAATTTTAAGGTTTTGTAAAAAGCTTCAATTGCTTCATATAATCAATGGCTTTTGTTTTATTTTTCTGTTTAGAAACATAATGTGCCTCATTAAAATCTCTATAGTAACTGTTAACTACTTCTTCAGAAAGAGCACCGTCAGAGATAGCTCTTTTAACCGCGCAGTTTGGTTCGTTTGTATGTGAACAGTTAGAAAATTTACATCTCATAGAAATCTTTTTTATATCTTCATATCCAAATTCAAAATTCCCCTCAAGGTTTATCAAGTCAAATCCTATTTTACTAATAAGAAATCCCTCCATTTTTGAAAGAGTCTTTTAGAAACATAAATACAAATTTTATCGTTTTCAATTTGTATTTACTTTAATATTCTATATCTTCATAAATAGATTTTTCTACATCAGGAAGAACTGTGTATATACTCTTACCGATTAAAGCTTCTAATTCTTTCTTAATCGCATAAAACCCTTTCCAATGTAAAGATGTATGAGATGTTGTACCATGACGCAAACCAACAGAAATTAATCTTCTTTCCAGCGTAGTAAAGCCATCCGCATCAGCAAGAGCGTCACAAAGAGTAATTACTTTATTGTATAAGTCGTAGTTACAATGTTCATTTAATATTTCAACTAATCGGCTTCTCATATGGTCAGGAACGAGACTCCATTCTGCTGCGATATCTATATGTTCATTTTTGCATGGGAATGAGTGTGTCACACAAATAACAGCGTTTCCTGTATACCCTAAATCATTCATATACATATAACCATCATAGGAATGAATGACCGATTTGGTAAAACCTTTGTATCTTCCGATATCATGCAAAAGGGCAGCGTTATATGCTATGTCAGCATCTAGCTTGTACCCTTTTTTTATAAGTTCTATAATTATGTTTTCAGTTGCATGAGCAACATGTAGTGAATGTTCAAACCAAGGGCCCGGGTTTTGTTCATATGCCCATTCGAGTAATTCTTTTGCGTACGTTCTATCTAATATATATTTCATATCGTTATCCTTTCACAAAAAATCATATCTTAACTATAAATTCCTCTTATTATTTCATTATTCCTTCTTTAAAAATTGTTACAATGAAACAAAAGGGGGAAAAGTAATGCGAAATTTAGTAATTGAAGAAATTAAGAAACTAGAAAATGATATAGAAGAACTTTCGAAACTTTTGAAAATGGTTGTAAATGATGGGGCATCAATTGGTTTTTTGCCTCCACTGGAACAAAAAGATGCAACAAAGTATTGGCAAACAGTATTAGCGCCAGAAGTGATATTGTATGTGGCTAAAATAAACAACGAAGTAGCAGGGAGTATTCAATTACAATTAGTTACTAAGCCTAACGGAATTCATAGAGCTGAGATTTGCAAATTAATGACTCATCCAAACTTTAGACGAAACGGTATTGGACGATCGCTTATGCAAAAAGCAGAGGAACGAGCAAAGCAAGAAAACAGGTCTCTTTTAGTATTAGATACTAGAGAAGGAGATCCTTCCAATAAATTGTACAAATCACTAGACTACCAAGAAGTTGGAACAATACCAGGGTATGCAATTTCTCCGAATGGAAAGTTAGATGCTACGGTTCTTTATTATAAAAACATTTAAGTTATAATCAAACGGGGAGAGTGCTTGATTATTAGTAAGTGAATAATAAACGACTATTTTTAACACCGTCTATATTTTTCTGGCGATGTTAAAATAGTTAATTATAATCTAATTAACGCACTAAATGAATTTGAGAAAGTTTTTAGAGGGTTCTTTTAGTAATGATTCTCGTCTTATAATAAATGTAGAGAAGATGACTAGCCAACTATAGTTATTTTCGCTTTATTATGGGAAGGGGATGAAAGTATGAAAAAGAATAGTTTACAAAAGATGAAGAAAGTTATTTTAAGTGGTGGCGTATTACTTACGGGATTATTAACATTTGGATTTTCAGAAAAGGCTTCAGCTCATGGATATGTAGAATCACCAGCGAGCCGATCTTATTTATGTAAGCAAGGGGTAAATGTAAATTGTGGACCAATTCAATATGAACCTCAAAGCGTAGAAGGAATAGGTGGATTTCCGCAACTAGGACCTTCTGATGGACAAATTGCAGGGGCTGGTCATTTTCCCGCTTTAGATGTTCAAACTGTAGATAGGTGGAAGAAAGTTACGTTAAATGGCGGGACGAATACATTCAAGTGGAAACTAACGGCTCCTCATAGTACGAAAGAGTGGAAATACTATATTACGAAAAAAGGTTGGAATCCCAATAAACCTTTGACGCGATCAGATTTAGATTTAGTGCCATTCTATGTGAAAAATGACGGTGGAGCTAGACCAGGGACAACAGTAACGCACGAAGCGAATGTACCAACTGACCGTAGTGGATACCATCTTATTTTAGCTGTTTGGGAAATTGCAGACACTGGAAATGCGTTTTATCAAGTTATAGATGTAAACCTTTTGAATAATGGCTTATCCTCAAATTTCGCTTTTAACAATGTAGTGCAAGCTCCTACACTATTTTAATTGAAACATACATTTCGATCATCTAATTCATTTTAGATGATTTTTTTTATGAAAATGATGAAAAATATAGAAGAAAGTGCAATTATTTATAAAAAAATATGCTTTAAATATTGTCATATTTGCTTCTTTAAGATATCCTTTTCATGAAGAGGTGGAAAACATGGAAAAAGTACTAGTTTTCGGGCATAAAAACCCAGATACAGATGCAATTTGTTCTGCAATTGCTTATGCAGAATTGAAAAAAGAATTAGGAATGAATGCTGAGCCTGTACGTTTAGGCGAAATCAGCGGTGAAACTCAATTTGCGTTAGACTATTTTAAAGTAGAAGGACCGCGTTTTGTTGAGACAGTAGCAAGCGAAGTGGACAACGTTATTTTAGTTGACCATAACGAGCGTCAACAAAGTGCTAACGATATCGAATCAGTTCGTGTGTTAGAAGTTATTGACCATCACCGTATTGCTAACTTTGAAACAAGCGATCCTATATACTATCGTTGTGAGCCAGTTGGCTGTACAGCTACAATCTTAAACAAAATGTACAAAGAAAATGGCGTAACAATTCGTAAAGAAGTTGCAGGTTTAATGTTATCTGCAATCATTTCAGATTCTTTACTATTCAAATCTCCAACTTGCACAGAACAAGATGTAGCAGCTGCTCGTGAATTAGCGGAAATCGCTGGTGTAGATGCAGATAACTACGGCTTAGAAATGTTAAAAGCTGGTGCTGACTTAAGCGGAAAAACAATGGAGCAATTAATCTCTCTTGATGCTAAAGAATTCCAAATGGGTAATGCGAAAGTTGAAATCGCACAAGTAAACGCTGTTGATACAAACGACGTTCTTGTACACCAAGCGGAACTTGAAAAAGTAATTTCTGCAGTAGTAGAAGAAAAAGGTTTAGACCTATTCTTATTCGTTGTAACTGATATCTTAACTAACGATTCTGTCGGTCTTGCGATCGGTAAAGCAGCAAACGTTGTTGAGAAAGCATACAACGTATCACTAGAAAACAATACAGCTACTTTAAAAGGTGTTGTATCTCGTAAAAAACAAATCGTACCAGTATTAACAGAAGCATTCCAAGCTTAATCGTATTGCGTACAGATGAACAGTAAGGACAAGTAGTCAGATTGGCTATTTGTCCTTTTTTATTTATAATAAGCAGAAATTTTTAACTTTTAAACAGTCGCATTGTGTATGCTTAATGATATGGAAGTATTGAAAAGTAAATTACAGGGGCTTTTTGAAAAAATATTGTATCTGTTTCAAAATTAGAGAGCTGGATTTCGGAGGAACTGCGTTTAAACGCTGAAATACAGATGTTGCGTTTAACTTTTTAGAAGAAAGGATATAAAGTTTTGATTAACGAATTAAAATAAGGATAGCGTTAGCTATCCTTATAATCGTTTATTCGTAATATTTTTTCTTGTTTATATAAAATGTGATTATCGTAGTAATGAAGAAAATAGGTATCGCATACACTTGCCCAACAAATAACTTCCAGCCGACATAATTATAGCCTTCAGATGCTGGGATGATAACGGAAATAACGCAAACGATAAAATAGACTAATAGTGCAGGAATAATATTTTTCATTTTTATGAACCTCCTTTATTGTTTTATTAATACATACTTGCATTATAATTTAGTTTCATTATTTTGAAGAAAAAATGAAAAATTTTTTATGGTATTATAATATTTGCAATGAGAGTAATCTATAGTACGCATATGGTAAAATGTGTAATTTTAACTTTCAGAATTATTATATAGTATCTCGAGAAAAAAATGTACAAAATAACGAATTTTATTTACCAAAGTAAAGGGAGTAGAAATATATATGAAAAGGCTATGTATAATTCCATGCGGAAAAAAGAAAATTTGGGATAAACATTCAGACTACGGACCGATGGAAGCAAAAGATGTATATATTAGTCCGTTCGGAAAAGCATGTCAGGCGTACGCAACTATGTTTTTCGAAAACTGGGTTATATTATCAGCGAAACATGGATTTTTAAGACCAAGTGATATTGTATTAGAAAACTATGATCTTGCATTTGATTCAAAAAGCGATGAGGTAATAAGTATAGAGCAATTACAAAAACAGATGGTAGATAAAAGTTTACTACAGTTTGACGAAATCGTCTTACTAGCAGGGAAGAAGCATAAAAAAGTAGTGACAAAGTTATATCCAGAAGAAATGATTACATATCCGCTAGAGGGGTGTAAAGGAATTGGGTATATGTTGCAGAGGTTGAAAGAAGCTGTGAAGGAAAGGGAGGAAATATAGGTGTAGTTTCAGTGATTTTAAACTCTATTTATTTAGGGAGCTGAAAAGTAAAATAGAGTTTTTAGGCATCGCCGAAAGGGTGATGCTTTTTTGTTCGTGTCGTCATTCATGTAAAAGTAATTTAGAGAATAAATCATTCGATTTATGAAGCGATAGCTTTTTTATATCGAAAACAAATTGCATCACTTTTAGAAAATATAGGACGTATGGGCACAGTTAAGATTGTAAGTGGGAATAGCAATAAGACAAGTTTTGAATAAGATATTAAGAAAGGAGATGTTGATGAATAATGGCTAGATATAGTTTGCACGGAGGACACAATAGTATTGTTCAAGGTGCTAATTTCGGGAATCGGAAAGAACACGTTCTAGATAGGCAAGTTAAAGATGCCGTGGCGGCTAAGTTAAGAGCCCTAGGACACACGGTTTATGACGATACGGACGAGGTAGGGGCAACTCAATCACAAAATTTAAATAATATCATTCGGAATAGCAATTCCCATGCTGTGGATTTAGTTATTTCTTTTCATCTTAATGCAAGTGATGGAAATGGACAGGGTGTTGAGGTTTTATATTATGATCAGAAAGATTTGGCGGCTAAAATCTCAGCTCAACTAGCAAAAGATATTGGATGGCGTGATCGAGGTGCGAAACAACGTACAGATTTAGCAGTATTAAATGGAACGAAGGCACCGGCTATTCTTATTGAATTAGGGTTTATTGATAATGAATCCGACATGGCAAAATGGAATGTTGATAAAATCGCTAATTCTATTGTATTTGCTCTTACAGGACAAACTGGAGGAGGTGCAGCGGATTTGCTCAAAGTAAAAACTGGTGGTGTAGCATTTAGTAATTTACAAGCTTTGGCTCAAGCTATGGTTGATGCGGGTATTGATGGACAAATTGTCGTTCAAAAAGATGGCATTGGTTATGCTATAACGAATGGCTATCCGTCCGGGAATATCGATAAATTTACAGCTTGGTTAGATGCACGTAAATGGTACTATGAGTACGTGAGATAAAAGTAGTTTGCTAAATAAAAATAAGAGCCGTCATGTGACGGTTTTTATTTTTATTTAATCTTTTAACTCTACT
The DNA here is from genome assembly GCF_051916765.1 of Bacillus cereus group sp. MYBK15-3. Taxonomy (NCBI): domain Bacteria; kingdom Bacillati; phylum Bacillota; class Bacilli; order Caryophanales; family Bacillaceae; genus Bacillus; species Bacillus cereus group sp. MYBK15-3. The sequence continues at coordinate 120,935 of NZ_JBQAHG010000001.1, forward strand.
TATAATATGGAGAAAATAGACTAATAAACAAGCCTTTGTATACTTTCAAACATAGAATATGATGAATTCTATCAAGGAGGAAGCATATTTATGAGAAATACTTGTCATTGTGGACATTTTCAAGATTGTAATAAATTTTGGGATGATTTAATGTTTGGGAGATGTAGATGTAAGCGCAATGATTTTCACGAGTGTTGTTGCAAAGAGAAACCGAAGTGTGAGTGTGAAAAATGTCATTGTAAAACAAAAGCGAAATGCCATTGTAGGCATGAAGAGGAAGGGTATTAATAATAAAAAAGAGTACGATGCGTACTCTTTTTTGGGGTGATTATATTCCATCTTGAACAGATTTCTTTACAATTACCCATGTGTCTTTCTTTTTAACCGTTATAGCTACATTAGTTCCATTAGATTCCTTATAAAAGATATATCCATTGTTTGAGTTTACATATGTAACTGGTTCACCTATGCAATCTCGCGAGCAGGATTTGTTGACTAGTTCAATTAAGGATAGTTCACTTGGATCGGTTTTACTGGCTTCTATAACAGCATCAAGGCTTGTTTTTCGATAGCCTTGCAAGTTTATATGAAAAAGCTGCTCTATTTCTCCTGTAATGCTAGTGTTCATTACTTCTACTGAATTCTTTTTTTCTTGAAGAAAGCCGTTTTCATAAAGTAATTTTGTATAGCCAATCCATGCTATTAACACTAGCATGAAAAACATACCCGTCATTTTAAGTATTCGAAGTCGTTTGCTTATAATTGTTTCTGAGTATTTCATTCACTCTAATCCTCCAATGTTTTTAATTTAAAATATGCTTGGATACATACTTTTAGAAGAGGATGAAAGTTAATGAGTTTTTAATAAAAAAGAAAACATCCAGGGTTAGATGCTTTCTTTTTTTGGTATTTTTGGCTATCTGTTAGTTACTTGTTTCATAAGTGGTCTTATTTCTTTAACTGGTGGTTTCTTATCATAGGCATCAACGTAAGAAAAGTAGTAGTTTAAGTTTCTTAGAAGACCTTTTCCTATTTTTGCACTTAAGAAAGGAAAGACTTGTCCGGTATAATCATCGAGAGATTTACAGTAATATTTTTCATCTAAATATATACTGTATTTACATGTTAGTTCTACTAAAGGATTCCCTTCATCATCAAATACTTCTTTAGAATCAATAATATCTATTAGTGCAAATTTTTCATTTAAGTAAACTTTCTTTTTTTTCTCGTGTTTATTTGTAAGTATAAAAACGAGACCAATCGCGTTAATCAAACTATTTCCTCCTATAAAAAACGGATATTAATAAAATATATCGATATAAGCTAAATGTAAAGAGGAGAGGTGAAATATCATGGAGAGAAAACTAAATAAGCCGATTGGTGAGAGGTGATAATCAGTGGGGGATGAACAAACCCCTCACTGATTAAAGTTTCACTTTATTGAAATACTTGCGGGAATTGTTTTACGATTGCGTTTGTTATCATGTCAGCCATTTCTAATGCTTCTTTTTCAATTTTATCGTAAAGTTTTACTCCTGCTTCATAATCTTTATTTAGGAAGGCAAGTGCTTCTGCTTTCGTTAGTGCTAAATGTTCATAAAACATTTTTCTAAATTCTTCTTTATCTATATATGGGTTGATACTGTTAAGAAATTCAATAATTGCGTCACCATTAGCGTACCATTTTTTCTCTATAGCGGCCGCTGCATTTTGATTACCAGCTTTTGCGGCTTTAACAAGATCCGCTGCAATTACTAAGTGATCTTTAATTAATGCACTATATTTTTTTACTGCATCTTCACCGTAAAATGGTTCAAGTGATAGTCCCATATGTGTTGCGTTTTGTAGAAGTCGTCCAACAGTAACGTTAACATCTGGTAAATTAAATACTATACTTATAATAGCCAATCTCGTCCAAGCGACGTGTTGTTCCCATAAAGAACGCATATATCCTTTTAAAAAATTCTCATTTTTACTAATTCGGTAGTTCCGTACGGATAAATCATAGTTTACATAAGGGTTATGGTAGGGGGAGTAATACGATTGCCAATAAGAATACATAAATAGTAACACTCCTTTGAACATGTATAACTCAAAGTATGATGAAGATTTATTTTTAGTTCCGTGTCCTAGATTATTTTTAGGGAATTTGAAATGGAGAAATTCAATGAATGATGTTGTGATATATATGAATAATTTGAATATAAAGCAAAAGAGGGTCTGCAAGGGAAGTTACAGACCCTCAAAAGGGTATTGCCGAGATGTCGGACTCGACTACGTAATGTTATCATAAAATTCTTTTGAAAAAACCTGGTAAATGTGTCCAAATAAAATTGGGACCTTCATACAGTCAAAGGGACCTGCTTCCCGCGGCAGGCCCCAATAACTAGATAATGTCGATGAGCAAAAAACTCATCTGGAGTACTTTTATAGTAACAAGTAAAATGTGTTTTGTGTATTGAGAAAGAAGAATTGCATAATTATATGTGAACAATTTAACTCCTAACAATTTATGATTATCATTAATTGTTGGGAGTTAAATATGGTTATAAAATGGAGAAAAGATTTGGAAGTGAGATTGAGGTGCATAGAAGTATGTAATTATGAAAAAGACCTGCTAATATAAGCAGGTCAACTTAAGGGGTTTATCCAACAGATTATTATATATGTTAACAACTCAATTGTAGTAAGTCTATATGTTTAATATTGAGAAAACTTCTGTGAATAATATATTTTTTGCGCATATATTAACGTTTAAAAAGTTGAGAAAGAAAATTAAAAAGCTTTTTATAAGAGAATAATGGCTGATACTTATAGTATGATTCATATTTCCACGCATCATTATTAGAGAATTGGAGTTGTTTTGTTTTCGTTTTTGCCGTGATGGACCTCGTATTACGATGTTTCATATAGTAACCTCCTGAATTTATATGTATACGATTAGTAGTATTCAAGAAAGGGAAATAAAATGAACATTTAAATTGAAACTCTTTCTTCTTGTGTACTGGATTTACGTTATAAATGTTGTAAAACATATAAAATAATGATGCTAATTCATATTAAATAAGTGAAGAAACATAGAATAATGAAAAAACAATAAGCATCTAATCATCCCTTTCAAGTCGCATAAGTGATTGATATAATAGAAGTAGATGAAAGATAAAGAAAAGCGGGTGACTCTTTTTTGTTTACTAAAGCACAAGAACTTTTAGCGTCCTACTTTGGTTATTCTTCGTTTCGAAGAGGACAAGATGAAACAATTAAAAATGTACTAGATGGGAAAGATACGGTTTGTATTATGCCAACGGGTGGCGGTAAGTCGATTTGTTATCAAATTCCGGCATTAGTATTTGAAGGAACGACGTTGGTTATATCACCTTTAATATCACTTATGAAGGATCAAGTAGATACATTGGTACAGAATGGCATTTCAGCTACATATATTAATAGTTCTATATCTATTGCAGAAGCAAATCAGCGAATTCAATTAGCGAAACAAGGACATTACAAGTTACTTTATGTGGCGCCTGAGCGTCTTGATTCGATGGAGTTTGTTGACCAACTTATCGATATGAAAATCCCTATGATTGCGATTGATGAAGCACATTGTATTTCACAGTGGGGACATGATTTCCGTCCAAGTTATTTACATATACATCGCATATTAGATTATCTTCCAGAAAAACCGCTCATATTAGCATTAACAGCAACAGCAACACCGCAAGTACGTGATGATATTTGTAACACACTTGAAATTAATCAAGAAAATACAATTATGACAACGTTTGAGCGTGAGAATTTATCGTTTTCTGTCATTAAAGGGCAAGATCGAAATGCATATTTGGCGGATTATATTCGTCAAAATCAAAAGGAATCTGGGATTATATATGCAGCTACTAGAAAAGTAGTCGATCAGTTATATGAAGATTTGATGAAGGCAGGTGTTTCTGTATCAAAATATCATGCTGGTATGAGTGATAGTGATAGAAATGAGCAACAAGAACTCTTTTTACGAGATGAAGTAAGTGTAATGGTAGCAACATCTGCATTCGGGATGGGGATTGATAAATCGAATATTCGTTACGTAATTCATTATCAGCTTCCAAAAAATATGGAAAGTTACTATCAAGAAGCAGGACGTGCTGGTCGTGACGGATTAGATAGTACATGTATATTGTTATATTCTTCTCAAGATGTACAAGTACAGCGTTTTTTAATTGATCAATCAACTGGAGAATCACGTTTTTCAAATGAACTTGAAAAATTGCAAAATATGACCGATTACTGTCATACAGAACAATGTTTACAATCATTCATTTTGCAATACTTTGGAGAAGAACCGAAAGAAGATTGTGGACGCTGTGGTAATTGTACAGACAATCGCGAGAGCATCGATGTGACAAGGGAATCACAAATGGTTTTATCATGCATGATTAGAACCAACCAACGCTTTGGAAAGCAAATGATAGCGCAAGTATTAACTGGGTCGAAAAATAAGAAAGTTATTGAATTTAATTTTCATACTTTACCAACGTATGGGCTTTTATCGAACCGTAGTGTAAAAGAGGTCAGTGAGTTTATTGAGTTTTTAATTTCAGACGAGTTAATTGCAGTTGAACATGGCACTTATCCGACGTTAAAAGTAACTGAAAAAGGGAAAGAAGTATTACTTGGTAAAGAGAATGTTTTACGAAAAGAACGAGTAGAGACAAGACAAATTGTTCAAGACCATCCTTTATTTGAAGTGCTTCGTGAAGTACGTAAAGAAATTGCACAAGGAGAAGGTGTACCTCCGTTCGTTATTTTTTCTGACCAAACATTAAAAGATATGTGTGTGAAAATGCCGCAAAGTGATTCCGAATTGTTGACGGTAAAAGGTATCGGAGAACACAAACTTGTGAAATATGGCTCGCGCTTTTTACAAGCAGTTCAGCATTTTATTGAGGAAAATCCAAATTATGCTGAAACGATTAAGACAGAAGTAGTTTCAGAGCGTAAAAAGTCAGGAAAAGCGTCCGCAAATTCTCATTTAGAAACGTATGAAATGTATAAACAAGGTATTGATTTGAATGAGATTGCAAAAGAACGTAACTTATCAAGACAAACAATCGAAAACCATTTAATTCGCTGCTATGAGGATGGAATGGAAGTAGATTGGCAAAGCTTTGTTCCAGCAGAGTATGAATCTCTTATTGAAACTGCCGTTCAAAATGCAGATGGTGGTCTGAAATCTATTAAAGAACAGCTTCCGAATGAAGTGAGTTACTTTATGATTCGTGCTTATTTACAAATAAGAAAGTAGAGGCATATAAAGGGGATAAGAATTTATGTATCATGTTTTCGTTTATGGCACGTTAAGAAGAGGACAAACGAATGCTCATTATATGCTAGGTGCAACATGCATCGCAGACAGAGCTTGGACATATGGAAAATTATTTGATACGAACGAAGGATATCCGGCCATGACTTATTCGATTGAAGAACAGGTGTATGGAGAAGTTTATGTAGTAAATGATGAGATATTGTGTAAGTTAGATGAACTAGAAGAATATATAGGTAATGCGGAGACTGATTTATATGATCGAATCACGCAAACAGTATATGTTGCTGATAGGGAAATTGAGGCATATGTGTATATCGCTCAGAATAAAAAGATGTTAAAGAAAGTGATAGACTCTGGTGACTGGCTTATGTATCAAAAAATATAATAAGGTAGTTTTAAAAATTGGAAAGCAGATAATGACGAATTCATTATCTGCTTTTTATTGTGTGAATAATTGTCGTTCTCTTTCTATTCTTATAGTTCTTAGTACGATTCCAATTCCGAGAAATAAAACAGTAGCAGCGACCCCGCTAGTAGGATTTAACCAAAAATCACTACTGTTTGTAAGAGTAATAATCCCTGTTATTGTAACTAAAACAGTAGAAACAGCATCCTCGATCGCATGCATGATAACACATGGCCAGACGGATTTTGTAAGTCTATATATTTCAACATACATAATTGACCAACAAACCATAAGGATACAGCCAGATAAAAGCATATTTAATCTTGAGATGGATTCAAAATGTTAAAAATATTCATTCGAAGAGCCTCCTTTACTTTTATTTATTCTACTATTTGTGGGCAGTAAAACGCCCATTGATTAAAGTCTTTGATTTTTACAATATTTGTTAATAGATAAATTAAATAGGAGACAAATAGAAAGTAGTATCTTTTGTATGCATCACTATACTATATGTGTATTTGTGTGATTTTGATGTTGCATATTCTTTTTAAATTAGAAAGATGAAAAGTAAGTTTTTTCGGAAAATTTAAACGAAAACTATTGACTTTATGATTGGGTTTTTAATACAATGATACTTCGACTGAAAAATTAGAACGGACAGGAGGGAATCGTCGAAATGAGCAACATATTTGAAGATGAGTTACAAAAAATGAAGGATACTTTACATACGATGGATGAGCAATTGGATAAGCTTGAAAAAACCCCGGTTTATTATGGAGAAGATTTTAAAGAGCAAATTCTTGAAAGTATGAGGGAGTCTAATAGACAAAACTTACGTATTGGTGTGCAAGAGCCGTACTTTGGAAGGTTAGATTTTCAGGAAGATGGAAAAGAAGAAGTTATGCCGATTTATATCGGAAAAGTAGGGGTTTCGGATATGGACACGATGAAGCCAATCATTATTGATTGGCGGGCGCCTGTCGCAAGTATGTTTTATTCATTTACCGGTGGAGAAGAATTAGCATTTTATCAATCACCAGATGGCTTAGTAGAAGGTGATGTGTATTTAAAACGAAACATTTCCATTCGAAAAAGAGAACTTGAACGTGTTGTTGATACATATGTAAAAGGAAATGAAGATGTATCGCATGCCGATGATTTTCTTCTATATCGATTAGGTGAGAATAAAGATAATAAGCTAAAGGATATTGTTTCAACGATTCAATCGGAACAAAATGATATTATTCGAGCGGAAAGAAATTTACCATTACTTATTCAAGGGGTTGCAGGGAGCGGAAAGACAACAATTGCTTTACATCGCCTTGCTTTTTTAATTTATGAATATCGTGAACAACTAGAAGCAGAAAGAATGATCGTATTTGCGCCGAATAGTCTGTTTTTAGACTACATTTCGAGTGTACTTCCTGAATTAGGTGTAGGGAATATTAGTCAAACAACGTTTCTGGATTGGGCATTACGTACGTTAGATGATTCAGTGAAACTAAAGCAGACAGAAGAAAAATTGAAAGAAGCATTTTCAATTAATCGTGATGAAAAGAAGATAATGCTAGGTAAATTAAAGGGTACGTTGGAATTTAAGACGTTTATTGAAGAGAGAATGATCCAATTTGAAAATGAGTTAGTTCCGACAAAAGATTTTGAGGCGTGGGATAGAGCGATTATTCCAGTAGAAGATATTAAAAAATGGATGCAAGTTGAATATAAACATTATCCTTTACAGAAAAGAAGAGAACGATTAGTAGGACGAATGAAGCGCTGGATTGAAATTGAACTTAAAAAATTCGGGGAAACAAACGAGAAAAAATTACTTAAAAAAGAAGCGACTAAGAGACTGAACGCATATATGAAGTTTTGGCCGAAAATGAGTGCTCTTTCACTGTATAGTTCAATAGTAAAAAGTAAAGAAATACTCGAGGTATTACCTGAAGAACTTGTTAAAGAAACAGAAAAGAGTTGTCGTAAAAAAGAAGTGTATGTAGAAGATTTACCAGCTTTAATATACATACATCATCGTATAACAGGGATTGAAATCGGGCAGAAGTTTCATCACGTTGTTATTGATGAAGCGCAAGATTTTTCGCCTTTCCAAGTTTATGTATTAAAAGAAATTACATTAGGTAATTCTTTCACTATATTAGGTGATTTATCGCAAGCGATTTATGATTACCAAGGAATTGAAGATTGGAATGCTTTTAAGGAAGTATTCCAAGAAACCGGTTATTATGAATTGACAAGAAGTTATCGTTCTACAAAAGAAATTATTGAATTTGCAAATGAAATAATTAAAAATGCAGAAATCCCAGTAGGACTCGCAACACCAGTCTTCCGCAGTGGAGAAGATGTGAAAGTAATTCATGCGGAAAATCAATTTACTGAAATTGTGAAGACGGTAAAACATTTGCAAAATGCAGATGTGAAAACAATTGCGGTAATCGGAAGAACAGAAGATGAATGCCGTGATATATATGTGGAATTAACAAATGCAGGATTAACGGTAAACGTAATTGAAGCAAACCAAAGTAAATATGAAGGTGGTATATCAGTAGTACCTGTCTATTTAGCGAAAGGTTTAGAATTTGATGCGGTGCTTTTAATTGATGTGGATGAAGAACATTACAAAGACACAAAACATGATGCAAAGTTACTATATGTTGGATGTACGAGATCACTTCATGACCTATGGATTTTCCATAGTGGGGAAGCGTCACCTTTAATTAAAGGATTAAAATAAAGTGAAACTATAATCAGTGGGGAGTTTTACTGCAAGCTAATGTGGGATAAATATAAAAAGAGGGTTTCTATTACTGTCTACTTAACAGGGAGATGACTATGAAGACCCTCTTTTTATATTGAAATTAATGTTCAATTTTAAACGAATAAAGCCATTAATATTAAATCTTGATAGCTACCATCCAATTTTACACCCTTTGCTTTTCTACCCTCTTCAAAGAAGCCTAGATTCTTATATAACTGGATTGCACCTAGATTATCTTCCATTACCTCAAGACAAACTTTTTCAATCTTACTGTTATTTTTAGCCCAATTGATTAACGTTTCTAGAAGAGCTCTTCCAATACCATAATTTCGATATTCGGGTAGTATGGTCATCGCAAAAGCCCCTTGATGACTAATTTTTTCTTTGTTTCCGTTCTTAAAATCTATTGCACCGACTAACTTACCATCAACTTCAGCAATAAACTGTACATAATTTGGATTTTCATGATAAGCTTTTAACGTTTTTTGAATAGCATCGATACGCACCTTTTTTACATCCTCAACCGTACTTAGCATGTATGGAGCGTTTATTAAAGCTTTTGAAGCAGAATCTAGTATTCTTTCTGCATCCCGTTCTTTAGCTTCTCTAATTATTATTGTTTTTCCATCCTTAGATTTATAAGTAAAAACATTAGTTGATAAGATACTACACACACCCTTTCGGAATATAATTAGTTGAATTTTTTAACTATCGTGCAATTATTAAGTAAGAAAAAGTCGTATCACCTTTTTCTGCAATCGCTCTACTTCAACTTAATGACGATTATTTCAAATATTTTTAATTTTTACAAGGATTTATTCCGTTATATAGCCCGATTGTTGAATAACATGACTGGCGTTTTTTAAACAACTTTATTATCTCTGTACACGATGAATTAACGACTTGAGCTGTTGTGTAAATAATATACAATGACCTTTTCTAATTCCTTAGTTTGTTCTTTTTCCCGTACACGAACGGCATCTACTGGAATTTGTGTATGTTTTAACCAATCTAGAATAAGGTGTAGTTGTTCTTGTATTTGCCCAATGTTTTGCTCCTTTATGTTCTTATTCTGAATTCTATCAATTAATTGAAGCATATAGAGAAGTTTTTCTATACATTCACTTAAATCTCCGCAATAATCTGAAGGGAATTCATGTGTACCAAATTCTAAAGTATTGATGTAATTAGAAACTAGGTATATCATGGCTTCTTGTTCGGTATCACCACCTAATTCAATCGCTTTTCGAAGGGATTTTTCTAAATCGTCTTCTTTATTGCTAGAGTCCATATAAATTCCTATCCATCTAAAAGGTCTTGAATCAAATGGGTTGTTTTCTGTCCATCTATATAGAATGTCAATTAGAAAACTATTTAGCGAGAAAGTTAAGACCTCATCTTTTTCGTTTAATACATCTAAAATAGTAAACAGCGAAATGGCAAACTCTTCTTGATCTTTTGATTCCCATTTCTTTGCATTTGTAATAAATGTCTCTAAATGTTTAAAAGCTAATTTTCGAAGTCCCGCTTCGCGATGCTGACAGTAACAAATAAAATTATGCCAATGCTCAGTTGTATTCATATGTATAATAATAGTTTGTAATGCAGTGAGAGGTTTATCCATTATAAGTCCCCAATCTATTAAGCACGTGTTGAAAATTTAGTGTTATTATATCATTACATAAATTAAAGTGGGAAGAATTTAAGATGGATTTTATTGGTCACGGGATCCAATCGATTGGTAATGTAGCGGTTCTAACAGGACTCATTATTGAATTTGAAGATGAAACGTAAAAAAGTTATTATGTTTATCTGAATATTGAGGGGATATGTTTATTTAATTTTTAGAAAACATAGACTATTAAACTTGTAAATGGTATAATCTTCTTATTATTGGAATTAAAATCAAAATATTTGAAAATAAAGGATAGGGTTGGTTTTAATGGGGGATTCTGATCACAAAGAAACAAAGGCAATATTAAAGTTATGGTTTATTTATATACCACTTGCATTTGGAGAATTTGTCTTTTCGAATATCATAGGTTATTTAAAAAAATAAAGATTTTGTATTTGAAAAACAATTAACCTAATTTAATTGTTTTTTTATTTTTCTCTAATAAACCAAACAAAAATAGAGATTTTGAACAAGATGAAGTTTATGAAGGAAATAACGTTGATTAGGTGCTGAAAACGGGAATCATTCAAGCATGGTAATTCACTGTTTTTATAGCTTCCTATAGTGAGATGTTATGTTCACATCATATGTATACGATATTTGTAACTTAATATAGCATTACTGCAACTTCAAAATTAGTAGTTAAGGTTGTTATCTTATAGAGTGTTATATATAACTTAGCTAAAAAAGCACAAATCATATAATTTGCGCTGTTCATTATCTGTTTTTGGTAAAAAATTATAGTTTTTGTCACATTAATACTGTACGATACATAGTATAAAACACATACTGTATGACATATAGTAATGGAAATGAGGTGAGTGAATGGATACTTTATTAAATTCGTTAATTACTGAGTTAAGAAGAGGGACATTAACGTTAGCTGTTTTAAGTCAATTAAGAACGCCTCAGTACGGATATTCACTTGTCCAGTTATTGGAGCAATCAGGGGTTACAATTGATCAAAGTACTTTATATCCACTACTTCGCCGATTAGAAAAGCAGGAATTAGTGACGAGTAATTGGGATAAAACGGAGAGTAGACCTCGTAAGTATTATGTTTTAAGTGATTATGGATTAGAAATATTTTTGCAGTTGAAAAAAGAATGGATAAAGGATTCGAAAGAACTTTATAACTTATTAAAGGAGGAAGAGAATGAATTTAATTGATCTCTATATCCAAGAGGTTGCGAAGAGATTACCTGAAAAAAATCGTGAAGATATTACACTTGAACTAAGGTCAATTATAGATGATATGTTACCTGAAGATTATAATGAGAAAGATGTAAAGAGCGTTCTCGAAAAATTGGGGAGTCCGGTTTCATTGGCTAATGGTTATTTGGATAGACCGATGCATTTAATTGGACCACGTTATTTTGATGTATATACAACGTTGTTAAAAATGATTATACCAATCGCAGCTGTCATTGCACTCATATCAATGATTGCAGAAAATTTTATAGGCTATAGTGGTGATCAAGCAGTATTAAATGTTATTTTTCAATTGATAGGTAAAGGCATTGGGGAAATTTTTGAAGTGGGCCTCCATGTATTTTTCTGGTTGACACTTGTGTTTGTTATTTTAGAAAGAACAGATACAGACAAAGGTATCGAGCCGTTGACGACAAGTTTAAAAAAATGGACACCAGATGATTTGAAAAACATCTCGTATATCCCAAAGAAAAAAGCAATCTCGAAGTTTGAAGTTTTTGGAGGTTTAATGTGGACAGCAGTTTGGGCTACACTTTACTTTTATGCGAATCATCTTGTTGGCGTATATAACGGTACGGCAAATGGACTGAAGTTTGTCTCGCCAACTTTTAATCAAGATGTTTTATTGCAGTACTGGCCAATCGTTGTAATTATGATCGTTTTTGAAATATGTATATCCCTTTATAAATTAGTGCAGGGACAATGGACGCAAAGATTGGCGATTGGGAATGCTATTCTTCAAGTAGCTGGGACGATAGTATTCATTGTAATTGTAGTAAATCCACATGTATTTAACGCAGGGTTTATTACGTATTTGGCAAATGCATTTACTATTTCCCCAGAGGGATTTAAAACGTGGTTAGTTGGCGGTGGAATTGTAATTTACACATTATCTGCTGCAATAAATATATTTGACGGTTTCCGAAAAGCTAGTATTCGTATGTAGATAAAAATCGGAAATTTCGATAAAATAAAACTATTGAAAAGATAGTGATATAAGGTGAACATGATGAAAGGAAGAAAACAATGATAAGGGAAGCAACGAAAAAAGATTTAGCATACATTTTAGATATTTATAACGATGCGATACTTTATACAACAGCTGTATATGCGTATAAACCTGTAACCCTTGAAAATAGAATAGATTGGTATGAACAAAAAAAGGCTGAAGGGTATCCAATTTTCGTATATGAATTAGATAATAAAGTAGTAGGATTTGCGACATTCGGCCCATTTAGAACGTGGCCTGCTTATAAATATTCAGTTGAACATTCTGTGTATGTAGATAAGGCATATAGAAAAAATGGCATTGGGTCTTCATTAATGAAGGAATTAATCAAAATTGCAAAGGAAAGAGAGTATATGACCTTAATTGCTGGAATTGATGCAGAGAATGAGAAAAGTATTGCCTTGCATCAAAACTATGGATTTGTTCATGCAGGAACAATAAAAAAAGCTGGTTATAAGTTTAATAAATGGCTAGATTTAGCTTTTTATCAGCTGGAACTTAACGGTCCTGAAAATTCTATAGAAGAATAAATATTTTTCGGTAGCAAGAAAAAATTCATGCTACCTTTTTCTTATTTTAATAGCTAATGAAAAGGTTTTTTACATTCAATGTTGAAATATTAGAAGTTAATATAACGATATAAAAAGAGGGATAGAAATGGAAACTGTTATAAATAAAATAAAAGAGGTACAATCTAATTATGTGGGAATGGCAATTTATTCTACAAAAAATAATCGTATAGTTGCTTCGTATAATAGTGAATTAAATATTCCGTTAGCATCAGCAGCAAAATTAGTCATTGGATTTGTAGTAACGCAAATGGTGAAGGAAAATAAACATAATTGGAATGATATACTTCATTACATTAAATTTAATCCACATGAAGATAGTGCGCAGTTATATCCGCATTTACAAGGAAGAACTTCTTTAACACTTAGTCAAGCGGTAGAGGTAATGATTGCTTGTCATGATAGTTACGTTGCACAGTCAGTTGTAATGCACTGTGGTGGATGGGATGCTGTGAAAATGTACGCACAAACGTACTTTTCAAAAATTCATATACAAGAGAATGCTAGAGATGAGAAAAATGTTGGAGAATTAAGTGAAGTTCTTGCCCTTTTCATACAAACCTTTCAAGGTTATAAATCAGAACCAGAATTATGGGAACCAATTATTAGCGGCATGGTAAGACAGCAAGGAGAGTATGAAGAAATTCCATATTATCATATAGCTCACATGACAGGTGGATTACTCACAGCTACAATAAATATTGGTATTATAGGAATGTTTAACGAATTTCCACTTCTTTATGTGATTGGGGGAAAAGATTTACCGAATCGCCGTGGAAATAAAGAGGTAGATGAAGCTTTTGCAGTAGTTTTAAAGTACATATACAAAGAATATAGTGAAAGCATGCTAGAAGTGAGCGATTGAAAAGAAACTTAAAGACTTCAACAATCATTATTTTAATTTTAACGATTATTGCTCTTGAAGTTGGAATCGCACTATATGATCACAATTTGTCATTAGATACAATTTACTTTGCAGCAATTCTTATTTGTATTGTATTGCTTTTTGGCACACGTGTTTCTGAAGAGAAAGAAAGTACATCGAAACGAGGGCGAAGAAAAATAGCTGTTATATTTTGGTCATCTATTTTATTGTCTATCGCTTGTTTTGCAGTTATAAGTTACATAAGGGTAGGCTATGTCTCTGTACCAGGGATAATTGGCTTTTCATGCTTTGTTACATATGGTGGATTCGTTTTGATTAGTATTTTAAAGGGGAAAAATAAAATGTAGCTTACTAAGTTGAAAGGAAGCAATGTATATGAAACATATAGAGAACGGTACACGTATTGAAGGAGAATACATTAAAAATAAAGTCATTCAATATAATATGTCCATCTTAACAGATGAAGTAAAACAGCCGATGGAAGAAGTAAGTCTCGTAGTAAAAAATGAAGAAGGAAAAATATTTGGTGGTGTAACAGGTACGATGTATTTTTATCATCTTCATATCGACTTTTTATGGGTTGATAAATCAGTTCGTCATGACGGTTGGGGGAGCCAACTTTTACATAAAATTGAAGAAATTGCGAAGGAAAAAGGGTGCAGATTAATATTGCTAGATTCATTTAGTTTTCAAGCACCAGAATTTTATAAAAAGCACGGTTACCGAGAGTATGGTATCGTTGAAGATCATCCAAAAGGTCATAGTCAGCACTTTTTTGAAAAGAGATTATAATAATATTATGTATACTGATTGATAGGAGAAAGCATATGTACACGTATAAATTGCAACAAGAACAACCAATCTGTGCAGAAAAAATTAAGAAGCTTTATGATTCTGTCGGTTGGTGGCCAGAAAGAAAAGAAGTCGATATTGAAAAAATGTTAAAGAATAGTATAGCCATTGGAGTATGGGAAGAAAATGAATTAGTTGGATTTGCTAGAGTCGTTTCTGATGGTGTTTTTCGAGCATACATTGAAGATGTTGTCGTACATGAGAATGTAAGAAATAAAGGTATTGGAGAGAAAATGCTTACAATATTACTTCGAGAAATATCTCATATTGATATTGTTAGTCTATTTTGCGGAGAGAAGCTAATAAAGTTTTACGGTGAGCAGCAATTTCAAGCAACGAAGCAAATTGTGATGCATCGTAATCAAACAGGGAAAGAATAAGAGGTGCCAATTAAAATGAATGCAACAAGAGTGTACTGTTTATCGAAAAGAAAAGCGACAGAAGATTCTCCAGATGGCTGGAGTGCAACATGTATGAGGCTTAATAATAAAATATTTGCGATAGTAAATCATGAAGAAGGTGAAAAGGCTGCGATTACATTGAAGTGTAATCCAGAAGTCGCATTAAGAATAAGAGAAGATTATCCAGAAACAATTATTCCAGGGTATCATATGAATAAAAAACATTGGAATACCGTTTATATTCATAAGGGTATAGAGCAGGGGCAAATTAATAAAATGATTGATTGGTCGTATGATTTAGTACTACAATCATTTTCAAAGAAAAAGCAGCAGGAGTTAATGGATTAATATGTATTAGGAGTGTGTGTAATGAAAGATTCGATTAAAGATACGTATGATAAATTAGCGAGTACATATAAAGAAAATCTAGATTTCGCAAATCCATATAACAGTTATTATGAAAGACCGGCGATGATGGAGCTTATTCCAAAGGAACTAGAAGGAAAAAAGATATTAGATGCTGGATGTGCAGCTGGATGGTATACTTCTCAATTCATAGGAAGAGGAGCAAATGTTACAGCAATTGATGTAAGTCCTGAAATGGTAAAAGCAGCAAAAGAAAATATAGGAGAAGAAGCGACGTTCCTTTGTCATGATCTGCAAGAAACATTGCCATTTGAAGATAATACGTATGATGTGATTGTAAGTTCATTAACTCTTCATTATATAGAAAATTGGAATCAAGTATTTCAAGAATTTCGTCGTGTATTGAAGCCAGGTGGAGAACTTATTTATTCTATTCATCATCCTTTTATGGATTTCACAAAGTTTCCATGTGAAAATTATTTTGAAAAACAGTTATTAATAGATACTTGGGTTAAACCGAATATTACTATTGAAGTCAAGTTTTTTAGAAGATCATTACAAGACATACTAAATGAAACTACAAATTATTTTGTATTAGAAGAGATAGTGGAACCGAAGGCAATTGAAAAAATGAAAGAAGTAAGCGAAAAATCATATCATTATTTAAATATGAATCCACATTTTCTTATCATAAAAGCAATCAATAAATAGCTAGTAAAATAACTTTGTTTTACTAGCTATTTACAGTTTTACATTACATATTAGGAGACTTTAAAATGAATACGAAACGAAATAGAGTAGTATATGCACTATTTACTATAGTTGTTATTATTTTAGGTCTTAGCTCAAGAAAGTTTGCTTTTGCACTACCACATCTATTAAATGATTATTTAGGTGATGCATTATGGGCATTAATGATTTTCACTGGCTTTGGATTTTTGTTTCCTAAAACAGAGACGAAGAAGTTGGCTTTTATTAGTTTAATGTTTTGCTACGGGATTGAAGCGAGCCAATTGTATCATGCGGAATGGATAAATAGCATTCGTGCAACGACTTTGGGGGGACTCGTGTTGGGATACGGTTTTTTGTGGAGTGATGTAGTGGCTTATACAATTGGTGTTGGAGTGGGAATACTGTGTGAGGTTATTTTTCGGAAGAAATAAGAATTGTAAAAGGGGTATTTGTAAATGGAACAAGCACTGGAAATTGCAAAGCTTTGGTTTCGAAATGAACATGTCACAGCTACTGTAATGCAACCAAAAGTAGCGAAGGTTTTATGCAAGAATAAAGAGTATATTTTAAAGAGAACGGGATCGATAAAGCAATTTCTAGTAGAATTTGATGTTTTGAAGCAACTGTATGAAAAGGGAATTAAAGTACAGAGAGTAGTAAAGACAGAAAATGATGAACAATATGTATTATATAAAGAAAAATATTATTGCTTATATGAGTATGTTGTCGGAAGTGTTTTAGAAATAAAAGATACGGATAAGCTGGAAAGGCTAGCAAGTACAATTGGAGAAGAAATAGCTAATCTGCACAAAGCATTACATTCGGTGAATAGTGACCATGAGTTAATAAAAAGAGATTTATATAAGATGGTATTTGAATGGGCTATACCGATTTTAGAAAAGAATGAGCATGTTCATCGAGAGGTAATTCAAAAGATGGAGCGAATGCACGCAGCTTTCAAGGAAACGGTCCATCCATTACCGAGACAAATTATTCATCGTGATATGCATCTATCAAATTTAATCTTTAAAGATGATAAACTGGAAGGGTTTATAGATTTTGAGATTTTAGAAAATAATGTAAAAATATTTGATTTATGTTATTGCTGTACAAGTGTATTAAGCGAGCTATTTAGTGATGAAAGATTAAGAGGGAAATGGTTACATATCGTTAGCAAAGTCTTTGAAGGTTATTATAAACAAAATGATTTAACGAAAGAAGAACTAAAAGCTATTTGGTATGTTATGCTTTCAATTCAAATTATCTTTATTGCTTATTTTGTCCAGTTACCAGATTTATTAAAGTTAAATGAAGAAATGTTCTTCTGGATTTTTGCTAATAAGGAAGCTATTGAAGAAGTTATAGAAGGTATCGTAAAGGTATGAAAAAAATAATATTAATTGGTTCTGGTGGTTCAGGAAAATCTACATTAGCAAGGCAGTTAGGAAATAAATTAAATATTAAGGTGCATCATCTTGATGCATTATTTTGGAAACCGAATTGGGAAGGTGTTCCGAGAGAAGAACAAATAGCAGTTCAAAATAACTTAATTAAAGATGAGAAGTGGATTATTGATGGGAATTATGGCGGGACGATGGATAACAGACTGAATGCAGCTGATACAATTATCTTCCTTGATATTCATAGAACAATTTGTATTTATCGTGCGTTTAAAAGAATTGTAAAATACCGGAATAAAACAAGACCAGATATGGGCGCGGGATGCGAAGAAAGATTTGATTTGCAATTTTTTAAATGGATATGGAAATATCCTAATGCTAAACGACCTACAATTTTAAAAGGGTTAGAGCAATTGTCCGAAGAGAAAAAGGTTATTGTTTTAAAATCTCCAAATGAGGTTCGGAAATTTTTAGAACACATATAATAATACAATGTGACACAACAATTCTTTTTGGATCTTACCGATTAGTTTAATTAAACTAATCGTTTTTTATTATGAAAAATTTAACGCTTTTTGAAAATTGTATTTTGTAATGAGTATATGACTATAAATTCATATAAAATGAACGTTTGGAGGAATAGAAAATGACTAATGATTTAATTCAAACAATCGATTCATTAATGGTAAATATTCCAGCTGGAGAGGTAGTATTAAGAGATGATCGAATAAAAAAAGAATGGCTAGTACAAATTCAACCATTTCTTCTTGCAAAGTATGCTGTAACAATCGAACTATATGATGCTATTACAAATAGTACATTAAATAATTTTGAAAAAAATCATAAACCAGTTGTAAATATTTCATGGAACGATGCCATTGCGTTTTGTAATGTACTTTCAAAAATAGCGGGATTAAAAGAATATTATTCTATTAGTGATGGTGGTCAAATTGTGAAATGTAATTTAGATTCGAATGGCTACCGATTACCATGTGAGGCAGAGTGGCAATATGCATGTAAAGCAAGTACAACCGGATATACATACGGGAAACTTCATGATATAGCGTGGTATAATGAAAATTCAAATGGAGAGATTCATGACGTTGGCCAAAAAGAACCGAATGCATGGGGACTTTATGATATGCTAGGGAACGTTTGGGAATGGTGTTATGATTTGTATGATGAAACAGTGTACGGATCATACCGCATTTTTCGTGGTGGTAGTTGGGCTGAAACAGCGAGAGGGTGCGGCGCTACTTGTCGTCGTCGAAGCCATCCTACATTTCATATAGATGATCTCGGTTTTAGACTTGCTAGATCAATTTAGTAGGAACATGATACGAACAACTAAGAAAAGAGTATGGAGAGAATCCGTACTTTTCCAACATAGAAACGATTTAACGTAAGGAGTGTTTATTATGGCGCGTGTTTTATTTATTAACGCTGGATCAGAAGGACATATAAATCCAACTTTACAAGTTGTGGAAGAATTGATTTCTCGTGGTGAAGAGGTCGTTTATTTTTCAATAGAAGCTTTCAGGGATCGGATTGAGAAGACAGGTGCTACTGTACGAACGATTGATGATCAAAAATTTATAAAAGCGTTTCTATCTGGAGGCAGAAATTATTTGCAGGAAAGAATAAACGGTCTTCTACATACAGCAGATGTTGTTATACCTAGTGTTCTAGAACAAATTGAAGGTGAACATTTTGATTACATAATTCATGATTCTATGTTTGGCTGTGGGCACTTAATTGCTCAAATTCTTAAATTGCCATCTATAAATTCATGTACATCTTTTGCGCAGGATGAAAAATCTTTTGAGCAAATGTTAGGTCATCTGTCAAAAAATATCCCAGTAGAAATTCATGATAAAATACAGAATGATTTTCAAAACTTAACGAAGGGAATTGCTGAAAAATATGGTGTTGAAATAAAATCACCGTATGAAGTTTTCTGTAATCCTGCACCCCTTACTATTGTGTATACAATTAAGGAGTTCCAGCCTTTTGGTGATACGTTTGATGAAACATATAAATTTGTAGGACCATCTATCTCTGCACAAGTAAAAAACAGAGACGTTGATTTTACTTCAATTGAAGAAAAAAGTCCGATTTATATTTCATTAGGTACTGTTTTTAATGAAGCGATTGATTTTTATAAACTGTGTATGAAGGCCTTTGAGAATAGCGAGCATACAATTGTCATGTCTATTGGTAATAAAACAAAAATAAGTGATCTAGGCGAAATCCCTAAAAACTTCATTGTGAAAAACTATGTGCCTCAAACCGAACTGCTTACTTATACGAAACTATTTATTACACACGGCGGGATGAACAGTGTGCATGAAGGACTGTATAACGGGATTCCGCTCGTTGTAATACCGCAAAGTGCAGATCAGCCAGCAATCGCAAAGCAAGTGGAGAGTCTTGGAGCAGGAGTTCAATTACATATGAATGAATTAACCGTGGAGAAATTGCGTGAAAGTGTGGAGTTAGTTTTAAATAACCCTTCATATAAAGAGGCTGCTTTGAATTTGAAGGAATCATTCCGAACATCGGGTGGATATAAAGAAGCTGTTGATGAAATCTTTACATTTGTAGGTCAGTAATAAATATAAAGTTATACATGAAAAAAGTGTCTATATTAAATGATATAGACACTTTTCTGTTGTAAGAAGAGAAGAATTGTTTAAATGGAAAAAATGAAAATACTAAATGTGAATTTTGAGAACTAAGTCTACAATTTCTGCTGCACACTTTTATTTTATCCCGTATTAACCGACCGTAAAACCCCAACTAATTAAAGTTTTACTTTATGATTTCAGGATGTGGTTTTATATGTTAGTAATAATTTCACTGTTTCTGCACAACTTCTGCACATGCTTAGGCGAGTTCTATGTCATGATATATTCATAAAGTGAAATATTTCACAAGGAAAAAATATATTTTCACTGCGGTGTATGCATAATTAACACATACATCGGTACAAGTTTGTCTCTTGTTATTCTTTTACATCAAAGCCCACATTCCACTACAAAGTATAACAAGAAGGGGACATGAACATGAATAATCGATTTTTAAAACAACTACAAAATATGAAAATGAACAAAAAAAGTTTAGGAATTGTAGCATTAACAGCTGGAATTATTAGTACGACACTTATTCCTCAAAATGCTTATGCGCACGGTTTTGTTGAAAAGCCCGGTAGCCGATCCGCTTTATGTAGTCCAACTTATGGTGCGCTAAATGTAAACTGTGGAAGTGTTATGTATGAACCACAAAGTTTAGAAGCTCCAAAAGGGTTCCCACAAGGTGGTCCAGTAGATGGACAAATTGCTTCAGCAGGCGGAAAATTTGGTGGTATTTTAGATCAACAAACAGCAAATCGTTGGTTTAAAAATACAATCACTGGTGGGGAAAATACATTTACTTGGAAGTATACTGCGCCTCACTTAACGAGTAAGTGGCATTACTATATTACTAAAAAAGGATGGAATCCAAATAAAGCGCTAACAAGAGCAGATTTCGAACCAATTGGAACTGTACAACATGATGGTTCTGCAGCTTCAAATAATTTAACTCATAAAATCAATGTACCTACTGATCGTAGTGGATATCATGTGATTTTAGCAGTATGGGATGTAGCTGATACAGCAAATGCATTCTATAATGTAATTGATGTTAATCTTATTAATGATGTGAAACCAGACATAGAAGCACCAAGTATTCCAAATGGACTTCAGACGCAAAAAGTAACAGCGAATAGTGTAGAACTAACATGGAACGCTTCTACGGATAATGTAGGGGTAAAAGGATATCAAATCTTCCGTAACGGAGAGATGATTGATACAGTACCAGGGACTCATTTTATTGATAAGAAGTTACAACCAAGTACAGAATACTCTTATACTGTAAAAGCAATTGACGCAGCTGGCAATGTATCGACAGAAAGTACAGCGCTTACAGTAAAAACGACAGCTGAGACTCCTGATACAGAAGCACCAACACAACCAAAAGGATTACATAGTATGGGAACGACAGCGTCAAGTGTGGATTTAATGTGGAGTCCATCTGACGATAATATTGGTGTAGACCATTATGATATTTATAGAGAAACAGAAGGGTCAATGAAAAAGATTGCAACATCCAATACAACTTCTTATTTGGATAAAAATCTGCTCGCTAATACTACTTATAAATATGTAGTGAAAGCTGTTGATGTAGCTGGAAATGAATCCGTACAGAGTGATATATTCACAATTACTACAAAAACTGAAAGCGCTTCACATGAAGCGTGGGATGCAAAAAAAGCATATAAAAAGGGAGATAGAGTTCTACACGAAGGAAAAGTATATGAAGCAGTCCAGAGTTATCAAGGAAATGGTGATCCAAACTGGATTTATGCATTATCATTATGGAAAACAGTGTAAGTTTTACCTAGGTATGAACTAAAAGATGATGGGCTTTGATGCAAAAGGTAATTTTGAGAATTCACTTTTCTATTAATAAAACAGGGTAGTGTATGAATACATAAGATTCATATACTACCCTTTTTATTATGATAACACTTTCGTCATAAGTATGTGCGGAATGCCATCTTCCATAAATATATCAGAAGAAGTTTGATAGTCTAATTTTTTATAAAATCCTTCAGCTTGTGTTTGACCGTGTAGCTTCACTTTTGTAGCTTGTTCGTTACGAGCAATTTCTTCTAACGTTTGAATGA
This sequence comes from Bacillus cereus group sp. MYBK15-3, assembly GCF_051916765.1. Lineage (NCBI taxonomy): Bacteria > Bacillati > Bacillota > Bacilli > Caryophanales > Bacillaceae > Bacillus > Bacillus cereus group sp. MYBK15-3. Next base: position 143,271 of record NZ_JBQAHG010000001.1, read on the forward strand.
TGACTTTACCTAATCCGTATGTACGATAATCTTTTAAAATACAAATACGTTCTAATTTTCCGACACCATCAACAAATCGTATACGACCTGTGCCTACAGGAAGTTCATGATAATAAACTAAAATATGTTTACATTGCTCTCCGATTTCATCGAATGTATCGAATTCATCTGCAAGAGGGACACCTTGTTCTTTTACAAATACTTCTTTTCGAATATGAAAGGCAGTTTCTAAATCAGCAAGTTCTGTTATAAGTTTGGATTGCAAAATGTTCAGTCCTTTCTAGTGTAATCAGTTTGCGTTTTCCTAGTATATCATAATAAAGCACTATTAAGAGAAGAAGAACATACTAAAAAGCCAACTTTAAAAAGTTAGCTTTTATTACAATTTCTTTATCCCATTTTTAGTACCAATAATTGCTGTACTCGTCATACTTATAAACAACCCTGTTTCAACTACACCAGTAATCATTTTTAATTGGGTGTGTAAATGGGCAGGATTAGAAATATGATTAGGGAATATACAATCGATAATCATGTTATTGTTATCGGTTATATAAGTTTCATCATTTTTCAAACGTAATGTGGTTTGACACCCTAAAGACTGAATTTTATTTTCGGTTTGTTTCCATGAAAAAGGGATGATTTCAACAGGTAATGGAAAATTACCTAAATGTGTTACAAATTTCGATTCATCAGCAATGATAATTAGTTTTTTAGAGGAAGAGGCAACGATTTTTTCACGAAGTAATGCACCACCACCGCCTTTTATAAGTTGTAAATTTGAATCAATTTCATCCGCTCCATCAATTGTAAGATCAAGGCTTTGTACGTCGTTTAACGAAATTAGGGGGATATTTAGTTGCTGTGCTAATGCTTCAGTTTCCTTTGATGTCGGTACAGCTTGAAATGATAATCCTTCTTTTACACGTTCACCTAATTTTTGTATTGTCCAATATACAGTAGAACCTGTACCAAGCCCAATTTTCATGCCATCATTTACAAAGTTAGCAGCATATTCGCCAGCGAGCTGTTTTAAATTCATCACTTTACTCCGCCGGGCGTGGCCCGGCATCAAGACCTGAATTTTCAACTGTAAGTACCGGACGAACGACTATATCTTTATGTACACGCATTTGACAAGATAATCGTAAATGATCTTCAATTCCTTTTTCCGTCATTGCATGTTTCTCATTCGCACTCGCTTCACAGAAATCACCTGCTAGTATTTCTACTCTACAAGTTGTGCAACGTGCATTCCCGCCGCAACGATGAAGAATGTTGACACCGCTATCTTCAATTGCTAATACTAACTTTGTTCCTTCTTTCACATCAAAAGTTCCCGCACCTTCAATTGTTAATTTTGGCAAATTTATTCCTCCTCACGTAAAATTGTACATAACATATTTATGACCGCGAATTATTGAACATAAACATTATTTTTTTATATCCCCGTAACTTTTTTTAATGTTGAATCGTTTATTAAGTAAGCGCTGAAAAGGAGTGGTTATTTTGTGCACAAAAGTAACTCATGTTTCAAAGAACCATATCGATATGAATCATTCAAATATAAACTTTTTAATTGAACAATATGGAGAGTTAAAAAGATACTGTACTTTTTTAACGAAAAACAAATGGGATGGGGAAGATCTCGCCCAAGAAACAGTGTGTAAAGTGCTTCAAAAATATAGAAATAAAGATATTTGTATGAAACTCGTCTATAAAATAGCAAGAAATCGTTGGTTAGATCAGATGAAGTATAAGTCTGTTCATGAAAAAATAAGAGGACAAATCACTTTTGAAGAACCACATGAGAACATTGCAGATTTGCATGAAATGGTAGGGAAAGTATTGTCTTCATTAAATGTACAGCAATCCGCAATTTTATTATTAAAAGATGTTTTTCAATATAGTATCGCTGATATTGCTAAAGTGTGTTCTGTATCAGAAGGTGCAGTGAAAGCTTCTTTATTTCGGAGTAGAAATAGGCTGAAAACTGTAAGTGAAGAAGGGATTGAGATAGTCGAATTCACAGAGGATATTGAAGTTGTTGTAACATCTATTCGTGAGGAAAGACCAGAATTATTAACGAAGCTTCTTCCGACAATAGATTTTACTAAATTACCATCTAAACAGCCAGTCTTATTATTTAATGTAAAAAACCCTTCTTCCTACAGTTATATGCTTTACGCAGCATAACAAGTATTGGAGGGATTTAAAATGAATGCAATTCCATATGTAGTAGAACAAACAAAATTAGGAGAACGTTCCTATGATATATATTCAAGGTTATTGAAAGACCGCATTATTATTATCGGCTCAGAAATTAATGATCAAGTAGCGAGTAGTGTCGTAGCGCAATTATTATTTTTAGAAGCAGAAGATGCAGAAAAAGATATATTCTTATACATCAATAGCCCTGGCGGTTCAACGACAGCAGGTTTTGCAATATTAGATACGATGAATTTAATTAAACCAGATGTGCAAACGCTATGCATGGGCTTTGCGGCATCATTCGGTGCATTGTTATTATTATCAGGAGCAAAAGGAAAACGGTTTGCGCTCCCTAACAGTGAAATTATGATTCATCAGCCGCTTGGTGGTGCACAAGGGCAAGCAACAGAAATTGAAATAACTGCGAAAAGAATATTAAAGTTAAAGCATGATATTAATAAAATGATTGCAGAAAAAACAGGCCAACCGATTGAAAGAGTAGCACATGATACAGAAAGAGATTATTTTATGACTGCAGAAGAAGCGAAGGCATATGGGATTGTAGATGACGTTGTTACGAAAAAATAAGTTAAAAACAGGCTAGAGGATATGCTAACCCTCTAGCCTATTTTTATTAATCTTTTACCCATTCATCAACTAGCGCTTGATTCTTCTTAATCCATTTTCGCGCCGCTTCTTCGGGATCTTTCGTTTTATTTAACTCGACCATTAACGTACCAAGCTGTTCATCGTTCATCTTCCATTTGTCAAAGTATTTTATGATATCCGGATGGTCTTTTTCGAAACCTTTACGAACGGAGTAATAAATGTCATCTTTTTCACCATATACTTTCTTAGGGTCTTTTAAATATTTTAAGTCAAATTCTGAAAAGCCCCAATGCGGATTCCAAAGCGTAACAGTGATTGGTTTCTTTTTCGTATATGCTTTCTTTAGTTCACTCATCATCGCAGCTTCAGAAGATTGGACAAGTTTTAGTTTTATATCATATTCTTTCATTGCTTTATTCGTTAAATTCATAAGACTACTACCGGGTTCGATACCGACAATTTTATTCTCTAGTTCATCTTTATGAGCATTTAAATCTTCGATACTGTTTATGTTTTTCATATAAGAAGGGACGACTAAACCTAGTCCAGTACCTTCGTACCATTTTGATTTTAAGACAATATCATCTTTATAACGATCGTTTAGCGGTTTATCTGTAACTGGTAGCCATACTTCTAAATTCGCATCAACATCACCACGAGCGACACCAGTCCAAATTGCGGCTTTTTCTAAATACATAAGTTCAACTTTGTAGCCTTTTTCTTCTAATAAAACTTTCCACATGTTTGCGGTTGCAATATTTTCTTTCCAACTTGTTACACCAAGTTTAATTTTTCCTTTCGAATTTGCATTTGTTGCATTACATGAAGTGAAAATCATAGTAATAAATAATGCAAGGCATATAAACCAAATTTTCTTTCGCATCGAAAACCTCCTAAGTAACGTTTGCCTTATAAAATAAATGTATAAGTAAGCATTCTTATTATGAACGGAAACGAGAATTTTAAAGAAATCTTATGAATGTCATTTTTATGTAATATTTCTTTGTAAAATCGCAACACTATGTGAATAGATGGGTAGAAAAGGAGTAGTGACATGGATAATACAAAGGTGCGTGTTGAAAACGTAACAAAAGTATTCGGGAAACATCCGCAAAGGGCCCTTTCCTTATTAAAAGAAGGAAAAAGTAAATCGGAAATTTTAAAAGAGACAGGAATGAACGTTGGGGTGAAAAAAGCAACGTTTGAAGTTTACTCTGGAGAGATTTTCGTTATTATGGGTTTGTCTGGTAGCGGGAAATCTACGCTAGTTCGTATGTTAAATCAATTGATTAAACCAACTGCAGGTCATATATACATAGATGGTGAAGACATCGCAACGATGGGAAAAGAAGAGTTACGGAGAGTAAGAAGAACGAAAATGAGTATGGTATTTCAGAAATTCGCTCTATTTCCGCATCGTACAGTTATACAAAATGTTGCATATGGTTTAGAAATACAAGGAGTTCCGGTTGAAGAGCGAGAGAAAAAAGCGTTAGAATCGCTACAGTTAGTAGGACTCGATCATCATAAAGATAATTACCCAAGTCAACTTAGTGGTGGTATGCAACAGCGCGTTGGAATCGCAAGGGCACTAACGAATAATCCAGATGTATTACTAATGGACGAGTCATTCAGTGCATTAGATCCACTTATTCGAAAAGAAATGCAAGATGAATTGTTAGAGTTACAAGATAAAATGGAAAAAACGATTATATTTATTACGCATGATTTAGATGAAGCGCTTCGAATTGGAGATCGTATCGCATTAATGAAAGATGGAGAAATCGTCCAAATTGGAACACCAGAAGAAATTATGATGAGCCCCGCTAATGAATTTGTAGAAAAGTTTGTTGCGGATGTGAATTTAGGAAAAGTAATTACGGCGGAGTCTATTTTAAAACGACCAGAAACTTTATTAATTGATCGTGGACCTCGTGTAGCCCTTCAAATTATGAGGAATGCAGGTGTTTCAACTGTATATGTTGTAAACAAAAAGTATGAGTTTTTAGGTATATTAACTGCGGATGATGCGAGTAAAGCAGTACAAAAACAGTGGCCGATTGCTGATTTATTACTTAATGATATTCCGCATGTGTATTTGGATACTTTACTGGAAGAGACATATGCAAAAATGGCAGAGATGAAATATCCGTTACCAGTAATCGATGAGAAGAAAAGGCTAAGAGGAATTATTAAACGTGAAAGTGTCATTCAAGCTCTTGCAGGTAATATTGAGGAAGAGGTGAAAGACGATGAATAATATACCACGTATTCCTTTAGGGGAATGGGTCGACTCATTTGTTGCAAGTTTATATGAGCACCTTGAAGGCTTATTCCGAGGATTCTCTTATATTATTGGTGGGTTCGTTGATTTACTCACTAATTTTTTAACAATAATACCAGCCATATTGATGATTATTATTCTTTGTTTCCTCATTTGGTACACAACGAGAAAAGTATCTTTAGTTATTTTTACATTGATCGGATTATTATTTATTTTGAATATTAACTACTGGGCACAAACGATGCAAACATTAGCACTCGTACTTACGTCTGTGATTATTTCAATTATTGTAGGGATTCCAATTGGTATTTTAGCATCTCAAAATGAACGTTTCTCAAAATTTTTAAAACCGACATTAGATTTTATGCAAACAATGCCGGCGTTCGTATATCTTATCCCCGCGATTACATTTTTCGGAGTAGGTGTAGTACCTGGGATTATTGCATCAGTAATCTTTGCAATGCCGCCGACAATTCGTTTTACTGACTTAGGAATTAGACAAGTTCCAGAAGATTTAATAGAAGCAGCAAATGCGTTTGGCTCTACCGCATCACAAAAATTATTTAAAGTACAATTACCACTCGCAACTGGCACAATCATGGCTGGTGTGAATCAAAGCATTATGCTTTCTTTATCGATGGTAGTAACAGCATCACTTGTAGGAGCTCCAGGACTTGGAGTTGATGTATATCGCTCTGTAACACAAGTTAATATCGGAATGGGATTTGAAGCTGGATTAGCTATCGTAGTAATCGCAATTATATTAGATCGAATTACACAAGGGTTCCATACGAAAAGAAAATAATGAATAAAAAACACACTTTTATAATACAAAGTGTGTTTTTTATTGCATCCAGATCACATACGAACGATAACAGAACCTCCAGCTGGTGCACAAACTTGGTTTTTTTGTTGTTCCATTGATTTAATTAATTGATTATTTTCCTCGATTAATGAGATTAATTTAGTTAATTGATTTTCAAGACTTGCAATACGCTGCATCATATATTGTGAATCATGATGCAATGTATTCCTTGCGGGATGAGGGGAATAAACATACTGTTGATTTATATTTGGATTCCAATGAGGATACATTTGAATCGTTCCTCCTTCAATAAATTACGAAGCTTTCTTATAGTAAATGCCTATGTATAATTAATAGTTACTTGAAAATTTTCCAATATAAAAGGAGTATGTACAGAAAATGGAAAATATTATATGTGAAGTTACAGTACATTTTTTGGAAATATTTAAGCGAGATAGTCCGTATATTAATACATTCAAGTAAATGTATGTTATTTAGGGAGAAATGATGGGAGGAGATGTAATTTTGGCTAAAAATAAAAAAAGAAATGATGCTTTGGCAATAGGTGTCGGTATAGGAGTTGTAATTGGTGTATTTCAAGGGCACTTTACAAATAATTTAGTAATCGGAATTGTGATTGGGATTATAATTGGGATTGCGTTTTTGAAGAAATAATGAGATGTAAATTCATTTCAAAAATTGTTGTATTAAAAGAATGAAAATTCGGAATACGAAACCTATTTTTCCTTTTTTTGTGATATTATATATGAAAAGGAAGGTGATGGATATGTCAACAAACAATCAAATAGAACAAAACTGTTTCATTTGCAAAAAACATATAGGAAATATTATAGTTCCAGGTGGAGCTATTTTCGAAGATGAACTCGTTTACGTTGGACATGTCCACTGGGATAGTGAAGAAACATACCTGGGTTATGTAATGATAGATATAAAAAGACATGTACCTGGCCTTGCTGAACTAACAGATGAAGAAGCGAAAGCGTTCGGACTTATAACAAGTAGAGTAAGTAAAGCGCTAAAAGAAAGCGAAGGTGCAGAGCATATTTACACTTTTGTTTCAGGAAATGGTGTACCACATATGCATATGCACATTATTCCGCGTTATCCGAATACACCAAAAGAGTTTTGGTCACCAACCGAGATAGCGAAATGGACTGGCGCACCATATGGTGACGAAGAGAAAATAAAAAAACTATGTGAAAGAATACGAAAGTATATGGTAAATGAGTATGCATACAACAAATAATACACAATATTCATGGGTTGGAAATATAGAAATGTGTTTAGGAGAAATTTCAGTTAAACAATATGGTGATATTGTACTTGGTAAATATGGCGGGAATAAAAGTGCTGGAGCGAAAAAGAATGAAGATGGTGCATTAGTTTGGTCAAATGGTGAATGGGAATTTGCAGCTATATTAGATGGACATAATAGTGTAGAAAGTGTTGATTTAGTAGTAAATACAATCGAAAAAGAATATGAAAATATAAAAGTAATTTTGAATGAACCAATTAATTCAGTATTTCAGTCTGTTGAAAATCATATACTTACAATTTTTCAGTCATCTTCATTTAAGGAAAAGTGCAAAAAAATTAAAGGTGAAACAGCTTGCTTACTATGTGTAAGGAAAGAAAATTATATATGGTGGCTTTCTATCGGTGATTGTTTAGTGTATGTATTTCATGAAGAGTTACATAAGTTAGGACAATATGCATTAAATCAACGTCATTTTTACGAATGGATTGGAAATGTAAACACATTTGATTTACCTGTTCCTTGCTATTCATCAGGTATTCGTGAATTACGTACTGGAAAGAACCGAATTGTAATGGTGACAGATGGAGTATTAGAATGCGGGGAACGCCGATATGAAATACCTGTAAATTTGTATAATGCTATGAATAGAAATGATAAAACACTTAAAGAAAATATTCACAATGTTTTAGAACACGTGCATCATCAGTTGGGACGTGATAGTGCGACAATTATTAGTTGGGACGTAGAAAATAAAAGGAATGCTACGTATCCGAGTGATCAGCCGGAGAAAAGGTAAAGGAGGAAACATCACTGTTTTGGTTTAAAGGAATTTTATTAATAGTATGGATTATATCCTTAGTTGTTTTTGAAAAAGTAGTGAGGAAAAAACTAAATATACCGAAACAAACAGACTGGAATAGTAAATATGTAAACAACTTTCATAAATGGGGCACTAGGGCTCTTATTATTTCTTATATAATTTTTACGATGATATGTGCTACTTTAAATCCCGTTTATATTAGTAATTTACCCATTTTATTTTTAATAACTTTATACTGCTTTCAATCATTTATGGAGTGGAAATTTGATAAAGAATCGAGGGAATATGTCATTTCTTTAGGAACGGTTCCGCTATTAGTAATAACAGGAATTATTCTTAATTTTTTCTTTTATACCTATTGGATTTAATCATATGTGGAATGAATGGGGAGACAAAATGAAAAATCCTAAATTACGTGCTGAAGCAATGATTTTAAATGAAGATCATTCTAAAGTACTTGTACAATGCGATGAAAATGGATCATTTTATCGTTTTCCAGGTGGCTCTATTGAATTTGGTGAAACGTCAAAAGAAGCAATAATTCGAGAGTTAATAGAAGAATACGATTTGAAAGTTGATGTTCAAGAGTTAGCAATTGTAAATGAACACATTTTTGAGTGGGACAACGAAAAAGGTCATCATTGTACATTGATACATTGGGGGACTGTTGAAAAAATCATTACAAATGAAATAAGGCATAAAGAGCATGAGGATATTATATTAATTTGGAAAAGTCTAGAGGAATTACAGGAGAAGCCGACATATCCTGAAGGCATCATAAGTTATTTAGAAGGGGATAACCGTAATATAGTCCAATTTATTTCAAGTAATTAAATGAAATAACTAATAAACAAGAAACCATTTACTACTAAATGGTTTCTTGTTTATTTAAGCATTTATTTTAGTTAATATAGATGTAATGAAATTAGTTTTATCCTCTGCATACTTATGTTTATCAGTAGGATTAGCTTGTGAAAGTTGAATCTTTAACTGTTCATACTGCATGCGTGCAGTTTTATTGTCTATTAAGTAATCACGAAATTGTAATTGTTCTATTAAATATGTATTCCCTTGTTCATACATATGAATTTGATGAGTTCTTGGTTCACCTTTATTAAAATAGTATCTTTCGGGTAATACATCTTTTCTATATTTATAGTTAAGTAGTTCTAACTTTTTAATGCATTTTAAGCCGTCCTCATAATCTTCTAATTCAATTGCAATGTCAACAATTGGCTTTGCGCTTAAATGTGGAATAGAAGTACTACCTATATGGTGTATCGCTAAAATATGCTCGCCAATTTGTTCCTCGATGAGTTGTTTTTCTTTCATAAACTCAATTTGCCATTGTTCAGTCCACGGAACTAAAAATACTTGTCCATATGGTAAACCTAACATTTAATTGCACCTCTTTCAAAATGGTTTTCAAAAAGTTTATTACATTTTCTTAAAGCTCCTCAAAACAAGATATTCCCACAATCTCCAAGGAAGAATCTTCTTCGCAAAGATCATAAATTTCACACCTTTACCAATTGGATATCGTAAATTTGTACGCTTAGATTCAGCAATTTCTACAATTTTATTAGCAACATCTATCGGATTACCGAATGTATCACTACCGCTATTAATATGTTTTTGTATTTTATCCATATACTCTTTGTAAGGAGATGTTGTATCAGATTGGTTTTCAGCTAGTTGTTTCCCAACCTCCCATATGTTTGTGTTATAAGAACCTGGTTCAATTAAAGCAACATCTATTCCGAAAGGTTTTACTTCTAAGCGAAGCGATTCACTCCAGCCTTCTAATGCATATTTTGAAGATACATAAGGAGATAAACCAGGGAATCCAACTTGGCCGCTAATGCTGCTTATATTGATGATTTTTCCAATTCTTTGTTTTCTCATATACGGTAAGACAAGTCGGGTAATTGATATAGCTCCAAATAGGTTCGTTTCAAATTGTTTACGGTATTCCTCTACTGGAATTTCTTCTACAAAGCCGCCATTTGCATATCCTGCATTATTAACAAGTAGGTCTACTTTTTGTATTTCTTTTAAAAATAATTGGAAGTTATGTATAGAGTTTTGATCGGTTACATCTAATTGTTGAATTTTTATTTTTTGTTGTAAGTTGAGTTGAGTAGCTTGAGATAGTAAGTTTACTTGTTTTTCAAGGTTCCGCATTGTAGCAATAACTAAATAATCTTTTTTTGCGAGTTCGAGTGTAGTTAATAGTCCAAATCCACTTGAGGCTCCTGTAATTATTGCGATTTTTTTATTCATTTTCCGCCAGCTTTCTTTTTCTTTTATCATAACGAGTTATGATAAGAAAATCTATTATTCTTACATTCAGTATGAAATCAATTTGTATGTAAAAAAGGGGATTATAGGGAATGAGCGTATATAGAGTAGTGTATATTAATATGATAATGAAATGAGGGAAGAAAAATGGTCCATGTGAAGGATGTATTAGCAGATCAATTGTTGGCGAATGCAAACGATCCCAGTTGGTATATTCCATTTTCAGATGCAGTTAAGGGTTTGTCTGAGAGGGAAGCTTTCTGGAAACCGAATGAAGAGAGTAATAGTATAGCCGAAATCGTACAACATTTACTGTATTGGAACTCTACGTGGCAAACTAGGTATAAAGAATCAAATGTGAATGCAGTACCCGCTATTGGAGATAATAACAAAAGTTTTATGCTTTCAGATAATCAAACTTTCGATGAATTACGGGAAAAACTACTAAAAAAACTGTTACAATGGAAAAATCTTATAAATGAAGAAAAGGTTGAAAGTGATGTAGTAGGATTTCCTGTTTCTGCAAAGTGGTGGGAAGTGTTAGCGAATGTAACAACTCATAATGCATATCATATTGGCCAAATTATTTACATCCGAAAATTACAGCGGAGCTTTGATAATGAATAAAATAATAGTTCTCAAATTAGGTGAACAAAAGTGGACAAAACGAGACAGATGTCTCATTTTGTCCACTTTTTTATTATGAAAGAAAAGAGAAAACCTATTAAATCAAGGATTAGAATTTGGCACGGTACTTGCAATATAACAGACGAACAAGAAAATAGGAGGGCTGGACATGTTAAAAACAACTGAAAGTAAAGGGAATGAAATTACGAAAGAACAAGCTCGTTGGATGTACGAAAAAATGTTAGAGATTCGTAAGTTTGAAGATAAGGTGCATGAATTGTTCGCACAAGGCGTTTTGCCAGGTTTCGTTCATTTATACGCAGGTGAAGAAGCGGTAGCAGTTGGTGTATGTGCCCACTTAACGGATAGTGACAGTATTACAAGTACACATAGAGGTCATGGACATTGTATCGCAAAAGGTTGTGATTTAAATGGTATGATGGCTGAACTTTTCGGGAAAGCGACAGGATTATGTAAAGGTAAAGGCGGTTCCATGCATATTGCGGATTTAGATAAAGGAATGCTTGGTGCTAATGGCATTGTAGGCGGGGGTTTCCCACTTGCTTGCGGTTCAGCATTGACAGCTAAATATAAAGGAACAAAAGATGTAAGTGTTTGTTTCTTCGGTGACGGAGCAAATAATGAAGGAACATTCCATGAAGGGGTTAATTTAGCGGCGATTTGGAAGTTACCAGTTATTTTTATTGCAGAAAATAACGGTTACGGTGAAGCAACTACCTTTGAATATGCTTCAAGTTGTGATTCTATTGCGGATCGTGCAAAAGCTTATAATATTCCAGGCGTTCAAGTAGATGGAAAAGATCTTCTAGCTGTATATAAAGCTGCTGCAGAAGCAGTGGAACGTGCGCGTAATGGTGATGGTCCAACAATTATTGAATGTATGACATATCGTAATTACGGTCATTTTGAAGGTGAAGCGCAAACATATAAAACATCAGAAGAAAAAGAAGAACATTTAAATGAAAAAGATGCGATTGTGAATTTCCGTAAGCATTTAATTCATGAAGGTTTATTAACGGAATCTGAACTTGTTGATATGGAAAAAGCAGTAGATGATGCAGTACAAAGATCCATTGAATTTAGTGAAAATAGTCCATACCCAGACGATGAAGAATTATTAAAAGATGTATACGTTTCTTACAAATAAGAGGAGGGTGAAAAATTATGACTAGAACAGTCAGTATGTCAACTGCAATTAATGAAGCGATGAAAATCTCAATGCGTCGTGATGAAAATGTAATTTTAATAGGTGAAGATGTTGCAGGCGGTGCACAAGTTGATCATCTGCAAGATGATGAAGCTTGGGGTGGTGTTCTTGGTGTTACGAAAGGACTTGTACAAGAGTTTGGCCGAAATCGTATATTGGATACACCAATTTCTGAAGCGGGTTATATGGGAGCTGCGATGGCAGCTGCTGCAACTGGGTTACGTCCGATAGCTGAGTTAATGTTTAATGATTTTATCGGTAGTTGTCTTGACCAAGTATTAAACCAAGGTGCGAAATTCCGTTATATGTTTGGAGGTAAAGCAAAAGTACCCGTTACAGTACGTACGATGCATGGTGCTGGTTTTAGTGCAGCAGCTCAGCATTCACAAAGTTTGTACGCATTATTTACGAGCATACCAGGTATTAAAGTTGTTGTTCCTTCCACGCCGTATGATGCAAAAGGCTTATTATTAGCAGCAATTGAAGATGATGATCCAGTAATCTTCTTTGAAGATAAAACACTTTACAATATGAAAGGTGAAGTGCCGGAAGGGTATTATACAATTCCTTTAGGAAAAGCAGATATTAAACGAGAAGGTTCTGATGTAACAATTGTCGCAATCGGAAAACAAGTTCATACAGCACTTGCAGCTGCAAAGCAATTATCGAAAAAGGGGCTTGAAGTAGAAGTAATTGATCCACGATCTTTATCACCGCTTGATGAAGATACTATTTTATCATCTGTTGAAAAAACAAATCGTCTTATCGTTATTGACGAAGCGAATCCAAGATGTAGTATCGCAACAGATATTGCGGCAATTGTAGCGGATAAAGGTTTTGATTTGTTAGATGCACCTATTAAACGAATTACAGCACCACATACACCTGTTCCGTTCTCACCACCACTTGAAAAGTTGTATTTGCCAACGCCAGAAAAAGTAATTGAAACTGTATCAGAAATGATTGGAGACCAATCTTTATTACATGTGTAATAAAACGATGAGAAGGGAGAGAGACACATGGCTGTAGAAGTTGTAATGCCGAAGTTAGGTATGGCGATGAAAGAAGGTATTATTACGAGCTGGAATATTAAAGCAGGCGATAATGTAGCAAAAGGAGAACTGATTGCTAGTATTAATTCAGAAAAAATTGAAACGGAAATTGAAGCGCCAGCTGATGGTACGGTACTTGATATAGCTGTAAGTGAAGATGAAGGAGTGCCGCCTGGTACTGTAATTTGCTACATCGGTAAACCGAATGAAAAAGTAGAAATGCAGGAAAGCACACATGTTATAGAAGAAAAAACATCTAATATAGAAGTACAAAATATACAAAATCAAGAACCAAATGGGAAAGAAGTATCGAAGCAAAGAATTAAAATTTCACCTGTAGCGAAGAAAATTGCAAAGTCTGAAAATCTGGATATCAAGGCATTAGTTGGTACAGGTCCTGGCGGAAGGATTACAAAGGCAGATGTATTAAAGGCGCTAGAAGAAAGAGTAGCAAATCCAGAAGTACCTGAACAAGAAGAAAGTACAGTCGTTCCTGTTACTGGTATGAGAAAAGCAATTGCGAGTCGTATGCATGCAAGCTTACAAAATAGTGCGCAATTAACATTAACGATGAAAGTAGATGTTACAGATTTAGTTGCATTACATAAAGACATAGCGGAAGTTGTACAAAAACGATACGAAAACAAACTAACCATTACGGATTTCGTTTCTCGTGCTGTTGTATTAGCGCTTAGAGAGCATAAAGAAATGAACAGCGCTTATATAGATGATGCAATTCATCAATTTGAACATGTGCATTTAGGCATAGCAGTCGCATTAGAAAAAGGATTAGTCGTTCCAGCTATTCGCTTTGTAAATAATTTATCTTTAGTAGAGTTGTCTAAAGAGATTAAGGATATGGCACAAAAGGCGCGAGCAGGTAGCTTAAGTAGTGATGATATGCACGGAACGACATTTACAATTAGTAATTTAGGTAGCTTTGGTATTGAATATTTCACACCTGTATTAAATACACCTGAGACTGGTATTTTAGGTATTGGCGCAATTGAACATGTTCCTGTATATAAAGGGAAAAAATTAAAAAAAGGTAGTATGTTACCTTTAAGTTTAACATTCGATCATCGTGTACTAGACGGTGCACCAGCAGCTGCATTTTTACGCACAATTAAATATTATTTAGAAGAACCTATAACAATTCTTTTATAAAGAGAAGGTGAGAGAATGAGTAAATTAGTTGTAATTGGAGGCGGACCAGCTGGATATGTAGCGGCAATTACCGCGGCTCAAAATGGAAAAGAGGTCACTCTTATTGATGAAGCTGACCTTGGCGGAACGTGTTTAAATGTTGGGTGTATGCCGACGAAATCATTGTTAGAAAGTGCAGAAGTGCATGACATTGTGAGAAAAGCGAATGATTATGGGGTTACGCTTAATACAGGAAGTATATCAATTGATTGGGATCAAATACAGGCGAGGAAATCACAAATCGTAATGCAACTCGTCCAAGGAATACAATATTTAATGAAGAAAAATAAAATTAAAGTTATAAAAGGAAAAGCGAAATTCGAAACGGATCATCGTGTGCGAGTTGTACAAGGAAATAAAGAAGAAGTAGTTGATGGAGAGAGCTTTATTATCGCAGCTGGTTCCGAACCTACAGAATTACCATTCGCTCCGTTTGATGGAAAATGGATTTTAAATAGTAGCCATGCGATGTCTCTTGAGAGTGTACCATCTTCATTGTTAATCGTTGGCGGTGGTGTAATAGGATGTGAGTTTGCAAGTATTTATAGTCGCCTTGGGACAAAAGTTACGATTGTTGAAATGGCACCGCAATTATTACCAGGTGAAGATGAAGATATCGCACATATTTTAAGAGAGAAATTAGAAAGTGATGGCGTAGAAATATTTACAGGAGCTGCTTTAAAAGGATTAAATAATTATAAGAAGCAAGCTTCATTTGAATATGAAGGTAGTATCCAAGAAGCTAACCCGGAATATGTTCTCATTTCTGTCGGCCGAAAACCACGTGTACAACAATTAGATTTAGAAAAAGCAGGGGTTCAGTTTTCAAATAAAGGGATTGCTGTGAACGAACATATGCAAACGAACGTATCACATATTTACGCAGCTGGTGATGTGATCGGTGGAATTCAGCTTGCTCACGTTGCCTTCCATGAAGGAACGACAGCAGCATTACACGCAAGTGGAGAAGACGTGAAATTAAATTATCACGCTGTGCCTCGATGTATATACACAGCTCCAGAAATAGCTAGTGTCGGGTTAAGTGAAAAAGGTGCAAGAGAACAATATGGTGATATTCTCATCGGAGAATTTCCTTTTACAGCGAACGGAAAAGCTCTTATTTTAGGAGAACAAGTAGGGAAAGTAAAAGTCATTGTGGAACCTAAATACCAAGAAATTGTAGGGATTTCTATTATCGGTCCTTATGCAACTGAACTTATTGGTCAAGGAACCGTAATGATTCATACAGAAGTTACCGCTGATATAATGAGAGATTATATTGCAGCACATCCAACTTTATCTGAGGCTATTCATGAAGCGTTAATGCAAGCAGTAGGACATGCTGTACATGCTTAAATAGAAATATGATAAACCACTATTCTCTAAATGAAAGAGAGAATAGTGGTTTGAATTTTTATAGAAGAAATTAAATGTCTTATTACTATTTAATTTCAATCGCTGAAGTAATATCGTTCCAATCAGCAGCTAAATTAGCAGTTTTACCGTACCAATCAGCGTGTTTAAATAAAACGCCTTTTCCATATCCTTGTGTTGAAGTGTGCTCCCAAAGTGTCGTTGAATAACTTGCAGAAGGTGACGCCGTACTTACAGAAGAAATTCTGTCATTCCAGCTAGACGGTAAGTTTTTAAATCCGCTGCTCCAGTAAATATATTGGCCACCTTTATCTTTATGTTCATAAAAATCAGTACTACCAGCACCGCTACCTAAAGGATTAATTTTATTTTTAATTGCTTTTTTATCCTTTTCAATATACGCATCTAATGTTTCACGACTAGTAAAACCGTAAGCTAGCCAATCCCCATTTTCATTTTGCTCTGGTAATACCATAGTAATTTGGATTTTTTTCTTATCTTGATCATTTAATTTTGCAAATGAATTAACATTTTGTTCATCCACTTTTAAATAATCAAATGACTTAATTGTGTTGCTTTTTTCTTCAGCACTTACCGCACCTAGTCCTCCAGTTAATGCAAAACCCGCTACTAATGTTCCTGCTACTAATTTCTTCAACATATAACCATCCCTTTTTGTTTGAATTTTTGTACAGGTGAATCTTGTACAGCTAAAATGTATTCTAATTTTATACTTTTGTAAATATTCTGAAGTTTTAGAAATAATAGGCGGAATATTTACAGTTTTACATTTTTTCTTTAGAAAAAATAGTTATTGGAATGATATAATAAGTGGATATATTGTTTTTACCAGATTTAAAAATGTTTTAGGAGAGGTATCATTGAAATATTTTACAAGAGATTGGTATAAAAAAAATGCAAGTTTTAGAATTTGTAAGTTTTATAGAGTCTATAAAAGAATGGTCAGAAATGGATATACAAAGTTTAAAGGAAGAAATAGAGGAAAGGAAAATAGATTTATTAAAATTCCTTCCTGAATCGATATACTCAATTATACAAAACATCACAACTAATTCAAAATACCCATCTGGTGAACTGAAAAAACGTATGCGAGAGTGGTCAACAGATTATGAGAAAAGAGTGGCACAATTAGATCAATCATACGTAGAATATTTTAATTCCATTGAGAAAAAACTTCCGTCAAATGTCGCTCAGTTACACAAGACATCACTACACGATAGTGTAATTAAAGTAGTAAAGAGAGAATCAGAAGATACTTTGTCTATCGTATTAGATTGCAGTGGTACTTTTAGTGAATTTGATAAACTTGAAGTAACCTTTATAGGAGTAACAAAGTGTTCTATGCCGGAAAACTTTGAAAATGCTTGATGGTTATATCATGAAATAGCTCTTACTGAAGATGGTTTTGAACTAGGTGTTTTATTTGACTCTCCATTTAGAGAAGTGACGATTTTCGCGGCAGATGTATTACTTGTGAAGAAATAATGTTGTATGGAGTATTACAAACGTTTGACATAATAAAAAAATAAAGTTATTGTAGATACATGAAGTCTACAATAGGAGCTGTATTATGAAATATTCTAAAGCTACAAATTATGCTCTTCATACAATGCTTTTTCTGGCAAAGGCTACACCAAATAAGTTAGTTAGTGTTCACCAATTAGCAGAAATGCAAAATGTTTCACCAACGTACTTGTCTAAAATACTAACTAAGTTGACGAAGGAAGGGATGATACATTCATCATCTGGTCCAAAGGGCGGTTACTCGCTTAGTAAGAATTGGGAAGATATTTCATTTTTAGATATTATACATGCAATTGAAGGTAAAACATCATTGTTTGAATGTTGTTTACATGACAAACCTGGATGTTTAATTAATGAAGTAATGCTCGCAGCAGAAGAGAAAATGGAAGAAGAGTTACGAAATCAAAAAATCGTAGATCTTGCGAAAAAAATAAAAGTGGATTTTTAATCTGCTTTTATTTTTAAATTAATTAAGGATAAAAAGACTCTTTGATATCTTTAATTGTAGTTAGAAAATGATATGAAGAAGGAGAGAAGATGATGACTAAATTTTGGAATGATCGATATAAATCAGATGAATATTTTTACGGGGAAGAACCTAATACATTTATTAAAGAACAAGCATTTCGTTTAGCAAATCACAATAAAGTAATAGCATTTGCGGAGGGAGAAGGTAGAAATGCTGTATTTCTAGCAAGACAAGGGAACGAAGTAACAGCTATTGATTATTCGGAAGATGGATTAGAGAAGACAAAAAAATTGGCAGAGAAGCATAATGTAAACGTGCATACAAAAAAAGTAGATTTATTAGCTGATAGTTTGCCAGAAAATGAATATGATGCAGCAATTATGGTATTTGGACATTTTCATGATGATTATAAAAAAATGATATTAGGTAAAATGATACAAACGATAAAGCCTGGTGGTTTAATTATGTTTGAAGTTTACTCAAAAAAACAAATAAACTATGGTACTGGTGGACCAAAAG
Source organism: Bacillus cereus group sp. MYBK15-3 (assembly GCF_051916765.1). Lineage (NCBI taxonomy): Bacteria > Bacillati > Bacillota > Bacilli > Caryophanales > Bacillaceae > Bacillus > Bacillus cereus group sp. MYBK15-3. Next base: position 161,600 of record NZ_JBQAHG010000001.1, read on the forward strand.
ATGTTGATATGCTGTATGATCCAATTGATATTCTTACTTGGTGTGAAGAACATAAGGTAATTCATTTCTTTAATGGAGAACAAGAGCGAGTTGAAGGGAAAGGGCACACTGGTTTAGCTGATGTTATTCAAGTTGTTATTAGAAAATGAATATAAGTGTTAATGAAAGGTAAATGTATGAATGTAAAAAGACCAGTCATGTAAGACTGGTCTTTCTATTTAGATACTAAATTATCAAGCTTCCAATATGTATTTGTTAACGGCGCAGCTTTGCTATCTATGTATAAATACATATTATTTAAATCTTTTGGTGAAGTTTTCAGTTCAAACACAACGTCAGTAGTTAAAGAGAATTCGTGTGGAACATTTTTATAGTGCTCGTCATCTATCGGATGAGCTTCACCTTCATATTTCTGACCAGTTTTTTCATCTTGTATGAAATATTTTATTTCCGAAAGATCAATAGTTTGTCCATCGTCCCGAACATTATTAATCATAACACGAGTAGTAAGGCGCCGCTCTTTGTCTATTTTTTCAAACTTTGCATTTTCAACTGTTGCTCTATAGTATTCGTTTTTAACTATTTCTCCATAGTGCATTGCATTCTTTTCGAGAGCGCTCTTTTCTTGTTTTGATGTAGTATTGCTATTACATCCTGTTAATATTCCAGTAAATAATAATGCTGTACATGTCGTTTTGATTAATGATTTCATAGTAATCCCTTTCTGTATTAAAAAGTAAAACATAGGAATAATTTTACATCAACAGGAAGGTAAATGGAAGTATTTTTGCGTAATATACAGATATACATTTATTTGGTTGGCAAATTATTGGGATAGAAAGAGGGAGAAGGCTGTATAAAACGGAATAAATAAGAACTGAAAATATTGTAAAACAGAAGAGGCATACATATAATTAAAATAAAGTTTAAGTTTCTGAATCTTCAATAACGGTGGTGATAACATGTTTACTGAAGAACGTCGAGAGAGAATCTTAGAACTACTTAATACAGATGGAAGAGTAATCGCAAAGGAACTTGCGGAAAGATTTGATATGTCTATTGATTCTATAAGAAGAGATTTGTCTATTATGGAAAAGGATGGTTTATTAAAAAGAACGCACGGAGGTGCAATTGAACTTACGCGAGTGAGGAACTTAGCTGCGGAACCAGCTAAACGTTATAGTGATAGCTCAATATATGAGGACACAATTGCAAAAGTTGCGGCATCTTATATACAAGAAGATGATTCTATTTTTATTGGCGGGGCTTCCATTCATAATGCGATGCTGAAATATTTACCGGAAGTATCATTTACGGTTATTACGAATTCTATAGAAATAGCTGGTCATCTAAGAGAATATAAGAACATCGATACATATTTAATTGGTGGAAAAGTAAAGCCTTCAGGAAATATTACTGATACATTTGCCTCTGAATTGATAAGTAGATTTTCTATTGATTTTTATTTCTCTACAGGTGGAGGCATTTCATTACAAGGTATTAGTACTGCAACACCTGAAGTTGCTTATTTTAGTAAAAGAGTAAGTGAAATTGCTAGAAGAAATATTTGTTTAGCTCCGCATAATAAACTTGGAATAGATTGTTTTATAAGAGGAGAGTCTCTAAAAGAAATTGACCTTATTATAACTGACGAAGAGGCTAGTAAAGAAACTGTTCAGGAATTTGAGAAACAAGGTAAACAAGTTGTAATAGCGCCATTATATTCATTTGAAAGGAGTTTGACATGATTGTAAAAGAGCAAGAGTTTCATATAAATGGATTAACTTATACAATTCGTTCTGCAGCTGAGAAAGATGCTGAGCAGTTATCGAAAATTAGAGTTCAGATTGATGGAGAAACTGAAAATATGGATAGAGATGCTGGAGAGGGATTTATAGATGACCTAGGGTTTCAAAAAATAATAAAAACAGATAGTGAAGAAACGAAGAATCTCTTTTTAGTTGCAGAAGTGCACAATCGAATCGTTGGATTTTCAAGGTGTGAAGGATCAAATTTTAAGAGATTATCTCATAAAGTGGAGTTTGGTGTTTGCATTTTAAAAGAGTTTTGGGGATATAAAATGGGTAAGAGCCTATTACAACAATCTATTAAATGGGCTGACGAAAATGCAGTAAATAAAATATCTTTACAAGTATTAGAGACAAACGAGAAAGCTATTCATCTTTATAAAAAAATAGGTTTTGAAGTAGAAGGCATTTTGAAAAATGACAAAAGACTATCGGATGGAAAGTATTATAATACGGTAGTGATGGGAAGATTTACTAATACTTTTCATAAAAGAGGGGAAGAGGTATGTTTTACAGAAGGAAGTACTATGTAGTGAAAAATGAATTCATAGAAGTATTTAATGATCATTTCAATAATACGAACTTACCTAATCAATTAAAGCATGGTTCTAGGCTAATAGGACGCTGGATGAAAGATAATAAGAATGGTACGTCTGAAGTATTTGCCATATGGGAATATGATAGTTATGAACAGTATAATGAAATAGAATCGAAAATTAGAAGTGACGAGAGGCATATTAAAAGAATACATGAATGGTATGAAAACCATGGCGGGAAAGAATATGTTTTACAGGAGTACATAGTAGAGATGAAAAATGAAGAGTTAGTATGTACCGTAAAGTAACAGAGGGGTGAGGGATAATAGAAATTAGAACAAAATTATATTTTAGTTTAGCATCCACTATTTTATTTGCAATAGCCGTGATTGTTTTCTTTATAAATGGTAATCCACAAAAGTGGTTTTGGTTATGTATTTTCTTTGCGTCCATTATACAAAATATAGTGCTACTAAAAAAGAATAAAGAAATGCATTAGGATATTCAAATTATTAACATATTTGTGTCGTCTTGCTAGTTTTATTGAAAACGCTTTTATACAGTTTTATAATAAAAGTATGTTTTATAAATCTCCAAAACAATTAAAAGGGAGATGATACAATGTTAGCTTCACCGTTTTACTTACATACATGGAAAAAGTTTATTGATGAAGGAGTCCTTGATTCGAACCGTATAAACGAAAGAATTTCAGAATCATGGTACCGATGTAAACAAGCAAATGTGAATCCTCATATGAGTAAAGGTCAGAAAATTTTGTCTTCTGTTTTTTTTCAAGAACAAAAGAAAAAGAGTGAAATTTTCCTTGATATAGCATTACCTCAAATACAAAATATGAGAAAAACCATTGATGAACTACAAATGATGGCATTATTAATCGATCCAGATGGTTATGTTCTATCGTTAAGTGGAAATAAACAAACGTTAAAGCGAGCGAAACATATTAATTTTATTGAAGGTGTAAAATGGACGGAAGCAGCTGTTGGCACAAATGCAATTGGAACAGCGCTAGAAATTGAAGAAGCTATTATGATAAGTGGTACTGAACATTATACCGTGGCATCTCATAGCTGGAGTTGTGCGGCTGCTCCCATTCATAATGATGATGGGAAATTAATTGGTGTTCTAGATTTCTCGTGTCCAATTGAATTTTCGCATCCATATATGCTCGGTATGGTAACTTCAATTGCACATGCGATAGAACGTGAATGTAGCATAAGAGTTCATCAAAATGAATTACACTTAATTCATCGTTTTTTAGATGTTATTGATAGTGATGAACAAGTAGTTATTTGTAATCATCGTGATGTTATCGTTTCTGCGAGTAAGAGCGTTCGTGAACGAATAAATAATTGGTCAAGAATGAAAGTTGAAGAGTTAATGCACCATGGATTGGAAACTAAATTAGAGATACCGGTATATAGTAATGAAAGAATGATTGGGAAATGTATGTATTTAAAGGAAAACAAACAAATGAATACATATTCTACTTTCACATTTATAAAAGGAATTACTTTTCCAGGAGTTACCGGGACAAGCAGAGCATTTCAACACACACTAGAAGAAATTAAGCTTGTTTCACCGACTGATGCTAGTGTGTATGTATGTGGTGAGACAGGAGTAGGAAAGGAATATGTCGCGAGAGCGATTCATGAAAATAGTCCAAGAAAAGACGGGCCCTTTATAGCTGTTAACTGCGGTTCTTTGCCTAAAGAATTAATGGAAAGTGAATTGTTCGGTTATGCTGAAGGTGCATTTACAGGTGCGCGACGTCAAGGATATAAAGGGAAATTTGAACAAGCAAACGGAGGAACATTATTTTTAGATGAAATTGGTGAAGTACCACCAGAGATGCAAGTAGCATTATTGCGTGTTTTACAAGAACGCACAATAACTCCAATTGGGAGTTCAAAATTGGTACCAGTAAATATTCGTATTATTACTGCCACACATAAAGATTTACTACGGTTAGTAGAAGAAGGGAAATTCCGTCAAGATTTATATTATCGTTTGCACGTTTATCCGTTATATGTTCCATCGTTAATAGAAAGAAAAGAGGATATCCCATATTTTATACAACACTTTTGCGAACGGAAGAATTGGAATGTTGTATTTCCAAAGAGTATATACAATCAATTTTTACAACATACATGGCCCGGAAATATTCGGGAACTAGTAAATGTATTAGAACGTATTTACATTTTGTCGCAAGGACGGGAAATATGCGAAAAACAAGTCGTTTTTTTGATACAAACAATGATGGGAAATCAAGAACAACTTGAGTTGCAAGCTGAAAATAAAACAGAACATACATTACATTTTCGCGAAAAAATACAGCGTGATAGCATGATTGAAGCATTACAAAAGACAAATGGAAATGTTTCGTTAGCTGCAAAACTATTAAATGTACCCCGTAGTACATTTTATAAACGAATGCAAAAATATAAGTTATAAAGTAGATTTTTGCAATCTACTTTTTCTTTGTGGGCTCATGTTCTGTCGGAATGTGCGCTTACCGGGGAAATAATAGAATTGTTAGAAGGGAAATTTCCTAATGGAGGTTAGTGTGTGAAGTACATTGAAATTGGAATCGGGAATAGGTGGTTTGTTCGAACGGAAACTGAAAATAAAGATGGGACTGAATTTGAAGAACGAGGTATTATAAAACCTATTTATTTTGAGTCATTATACGTACGTATTTGGTTTCGGAAAACTTGTTTTATTTTTGATACGAAAGAGGGTTTTAAGAAAGATAAGAAGAGAAGGGTTGAATATAAATTTATTGTTGGAATTGTAAGTAGACTGAATAAAGAAAAAGTGGGCTAACATGCGTAGTTATATTGGACAGGAAATTCTTTTGACTTATATCAAATTCATGAAAAGCACATTTACTAAATATAAATTGTTAATAAAACCGCTAAGAAAACTTAGCGGTTTCTTTTTAAAAAGGGAGGGTTTGCGTATGAATAGGATCGTAACTGTTTTACTTGCAATTATTATAATGGGGTATTCCATTTATAGTTGGAATGATACTTCGGAACTGAGTATGCTAATTTTACAAACGCTTTTAGGGTTTATGTTAGTTAGCTTAGGTGTGCAAAATTTAAAAAATAACGGAAAAGAAAATAGAAGTATAGGAATTGCTTTACTACTCGTGGCTTTGTTTTTAATTGTTGTATCTTTAATAAAATATTTTATATGAATAAGTTTTTAAATTAATAAAAAATGATTATTTATTGAATCCCCCTCACAATAAAAAGTTGAAATTCTACTTGTATTTCACTATATAAAATATGGCATAATGATTTAGTTAAAATAGAAATGGATAGGGTATTTGAGAGGGGCATTATAATGAGTTTTGCAATTGAAATAGTAATAAAAGCACCATTGGATGTTGTATGTGACTACATAATAGAAGATGAAAAAATAAAAGAATGGAATACGTTTATAATAGAAAATCGCTATCCTTCAAATATGGATAAAGAGAATCCACGTGTAGGAGATAAATATATTACTGTTCAAAAAGTCGGTAAGAAAATATTCGAGGCTGAAGTAGAAATCCTTGAATACGATGCACCGCATATTATTTCACTTGGTAGTGAAATGAAGCAAGGATATTCAGCAATGACTTATATGTTAGAAGAAGATGAGGAAGGTACAGCACTAACAGTAATTTCAGAATATGAACCTAGTAATTTTTATTATAAAATGATGTATAAGTTAACAGGCTGGATTTCACGAGGTTTAACTATAGAACAAATAGAGCGTCTAGCAGAGTGTGTAGAAACTGCTTATAATAAAGAAAATTAATATTAAAGACATATTAAGAGAAAAACGTTACTCAAAGGATTGAGTAACGTTTTTATTATTTGAAGATTTTTCATTGAAAATTTTAATAGCTCGTTCAAATATTTCTTGATCAATACGAAATCTTTCTGTTATCCAATAAGTAAGTTCAAAAGAGGTAAGGTTATGTTCTCTTTTCTTACCTTGGAAATATCGTTTTAAAACATTATCATTAATAGAAGTTGGAATACCATCGATATAACCGAAAATCTGAATTTTCTTTAATACAGGAGATGTATGCCAATCGTTAGACTTTGTAATGAGTTCTTTCATACTTGATAAATGTATTGGCTCTGCATGTAAGATTTTTGCTGGACCTGGATTTCTAGCAATTTTAATCCTATTATTTGAGACTTCATAAGTGAAAGTTTCTCTTACATTACTTACTTGAAATGATTCATAAAGTGGGTAAGATTGGAATAAAGGTGCACAATAACCAACATCAACATAATAAGGTTGGTCTAAGTTAACCCGTAAGCATAAATGTCCGGGATCCATATACATATAATGAACATTAAAACCAAGATTTGATAATAACCAATGAAATCTAATTGAGTGCGTCCAACAAGTACCCCTGAGACCTTTTGTTGTAATACAGTTTATGTATGTCTCAATGGAAGGAAAATAATCCTCTGTTTTCTTACCTTTTTCCCAGTCGATTATTTTAGTAAGAGTTTCCCACTTTACTTTTTCTTGATGAGCTTTAATAAGCTCATTTAAAAACTTTAAGCTAGTAGGCTGTTTTGTCGTACCTAAAAATGATAGGAAGCTATTTACTAGTTGTACTTGGGTCATTTTCTTATCCTTTCTATATAGAAATTGCTATTGGTATTATTATACAATAGGTGTCAGAAAATACAGTTGTTTATTATTGGAGTGGGAGAGAATTATATGTCGATGTCGCTATATTATAAAAAAATCCGTGAGCAATTAGGCTGTGAACTAATTCTAATACCGAGTATAGCTGCTGTTATTAAAAATGAGCAAGGGAAAATCTTATTTCAATATCCTGGTGGAGAATACTGGAGTTTGCCAGCTGGAGCAATTGAACCTGGAGAAACTCCAGAAGAAGCAGTAATTCGGGAAGTATGGGAAGAAACAGGATTGAAAGTACAAGTAAAAAAACAAAAAGGGGTATTTGGAGGGGAAAGGTTCCGTCATATATATCCGAATGGCGATCAAGTAGAATATATTGTTGTTGTGTTTGAATGTGAAATTACTAGTGGAAAACTGAAATCGATAGATGGTGAATCTTTAAAACTACAATATTTCTCATTTTCTGAAAAGCCTCCTTTAGCACTACCATACCCGGATAATATATTTTTATAGATGTAAAATAGCACACCTTATTTATTGAAGATGTGCTATTTATATAACCCAGTGGTATACATTTCTGTCAATGTATATATTATCTCTTCCAACTCTAGATTGTTATCATTTTTCACAATCGTCCAAAGAAACATCTCATTCATCGCAAACCAAGCACGTGCTACAATTTCTTTATTTAATTCAGGCTGTGCTAATCCACTTTCTTGAGAGTATGTAATATCCTGCGTAATATTGTTTATAAAGCGTTCCCGTATCTCGTCCCATTTTTGACGTATTTCTTTTGATAATCCAATCGCTTCTTGTACTACTTGTAAAATAGCTCGTTCTTTCTTTGCTAGTTGTAGAAATGCTCTAACTTGATTTTGAATCATTTTATGTGCTTCCTCTTTTGTTTGAGGCGAAAAGGAGCGCTCAGCAATATCATAAAATTGATTCATAACATCTTCCATTAAACTAATTAGGAGATTATCTTTGTTTTTGAAGTATACATATGCTGTACCATATCCGGTTTCTGCATGTTTAATAATTTGTGTAATTGTCGTTTTTTGAAATCCGTTACGTATAAAAATAGTGTAACCAGAGTGTAATAGTTTCTTCTTCGTTTCTAAGGAGCGGTGTTTTCTTGATGAAAGGGTACTGTTTTTCAAAGAATCACCTCTTTATACTGAAATATCTGAAAATATAATTGTATTGTAAAAGAAGTTCATATATAAAGTCAACTGACATAATATCATTGACGTTGTATCAATTAAGGTGATATATTTCAATTAGTTAGAATAAAAAGAAAATTAAGAGAAGGTGACACCATGTATAAAGAACCATTTCAACCAACTTATGAGTATGCGCTTGAATGTGATAAACATGATGAACTGAAAGATTTTCAAACTGAATTCTATAAAAAAGAAGGTACTATATATTTAGATGGAAACTCATTAGGGCTACTTTCAAAAAGAGCAGAGAAATCATTACTTACGTTGCTAGATTCGTGGAAAGAGTATGGTATTGACGGCTGGACAGAAGGTGAGCATCCGTGGTTTTTCCTTTCAGAGAAATTAGGTAAACTTACAGCCCCTCTTATTGGAGCTTTACCGGAAGAAACTATTGTAACCGGTTCCACAACTGCGAATATACACCAAGTTATTGCGACGTTTTATGAGCCGAAAGGAATACGTACAAAAATACTTGCGGATGAATTGACTTTCCCATCAGATATTTATGCACTTCAAAGTCAAATTCGTTTAAAAGGATTAGATCCAGAGGAGCATTTAGTAAGAGTGAAAAGCCGAGATGGTAGAACACTTTCTGAAGAAGATATTATCCATGCGATGGAAGATGATATCGCTTTAATTTTATTACCTTCTGTTTTATATAGAAGTGGTCAAATTCTTGATATGAAAAGTTTAACAACGGAAGCTCATAAACGCGGCATTCACATTGGATTTGATTTATGCCATTCAATAGGATCTATTCCGCATCATTTCAAAGATTGGGATGTCGATTTTGCTGTTTGGTGCAATTATAAATATTTAAATGCAGGACCGGGTAGTGTTGCAGGCCTTTATGTAAATAGTAAACATTTTAATAGACTGCCAGGATTGTCTGGATGGTTTAGTTCTAGAAAAGATAAACAGTTTGATATGGAGCATATATTAACAGCTGCCGATCATGCAGGTGCTTATCAAATTGGTACACCGCACGTATTAAGTACAGCACCTTTAATTGGTTCTCTTGAAATGTTTAAAGATGCTGGTATTGAACGTTTACGCGAAAAATCTTTACATATTACAAGATATATGCTGAATTTAATTGATCACGAATTAAAAGATTTCGGATTTACAATTGGAAATCCATTAGAGGATGAAAAACGTGGCGGGCACATATATTTAGAACATGCAGAAGCAGCACGTATTTGTAAAGCGCTAAAAGCAAATGGAGTTATCCCTGATTTCCGAGCACCTAATGGAGTAAGACTGGCGCCGGTCGCTTTATATAACACATATGAAGAAGTGTGGAAATCTGTACAAATATTAAAGAAAATTATGAAAGAAGAAGAGTATAAACAGTTTGAAAATAAGCGAGAGGTTGTGGCATAAGCATGAAAACATCAGAGTGGATTGATATTTCACAACCGCTAAATAATGATATTGCAACGTGGCCAGGAGACACACCGTTCTCATATGAAGTTTCATGGTCAAAAGAAGAAAGTGGCTCGGTAAATGTTGGAAAGTTAACGATGAGTATTCATACAGGCACTCATATTGATGCACCATTTCATTTTGATAATGATGGAAAGAAAGTATTGGATTTAGATGTTCAAGTTTATGTTGGCCCAGCACGGATTATTGACGTTTCTAATCTTGAAAGCATCGGGAAAAAGGAATTAGAAAGCTTTCATTTAGAAGGTGTAGAACGATTATTATTACGTACATCTTCACATGGAAAAGCTGAAGAATTTCCAGATGTGATCCCTCATTTACGTGCAGACATAGCACCTTTTCTTTCGGAGAAAGGTATTCGTTTAATCGGAGTAGATGTCCCATCAGTTGATCCGCTAGATGATAAAGAATTAGCAGCGCATCATCAATTATTTAAACATGGAATTCATATTTTAGAAAATGTCGTACTAGATCATGTAGCAGACGGTGATTATGAATTGATTGCATTACCACTTGCATTAACTGATGCGGATGGAAGTCCAGTTCGAGCCGTTATTAGACCAATATAAGTAGAATCATATAAAAGGGGCGTTTGGCTAATATGAAAGAAAATGAAAAAGTAATTATGGAAAAAGGGATTCATACGGATTTTAAAGAGAATATGACGTATGGGGAATATTTACAATTAGATAGTTTACTATCTTCTCAAAAAAGATTATCAGACCATCATGATGAAATGTTATTTATCGTTATTCACCAAGCAAGTGAGCTTTGGATGAAGCTCATTTTACATGAGCTAAATGCGGCGATTGAATCTATTAAACAAGATAAATTACAACCAGCTTTTAAAATGTTAGCACGTGTATCAAAAATTCAGTCTCAAATTATTCAATCTTGGGATATTCTTGCGACATTAACACCATCAGAATATATTGAGTTTCGTGATTCACTCGGTCAAGCTTCAGGTTTTCAATCGTATCAATATCGTATGATTGAGTATGCACTTGGCTATAAAACGCCACATGCATTAAAAATTTATGAAAAGGATCCAGAATTACATGCACGACTTCATAAAGCGCTACATGCACCAAGTCTATATGATGTCGCGATTCAAGCATTAGTAAAAGAAGGATTCCCTATTCATAAAGATGTGTTAAACCGTGATATTACGCAGCCTTATGAAGAAGATGCAACAGTAGAAGCAGCATGGTTAGAAGTGTATGCGGATGTGAAAAAATATTGGAATTTATATCAGCTTGCTGAAAAATTGATTGATATTGAAGACTGGCTACAACAATGGCGTTTCCGTCATATGAAAACAGTAGAAAGAATTATTGGACATAAAATGGGGACAGGTGGATCCTCCGGTGTTTCTTATTTAAAGCGAGTACTTGATCAACAATTCTTCCCAGAGCTTTGGAATGTTCGTACGAAATTATAAAAATAAACCTGTCAGTTCATTATGGCTGACAGGTTTATTTTTATTTGAGCACAATTATGTTTAAAATGAAGGAACAAGATATAATAAATGGATTAACTATTTAAATGGAGGTAAAGTTTTTGGATTTCAAGCAACTAGAAAATAAATTCGAAAAGAAAAAAGTGAATACATTTCTTGTTTATCAAAAAGGACAATTAACAACTGAGTATTATAAAACACCCGAATGTGCAAATAACTTATATAAAATAAATTCGATTACAAAAAGTATCGTATCTTTATTAATTGGTATTGCAGTTGATAAGGGCTATATAAATGATATACATACACCGATCACAGAGTGGATTGAAAATGTACCTAGGGGAAAACATAATTTAACACTATATCACTTATTAACAATGACTACTGGTGAGGACTGGAAAGAGTTTGGGAATGGAGTAGTATTCCCAAATGACTTTGTAGAATCAGAGAACTGGGTACAGTACATATTAGAAAAGCCAATAATTGAAGAACCTGCTACAAAAATGAATTATAATTCAGGTTCTTCTCATTTACTGAGCTATATTATTCAAGAAGCTACTGGAATGTCGACAGAGCGGTTTGCAAAGAAATATTTATTTAATCCATTAGAAATTAACGAATACGAGTGGCAACAAGATCCGCAGGGTATATATGTCGGCGGCTTCGGTATGAAAATGAAATCTACCGATTTATTAAAATTAGGAAAATTATGTTTGCAAAATGGATATTGGGATGAAAAAGAAATTGTATCAGCGAAATGGTTAGAAGAGTCAAGTAGGGCGCATTTTGAAACATATGAACATGTCGGCGCATATGGATATCACTGGTGGGTATTACATACCGAAAGATTTCACATACCGTATTGTATATATTTCGCTATGGGATACGGCGGACAATACATCGTTATCATTCCTCAGTTAGAAGTAGTAGCTATTATAAGTAGTCATATGCCAAAACGTGGGCTCGTTCCATTAAAACTATTTATTGAGCATGTACAGGGAAATTCTAATTATATATAAGAAAAGGAGGGAATGTATGAAGGATGAAAAAATTTTATCTTTATTTAGATTCTGTTTAAGTCTTCTAGTATGTAGCGCCATTATTACGCAATTCATAATCAGGGCACAAGTGAAACCGTTCAATCCAGTTAACTTTTTTAGTTTCTTTACTATCGAAAGTAACATTTTAGTTGCATGTATTCTCCTTTTAAGTAGTATCGGAACAGCTACATTTGGTCGCTCAGAGCAGTTTAGTATACTTCGTGGTGCGGCGACGGTATATATACTTACGACAGGACTCGTTTATTTTTTGTTACTAAGAGGGTTAGAAGAGTCACTTCAAACGGCAATACCATGGGTAAATACTGTGCTACATTATATCATGCCGATTACAATGCTTTTAGATTGGATTTTAAATCCACCTATTAAGAAAATCACTTGGAAACAAGCTGCAAGTTGGCTTTTATTCCCGTTTTTTTACGTTGTATATAGCTTAATACGTGGTCCAATCGTGAATTGGTATCCATATCCGTTTTTAGATCCGAGAATAGGTGGATATGGTAAAGTACTTTTATACAGTATAGGGATAGCAGTTGTAATTGGCTCTATTTGTATATTGGTAAGATTTTTAGGGAATCGAAACTTTAGAAAAGAATTTTAGAAATGCAAGAACCCCACTGTGTCTGTTTTTAACAGTGGGGGTTTCACTTTATCCAGCTATTTGTCGGGCTGCCCGTAAAAGTCCGATTGGTGAGGGCTGATGATTAGTGGGAGATGAACAAAACCCCCACTGATTAAGGTTTCACTTTATCTACTCGTCTTCTGAAACGACAACTTTATAAATTTCTCCGTCTTCGTTTCAAATTCTACATCAACAAAAACACCGTATTCTTTTCCGTTCTCACGTAACCACAATTTAAATTTTTCAACAGTTATTTGAACTGTTTTTGGTTTTCTACCTATATGAAGATAGTCAATAATTTCTGCTTTTGGGTATTGTTCTTTCGTCTTTTCTACGGCAAGTTTACCCCATTTGGCATACGGCGGCTGCGCATGAACAATTGATAAGCCTGTATATATATTTGAACATGTTGTTAGGAACAGAATGACAAGTGCGACACGTTTTAACAATTTTTTCATGATGAACTCCTTTTATCCTTTTTTATATTGTTTACATATTTTTTCAACGATATTAGTTTGGATTTTTTTGTCTTCTTTACATAAAAGCGAGGCTTTTACAAAACATAACCAAGAAATCATTTCCGTAATTAAGGAGGGAAAATTATGCGCCAAAAAGCTATTTTTAAAATAGCAGTTTTACTTGCGTTCATAGGACTGTCTTTAATGGTCAGTAGTATACAATTAAAGAATGTAGAAGCTTTTTCTAATCAAGTTATTCAAAGAGGAGCATCTGGCGAAGATGTCATTGAACTGCAATCTCGTTTGAAATATAACGGGTTTTATACGGGAAAAGTGGATGGTGTTTTCGGATGGGGTACATATTGGGCACTTCGGAATTTTCAAGAGAAATTCGGATTACCCGTTGATGGTTTAGCTGGAGCTAAAACGAAGCAAATGCTCGTGAAGGCAACGAAGTATGACAAGTCAACTGCTAATAAAGGGACGACAACGAATAAAGGAAATAGCGGTGGCACTGCACAAGAGAATAAACCACCTCAAAATAAAGGGACAAATGTTCCGAACGGTTATTCTCAAAATGATATTCAGCTTATGGCAAACGCAGTATACGGAGAATCGCGTGGTGAACCGTATTTAGGACAAGTTGCAGTAGCTGCCGTTATTTTGAATCGTGTTACAAGTGCGTCATTCCCAAATACTGTTTCAGGTGTAATCTTTGAACCTAGAGCATTTACAGCGGTAGCCGATGGACAAATATATTTAACGCCAAATGAAACAGCAAAAAAAGCAGTTTTAGATGCGATTAACGGATGGGATCCAACAGGAAATGCTTTATATTATTTCAATCCAGATACTGCGACTAGTAAATGGATTTGGACTCGTCCACAAATTAAAAAAATCGGTAAACATATTTTCTGTAAATAGAGCGGAGGTGGGACAATGTTACGAGGTATTATCATTGTATTATTAACAGTCGGTGTAGTAGGAACAGGCTATTGGGGCTATAAAGAGCACCAAGAGAAAAATGCAGTTTTAATTCGAGCGGAAAATAGCTATCAACGTGCATTCCATGATTTAGCATACGAAGTCGATTTATTACACGATAAAATTGGCACAACACTTGCGATGAATTCACGATCATCTTTATCACCTGCATTAGCTGATGTATGGCGTTTAACATCTGAAGCTCGCTCGGATGTAGGGCAACTTCCTTTAACATTAATGCCATTTAATAAAACGGAAGAATTTTTAGCGAATATCGGTGATTTCAGTTACCGTGCAGCCATTCGTGATTTAGAAAAAGAGCCGTTAAATGAGCAAGAATATAAAACGCTACAAACTTTATATTCAAATGCAGGAAATATACAAGATGAACTAAGAAAAGTACAACATCTTGTTTTGAAAAATAATTTACGCTGGATGGATGTAGAAATGGCACTTGCATCAAATCGCGATCCAGCAGATAACACAATTATTGATGGATTGAAAACTGTAGAGAAAAACGTAACATCATATTCTTCTACAAACTTCGGACCGATCTTTACAAGTGCGCAAAAAAATAAAAAAGGCGGATTTGAAGCGGAAGGAAAGGCAATTTCTAAAGATGAAGCGGCGAAAATCGCAAAATCGTTTCTGAATTTAAAAGGAAATGAAAAAGTAGATGTTGAGAAAAGCGGAAAAGGTGCGAAAGAATCCTTCTATAGTGTGAAAATTAAAGATGAAGCAACGAATAATGAGTTCTATATGGATATTACCGGAAAAGGCGGATATCCAATTTGGGTTATGAATAACCGCGAAATTAAAGAACAGAAAGTTAGTTTAAACGATGCAGGTAGTAAAGGTTTGAAATTTTTAAAGGACCATAAGTTTAATAATATGGAGCTTTATGATAGCTCTCAATATGATAATGTTGGTGTATTTACGTATGTAGTAAATGAAAATGGAGTACGAATTTATCCAGAAGCAATCCAAATGAAAATTGCTTTAGATGATGGTTCTATCGTTGGGTTCTCCGCAAAAGAATATTTAGCGTCACATCAAAAGCGAACAGTTCCATCGGCAAAGCTAACTGCAGCAGAAGCAAGAAAGAAAATCAATCCGGATGTAAAAGTCATGGAAGAACGTAAAGCTTTAGTAGTCAATGATTTGCATAATGAAGTGCTTTGCTATGAATTTGTAGGCACTTTAGGAAAAGATACGTACCAAATATTCATTAATGCTAATAGCGGGGCCGAGGAAAAGGTAAAGAAAATGCAAGCTGTTGAAAAAATTTATGATTAAACCTTAATAGTGAAGTGGTGAAAATAATGAAAACTCTAATATATATATTGATGCTTTGCTTCGTTATAACTGGATGCAGTATTGGAAAAAAAGACAATCCAAACGAAAAGCCGGAACAAAAAAATGTTTCAATGAAAAATGTTAATTATACGAATAAATCAAATAAGCCAAATGAAAAAGCAGCAGATCATTTAGCATCTTTAGCAGCAAGTGTGCCAGGTGTGAATGATGCAACGGCGGTCGTTGTGGGAAAATATGCTATTGTAGGTATTGATGTAAAAGCAAAACTTGATCGAACTCGAGTTGAATCAATTAAATACTCTGTTGCAGAAAGTTTAAAAAATGACCCTGACGGTGCTAATGCAGTCGTTGTAGCAGATGTTGATACGTATGAACGGCTCAAACAAATCGGAAAGCAAATTAAAAAAGGAAAAACAGGTGAAGGTATACTAGATGAATTAGCCGCTATTGTGGGCCGAGTAATGCCACAAGTTCCAAATGATATGATAGAAAATAGAGAAACGAATCCAATTAAAGATAATGATAAACAATTACCAAAAGATGAAGAACAAGAGTTAAGAAAAGAACAGGATGATCAATCAAATAATCATTTGAATAAATGAAATTAGCCTCGTACTTAATTGTACGAGGTTTTTAAATACAATATTAAATATTCAGTTTATTTTTAAGGAAAAATATGGTTTAATTATGATGGGAGGGACAACTGTTATGATGAAAAAAAGCGCATGTATATTGTTTAGTTTATGCTTAGGTTTCAGTATGAAAGCGTGTGAACAGAGAAAAGAAGTGAAAAATCAAACAGCAACTTCTTCTACTGTGATGGAAAGGCAACAGAAAGAGTCTATCAATATAAATCATTTTTCGAGTATAAATGAAGGGATGACTTATACAGAAGTGAAAGATTTAATTGGTTTTGAAGGAGATTTACTTATAGAAGAAGGGATAGAACATTCTACACAAATTAAACAAATTTTTGCTTGGAAAGGAAACAATCCAAATTCATTTGTTGAAATTACCTTTTTAGATGGAAGAGTGCATTCAAAAGCACAGCAAGGTATAAGTTAATAAGCTAAAAAATGGGAGAGTTTAGCATGAACATACACACAGGGGAAATTCAATTAGTTCCGTATAAGGAGAAATATAAAGAAGTTATACAAACATTTACTTTACCAAGTGAACAAGTTCAGTTTACATCAGATCCAAGCGCATTACTGGAGAAAGCAAAAAGTGATCGTACAAAAAATGTGATTGTTATTTTAGATTACAATGGGGTACCGGTGGGTCTTTTCGCATTGGAAACGGGAGATAGAGTAAAGGAGTTCACAGATAATGAGGATGCTTTACTTTTAACATCATTTTCTATAAATCACAATAGACAAAGAAAAGGATTCACTAAAAAGTCATTGTTATTATTAGAAGAGTTTGTAAAACGTTATTTTCCAATAAAAAATGAAGTTGTACTTGCTGTGAATGAAAGAAATATTCCTGCACAAAATTTATATGCAAAAGTCGGCTTCCAAGATAAAGGTTTTAGAAGAATGGGACCAATAGGCCAACAAATAATAATGCATTTGTCTATAATGAAATAATGAGATAGAAAACTTACTCTTGAATATTCATGTAGTAGGTTTTTTTATTTTAATAATATACAATATATGTATATGAAATGAAATAGAAATGAAGGATATAAAAAATAAATCAAGATAGAAAATGGAATATCGTTGGGGGAAGAGTGATTAAAACTGGGATTGCAGTTTTTCTTACAGTGTTAGTTTGTGAATTTTTTAATATCTCAACTTGGAGTTATAAAAATGATTTAAAAGATTATAAACCAAATCATTATCATCACCATTTTTCAAGTGAGTATATTATTTTATTTGAGGTATTATCTATTCATGATATGTTAGAAGAATTAAAACAAATATCCGAGAAATATGAGTGGGGAAATCGATTCAATTGATAAGTTCATTTTATTGTGGGGGGAATAGTATGACACTTTATATTGCATTACTAAGAGGAATCAATGTCGGTGGACATAAAGTAATCAAAATGGCTGAGTTAAAACGAGTGTTTGAATCAATAGGGTTAAAACAAGTGAAAACGTATATACAAAGTGGTAATATCGTGTTCGAATCTGAGGAAGATATAAACTTTCTAAAAGACCGAATACAAACGGAAATAAAAAATGAATTTGATTTCGATGTTCCAGTCATGCTAAGAACACATGATGAATTTATAAATATTATTAAGCAATGTCCGTATGAAGTTCATTCATTGTTAGAAGGAGAAAGTGTTCATGTTGCTTTTTTAGCTAATGTACTTTCTGAAGAAGAGAGTAGTCAATTGCTTATATTTAAAAGTGAACTTGAAGATTGCTATATAGATGAGAAGGTCGTTTATTTATTTTTTAAAAATAGCATTCGAAATTCTAAATTAATGAACCAGTTTCAGAAGTTACATACACCAGCTACAGTTAGGAATTGGCGGACTGTGAATAAATTAAAAGCAATTGTAGAGAGTATGTAAATATAAAAAGATGAGGTTTTCTACATGTAGAAAACCTCATCTTTTTACTTATATTGTTTTGCAACTACGAGTTCGACAATAGGATAAATAAAGAAGGAAGAGCAAATTGCGATGAACAGAGGGAGGTTTTTTACTCCATCTAAATTAGCCCCCATAGAAAATCCTTCAGAGAAGATTAATATAAGGAACATTACAATTACAAGCACAAAATATGCAATTTTAAAGCTTTTATATGTAATTTGTTGTCCCATTTCATCTTGACTTTCTTCTGATACACCGTGGGGATCTCCCCAAGTAATGTAATTAATTAAATTACTAAGTATTAACGAAATAGCAAAAATCGTACCGCCCAAAATAGAACCTTCAGTTATGTATTTATATGTGCCATGTACTAGTATTGCAATTAATGCTAAAACAATGATTATAAAAATAGTTTTTTTAGTATTCAATAAATAATTGCCCCCTTGATTGTAAAAAACTCTTTACAAATATAAGTATAAAATTGGAAAAGTATCATGTCAAATACTTTTTACACGAAATATGTAAGTATGTAATATTTTAGTTCTATGATAAATAAAAAATTACAATACATTTGAATGTAAAAGAATGGGCTCGCATATATTTGGAAGGGATGTCAGATTAATTTAGGGGGTAGTTATGTCTATACTTTTAAAAGCTGGTGCAGATGCAGGAAACAACGGTTTGAAGTTAATGGTGAAAGGGCAAGACCCTATTTTTATTCCGAGTATTTATTCTTTATATATAGGTGAGCCTACAGGACTCTTAGATGAGGTAGATGTTTCATTATCTGAATTAGAAAACCACATTGATGTGACTATAAGTTCGCCATCGTTAATGCTAAATAATGTACGATACATCGTTGGAGAAAAAGTCATTCAAGATCAATTAAAAGGTACTGAGGTAGAGAAGAAATCAAATAAGTCAACGGATGAGTTAATGGTTATTACAATACTATCAGGTTTGGCGGTAAGCGCTATGCGTCAAAGTCCAACTTCTAGCCATATTAATATTCGTTATGATTTATCTGTCGCTCTTCCTATGCAGCTTATTACACAAGAAATAGCTGCTGAAAATGCAAAACGTTATATGGGAAATCATAAGGTTATTTTCCATTATCCGAACGGACGCGATGTGACAATTAATGTTTCAATTGAGTATTGTAAATGCCTGCCTGAGGGTGCTTCTGGGACGTGGGGCATTGTATACGATGAAGAAGGAAATGTTGTGAAACATAAAATAGAATGTGAGCAAAATCAAGTTTCTGAAATTGATTTTGTAGATAAAACTCTACTCTCTTTTGATATTGGCGCAGGGACGACAGAAGAAGTCGTTTCATTAGGGGTGAATTTCCGTCCGCAACTAAGTAAAGGTTTATCTTATGGTGTAAAAGAGACGTTACTACAAATCATTACGAGATGGAACCGGAAGTATCCAACTAAAACGATTGATAGCATTACAGAATTCAATCAAATTTATTTAAATGATAAGCATCCGAGAAATACATTATTAGTTGAGGAATCACAGCCAGCGCTATTAGGTTTAGCAGCGCGTGTTGCAACAGATATTATAAATAAAATTGATGATATGAAAGACGATCCATACGTGTTTATTTATGGCGGGGGTGCAGTAATTATTAAAAACAGTTTAAAAATGATTTTAAAGCAAAAAGGACGACTCAAAAATGTAATCTTTGTAGATAATCCGTTATTTACAAATGCACGAGGATTATTAGTCTATACTTGTTCGCCAAAATATAGAGAGCATAAGCAAAAAGAGTTAGGATTTACAAACTTAACGATAAGTTAGTTGGTGGAAGTATGCGATCTAGGCGATATAAACGTGGTGATCGAGTAAAAATCAATATTCATAAATCGGTATCACCTGAAATGCTTGCGTGGCTGAATAAACAATCAAATCCAACTAATTTCTTCTTCTTTGCTGCGCAGCAACTATTCAAACAAGTAGGAGATATTGACGTTTCTAAAGCTTTACCAAGCAGCCATGTTTTCTCATTATATGTGGAGCCTTCATCCTTATTAAAAGTCGAAGTAAACCCTTTTAAAAACATGACACTAGACACAAATACATCCACTGAAAATGCAAAAAAAAAATTATGGGAATCTGTTGATCAATTAGATTGTCCATTTTTTTAAACATAGAAAAATATAAGAAGTCCCCATCACTATACATACGAATACAGTGATGGGGTTTTGTTTGTAAATGAAAGGGGCACAATACAATTTGTGACCCTTCCATTAGTTATTTATCTAAATTTTAGATGTATGTTTAGAAACAGCATTAATTATGCTTTCCCAGTCATCTGGATGGTTTTCATGGCCTGCCCCTTTAAGGGTTAATAGTACTGAGTTTGGAATTTCATCAATTAGTGCGAGGCCATGTTCAAATGGTAGTGCTGTATCGTCTGTTCCGTGAATAACTAATGTAGGTGCTTGTATGGATTGAAGTACACCTTCATATGCATCATCACCTTGAAGTAAAGCGTGATTAAACATACTTAATAAATTGTTTGCGCGTTCTATTTCTTGTTTTACTTGTTTATAAACTCTATTTTCATCAAATATTCGTTCTGATCCACATAATAGACGAGATCCTGAAACTAAATACTCTGCCACATCATTTTTATTTGCCCAATCTATACTTGTGCCATTTACATGATGTGTTAAAATCCTTTCGTCCATTGGAGGTAAATCGCGAGTATTGTCATCAGATCCTATTACACTAGTCGCTAGTAAAGTTAGCGTCAAAATTCTTTCGGGATGTTTTACAGCGGCAATTTGAGCAATCATACCACCTAATGACATGCCAAATAGGTGAGCTTTATCAATATGATAAGCATCTAGTACTCCAATTGCATCTTCAGCCATATCTGTTACTGTGTAATTGGAAGTTCTAGGTTCATAGGCAACAGAGCGTCCAACATCACGGTTATCAAAGCGAATAACAAACTTCCCCGTACTAGCCAACAGCTCACAAAACTCTTCATCCCAATAAACCATGGAACATGTAGCGCCCATAATTAATAAAATAGCAGGGTTCTTAGGGTTTCCAAAGCTTTCTGTACATATATCAATTCCGTTTATTTTAAACATCTTTTCACTCATATAGTTAGCCCCATTTCTTTTGAATTTGATCAATAAAACAGTTTTGGATGATTCTAAGATGTGTGTAAGATTCGTGGTAGAATTCATCCCGCTATTTGCTGGGCAGTAAGAGTCCCATCTTAAAATTCAGGGAAAGTAAAGAAGTTGGGAGGGGACCAACTTCCCGAAAAAGCCCGATTGGCGAGGGTTGATTAAAGTTTCACTTTATAATGCTTCTTGCATAATTACCCCCAAAAATAATTATATGTTAATTCAAGGCAAAAAATTTTGAGAAATAATTGTATGTTATTAAAATAAACAGCAAGGAGGAGAGGAAATGAAAGCAATTATTATTGATCAATATGGTCTTGTTGAAGAATTAAAAGAAAGACAAGTTTTAAAACCGGTTGTTCAGAATAACGAAAAAGCTCAACAATAAATAATATCCCATACTATACATTTTCATTTTCGAGTATTATTTATTGTTAGCTATTGTGATATTACTTCTAACAAATACTGTTTCGTATTGTATCGTGTAATTTTTCTAATCCAATTTCCATATCTTTCTCGTTTAACATTGAATAGCTAATTCTTAATTGGTTATCATTTGTTTCGTAATTTAATAGACAAGCTGTTCCTGGTAAAAAAGAGACATCTACTTCATTTGCTTTTTGTAATAAGGTAAAGGGATCTATCGAATCAGGTAGTGTCACCCATAAATTAAAACCTCCATTTGGTATTTCAAAGTGTAGTTCTTTTAATGGCGATAATATATCGATTGTTAAATCACGTCTCATTTGTAAAGCTGTACGTAATTTTTCTAAATGGTTTTTCATACGTTCTGCACGTAAAAACGGTAGAAGTGCCTTCTGTGTTAATAAAGGACTACCGATATCCATTGAACCTTTTACTGCATATAGCCATTCAAAAATAGGACCATCGGCAATAAGTGCCGCGATACGCAGTCCTGGTGCTAACGTTTTACTAAATCCTTTTATATATATTACGTGGCCATCCTTATCAAAACTTTTGATTGGGGGCGGGATTATAGCATCCTCAAAATATATTTCTCCGAAAGAATCATCTTCAATAATAAAAAATTGATATAACTCCGATAGTTCTATAAGTTCCATTCTTCGTTCTTTACTCATTACTGTACCTGTCGGATTCTGGAAGGTGGGATTCGTATACAATAAAACGGGATTTTTACTTTGACAAATATCATCAATTAAGTCGGAGCGAACTCCATGATTATCAAGAGAAACGGGAATGATTTGAACACCTTTATTGATGAAAATATCAAGCGCAGCACTGTAACATGGACTTTCTACTAATACAATATCTCCAGGTTTTAATAATGTTTGAGCAATTAAATCAATTCCTTGTTGTGCGCCGCTTGTAATTAATAATTGAGATGGGTCTGTCACTAATTTCTGGTGTTCATTTAAGTAATTTGCTATTTCAACTCGCAATTCATAATCGCCTTGAACTGGCCCATAAGTTGCTAACAACATCGGATTTTTATCCAGCAATTTATGCATTTCATCTGCCAAAAATGGATTTGGTAACAGACGAGGATACAGAATTGCTTGTGAAAAATTATAATATTTACGGTGCTTATTCATTGCATATTGAGAACGCATAACATTAATCGTTTTCATTTGTTGCCATTTATACGGAATTGGTTTGAAATCTTTCTTTACCCGTTTATATATGTAAGCACCTTTTCCTTGTTCGATGCGTATATACCCTTTCGTTTCTAACTGTTTATACGCTTTACGAACTGTTAATACATTGATTTGTAAATCTGTGGCCATACAACGTAAAGAAGGAAGAGATTCACCATGTGAAAGCATACCACTTTGTATTCTGTCAACAATTTGCATATATATTTGCTTGTAATACGGTATGTTTGTTTCTTTACGCAATACAATTTTCATAGGTTCACCTATTTTTCTTTTTAACTTAATTAAAGCGAAAAATATATAGGGAATCAACTACAACTTGAAGTAACTGTTATATGTACCGATACACTGTTATACACCATAGCCTCTATACTCATTCTAAGAGTAAAAAGGAGGAAGCAAAATGGTCATTTTTAATTACATTTTAGTATGTATTATTTTCGGGACAACATTTTTAACGATAAAAATTGGAATTGAAGCAGGGGCGCCACCGTTGTTTTCAGCAGGAATTCGCTTCTTTTTAGCGGGCATAATCCTTATGATTATTTTTAAATTAAAGCGAAAAGAAATTATGCCACATATATTTTCAAAACGCATTATGTATGCTGGATTTTGTTTAACATTTATGACATTCGCAAGTTTATATTGGTCAGAACAATATATTTCTTCGGGATTAGCTGCTGTTCTTTCTGCTACGGGACCAATGATGATTTTATTAATACAAGCAAAGAGGAATAGGGAGAAATTACAAAAGGAACAACTCGTTGCTTTAGTTATTGCACTAGCAGGTGTTATATTTGTTTCTTTACCAGGAATGCATCAACAAGTAAGTTTCATATGGAGTATTGCTTGTATTGTGTTAGTTATAGGGGAGTTATTTTACGGAATAGGCTCTATTCGTTCGAAAGAAATACTGTCAGATTTATCAAATGTATCACCATTTCTTATTAACGGTATTCAAATGTTTTATGGAGGGATTTTACTACTAATCGCATCTATTATTGTAGAACAACCAAATGTAACCGTATTAACTTCATGGAGTGTGCAATGGCCTATTTTATATCTCATATTTATCGGATCGATTGGTGGACACGGATTATATTACTGGCTCTTATCAAAAACAAATCCAGTATTTCCATCGACGTGGTTATATGTATCACCATTAATTGCAATAATTGTGGGATATATCATTTTAGGAGAACCTTTAAATCCTACAATGGGAATGGGGGCTTGTCTTATATTGATTGGTGTATTTTTGGCCAATCGTTCAACACTACGGACTTATTTCAAAAAAGGGCGGTTATTAGAGAAGGAGATGTAGTTTAATAAAGCAATAGCCCTGTATATTACAGGACTGACAAAATCAAAAACACAGTTGGAAAAATAACCAACTGTGTTTTTGATAATTAATTCACTTTTTTAATAAAGCCTTTATAATGACGTTTTACAAGCTGGCTTTCTAACGTCTTCATAGTTTCTAGTGCTACACCGACAATGATAAGTAAGCTTGTACCACCAATTTGAGCAGAAGGTGGTAACGTAGCAATTTTCGTGAATATGAGCGGTAATATAGAAATAGCACCTAAGAAAATTGCACCGATAAATGTTAAACGGTATAGAATTTTAGTTACATATTGTTCAGTTGCTTTACCAGGACGAATACCAGGAACATATCCATTTTGCTTTTTCAAATTCTCAGCCATTTGTTCAGGATTTACTTGAATAAATGCGTAGAAGTATGTGAAAGCAACAATAAGACCGACATAAAGTGTCATTCCAATTGGATGTGCGAAATCAAGATTTGCAACTAACCATTTTGATACGCTTGAATCAGGGAAGAGCTGCGCAATTGTACGCGGCGTCATTAAAAATGCAGAAGCAAAGATAACTGGTATAACACCAGCACTATTTACTTTAAGCGGTAAATGAGTGTTTTTTGCTCCTTGATATTGATTGTTTCCTGAAACAGCTTTTGCATATTGGATCGGTATTTTACGTACAGCTTGTTGAATGTAAATAACACCAACAACTATCGCTAAAATTACGAGTCCAATTAAAACAATTTTTATTATGTGCATAAATAGCTGATCGCCAGCATTTTGGAATTGTTGTAAATAAATTTGATTTGCAACATTTGGAATGGCGGCAACGAGACCTGCGAAGATAATCATCGAAATACCATTACCAACTCCGTTAGCGGTAATTTGTTCGCCTAACCAAAGTAAAAATGCAGTACCTGCAGTTAAAACTGTCGCAATAAATAAGTATGTAGTCCAGCTTTGATCTGTTATTAATTGTCCACCTGCTATATTATTAAAGCCATAAGACATTCCGATGGCCTGTATGAATGCGAGAATGATTGTAAAGTATCGAGTGAATTGAGCTGATTTCTTACGGCCCATTTCTCCTTGCTTTGCCCATTCCGAAAATTTAGGTATAACATCCATTTGTAGTAACTGTACTATGATGGAAGCTGTAATATATGGTGTAATACCTACAGCAAAGATTGAGAAGTGTTGCAATGCTCCTCCGCCAAATACGTTTAACATACCTAGAACGTTAGCTTGATCTTGTACTTTTAATACCTCTGCGTTAGTATGAGGAACTGGAATAAACGTGCCAATTCGAAAAACGATTAACATCGCTAGTGTAAAAAGGATTTTCCTTCTTATCTCAGCTACTCTCATGAAATTTGAAATCGTACGAAACATTATGTCGCCTCCTATATTTTTATCAGTAAAAAACTGATTATTATACCCTATGAAGTAACCACAAACCTCCTTCCGCACTAAATTCATTTGACAAATGGATTTTCATACACTTTGTAGTTTTCACGGATATAAAAATATAAGGTGTTATATAAGCGACCTATACACTTCACGTAATCATTCAATACCCATAATATATCGAATAAATTAACAAATGTACATACATACGCATTAAAAATGAATAAATAGGGTCATTTTTTACATTTATTTAATGATAAATTGATAGGACATTATACTGGTAAATGCGCTTCGTATATTCCTTTAATCAATTAAAATCCTCTACCTTTTTATTTTCTTACAATTAATATATCGATTTAAAAAGAATTTAAAATCAAATAAAAGTATGAAAGTACATACTACTTTAGTAGTAGTAATAGTAATCAATTGTATTTCAATTAAAATTCATGTGATTAGAGGATTCTTTTTATTTAAGAAGGAATAAATATTTAAAGAAAGCTAAATAAACAGTGTACATATTTATAGGGGAGAAGATGTAAATGAAAGTTTTTATAAAAAAATTTCCACCATTAGAAGTAGCATATATAAGACGAACTGGTAGCTACTTTGAACCACAAGATCACTGGGGAAAGTTACTGAATTGGTCAATTGAAAATAAACTTTATCCACCAGAGCAATCATTTATCGGAATATCATTAGATAATCCTGAACTTGTTGCAAGTCATAAGTGCCGGCATGATGCATGTGTTACGATTCCTGAAAACTTCGATAAAGAAAAGCATCATGATGTGCAATTTAAAAGATTAGATGGAGGTACATATGGTCTATACCAGTTCTATGATGAACCTCATAAATTAAGTGAAGCGTATCAATACATGTATGCAGAGTGGCTACCAAATAGTGAGTATGATGCAGATTATGATAGAGATAATTTAGAGTTTTGCTTAAATAATGTTGCTGAAGATCTAGACGGAAAGTTAAAGGTTAATTTATTTGTGCCAATTAAAAAGATATAAAAAAACAAATAATTTCATTTGTAGCTTTAAAATGAAATTGGAATAGTAGTGAAAGAAAAACTTTTTTTGAAGATAATATTTCTAGCGTAGGAATTTAAGTATGTAGGTTGCAATGAAAGGAGAATCCACATGGATACATTTGTAAATGACAAGTTTTATGAAACGAGAGATCAATTAGTTGAGGAAATTAATTTGTTGAGTGATGCTCAATTTAATAGGAAACCAGATAAGGATAAATGGAGTATTGCACAAGTTTGTCATCATTTAGTTTTATTAGATGAGAGAGTTATAACAGTTATTTCATCAGGATTAAAAAAGTTAGATAGTACCCAAAATGAGCGTAAAGAAATTCACACTATTTTATTAGATAGAACGAAAAAGTTTATAGCTCCAGAAATGATTGAACCAAGTATAGAACCATTTGAAGTGGAGCAAATGCTCAATATGCTAAACGAATCAAGAAAAGAATTGATGCGTTTCCTGAGTACAATAGAAGATGAGTCTATATTAGCGAAAAAAGCAGTGATGCATCCAGCTCTTGGAGAATTATCCCTTGATCAGTGGATAGAACTGATTTATTTACATGAACAGCGTCATATTTCACAAATAAAAGAGATAAAATTGCTTTGTGAAATTGAAAAGTAAAAATCATTCCCTATTTATTGATGCGTATTATAAACAGGGAAAACGGTTGATTCATATTGACTCAGAAGAAAACAAAAATAGAATGAAATTAGTTGAAAGTAACCAATAAGCTTAAGAAAATATAAAACTATCCGATTTTCTGTATAAGTGTAACCCCG
The DNA here is from genome assembly GCF_051916765.1 of Bacillus cereus group sp. MYBK15-3. NCBI lineage: Bacteria > Bacillati > Bacillota > Bacilli > Caryophanales > Bacillaceae > Bacillus > Bacillus cereus group sp. MYBK15-3. The sequence goes on from NZ_JBQAHG010000001.1 coordinate 189,069, forward strand.
TCTTAAATGAAGAGCGGGGTTATTTTTTTGGAAGTATTTTCATTGAGAAGGAAATACTTCGACAATGAAATTCAAAAAAATAATCATCATAACATATTTTATATGCGAATTTTAGTAAATTGAAATAATGATTTTATGATGATGAATGATATGTCCTTATTTTGAAAGTACTCTTCACACGCTTAAGGAAGGGGTATTCTGTCAGGAAACGATAAAATACAATTCTGTTAGGGGATGTATGCAATTTATTCTCTTTATTTTGCAACAGAACCACCTTCAAAATTATCTTTTGTAGTTGAAGTTTCCTGAATAATAAGTTACATTTTTAAAGTTCAAGCAACTTTATGAAAGTACAAAAAGGGGAGAAATATTATTATTATGCAAAAAATGAAATGGAAGAACTATGTATGTTACTTTGTAATTCTATTACTGCTTGGAACAGCAGTAATAGTCAAACCACCTATCTCTAAGGCTGAGGAATCTGAAGTTAATATCACATTGTTAGGTACTGCAGATATTCATGGTAGATTTATGCCTTGGGATTATGCGCTTGATGGAGCAAATATGAGTGGAAGTTTGACGCAGCTTTATACGGTTATAAAGAAGGTCCGTCAAGAAAATCCCAATACCATATTAGTAGATGCTGGGGATACAATTCAAGGAAACTCAGTAGAATTATTCAACGATAAACCACAATCGCCAATGATGGTAGCGATGAATACAATGGGATATGACGCCTGGGCATTTGGAAATCATGAATTCAATTTTGGATTAGATACATTGAAAAAAGTTAGTGAGCAATATAAGGGAAAAACGTTAGCAGGAAATATTTATAAGGAAAATGGAGAGCGCTTTCTTCCTGCATATACAATTGTAGAAAAAGGTGGAATTAAAGTTGGGATTATTGGTATGAATACACCAATGATTAGTGATTTTGAAAAAGGGACAGATCACTTAGATGGTTTAGTGGTGAAAAATCCGGTAGAAGAGACGAAAAAGGCAATTAAGGAATTAGAAGGTAAAGTAGATGTAATGGTAGGAGTTATGCATATGGGATTAGAAAATGAGAATGGTATCCCTGGTACTGGTGTTCAAGATATTGCAAATGCTTGTCCGGAACTAAGCGCTATTTTTGCGGCTCATATGCATAAACTTGTAAAAAAAGAAGTTGTAAATGGCGTAATTATTACAGAACCAGATAAATATGGAACACATATTTCACGTATTGACCTTACTTTTACAAAGCAAGATGGGAAATTGGTTTTAAAAGATAAAACTGCTACCGCTATACCTGTAAAAAATGCTGATGGAACAACGATATTATCTGATCCTACACTTGAAGAAACATTAACACCTTTTCACGAATATGCGAGAGGAGATGCAAATGTTGTAGTCGCTCAATTAAAGGGGAGAAATCTTGTTCCTGAAAATGAAATAAAAGGTATTCCAAGTGTTCAGATTCAAGAAACACCTTTATCAGATTTCTTTCATGAAGTCATGCTCTACTACAGTAAAGCGGATGTAGTAGCCCATCAAATTGATAATGATTATGCCCGTTTGGATATAGGTCCTATTAAGAAAAAAGATATTGCGTACAATTACCAATATGCCTTGGGAGAAATTACAGTATATAAGATTTCTGGAAAAGATTTAAAAGACTATATGGAATGGGCAGCAGGATATTTTAACTCATCTCGTGCCGGAGATGTAACCGTTAGCTTTGATAAAACCCGCCGTGCATCTAAATACAGTACGAACGATTTCTTTGGAGGCGTAAAATACGAAATTGACTTAACAAAACCATATGGAAGTAGAATTACAAATTTACGCTCTATTCGTACAAACAAACCAATCAAAACGAGCGATGTTATGACGCTGGGAATGAATGCATATAGAATGGAGGCTCTTCAGGCAAAAGGGGGAGCTTTAGAGGGGCGTAAGTTTGAACAAATTTGGTCATCTAAACAAGAGAATGCATTTGGAGAAACTGGTGGAACCATTCGTAACCTTGCTATTACATATTTAAAAGAGGTAAAGAACGGTGTATACACACCAAAAGTTATGCGTAATTGGAAAATTACTGGTGTAGATTTACATTCTTCAGAGCATAAGGCTGTAGTTGATCTTGTGAATAAAGGGATTTTAGAAATTCCAAAAACAGAAGACGGAAAATACACAAATATAGCATCTATAAATACGAAAGACTCAATTTCAAAAGAAGAAATTGTAGCACTCGCACAAAAAGCAAATATTAATCCAAATGAGTTTAATCATGCAAAGACAAAAGGTGAATTTTATAAAAAACTTAATAGGATTACTAAAAAAATATAAATTATAAGGTTTCTTATAGTAATTGTTATTTTAATAGTATGAAACCCACTCTTACAATAGTAAAGAGTGGGTTTTTATGTTGTTATTTAGATGTAAGTATACTTTTATTAGAATGAATATAGATAATTAATAACTAACCAATTGGATGAGTGTCTATAAGGATTCTCTTTTATTCAAAATAATGTACATATGTGTTCCGTTCATTATTTATAATATTGACCACAATTTATGTAATTTTGCATAATGTTACATAAATTTCGTATTTTCTCTTTTTTCCGACAGGAATAGACAGTATACTTTGTACAAGCTTTCTATTTCAAAAATTATACGAGGTGAAATAATGAAAAACAAAAAGACATTAACTAAGGTAGCATTAACAACAGGATTAGCTTTAACAGCTGTGGCACCATATGGCGTAGGTCATGCAGAGGAAACAGATCAACTACAAGTTCAAATTCAAGAGGAATCGTTCCGTTCGGGTGAACTTACACAGCCGTCACAAAAGGCACCAGAAAATGTAGTAAAGGATGCACTTAAGGAGAAAACAGAGCAAGCTCTGTCCCAAAAACAAGTCAATGGAGAAGCAGGGGTAGATTATAAAGTCCTTCAAAAACGTGGTTCGTATGATGGAACTACACTTGTGCGTATGCAGCAAACATACGAAGGAAAAGAAGTATATGGCCATCAATTAACTGCACACGTAGATAATAAGGGTGTTATTAAAAGTGTTTCAGGTGATAGCGCGCAAAATTTAAAACAAGAAGAATTGAAAAAACCTATTAATCTATCAAAAGATGAAGCAAAGCAATTTATTTATACGAAGTACGGGAACGATATCAAGTTTATTTCTGAGCCAGAAGTTAAAGAGGTTATTTTTGTTGATGAAAATAATGGACAAGCTAAAAATGCATACCAAGTTACCTTTGAAGCTGCAACACCAACCTATGTTTCTGGTACTTATTTAATAAATGCACAAAATGGTGATATGTTAAAAAATATGGTACAAGAATCTAACTTAAAAGCCAGTGACAAACTAGTTGGAGCTTTAAAGAAAAGTAAACAAAGCAGTCTTACATCATTAACTGGAACAGGAAAAGATGATTTAGGTATTTCTCGTTCATTTGGTATCTCTAAACAAAGTAATGGCAAATATGCTCTTGCTGATTATACAAGAGGGCAAGGAATTGAAACATATGATGTGAATTACAGAGATATTACTAAAGAAGAAAGCTATTATCCTGGTACATTAGCGACTAGTACTTCGGCAACATTTAACGATTCAAAAGCAGTAAGTGCTCATTACTTAGCAACAAAAGTATTTGATTTTTATAAAGATAAATACAAGCGTAATAGCTTTGATAATAAAGGACAAAAAGTAGTTTCAGTTGTACACGCTTGGGATTCTGAAGAGACGAATGATCCGAAAAATTGGCAGAATGCATTAAGTGCTAATAATGGAAGTATGCTTGTATATGGCGATCCTATCGTTAAAGCATATGACGTAGCTGGACATGAATTTACACATGCTGTTACTTCTAGCGAATCTAATCTTGAATATTACGGAGAATCCGGTGCGATTAATGAGGCATTATCTGATATTATGGGAACATCTATTGAGAAATACGTAAATAATGGAAACTTTAACTGGACAATGGGAGAACAAACAGGATCTGTTTTCCGTGATATGGAAAACCCAGCTTCTGTTCCATCTTCACTAGGAGTACCTTATCCAGATGATTACAGTGAATTTAACGATTTTAATGGATGGGATCAAGGCGGTGTTCATTTTAATTCAAGTATTATTAATAAAGTTGCGTATCTCATTGCGAAAGGTGGAACTCATAACGGAGTAACTGTTAAAGGAATTGGTGAAGATAAAATGTTTGATATTTTCTATTATGCAAATACAGATGAGTTAAACATGACTTCTAATTTCAAAGAATTGAAATCAGCATGTATTCGAGTGGCAACTAATAAATATGGTGCGAATACAGCTGAAGTTCAAGCAGTTCAAAAAGCATTTGATGCAGCAAAAATTAAGTAATTTAGAAATATAGTTATCATTCATATATTAATACATTATGAAAAAACAGCTAATATCATTTTAAGGATATTAGCTGTTTTTTTCGTAATGTATTGTTGGAAATAAACTGACTAAGCAATAATTAGGTGCGTTATCTGTAAGAAGTTGCGATAAATAAGGTTTAAAGTGTGTAAAAACAGAAAATTAATAATATATTGACCTCTTGATAGAAAGTCTATAAAATGAAAGCGATAACAAACGATTGCTTTAAAATGATTTCCCTGACCTTTTAGCATTTACAAATATATGAGGGCATACACAAATCTATTTTTTTAAGCATTAATGCAAACGCTTTCGTATTAAAAGGTCATTGAAATACATACGTGAAAATAGCCAATATGGAGGTGAATTAAAAGAGATTTCTAGATTAATTTAAGCAGTGTTATTCAGTGTAAGCATAATAAATCGCTAGTAATATTTGAAGAAAGGGTGTATGTGGTGCAAATTACAAAAAGATTAATTAATAAAACAGTTTTATTACTTACTTTAATCATTATGTTATCATCTGTTTTCTCTTTTCAGAGTGTGAAGGCAGTTTCAAATTCGAAAACAACTGAAATTATCATTCATTACAAAGAAAAGCTTGGAAATACAAAAGACTGGAATCTTTGGTTATGGGGAGAAAATGCAAATGGTACATCTTATGAATTTACTGGTGAAGATGAATTTGGAAAATACGCTAAGATAAAAATAGACGGTGACTATAATCGTGTAGGATTTATAGTTCGAACAAATGAATGGGAAAAAGATGGTGGGGATCGTTGGATTGAAAATATAAAGGACGGTCGTGCTGAAGTATGGATTCTTTCGGGTGATGAAAAAGTATATAACTCTAAGCCTTCATCGGATCTCTCAATTCAAAAAGCAACTATTGATAGTTTCAATGAAATTACTGTAACGACTAATGTCCCGTTTCATATTAAGGAAAAGAAAATTGAAATTGAAGGCATTAAAATTAAAAATATTACTCCTTATGATACAAACAGTGGAGATATTACTAATAAGGTTAAAATAATTACGGAACAGAAAATTGATTTAAAACAAACATACAAAGTTAAAATTGAAAACTTAGCTGATACGAATACTGAAATTGGTAAAGTCATTCGTAGCGAAGAATTTGATAATTTATTTTATTATGGTGGCAACGATTTAGGAAATACATATACTCCGCAACATACAAAGTTCCGTTTATGGGCTCCTACTGCAAGCGAAGCGAAGTTAGTTACATATAAAAACTGGAACGATAAAATAGGTGCTGAAATAAACATGCAACAAGGTGAAAAGGGAACTTGGACAGCAGAACTAAAGGGGAACCAAAAAGGGCTCTTTTATACGTATAAGGTCAAAATTGGTGATAAGTGGACTGAAGCGGTTGATCCATATGTGCGTGCTGCTTCTGTAAATGGGGATAAAGGTGCAGTCGTTAATTTAGAAGAAACAAATCCGAAAAAATGGAAAGCAAACAAAAAGCCAAAATTTAAAAATCCGGAAGATGCTATTATTTATGAGTTACATGTACGCGATCTTTCCATTCAACCTGAAAGTGGTATTAAACAGAAAGGGAAGTATTTAGGTGTAACAGAAAAAGGAACAAAAGGGCCAGGAGGTGTAAAAACAGGACTTGATCATATAAAGGACCTTGGTGTTACTCACGTTCAGTTTTTACCGATATTTGATTATGCTTCAGTAAATGAAGAGACTTTAAATGAACCGCAATATAACTGGGGATATGATCCTAAAAATTTCAACGTTCCAGAAGGCTCCTATTCTACAAATCCTTATGAGCCAACTGTTCGAATAACTGAATTGAAGCAAATGGTTCAAACACTACATGATAATAATCTTCGAGTAGTGATGGATGTAGTATATAACCATATGTATAACGCTGCTGAATCTAATTTCCATAAGTTAGTTCCAGGTTATTATTATCGTTACAATGAAGATGGAACATTTGCAAATGGAACTGGAGTAGGAAATGATACTGCTTCAGAAAGAAAAATGATGAGGAAATTTATGATAGATTCCGTCACATATTGGGCAAAAGAATACAATTTAGATGGATTCCGTTTTGATTTAATGGGTATTCATGATTATGAAACGATGAATGAAATACGTAAAGCTGTTAATCAAATTGACCCTTCTATTATACTACACGGAGAAGGATGGGATTTAAATACACCTCTTGCAGCTGAGCTGAAAGCAAATCAAAAAAATGCAGAGAAAATGAAAGGGATTGCTCATTTTAACGATAATATACGTGATGGGTTGAAAGGTAGTGTATTTGAGGAAAAGGAAAATGGTTTTATAAATGGAAAGGAAAACATGGAAGATCGTATTAAAAAAGGTATTACGGCAGGTATTGACTACGATACAAATTCGTCTACCTATCAAGATCCGGAACAGGTATTAACTTATGTGGAAGCACATGACAATCATACATTATGGGATAAACTTGAGTTAACTAATCCAGGTGACAGTGAAGAAATGCGAAAACAAATGCACAAATTGTCTTCTTCAATTTTATTAACATCACAAGGGATTCCATTTTTACATGCAGGGCAAGAGTTTATGCGGACGAAATACGGTGATCATAATAGTTACAAATCTCCAGATTCAATTAACCAGATGGATTGGCTGCGCCGTGCAACGTTTAATAATGAAGTAAATTATATGAAGGGTTTAATAGAATTACGCAAAAAGTACTCAGCTTTTCGAATGACATCTGCAGAGCAAATAAAAACACACGTATCATTTATTGATGCTCCGAAAAATACTGTAGCTTATACAATAGAGGGGAATAAAAATGAATACTTTACAGTGGCTCACAATGCAAATAGAGAAGCTGTTGAAATAACACTTCCATCGAAAGGGCCTTGGAAAGTACTAGTAGACAGCAAGCAGGCGGGAAGTAAACCACTTTATGTTGTCCATGACAATAAAATTAAAGTTCCTGCATTAAGTTCATTTGTCTTAAAAACAGAGAAACCGATTAAATAAAAGCGAAGAATGTGGAAATAAATACTGCATTGAGCAAATTTAACAAGGATTGCAAATAAAAAAAGCGAAGTGAAGATTATTCTCACTTCGTTTTTAAAGTTAATGTAATATAATTTCACATACTGTAATTATATTACAATTTAATAAAAGAAATAAGCAATAGCTTATTTCTTTTGTGACAGTAGGAGGAGAAGATATCTTTGAGTTTATTTATAAAATTACCTGAAATACATTCGTAATTCATATAATGTTTATTGTATATTCGAACATATAACGAACTAGATGTTCAAGTTGTATTAATTCCTACAAATCGTTTAAAAATAACAAAGGCGTAAAAAGTATATGGAATTAAAATAGAGAAAAGACACCATTCAAGGTGTCTTTTCTCTATTTTGAATATGAAATGTAAGTAACTCGATTGTATGTAATAGTATGTGATATTTTCACACTAACTGATTAAGAAAAATTTAAAACTCTTTTCTTAATCTATTTGTAATAAATTACATCATAAAATTTTATCAATATAATAAATAAAACTTTCTCAACATTATTTGATTTAATAACTATATTCAACCGCTCTCCAATCCATTACAATAATTTCACATTGGAAATACATGAATATTCTCAATGTTATAAATGGTTTATACCTTATAGGATTACTATGGGAAAGGATGTGAAATATCCAAAAAGAAATCATTTTTTATGATGAAATAAAAAATTTTAATGAAGAAAAAGTTATTTCATTATTTTCAAGTTTCGTTAAAGTGCATGTATTTATAATCAATATGAGACAAGGAGCAGAATCCGAAAAAATTTTTGTAAATTAGAAAATTGCATTTCAAAAATAAGTTAAACGTTTATGGAGGGTTATATGAGCGAGAAAATTTATTACTGGTCTCCGATTAAGCATTGGGAGAAGTTGCATAATGAAGTTTTGATAGGGGAAATGAGATTTACAGGTATTCTGTCTGAGTGGTTTCCAGATTTTTATTTTATGGCTCAAAAAGGTGTGAAAATTAGTGAACTAGTAGAGCGCTTTTCGTTAGGAAATGTAGAAGAGACACAAAAAAACATAGAGCTCATGATAAAAAATCGTGTGTTAGTAAGTAACATATTACACCCAAGAGAAGTATTTTCTTCACAAGAAAAGATTTTTTCAAATCCATATAGCAACCAGATTCGCTTTTCTAAAGAAAAGTTAGATAAATATATGAGTGAACAATTAAATCGCACGCACGTTGCTGCACGGTCGACCGAAATTCAACTTGAAACAACAAATGAGCTACCTACTATAATCAAGGAACGTAGATCTTGTCGTCAATTTGATATGGAAAAACATATTAATTTTTCGGAATTTTCCCGATTCTTATCAACTCTAAAACAGGTTAGGGAAGAAAAAATATACTATCATTACGCAAGTGCAGGCGGGCTCTATCCCATTGATATCTTTGTTTATGTAAAACCAAAACGTATAGAGGGTATGAAAGCTGGATTTTATTATTATAACCCATCAAAAAATAGTCTTGTGATTGTAAACAACATTGATCAAGTAATCAAAAGTGATCATGAGTTAATTAATCAGGATTTATTTACTCAATCTGCCTTCTCAGTTTATTTGGTTTATAATGCGAACGCTTCCATCCCGAAATACGGTTCAGATGGATATTTATTTGCTTGTATTGAGTCAGGCATTATCACTGCTACCTTAAATATGGTTGCTGAGACATTAAATTTAGGGGTTTGTTCAGTTGGTCATATGAAATTTGAAGATATTCAGCAATTTTTATGTTTGGATAATCATCAAGTGTTTCTCCATGGGCTTGAAGTTGGCTTAAAAATTAACGAGTAGAAGAAATGAATATTAGGGGGATAAAGATAAAAATGCACATTAAAGATCGAAGTTCGATTCATGAAAATAAAGAAGTAGAAGCGTTTTGGAAGGAGCAATTATCTTCCGAGATTCTCGATTTTTCTGTATTTAAATTTAATAGCGATTACCAACTAAATAAAGAAACACCTTGTGAGTACGTTCAAGTCATAGTGAATGTAGAATTTAGTAAAAGTATACAAAAAATAAGTAAGTCTCAAGATTTATTATTATTTAGCTGGTTTCAAGCCGCTTTAAGGGTTTGTTTGGCACATTATACAGATCAAGAAAGAATTACTATTGGTATTCCTATAATTGAAAAGAATCTTGAACAAAGTGAGAATCTTAATAAGTTGATTCCTTTAGGAAGTGAAATCCAGCCGCATCACACCTTTAAACAATTAGTAAATGAGATTGAACAAACGACTTTATTCGGGTATGAAAATCAGGAGTATCCGCTCTCTGAATTATTAGTTAAACACAATTTAACTCCTTTTCAAATTGTAATCGGGATGGAAGGATTACATAATGAAAATTCGCTAGAAGAATACGCAGAGAATAATTTAGCCCTATGGATACGAAGAAAATGGAATGAAATACATAATGAATTTGAATTTCAAATTTCTTGCAAGTCCCGTTCATTCTCTTCTTTGCAACAGTTTGCCAATTCGTATTGTTATGTTTTAAAGCAAGTTTCACAAAATCCGAATTTGGCATTGAAAGATATTTGTATTATTGCAGAAGAAGAAAAAGAGTTGTTAGAAGGATTGAATACTTTTCAAACGGGTATAGACTTGTTTCAATCATTTCAAGATTTGTTTGAAGCGCAAGTATTAAAAACTCCAGATCAAATTGCTGTTGTTTGTAATGAACAATCTTTGACATATAGAGAATTGAATAAGAAAGCGAATCAATTGGCTTCTATTCTTCAAAGTAAAGGTGTTTCAAAAGAAAGTATTATTGGCGTTATGGTAGATCGGTCATTAGAAATGATTATTGGTATGATGGGGATTTTAAAAGCAGGAGCAGCGTATTTACCAATCGACCCTAACTACCCAACTGAACGAATTGAATATATGTTACAAGATAGTCAAGCAAAATATTTACTTAGTAAGCGAACAGAGGAAGTATTGCCGCAATTTGCGGGTGAAGTACTGTATCTTGATAAAGAATATCTTTTCCAAGGTGAAGAAAGTAATTTAGTACGAGAACATAATCCTAATGATTTGGCTTATGTTATTTACACATCAGGATCGACAGGAAATCCAAAAGGGGTAATGATCGAACAAAAATCGCTAGTTCATTTTTTAAATGTAATGAGAGAAAAAGTAAAGGCTAATCAATCATTCTTGTTTCTTGCTAGTGTATCTTTTGATATTTCCTTGTTAGAAATATGTCTTCCTTTAACGCAAGGTTCAAAAGTAGTAATTGCTACAGAGGACCAGTTTGCAACAAAAGAATTGGCTCATTTGGTCAAAAAACATAAGGTGGATTTATGGGAATCAACGCCATCGCGAATGGAAGTGATTTTGAGTGATCCAGAAGGGGCGATTTTTCTAAAAGATTTAAAATCTATTTTATTAGCAGGAGAATCATTTTCCATTGATTTGGTTGAAAAAATTCGTTGTATCAGTGAAGCAACAATTTTAAATATTTATGGTCCCACAGAAACAACCATTTGCGCAACAGTAAAAGACTTGAGCACTTCCAAAGAAGTTACGATTGGCAAACCTAACCCGAATTATCATTCCTATATATTGAATAAGTATGGCCAATTAAAACCATTTGGAATTCCCGGTGAACTCTGCATTGCTGGCGTAGCGGTAGCACGAGGGTATCTTGGTAAAAATAAACTGACAGATGAAAAGTTTGTACAGAGTCCTTTTGCGGCAGGGGAAATGATGTATCATACAGGTGATCTCGTTCGTTGGTTGCCTAATGGAGAACTTGAGTATTTAGGTCGAATGGATCATCAAGTGAAAATTCGGGGGTATCGGATTGAATTAAGAGAAATCGAAACTCAATTAAGGGAATATCCAGAAATAAACCAGGCTATCGTTGTTGATCAAGTGTATGGAAATAGGAAATTATTAGCTTCCTACTATGTATCGGATAACAAGGTGTCTTTTGGTGAAATCAGAAAATATTTAAGTGATAAATTACCTGAGTTTATGATTCCTGAAAAAATGATTCAGGTAGAAGAGATTCCATTGAATCCAAATGGAAAAGTGGATAGAAAAAGATTGTTGGATATAACACAAACGGATTATGTATCAATTCCATACGTTGCTCCGCGCAATGAAATTGAACAAAAATTAGTGCGTGCATGGGAAAAAGTTATGGAGATCGAGGGAATCGGTATTCATGATAATTTTTTTGCATTAAAAGGAGAATCTATTAAAGCACTTCAGGTAATTAATTTATTAAGAAAAGACGGCTTAAAAATAAGTACAACAGATTTTTTTAAGCACCCCACAATTGCTCAACTGAGTTCTTGTGTAAAGCTAGAGCGTAAAGAGAAAAACCTTGAAAGTAGACCAACTCATGTTAAAGATTTGTATAAGCCATTTTCCTTAACAGAAGTTCAGACAGCGTATATGATAGGACGGAATTCACAGTTTGAATTAAGTGGTATTTCCCCTCAAACATATTTTGAATATGAAACAGCATTGGATATCAATCGTCTTTCAAAAAGTTTTCAAAAGGTAATTCATCGTCATCCAATGTTGCGAGCTGTAATTTTACCAGAGGGAAAACAGCAAATATTACAAAGCGTTCCTGATTACGAGATTGAAATAGTGAGTCTCATAGATTTAGATGATAGGAATCAACATGCTCGCTTACAAGAAGAGCGTTCTCGAATGACTAACCATGTATTCCCTTTGGGGCAATGGCCTTTGTTTGAATTGAAAGCTTTTCTTTTAAAAGAAGACACGTATTTATTATGTTTTCGATACGATGCTTTATTAATGGACGGAGCAAGCATGAACATTGTTGGACAGGATTTGTTGCATTATTATTATAAACCAAATCAAAAATTAGAATCTTTATCTTTTGATTTTCAAGATTATATGTTTATCTATGATGAAATGGAACAAAGCGAAGAATATAAAACAGCAAAAGATTATTGGACAAGTAAGCTTCCTGACTTTCCTTTTGCACCTTCTTTGCTGTTAAAAAAGGATCCAGCAGAGATTGCTACTCCTAACTTCCAATCACTTACAAAAATCCTGGATAATAAAAAATGGACAAAGCTACGAAAGTTAGCACAAGAGAAAGAGGTAACGCCTTCCGCTCTACTTTGTACAATATATGGTGATGTGTTGGCATATTGGAGTAATCAACGTCGATTAGCAATTAACTTGACTGTATTTAACCGTTATCCTGTTCATGATGAAGTAGAACAGATTGTTGGAGATTTCACATCACTTATTTTATTGGATGTTGATGTAAAACCAGAGCAAACTTTCTTTACTAGAGTAAAAGAAACGCAAGCTACTTTATTAGATGGCCTTGAACATCGTCATTACGATGGAGTTAACTTTATTCGAGATTTTACTCGATATCATCAAATGACGCCAAAAGCAGTTATGCCAATCGTTTTCACCTCGATGTTAGCAGGTGCAGGTGCTTTTTCTTGGGAACAACTTGGTTCTCTTCGCTATATTCATGCTCGGACTCCACAAGTGTATTTGGATAATGTAGTAATTGAAAAAAATGGAGAGTTATTAATTAGCTGGAACTATGTTGAAGAGTTGTTTGATGTTGATGTAATAGAAGCAATGTTTTCCCAATTTGTTGACTTATTGGAACAATTGGTGAAACAAAGCGATATAACATCTTTGCAGATGAAAGAATCGGATCAAACTTTAATTAAGCAATACAATGAAACAACAGAAAAAATACCTTCAACTACTCTGTATCAATTATTTACAGACCAAGTAAAACGTACACCCGATGAAGTAGCAGTGGTATTTGAACAAGAATGGTTAACATACTCAGAACTTCATAAACGTTCTAATCAAATTGCCCACTTCTTAAAAGAGCAAGGTATTGGTCTAGGTGACAAAGTGGGTCTTTTAGCAAAAAGGCGAGTTGACACAATTGTTAATATGTTAGGTATTTTAAAATCAGGTGCCGCTTATGTTCCGATTGATCCCGATCATCCTTTAGATCGCCAAACATATATTTTAAAAAATAGCTCATGCAAGCTTTTATTAGAACCTAGTCTTTATGAAGAAAATCATTTGTCATTTTATACAACAGAAGATATGCCCGCTATTGCTGGTCCAGAAGATATTGCCTATATTATATACACTTCAGGAAGTACAGGAAAACCAAAAGGAGTAATTATTACTCACCAAGCGGTTACAAATACTATTCAAGACATAAATCAAAAATATGAGGTGAATGAAAATGATCGTATTATTGGTATCTCTTCCATGTGTTTTGACCTATCTGTATACGATATTTTCGGAGCTTTAAGCACAGGTGCAATGTTAATAATGATTCGTGATCCAAGAGACATGCAAGAATTAATCCGCACTGTCGAACGTAGAGGGATTACAATTTGGAATACAGTGCCTGCAATCATGGATTTGGCATTGGATCAAGTAGGTTCTCATTTTGAATATCCTTCTTTACGTTTAGTTTTACATAGTGGAGATTGGATTCCGCTTTCTTTACCAGAAAAAATAAAAAGACATTTTCCAATTGCAGAAGTAGTTTCACTAGGAGGGGCAACAGAAGCATCGATTTGGTCAATTTATTATCCGGTCAAACAGGTGGAATCACATTGGAATAGTATTCCATACGGGATGCCCTTGGCAAACCAAACGTATTATGTGTTGAACTATGAAAAGAAAATGTGCCCTGTTGGTGTAATTGGAGATTTATATATCGGGGGAGTGGGCCTTGCTAAAGGATATTTAAATGATGAAAAGAAAACAAATGAAGCGTTTGTGTCACATCCTGATTTTGGTCTTATATATAAAACAGGAGATTGTGGAAAAATGCATTCTGAGGGATATATTGAATTTTTAGGCCGCCAAGATTACCAAGTGAAAATTCAGGGATATCGAGTAGAGTTAGAAGAAATCTCTCATTGTCTTCTAACTTATAAACAAGTCGAACATGCTGTCGTAATTGATCAAACAGATGAGAACGGAATAAAATTTTTAGTTGCATATGTGGTAACTGAGCAAAATATTAGTACAACAGAACTACGAAAGCATTTGCGAGATCACTTGCCAGATTATATGATTCCTTCTTATTTTGTTTATTTAGACCAATTACCCCTGACTCCAAACGGGAAATTAGATAGAAAAGCGCTTCCTACTCCGGAGAAACAAAAAAATGAAGTATTTATTGCCCCAAAAACTGAAATGGAAAAAATATTAACTAGTATTTGGCAAGAAGTACTCAAAATAGATCAAGTTGGAGTAAATGATCATTTCTTCGCCTTAGGTGGAGATTCGATAAAAGCGATTCAAGTGTCCGTTAGACTGTATCGACAAGGATTCGAGCTTGAACCAAAAAATCTATTTTCATTTCCTATATTAAGGGACATGGTTCAATTTGTTAAAAAGCTAGACCAGTTTTCAAGTTCACAAACAAATGATGTAAATATAATGAACGATAATAAAGCTATATTACTAAATGTTAAAGATAAACAACTTAATCAACATACACTTACCAAAATACAAGAAAAAATGCCGGATATAAAAATAGAACGTATTTATCCGTTAGCACCTTTCCAGGAAGTTATTTATGAGTACGCTACGAATGAACCTGATACAAATGCATATTTTGAACAAACAATTTGGGCACTTGAGGGGGAGCTGGATATTAAACTCTTTATTCAGTGTTTCCAACAATTAGTTGATCGTCATGATTCTTTAAGAACAATAATTGTGCAAGATGAACAAGCAAAACCTTGGCAAGCTGTTCTATATGATGTTCAAATAAATTCAGAAATAAAAAACTTAATTGTGATGACGAAACAAGAACAGCAAGAATTCCTAGATCAGTGGATGAATGAAAATTTAAGTCAAGGATTTAAAAATGGTGAACTTATGACCCGTCTCTGTATATTCCAACTAGGTAATAACGAGCATAAGGTAATTTGGAGTTCCCATCATCTATTATGTGATGGTTGGAGCGTCAGCATTTTGATAGACGAATTATTCCAGCTCTACGAAACTACAAATGCGGGAACTACGGCGGAGTTACCTATGGTAAAACCTTTTGAAACATTCATAGACTGGACTTTGGCACAAGATCATGAGAAAGCACGTCATTTTTGGCAGGATTATTTATCAGGATACAATCAGAAAATTAGTATTCCTAAAAAGAAAGTTCCATCTAAAAGTGAAGGGTTAAACTTCACTTTTATGGATTTAACATTAGAAAAGGATTTGACTAATCAGTTACAGACATTTGTAACTAAAAACAATATAACTATGAATACAGCACTACTAGCTGTATGGGGAATATTACTTGGCAAATTTAACGGAACGAGAGAAGTAGTATTGCCTAATCTAGTATCAGTCAGACCTCCCGAAGTAGAAGGAATTGAAAATATGTTCGGTCTGTTCACAAATGTTTTGCCTATCCGATTAGCATGGACAGAAACGCAATCTTTTGTGGACTTCCTGCAAAAGGTACAACTAGAGACATTGAAATGTAATGAGTATGCATACTATTCATTTGTTGATATACAAAAGCAAAGTGAATTAAAAACTGAGTTGACTGACCATCTTTGGGTTTTTGAAAACTATCCAACTAATCCAGCAATCTTTTCTTCAAATGAAAACAGACATTTTGCTATCACGGATTACGAAGTTGTTGATGAGCCACATGTAAAGTATGGAATTATGTGCTTCCCTGAAGAAAGACTTACAATAAAGTTTGGATATGATCAAACGGTATATGAAGCAGAGAAAATACAGGAAATATTAAATCACATCCATGGGTTAATCAACACGATTCTTCAAAATCCAATACAAACAATTTGTGATTACAAATTATAAAAAATGAAAAGGCGAGCAAGAACTCGCCTTTTTAAATAGAATAGGAGTAAATCAAATGACAAAAAAATTAGAGTTATCAGCCGAAGAAATGCGTCAGTTAGGATATCAAGCGGTTGACTTGATTGTTGATCATATGAATCATTTAAAAAGTAAACCAGTTTCAGAAACGATTGATAGTAATATTTTTAGAGACAAGCTAATTGAAACGATTCCGGAAAACGGATCTAATCCAAAAGAATTACTTCATTTTCTTAATAACAATGTGTTTAATCAAATTACTCATGTGGATCATCCTCATTTTATGGCTTTTGTGCCAGGTCCTAATAATTATGTTGGTGTATTAGCAGATTTTTTAGCAAGTGGGTTTAATGTATTTCCTACAGCTTGGATAGTAGGTGCAGGTGCCGAACAAATTGAATTAACGACAATTAACTGGTTAAAATCAATGCTAGGATTCCCTGATTCAGCTGAAGGACTATTTGTCAGTGGTGGTTCCATGGCTAATTTGACTGCACTTACTGTAGCGAGACAGGTCAAGCTGAATAATGACATAGAAAATGCGATTGTTTATTTTTCTAACCAAACTCATTTTTCTGTAGATCGAGCACTTAAAGTATTAGGTTTTAAACAGCATCAAATTTGCCGAATTGAGACAGATGAAGACTTAAAAATTTTAGTTAGTACTTTAAGAAAACAAATAAAAGAAGATCGATTAAAAGGGAAAAAACCATTCTGTGTTATTGCTAATGCAGGGACAACGAATTGCGGAGCGGTGGACTCCCTCGATGAATTGGCTGATGTATGTGGTGATGAAGATATATGGCTACACGTGGATGGGGCTTATGGGGCTGCAGCAATTCTCAGTGAAAAAGGAAGGGAGTTATTAAGTGGAATTCATCGTGCCGATTCTTTAACGTTAGACCCGCATAAATGGCTTTTTCAGCCTTATGATGTTGGTTGTGTACTTATTCGAAATAGCCAATATTTAAGTGAAACATTCCGTATGATCCCAGAGTATATTAAGGATACAGAAACTAATATAGAAGAAAAAGTGAATTTTGGGGAGCGTGGAATTGAACTTTCTCGTAGATTTAGAGCATTAAAGGTATGGCTTTCTTTTAAAGCATTCGGAGTTACAGCTTTTCGTGAGGCAATTGATCATGGCATTATGCTAGCTGAACAAGTTGAAGAGTTTTTAAGGAAAGAAAAAGATTGGGAAGTAGTAACACCTGCCCAATTAGGAATTGTTACTTTTCGTTATATTCCATGTGAGCTAACATCTACAGATACAATTCATGAAATAAACAAAAAATTGGTGGAAGAAATTAATCAAAGAGGATTTGCTATGCTAAGTACGACTAAATTAAAAGAAAAAGTAGTAATTCGACTTTGCTCTATTAACCCAAGAACAACAAAAGAAGAAATACTTCAAATCATGATGAACATAAAAGCATTAGCAGAGGAAATAAACACATCGCCTAAACATCTTATATCTGTTTCTCAACCTTGATATATTAGGCGGATTTTACATATTAATAGCCGATTCTTATTTAGAATCGGCTATTATATTTAAATGATAAATACATATATACTATTTATAAGTGTTTCTCTTGTAATGGGATTAAGCCTCAACCTTGGATACTCGTTTGAAACCAGTCTTTATTGCTTGTACTATTTCGTTCACAGCATAAATAGATACATCGGCATTTGGATTTAACCCTTCAAACCAGTGATAGGCATTTGGATATAAATGAAACTCCACATCAACACCAGCTTGTGCTAGTTTGCTTACATAGGTTAATGTTTCGCTGCGGAATGGATCTAATTGACCAACAAATGTGTAAGTATACGGTAAGTCACTATAATCCTCAGCTCGAGAAGGTGCTGCATAGGCAGGGATTTGATCCGTTCCATACATTTCTCCTAAATACATTTTCCAGCCAGCTTCATTTGCCTTTTGGTTCCAAACAAATCCCTCTTTAATTTCATTCGCTGAAGGTGTATCATTTCTGTCATCAATCATTGGATATAGTGGCATTTGTAAACAAATTGAAGGATATTTTCGATCTCGTGCTAATAATGATAATGCTGCTGTTAGTCCACCGCCAGCGCTTACTCCTGCAACCCCAATTCGATTCGAATCAATGTTTAATGACTTTGCATTATCAGCAATCCATTTTAAAGCTGAATAACAATCCTCAATTGGTGCTGGGTAAGGGTGTTCAGGTGCTAAGCGGTAGTCTACAGACACAATCACACAGCTAGCTTCTTTTGCAAACCTCATACAAGTATCATCGTTATCATCTATCGACCCTAAGATATAACCTCCACCATGTATCCATAATAAGACAGGTAAAGATTCATGATTTGATTTTGGACGATAAATTCGTAATGGTAACGGATTATCATCAGGCCCAACAATGACTTTATCTGTTAAAGAAAGAGAGTCATCAACAACGGTAGGTGGTCTCATTTGAGCTATTCCTTCTCTGATTGATTGCAAATTTTCTGGGCGTAAATCGAGATCCGGAAACATCTCTAACCCTTGTAATAACTCTGGATTTACTCTAGTTTTCATTTTAGCACCTCTATTTGTAATTGTTTTCAAATAAATGAAGTGTATTCTAAGTAGTTTAATTGTGAAAGAACACCACAATTAAATTGTAAATTGGATATGTTATAACGGTCAACAGAATATTCGGAAATTAAAACCTTTCTCAAGAAGGAGTTTCATGCAATCAATAATACAAGTAGTGGATTTAAGAGCAAAGTGGTTTAATGTCGTTGTAATTATGTACATTAGAAAAATTTATTTTTGAGTCTAGAAAAGGATTAGATTCTTTTCTAGACTCATGAAGAATTATGAAAAGCAAAATTTTATAGATAGTTACCTTAAAAATAAACAAAAAGAGAAGAACTAACCAATGTTCTTCTCTCTTTTTCATATGTAATTAGGGTATCCATAACTGTAAATACGGATGGTATAGATTTATGGATGAATAATTTATTTTTAAATTAATAACGTAATACATAAAGATTTTTGTATGTAATATTGCATATACAGGGACCACTGGTGAAAATGCTGAGCAATGTTTTTCCATATGGTAAATTAGTTCCTTATTTATTTTATTTCATTTTCAATCGTGTAAGGCTTGGGGCTAAGGTTTACAAAGGTGACTAGTAAAAAATATAACAATATAAGTATAAGATTTTGTACTTAGTAATCTCACAATTTAAGGCATGACATTGGATAAGTGTGAGGAGTTCAATCGATTTTGAATAAAATCAATAGTATCAGTTGCAATTTTTTTACGTTTAAGAACGATCCCGGCATGCCCGCATGTATAAATATATCGTGTAGGTTTTTCCCAAGCTTCCCACAAGTAGTCTGTATCCTCAGAATGCACATATAGATCATGCTTACCTGAAATTAATAAAATATTTTCTTTTTTTACTTTTGGCAATGCTTGACTCGGTTCAGTGATTTTCCAATAATCTATTAAATCATCATACGTAACACCATGATGTTCCAAGTCTTCTCTAATAAATTTACCTGGAGTTGTATTCCAAATAGAATAAGAAAGTCGATTTGCATAGAAAATGGATGCTAACACATCAATTTCTTCTTCAACAAGAGAGGTTAAGTTAGTAATAAATCCGCCTAAACTAATTCCTATTAGAATCAGGGGCCCCTTTTTATTTGCTTTAATCCATTTAATCAAAGCTCGTAAATCAGCTACCGCTTGTCTAGTTGCTTGTAATGTTCGTTCAATATTTGCACTTACCATATACTCTCCACTGAATAAGGATTGATCGGGTTTTCTTTCAAAATGATAGGGTAGAGTGAAATAATACATATTCCACTTCAGGCTGGTCATATGATCGTGGAATATTTTTTTCACACGTTCGTTAGAATCCATTCTCCAACCGTGAACAAAGATAACATGAGGTGCATTTTCATTTTTATGTAAGAATAATTCCCCAGTTACAGAGTCGTTGCGTGAATCACCGGATTGAACCGAACTTTTATAGTTGAATTGCCCAACCATGTATTCATTTTCCTGCTTTGAATGCTTAATGTCAAAATGAAAATGTGATGGTTTTACTTTATAAAAAGATTCTATGTTCTTTATATTTAATGAAGTGTTAGAAAGGGAAGTAAACTGAAATGCTACACTTCTTTTTTTGTGTAAATCATATAAGGCGTACCGATCAATGAGTTTTGAAAAAATCAAATTAACCTCCTCCAAAATACATATTGTTTAAAACATAGACAAAATTTATGTTTTAAATTAATTAGGAAATATTCTCTTTTCCTAATAGTAGGTGCTTGAATTATAAAAATAGGTGATAAATTTGTATATTATATTATAAATCGTGCAATAAAATAAAACTATAAATAATTTATATTAAAATTTAAGAAGAATGTTAACTTGTTTCTTTTCTTATTAAAAGATGTAATTTCTATGAGGAACTTAAATTCCCATCTAGATATTCACAAATAGCTTCTCTATATTTATTGTATAGAAATTATACAATAAATATATTTTTTATATTATATACATTAAATTAAGCTTAACCTCTCTTTTCTATAAGTCTCTTAAATTGACTAACTCCTTACCAATATTCAAAAACGACTGCATTTTTGAATTTGTGTTCTAGTTTTTCTTGAACAGGTAAATGAATAACTACACATAAACT
Organism: Bacillus cereus group sp. MYBK15-3; assembly: GCF_051916765.1. Classification (NCBI taxonomy): domain Bacteria; kingdom Bacillati; phylum Bacillota; class Bacilli; order Caryophanales; family Bacillaceae; genus Bacillus; species Bacillus cereus group sp. MYBK15-3. The sequence continues at coordinate 210,079 of NZ_JBQAHG010000001.1, forward strand.
CCTTATATCTCTAGTTAAACTACCGATTAGCTCCATATAAACTCTAGATAACCTATATAGAATACAAGTTATCAAGGAGGTAAGAAAAATGAATTTTATGAAACGAGCAATTCTCAGTATGAAAAAAAGGATAGGAACATCATTAATTTTGATGGCAGTTTTTCTGATTGTTACAAATTTGGTTCTTTCAGGTTTCACAATCCAAAGTGCATCAAAAAAAGCAGCGGATGCTGCAAGAAAAAAACTTGGTGCAGATGTTACTTTAGGTCTTGATTTCGACAAAATAGGTCAAAAAGCTAAGGAAACTGGAGAAATGCCAAATCCGCCGCAGCTCGATGCAAAAGAAACAGATCAATTAGCGAAGTCCAAGTATGTAAAAGATTATAATTACATAGCTAACACTTTCGGTATTTCTGATGGGCTTAAACTAGTAGGAGCTTCAGAAGGAGAAGAAGAAGGAAAAGGTAAAGTGGGAATGACGGCTGCGCGAGGCGGTTCAAGCTCTGGTACAGAAATAGATATGAATGCTTCTTTTATGATTGAGGGAGTTCGCAAGACTGCATTACAAGAAAGCTTTAAAAACGGAAAAAGTAAAATCATTGATGGAAAACCAATAACAGAGCAAATGAAAGATCAGAATGTAGCTTTAATGGAAAAACGATTAGCGGAATTAAACAATTTGAAAGCAGGAGACAAAGTTAAAGTACAATCAGGGGATAAGAAGGAAACTCTTGAGGTTGAAATTATCGGCATTTACGAAACAAATGAGCAAGCAATGGGTCAACAGGCTCCTCCTATTATGGATCCAGCTAATAAACTATATATGCCGCATTCAACTATGAAAAAATTAGAAGTAGACCAAGGTATAAGTAGTGGTCAAGTCGTGTATTTCTTGAATGATCCACAATATATTGATGCATTTAAAAAAGAAGCAAAAAAATCTAACATTGATTTTAATTATTATAAATTAGATGCGCATGATTCATTGTACAAGCAAATGATTGGTCCTATCGAAAATATCTCTTCGACTTCTCAAATGATTATTTATATTGTATCGATTGCAGGTGCAATTATTTTAGGATTAATCATTATGCTATCAATTAAAGGACGTCGTAAAGAAATGGGAATTCTATTGTCTATTGGAGAGAAAAAGTGGAAATTGATAGCGCAATTCGTAGTAGAAGTAGTGTGTGTCGCTATTTTAGCATTTGGATTATCCATAACAACAGGAGCTAAAGTTTCTCAATATATCGGAGATAATTTACTTTCGAATGAAATTGCTACTGCAAGCGAAGAAACAGATACTTCGCAACATGGTACTGTAATGATGGCTGGATCTGGTGGTACTCTACAAAATCAAAAAGAAGAACCAATTGATAAAATTGATGTAAGTGTAACAGGAGAAGATGTAGGGAAAATGGGTGGAATTGGACTAGCTATTGCTATAATAGCAACGCTTCTTCCGGCATTATCTATTCTACGTTTAAACCCAAAACAAATTCTTTTAAAAGATGAATGAGGAGGCTTACTATGGAGACGATTTTACAGTTTAAAAATTTGGATTATTATTATGAAAGTAATGGAAAAAATGTAGCGATACTAGAAAATGTTAACTTTTCTTTTCAAAAAGGACATTTCTACACGATTTTAGGACCATCTGGATCTGGTAAAACCACAACTCTAAGCTTAGGTTGTGGACTAGATGTCCCTAAAAATGGTTATGTACTGTATAATGGCAAAGATATTAGAAAAATTGGTTTGGATCGATACCGTAATCAAAATGTATCTGTAATTTTCCAATCTTATAATTTGATAACCTATATGACAGCTCTTCAAAATGTCTTAACAGCAATGGAAATTACGGGTGTTAAAGTGCAAAATAAAACAGCAAGAGCATTAGAATTGTTAGAAAGGGTAGGACTCACAGAAGTTGAAGCGAAACGAAACGTCCTGCAACTAAGCGGTGGACAACAACAGCGTGTAGCAATTGCTCGAGCACTATCTTGTAATGTTGATTTACTGATTGCAGATGAGCCGACAGGAAACCTCGACGAGGAAACCGCAATGGATATAATAGAACTATTTCAAGAACTTGCACATAAAGAGAATAAATGCATTATTGTTGTGACGCACTCACAGGCGGTTGCTAAAAAATCAGATCGTGCAGTGTATTTAAGTAAGAAGAAGTTGGTCGTAAATGAAATCTAATATAAACATCGTAGTTATTTAATTCACATAATTTTCGAAATCTACACCTTTCAAAAGTTTATATTTGATTTATAATAATATCAAGCCATAATCAAAATGGTCTCCCTGTACTGAATGTTAAAATAGTTTGTCGTTCCCGTTTTAATAATATTTGAAAAAGAACTTGTAGGATATTCTACAAGTTCTTTTTATTATAATTGGTTACCTATATCATGGGATAATCACATATGAAAAACGAGACAGTACCTAGATATATAATCTAAATGCTGTCCCGTTTAACTGTGTATCTGTATAGTTATTGCAGAATTAAACCTACAATCATAATTAAACTAAATACTATTATCCAACCAAACGCACAATAGCCAAAAATTCTAATCCATTTAGGTAATTGATTCATGTTAATTTTATTTGAGGGAACTCCCTGCATAGAAAACATCATTTTTTGATCTCTATCTCTATTATTTTGTTGTTCATACATAATATCATCACCTTTCCAGAACTATTGCGTTTATAGTATATCAGCCTAAAGAAAATTATGTACAGAATAAGAGGGGATAGCATAAATATTATGTGGTGAATTTTATAAATAAATGCATTTAATTGCCATGGTTCTAAGCGCTAATCCGTTATAAATACTGAAAAAGAGCACTACATAAATAGGACTCTTTTTCTTCAAATATTAAGTTGCTGGATATAAATCAGAACCAAGGTAACGTTCTTTTATAATTTGAAGGTGATGAAGCTCATGACCAGCAATGATGTATGCTAATGCACGAACTGTAACTTCAGAATTATTCGCATTTCCTCTTTGTGACCAAGCTTCTTTATCTAAGCTTCTAAGTAAATACAAGGTAGATTGGCGAACAACTATTAAATTCTCAAGAAGATTTTGCATAGATTGCTTATCAAAACCAGCTCTAAGAACATACATATCATCAAATGAAAAACCTGTTAATAAATTTATACTTACTACAAAAACAAACAAACTCGTCCTATTTAAAGGAGAGTTTGTTTGTTTTTATGTTTAGATAATGGAATACTCATGTAAAATTGCACACTATGTTCCATATTTTTTATTGAATACTTTATATCTAGCGTTTCAAGAATTTGCTTAACAATATATAGCCCTAAACCATTTCCTCCAGTATTTCGATTTCTTGATTTTTCAATTCGATAAAATGGTTTGAAAATTTGTTGTAAATCTTCATCTTTAATATTGACACCTGTATTTATAATTTGCATTTCGATTTGACCTTGTTTCGAATCCTCACTTAACTTTATATAGACTTTTTCATTATTTGGTGAATACATAACCGCATTGTGAATAATATTTTTACATGCTTTTTCTAAAAGAGCACAATCGGTATAAATAAAAAGGTCAGAATTAATTTCTTTTATTATTTCGATGCTTTTTTGAGAAGCAAAAAATTCAAGATCTTTTGTGATTGCACCTATTAACTTTGAAGGATTAACTTCCTCTACTTTTAGTTTGAAGGTGTGTTGTTCTAATTTCGATACGCTTAAAATTTCACGAACTAATTGTTCCATACTTTCAATAATTTGATGATTTTTCTTTAAATATTGATCGCGATTTTGATAAGGGCCAATATTGTATATCATTCCTTCTAAGTATCCTTTCATTACAGTAAGAGGGGACTTTAATTCATGTGCTACAATCGCAAAAAACTCTCTGCGTTTTGTTTCTATTTCTCTTTCTTTTTCAATATCATTTTTTAATTGTTCATTTGCTTTTTTCAAATCAAACATAGCTTGTTGCAAGTTAATAGACATGTCATTCAAACTATTAGATAATTCTCCTAACTCATCTGTAGAGCGAACCTCAATTTTTTCGGAGAAATCTAAATTTGCCATCTTTTGTGCACCTTCATTAATATAAATAAGTGGCTTTGTAATAAACCTGGAATAAAAATAAGCACTTCCTATACCAATAACGAGCACAATGATACTAATATAGGGGAGAAAGCGTACTAAAACCTGTGAAGCTTCATCAATCGGTTGAAATGTAGCAAACACTATAAGCGTTAAACTACCATCTTGAAATTGAATTGGTTTCGTAACGTTATATGAATTGCTAAGGGTACTTGCATTCTCGAATCGTGTTGCTTTAGTAACTACTGTTTTTTGCGTACCACTTTGAATAAAAGAAAATGAAGGAGAGTAAATAATTACTCCTTCTTTATTTTGAAGATAAAGCATCGCATTATTTTTTTTGGCGTATTCATCAAAAAGTGGTATCGCATCTTGAAACATAAGATTTTTAGATTTATCAATGATTTCGTTTATCCCTGTTTGAAGTTGATCTGTTTTATATTGCTCATAAAACGTCGGAAGAAAGAAGTATAAAGTTAAATAAATCAATACTGCAAAGGATAATAAAATGAGAGATGTAGTCATAAAGAGTTTATAAGTAATTTGCTTCATTTTCATGAGTTTCACAATACTATTCATCAATTTTATATCCAATACCCTTTATTGTTTTAATATAAGGGATAGCTAATTTTTTGCGTAGGTTTTTAATATGTGTATCAATTATTCGTGTTTCTCCAAAATAATCGTAACCCCAAACCTTTTCAACGATATTTTCTCTTGTGAGTACTTTTCTCTCATTTTGAAATAGTAGTTGTAGAATTTCAAACTCTTTTGTCGTTAATATAATTTCAACGTCATTTACATATACTCTATATGCATCCACATCAATACGCACTTCTTTAAATATCAAATGATTATTTACATTTTTATCATAACTTCTTCTAAGTACAGCTTCGACTCGTCTAATCAAAACATGAAATGAAAAGGGCTTTGTTATATAGTCATCGATCCCAAGGTCGAATCCTTTCATTTGATCTTCCTCTTCTTCCAACGCAGTTAGCATAATAATTGGTACATTTGACTGACTTCGGATCATTTTAGAAACTTCAAACCCATTAAGATTGGGCATCATGACATCTAGAAGAATTAAATCAAATGATTGCTTATTAAATTGTGTCATACCCTCTAGTCCATCTGAAGCGACTACCACTGTATAATGCTGTGTCATTAAAAATTGTTTAATTAATTCCTGAATTTCTTGATCGTCCTCTACCACGAGAATATGATAGTTTTTCATAATATCACCTCTGGTAGTCATTATAGCCGTACTATCTGGAGTTTATGTGGAGATACAATAGGAACTTCATAGGACGTTTAACGTAGTAGCTCCATTTTCAAGATTGTGTATTCTCCATAAAAAAGTATTATTACCCATATTCCTTTTTTATAGAGAAATATTTGTGCGCTTGAAAAAACTTATTATATAAAAAGCTAAACAATTAATATTTACAAAAAACTAATGTATAATAATGTAAATTGCATGTAGTTTTTTAAACTGTTTGAACATATACTTTTGATACTTTACTAGAAGGGGAAAGGGAGATGAATTTAAATATAAAAGAAGCCAGCGAAATTTTAGAGCTTACGCCACAAATTTTTTAGTTTTTTTGCTAATTTAGTAAAGGCCTAAGGTGCAAACAAGGGATTATTTAAATCATGTGAGAAAGGTTGTGAAATTATTTGATGGGTTATAAAGCGATGCTGTTTGATTTAGATGATACGTTAATTGATAGGGATAAGGCAGTAGATAACTTGTTTTTATTAGTTTTAGAAAAATGTTATGAGGATGTTAGTGATACAGTCAAAAACAATATGTTACAGAAATTCAAAGAATACGATAAAAGGGAATACGGCATTAGTGATAAAACGATAGTTTTAGAATCATTATTTGATGAATTCGCGCCGAAATATAGATTGCCACACAATTATATCCAAGATTTTTGGAATGAAAATTTACCTAAATGTTTTTCAATAGACCAAAATACTATTCATTTCTTAAATCAAATAAAGAAGCACTTTAAAGTTGGAATTATAACAAATGGCTCAACGCATAGACAAAAAGCTAAAATAATTAACACGAATTTAAACAATTACTTTGATACGATTATTATTTCTGAAGAAGTAGGATTGAGTAAACCTGATAAACGTATATTCGAACTAGCATTAAATAAGCTTAATGTGCAATCAGAAGATGTATTATTTATTGGAGATGACTTAGAAAAGGATATTGCTGGTCCTCAAAATGCAAATATAAAAGGTGTGTGGTTTAACCCTCAGAAAATCAAGAATACTACCAAAATACAACCATATGCCGAGATTAACACTTTGGATAGTTTGTTAAGTTATATTACTCCACAATATTTTTATAACAAGTAAAAGTAATTCTGTATATACATATTCAAAAATACAAAAAAGAGAAACTATCATTAATTTCATTGACCGTATTAGTAATGAAAAATATATATTTACAATAAAAATAGAGGCAATTTTTTATAGCTGTGGCTAATTTAATCTATGATTAATACGAAGTTTTGTAAAACAATTTTACTCGTACTGTGTAAATTGAAAAACTAAGTACATTAAAGTAATAATTATATCCTGCTAAATTCCCCCATTGCACTTAGTTTATAATTATATACGATATAGAAGAACTGATGTTTGTGGTAAACTAAGAGATGAATAAAGGGGGAGTTTTCTTGAACAATTTTAATAATATAATCCAAAATTTAAATAATATAGTTTACAAACCTAACAATTTAATGATTACGAATCTAAAAGAAGAAAAGCAAAACGCAGAATATGCAGGATGTTTATTCCACTTAAATAACAAAACCATTCGTTTTAGAAAATCAAAAGTTACACCTAATAAAACTGGTCAATTTGTTTCTTTTTGGGAGAAAGATGAAAATATGCGAAATAGAGCGTTCTCTTATAAAGCTGCTCCTGATTTATTAGTAATCACTTGTATTGCTGATAATAAACTAGGACAATTTATTTTTCCTAAAGAGATTCTTCTTAAAGAAAAAATATTGAGAACACAAAATCAAACAGGGAAAATGGCAATGAGAATTTATCCTGTTTGGGATACCACTGTTAGCAATCAAGCTAAAAAGAGTCAAATGTGGCAACTTCAGTATTTTGTTGATTTAAGTGATAGTAATAATTTGCCTATAGATAAACTATTAAATTTATATTCGTAGCTTTTGATCTACTCCAAAAAGAAGTAATTACAGAAAAGGCATTTGTAATGACGCCTTCTATTAATTTACCCCGTGAATCGTAATTTTTGTACCGGTACAGTTAAATGAAATGTACGTTGTTACAGTGCCTCTTAAAATTTACAATCAGCATATAATATTTTAACTTATACATTTTAAGGGGTGCTGACTATGACAAGTCTACAACATAAGCTTTTTACAAGATTGAATCTTGCAAAGCGTACTGAAGTGAAGTTTGAAGAATTGAATACAATTCTCTTTACATTTGCACACACTATACCATTTGAGAATTTAGATGTTATAGCACGAAATACGAATCAAATCTCTCTGGAAAACTTACGAGAGAAAATTTTAACTAGTTCCCGTGGTGGACTTTGCTACGAATTAAATACTCTTTTTTACTATTTCTTAAAAGACTGTGGCTATGATGTACAACTGGCATTAGGTACGGTGTATAAAAATGATATAAATGCATGGGCACTGGAGGATGGCCATATAACAATTATTTTAACTTATGATAATCTACAGTATTTAATTGATGTAGGTATAGCTTCGTTAGTACCTCTTGTTCCTGTACCTTTTACTGGCGAGTCTGTTTCTTCAAAAAATGGTTCGTACCGAGTGAGACGAAAAGATACAAGTAAAGGAAATTATGTTTTAGAAAGAATAGATACTGATGGAGAATGGAAAATTTGTCATGCTTTTTATAAACCTAATATTGATGAGATAGTAATAAACGATGTTCAAAGAAGAGTGATAGAAGATGAGAAGTCTATTTTTAATAAAGGACCAATTGCAGTAAAGTTGACGAACTCTGGTCATATTTCATTAACGAATACAAGTTTAACTGAAGTTGTTCATGGGGAAAAAACTAAGCGTGAAATTACAGAAGATCAATATAAAGAGTTTTTATATACTTTATTTGCTATTAAGTTATGAATAATAAAGATAGCCGGTTCTTATTCAGAAGCGGCTATCTTTATTATTTTTGGTGTAAATGGTTTTCTTCTAATATGTTTCGGAAACTGCGGTATAGTTAATGTTTTTAATGTTTCCTTTGGCATAAAACCACCCCATCTAGTAAAGAATTATATTCTTTTGCAGCAGAATAATACGATTTAAAGTTGATTTTCTTAATACATATAATACACTAGAACAGTACGCAAAAGTATGTACAATGAATTTTGAATGTAAAGGAAGATTAATATGTCAGTTATTGATAAATTGAAACTTAATAAGTATACAAATATGGTCGTTATTAACGAACCAAGTGATTATGACATTTTTACAGGTAAAGAAACTGCATTCTCAAAAGAACACGATGCTATCTTTATATTTGTAGAAACGCTTGATGAAATGGTGAAACAAACGAATTTTATTATTAGTAATGAAGAATTACTAATTGAAAAAGGTTACGTATTCTTCGCATATCCGAAAAAAGGTAATGCTCGTTATAGTACGTTTATTCACCGTGATGAGATGTTTCCGGCATTAAACGTTGGAGAAGATGGTTATGTGGGAGAAAGCGACATTAAATTTGCACGAATGGTAAGTATGGATGAAGTCTTTACTGTTGTAGGTTTAAAACGCGAGAAGAAAAAAACAACGAAAACATCTGCTATGAGTCAATGTGTTGCCGATTATGCAGATCGAATTAAAGATGTTGAAGCATTATTAGCTAATCATCCGAATGAACTTAAGTTTTATCAAAGTTTAACGCCTGGATATCAGAAAGATTGGGCACGTAATCTTTTTTCTGTAAAACAAGAAAAAACACGTGAAAAACGTCTAGAGAAAATGATAGAGATCCTTTCACAAGGCTATAAAACAATTGAATTATTCCGTAAGAAGAAAAAATAATGATTAAGAAAGTCACAATGCTGCAACAATTAATTGTGATGAGTACATTGAAAAAAGCATTCCTTCCATTATACTAAGGAATGTTCTTATAGTTATATAATTAGTAAAAGAGAAAAGGTGTTTGAAATGAAATCGTATATTGTAGTTGGATCTGGAATTTTAGGAGCGTCTACTGCTTATCATCTTGCTAAGGCAGGTGCGAATGTTACTATCGTGGATCGCCAACAATTAGGACAAGCAACTGATGCAGGAGCAGGTATTGTATGTCCATGGCTATCGCAGCGTCGTAATAAAGCATGGTATAAAATTGTTAAAGGCGGTGCACGTTACTATTCTTCGTTAATTCAGCAATTAGAAGAAGACGGTGAAACTGACACAGGATATAATCGTGTAGGTGCAATTAGTGTACATACTGACGAGAAAAAGTTAGATCAAATGGAAGAGCGAGCTTATAAACGACGTGAAGATGCCCCAGAGATTGGTGAAATCACTCGCTTATCAGCTGAAGAAACAAAAAAATTATTCCCAGCATTATCAGACGAATATAGTTCTGTTCATATTAGTGGTGCTGCACGAGTAAATGGAAGATTATTACGCAATGCATTAATAAGTGCTGCGAAAAAACATGGTGCAACTTTAATAAAAGGCGATGCCATATTAGTCCGTGAAGGAAATCATATTACGGGAGTTACAGTAAACGATGAAACAATCTTAGCGGAAAAGGTTATTGTAACTGCAGGCGCATGGGCGAATGAAATCTTGAATCCATTAGGAATTAATTTCTTAGTTACATTCCAAAAAGGACAAATTGTTCATCTGCAAATCGAGAATACAGCAACAGAAAATATGCCAGTTGTTATGCCACCGAACGATCAATATATTTTAACGTTTGACAATGGGCATGTCGTAATTGGTGCAACACATGAGAATGATACTGGTTTCGATCATCGTGTAACAGCAGGTGGTTTACATGAAGTATTCCATAAGGCATTAGCAGTTGCACCTGGCTTAGAAAATGCTACAATGCTTGAAACGAGAGTTGGATTCAGACCATTCACACCAGGATTCTTACCTGTTATCGGACCACTACCTAACTTTGAAGGAATTCTCGTTGCGAATGGATTAGGGGCTTCGGGTTTAACAGCTGGTCCATACCTAGGAGCGGAACTTGCTAAACTAGCGCTCGGACAAACGATTGAATTAGATTTAAATGATTATGATGTTGCTGGCGCAATTGAATAATATAGGGTACTGCTAACATTTAGGAAAAACCATGCTAAACAAATTCGACAAGGAATAAGCAGTTTTCCCTCTGTTAAGAGTAAGCCTGTTTATGAAAAATAAAATTCTTTAAACATAGAAGGCCGACATTATAAACCTGCATTAATAATGTAGAATTGTGATGTCGGCTCTTTATTTATATTTATTTAAAACTTATTTTTGAGAGGAGCTTAAGCAATGAGAGCGCCATATCAAGTATTGATATTTCCTTATATAAAAACTGCCGATTCTATTCAATATGCTATTTTCAACCGAAGTGATTATGGTTATTGGCAAGGAATAGCTGGTGGCGGAGAAGACGGTGAGATTCCTATTGAATCAGCAAAACGGGAAGCGTTTGAAGAGGCTGGTATTACAAGAGAATGTCCATATATACAATTAGATTCTGTGTCTTCACTACCAGTAGAGGATGTAGTTAGAGGATTCCTTTGGGGAGAAGAGGTTTATGTAATAAAAGAATTTTCTTTTGGAGTTAAAGTCCCTACAAAAAACATATCATTATCTAAAGAACACTTTAATTATAAATGGTTATGCTTTGAGGAAGCAGTAACGCTTTTGAAATGGGATAGCAACAAAACAGCATTGTGGGAATTAAACAAAAGACTATTAAAACAATAAAAGTTTTTGCTAACAAAAATAGTTGTGGAAGAAGAATTGAACCATTAACAAACCCTTGCTACACTTCTAAACAATATTTTATAGATTTGGCATGGGTAATGAACGAAGAGAACTTGCACTAAGAAAAGCCCTATACAGTTGCCTCTGAAAAAATGAAAATAGTTAGAAATATTTTTATATCGTACGGTTTTTGGCTATGAATAACGGAATAAATATTAAGTATTCAACAGTTCAAATAAAACGAGTCAGCTTTTTATTTTAGGAAGAAAGCTGACTCGTTTTATGCTAAAATTCGCTTAGTGTATATTTTCGTTAAAATGTGGGTAGGCCCCCTTTTAGCAAAACCGGAGTGGGAATGATGAGTATAAATAGTTTTGTGGGATTGATAAATGACGAATTATTAAAAGAGGTAAGTATAAGAAGTGAGGATGAATTCGAGCCTGTAGTAGTTAAAGATATTCCTAGACTTTGGAAGTGTTTAGGAACAGGTAATTATGCCGCAGTATTCATGCACAAAGAATACAAAGATTGGGTAGTGAAAGTTTACGTGCGAGAAGGAGAAGGAATTGAAAAAGAGTCAGAAGTATACCGAAGAATTGGAGATCATCCTTCTTATTCAAAGCTTATATATAAAGGGAAAAATTTCATAGTATTGAAACGTTTAAAAGAAATTACCTTATACGATGCCCTTCATAAGGGGATTAAAATTCCTAAGCAGGTGATCCTTGATATAAATAAAGCTTTAGAGTATGCGAGGGAACAAGGATTAACTCCTTGTGATGTTCACGGGAAAAATGTGATGATGGAAAAAGGAAGGGGATATGTAGTCGATGTATCTGATTTCTTAAAAACAAAAGAAGATAGTAAGTGGAGGGATCTAGAAAAGGCATATTTCACCTTTTATTTTCCTTTCATTTATAAATTGCCTTTCTCTGTTAAAATACCGTATTTTATGTTAAACATTGTTAGACGTTCGTATAGAAAATATAAGAAGCTTAAAAAGAACTTCAAATTATAAAAGGACCATATATGTTCCTGAAAACGAGTTAAATTCACATAAATAACTTTAGAAAAATTTCAAATTTTGTTTAGGGGCTATTTCAAGACCTTAGCTTGCTGAGCATGTGATGCTACCTCAAAATATAAAAAGATTAGGAGTGAACCCTAATCTTTTTATTTATACATATTTTTGTTAGTTATATATATCACTATCAATTCCAAAACGGGATATTTTGAATAAATGAAACCGTCAAAATAAGTGTTGATGCGGAACCAGCAGTTACTAAAGTTACTATTTTTCGTCCATTCTGTTCTTTTGAAGGTTTTATAAGTTCTGTAATTAACACAATCCATATTATGATAGAAACTATTGAAATAATATTTATAGACATATGTAACACATCCCTTCTTGTTTTCACATAAATATTGCTTCTTTTATAAAATAAAAGCAATTTAACAAGAAAATATGTAACGCATTAAAAATCAATATTTTCCTGTTAAACCACCTTTTTTAAATAGAAATACGACTGATAAAACGATAACAACAGCCTTCAAACTGCCCCAATATGGATAAATAGCATGATCAGTTAGACTAGCATGCTGAAAAATATTCTCTAAACCGAAAATTCCTATCATGACTGCTAAAAGGAATGAAGCTGATCCATACATCCCTTTACGATAGAGGGTAAATAAATAGACTGCGAAAATTAGTGGTAAGATGATTTGTAGTACGATTATCATAGTTCGTCCCCCAGATTATTTATAATTATATTATATACAAAATTGTAATAAAAAGGAAGAAAACTTATTTGATACTAACAGAACTACTCTAATCATATTCTTCTATAAAAAAGAAGAAAAAGGGGTGTACAGTTAATTGACAAAAGTTAAAGTTAGTTTACGACCCATTGTTCATAACGTAAATTTACCAACTGTATTGAAAACAACGATACTTCCAGGTGAATCGACCGAAAGACTATTTATCGCAACTCAATTAGGAGAGATTTTTTACATAGGGGACGGAGTTATAAAGACATTTTTAGATATTCGTCACCTAATTATTAAATTAGGTAAATTTGAAGAAGGTGTTTCTAGTAGCGGTTATGATGAACGCGGATTGCTAGGACTTGCGTTCCATCCACAATTTTATCAAAATGGGTTATTTTATCTTCATTATTCAGTAGCCGGAACTCAAGGACCAGGTGCACTTTCTGAACAATTTAAACCGAATCCTTGTGACCCTAAAATGTTAAATTTGAAGTGGGTTAATAGAAATACGCAATATGATCACATTGATACAGTGGAAGAATGGACTTTACAATCTAATGGTCAAGCTCAAAAGCGACGAACATTACTGAATGTAAGAAGACCATTTTTTAATCATAACGGAGTCAATAGTTTAAACTTTTCACCTGAGACTGGAAAACTTGTTTTTACAAATGGAGATGGTGGATCAGGTTATGATCCATTTAATTTAAGCCAAGATGATTTAGAAATAGCAGGAAAAATAATTGAAATCGATGTAAGTAAAAATACATTTATAAATAACCCTCCTGTAGTTACACGCTTTAATGAACTTCCTTTATCTATACAAGAAACACTTACAGTAATTGCAAAAGGAGTACGTAATATAACCGGCATTTCATTTCAAAGGTTTTATAATCAATATATCAAATACGCCGGAAATGTCGGACAAGATATTGTAGAGTCTATTTTTTCATTTGTTCAATATAAACCTATACCGGTAACAGAACTTGTTCAAATGCATTTTATGAGGTTAACTCCCAATCAAGATGGGTTTATCAATTTTGGGTGGCGAGGATGGGAAGGGGATTTACCTACTTCTTTTATACGACATTGTTCTGAGAATCAGACTTTGGATGAGAGAACGATGGTTTATTATGATGAAACAATACAAACTTCAGTGAAGCGTATTCTGCCTCTACTTAGTTATTTTCATAAAGATTCTAGAACGGATAAGTTTGGAGGAACTTCACTTACAGGAGTTCAGCCATATATGGGAAATGCAATTCCAAATTTAACAGGTAGCGTTGTTTTTACTGACCTTGCGAAGAAAGGAGAATCCCAGTCTCCAATTAAGGGTGTTTTAGCCTATACTAGAGCAGGTACAGACGGTAAACATGCTGACTTTTATGCTATTGAAACCAATTATGATTTTGGTACGCAAGCAGCTTATTATATGAGTTTAGGAACAAATTCGAATCAAACTAAGTTATATTTAGGAGTTTACAGTTCTATGAAAGTAACTGATTTTAACAAAGGTACCATTTTTGAAATTATTCCTTGATACGATATAAATTCTCAGTTTAAAAACATAAAGAGTTTATTCTGCTTCCAAAACGCACAACTTGACTTGTCCCCCTAAAAATCTTCAATCTATAAGTATCTATTTTATATAGTGATTTATAACTAGTAGAAAGCAACTCATAAACCATAAGTGTATGAATAATATAGAAAGTAATGAATGTGGTATCTTTAGGGGGTATTTTAATGAATTGGTTTGTACGTTATTGGTATCAACTGATGATAGAACATGATACGAGCTTTGTTCATAAAAGAAAATTGTCCCTTGCGAATAAGTTAGTACTTACAGCTTTGATGAGTGCATTAGCCACCATGTTTCAAGCAGCTGGGAACTTAGTTCCTGGTATAGGTTTGCTCATTAGTCCATTTTCGACATTACCGATTTTTTTTGCTATTTTTTATTCTATTCGTGAGGGAATACTTTCTTATATTCTTACTATTTTTCTATTATTTATTATTGAGCCCAGTGAACTAATTGTCTTTCCTTTTACTACAGGCTTATTAGGTCTAGCCTTAGGAGTATCCTTTTTAAAATTAAAGAGGAGAATTTGGATTGTTTCTTTTTCAGCAACTTGTCTACTTATAGGTATTATGATCGTTCTCGATGTTTTCCACTTTCCGGTACTTGGTCCTGCTGTTCATACAACTATGGATATAAAAATTATTTTATCAATATTTATAATGAGCTTTCTATACTGTTGGATTTATGCAGGTTTTTGCAGAATAATGATGAATAGATTATATAAAGTGTTGTATTGACAATGGCATAATGAGGATTGGAGATTGAATTCATGACTAACGTTGCAGTTAGACGACCGAATTTGAATGATGTAGATGAACTATATTTATTTTTCCGTATAGTTATTACGAATACATACAAAAATGAAGGATTGTCACAATTATTGGATGACATAGAAAATGAAATTAACTCAAAAAAGCAGTATTTGAAAAGTGATTTTGATAGTAACGGAGAAAGTCGTTACTTTTTATTAGCAATTGATACAAGTAACAATAAAATCATTGGAACAATCGAAATCGGTCCAGCAAGTACATTGATTAATAGTTGTACAGGTGGTGTGCTTAAAAATTTGTATGAAATAGGAACTGTATTCATACTTCCGGAGTATCAAAGAAAGGGAATAGGGAGTTTATTACTACATACAATGTTTCTTACATTACTTAGCAGAGGGATAACAGAATATTGTTTAGATAGTGGATATAAAAATGCACAAAGTATATGGACGAAAAAGTTTGGAAAACCTAACTATGTATTGAAAGATTACTGGGGAGAATCCAGTGATCATATGATTTGGAAGAAAAGTTTACATGATACACCTATAATATTTGAATTATAAAATGAAATATGCCTCTGAACATAGCTTTTCTTACTTATGTATGCTATTATTTATCTTTATAATAAAAGAGGACGTGAATGAACTTGATTAAAATTAATATTCCTGAAGCTGATGTTTCAATTACTGAACGTAAACAAGTTATTAAAGGAGACGAGCCAATCATTACTCCAATTAATGGATTTATCGATTTCCACTTGTTCCCTAGAGATAAAGGCGGCATTTTTATGTTTTACAATATTAATGACGAACTTCTTTTCGTAGGTAAAGCTCGTAAAATTAGACAACGTATTAAGAAGCATTTTGAAGATAATGTTTCACCAATTAAAAATCACCGTGATGAAGTATACCGCATTGATGCATGTATCGTAGAAGATCCAACAGAAAGAGAAATTTACGAAACATATATCATTAATGAATACAAAGCGAAATATAACGTTGATAAAGTATTCTACAAATAATCAACATTAATAAAAAACAATCCTAGCTAATATGCAAGGATTGTTTTTTATTTAGATTTATTCTTCATATCTTTCTCCTTTTTTCAAATGATTAGCAGCAACAAAACAGATTACACCTATAAATATAAGTACAATACCAACCGTTTTATGTTTTCCCTCAAAGAAAGGAATATCTGAAATAACATTTGTCATACATAGTCCTAAAAATACAAGGATAGGGCCCACCCAAAGTAATACATTACCGAATTTTGTGTGCTTCCACATAATAACCCTCCTTAACCCTCTTTACATATATATCCATAAATAAAAAGTAAATTCATAGAGAAATATAGTTTTTTTCATATCGAAAATTTAACCCTCATATATTGGTACAAGCAAAAGAGAAAGGAGACCATCATGAATTGGTTAGAAGCTTTCATACTAGGTATAATTCAAGGTTTAACAGAATTTTTACCAATCAGTAGTACCGGACATCTTTATTTAGGAAGGCATTTGTTCCGATTAGATGAGGCTGGCTTATTTTTAGATACGATGCTGCATATTGGGACTTTACTTGCGGTTTTTATTTATTACAAAAAAGAATTTATATATTTAATTAAAAACCCATTTTCAAAGCTCATGTTATTACTTATCGTTGGGACAATACCCGCAGTTGTAATTGGTTTATTGTTTAAAGATTTCTTTGAAGATATTTCAAAAACAGGAATCACGATCGGTTGGGAGTTTTTAGTGACCGGATTCTTTCTCTACATGGCAGATAAACAAAAGAATGGTCGTAAAAAAATGGATGACATAACATATAAAGACGCATTAATTATCGGTTCATTTCAAGCTGCTGCTATTTTTCCAGCCATTTCCCGTTCTGGAATGACAATTGTCGCTGCATTATGGAGAAAATTAGACCGTGAAACTGCTGCTTACTTTTCTTTTTTACTATCGACACCAGCCATCGTTGGAGCTATCGTTTTGCAATTTGTAGACGTTTTTCAAGGGAAAGCAGAATCTATTTCTAGTACATCTTTAATTGTCGGAACGTTATCAGCAGCCTTTTTTGGATACATAGCCGTTTCATGGATGATTCAATATTTAAAACGTCACTCCTTAAAAGTATTCGCGTATTACGTATGGGGATTAGGTATTTTAATTTTAATGTTGCAATTTACTGATGTATTTTAAGTATAATGGTAAAGAAGTTAATTAGTTTAAGATCCTGTTTCATTCATACAAGGCAGGATCTCTTTTTATTAAGGGGGAAAATATGTTTAATAAGGCTATCGTTATTGGTGGAAGTATGGCAGGAAAGTTTGCAGCAAAAGCATTATCAACTTCTTTTAAAGAAGTAATCATTATAGAAGCTGGTGAAAGATGGGATGGAAAGTCTTCGAGAAAAAGAGTTCCACAAAGTAATCATCCTCACGTGTTATTAAAAGGTGGAGAAAACGCAATTGAAGAATTGTTTCCTAATATTACGAACGAATTAATAGAAGCGGGTAGTATTATAAACAACTTTACGCGTGATTTGAAATGGCATCAATTCGGTCTATGGAAACAACCGTTCATAGGGGAAGTACATATGATTCAACAAAGTCGTCCTTTGCTAGAATGGCATATTCAAAAACGAATACATCAAATTTCAAATATTACTATTAAATATGAAACATTGGTTAAAGGGTTATTGGTAGATGCAAAGCTTAACAAGGTGTGTGGAGTAAAAGTTAAATATTTAGAGACAAACACACAAGAAGAAGTTCATGCGGATCTTGTAGTTGATGCGAGTGGATTTGGCTCAAAAAGTATAGAGTGGCTACGAGAATACGAAATTAAAGTACAAGAAGAGAAAGTTCGTATTGATTTATTTTACGCAACGAAAATGTTCAAACTTAAAGAAAATGAGGAGTTAGACTGTTGTAATATGCTAATGTCTCCTAGTTTCCCTGATAACCCTTATGGCGTTCTTATTCAAACGATAGAAGATAATCGTTATTTTGTTACTTTTAGTGGATACGCAAATGAGAAAGCACCACAAACAGATGATGAGTTTTATGATTTTGCTGAAAATCTATCAATTTCTAATGTTACAGACTTCTTAAATAAGGCTGAGGGAATTACTGATATAAAGACATACAAAATCCCTTATCAAGTACGCCGGCGATTTGATTTAGTGAATAATGTACCAGAAGGATTATTAGTTGTTGGAGATGCGCAATGTCGTTTTGATCCCGTTTTCGGCCAAGGCGTATCAGTTGCTGCTATGGAGGCTCACCAATTGCAATTACTTTTGCAAGATAGAAAACAACTTGATAAAACATTTACACAACAATTTTATAAAAAGGCAGCTACTATAATAGAAACCCCTTGGGATATGACAACAACAGAAATATCACGTCACCCGCAACTAAAGAGAGAATTAACTACAAAACAAAAATTTCAACTATGGTATACGAAGCAAATATATCGACTATCCGCAAGTAATTCTGATGTTTATATTCGGTTAGTACGAGTGATGAATTTAATTCGTAGTCCATTTCATCTCTTTCATCCGAAAGTGCTACTATCTGTATTACTTAATCGAAAGAAATAGCAGGAATATAATTGATTAAAAAAGAATGTATAACAGTTAGTAAATCAAGAAGGAGAATACGGAATGGAAATATACATAGAGCAACTAAAGAAACAAGATGCTAAGGATTTATTTACGTTTGAACTTACAAATAAATCTTTTTTTGAAACAATGGTACCAAATCGTGGCTCGAAATATTTTGAATTTGAATATTTCCAAAAACTACTAGACGATTTATTAATAGAACAGGCAGATGGAGATTCTTATTTTTATTTAATTCGTAATGAAGAAAAAGAAATTGTAGGGCGAATCAATTTAGTAGATATAGATACGGAAACTCGAATTAGTTCGCTCGGGTATCGTGTCGGAGAAAAATTTACTAAAAAAGGAGTTGCAACAGCAGCCGTAAAATTAATTTTAGATGTAGCGAAAAATAATGAAATTACTGAAGTTTATGCTAAAACAACGACTAATAATCTCGCATCACAAATTGTACTAGAAAAAAGCGGATTTTCTTCTTATCAAAACGAATCAGATATAACATCTGTAGAATTAAATGGAGAACATGTGAAGTTTGTACACTATATTTGGAGAAATACTTCACACTTATAATAAGGAGGACTTATTCATGAATGATTTACGTTATCCAATTGGCCAATTTACATACAAACGTCCTATAACTGAAGAAATGATTGATACATGGATTCAAGAAATTGAAGATTTACCTAATGAACTAACAAAGGCAATTAAAGATTTAGATCAGAAGCAGTTAGATACACCATATCGCGTTGGAGGTTGGACTGTACGTCAAGTAGTTCATCACGTCGTTGATAGCCATATGAATAGCTACATACGTTTTAAATTAGCACTGACAGAAAAGAATCCAACTATTAAGCCGTATAAAGAAGAGAAGTGGGCAGAGTTACCCGATTCAAAATTACCGGTAGATGTTTCACTAGTAATGCTAGATTCATTACATAAAAGATGGGTTAATCTTTTATATTCTCTAGAAATTGAAGATTTAGAAAAGACATTTAACCATCCTGAAACTGGTGAAACAAAACTTGCTGTTGCAATAGGACTATATGCATGGCATGGTCGTCACCATACCGCTCATATTACTTCTTTAAGAAAGCGTCTAAATTGGTAACATGGAGATTATATTAGAAAAGGTGACAGAAACTGATGCAGAAGTTATATTTCAAATGCAAATAGACTCATTTAGCTCTTTATTACATAAATATAAAGACTATGAAACAAATCCAGCAAATGAAACTATTGAAAAAACTATTTTTAGAATAAATAATCCCAGCAGTAATTTTTATAAGGTGATAATAGATTCGAAACTTGTTGGAGCGATATGTATATCCGTAAAAGAACTACCTTATAAATTTTGGATTAGTCCAATGTTTATTCATCCAATCTATCAAGGGAAAGGAATTGCTCAGAAGGTACTTATTTTAATTGAAGAAATGTTTCCAGAAGCACGAAGTTTTGAACTTGCTACGATTTTAGAAGAAGAAAGAAATTGTTTTCTATACGAGAAAATGGGTTATAAAAGAACAGAAGTAATAAAGAAATTAAATGATAAAACTACACTTGTTTATTACAAAAAAGAAAGGTAAAGCATTTAAAATACGCTTTACCTTTTTATGTTATTTTAGATTAAATATACAAAAATAATGTATGTTCTTCCAAAATACTCGGGTTAGTAATTTTGAAAATGAATAAAGATACAAAAACCACTACTTTGTCGTAAAGGTTACTAGCGCTTTTTGAATGCTTAAAATACTATCGTCACCTTTAAATTCTTTCATAATTGGTTCCTCCATACTAGACACCCAAATTTTAAGTTCTGCATCTAAATCAAAATGCCCAGCCGTTTCGATGCTATATTGTGTAATACTTTTATAAGGAATAGAATGGTATTCTGTTTTTTTGCCAGTTACTCCTTGTTTATCTACTAATATAAGACGACGATTTGTAAATACGATTAGATCACGAATTAATTTATAAGCATGCTCTACTTTTTCATCGTCTAGCATAATCTTCTCTAAATCACGTTCTACACTTTCAGAACTCGTATTTGATGCATTTCCTAAAATACCGCTAAATAAACCCATATTAAATTCCTCCTTTAATATATGTGGAATGAATTACTTATATTGTAACATGTTACTCACAAAGATATTATCACATTACTTTAGTAGTTTCTGGTTATTGTTGTAATTAGTTTATATAACCTCATCTTAAAATCTTATGCTAATATGAAATTAAGAAAAAAGAAGCAGAGGGATATAGAATGAAGAATATCGGTTTAGTATTAGAGGGCGGAGGAATGAAAGGTTTATATACTGCAGGTGTACTCGAATATTTCATGGAAAAGAACTTATTCTTTCCATATGTAGTCGGCGTATCAGCTGGAGCCTGTATGGGAGCAACCTATTTGTCGCGTCAACAAGGGAGAAATAAGAAAGTAAATACAGAGCTAGTATCAGATTACAGGTATATATCTTATCGAAATTTAATTCGAAAACGTGAATTATTTGGAATGGACTTTTTATTTGATGAAGTACCTAATAAAATTGTTCCATTTGATTTTCAAACTTTCTTAAACTGTAATGAACAATTTGTTATAGGGACGACTGATTGCGAATCAGGACAAGCTGTTTATTATAATAAAACAGAACATGGAAATGATATTTTAAAAATCATCCGTGCATCCAGCTCTGTGCCGTTTATAGCACCTGCTGTAGAATATGATAATCGAAAATTACTAGATGGAGGAATTATAGATCCTATACCAGTTTTAAAAGCTCAAACTGATGGTTATGAAAAGAACGTTGTAATTATGACAAAGCCAGAAGGATACGAGAAGCAGCGAAATAAATTTTCTGGTCTAGCTAAAATTCTATATAGAAAATATCCGAAAATCGCAGAGAATTTAGTAGACCATTATCGTTTTTATAACGAGACGATATCTTATATGAATCAAGAAGAACAAAAAGATAATTTTTATGTAATTCAACCAAGTGTACAGCTTCCTATAAGCGGAATAGAAAGAAATAAGGAAAAGCTCGTTAATTTATATAATCTTGGGTATATCGATGCTCAATATCATTATGAAAACTTATTAAATTGGCTAGAGAAATAAAGGGGTGGTAGGTAAAAAGGTTATTTTTAATGAATTGCAGAACACGCCTAGTCCACTGTATAAACCGTTTCCGAATTGTGACATTCGAAAAATAAGAAAAGATTTTAATAATACGTTTACAGAAGATGATTGTATAAGCGCTGATTTAAATTATTATTGGATGCATACAGCAGGTACTTTAAGTTACGTGCTTAATAATAATGAACAGGAGATTGTGTTTAATCAAATTAAGTGGCTAAGAAAATCGTTTTTTGAGTGGTTTCCGCAATATCGTTTTCTAGAAACAGAGATTATGAATTATCCCATTTTATATAGAGATTTCATGAATTATGAAAAGACCCGTAAGCTATTACTTTATTATCTTACTGAACAAAAAACGTACAAGTGATGCTGCTTGTACGTTTTTTGTTCATAAAATATACAATATTAACACCTTGTCCATGTAGGTATTTTAACGAGAAAAAAGAAGTACATATAGAATATGTAAGAGGGAGGAGATAGAAGCTTGTTAGCTGTTTTCCTTTCAATTCATGTCCAACTCAAATATTTCAAGTAAAATTCGCTTCTAAATGGTATTATCAAATATCAAGAAAACTAATTTAGAAACGAAGAAGGGACAGGTTTAATATGGAAAACGTATCAAATGTAGATAAAGTAGAATCTATACAGTCTTTACAGTCAACAATCCGTAAACTTGAAAATGCGCTATCTCAGATGACTCAAAAAGGTGCAAATACTACATTAGTGAAAAAAAGACTCAAAGCAGCTAGTGTCGGCTTAGCTATGTTAGAAAGTGTTTGGAAGCAAGAAACTCATCATTATACTCAGGAAGATTTAGCAGAAGCTCGTAATGTTCTAATTGGTTTGCTTCCATCAATTGAAAAGATTTACGTTAAGTCAAAGCTTGGGAGTCCTCAAAGAACGCTTTTAGAAAGAAGAATAAAATCATTAGAACTTTCTATTCAGGCAATTGATTATTTTTCTAATAAATAACTTCGCTAAACAAATAACTTACGACTACTTTTATATAGGGATTCTAATGAAAAAAACTACATATAGAATACTACAAAGGATGAAGAGAGGTGACTACAATAATCAGTCCTAAGTTAGAGAAGCTTAAAAATCAATTAAAGAATGGAAACGAAAAAGCTCTTTATACTTTTTTGCATGAAATAAAGTCAAATCACACGCCACTAATAGAACAATGCCCTGCAGATAATCAGTATAAGCTTATAACGTATATATGGTTAGGGGATCAAAACACTGAAAACGTTTATGTATTCGGTAGTTTTCCTGGTTGGGATTTGTCTGTAAATCAATTACAACGATTGTTACAGACAGATATTTGGTATGTAACGTTTAGGACGGATAAGAGTTTTATTTCAACGTACTATTTTTCAGTAAACGATGTTTTCGAAAATGATTGGATAAAGCGTAGTGAACAGTACGAAATAGACCAATATAGCAGTCGTTTTCCTTCAAATGATTATCCATCCGGAAAGATTGAAACATATTCTTTTTATAGTTCGATTTTAAATAACACACGCAAAATTCATATTTATACGCCTCATGATTATTCTCACACTTCACATCTTCAAGAACTTCTCATTGTATTTGATGGGAATTCATTCATTAATGACCTTTCAATCACAAAAACACTTAATTATTTAATTTACGAAAAAGAAATCCCATCGTGTATTGCTGTTGCTATAGATCCTGTCGATCGATTAGAAGAGCTAACTTATAACGATAAAATGAATGCATTTTTAACGAAGGAATTACTTCCGTGGATTCAAGCTAAGTATCACGTTTATCAAGAAAAGAATCATACAACAATTGCTGGTTTCAGTCTTGGTGGCTTAGCAGCTTTTTATGCAGCACTTCAAAATCCACATATTTTCGGAAATGTGTTGTCACTGTCTGGATCCGTACATTGGAAAAAGGATAATTATGAAAATACAATTCCTTGGATTGAAAATCAAATTTCATTAATATATTCTAATGCGACTCATCTACATTCTTACATAGCAGTAGGTGAACTCGAAAACGAACCTCTTTTAACGGCTAATAGACGGCTATATAAAGCTTTAGAAGAAATGAAACGCCAAACCCACTTACGAAGAGTTTCAAGGCGGACATGATAGCGTATGGTGGCGAGAAAAGCTATTCGATGGATTAAGGGCATTAGAATTTACAAAAACGACATTAGAAAATAAAAAGGAGAGGGAATCTATGAATCAAGAAGAACTAGATAAAAAACTAAAAAAACAAGAGATTTTAGTAAAAGATGAGAAAGTTTGGTCTTATACGTATGAGGATCATATTAGTTCTATCGTTAAACAAGCAGAACAGAAAGGAGCTTTTGATAATTTACCTGGTAAAGGGAAACCTCTTAATCTTGATAAAGATCTTTCTTACAATCCTGAAAAGCAACTTTATAGAACTTTAGCAAATAATCATGTTTTACCTAGGTGGATTGAGCTTTCAAAAGAAATTGATGATTTAAAAGAAAAACTAAAAGAAAATACAAATACTGCAGAAGCAGCGGACTTAATTCGAACTATTAATAAAAAGGTTTTAGAACATAATTTACTTTGTCCACCAAGCGCGCAAAAAATGAGGGTGAAAATGGATTTTTAACGATTTTCAATTAAGCTATCGCTTACTGTATAATTAAGTTAGGCATTTTCAATTCATTACTAAAGGGAGGCAAATGTAGTGAAGAATATGTATCAACTTCAAATTCCGAAAGAACTAGAACAGTATCGTAGTATTTTAGAAGAAAGTGTGAAACCGTATGTTAAAGTGTCTGGAACATTAGCTGAAACAACGCTTTTTGAAAGTAAGTTTGGTGGTTATCCGTATTTACCTATAGATCAAGAGCATCCTAAAGACTCAAACGGACAACCTATGATGCTACTTGCGCAGTTAAACCTTGAAGAAATACCTAACGTTGAACATATGCCTCAACATGGAATGTTACAGTTTTTCATAAGTGCTGAAGAAGATCTTTTTGGAGCAGATTTTGATCATCCCACAAGCCAAAAAGACTTTCGAATTGTTTATCATTCTACAATCACAGCGGATTTAACTAAGGTGATTACTGATTTTAGTTTTTTAAACACTTTAGATTTAGAGAATTTTATCATACCCGAAGCAGCAAAACTAAAGTTTGAATTGGCACATCAACCAGTAACACCAAGAGATTATCGATTTGAAATGATTTTTAGTGATAACATTGATTGGGAAGAAATTGTTGATGAAGAAAATAATACAGAATTAGGCGAACTGTATGATGATTTATGTAAAGATCAAGGACATAAAATTGGTGGATATCCATTTTTCACACAGACAGATCCGAGAGAATGGGAAGAAAAATACCAGCAACATGACATATTATTGCTGCAAATCGATACAGACGATTCGTTAAATATTATGTGGGGCGATTCTGGGGTTGCTAATTTCTTTATACGTAAGGAAGAGCTGTTAAATCTAGATTTTTCCAATGTCATTTACAATTGGGATTGTTACTAGAGGATATAAATAAAATAATAGCAAACAAAAAATCTTCCTGAAGGCGAGGAGGATTTTTTTATGTTAAAAATAAGCGTTATGTTAACTAGAATAAAAACAATGAGTGTAATGAAAGTCAAGCCTAAATAACAGAAATAACAACAAATAATGTAAAGTTGTAAAACATGTGCAAATAGCAATAAATTCATTAAGTAAAACATAAAATAAAATTACTAATTTATATTTTGTATAGAAATAATTTTTCTGTATAAAAATTTCTTACCAATCAAAAATGTTTTTAATTCGTTAAATCTTAAGTGATTATTGATTAAGATTTGCTATGATGAATTTATAACAAATAAAAACGATAAAAACTGAAGAAATTTGTTTAGATAAGATTTCATGTGAATCTCACTAAAAATCTCTGTTTCGTCTCATTAAGTATAGTTTACTTGGGTTTTGATACCTGATATTGCTTTGTTTCTATAACTGCCTATAATATATATTATGTTAACTGTAAAAAAGTAATAAACTTACTAAGTTTCAGTTGTGTTTATTATGATCCCCTTTTCCACCGAATTAGTAATGTGTGATTGGTTATGTATTTATTCGCTTTATTAGCTATTGATAATAATATTTTCGGATATAAATTAGATTTTAAATAATAAAAATACAATTCGTTTAATCTGTTCATTTTAAACGAATTGTATTATGATGACGAATATTTTTTTATAACTAGTTTGCTACAGCGATTGCTTCGATTTCAATTAATAAGTTATCGTTAATTAACTTTCTAACTTCTACAGCTGAACTTGCTGGTGGATTATTAGTGTCAATGTATTGATCTCGAATATTTCTCACAATGGCCATTTGAGAAATATCTGTTAAGAAAAATGTTAATTTGACTACATCATTAAATTTTAATTCCGAAGTTTCCAATGCACTTTTAATATTTTCGAATACTTGTCGCTTTTGTGTAGCTAAATCGTCAATTCCAACTATTTGACCGTCAGTGTTAATCGCTACTTGTCCAGATATGTAAATTGTTCGTTTAGCGTTTGTAACTTCGACTACATGCGAGTATCCAAAAGTTGGTTGCATCGTTTCTGGATTGATAAATTTCTTTTGCAAGGCTCTTCTCCCCTTTAAACATTTCATTTTCTTAATGTTAGGTTTTGATTTCAGATTATCCTCTATTTACTAATAATTATTTATCGATTTAGCTGCTACATTTGTAAAAGTGTATTAGCACTTTAATTTAAAGTTATTAATGGATTATGTACGTTTGATTTTTTTGTGCTTGTTATAATTACACCTTGTTTTATTAATTCTTCAGTTACTTTTGTATAGAAAAAGTGATACCACCAGATAAAAAACTCTTCATAAGTAATTTCTTTTGAGTATCTGCTGCTGGCAAAGTATTCTTTTAAAGATTTATCGTTTTCATTAAACAATAAGACTAAATCTTTACTGATCCAAGATGAAGCATTACAAGTAAATATTGAAGTTTCGTTCCTTTTATTTTTATAGATGGCGAATTATCTCCAGAGAAAATCATTTTAGCTTCATAAGCTGTATGTAATATATTCTCCGGAATATTATTAGTAAACACTTCATAACCCCTCCCTTACTAGTAAATTCATTGTAAGATTTATGTATTTACTAACTTCTATAAACGAAAATAAGTATCCTCTAATAATCTCAAATTAAAAACCTTAGCATAGATATACTAAGGTTTTTTGTATTTTTATAATGAATGAATTCTTTCATAGTCTTTTTTAAATTGATTATCATTTTTTAACCAACTTTTAAAAGTTGGTTCCTTTATTTCTAAAATTGAACAAGTTTTAGCGATACATTTATTTTTCATATATTCCTTAAGGAAATTTTGTTTTCTCTGCTTAACAGCAGATTGGGTTCTTTTTAGGTTTCGATCTTTTAATTGATCTAGACTTAGACTTTCTTTCTGAAATTCTTCATATTTTCTATGCAAATAAATATCTTTGTCTTTATAAATCCAATTTGAAAATAGTTGTATTGATTTTCTCCCGGTTAAAATGACGCGATAATGTTTATTTTGATTTAGTAAATCGGCTGGTAAATTGTGATTTTGTAGTACCTGATTTAAAGAATTCATAAAGCTATATGATCCTCCTACAAAGCTTACTGTATACGTTTCATACTTGACGTAACCATCCCCATCAAAATATCCACGAACAAAATGATGTAAATATTCTTCAGGCACGAATGGAAATTTAATATTTAATGATTTACATGGCATGATTCCATGTATGTTCATAAGGTCGTCTTTTATTGTTTTGCTATTAATGTTTAGCATATATACGTCTGTTTTTTTGTTTTGATAAAGTGGCTGGTTGGTGTTTAATTCTTTTTTTATATCTTCTAAAATATAACTTTCTTTTTGTGATATACTGACGCATTGATTTTCTTTTTGTATAACGCCGTCAGCTGCTATAAATCCTAAAATATAAGCCATATTATTTGACCAAGTTTTAAAATAATTTTCTTTTATGTCATACTTTCTCTTCCAACTCCCTATAGCGCGCCTTGGGACGTTGCTGTCTGATAAAACCATACGAATATACCTTGCAGACACATTAGCAAGCATAGCGATTTCTGAGGTGCTCTTCCCTTCAGTATACAAATGCATGATTTCAGATTTTGATAGTTTACATTTTGATTTCTTTTTTCGCTCTATGTGCACTTACATCCTCTCCTTCCTTTCTTTTATTAGAGACATATTTTCTTCTATAACATACAATGAAACATATGTTCTTTGTTGCGTATAAGAAGGAATTTACTAAATAAAAACAATTTACATGTACTTAATATTTGTCTTAGCTGCTGCTATGCGATTTGTACTTTATAGATACAAATAATGAATTTGACGGATTTATGAAATAGAAGGCATTTTAGATGAAAGGTAAAATAATATAGTTTAAACTACAAATAGCTACAATAACAACATACGTAAATTGTTAATCGTAAAAAGGAGAACGAATGAATAAGAAATATACAAATCAAATTCATACTGATATGAGTTTTAAACCGAAAGATATTATAAGTTTAATGACGGATTACTTTAAAATAAAATCAAAGCTGCGTCCTATAAAGGATTTGCCTGTTGTTTTATCAAATAAAGATAATGAAGCGTTAGAGAGTGTTACATGGTTTGGCCATTCTGCTTCTCTTTTGAAAATAGAAGGTAAAAAACTGTTATTAGACCCGATGTTTGGAGATGCCTCTTCCCCATTTCCCTTGTTTAATAGTAAGCGTTATAGTGGTGCTTTTTCTTTAGAACGTGATGACCTTCAAGAAATTGATGCGATTATCATTTCTCATAATCACTATGATCATTTGAATTACAAAAGTATTATGCAGTTAAAAAATCGCGCAAAACACTTTTATGTTCCAACTGGAGTTGCACAATATCTTATTAAATGGGGTGTTTCACCTAGTAAAATTAGTGAGCATAATTGGTGGGACGAAATTACGTTTGATAATATTAAGTTAGTATGTGCGCCTGCAAGGCATTTCTCTGGACGTGGTATGACAGATAGAGATCGTTCATTTTGGTGTTCATGGCTTATTCTTGGTCAAGAGACTAAAATTTTCTTTAGTGGTGATAGCGGTTATGCCCCTCACTTTAAGGAAATTGGTGATAAATACGGTCCATTCGATCTTACATTAATGGAATGCGGGCAATATGATCCGAGGTGGTCTGCTATTCATATGTTGCCTGAAGAAACGGTACAAGCTCATATTGATGTTAAAGGAGAATTACTTCTTCCGATTCATTGGGGTGCTTTTACGTTAGCATTACATGAATGGAGTGACCCGATAGAACGTGTTACGAAAGAAGCTAACCGTTTAGGAGTTAAAATTACAACGCCACAAATTGGCGAATCTATTACGTTAAAATCTACAGACTATCCTTTATCCGCTTGGTGGAAGGAAATTTAATTTTAAAATATAAAAAGAACGAATCCTCTTATAAAGAATTCGCTCTTTTTTCTGTATTTAAACTTATTTCACTATATTGGATCTCCCACTATCTAATACTCTATTTGCTGGTACACTGGACATTTCAACCACTGTATTCATACTCTTATCAGTCAGTTCAATGAGTTCGTTTTCATGTTTTATTTTATTTAAATCCCACACCATCCCATGAAATTCATTATGTTGACCACTTACCTGTATAATGCTTTTTGTTTTATTTGAAGGCTGTATTTGAAGGTTTGTAAATTGATTCCCACTAATTTCATTTGGTGTAGTTACTTGACTATCCATATAAATCATATTTACACAGTCTTCTAAAGAAAAGTTCATAAAACGATTGGCATTTATCCAAGCTTGTCCGGTGCTCGGTTTTTTCGCTACTAATTTCAGTCCAGTTTCCATTCCTACAACTTTAATATTTTCGAAGTTAACAAACGAAATTTCATTTTCTTTTCCAGCAGAGTATAAAGAAATTCCGGTACCTTTATTCGTTTCCGTCCAATTGATAATATTTATATCTTTTATTTGTGTTTTGTTCCAAGTGTTATAATATTTATTTTTACCGTCTAAATAAATAACTTCAGAGTTAAATTTAGGATCGTCAATAGCTATATACGCTCCTTCAATGGATGCGTTTTTCTCTAGTTCTAAAACTCTAAAGTTTCCCTCAACTACAAATTGGGATCCGTAACCAAATAATAATTTCACACCTTTTTTAACAATGATTGGTGACGTAATTTTATACTTTTTATCATCAAGCAATACAGTTTTAATTTTACTAGACTCTGCTTTATTAATAGCAGATTGTATTTTTATTGAATCATTTTCCCCTTTAAAGTTTTCTACATACAAGTTAGTACTTTTAGCTGCATAGTCTTTTTTGTTGTATTGATAAAAAGCAAAAATAATTAAAACTATACCCATGAGTAAAACAATTATTTTCTTCATCGTACTCACCCCATATCTATTAATCTATGGCTTTTATATTCAGGTTATTATTATTTTGCTTTGTATTTCAGATTACCATTTCTGCTTTGTCTATGAATTATATTATGTAGGAATTAGTAAACTGTTTGCTTTACTAATACATCATTCTTATAATGTATTAATTTATGATTTCATAAAACAACAGTCTGCTTGCACATAATGAAATCCCTTTCTCTATTCCTAATAAGCTCTTACTGGCGATATAAGATGTACTGCTGCAGATTGCTCTCCTGCTTCAATCAATATCGGTCGCATAGAACCTCCAAAACTTAAAGTAATCGTTTCTTCTTTTATTGCTCTTAAAGCATCAACCATAAAACGCCCATCGAAAGATATATTTAATTGTTTTTCACCTTGAATCGCATCTATTTGTTGCGTTTCAGATATTTTCCCAATTTGAGAAGCGTTTGAAGAAATTTTAATTGTGGATTCGTTTATGATTTCTAAGTTAACATTGTTATTAGCCCATTCACTTGCTAATAAACTTGATCGGTCTACACCTTGTAATATCTTTTTTCTATCTACGTTAATAATCGTTTTAAAATCATTTGGAATAAGGTTAGAAATATTAGGATATTTCCCTTCAATTAGTCTTGAATATAATGTAGTTGTTCCGATCGTAAATATAATATGACTCTCTGAAAGGTAGATATATACGAATTCCGAATTGCTGTTCATTAATTTTAGAAGTTCACTAATGGTTGCGCTTGGTACAATACAATTTGCTTTTACATCTGAGGAAAGTAATGTTTCGCGTATCGCTAGTCTATGTGAGTCAGTTGCAGCGCAAATTAACTTATTATTAGATAACTCTATATGCACCCCAGTAAGAACAGGTCTAGACTCATTTTTTGCTACCGCAAAGACTGTTTGTTTAAATACTTCAATCAATTGCTCTGTTTCTACCTTGATTTCTGCATGATTGTCTATAAGCGGTACATTCGGAAACTCATCTGCAGGAAATCCATTTAAACTTAATGTGATTTCTTCTGATTGTATCTTAATAATTTGCTCATTCTTACTTTTTATTGCTATATCACTTGGCATTTTCTTTATTATTTCAATGAAATACTTTGCAGGTACAACAATAGTTCCTACCTTTAAAATAGTTGCAATCTTTTCGTCTTCAATTGAAACAGGAATGAATTTTTCAATAAAAATATTTGAGTTACTTGCAATTAAAGTAATTCCAGATTGATCTGCAGTTATTTTTATACCAGATAATATAGGAATTAAAGATTTTGTTGATATTGCTTTGTTGACTTCTGAAAGTGCTTGAGTGAATTGTTTGTGATTAACGATAAACTCCATGTTTCCCCCGCCTTACATGAAATAATATTTTTATGAAGATTGATGAACGATTGTTCCGTTAAAAAAATAAGGTACTGTTTCTTTCTTTTGTAATAAATATAGTAAATGTTCTGGTATGCGTAAATACGGTGCTGCTATATGTAATTCCATCCAAGTAATCTCTTCGATTTCTTTTGGCCTTGATATATATGTCTCCCCGCCGATTATTTCGCCTAGAAAATTAAAGAAAATTGCATGATGATCTCTTTCCTCGAAAAAGGCTTCACTGATAGAACAAATCCCGTTTACGTTTATATGTAACCCTGTTTCTTCTTTTACTTCTCGAATTACTGCTTCTTCTAATGTTTCTCCTAGTTTAACTGCGCCACCTGGTAATGTATAATAAGAACCATTTTCCCCTTTGTTTTTTACCATTAAGATCTTTTCATTAGTTTTATCGTACAAAATCGCGTATGTAACATTAACTTTTTTCATATATACCTCCTCTATTTTAAATAAAAGGAATTTTCTGCCTTCTATTCATTCTACCATTAACTCCTTTTAATATATATAAGTTAGTTAAGTCTTGCCTTTACCGCTATTGTTGGAGTTAATAAGAATAGGCTACTGATATAAAAAAAGAACGTACCTTAGGAAGATTATCCAAAGTACGTTCTTGCAGTTTTAGTATAAAAATTGATTCAATTAATACTGAAATTAATAATAACCTCGCCCTTATTGCATTTGTATTTCAAATACTAACGTTAACAAATTCTATATACTTTTTAACCGTTTTTCTAAATAATAATGATTATGTCCTTTCGGATGATCTTCACTTACTCCAATTACTTTATATCCATGTTTCTTATAAAAATCAGGTGCTTGGAAACTAAAAGTATCTAAATTAATTAACCTACACCCTTTTTCAATTGCAAATTCTTCAATAAGCTTTATTAACTTGCTTCCGTAACCTTCATGCCTATATTCTTCAGAAACCCATAGAAAGTCAACGTGTACATGGTGCCAAAAAGTTATTGCTGTTACCCCACCTACTATTTCTTCTTTTTCATTTCTTACTATGAAACTAACCTTTTCTGAAGGTGTTTTTTCTTCATCTGCAAGATATTTTTGATTGTATTCAATTACTTTCTCTCTTATGTAATCACTATCTTCTTGTACCCACTGCTGTACTATTTTCATTTTAAGTGTCACGCTCCTTTTTACTTATCTATTCAATTTTATAATGAAATTGTCCTGTCTTTAATAAGTTCGTAAAGAAGCAAAGTTAATGGAATAAAAAAGAGCCCTAACATGAGGACTCTTTTTAAAATTAAGCTACTTTCCGATGTAAATGTTTTAGTTCCTTTTTCTTTTCTACATTTGGTGGGCGGATTAATATTGAAATAATGAAGGAAATAACACTTAAAACACCGATTATAATGAAAGTTGGTTGAAATCCCCCGAGTATCGCTCCAATAAATGATCCTGCAAGCGCACCAAATCCGAAACCTTGGTAGACAATCCCGTAATTTGTACTATGGTTTTTTAATCCAAAGAAATCTCCGACAATAGCTGGGAATATAGTTATATTACCGCCGAAGCAAAAGGCGACACTTGCTACACAAGCAAAATAGATTCCGTAATTTAGCGGAATAAAACTTAAAGTAAAGACTGACAATCCTATAATAATAAACGTTGCAGAGACAATTTTCATTCGGCCGATTTTATCTGATAACGTCCCAAGAATAATTCTACCTACTGTATTAAAAATTGCAATCATAGCAACGGCGTTTGCAGCGGTTGCTGCGCTAAGGCCAACGAGTTGTACACCGATATCTTTTACCATACTGATTAAATACAAACCACCCATACACGAGGTGAATAACATAAAAAATAGCAGATATACTTGTTTCGTTCGCATCATTTCACGCGGAGTATAGTCATTGTGCAATGTTTCAGTTACAGCATTACTTACAATTGCCTCACGTAAGAAGAACGATCCGATTAACACTAAAAGTAACACGATAATACCCCAATATAAGAATGCTTGTGATACACCAAGGTTATCGATAAGATTTCCGTTTATATATCTAAAGATTAAGCTGCCCATTCCATACGCTGATACAGATATACCTGAAATAAGCCCTTTCCGATTTGGAAACCATTTAATTAAATTAGATAGTGATGTAATATAAGCTGTTCCATCCGCATAACCAACAACAACACCAGCTAATAAATATAATAGTGGTAAGGAAGAAACTTGTGAACTAAGTATTAAGCCGAGTCCTAAAACAATTCCTGCAGTAGCAATAAGTTTCCGAAGTCCTAATTTTTTCTGCAATTTTGCTGCAAATAAAGTTGAGAATGATAAAGAAAAACTTGTTATAGAGAAAGTTATCGCTACTGAATTAAGATTCCATCCAAACTTACTTACAAGGGGTTGATTAAATAAACTCCATGTATAAATTGTTCCAAGGCCAATTTGAACAATGATTGTACCTAGAACAATTAGTAACGGATTTATAGAAGTTTGTTTCATACTAACTGTCCCCTTCTTTTATCTTGACATAGATTTTCACAGTTAGTATATCCATCGTAAATTGCAAGATACTGTACGGAAAATGGTAATTAAGTTCATATACACAAAAAGACACTTCATAAAGAAGTGTCTTTTGCAGGTTATATCAGATGTTTCTAAAGAAAGCTTTGTTAAGATAAGCCATTTTCGAATGCTTATGTATATATGTTATCAAATAATTTCTTATATGTGATGAGACTTAAGACGTATTTTTCATTCATCATATAGTCGGATGAAAAATTAATATTCGATTTCATCAAAATCCTTCGGCTGCGGTACAGTTTGCATATTAGCTGCATCTTTAGGATCGCTATAAATTGCATTTTGCTCTGTATTTACACCTTTTATATTTTGTTTTTTATTTTTGTTCACTTTATCTTTCACTTACAATCACTCCTTTTTGTTATAGGAGTAATTATGCCCTATTACCGTTACTAAATGTATCAGCGACTAAATTACTAAATTCACGTAAATAATATAAGTAATTATCACCGCCGTAGTTATATCTTTTGTTATACATTTTTGCAACAACTACATTATATTCAGGTATTACTAAAATAGTCGGTCCAGTAATCCCTAATATTTGATATGACCCTTTTGGAACACGTTCACCAAGTTCGCTTAATTGTGCAGGTTCATTTTGAACGAACCAAAACAAGCCATTTTGTGGTAGTTCTTTATTTACATATGTTGGACTCTGCAAACTCGTAGCGATTTTTATAACTTCTTTTGGAACAATTTGCTTACCGTTTATCACACCTTGATTTAAATGAAGATTGCCCCAATAAGCAAATTCTCTAGCTGAGACAAACAGATTTTTTTCAGTACCGTCATCTACCGTACCAATTTCACTAGTCGCGTCTTCATTTGGATTATTAACAACGTCAACTAAATTTTCATCTCGCTGAACTCTCCAACCTGTTTCTTGAAAATTAGCAGGCTTAAAAACACGCTCCTTTAACAATTCAGGAAAACTTTTGTTATATAGCTGATAAATAAGACGTGTCATCATTCTTACATTAATATCTCTATATGCCCATGCTTGTCCCGGTTCAAATTCACGAAAAATTGTCCCGTCATTCATTTCCTCTAATCCGTGCGAATGTGTTACTAAATGTCTTATCGTTGTTTTACCAAGCAATGCAGGATTAAAGTCTTTAAAATATTTTATCGCTTCATCATCAATAGAGTTTATTTTCCCCTCGTAAAGCGCATACGCTATCATTAATCCTAAATAACTTTTTCTAGCAGAAGCAACGTTGAACTGCGAAGATGCGGTTACTTTTTTATTAGTCGATGTATTTGAGTGATAACCGCTATAATGCTCTAATACGACTTTATTATTTTTTATAATACAAATTGCTGTAGCAGAACTATGATTTTTTTCTTTTATATTCTCTACCCAAGAAATCAACTTATCATATGTATACAAATAAATCCCCCTTAATACACATCAAAATTACAGCATGAAAGAAAAGTATAAACAGTATTTACACCTTTCTTTCATATAAAATATTAATGATGTACTATATTTAAATAATCCACCAGTTCCAGCAATTAAAGCAACCAAAACATCCGGCACAACCTACGCAACCACCACATCTGCCACCGCCGCAACCGCCACAGCGTCCACCACAACCTCCGCATCCGCCACAACGACGTGCATCGCCTTGGATGTAATAATATGGATATTGGCTTTGTTGTTGATCCCAATACACAACATTACCAGTTTGATAATCATTAAGGTTTAATGTTTGTAATTCATGTTGAAACTGATTCATTACGAACCCCTCCATTTATAAATATAAATTTCGCCCAAACGTTAAAGTTTATATATTTTTGTAAACAAAATAGAAACAAGACTATAGACTAAATGCGTACATCAACAAAATATGAACTTACACTAGGTGATGTACCTTGTTTTTCAGCCTATTTTCTTTATATTTATTCGATGGACGTATTTACTATAAATAAAGTGATTTAAAAATTACTAATCCAACAATTTAGTAGTTCATCACTTAACTTTCTTTCTAGTAATTCCTTCACTAAAGGCATTGGCATGATTTCATAATGA
The DNA here is from genome assembly GCF_051916765.1 of Bacillus cereus group sp. MYBK15-3. Taxonomy (NCBI): domain Bacteria; kingdom Bacillati; phylum Bacillota; class Bacilli; order Caryophanales; family Bacillaceae; genus Bacillus; species Bacillus cereus group sp. MYBK15-3. Next base: position 246,470 of record NZ_JBQAHG010000001.1, read on the forward strand.
TTTAAGGCTTCTTTATTATAATCTATCCAGTGAAATGCTAAATGAGACTCGCTCGATTTCGGTGTTAAGTCCGTATGTAAATCTTGTGACTCTACTTCAAAAATGTGATTAATTTCATGATGGAGCACTTCTTTATCTTGCCATTGATTTTCTATGACTCCTAAAAATTGTTGTATACTACAGTTTACTCCAAGTTCTTCTCTTAACTCTCTTATTAATGCATTCTCTACTGATTCTCCAATTTCAACATGGCCACCAGGTAAAAAATAATGATGGCCGATATATTCAGCAACTAATAATTTCCCATCTTTTATCATGACTGCTCGTACAATATGATGGAATTTACTTTTCAATTGAAATCCCTCCTAGTTATTCAATGTATAGTTGCTCAAAATAGTCATTTAGTATTGGTATAATATAAATCATAGGTGTTTCATACGGATGAATATCATTAATAACTTCAAGAGCATCTTTTACAAGTTCTCGTTTACACTTTATTTCAACTTTACATTCTTGCCCTTCGCATATTCGCCCGTTTTACATGCTCCAATTTTATTTAATTCATCCCTTAATGTTTCAATATATTCTTCAGGAATGAACACTTCAATTTTCACTTCAGTAAATTGCATATTTCATTTACACCTTTACTTCCTAATAGTTAAACAAATAAACGATATACTTGCTCACCATCATACTCTTGTCCTAATGATATGAAACCATATCGTTCATATAATTTCTTTGCAGAGAGATTATCTTTATGTACTGTTAATCTAATTTCTTTACACGATTTAAAAGTATTTTTTATTATATTAATACTTTCTTGTAATGCTGCTTTTCCATAACCATTACCTTGCTGCGATTGATCAATAATAAATCCGTTAATCCAATACATATCCGATGTCTCTCTTACAACAGCATGCATAACAAAACCAACCATAAGGTCACCATGGTATATAGCGAATGGTATGTACTCTACATTGTCACCATCTGGTTTTATATATACTTTAGCAAGCGAAACTGCTACGGATGGAACAAATTTCAACTGATTTTCTTTAACTTGTAGTTTTAATGCTTCTTCCCAATTTTCTCTCGTAACAACCTTTAACTGGATATTCAATATTGTAAGCTCCCTTATATAGAGGATGTATGTTTATATTCAACGCATTGAAATAATTCCCTTTTTCGACAACAACTTATAACATAATTTTTATAAAATCTTGAATGAATTTTTCTGCATCTATTTCTAAAGCTATACGGGCTCCTTCAGATATAGAGCTAAGGCGAAAATCAGCAAATGTTTGTCCTTTCGTATCTCCGTATGTATCAACATTCACTGTACGATGTACAAATTCAAAAAAGTTTGGATTTACTAATCCACTTATAGCAACCACATCATGAAGCAATGGCCCTTCGATAGATGGATTAAGTTTTTGGTATGCAGAAAAATAGTAATCATACATTGGTTTCATTATCGTATGGAATGGATTCTTTGAATTAGCTTGAATATAGTCAAACACATTTGGTGTTAACACAGCTTTGTTTGTTACATTTAAAGGGAATATTAATAAATTCTTTGCTTGATGGAAAACAATTTTACTTGCTATAGGATCTCCATACACATTTGCCTCTGCTAACGGCGTAACGTTTCCTACTTCTAAAAAAACACCACCCATGAAATAGATTCCTTTTACATTTAGCATTAAATCATTCCACAAATTAAAAGCAATTGCTAACGAGGTAGATCTTCCTACATCAACAATCGTTAAATCTTTTCCGTACTTTATAAGAATCGTAGCAATACTGCCAAAATTGTATATTGGAATAGATAATACGCTTTCTGGAACATGGATGGTACCTAATCCTTCTGCTCCGTGAATTTCAGGGTAGTACGTAGTAATTTCTTCTGTAAGTGGTTTTGTTGCACCACTAATGACAGGAATGTCTTGTCTATTTGCTAACTGTAAAATATACGCTGCATTATGTGCAGCATGTATATGCTCAACATTTCCGTATCCAGTTACAATACCGACAATTTCAATTTCGGGATGCAGTAAGCCATACATAATGGCAAATGAGTCATCAATACCTGGGTCTCCGAAAAATAATACTTTTTCCAAGAAATACGCTCCTCTCACGAAAAAAACGAGTCATTAGTAACTATGTATATGAAAAAAGCAAGTATATCTATGCAAATTTTAGAATGGATAATGTTTTACAAAATATTAAAAAGGAACTAGCGTATGCTAATTCCTTTCTTGAGTAACCATTCTCAAATTTAATTAATTATCGTATCCTTCATAAATTGCATCATTTATTTGATTTTGTATTTTTGTATCATCAGGTACAGGTTTCCACCAATTTCCTGTAATGAATAACATAGTTAATAAATTATAACTATCACTAAAATAACTTTCTCTCTTATTCTTCATCCAATCCCAACCGCTATTTACCCACTTTTGATTATTGCTACTTGTTATACTTGCAGCAATAAACGGTGAAACAAATACAGCAGTTGAATAACTACCAATATTAGATCCATTTAATTGATAACCATCCACAATTTTAGAAGGATTTCCATTCGTTTTATTTTGAATCCACGAAGAAACTTTATCAGAAATGACTTTACTTCTTTTCTCGCCGTACATCGCATAGTCCATTACAATTCTCAATGGTACCCGACTAGCATTGTAATAATATGCATTTGTATATTCTGACTCCTCTAAGAAGTCTTTAGGTGCGGGTTGTGGTGGGTTTTTTACAACGAAATCTGAAATAAGTCCTGTATTTGGAGAGTACTTATTACTAAATTGCGTATAAACATCGTACAAATTATTAATAACAGTAAGCCAAGTTTTATCACCTGTAAATTCATAAAATGCTCTAAGGTGTGACATCATCCAATCAGATGGTCTCGTATCAAGTGAACTTTTAGAATCCCAATCTCCTAAATTTAGTCGGTTATTATTTGTAACATTACTAGCTTTAATACCTTTTGTAATCATGTCTTTTGCTTCTTTCAAATAATTCACTGTTCCATTAGATCCCCACTGCTTATGAGCAAGAAGAAGAGAATACGCAATATCTAAATCTCCATCAGTAGCAGAATCAAAATGACCTTGTGCTTTTTTACTATCTGCGACAACCCATCCCATTAAATTAGGATTTTGAGAACTTTTAAAAGTTCTTGCTGTTTTAAATAAACCGTCATAGATTTTTTGAGCATTCGAATCATAACCAGCCATTAATACTGTAATTATCATCCCATACCCTTGACCTTCTGAAGTTCCAAGTGGCTTAAACCCATCAGCATCACCTGTAATCTCTCCTTTTACATAATAACCACCAGGTAAAGAAGATAAATCATTTTTCAAATATTTCTTTTTCCAATTATCGTAGTAACTTCTTACAGAAGCATTTAAACTTTCCTGTGTAACATGATTCGGTTTTATAACACCTGCATAATTAACTTGCTGCGGAAATGGTTTCATTTCCTTTGCAGCAGCTACTTGTTGATTAACTACGGGAATAGAATTTTGTACTGAATTGTCCGTTACACTTGCTGCGAAACTAGAATTAGAAAAACTAGCTAGTCCGATTCCTACAATAGAAATACATGTGAAAATTTTTCTTTTTCCATTCATTATGTTGTCAGCTCCTTTTAAAATGCTTACTACATAAAATGTAACATACAATATTTAACTGAAATACAAAATATTATATTTATCAACATAAGAAAGAAACTATATAAAAAAGTATCTTAAAGTCATTATTGAATTACATTATACGGATTGATTATTTGCTAAATTCCCATGTTTTTCTTTTCTTAATACTGGTATATGAGCAATCACAATTCCAAGTATAGTAATCACTCCGCCAATTATCGAAACTAAAGTTGGCACTTCTCCTAACCATATCCAAGCAATGAAACACGCAGTTATTGGCGTTAAATATAGAGAACTTGTTGCTTCAGAAGCACCAGCACGAGATATAATATAGGCCAATGCAATATACGGGAGTACTGTTGGAAAGACACCTAAATATATAACGCTCAAGTTAACTTCAAGAGGAGCTGCTAGTATTTCTTGATAAACTCCGGGTAAGAAAATAAGCATACATATAGTACTAGACAAAATTGTATATATGGTAAATGGTAAGAAGTCGTATTTTTTTAAGTAAGATGTTTGGAAAACGAAAAATAGACTTTCTGAAATCGCCGCTAATAATATAAATAATCCCCCGCTATTTAATTGAATAGCGTCGCCTTGGCTAAATGAAATTAAGGCAATTCCTGCAAAACTCATTACACCACCGATCCAGCCATTTAATTTCATTTTTTCATTCAAAAAAACAAAAGAAAGAATTGCCGTCACTATTGGAGTGACTGAAATTATTAAACTTGCAGATCCAGCATTTACTGTTTTTTCGCCGTAGTTTAATGCGATGTGATAAATAGTAAACCCTAAAGCACCAAATATAAAAAATGCTGGGATATCCTTTAAATCCGGTAGTCGCAGTTTGTATATAAATGAAAATAACAAAAGTATAAATGAAGCGATTAATAAGCGTAGTAAAGTAAGGTGTTCAGGCGTATAAGATTCAAGCCCCATACGAATTGCTGGAAAAGCAGTTCCCCATATAAGAATTGTAAAAGCGTGAGCACATATAATGCGTAAATCCCATTTTTTATTATGCATGTTTTCTCTCCCTCCCTAATAAACCAACCATTTTTAAATTACCAATTATTTCTTTTCATCATATTTAATAGTTGATACAATGTCTTCAACCAGTTATTTATCGGAAAAACCAACCACTTTGAATCTTTTAAATAAACGAGGGAGTTTTTTTATATGACAAACGATAAAAAAGTGCCCAAATATCGGCAGATAATAGACTATATGAAAGAAAAAATTGAAAACGGAGAATGGCCAATTGGAAGTAAAATCCCTAGTCAGCGGCAGTTAGCAAAATTATTTCATGTAAATCGAAGTACTGTAATAACTGCGCTAGATGAACTTATGGCAGATGGTTTAATTCAAGGACAAATCGGAGCAGGAACAATTGTAACAAATAATACATGGTCATTATTAGCAACTAATCCCCCGCCTGATTGGAGTGAATATGTAAAGGCCGGTATTCATAAACCAAGTAAGTTAATGGTGCGAGAAATAAATGAAGCAGAAGCAAATAAAACGCTTATCCATCTTAGTAAAGGTGAACTTGCACCTCATCTCTTCCCGCTCGAAACTATGCAATCTATAATAAAAAACGTCAGTGAGGAATTAGATTATTTCGGATACGAAGAACAAAAAGGTTTTTATCTGTTACGTGAAGCAATAAGCAAATATGTAAGATCATTTGGAATACATGCATCACCGGGTTCTATATTAATAGTGTCTGGTGCACTCCAAGCATTACATTTAATATCAATTGGTCTTTTACATAGAAAATCAACTGTTTTACTTGAACAACCTTCTTACTTATATTCACTTCATGTTTTTCAATCAGCAAATATAAATTTATCCGGTATATCAATGGATTATCACGGTATTTTACCTAACGACTTATTAAAACGAATTAAATATAGTCAAAAGAATAATATTTTATATTCAATCCCTTGTTTTCAAAATCCAACGGGGATATTGATGTCCAAAGAGCGAAGAAAAGAAATATTAAAAATATGTGAAAAAGAGCAATTGCCTATCATCGAGGATGATATTTACCGAGAGTTATGGCTTGATGAATCACCTCCAGCTCCTTTAAAGTCGATGGATAAACATGGACATGTATTATATATTGGTAGCCTCTCTAAAACACTTAGCCCTGGAGTTAGAATTGGATGGATAATTGGACCTGAGCCTGTTATTGATAGGTTGTCAGATATAAAAATGCAAACAGACTATGGATCGAGTTCTTTATCTCAAAGAGTAGCTGCTGAATGGATAAATGAAGGTTTTTATGAAGCGCATGTAGCAAACGTAAGAATGCACCTGAAAGAACGAAGACAAATAATGATACGAGCTTTAAATAAATATTGTGCAGATATTGCATCGTGGGATATTCCTAGTGGTGGAGTTTTTATATGGCTAAAGGTTGTACATAACATTCCGATGAAAAAACTATTTTCAGAGGCACTATCAAAAGGAATTCTTTTAAACCCGGGACGTATTTATGAAGAAGAATCAGATCAGTACATTCGTTTATCATATGGATATGCTTCTCCAGAACAAATGACTTACGGGGTTAAATTGCTCAGTGAATTAATTCGGAAGTTAACAGCATAAAAAAATCCTCTTTTGTTTTTGGAGGATTTTTTTATGTATCTTATTTACCACAATTTCATTTCCTGCCCTAATAAAATAAGTTCTTCATAAGGATCTCCGTCAATATTTAATACTTGAGCAAAAGCAGGTTCTGTTTTTAAACCTTGTTCCTTTAAGTGAATAACTTCTTCCCTTATATGGGGATGCTGCATTAATAACATGTGTTCCACTATCATATGTCTATATGCATTTTGATTACGCACTGGCTTAGGTTGAGCAAATAATTCAAATTCAAAACCTTCGAATTCAAAATTCACCTTTATCGATTCAGTACCTTTCATTTTTTTCTTTTTTATATTGAACCCTCTATAAGAACCATATAAAGATCTCATTTCCTGCTCAAAAACATCAAAATTATATACTTCCATTACAATATCTAAGTCAGATTGAGAAGTATCAATTCTTATCGGGATTGTCCCGCAAAGAACGGGATTATATAAAGCTAAACCCTCCATAATATTTAGTTTGTTCAAAACATCATATACTTTTTGTTGCTTGTCATTCCCTGATTGTAAATATGTAATAGATGTAAACATGGAAGTCTCTCCTTCATTTCACGTAATACGTGTCTCACTAAACTCAAGAAAAATTTGTCCGTTTAAACTTGTTCTTGAAGTACCTTTACTTCAATATATTAAAGTGAATAAACAATATGTTTCAACTTTTCTCCTATGCTGCAATACTATAAAAATAAAAAGGGAGGAATTATGATGAGCATTTTCAACATTCTTTTAACCATCCACATATTATTTGGAACGATATGTTTAATAACTGGGATAATAGCGATGGTTGCTCAAAAGAAGAAAGGTAAACATACGGAATGGGGTGAAATATATCACGCATCCTATGTCGTTATCACCGTTACTGCCATTATATTATCCATTATAAACTGGGATAAAATCGCATATTTATTTTATGTAGCAATCTTCTCTTATTCATTTGCGATTTATGGATACCTTGCACGAAAAAAACGTTGGAAAAATTGGCTCCATCACCACATTAGAGGTATGTTAGGTTCTTATATAGGTGCAGTCACCGCACTTTTAGTAAATGTCGGCATCCATATTCCCATTATAAATTTACTTCCGCCAATATGGTTTTGGTTTTTACCCACCTTAATTGGTATCCCCCTCGTAGCCAGTGTATCAAAAAAATATAAAAAGCGTAGTTGAAATTAATTACATTTTGATTACTTTCTGATTATTAGAATGAAAAATTATAATCTATGTATCACGAATGATATCATGAGTGCTCGCCCTATGAATATTTAAAATACAATGCCGCCCAACAGGACGGCTCTTATTTTTACTTTACAAACGTAACATATTCACCAGAAACCCATTGATTTCCACCAACATTATACCAACCATCTTTATATCCAAATGATTGATATTTTTCACCTTGATACACGTTTTTCACAATGCCGTAATTTGTTCCTGGGCCGGTACGAACACGTAATACATCAGCGATTATAGTAACTACACCTATACCCCCGTTTGATGATTGTGAAGGTGTTGGTACATTTCCTCCCGTATAACGAATATATGATGGATCGTTAAAAATCCACTGATCGCCACCGAGATTTAACCAGCCATTTGATTGCCCAAATACTTTGTAGGACTCTCCTTTCCCTAATTGACGAATAACGCCATATCCAGTACCAGGTCCTTTTCGTAAATTTACATTACTACCGTTAATATAAGCAATCCCTACACTATCATTCGACGTGGAAGGAGTCACTACGTTTTGAGCACCTTTTCCAAAAGTATCCGTTCCATATCCTTTGTAGTTATATTGCAAATGCGGGCTATCCACAAATCCTTTCCAGTCACCGCCCCATTCAAAACCAATTTGTTTAGCATAACGAATTGCTGATGCCCACGGTTCTTTATTATAGCCATTCCAATCTTCTGTACCATTCGACTGAATTGGAACAAAATCTAATGCCTGTCCTACTAAGTGATATGAGCGCATCGTTTGTGATGCTCCTTTACGAACATATTCCCGTTGTTGCTCGACCGTTCGGATTGTTTCATAAATTAATACTTCAATTCCATTGTCGATACAGTACTGATACCACTTAAAAGCTGCAGCTTTCGTATTATCCGCTAATTTATTCAGATTACTTACATTTCTATTGTGGTATTTCAATATGCAACATCTCCTTTTCTATTATCCTATGCAAAACTCTTCTCACGGGTTGTACATATACCTACAACGATACGAAGTACAAATACATAGGAAGCCAATTCAGCTAAAAAGGTTTTCACTTCTAGCTTCAAACTTTGTAAGTTGAAATCGAAGCAATAAAAAAACCACAACTTAAGTCTTCCAGTTGCGGTTTTTGGTATTTTCTTTTTATATGCCACATGCCTTCTTGCATTGATAATCCTAATATACAGGTTGTATAAATTTTTCCTTTATGAATAACACTTCTTATTCATGACTTTTCAAATCCAATAATATTGAATGTAAACGATCCGGATCATTAGTAAACATCCCATCGACTCCCCATGAAAGTAACTTTTTCATATCTTTTTCATTATCTACTGTAAATGGATGAACTTCTAATCCGTTTTTCTTTATTTTATTTACATAATCTGAATCAATATATTTGTAATTCATGCCAAGACCTATGCAGTACATTTTATACTTTTCTATCTCTAATTTTGTTAATTGAACTGCTTTTTTATAAGGTAATAATTGTACTATGGATATATTACTATTTAAGCTATGAATCTTTTGTAGACTTTCTTCACTAAACGATTGAATAATAACTTTATCCTGTATTTCGTAGTGATTAATAATTTCTAATAATTTTTCTTCCATTCCTGGATATTCATCAGGTGTTTTTGTTTCAATATAATAGTTCGCGTTATGCCCAAACGTTTCAATAATTTCTGTTAATGTTGGGACTTTTGCATTTTCAAATTCTTTCTTTGCTAAGTTCGGATATTTTTCATTGAAAAGAGAGCCAGCATTTAGTTGCTTTATTTCTTCTAATGTATGCTCTTTTACCAGCCCAGTACCATTCGTTGTACGGTTTAATATTTCATCATGCATAGCCACTAAATGTCCATCTTTTGTCATTTGAAGATCAATTTCTATATAATCTCCATTCATTTGTTGGCCTAATTGATATGCTGCTATTGTATGTTCAGGTGCATACGCAGAAGCACCTCTATGTGCGATATTTTTTATATGATTTGATTGATTAATAGCTTTAGTATACTTATGTTTATTTATTTTCTGAAAAACAAAGATACTTATTACTATAAAGGCACAAATTATTGTAACGAGATATATCTTTTTCATAACGATTTATAAGCTCCTATATAAAGACGATTTAACTTGAATGATTTACTCAATTAAATGTCGATTTTCCAATACAGTCATTTTGCCAATAGCTTGAAATCCCGATCTTTTATAAATGTTGATTCCATCGGGTGAAGCTTGTAACACACAATACATATTTTTTAATTTTTGTGCTTCTTGCAGAAGGAAATTGAACATAGTAGATCCGAATCCTCGTCCTCTCATTTCCTCTTTAGTTGCGATGTCATAAATACCAATACTATCTTTTGAACATATCAATGAACCAACAGTTACGACTTCCCCTTCATAAAATCCTAAAAATAGTTTCATATTTTCACTGTTCCATAAATCAAGATTAGAAATTTGATTATAGAATGCTTGTACATGTATACCTTCTTCTGATGTGCCGAATAGATTAGCTAACATTTCTCCAAATTTTTTTATTTGTGCAGGTGATGATGCCTGTTGAATTGTAAAACTTACTGGCATGTTTATTGTTGGAGAAATTGTTTTTAAGTCTGCTACCATCGCAATATTCTGTTCCGCTTCTTTTAAACCAATTTTAATTAACTCACTTTTTATATCCCACTCTTGCTCTTCATCCCATAACCAAACACTCATTGGAAATTTCTTTTGATTATAGTATTCTACCTCCTTATATAATTTCTCTATCCCTACCGTTAAATTATTGTTTAGTAGAGTGATGATATTGAATGTATCGGCAGGTAATCCGCAATCAACAGCAATATAATCTTGCGTTTCTTTTATACTCATTCCGGGCACAAATTGCGCAACATATGAAGTTTTAAATGCAAAGTTATCTATTAGTAGTTGTTTATAATTCATCAATAGTTCTCCTTTTCATAAAAAGTACTCCTCGAATTCTTCTATATTAAATATAACATATTAGAAATTTACCTTTTTCTATAAAAAGTACCTCTTTAAATTGTGCTCTATAGTTTAAAATAATTAAAAATGATATAACGTTGTCGGAATGAAAAAAGTGGTATATAATAAATATTAACATTACTAGTAATTATTTTAGGTATTCCTAGAATAAAGGAGCGATACATATGAAAATTACTATTTATTTCGGAAGTCATGAAGATCAAGATGTTCGTACTATGGACTGTCATTTAGATGTAGAAGATACAGAAGAGATTGTTTCTGTATCATAATATAAATAGTTAGGGTAAACCCTATTCCCTACAGCGTTTAAGGCACCTTTTATAAGGTGTCTTTTTTGTTATATTTTCATCAAAAACCCTTTACTTTATAGCGTTTTAATAGTAAAATATAAACATACGAACAAATGTTCTTTTTATTTTAAACGTACATGAAGGGATGATTTTAACAATGGCTCCATTAAAGCGCAGAGGAAGAAAAAAGCAAGCACCTATTATTTCAAATACAGGCTTTATCGGCTCTGTCTTTATTGATACATTGGAGTTACAAAAGAAATCCTATTATTTCGCTCGTAAAAAACTTCAAATTGTTCATCACGTATTAGATGGTCTCTCTGGAGCAACAAGTGCTTTATTTAAAGAACATAACATTTCAGCATACATGTCATGTGTGTATTTACATAAACAAAAGAAAATTGGCTTTGTTCTTTCAACGAAACCATTTGAACAAAGTGATGGCGTTGCTTATTTTGTCAATTATTTAATCGAAAAGAATTTTTACGGCGGCCATGACGAAGATGTAGAATATCAAGAAGTATTTAATACAGGTTTTATCGGTGTAGTATTTGCTGATTTATCTAGTATAGATCGCTTTAATTTCGAGTTTGAAATGGGTATGCTAACGAAATTAATGAAAGATATGATTATTCCGGTTAAAGAACTCTTTTTACGCCATAATGTACCGGCTTACATCTCCACTTCTCATTTAGAAGAACAAAACAAATTAGGTTTCGTTCTCTCTGTAAAGCCATATGACGAACGCGCTGAAGCAGATTTATATTTTGAAGCATATTTAAAAGAACGAGGATTATTTATTGGTGATGAAGAAGATGAAATTGATAAGATTGTTATTAGAAAAACAGCTGAATTACGATAGAAAAGCGCAGGATTAGAATCCTGCGCTTTTTAAGTTACGTTAAACACTATAATCTTTTGAATGAATTTCTAAATTTAACTTATTTGCTAAAATTTTATTCAAAATAAAAAATACAATCCCCCCTGCAATGGGAAGCGTATAGGCTGGAATGAAATTTAATAATAGTCCTGATATTGCAAGTGCTATTGGCTGCATTATTTTACCTAAGCTTAATCCAATACTAAGAACTCTTCCTCTATATTCTTCAGGAATCTCATTTTGCATGAAATACATTAAAGGAATATCAATTTGTGCTATCATAAATCCTAAAAAGAACATAATCATGCAATACGTAGTAACATATACCAAATTATTTACTACAATAGATTTAAATAAAACAGGTATTCCTGAAACTATCATAAAAATTGCCAACATAAAACTTATTTTCTTCAATAGATAAGAATAAGAAAAACAATTAGTTATCTTTTTTACTAATATTGCACCAACTATCATACCTATCGGAAAAGTCCCTTGAATCATACCAAATTGCTTAGAACTAAGATTGAGAACTGTGTTAATAATGTATGGCAATGGAACAGTTACAGCAAAGCCTAAAAAGAAATTAAGGGAAATTAAAATACTAAAAGTATTTTTTAAGCTTTTCCGCTCCAATAAGTAAGAGTATCCCTCCTTTATATCTTCAATAAAATTAATTTTTCTAATTGAACATTCCTCATTTATGTTTTGCTCAAACAATTTAAAGTTAATAAATAATATGGAAATAGCCGAAAGGATAAATGAAATACCGTTTATAATTATAAAAATTTTAATATCAAAGACTGCAAAAACAATACCACCTAACATAGGACCTAGAATTAAAGATATAGAATCGATAATTTTACTTATAGAGTTAATACTCATTAGCCTCTCTTTGGAGACGATATTTGGTTTTGCAGCTTCTAATCCTATTCCAAAAAATGTTGTAAATACCGTTATAAGAAAGGTAGTAGCATAAATGGTGAATAAGTCTAATCCATAATTACTGCTAAATATATAAACAGTAATTAATAAGCTTCCACTTAGTAAATCCATACAAATGACCAATTTCTTTTTATCAACTTTATCTGCAATTACACCAGCAAATGGATTCATAACAATCATCGGAATAGTTCCTAAAATAAGCGTAATGGCAAAATTTAATGCTGATCCGGTTATATGTAAAACATATAATCCTAATGCAAAACTATAAATAGAGCTACCAAATATTGATACTGTTTTCCCGAATGAATAGAGACACATATTTCTTAGTTCTTGGTTTCTTTTTTTATTTTCTATATGTAATCGTAAACTTCCCATCACTTTTCCCCCTACCTAACTTTGTGTTACGTACATTGTAAGTTCTTGGGTCAACCCAATAGCAATATGTACTATTTGAAAAGTTTTAAGGGGAAATAAATAAAAGATGGGGTTAACCCCATCTTTTTCCGAAAAATGAATATGTATAAATTTCTTCTCCTTGAACAAAGAAATCCTCGTACCTTCCCCCTCGTATCAAATAATTTGAAGTACTTTCATCAATAGATTGAAACTGTAAATTTTCGATTTCTTTTGTTACTTTTGCAGATGTAAAATTCTCTCTGAGTCTAGGTGCAATTTGGCTATTTATGCTGAATTTATTAAATAAAATAAATGAACTTAATAAATAACAATTGTGTTTAAAAAGGGAATTTAATTCACACAATAAGAACTCCTCATATTCAAAACTATAATTACTTGTACCTGATTGATCGATTACAATATCAACAGAATTATTCTGAATAGGTATGTTTAGAAAGTCGGCACAGATAAATACAATATTTCTTTTCACATTTCTTCTCTCAATTACATCTTTTAAAAGTAAAAGTTTATTCAAATCTCGATCAACAGCAATATATAAACACTCTTCCGGTAGTTCTTCATAAATATTTCGTAAAAAGAACCCAATACCAGACCCTAAATCAAGTAGTATTTTTTCATTTAAATCTAATTGCATTAGTTTCTTTTTCGCCCATTCTCCTCCTCTTTGAACATTTTCCAAAAAAGCAGTATCCGTTTCATGGATATAATCTGAAATAGAATCTTCAAGTGATTTCCTCTTATACACCTCAAATAATTTTCCAGCTGTTAAAACTCCGGAAGTAATCGCGTATTCTTCACCACAATTACAAATTAATTTCCCCTCAACAATTTGATTTTTATTAATAATGCCATCTTCAAGAATTAAATTTCCGTTACACTTAACACATTTAAATAAATGAAGTACTTTTAAATCTACCCCTAAAATTGAACTCGAAATTTCAGTTTCTATAGATAAATTATTTAACGTTTTCTTTAATTTATCTTTTCGTTCCTTTAAGGTTTTTATCTCTTGTTCAATCTTTTCATATTTTACTTTAAATAAAGATTGATAAAAAATATCCTTTTCATAGTCTAAGGATTTCCCTAAATTTTTATAAAGAAACAGTTCTTTAATTTCATTCAAGCTAAACCCTATCCATTTGTACTCTAATATAAGTTCTATATCCTTTTGACAATACTCGTCAAAAAAATAGTGACTTCCTTTTTTCTCAGGAATAACGAGTCCGAGATCCATATAATGTCTAATCGTATCTACACTTACATTATTTACTTCTGCAAACTTACTGATTTTCATCCTAATCACTACCATTTATATATTTGTTTATACATACTTCTTTATTATTTTAAAAAATCCTTTCATCTCCCTATATAAAATTGTTTATATTATGAAAAAGATGTAATTAATTTTAGAGTTCCGCCACATATCCATCAAGCTAAGCTTATTTAAATTTAGCTACTCTTTTTAATCTTGAATTTTAAAAAAGAGTAGCAGGTAGTACGGTTATGTCTATATATCTAAAAAACTTAAAATTAAACTATGAGTTCATGGATAAATTAAAAACTGCGGCGTAAGTACTACAGTTTCTTCCTTCTTCATTGAGTTGAAATATGTAAAGTTACGTACTTTAACTGTGGCGGACTTGTACTACGCGTTCATATTAATTTTATAGACGTTTAAGGATTTTGTTTTATGGTAAGTATTTTTGCTGTGAAATCAGGATTGTAAATATAGATGAACGTGATTCAAATCAAAAAAAGGTACTCCTAGAAGTACCTTTTTTACTATTCTATATGTGCGAACGCTTTCAAGATTATTGGATATAAATTGATGTACGCATTGTATTAAATGGTGAATTTATAGATGTCTTTTGGTACTCAAACGTTCCTTGTTGGTGTCCAGAAGCATCCCATTTATAATACCAGCCAACGATTGGTCTTCCGCCAATTATAGTGGAATCAATACTTTTTACATTAGAACCATTCATTTTAGCAAATGGGTTTTGGCCATAGCCCATTTCTTTCGTTGTAATATATAAATATTTTCCCCCGTGGTTACGCGATGTGCTGAAGCTGTTCTGATTAATTGTTTCTACCCCGCCTAGCTCAGACTCTACTTGTACGACGTTTAGTGAAGTAAGTGGTGCTGCTGGTCCAGCTGAAGCTTCTGTTGCCATTCCTAATCCGACGAACGCTGTAATTGCTAACGATGAAATCCCTAGTGCTGCTTTTTTAAACATAAAAAACATCCCCTTCCATCTATTGTTTTCTCTTTCATTTTCAATATAATCCTAATAACCTTATATGTAAATAGATTGTAGCTGTATAAATATTAGTGCGAATATTCTATTATATATTTCTACAATTCTATTACTCAATATGAATGATTTACAGTGCAAAACGAAATACACACATGTCAAGTTTGTAGTGTTGACATAAAAATTGTAAACTGGCTTATGCCTCGTATTTATCATATTTTATATCCAATATTCCTAAGCTTCTGTATTCTAGAATGTTTTTACTACAACTATTCATTTTTTCTTTGCAGGAACAACTGTGATAACATCTCCTTTATCATTTAAAGTCAGAGAATGTAGAAATTATAGCTAGCTATTGATATGCTACCTACTACGTACTGGAGCGCAACCTATCTGATAGGTGAATGATTCATGTGAAAAAGGAAACGCTACCAGTTCTATAGCACCTCCTTTTTATTTAATAAGTTAGACAGAAAGAATAGAAATAATGTTTTTCCTGTTTCACTATCCTTTTGTTTGTAAATGAACTGAGTTTTGAAAAACTATCCTATATAGTATGAATCGGGTATAGACATTAAATAATAGAATAGGGCACCTATTACTCCACAAGTAAAAATAGTAAATCCCATATTTCTTATGCCTTTAATTTTTGACCACAATCCAATAAATCCTGCTATTAACCCACTTAAAGAGAATAGTGAAAAGTTGGAAACGGGTGTAAGAAGAAATTCCGCATTAATCCCTGTCCCCCAACAAACAATAGGTAACACGACAAGGGTAAGACAAAGTAATCCCATTACACTTACAAGTAATTTAAGATATTTGATACCTGCAATAATTAAATAGATTCCACCTATAAATCCACATAACCAGTAAATTGGCATAAAGTAAATCCAAAGAAAATGCAAGATGATCATATGTAATTTCCTCCTATTTATTTTCGCTCATTGTAGTTCTGGTTATTTGATGTTCTGAATTCGTTGCTAATTTATTAAGTTGATTTAGCGTTTCTTCTAAATCAAACGAATTGAACCAGCGATAATCCTGTCTGTCTAGAATACGATAATGCTGACTAATTAGATTTTGTTGTAAGCGAAAGTTCCCTTTTTCTTGAATCTGCTTCCACCAGACTTTTCCTCCCAATGTTTTTTCTTTGAAGTTGTTAGTGCTATTGTGGGCCATTGTTTCGATTACTACTAATGGATCATCCCCAAGAGTATTCTGTAAAACTTCACTATCTCTAAACAATGCACAAATAGCAACAGTGTTGGTCCAACCTGCATTCGTTCTCCCTTTCTCAATTTGAACAAGCGTTTTTTTTGATATGCCGAGAACTTCAGCCATTTTATCTTGTGTATATCTTTTTTCAGTGCGTATTAACTTTATTTTCATTGAAATAAGTTCAATTGCATGCTCCTTATTCACTTTACTCCCCCCTCAAAAGTAACTAATGTGTTATTTAGTGTAATTTTACACTTTAATCAATTCATTTTCAACTCAATCCTCCTTAAACCTTGTAAGAAATAATTGGATAAGTCATAAAAAAGGCATTCCACAGTTATATATGAGAAGGTAACTCGACCATCGATTTCTAACCTCGATGGAGATATGTCGAGATCACATTTCATTTTAATTAAATAAAAAACCCGTGAATAATTCACGGGTTTTACTTTAATAACTAATTGCTATTGTACCTTCACCTGCATGAACCGCAAATGAAATTGGTAATGGATATAATTTGAAATCCATTTCAGGGAATGCTTGTCTAATATCTGCAATCCATTCTTCGGCTCCATCTTTATCATTAGCATGGAACATATGAAGTACTTTGGGTAATTCTTTTTCAAGTTCATTTTTAATATATTCTCGACATTTTTGGATTTTACGAACTTTCTTTTCAAGTAAAAGCTCTCCACCTTTTACTTCTAATATTAAGTTGACACTTAATAAACTTCCAAGTAAAAATTGAATACCCTTTACACGGCCACTTGCATATAGACCTTTTAAACTCTTTGGAAATACATGAAAAGGTCTTCTTTTTTCCTCTACTAATGTTTTGTGTATATCTTGTAAAGTCATACCATCATTGTATAACGATTTCGCTTTTCTAATTAGTTCATCCATTGGATAACTTGTTGTTTCACTGTCTAATACCGTTAATGGAAAACCTGCCATTTCTGCAGCTAACTTCATATTTTGATAGGTTCCACTTACTTTTCCGCTAATAGCAACTGCAAATCCCTCTTCATATTCTTCTTTGCATTTCGAAAATAACTCTACCATTTCCCCTATGTTAGGCTGTGATGTAGTGACAGTTTTACCTTCGTTCAAAGCATTATAAACGCGCTCACGCACACCTTCTTCACAATCTTTGTACGACACACCATCAATAATAACTTCAATTGGGATAACAAAGTTATCTCCTTCTGTTTTAAAACTCGCAGTTGTACTATCAGTAATCCAAGCAACACGCTTCATGTTGTTCCTCCCTTAATTCAATTCCTCTTTTCTGACTTTTCTATATATTTATGTTACGAAAAGAGAATATCCCTGTAATAGTAACAGGACTTTATTGTTTTGGCTATAGTAGATGCATATTAAATGTGACTATTTCTTGTCTATTTCACAAATAAAAAAGAAAATCAAGGAATTTGCTCGATTTTCTTGTTATCATATACTATTTAAAAGTTTCATTATCTAAAATTACAACATAATCATTCGTTAATCGGCCAGCTTCTTTTGTATAACTAACAAGCCTTTGTATATTATCACAGCAAATTTTTGCTCCCCATACGAGTAACGGTACACCAATAAAATCGATATGGAACCTTCTAGAAAACAGCCCACCGAAAGTCATTGGTAAAGGTACGGTTGGTGATGTATTAGAAAAAATAATCTTTTCATGACTTTGATAATGTTTTTGCAAGATTTCTCCTAAATGCTTCATCGCTGGTACAACAACTTTTGATGCGCCACATCCAATCGTATATACAGGATGACCATGTTCATCGATTCCATGAAAAATAATTTTTCCCATATCTTCTGTTTTCAATTTATTAAAGTAATCTACATTCAAAATTTCTTCTTTCGTTAACTTACGATCCGTTGGTAGTTTATTTAAATGATACGCTGCAGCTAGTGAGGTAGTATGTGTTCCACCAAAATCTGTATAAATGTATATCATATTATCATCCCTTGTTGTAAAAGTTCAATGTTAATTAGTATTACCGTTCTTAGCAATGTTAAACAAGGGGTGAATGTATTTACGTTTTTTGTGTTAATTCATTATATTTTTCCCAAATATAATAACGTCTACTAATCACAGTGCCTAATGTAATACATAAAAAGGCATTTGTTACAACCATTAATGTCTGGTGCGTACTATCAGAAAACATACTTTGTTTAATCATAATTTTTGCTCCTAAAATAACAAGAAGGATTATTGTACTTACCCAATTTCCTTTTCGTAGTACATGACCTGTTTTACTATCAAATCGAAATGTTAAAGCTCTTCCCCGTATAATTCCTAGACCTAAGCCAATTCCAAGCATTACAACAAACAGTAGTCCTTGCAGCAAAGTTATTTGTCCCATATGAATAATGGACTGGATTGTTACAAAGCACAACAAAGCCGGAATGAGCCAAATACGGTTTATTTTCACTTTTCGTTCTTTACTTTGCATCAAAACAATAATAAGAACAACAAGTAAAATATCCATTTAAAATCCTCCTATAAACTTGTTTATCTTTAAAGATTATATTCTCCTCTTTTCATTCCATACTTGAAATACGATAGCTACTTTCAAGTGTAAGACGGAAAATGTGATTTCTCATCAGCCTTAAGCATTATTTATAAAAATAAAAAGACGTACTTTTTACTCGTACGCCTTTAATAACTCGTTTAAACTCCTATTTATCAACTAATTCCACACCTTTAGAATTAGCTTTACCCAACACTCGAATGTTAAATTTATTAATGGCTTTTAAAAAAATATTATAAATACAATATCCAACAATAGAACCTATAACATTACAGATCATATCATCAATATCAGTAATACGTCCCACTCCACTAAATAAAGACTCAATTAATTGTAGCAATTCAATACTAGCTGATATAGAAAATCCTAATAAAACTGTACTTTTGAATTTCTTATATTTATCCCATAGGATAGGTGCTAAAAATCCTAAAGGCATTAATAATAAAAATTTACAATTATATAGTAATGTTTTCTAATTTAAAAATCCATATAATTATATATAATTGTACAGAATTACAAAAACCCCTTATTTAATAAATAAAGGGTTCCTCGTTAACTAAAATATTTTTCAAAACGGAAACAATCATGAACCCGTTTAAATTATTTTCGTATCTCTTCTTTTAAATCCATATAATTAAAAAGCTCTTTCTATTTCTGTCATTAATTTTTCAGGTCCTGCCCCTTTATTCGATGGAATAACTAAAGTGATTCCTAATTCTGGATATATAGCCGAGCGAAAACTGACGCCTGGATCATATCCCATTACATGATATTTGAATACCTTGTTTTCTCGTGTTTCAATCCATATTCCATAGCCGTAGGACTGTTTATCATTTACTTGAATGTGAGGAGTTAAAAGTAATTTTGTATATTCCTTTCCTAAAATTTCATTATTAAATAGGGCCGCCCAAAATTTCAGCATGTCTGGTGCAGTAACATATGCACCTCCATCAGCTCCTCCTTTTATCGGTATAGAGTAGGCGTTTGTTCTCCAATTTTGGTTGGTTTCGTCCTTTATATATCCTAGAGCTGTATGTCTTGGTAATCTATCTAACGAAAAATAGCCAGAATCATTCATGCCAATCGGATTAAAAATGTTCTTTTCTATATACTCCGTAAATTTAAGTCCCGTCTGTTCTTCTATTATTAATCCAAGTATGATAAAACCTGCATTGTTGTAGTGAAACTTAGTTCCAGGTGCAAACATCATATTACTTTTTTGGAATAATGATAAAAAGTCTTTTAAGCTCTTTAATAGATACATAGGTGTTTGTTTCCAAAGATCTTCGAAGTTATCCATAATACTTTCATCAAAATAATCTGGTATACCAGCGCTATGTGTTAGTAGTTGATGTATTGTAATATCTTCATCGAAGTTTGGAAATTTTATCTCTAGACAATCTTTTAATTTTGTATGAAAAGAAATAAAACCTTTTTCAACAAGTTGACAGATCCCAATTGCAGTGAAAATTTTACATCCTGAGGCAATGCCAAATCTTGTTTGTATCGTATTGTTTATACATTCACTTTGGTTTGCGTAACCCAAAGCTTTTTCATAGACTAAGTCTTTTTCTTTTTTTACTAAAACTACTCCAGAGAAATCTATTTTCTTTTGTATTTCTTTTACAATTTTATCAATTTCATCTTTTGTTTTTATCACGACAACCACCCTTATCTTTCGGTATTGTTCTTTCCCCTTATTAATTTTTCCATATAAAGGGGAAAGAACCCTTTTATTAAATACGATAAATTGTTAATGAGAACACAAAGTTCATTTCGAATTTATCCCGCTATTTGTGGGCAGTAAGACCCCCATCTCAAAATTCAGCGAAAGCAAAGAAGTTAAGTGGGGACCCTGCTGCCCGTAAAAGCCCGATTGGTGAGGGCTGATAATCAGTGGGGGATGCCCCCTGATTAAAGTTTCACTTTATTGATTCAGTAGAATACAACTTAGATTGTGCTGGGAATAAAGTAAACACACATAAGACGATAGTAATAAATAACATGACCAATGAACCTACAATAACTACAAGTTGTATAGAAATGAACTGAGTCGCAACACCAGATAATATTGTAATAAAGATTGTTACTATCGCAATAACAAGTCCATATATACTCCCAATCCGTCCCATCATATGAACAGGGATATTATTTTGGTAAAATGTATAAAATCCTGTATTTGCATATGCCATTGAAAAAGATAAAATACAGAATCCAATAGCAGCTATTAAAAATACATTTGAAAAAGCATAAATTAAATAACCAATTGTAATGAATAATGATCCTATTCCAATTAGAAGTGAAGGTGCTAATTTCTTTGACAAAATTGTATTTGTTATGGCACCTAAAATAAATCCTGCACCAGCTATACTAACTAGAAAACCATATTCACTATCTGTTAGTAGTAATACCTCTTTCGCAAACGATAGTTCAAGTGAATCAGTAGCGGTTGCTAATGCGAACATACTTTGAAATAAGAAGTACACGCATACGACATACACATGTTTTCTACTAAAATTTATAACAGTGTTCCAATCTTTTTTTAATACTGTAAGAGATAATGTATTACTTGTTGTATCCGAAGCTTCTTTCTTATCAAGATTAGGTAAAAGTAATGTAATGAATCCTGATAAGAGAAATGCTATAGCATTTATATATATAGCAATCTCTGGTGTACTCGCAATTAATAAAACCCCTGCTATCGCTGGACCAATTAAAAATGCACCAGATCCTATTAAACTACGTAATGAGTTGAAACGTTGTCTTTGTTCTACTGGAATTAATTTCGTCATATACGTCATAGCAGTTGGCTCATAAATTGCACTGGCCATACTTATAAAGAATACAAATACATAAACAATCCAAATTGACGGAAGTAAAGGTAAAATAGCGATAAATAACGCACGATATATATCGAGGTGAATCATTAACTTCCGTTTATTTAAACGATCAATCATACTCCCAGACCAAGCGTTTGTAAATAAAGTGGCTAATGGTTTTATTACATATAAAGCAGCAACAGCTAAGGCTGAGCCACCCATATTATAGACAAGTACATTCAGTGCTATTAAGTAAATCCATGCCCCTAAATTCGCAATACCAACACCGGACAGTAGTAATAAAGGATATTTCCAATCTTTAAGAAAGTTTTTCATTTTTGGCCCCCGCTTTCAAAATTGTTTTAAAACAATAAAAAAATCCCACCCCCAAGACTTTTAATCTTAGGGACGAGATTTATCATCGCGGTGCCACCCTAGTTTGTTAATATGTCACCATATTAACCTTATCAGGTACTGCATTCTAACTCATGCTTATACCATAGCTATATAACGGGAGCTCCCGTCACACCATCCCCTAATAATAGGTTCCGATGCGCTGCTCAGAGGCTTGGTTCAATAAAGAATTTTTACTCCTTTTCAGCTAAATGGAGCTCTCTGTAAAAAATTCATTTTATTTACTCTTCTCTTCACTGCATTTGATTTTTTCCATATTATCACAATTATTTTTAACTGTAAATAAAAAATAATCAGATATTTAATAACGTGTCTCTATTAATTCATTTATTTATTGTTTTTTCTGAAAATTACGGTGCGTGAAATTACTTACAGCTCTAAAGAAAGAGCCATTTGCATCTAGCTCCTTCCAAATACCTGAATTAATTCGTATTCGCCTCTGTTAACGGTTGTAACGGCGGTTCTAATTCTAGTTCTAGTGTATCTCCTTCATGTAAATCTTGTCCTTTTTCAATACTTTGGCTCGTTACATAACCTGTACCAGAAGTTTTCAAATCTAATTTCAAAAGCTTAGAGAAATACATAACATCACGCATGGACCAACCTTTTACATTTGGCATTTGTGCGTTATTCCCTAATAAAAATATACGATCACCTTCACTCATTACCTCGCCAGACTGTGGATATTGTTTTATTATTTTTCCTTCTCCTAAAATTACCGGCTGTAGCTTCTCTTTTTCTACACTTTTCTCTGCTGTACCCATCGATTGATTTACATAATTTTGTACTTTTAATTGAGATTGCTTCGTTGCATCAGCTATTTGTTTTTCTGTATACGGTTTCACCTTTAAATATTCAAGGCTGTTTTTTATAACAGGTTTAAATATTTCAGCAAGAGGCTGAGCTCCATACTCATCTCCTTTTAACTTTGGCTGCTTAATAGCTAAGTATACGATTAACTCCGGATCATCAATTGGAGCCATTCCTAAAAAGGAGAAAATGTAATTCTCTTTCCCTTCCATATATCGGCCGTTTTCAGGATTCGGGATTTGTGCTGTTCCTGTCTTACCTCCAATTGGATAACCATCTACTTTATACATTGTACCAGTTCCTTTTGAAGATGTTATAACACGCTCCATTAAGCTTCTAACCTTGTCCGCTGTTTCTTTTTTTATCGGATTCCCAATTTCTTTCGGTTGATTTTCCATAATAACTTCTTTATTTGTTGGATTTACAACTTTATCAACGATATATGGTTGCATCATTTTCCCGTCATTTGCTATAGCAGTAGCTGCTTGGATTAATTGAATCGGAGTTACTGTAGAACCTTGACCGAAAGAAGTTGTAACCTGTTGAATTTGCGTATTTAATAATAAAGTATTTTTACTTTCTCCAGGTAAATCTATTCCTGTTTTTTGATTGAATCCAAATTTATTCATATATTGCTTAAATTTATTTGGTTTCAGTAACTGATCTTCTAAAATAGAAAAAGCTACGTTTGATGATCTTTCAAAACCTTCATCAAATGTAATTGACCCCCATCCAAATCCACCATTATGATCTTTTATATCAGAGGAACCAACGGAATATTTTCCAGATTGAAAATATTCTTTTCCGTTATATACACCTTCATTAATGGCAGCTGCTAACGTAAAAACTTTCATAGTTGAACCTGGTTCATATGCATTTGCAATCGGATCATTTAAAAAGTATTCGATATCACCTACATTAGGATTGTAACTAGGTTTACTAGACATCGCTAAAACCTTTCCTGTTTTTGGATCAGCAATAATTCCAATTAACATAGAAGGATCATAATGCTCTTGTGCTTTGTTCATCGCTTCTTCTAAAAAGCTATTAATTTGTTTATCAAGCGTTAAATACACGTTATTCCCATTTTTAGCAGGTTCTACTTTACCTATATCATTTGTAAGCGGAATCCCCCTTCGTGTACCCACATATTCTATATTCCCGTTTGTAGAGCGCAAATATTTATCCAAACTCTTTTCAACCCCAAACTTTCCTTCCGTATTCCCTTTATCATCTGGTCTAGCAAAACCCAGTATATAGGATGCAAAATCTTCATTCGGATACACTCTTGCTTTTTCCGACATAAAAGATACACCTGGTATTTTTAAATCGTTAATTTTTTCCTTCGTTTCCCTAGATAAGTTCCGACCAATTTTCCCAATTTCAACTTGCGTACGCCCTTCATGAAAGTTTTTTAATACTTCTTCTTTATCAATTTCAAGCACATCGGCTAATTGTTGTGCGGTTTCATCTTTATTTTTCACTTTATCTTTTCCTTTTAAATTCACAACAACTCGATATGTTGTAGAATCTTGTACTAACACCTTTCCCGTTTGGTCATAGATAGTGCCACG
This sequence comes from Bacillus cereus group sp. MYBK15-3, assembly GCF_051916765.1. Taxonomy (NCBI): domain Bacteria; kingdom Bacillati; phylum Bacillota; class Bacilli; order Caryophanales; family Bacillaceae; genus Bacillus; species Bacillus cereus group sp. MYBK15-3. Next base: position 271,176 of record NZ_JBQAHG010000001.1, read on the forward strand.
ATTCGCTTCTAAAACACCTTTTTTATTATGTTGTTCATCCGCGAGGTCCTTTACATTTACATTATGCACGACTCCTACTGCCTGAATATAGACTATACGCAAAATCATAATAAGAAACAAAACAATAAAAGCAATCATCATATATCGAGCGCCTTTATTCGTTTGAAGTTTTTGCATACTTATCTCCTCTCTTTTGGAATGGATTCGTACGAAGATGCGTTTTATAATTTGTAGTTTTTGTTTACAATACTATATGTTTCGAAGTTTTCTTTTTAATTCCTTTAAAACAATACGAAACTAACTATTGTTATTTTTTGTTTTTGTTTTATTTAATTAAAGTACGGTGCGTGAAATTTCTGAATATTAACTCCACCAAAACTTGATTGCATATCACTCTAAACTCTTTTCTTATTTACTATAAAAAGTTCCCCTCTGGATTTCCAAAGGGGAACTTTTTATAAGAAAATTATGCGATATGGTTATATTTTGCTAAGAAAGGAATTCGTCTCGCTACTAATGCATACATTTTGAATACGAATTTCGCTATTGGTTCAAACATACGTGTACTTTGCATTACTAAACCGCTCGTAACAAGTGTTATGAAAGCTGCACCAAGTATATCTAAAGGATAATGAACACCTACATACATACGTGATATACCGACTAACACTGCCCATAATAGCGCGATATATTTCAGTTTTTCTCCTCTAAGAATAAATACGAAGGCGATTGAAAATACAAGTACAGAATGATCACTAACAAATGATGAATCTGCTGCATGTGGTACTAATTGATGTACATCATGTGATACGAACGGACGCGGATGGTAATATACCGCATGTATAAGAACATTTACTACTAATGCAATAATAACCGAAAGCGTCGTATATAAAACTGTATATTGTTTTCTAATTGCATTCTCTTTCTTTCCATTATTAAACCATAAGATAAGCATAAATAAAATGGCTACGTATGCAGCGCTATTTGTAATTGCAACCATTATCGTATCTAATAGTTTGGATGAATCAGCAAAATTATTAAACCACTGAAATACTGTGTAATTCATAATACTCTCTCCCTACTTACAAGTGTTCTTGATTTACACAGTATACAATACCATTATGAAAATGGGCTTAAACTTTTCTCATCTAATTCTCATTTTACTATTACTCATGTGACAATTATAAAACAAATTTTATACGCTATTTATGTATAAAGTTCGTAAACCTTTATAATAAGGCGATTCGTATTTTTTTCATGTTTGGAATACATAACATGTTCATTTAAATATACTAATTGTAAAATCATATTTTTTAATTCATTTGAAGTACAATATTTCCAAATTGTTCTCCATGTTCCATACGGCTTAGTGCTCGAATTGCTTCTTCTAACGAGTAAACTTTATCAATAATTGGTTTAATTTGATGTTTTTCTATAAACTTTATCATCTCATTAAATTCCTCACGGCTACCCATGGATGTTCCCATAATATCAATTTGATTGTAAAATAGCGCGCGTAATGGTAATTCAATTTTATCTCCTGAGCTTGCACCAAAATTCACGATTCTTCCGTTTGGTTTTAATACATCAAAATATTTCAAAAAAGTTGCTGGACCTATACTATCTATTATTAAATCTACTTTTTCACCTTGTAAGCTCTCTTCCCAATTTCCGGCACTATGAAAAGAAATATCTGCACCATATTTTGCAGCAAGTTCCATTTTATTCTCTACCCTTGAAGTAACACTCACTTTTGCGCCAATTGCTTTCGCGAATAACATGGCAAATGTAGCAACACCACCGCCTATTCCCGGAATTAAAACGTGTTCGCCGCGCTTCAATCTACCTTTAGTAAAAAGCGCTCTATATGCAGTTAATGCGGATAAAGATAAAACACCTGATTCTTCCCAAGTAAGATATGACGGCTTTTCTACAACATTTTCAACTGGTACAATTACATATTCAGCAAACGTTCCATCTTTCGGCCCACCTAGCACTTCCGGTAACTCCGGTACTTCAGTAGCATGTTCCCATCCAATACTAGGATTAATAATAACTTCTGTATGTAATATGTTATCAGAAACACCGTTTCCAATTTCCGTAACAATACCTGCACCATCTGATCCTATTACTAATGGTAGATCCATTTCTTTTCTATTATTTATAATAAATAAATCCCGATGATTTAAGCCTGCTGATTTTAATTTCACTTTAACTTCCCCATCATTAAGTGCTCTCTCAGGTGATATTTTATATTCTACACCGTCAAACCCAGTTTTATATTGATGTACGATAGCTTTCATTATTATTCCCCCTTAATAATTTTAATGTACTAGAAATTTCGAAATAAACAAAATGATTTGATCGTAAAAAAAGAAGGAATGCAAAACGCACCCCTTCTTTGAAGGCTTATTTTATTATACATGGTAATGTAATCGTAACGATTGTTTCTTCATTTTCTTTACTCTCTATTTTAATAGCTCCTTTATATTTTTCTACAAGTCGTTTTGCAATAGACAAACCTAGTCCGTTTCCACCTTGTTTTCGACTTCTCGCTTTGTCAACTCGGTAAAACCGATTAAGAACAAATGGTAAATCGGTTTCAGGTATTCCCGTTCCATGATCTATTACACGAATTGTAACTTTCCCTGATTGTAAACTGGATTCTATGCAAATATATTTATTAACCTCTTTTGTATACTTAACTGCATTATCCATTATGATAATAATAATTTGTTCTAAGTAAGATGATGGCATTGAAACATAAGCCTCGTCATCCCCGAATTTCATATCAAATTGAAAATCACTTTGAATTACTATAAAGTTTTGTGTAACATGTTTTAATACGCTATTTACATGGACTGGCTCAGCTACTATTGGATACATTTGTTCAGATTCAGCTCTTGATAGTTCAAGCAATTCTGAAACTAATTTATTTAAACGATCTACTTCCTTTAAACTAGATTGAAGAGATTTATCTAATACTGCTGGATCATTTTTCCCCCATCGGTTTAACATCGCTAAGTGACCATGAATAATTGTTAACGGTGTTCTTAGTTCATGAGATGCGTCTTCGACAAACTGTTTCTGTTGTGCAAAAGAAGTTTCTACTTCATCCATCATCTCGTTAAAGAGAAATGATAATTTTGCAAGCTCATCATTATTTTCTCGTACTGGAACCCGTTCGTTTAGTCCATTCTTTTTAATACGTTTCATCGTATCTGTTATATTTTGAACACTTGATAATAGTTTCTTCGTTATAAGAATCCCACCTAAAAAACTAAATATCAATCCAAATATTCCAGCAATAAGCATTACCACTAAAATAACTTTTAATAAATAATCAAATGTCTCTAGGTTTTTCGTAAGTTCAATAGTGCCAGTAAACTCTTTCGTTTTAATTGGTATGCGCTTAACTAATATTCGATCTTCTAAATGCCTTTTTATAAATGACTCATCTTTTATAACCTGTTTCGGCTTTATCCACGTTTCATTAAAATCTCGTGAAACAGTAATAATCGGCCCCCCATCCATGTCAATAATACGAATCATTTGATGCTTATCAATCATATTGTTTAGAAAATCTTTACTGTTTTCAAATGTTTTACTCGAAAGGGTATCATTTTTATCTTGGAAATATGCCGCTATTTCCGTCACTTGCCTATTTATTTGTTTCTGTTCATAATCTATAGTCCACTTATTGATTACAATAAACTGCAAAGCACTATATAAGATGAATAAAATAAATACTAGTGTAGTGGACCAAAGTGTTAGTTTCCACTTTATAGGTAGATTTCGAATTCGAAACATAATATTTTTTATCATTTCATTATATATCCCGCACCACGGACTGTTTGGATATACTCCTCCTTATCTACACTATGTAACTTGTTTCGCAAATAACGAACATATACATCAACGATATTTGTCTCAACAATTGCATCATATCCCCATACTTGGTCCAGTAAAACATCACGAGTAAGTACGCGATTAATATTTTTCATAAACATAAGCAATAACTCGAATTCTTTATTTGTAAGTTCAATTTCTTCATTTCCTTTCGTTATAGTTCGAGATTCAATCTGAAGCTGCAAATCTTTGAATGTAAGAAATGAAACCTGCTTGTTTTCAATATGTTCTTCTCTTCTAAATATCACTCTCATACGTGCTAACAGTTCTTCAATTGCAAATGGTTTCGGAAGATAATCATCCGCTCCACTATCTAAACCTGTCACACGGTCCATAATACTATCACGAGCAGTCAGCATAATAATAGGTGTATTTTTAGTCGCTCTTAGTCGACGACATACCTCTAGTCCATTTAATCCAGGCAGCATTAAATCAAGCAAAATGAGATCGTAATTCTTTTCAAGTGCTGCGCTTAACCCTTTTCTTCCATCTAGTTGTATATCTACTTTATACCCTTCATATTTTAGTTCTAATTCTAGAAAATCTGCTAAACTTTCCTCATCCTCAATAATTAAAATGTGTTGCAACGGTAGTTCCTCCTAGACAATTAAATGAATAAATAATCCTATTCCAAATATAATTACAATGATTTGATGCACTTTTCTATACATCATAAATTTTTCTTTCTTATTCATTTTCTGTAAATAAAACCCAACAACCCCTAGTGCGATTAAGGCTAATAGAGAAAATATGCCACTGTATATGAGTAAAATATGAGGACTCCCTTTTATAAAAAAGTAAACACCATGAGTAATTGCAACAGCTATTATAGCGTATCCAATTAATACATGAAACTTTTTTGCAAATAGATACACTTCTTTAACTTTTTTAAATCCTTGTATATTTTTCTTCTTTAAAAACACCCATATATGGCGTAAAAACCATAATGAAGCAGCGATAATAGCCCCATATTCACCAAAAGAGCCTAATTTTTTATTTAACCATTTTACATTCAAAACATTGCCGTATATAACATTAATAAATAGCATCAATACACTACAAATAATAATAGTAATGCCCATAATTTTAACACACACACGAAAATATTTATTTCTTAATATCTTCTCCATTTTATTTAATCTCCTTACTCACAAAAGCTTTGTAACAAGCAGTCTATCAAATAAAAAAGAAAAGAACATGAGAGAAAGATTAAAATAAAATGAGAATTTCAATATCACTGACAATTATTATTGATTTTTTTCAGCTAACTTTATTATGTTTTGAATAAACGGTGCTTTTGCCTTTGTATATGAAACACGATCAAAAGCATATGTAATAGCAAGCATCTCTTTTAATTCTCTATATTCTTTACGTGCCCATTCATGGCTTATTAGAAAGTCACGAAATAAAATATTGTTCCTCCATTCGTCACTATTATAAATATAAACATGCAAATGATGAGTACCTGCTCTCCATTTTCCCTTTCTAAAAAAACGCCAATTGGTTGCATCTTTTGGAACATACTCATATCCAATTTCCGATAGAACTTCAATCCACTTTTCAGTTATTTGCAATTCTGTTACGCCAATCATCATATCAATAAGAGGTTTAGCTCCTAATCCTTCTACTGCTGTGCTTCCTATATGTTCAACAGCGATTATTTCTTGTCCTAACAAGGAACAGAATTTCTCTTTTTCTTTTATATACTCTTCAACCCAGTCTTTTTGATACGGTTTAATAACAATTTGTTGATCCATTGTATTCACCTCTTTATAAGTGTTTATCATTATATTTATAAAATTTTATATTGTTAGCATAGGATTTCCATAAAATATGTCGAATAGTGGAATGTACAACTTAATTATATTAAATGTGAGGTAATCTATGAAAGATAATTCCGTCGAAATTCAGTTAAATAGTGTAGCATTCCAATTAAAAGAATATCATAATTTTGATTGGCTTATTAAATTAGGGACCGTATTTGCAGTTTTTGACCAGCAAGATTCAGGTAATATAAGTTTTGGTGTAGAAAAAGATGGGCATAAGAAATTTATCAAATACGCAGGAGCACAAACAATTGCATATGAAGGAACAACGGGTGATGCTATTGAAAGGCTAAAAAATTCAGTTACTATTTATGAAGATTTAAAGCATGAATCGCTCATAAGATTAATTGATCATTTTCCAGTTCAATCTGGATATGTATTAATTTTCGATTGGTTTGATGGTGAATGTCTTCATTCGCATTGGCGCTTCCCACCTCCTGAGAAATATAAAAATCCAAACTCTCCATTTTATAAATTTAGACATTTACCTGTTATAGAACGAATTCATTCTTTACATTCCATTTTTTCTTTCCATACTTATGTAGAAAAGAAAAATTATGTAGCGATAGATTTTTATGACGGTAGTATTTTATATAATTTTAATACAAACGAAACAAAAATTTGTGATATAGATTTATACAGTAAGAAACCTTACATAAATAAAATGGGCCGGCTATGGGGTTCCTCCCGTTTTATGTCACCAGAGGAATTTGAACTAAACGCTATAATTGATGAAAGAACAAATGTATTTAATATGGGAGCAATAGCTTTCTCACTCTTAGGCGGTGAAAAAGATCGTTCTTTTATAAAATGGGAAGCAAGTAAGGAATTATATGAGGTAGCGTATCGTGCTGTAAATGACAATCGGGCAGAACGGTATGCATCAGTTACAGAATTCTACGAAGCGTGGTTAAAAGCGGCTGATGCAGAAAAGATATAACCCTAAATTATTAAAAGAAATATAGAGTTTATACTATTATCATGTATAGCAAGAATGATTTTATGAGCATTTCATATTATTGTGTTCTAATTGATTATGGCTATTATTAAGGAAGACATATCAGCGATAATTTATGTCTATTTTGTATGAGTGTTAGCAAGTTCGTTTGCAAACTTGCTAACACTTTTTTGTTTAAATATTTCACACCCAAAAGGTGCATACATATGATGATCAACATATAAACCGACTTTCTTAGCACCTAATTGACATAATTCATCGATAAAAGCCTGTGTACCTGCTCGCATATCATCCATTGTTTTCACTTCTACATCAGCCACCCAAACTGTTGCACTCTTGTCACCACATTTTCAGAAATCACGGGCTTCTACGCGTGCATCATTTTCAGAAACGACAGAATGCATAGTTACCAAAAGAAATCACATGCTGCTTCATAGCTTGTACATAACCTTTATACGATACCTCTGCACCACTTGTATGTAAAACTGATATATCATTAATTAATAGATGATAATGCATTACACCTTTTATTTCTACATCTTTTTCACGCTCTTTTATGCTACCCGTAACACGTATAACGTGTTTTGTAGTTTCCATACTTCCATCACTTTTCTAATTAACGACCTGTCCACATATCTTGCACAATTCCATTTTTAAATAATTCATATGGGAAATAACAATATCCTTTATCTCCCCAGTCTTCTCCCCAGCTGTTGCGAATAATAACCGTTTGCTTATCATCGTCATATCCAACAGCACAAACAGCATGTCCCGCTGGTTGACCATCTTCAACAATTACATCATCTGTTCCTGATACTGGAACTATACCAGTCTTTTTCACTTCTTCTGACATAAAAGATTTTGGTACAGCAAATCCAAGTACAGCAACTAATCCATGAGCAAGTGCAGCCTTTAATCCCGATAAATCTTGAATACGATGGTAGGTTCCAATTTTATAAAGTGCAGCATCTGATTCAGCCTTTGGTGATGGCTTATCTCTAAAATTCTCGGTATAAGGAAAATCCTCTTCAGGGCATACTCCAATATTTTTAAGAACCCCCATACCATCACGAACATTCGCTCCACTATCTTCCTGAATATGTCCTTCTATTTCTCGTTCATGATAATATAAAAACAAACGAGATAAGCAAGTAAATGGACGACCTGATTGTAATAATAGATATTCTCGTAATCCTGAAACAATTGCATTTGCCGTACAAGAACCTATATTCCATTGATTTACTATACCTGACATTTTAGGACGAAGATCGACTTGCGTTGGCAAATCCGCCTCATTACTAAACAAGTAACTCCGAAACATTTTGTCTCTTAAATCAACAGGGTCTTTTCTTACATTAAGGTACTTTACAATATCTTTGTTACTGGTAAAACTGAAATTTGATTCATTTGAACTCATTGTAAAAATCCATCCTTTCTTAATATCTAGATAATTCATTTCTTCTCTATACTTAACTTAAAAATTAAAAATATACCTATTTAATTTTTATTTCATTTGCATTCAATACATCCGCATGTTTAATTATTTATCTTTTTACTTATCAATTTCTATTTTCAATTTATCTCACAACTACTTGAACTCTATATCTTTTTTTCTTTCTTGTTTGATTCAATTGCTTTTTCCACTCACGTAATTAGTCTTGTAGTGCCCTCATATTTTCCTATCTCCCCCTTCCAAAATAAAAAGGACACCAATTCATTAAAACAACTTGAATTGCTGCTTTAATGAATTGGTGTCCTCTAGTTTTCTAGCCGGACTATATTTATTTCATTATACTTGTCTGTATAAAAAGATTCCTCCAAGCTTTATCTATTCTGTCTTTCTCATATTTTTGTATAACCTTTGTCCAACGAGCAATTGCTTTTTTTAGTTTCTTTTTCTTTAAATTATCCAATCCTCTCACTCCTTCTTATAAAACAGTTTTTTCCATTTTAGGCGTTTTCATTAATTTAATACCTTCTTACATTCAAAAAGTGGCTCAAATGTGAATTGTACCTATATAATTTCAAAAGGATTATTTTATTAGATTTTCAATCAAACCTCATTTCAAAATTCTCAGTTTCAGATGAACCACTAGACGCATACACCATATACTAATTTAAATGCTTCCTAGGAAAGAAGGTGAAAGCTATGCCATCTATTGTCGGAAATATGGTTGTGCAAAATAGTAACGGTTCTTTCAACTTAGGTGATTTTTATAACGTTTCTCCAAAAGAAAATACAAAAGCTTATAATGGTTCAGGTTCATCTAACGTTGCTTTTGTTCTCAATACATTTAACGGTGTTAGTGCAACAAACACATTTGATTCTGATGTTGCAGACCAAAACCAAGTTGGAACAGTCTAAATTTATTCATTTCCCTCTAACTCCTGAATAAAACCCAATATTCCGTTAATAATGTATATACAGTTTCTGATTTCCCTTCATACCCGAAGGCTGAGTAGCTAGTTTTTACTAGCTGCTCTTTTTATGTTTCACACGAATAAAATTCTATATTTCACCGATACTATAAATGGGCTGATACAGCTTGAATTCACATTGACATCTGTAATGTTCTTTTTCCTTTCTCTGAGGACTGAGCGGTTAACCTTCGTTAACTGCTCTTTTGTATTGAGTTGATAATAAATTTTAGGTCGTATTTCTCTTCTATACCATATACTTTTTAAGTATCCAACTCAAAGTGTTACCTCCTATCTGAAAGGGCACTGATGCAGGGTGCTCTTTTTTTAGTTTCTTTATTTCTACAAAATGAAATTTTTATAACATTTTTCAGTTCAAATATCCTTTCCATCAATGTACGAACAATATTACTTCTTCTTTAAGCATCTTTATGAACAAAATTTATAACCTTTACTCCACTTGGATTTATATTAAAAGTAATAGTTTCTATGCCATTCGGAGGGTTATGAGCTCCTATATAAGTTTTATATTGAACTGTAACAATAAAATTAAAGTTTTCTTCTGGGAAACGTTCAATTTTTATAATTTTTGTGTCCGTCAAACTATACTGATGATCTGGTCCAAGCTTCCTTCTGATAACTTGACTTGCATATGGTGCTAATAAAGTATTATAAGAATCATAAAACTCTTGATTATCAATATTAAACGCTTTGGTATCTAACGGATTTAAAAATAAAACTACCATAGTAATTCCCAAAAACAAACTAACCACTTTTCTTTTCAACATATACTCATCCTTAATTCATTTAGATATCCGTTAAGCTCCCCAGCATAAGAGATGACTATTCTTCATCCTTATCTAACTTCTTTTTATTCAAATAACGTTTTTGTTAAAATTTTACTTAAACCTTATTCATTCATGGTATAATCTGGATTATTTATTTTTCCAAGAAAGGCTAAAGTAATGAGAAAATAATTCGGTTTCATTTCAAATTTGTTAACTATTATCGTATTTTTTACCTTTTATAGTGATAGTAATTTAATTTATTTAATATTTGTATCACTAGTTTTAATTATTTTCGCTCCAAAAGGTACATCAAAAAAAGTCGTTATAACTAGTATAATAATTTCGTGTATTTTTTACCCTCTCATATTCGGCCTGCTTTTTATAATTGGTTGAGGATTAGCAGAATCAAAACTAAACTAATCCCTTTTTCTCAAATAACGATTTTGTTAAGTTATACCCCATCCATTTTTCACACGTCTTTCCGCTAAACACATTTGTCTAGAAAACCCTATATTATTAAAAATGGTTATCGACTCTCAACTTGAAATTTTTCACTTTTGATAATGCAACCACCTACAACGGAAATATACCTTTTTCAAAGGAGGCATCTAATGTATATATCAAATAGGATTGGCTTATTTAGTTGGATTGCAACTTGCCTATACTTTTTAATTGAACCTTTCTTTATTTTCACTTCTACAGCATCTTATAACTATTTGCATCATGCAATGAGTGATCTAGGTGTAACAACCTGTGGAGAATTCACCTACGAAATAGCTCCTTATGAAATATGCTCTCCTAATCACTTTTGGATGAATTTACTCTTTATTCTTAATGGAATAACATTTTGTATTGGAGTACTATATATTTCACAACATCTAGAAAAAACAAAAATTAATAAAATAGCAACATTTTTTATAATTATAATAGGAGTTTCCACTATAGTCTCAGGATTAATTCCTGCAGATGTAAACCTAATTGGACATTCTATTCTAGTTTGGATAGGTATGCTTACTGTATTTCCAGGACTATTTATTTTTGCAAAGAATCTTAAAAAAACTAGAAAATGGACATATTTCTGCTTACTAAACTTAATAGTAATAACAATCATTATCTCACTTGTTTTTCTTTTCCCCTTACCTGCAGGTCTACTACAAAGACTTTTTTACTTGGTTCTTTTCGTTTGGGGAACTGTATCAACCTACAAATTAATAAAATAAAGATTTCATTAAAACTTTTCACCTTTTAACTGGACAAGCATATAGTATTGTATGGAGATATCCACTCATAGAAATCTACCTTTCTTGTCCAAGAGCATGCTTATATGCGTGCTCTTTTTGATTGCATTTAAAGATTTCACATTCATTAGAAATGTACATACAATAATCATGATCATCTTATTATTAATCTTTTGGTATCCTTATCGATACACATCTTGGTCATGGAGCATCTTAAAAAGCGCTCTTTATATTTGTTAATAAATAACCATTTTGTTCAAACATACACACGGTATATATTAGTTAAGCATATATTTACATAGACAAGACATAACTTTTTTAAACATGCACAATTTTTGTGCATGTTTTTTTATTTAACAAAATAACTATTTTATTATGTTTCCTAACTTACAGTAATGTCCTTAAAAAACATTCATATATATTTATCAGATGCACTTTTAAATTCCAGAGTATCAAATACTTTTAAAAGTTAACTGACCAACAATATTCGACTTATCTTTAAAAACTTATTAAAAATCACTTAGATACAAAAAAGCTACGTTTTATATAGGATAAAAAATTATCTTACGCAAAGGAGCTTGATTATTTGTGCATTACCAAAATGATAATAACTCTAACATTCACAAACCTTGCACTTGTCCATCCCCCACGGCTAACAGTTTAAATGTTGTTCAAACTACCCCATCAATAGTCTCGGTAAATTCTGCGATTCCACTAGATACCGTGGTAAATTCTAATGGTACGGCAATCTCATTCACACCACCAACAACTGTTTTACTTGAAGGTGGAAGAACCTATTTGGCAATCTATGAAGTGCAAGTTATCATTCAACCAGGAGGTAATTCGGCAGGTATCACTATGTATCTTAATAATAATCCAATCATTGGCTCTGGTACTTCTCTGGGATATACTGCAGGATTCACTTCTGTATCAGCACCCGCTATTTTCACTACACCTTTAGGTATAACAAGTACTCTTACTGTTAATGTAGGACCATATTCTAATACATTAAATACATTGGGCTTAACTCTTGCTGTTGTAGCATTAACATAATAAAATGTAAAACTCTCTAAAATGATTTTATTTATCCCTTAACTGTCTATTGGGCTAGCCTCTAAGAACTCCACATAACTACATATAGAAAAAGAACATTATTTGGTTCCATAGTACTAGGTGACTCGGCTAGCACAATTGCTGAGTCACCTATTTATCTATAATAAAATAAAGCTTTTGTTTAATTTATTACTTGTTCTTTTTTATGCATTAGTCTATTACAATCCATTTTCATGTTATAATTACCAACAGTACATATTTTAATAGGCACAACAAATTCCTATTATTTCTAAATGGATTAACAAATAAAAATACGTGTAGAAGAATTCAGAGTTTTACTGAATTTTTTATGGATCTTTCAAAATCTTTTAAATCTTCCTTCATTCCTTCTTTTTAATAAACTTCAAATTTTATTACAATAACGCTTTTTTAAAATACAATCGCTTGCCTATAAACTTTGTAACCTTCATTTTCTTTCCTATGATTACAACATCCTCCTAACAACCAAGTATTGATTATATATCCCATATGAACACCTCTATTTTATTGGCATATACTTTGAAGGAAAAAACATTTCACATTAAACATATACCTACAAACTCAGTTGCTAATAATTTGCCAAAAATTACTTAATATTCATTTTTTAAAAGGAGGTATTTATGAGATATAATCGAAAATCAAATTCCAAAAATTCGTGTGATAAATTTCAGCAACCCTGCTTTATTTCTATATCCCCTTGTGATCAAAGTAATTGCTGTACACCTGTTTTTTTCTCGAATTCTCAACAACAAGAATTATTACAAATAATAAATCAATTAAATCAAGCTATCCTTTCTTTTTTCACAACACCAAATCCAACAACTATACAAATACTCCAATCAGCATTACAGGCATTAAATGATTTATTAATAACAGTACAACCAAATACACCAAATAGAAATTTAGTTATAAGAACTATAAATCAATTAATTAATTCCTTACCTACTGCATCCCTCACTCAAATCTCAGCATTATTCCAATTTCTATTCCAAAGCTTGTCTTCACTTATAAGTTGTTCAAATATATCGGACCCCTTATTACAGCAAACATTCAATTTAATTCTACAAGGAATCTTAAATAGTTCGCTATTAAGTAACATCGGAACACCGGGGCCGACTGGAGCCACTGGACCTAGAGGATTTCCTGGACCTAGAGGCGCTCAGGGTTCTCAAGGTGTGCAAGGAATTCAGGGGCCGGAAGGACCAGAAGGACCTCAAGGTGTACCAGGGATTCAGGGACCAGAAGGGCCTCAAGGGCCTCAAGGACCTCAAGGTGTAGAAGGAATTCAGGGGCCGGAAGGACCAGAAGGACCTCAAGGACCTCAAGGCGTACAAGGAATTCAAGGACCACCAGGACCACCGGGGCCGACTGGTTCAGGGACCGGAATGGGAATTCCTGGACCACCGGGACCTACTGGGCCTCAGGGTATCCAAGGGATTCAAGGACCGGAAGGACCGGAAGGGCCCACTGGCCCTCAGGGTATACAAGGAATTCAAGGGCCGGAAGGACCAGAAGGAGCCACTGGACTTCAGGGTGTGCCAGGAATTCAAGGGCCGGAAGGACCACCGGGACCTACTGGACCTCAAGGTGTGCAAGGGATTCAAGGACCGGAAGGACCACCAGGACCTACTGGAGATTGTGATTGTCCACCGGGACCTACTGGACCGACCGGACCGACCGGGCCAACCGGACCTGCATGTAATTTCCTAGTATATGCTACAAATGCAGGACTCATAGATGACCCTACAAATGATACAGTATCTGTAATTAACACCGGAACAAATATAGTAGTTGATACAATTACTGTAGGTAATGCACCACTTGAAGTAACAGTTTCACCAAATGGAGCTCGTGCTTATGTTACTAATATTTTTTCTAATACCGTTTCCGTTATTGATACTGCTACGAATACTGTTATCGCTACCATTCCTGTTGGAACTAATCCAATAGGTGTAGCTGTTTCTCCAAATAACACAACTGTTTATGTTGGAAATCATGGTAATAATACGGTTTCTGTCATTAATGCGGCAACAAACACAGTTATTAATACTATTCCTGTTGGCATCGCTCCACAAGGGATTACTGTTTCCCCAAATGGTGCCTTTGCATATGTTGCAAACGAATTAAGCAACACAATTTCTGTCATTAATACTGCTACCAACACAGTTATTGCTACCATCCCTGTTGGCATTCGTCCTAGAATAATCGTGTTTACACTAGATGGTACTCGTGCGTATGTCACGAATCAAAACAGCAATACAGTTTCTGTTATTAACACCGCTACCAATGCAGTTATTAATACAATTAACGTAGGTACCGAACCTGTTGGTATAGATATTACACCGGGTGGAAACCTTATTTACGTTGTAAATAAGGTTAGCAATAATGTATCGGTAATAAATGTTGCGACAAATACTGTGATTGATACAATTTCTGTTGGTTTATCCCCTGATCAAGTAACCATCATACCTGATGGCACTCGAGCATATGTTACAAATCAAGCTAGTAATACTGTTTCCGTTATTGATATTGCTACGAATACTGTTATCACTAATGTCCCAGTAGGTGTCGCTCCAACCGGAATAGCTACTGGAACTATTTGTGAATAAAATAAAGAAGTGAAAGCCACAGATAGTTTTTATTAACATTGATAGTATGTGATATTCTTTCTTTAACTACGTTCAAACAACCAGGATAAACCTTTATATTCTGTTAATATTCTTTTCTGTTTTGTCTTACAGAACCTGCAGAGCAGCTAGCTGTTGTTAGCTGCTCTCTTTCTATAAAACCCAAATCACATACCAATTAATTTACTAACATTGAATTTTTTAGAATTTAATAATAATATTTACCTATAAAACCATTACCCTTATACAAAGAGCTATGAGCCTTTCCACTCATGACTCTTTTTTTACGATTTTCACTTCACATCTACGCGATTTTGACTAGCTTCTCGACTAAATCCGTCTGGGTATCTTTCTAAAAATAATCATTTTATCTTTTCAGTAAACTTAGTATCTACACAATCAACCTTACCCTTTATCTAAACCGCAACTTGCTCACCAAATCCGCTCATTGGTGGATTGACTACTGTTACATTTTCATCCTAAACTATTAAAAGTTTGTTGCTACTAACATCAATTTCTACTTTGTTCATATGTCCATCTACCTTTTACTACCACATGTACTCAACAACATCAGTTTTAAAAGCCACTTCCCAAATAAACTCTTACTGGAATTACTACACGACCTAGCTCGTCCACTTTTCTTGAAACACCTGTTTTTTCATACCTTACTTTCCTTTAGTATTTTTATATTTATTTAGAATCTCATGTAAACGTTTCTTATTACCAATCAGTTCTGCTTATCAAGATTTAGATTTAATTAATTGTAATAAATCAGGTGGGGGGTTATGCAGAAATGCTTTCAGGGAAAAGTTTTATAAGGAAATAAAAAATGCAGCAGTGAAAAAAATTAAAATTCGTAATTTAAGACATCCACACGCAACTATACTATTGAAACAAGGAGTTAACCCTAAAATTATCAGTGAGAGATTAGGTCATACAGACATTTCATTAACTCTTAGGATTTATTCTCATGTTTTACCGAACATGCAGGAAGAAGGAGTAAAAAATTTTAGTAAAAGTATCTTTGGATAGCTAACGTTTGAAAAATGTTTGCATTTTATAACAAAAAGCCAAACTAATCTTGTATTAACAAGGTTTATTCACTTTAACATATGTTATTATGTATAATACATATGTTAAGTAAATTCAGAATAACGAGGCAAATATTATGGACTTTGTTTATATTAATCAAAACGTATTAAATAATCTTCTATACATTTTATGTAGTATATTTGTTTTTTATTTCATATATGATAGCCGGCACTATTTAAAGAAATATAAAATACTACTGATTACCCTTTGTTCTAGTATCCCGCTTATTTTATGTATGCGATACCCTATCTATATGGATGAAAGTTGTATTCATGATTTAAGACAAATTCCGGTCATAATAGGTACGCTTTATGGTGGATTCCCTGTCGGTATCATATTGTTTACAATTTTATTAATTACGAGATTTTTATTTTATGGCTTTAACATGCTGACAGTTGTTGTTTACGGAATAATGTTCATCGTTACAGCACTCGCATCTTCAAAATTTAATACATATAATAGAAAACTTAAAGTAGCTTTTTCCATGTTTTTAACCTTTTTCCTAGCAATATTTACAACTTTAATTGTATTAACCTTATCAGATTTTGAAGTGAATAATTTGTATATTATTTATTTCATGGTATTACCGACTACTTTAATGTTATTTATTGTTTATATAAATGAAGTTATTAAAGATGCTGTATTAATGCGCTCAAAATTAATTAAAATGGAAAAAATGGAGATTGTTAGCCAACTCGCTGCAAGTATATCGCACGAAGTAAGGAATCCCTTAACGGTTGTAAAAGGATTTACACAGCTTTTAAAAACACCGAATTTAACTCCTGAGTCAAGAGACGAATATATTAAACATATACTTGAAGAGTTAAATCGTGCCCAAGAAATTATCGATGATTATTTAACGTTTGCCAAACCTGCTCCAGAAAAATTAGATCAAATTTCAATAAAACAAGAGTTAAATCGGGTTATTAATATGATATTGCCATTGTGTAATATGAATACGATACATATTACACAGGATTTTTCTGAGGCAACCATTGTTGGTAATAAACAGCACTTTCAACAATGTTTTTTAAACTTAATAAAGAACAGTATTGAAGCGATGCCTAATGGTGGTACCTTAAATATTTCCTCATCTATCAATAATAGTAAAGTTGAAATACGAATTGAAGATAGCGGAGTTGGAATGTCACAGGAGCAAATACATCGATTCGGTGAACCGTATTTTAGTACAAAAACAAAAGGAACCGGTTTAGGTACAATGGTTGCTGTTAAGATTATTGAGACGATGCATGGAAGTTTAAAAATCCGAAGTATCGTTAGTAAAGGAACGACTTTAACGATTACGTTCCCGAAATATAGTAAGAATACGCATTAAAACAAATAAAAAAGGAGCATAGTCGCTCCTTTTTTATTTGTTTCGATACATAAGTATCTTCAATGTTTTTTTAGTTTACATTTGTGAAGACTAATTAAAAATTAGTATCCTCCGCCCCAGCAGCTGCATCCTACAATTATTAATAGAATGAATAACACAACTAATAAAGCGAAACCTCCACCAAAACCACAAGAACCACCGTAACTCATATTTTCTCCTCCTTTTGGTTTGAAAACTAATAGGTAGTTGATCATTTTAACTGGTTCGTATTATACATTATGTATATATCCCTTTTTTGAGCATGTCTACATAAAAATAAGTAAAAGCACTCGTTTAAAGAGTGCTTTAAAATGGATACCAAAAGTTTTGAAATACGTTTAATTTTAAATATACCGCAAAAATAAATATGAAAATACCGGCAAATAAAGCTATGAAATCTTCACGTTTCGCCTTACTTGTATAAAACCATGTACGTTTATCCTTCTTTCCAAATCCTCTTAAATCCATTGCATTTGAAACCGTATCTATTCTTTCTAGAGAATGAATGATCAGTGGCCAGAAAATTAAAACACGGTTCTTCATACGAACCCATAAACTTGCTTCTCCTTTTTCAAAAGCCACCCCTCTCGCTTCTTGCGCGTGTTTAATAATTTTATACTCAGACTGGATGTCAGGAATATAACGTAGTGCAATATTTATTGCATAAGTAATCTTATAATGAATACCAAGTTTACTTAAGTTACTTACAAATTCGCTTGGATCTGTCGTGTAAATAAAAAGAAGTGTA
This sequence comes from Bacillus cereus group sp. MYBK15-3, assembly GCF_051916765.1. NCBI lineage: Bacteria > Bacillati > Bacillota > Bacilli > Caryophanales > Bacillaceae > Bacillus > Bacillus cereus group sp. MYBK15-3. The sequence goes on from NZ_JBQAHG010000001.1 coordinate 289,247, forward strand.
AATGGTAATAACGTAAAATACTTTAATGAAAGTGTAGCTGCATAAAATAATGTTTCATATGTAATCGTTGCATATCCAACATGTAAAAACGCGGTATATGATTCAGTTAATTCAGATCCATGAGTTGGTGTAATCAATAAAATCATGACAGAGTTTAATAAACTAAATGTAAATATGACACTAAAAACAATTAAAATTTTACGAAATGGAATTTTAGCAATGCTGAGCCCGATACACCCAATAATAAATAATATTAGCAACACCCGAAAATCAAAAAACAAAAAAGTAAGCGTCATACAAAAAATAAATAAAAACAATTTCACTATCCCATCCATACGATGAAAATATGTACTATGCACCTTCCTCCCTCCTATTACTGTCTAAATAAAGCTCCATAAATTTTTCTGGACATGCAATCCCACTAAATTTAACAAGCTTGGTTAAAGAACTCTCTCTTAAGTTGGCTCTTTGTAACGTTTCTTGATCGCCTAATACATCAAACACTGTATTATCCGCAATAATTTTCCCTTCATGTAGAACTACTGCACGGTCTGTATATTCTAGCGCGAGATTCATATCGTGAGTGATAAAAACAAATGAAATTCCCTTTTTAGCTAGGTTTTTAATAAAAGACATAAATTGTTTATAGTGATAATAATCTTGTCCCGCTGTCGGTTCATCTAATATGATAAGTTTAGGATTTGTTGTTAATACAGATGCGATTGTTAATCTCTTCTTTTGCCCATAGCTTAGTGCTTGAATTGGCCAATTACGAAATGGATATAAACCACAAATTTTTAAAGTTCCTTCTACTCTATTCTTAATTTCTTCCTTAGAAAAATTATGTAATGTTAATGTAAATGAAACTTCTTCAAAAACAGTAGGCTGTGTAATCATATGATTTGGATTTTGCATCACGTAAGATATGATTTCCCCACGTTTACGAATAGACCAAGAACTAATATCTTCACCTTTTAACAAGATTTTCCCATTTTTCATTTTGTTTATGCCTATAAGACTATGAGCTAATGTTGATTTCCCTGCTCCATTATGTCCTAACAGTGCCACAATTTCTCCTTCATATATTGAAAGGTTTACATTTTCTAATACTTTTTGTTTATTAGAGTATGAAAATGATAAATTCTCCACTTTAAGTAATTCCTTGTTTTTAGTATTCCCTTTTAATATGACTTGTTTCTCCATCCACTCTTTTATAACGTTGCTTACCTTTTCTTTTTGAAGGTTTTCCATTGGATATATTACGTCATTATTACTATCAAAATGTAATCTCTTTAATGCTTCGATGTAAATAGGCTCTCTTAAGCCGATACGTGGTAATATATTTGACGCTAAGATTTCTTTTGGTGTTCCTATCGCAATGACTTTACCTTCATCAATTAATATAATTTTGTCTAAATCCAGTTTTAAAATTTCTTCTATTCTATGTTCGATAATAACAATCGTTTTATTATATTGTTCATGTATATCTTTCATAAGTTCTATCGTATGTAAGGCGCTTAGTGGATCTAAATTAGCTAACGGTTCATCGAACAATAATATATCCGCATTTGTTGTTAATAAACCAGCAAGAGAAACTGTTTGCTTTTGACCTCCTGATAATTCATGTGGACTTTGTTTATGAAACGTATGCATCTTCACCTTTCTTAATGAGTCCGAAACAATCTTTTTCATGTCATCTTGCTTTACACATTCATTTTCTAAATAAAAAGCTACATCTTCTTCTACTGTCAGACCAATAAATTGAGCATCTTGATCTTGCAAAATTGTTCCTACCTGTTTACTTTGTTCAAAAATACTTCCTTCCCTCGGGTCTTTACCGGCAATTAAAACGTTACCTGTGCTATTCCCTTCGTAAGAAAATGGGATTAGCCCATTTATACAATGAGCTAATGTCGACTTTCCTGAACCACTTCGTCCAGCAATTAGCACTTTTTCCCCAGGGTATATATGAAAGGTAATATCACTTAAAGTAGGCTGCGCAGCATGCCCATATTGAAAGGTGAATTGTTCAAACGAAATAATTGGTTGCATGTTGACATCCCTACTTTTCAATTTTTAAATGTGTATGTTTCTTATTGGATTTCGCCAGACCAATTGTAAGTGGCAATCCAAGTACTAAGAAAACGATGACATCGGAAATTGTTGCTCCTAATACTTGTATAACAATTTTGTCAAATGGTTCCCCCATCACAATAATATCGAATGCCCCAGCAAATATAATAGCAATGACAATACCAACTAGCCCAGTAATTGCTAAATAAGAAATATCCCCCTTCTTAAATGACCCGTTTTTCACACTAAAACCAACTCTTTTTTGAATAAGCCCCATTGAAAAACCAATAATACCTGAACTAATAACCCATCCCCACCAAATCCCCCATCCAGCAATCGTATCTGTTACGGTATGACCGATAAGTCCGATTAACAGTCCTGCCACTGGACCAAATAATGCTCCAAAAACAGTTAATATAGCTAATGCTGGTTTAATAAATGTATTCGGTGCAATAGAAAATCCCCAAAGTCCTAATATCCCGTATAATGCTGCTCCAATACCGATTGCTACTACTAACTTTGTTGATAATTTGTTCATGACAATTCCCCTCTCATATTAGTCAACTTTTATTACTCTATATTTAATTTAAAAATGAATTATGCATCGACACTCCCTTTCTATACAACAAAAAAATGACCTCTTACATAAGAGGTCATTTTCTTTCACGTTCAAGAATCCTCTTATCTTTCAAAAAACACATCGTGTCCTCTGCGGAATTAGCACCTTCCTATAAAATTGCATAGGGGTTGCTGAGGTTTCTTAGGGCCGTTCCCTCCACCTCTCTGGATAAGTATTAATTTGTAATTCGTATTATGGCACTAAAGAATGTTAATTTCAACACTTTTCTTACTATTTTTATTTTTTGTTAAATAGATCATTTAAATCATTGTATTCTTATCGGAATTATGAAATAATAAATTCAAAATCGTTTCGGGAGGAATGCATTATGAAAGTTATTGGTTTGATTGGAGGATTAAGTTGGGAATCTACATCATTATACTATAAACATATTAATACACTTACACTCTCTCAATACGATCAAAATGCAAAGTTAGTTTTATATAGTATGGACTTTGGTGAAGTAACTACTTTATTACAAAACCATCAATATGAAGAAGTGAAAAATGAACTAGTTACAGTTGCAAAGAAAGTTGAAAAATCTGGGGCTGAATGTTTACTAATGTGTTCAAATACCGTACATCTATTTGCCGAGGAAGTAGAACAAGCAATATCTATCCCGCTTCTTCACATTGGTGATGTAAGTGCTAAAGAAATGGTAGAACAGAATATAAAACGTATCGGACTATTAGGAACAAAACAAACGATGGAGCAAGATTTCTATAAATCACGATTAGCGAAATATAACATTGAGACAATTATCCCAAATGACGAGGAAAGAACTTTTATCCACCATGTCATATTAGATGAATTAAGTAGAGGGATCATTTCAGAAACATCTAAAGAAAAGTTATTACAAATTACAAAATCATTAATTCAAAACGGCGCTGAAGGTATATTATTAGGCTGCACTGAAATACCTTTACTCATCTCCCAAAATGATCTTACTGTTCCCGTTTTTGATACTGCTTTTTTACATGCAAATACTGCTGTGCAATTTGCTGGATAAGAATATACAAGCATAAAGGTGAGAACCTCTATGCTTGTATACAGTTACGACTATTTATCCCGCTATTTATGGGTAGTAAAAAAATCCCTACCGATTAAAGTTTTACTTTATTTAAAAGAGATTCAATAACTGCAATTGCTTCTTTTGAACCACCACATTCTAAAAAGCTATCATTAAGTTTTCTTATACCATGTTTATACTTTTCATTTGAAAGAACATCTGTTACGGCCTCTTTTAAAGTGTGCACATTAACATGTTCTTTCAATAGTCTATGTGCCGCTTCAAGCTCAGTTAATCTTTGCGCTATCATTGGCTGGTCTTTATCATGCGGTATTATTACAAATGGGACATTATAATGAATGGCATCGTGTACGCTATTCATACCACCATGTGTAATAAAAACATCTGCTTCATTTAATATTTCTGATTGAGGTACGTATGGAGCAATTATAAAATTATCTGGTGCTTTCTTAATTTTAGAAATATCATTTCTATCACCAATTGCCATTACAACTATCCCATCAAAATCTGAAAAAGTATCAATACAAGTATTAAAGAATGGTTCGAGTCCTTCAAGCAGTGTTCCCATTGAAATATAAATAACTTTCTTTTCTTTAAGTGATTCCAGTGGAAACTTTATATTTGTTTTACGCTTTGAAATACTCGGTCCAATAAAAATGTTATTTTCTCCGAACGATTCGTTATTAGGTTGGAAATAGCGACTTGTGTATACGAGACAAACATCACCCTTATTATTCATAAATTGAAGATTATTCTTTGGTTTTACTCCAAATTTATGTTCCATCTGATTTAGTAATTTTTCAGAGATTTCCTCTGGTTGGAATGGCATATCTGCATTTGGATGAAAAGGTAATGTCTTCAAAAATTCTGGCGGAATTAAAAATATAGGTGAGGACACTACACCTGGAACTTGTAAATACTCCTTTACTAACTCTCCTGCGCCAAATATATCATAAATTACGAAATCAAAATTTATACTTTCACATAATTGTTTCGTAATTTCTAATATATATAAAGAAGTTTGAACATGCACATGAAAGAAAGCATTTAACCCAGATGAGGTTTCAGCATCAATAGAAATCTCTTTTAATAAATCCGGATGAATATGTACAGTAGCTCCTAAATCTTCAATTCTATCCTTAAAGTTTGCCGTTGTAATATAATGTACGTTATCCCCTCGTTCAGTAAAAGCTTTTACTAAATTTAATGTAGGGTTTACATGTCCCTCTGCTGGAAAATTAACCACTAAAATATTTAGCACTTATTCCTCACTCCTTACATTTCATTGTTTTAATTAAGCATACTGTTATTTGTACAAGTAATCTTCCCCTAATAGTCCTAATATGCTTGCTACATTATATTGATAAATAATTTTCAGTCATCAACATAAAAAAAGCATCTACCTATGTAGATGCCTAACCGTGATAAGGAGTGTTCTGTGAGGTTAAAACAAGCGTTTCTGCTTGTCCTATGCTATCAATATATGATTTATTTTATAAAATGTGAATCGTTAATAGAATTATTTTATCCATTTTATATGGTCAAATGGATAAAATACCATTTCTACTTTACCTATTATATTTGATTCATCAATAAGTCCAAGTGTATTCCTACTATCTTTACTATGATTACGATTATCACCTAACACAAATAATTTATGCATAGGAACTTTTATTTCTCTAAAATTGGAAAAACGATTGGATACTTGTGACATATCTAAATGTATATACGACTCATCACGCTTTTTACCGTTAATAAATACCTCATCCTTTTTTAGTTGTATGTTATCCCCCGATAATCCAATAATTCGTTTCACATAGTAAGTAGGCTCGTCTTCTTTTTTTATAATGACAACATCTCCATGATGAAAAGACGATAAACAGACGTTTACCTTATTAACAAGTATATAATCTTTTTCATTCAAAGTAGGTTGCATCGAAATTCCTTCTACCATACAAAATAAAAAGAACTTATTAATAAAAATAACCCCTATTATAATTAATATGTAGCTACATATGTTCCTCCAATATTTTAGAATAAACAGCTTCATATATACCTCATTTCTAATCTATCCCCAGATAAAAACGCCTCTAGTTTACAGGAATGCTAGAGACGTTTCGTACATTTTAATTCTCTTTAGAGGCATCCGTTTTTGGCGCTTCACCAGTTAACCGCTTATTTTTCAAATCAAAATAAGCATCTAAAACTTCTTTTCCAATATCGGAGTTAATGCCCGATTTATCATTTTCAACCCACGGTACTACAACAGAAAATGCTACTTCTGGATCATCATATGGCGCATATCCAGCTAATGTTAAGTTATAACATTCTCTACGATCGCCTTTCGCATTTCGCCCAATTGCATTTTCTCCACCATATACAGTTTGTGCGGTCCCTGTTTTACCAGCTGGTTTATATGGTGCTTTTTGGAACGCTCTTACTCCTGTTCCATCTCCTTCTTGAAATACTTTTCTAAATCCTTCTTTTACTTGATTAATATATTCTTGTTTCATATCGATTCTATTTAAAACAACGGGTTCTATTGATTGTACTACTTTACCAACCTCATTTTTTTGAACGGTTTGTTCTCTAATCTCTTGAACAATTTGTGGTTTCATTCGATATCCTCCATTTGCGATAGTCGAAATATATTGTGCAAGCTGAAGTGGTGTATACGTATCATATTGCCCAATAGAATAATCTAATAAGAAACCAGGCTGATTATCTTTTTTTCCAATTTGCCCTGCAGTTTCATTTGGTAAATCAATACCAGTTTGTACACCTAGTCCAAATTGCCTGAAATAATATCTCATTTTATCAAAATATTCTTGTTTAATATCTAGTGAACTATTTTTCACATAATCCACACCAGCAATTTTTAATGCTATATTAAACATATAAACGTTTGAAGAAACTTGTAACGCTCTTAGATCGTCTATATCACCAAAATTTTTCCAAGACTTCTTTTCCTTAGTTCCTTTAAACTTCATAGGTGCATCATAAAAATGTGTTCCAGGAGTTATTGCATTTGTTTCAAACCCTGTTAACACTGTCGCACCTTTAACCGTTGATCCAAGCTCATATGAACTTGTCAGCGTGCCTAAAGCATAATCTTCTACTTCCATTTTCCCGTCTTTTTCTACAAGCCTTTTCCCAGCCATTGATAATACTTGGCCATTTTTAGGATTCATCATCACTACGAAAGCACGGTCTAACATTGATTCTGATCCTTTATATTGTTTTAATATTTTTTCTATGCTCTCCTCTACTTTTTTTTGCAATTCCATATCTATTGTTAAAGTTAAATTTTTACCGCTTTTTCCTTCCGAAACCGTTTCCGTTCTAATAGTATTTCCTTGTTTATCAGCAATGCTTCTTACTTCTTTTTTTGTACCATGAAGTACATCTTCGTATTGCTGTTCGATATAACTTTTACCGACCCTATCATTTCGGCTATAATCACGCACTAAATAATAATCTAATCGTTCACGTGGCAATCCTTCATCAGCGTTTGAAACGTTACCAAGAACAGAACGGAATAGACCATCATTTACATAGATTCTCTCCCAATCAACTGATGCGTCTACTCCTGGAAGGTTCGCTAAATTTTCACTAATCACCGCATATTCCTGTTCACTAACGTCCTTTTTAATAATTTGAGGTGCCATTTGAAAACCTGAGGTCATTTTACTTTTAATAGCTAACACTTCTATATCTTTAGCCGTTAGTTCTTGAAGATTTTTATCTGTAACGCGTTTCCTTTTTAAATCTTCTATTTTTTTGTCTAGCTCTTTTCCGGTAATATCCTTATCTCGGAACTTATCTATTTCTTTTTTTGATACTAAGTCTTGAGCAAGTTCTGGATTTAATTGCATCCAAAAGTCTTTCTTATCAGTCTCAGTTAACTTATCTATATCTTCTTGTGGCATTTCAATAATATCTGCAAGTTGTCTTGCTGATTTTAATATTTCTTCTTGTTTTACACCTTTCACCTTTGTATATGTAATCGTACGTAAAGACTTATTATCAACTACTGGATTTCCTTCACGATCAAATATTTTCCCACGTGGTACAGAAAGGCCCACGGTTGCATTTTCTCTCTTCTCTAATTCATTTTTATATGTTTCTCCATCAAAAATTTGCACTTTCCCTAATTGAATAATAATGCCAGAAAATAATAAAAATACACAAAGGAATAAAATATTTAACCGGAGAGGTACTACTCTACCACTTTTCTTCTCTTGCTTTTTCACTTTGTCATAATCTCCTCCTTACAATATTTCAAATAATAATCACATTTCTATATTAAAAGTAATGTACAATTTCTATACATTGCTTTGTACAAATATTAATATAATGTTTAAAACTTAATAGAAATTAAAACAAAGGTAAAGAAAAGGTAAAGTTTACTAAATTAAATATAAAAAATACCCAATAACAAAAAGCTTAGTTTTCACTAATCGCTTTGTTATTGGGTATTAATTGATTTAAGAATTACTACTAGTGCGTATTGCTATACATTTATCGTCACAATTAGAAAGAGATTGTTTACTTAGTACTTTCGGTAAGTAAATAGTTACTGTTGTCCCGATACCAACCTCGCTCATGATACTAATTGTCCCTTGATGACTTTCAATAATTTTATAACTTAACATTAATCCAATACCAGTCCCTTTTTCTTTCGTACTATAAAAAGGTTCACCTAATCTCTTAATTCTTTCTTCAGGTATTCCTATTCCTTCATCTATTACATGAATGATGACACCATCATCATTTATTTCTTTTATGTGAATTGAAATTTCCCCACCATTTGGCATAGCTTCGATTGAATTTTGCAAAATATTAATAAATACTTGTTTCAATTGATTTTCTGAGCATTCAATAATTATATCTTTGTCATCCGTAAATAGTTCAACTTGAATATTTGTCATAATTGCTTTTGTATTCATTAACGATACGACATTTTTAAAAATTTGATAAATATTTTTCTTTTCTGTATTTATCTCATCTGTTTTAGCAATTGCCAGAAATTCTTGCAGGATCGCTTCTATCCTTTCAATTTCAGAGAGCATAAGATCAAAATATTTTTCTTGATCTTCTTTATTAATTTGAAATAACTGTATAAATCCTTTAATTACAGTTAAAGGATTTCTTACTTCATGAGCCACGCCAGCTGCTAATTGACCAATTGCTGCAAGCGTATCTGATTTATTTAGCAATTCTTCTGTCTTTTTTCTCTCTGTAATGTCGCGTACAATAATCATAATTTTATCATGTAATAATGGTAAGCACCTAGCCTCAAAGAAATTAATACTTCCATTAAGTGTGAGTGGATATTCTACAATTACATTCGTTCCTTTTTCCTTCACTTGATTAATGGCTTCCTGAAACTGCTGTGCTACTGAAGATGGTAATACTTCGTAAAACTTTTTTCCCATAAAAGCTTCTGCAGGTACGTAAAACTTTGTAGGAGATCCTGCCTTGTAATCTATAATTGTGCCATCATCTTCTGTTAAGAAACATAAATCTGGTAAAGCTTTAAAAATTAATTCCAGTTCAGATGTTTGTTGTTTTAACTGCTCTTCTATCGCTTTTAAATGTGTAATATCTACACCAACAGCCCAATAACTATATCCTGTTACAGGAAACTGTTCTGATATATTCGACCACATTATTGTTTTGACTTCACCATTTTTACATGTTAAGTGCATTTCCCAATCTCTGAAATTTTTTCCACAAGTTAAAAATTTCTTTTGTATTTGATGGCGATAATTATAATCAGGATACAGTAATTGCAGTGCATTGGGATTTCCAATTATTTCTTCAGCGGTATAACCTGTTACAATTTCACATTCTCGATTCCACAAAACAAAATCTCCATTATAATCAAGCGCATCGACCATAACAGGCATGTTTTGTAAAATCGTATGTAGTTCCTCCTCTTTCCGAGAAAGCAATGTTGTATTTTTGCTTTGAAATACTTTTATTGCGCCATCTAAAATTAAACTTGAGAGCATTTCAAAGTATTTTTGACAACTGAAAATTTCGCTTTTTTTGGACCATACAACAAAAGATCCTAAATGTTGATTGTATAAGAAAATGGGGATTTCAATCTTTGGAAGTTTACTCTTTTTTATCTCATTCATTCCGAATGAAAAAACACACTGTTTTTCAGCATCAAGAAGTTGATGTGATATGTTAGTTAATTTATAAAATTGTTCTGCCATGGTTTCTATTGTACTCACATCAATAAGTTCCATTAGCCGCGAATTCATTCCTTTTTCACCTCAATATGTAAAATTAATACAAATCTAAAATTCATACTTCTCCATTATACGAAGAAAGCTAGTGTAGGTATATAGCTGTAGAATAATTATTCGAACAAATTTTATTTTTCAATTAAAATAAGAAAAGAATATATATACTGAATATACCTTTAATTAGTATATATTTCGTTGATTCCTCACTTATTGTCTAGGTAACTTGAATTCCTTCTTACATTCACTGAATTTTCACTTGAGAGTCATACGCGTCACTAATAGCGGTATAAACATGCAATAAGTATAAAGTTCATAAAATATTCACAATTTTTATGAAAAATATAAACATTTATTCCAATATATTCTATATAATAAAATGTAATAAGGCTTCTATGAATCTCATAGAATACCTTACCCCTAATAAAAAAGAAAAAAGAATCCATTTGGATTCTTTTTTCTTTTTTAATTACATTACATATTTATATAAAGCATGTGCCACACCATGTTCTTCATTTGATAACGTTTCGTATTTACACATTGCTTTTATTTCTTCTACTGCATTCCCCATTGCAATTGATATGTTCGCTTTTTCCATCATAGAAACATCGTTTAGCCCATCACCTATCGCTACAGTGTTTTCAACTGGAATATTAAGATGTTCTGCTAAAGTATATAATCCATTCCCTTTTTGAGCATCTCGATGATTAATCTCTAAATTGTGCCAATATGAAGATGTAATTGCTAAATCTGTATTATGAAGAAATGTTTCTTTGAGTTTTTTTAATTTCTCAATTTCATAAGAAAATGGTAATAGTTTATGCACATGTATATCTGTTTCTACAATTGGTTTACAACTTTCCGCACTATGAAACGCTGTATGCTCAAGATATAATGCTGCGATTGTTTCTAACTCTTTCAAGTCGAAATTTTCTTTTGAATTCTTCACATGCTCAATTTCATTACGTACACTCTCTACTCCATAATCCGGCACATACACACCTTTATCAGTATAGAGCTGATAATATAAACCATTCTCTTCAAGATATTCTACAATTTCAAGTGCCTGCATATTTTGAATTGGATATCTCTTCATCATTTTTTTATCTTTATATATAAGAGCACCATTTTCCGCAATGATTGGACACTCTAAATCAACTTCTAACAATAATCGCTCAATGTCAACAATTGAACGTCCTGTACAAATTGCTACAACATGGCCAGCTTCTTGACATGTTCGAATTGCTTCTGCATTTTCTTTACTTATCATTTTATTCCCCGAAAGAAGAGTTCCATCTAAATCAATTGCGATTAATTTCATTATTTCTTCACCACTTTCTATAAATACACGAGTTCTAATTAATTATTAGGTATCGTTTTCATACAATCCTCGTGAGGTACTTCTTATTTATAATTTATGAAAAGCGTTTCAGGTCAAGAAATAATTAAAAATAAAATCCAAAGCTTTTCTTTTTAAAAAAGCTTTGGATTTTAAACTATGAATTATAACTAATGTATTTTGTCTCACACATGTACACATTTTTTTCTTCAGTTGGTATATATACTTTAAACTTTTCTAACCGTTTTCCATAGACATGAATCGTAATAACGCTTTCATTTTTGCTAATTTCAAGAATATGACAATCCGCTGGTGGAATTACTTTATCTGTTTCTCCTTCTCCCAAATAAAGATTTCCTGTATGTGTTAAATAAACAAGTGAATTTCCAAGTTGTTTCGTTTGTATAAAGTTCTGCACCATAATCCTTCCTGAAAAAACGCCTTCTACTCCCCATGTGCCGTCATGATCATGTAAAGGTGTAGATTGTCCATCTTTCCATACGAGAGCTAGTACTTCAAAACGTTTGAGCGGATCTTCATACAATAAATGTCGTGCATATTGAGTCAAATTGGCCTTCTGTTTATCTAACGGAAGCCATGTTTTCTTTTCTAAAAGTTCTTCTAGTAACTTTTCAATGCCACACACTATTTCTTCTTCAAATAAACCGTTTTCCATAAGATCTGTAACACCTTTAATAAACTTTTGAAATGATTTACTTCCATTACAAGTCAACATAAGAATCCTCCTCTACGTTTTATACAATTCCATATTAAGGTGATTACCGAAAACTCACAATTGAGAAACAAAAAACAAGATGCAAATGTATGCACCTTGTTAAGATTTTTATTTAGCTTTCAATCGAATAGGTAAGTATTTTAATGTTTGTTCATTTTCCAATATACATTTTTCTAAACAGAAAGATGGAGATAGCTCTATTTTTTCAAAAGCATTTATAAAGGTAGTTAATGCAATCTCAGCCTCTAAACGTGCAAGTGGTGCTCCTAAGCAAAAGTGAGGACCTTTCCCAAAGGTTAAATGCTTTTCATTTCCTGTTCGATGTACATTAAATTGAGAGGCTTGTGAAAATTTTTTCTCGTCTAAATTCGCTGCACTAACCCACGCAACAATCATCTGATCCTTTTTCATTAAAGAACCAAATATATTTGTATCCTCTGTAATCCTCCGGGCTAATGTAACAGGAAAGCGATAGCGTAATACTTCCTCAATCGCTTTTGAAATTAAGTTAGGTTCTTTTCTTAACTCTTCATAAATTCCAGGTGAATCTACTAAAAAGCAATAAAAGCTATTAATAATTAAATTTGTAGTGGTTTCATTCCCAGCTGCTAGTAAACCTAATGAAAAGGTTACAATTTCTTCATCGGTTAATCTTTCGCCTTCATATTCAGCTCGAATTAAATCAGAAATGATATCATCGGTTAAATGATATCTCTTTTCCTGAACAATCGGTAGAAGGTATGCTTTGAATTCATTTAATGCTATCCCTTTCTCAGCATCCAGATCATTAAACTTTTCTTTACTATACGGCATAAATAAAATATCAGACCATTCTTTAATTTTTTTACGATCTGTTGTTGGGACTCCTAATAAATCAGAAATAACGGTAACAGGTAAAGGTGCAGCAAACTGTTCAACGATATTAACTTCACTACATTTTTCGATATGTTGTACAAGTTCATCTGCGATAGCCTGTATTCGAGGTTTCCACTGTTCTAAACTTCTTGGAGTAAATGCCTTAGAAACAATGGAACGTACATTGCGATGTTCTGGTGGATCTGTAGAGTTTATATTTATTCTAGTTTCTAAAGGAGGGATTGAGAATTGTCTGCGCTCCCTTCTACTTGAAAATAAGCGATAATCTGATAAAACACGATTTACATCATCATATAAAAAAACATTCCATACATCCTGCTCTTCATCATAATGAACTGGGTGATTATCCCTCATCAAACGATACCATTCATATGGATTCCATAATTCTTCTTTTGTTTTCAGCTTTGAAATTTCATGAACTAAAATAACATTTTCAGGTGAAGCCATAGTTCTTTCCTCCCTTTTCTTTTACAATAAAAGTGATAGGTCGGCAGTTCAAAGTTGTATAAACTATCATATGTTATTTTAACATATACTAAAGGGGATTTTTCATTAAAGAACTTGAGAAATATATAAGGGGGATTTTTATGTACGTTGATATTTTACTACTAGCAGAATTAACGACCGGACCAAAACATGGATATGAAATCAAAAAAAATGTTCAAAATCGTTTAGGTGAGAATTTTGAATTAAATCACAACATGCTTTACCCTGCCCTTCGGCGCTTTGAAAATATGGGTGCTATAACGAAAAAAATACATAAACAAGTTGGAAAACCAAACCGAAATATGTACGATATAACAGAAACAGGAGAAGAAATTTTTTCTGAAATGTTACGAGAGTTTCCCGAAAAACTTGCGACAAATAATGCAGAATTTCTTGTTCGTATCGCGCTATTTGAAAAACTTGAATATGAAGCTAGAAAAGAGATTTTGACTGTACGTCAAAACGTACTACATAGTCAACTTACCGCTATTCAGTCTCTAGAGGTTACCTCAGCCTTTATTACTGAAGTCATTGAATTTAGTAAATCACGAATTGAACATGAATTGAGTTGGATTACATCACTTATGAAGAAAATATGAAAAAATAACAAAAAAAGCTAAAATTAATGAATGAAAATGATATTTATTATCAATACTATCATTAATAAAAGGGCAACCACGATTTGGCTACCCTTAAAGAATTTACACTTCTGGATCAAATGTTTTGCAATCTGTTTCTTCCGTTGTAGATGCATGTTTACCTTTATGACTTACTACGTAAATTGCCTCTGCACTACATTTATTACCGTTCGCCCAAAATTTACAGTTGTTTACTTCACATAAAACGTCTTGTGCCATAGTATCACACCTCCTTGTTCTATTATCATTAACAAAATTCGGAGGTATGATACTATTTGTCATCCATTTTTCATTCCCTTTTTAGCTTTCTTAATGGTTCAATATCTCCGCGTACAATAGCATCAATATTTCCAGTTATTTTTTCAATATCAAAATGCCACCATTGAATTTGCAATAATTCTTGAATTATTTCATTTGAAAATCTCTCTTTTATTTTATTTGCAGGGTTTCCACCAACAATTGTATATGGTGCGACGTCTCTAGTCACAACAGATTTAGCTGCAATGATTGCACCATCCCCTATTTTTATTCCGGGCATAATTGTTGTATCCATACCAATCCAAACGTCATTTCCTATAACTGTATCACCTTTATAAGGTAAATCAGACAAACTAGGTGTATACTTCTCCCACCCATTTCTAAATATATTAAATGGATATGCCGAAAATCCATCCATCCGATGATTGGCTCCGTTCATAATAAAGTTAACTCCAGATGCAATACAACAAAACTTTCCAATAGTAAGGCGATCTCCAAGAAATTCATAATGATGTAATACTCGATCTTCAAATGTTTCTCCATCTTTCGCATCATAATAAGAATAGTCACCAACAAGTATATTAGGTTTTGTTATTATATTTTTTATAAATTGAACGTTTTGATTTCCTTCAATAGGGTATTTAACATTTGGATTAGGATTCATTTTGTATAGCACTTCCTTTACCACTTATTTCACTTTCTACCGCTATTACTGGCTTTAAATTGTATATAGGTAAAATAAACAATAATCCAATTATAAAAAGTAAAGCCGTCCCTTCATACATCATACTTAATGAAAACATCTCTTTTAATGGGCCAGCTATACTCATCGTTACTACCATTGAACCGGTAAAAAGCGGACTTAAAATACCATTTACACGACCTATAAAATCGGTATCGCTATTTTGAATAATAAGCGTATTAATACCAATTTGGATACAAGGAAGAGCTAAACCACTAAAAAGCTGCGCTGTAAGTGTCACCCATAAATTTGTAGAATATCCTATAATGCCAATACCAATTGCTTGACCAAGCATACCGATAATTAACATCTTTTGCGGAGCAACGTTTTTCGCAAATACCATTGCTAATGCTCCGCCAACAATCATTCCCGCACCATTTACTGTTAGTAGCCACTGTAAACTCTCTTTTGATAATCCTAACTGCTCAGTCACAATAAATATACCTAATGGCTGAATTAATCCTATACCTAGTCCTGCAGCCATAAAACAAAGCCCTAGCAAAGTTAATGCTTTTTTCTTTTTGACATACTTAATACCATCCTTCATCTCCTGCAACAGAGTGATATCCTTCTTTTCTACGGCGTTTTCAAGATCTTTCGGAAGGAATAACAATACAACTGCCGCAAGTAAAAACGAAATACCTGTTATGATGATTGAAATATAAATTCCAAAACTATGAAAGATAAATGTCCCTAGTATTGGTCCTAATACCATAAATATTGCAAATATCGTTTGATATATAGACATTGCTAATTGAATTTGTTCCGTTGATAAATGTTGTTTAAACAACTTCATTCCAGATGGTTGTGAAAACTGTGAAAGGATTGCAGAGATGAGTGTCACAAAAAACACAATTTTCCACGTTCCAAACATAAGCGTAATTAATACAGCGAATACTGAAATGGAACTTAACGTTTCACACCATATCATTGTCTTCTTTGGCTTCCACCTATCAGCAAAAGTACCGCCAATAAATGAAAAAATAAAAATTGGAGCGAATTCAGCAACTGAAATCATCGAAATAGCAAAAGCATCACCTTTTGTCATTTCCATTACATATAGTAATACCGCAAAGTTTCGAACCCATATTCCTATTTGTAAAAATAATGCTGATGCTAAAATCCCTTGAACAAACCGATTTTTTAATACTTGTGATACCCCATTGTTTTGTTTCGTTACTACATTTGTCGACATAAAAAAGCCTCCTATTTCATGTTCTGAACAGGAGGCAGCACAAATCATATAAAAAGACTATATATTCGCAGAGCGAAATACATCCCTTTTCTATAAATGTACAGACTAACCCTATTCAGAAGAATATTTCGTTTTTTAACGAAGATCTCTTACAAATAGAATTAGTTGATCATTGGGATGTTTTCACCCTTCCGTTTCGAATTTAAATAACACATACATACTCTATGTAAATCATTTTCGATGTATGCATGTCTCCTTTTAACTATTCTAGAAAGTTAAAGGCAATTCCTCTAAAGAACGCATTAAATAGTTACCTTGCCATTTAATTTCTTCACGATTCCCTTTTATTTGTAGTTCAGGCATTCGATTAAACAAAGTAGTAATAGCAATCTTTGCTTCTAACCTCGCAAGTGGAGCGCCTAAACAGAAATGGCTACCATGACCAAAGGCAATATGACGATTATTTTCCCGAGTAATATCGAATACTTCTGGGTTTTCAAATACAGTTTCATCACGATTTGCAGAAGCTAAGGCAATGACAACCATATCTCCTTTTTCGATTGTTCTGTCGTGAATTTGAAAAGGTTCCGCTGCCCATCTTGCAGTTGTAACCTCAACTGGAGAATAATAACGCAATCCTTCCTCAATAGCCGAATCAATTAGTTTTGGATTATCTTTTAATAACTGTAATTGATTTGGATTTTCAAGAAGTGCTAATACCGTATTTGTAATTAAATTCACTGTCGTCTCGTGTCCTGCTACAATTAATAGCATTATCATTGAATATAGTTCCCGAGCGCTAAGTTTATGCCCTTCACTCTCTGCAAGTATTAAAGCACTCACTAAGTCTTCTTTTGGCTCTTTTCGTTTAATATCAACTAAATATTGAAGATATGTAATAAACTCAGATAGTTGTTTTTCGGTCTCTTTTATTTCTTCAGGTGTTTCTGGTGATGCAATAACAGCATGAGACCAAATTCTAAATTTCGCTTGATCTTCTTTTGGAATACCGAGCATCTCACTTATTACAATAATCGGTAATGGAAATGAATAATCATCCACAAGATTTAATGTACCTTTTCGCTCTATATCACTTATCAACTCATCTGCTATTCTCTCAATTCTTTTGTCTAATTGTGCAATCATCTTCGGTGTAAAAGCTTTTTGAACTAAAGATCGTAAACGACTGTGGTTAGGTGGATCTGAATTTAGCATATGTGTTGTTAAGTGGTCACTATTATCAACGGAAAGATACATGTTCTTTATATCTTGAGAAAACACATTTGTCCAATCTTTTTTTAAACGATTATCTTTTAAAAGTGGCAGAGCATCTTCATATCTAGTAATGAGCCATTCTTTACCGATTTCAACTTGGTTTACAAATAATATAGGTTGTTTTTTTCGCGATTCTTTATAAATTTCATACGCATCTTCTTTAAACTGAGCTGAAGCTAAATTAATGCCATCCTCTATGCTTAACCCAACTTTGTTTTTCATTGACATTGTATTCCCTCACTCTCATTTGTTTTTGAAAATCAACCCAACATATGCATTATACTCTAATAAAAACGTGAAAATTGTAAATTTTTAATCAAAATCTTACTTCGTATATTGAAAAATAAAAAAGTGAGAGAGTAAAATCGTTTCACTCTCCCACTTCTCTTTATGCGAAGCACATAAAATTACTAATTTGTTGATAGCGATAACTTACTTTACGACGACGACCACCTTGCCACGTGTAACCTGACACTCCATTTCTTCTCACTTCAGTCGGGAAGAACCATAAATCTCTTCCGAAAGGACCAGGACGATGTAAGCGTAAATAGCCCCATCTTCCTAGACAGTTACACATCCATGATTTCATATTACCTGGTTGTGCTGGAGAAGCAAATGTAGACGGTAACGACGGCGCTTGTGACGGAGGTGGTGACGTTGGAGCATCTTCTGCATCATCTGGTCTGTAATCTTCTTGTTCAATATCTCTCACTTCATTTGTAGGTTCATACCCGTAGTTTTGTGGATTATAATACATCGCTTGATCATATGGATAATTTTGTTGGTTATACATATTAACAAATCACCTTCTTTTCATTCATTACCTTTACCATTCATATGTGATATGCCCTCTCTGGGAAGCTTATGTATAGCCCAAATTCAACTTAAAAAGCTCGTATTATTAAAAATACGAGCCTTTCAAAATAGAACGTGTTTATTATTTCCTTAACTTCACACTATAAAAACGCATTTCATCTAACGAACCTTCAAATTCAAATACTTCTTGTTTAATTAATTGTTTCAAGCGATATTCTAAGAAAGTATCTCCAACTAATTGTTCAACAAGACCAAGTGCTTCACCAATTACTCTAGGAGCTTTAAGGAACTCTCGATCAGCACCCACACTTTTCGCGCATTCAATTATAAATTGATCAAAATAATCTTCCTGTACAGAATGCACTTCATTTTCTTTCCAAACTCTTAAACATTCTATGCTTTCCGATAATCTATCCCACTCATTTTCAAACTTCATGCGCTTCTCTTCAGTTAAATAAGGTAGCTTTATAAAACTTTTTTGGAATAGAGCTAAACTTTCAGGTGGTAATTCTCCCGTTCCACGAATATCATACTCTTGTTTTAATATTTCTCTACTTGCTTCAGACGTATTAATAACTCGAATATTTTTCTTATCCTTTAATTGTACCATTACAAAACTTAGGCCTACATGTTCATGTGCATTATCAGCCTTCCAAATTGTAATAGGCGTTTCAACAGGAATAGTATGTAGTTCTTCTATAGTTGCTATAAATCTTGATAAATATTCTTCTTCAAAATAACTATCATAAGCAGTTAAGTTATTTATTAACCACTTCTGTCTTGCTAGTTGCCCCTCATTCGTATGCAACCTATATATCGGTCCAATTGAAAAGAATTCCGAAAAAGCAACAACACTCTCTTCAAATAATTCTTCTTGACTTAACATATATTTTAAGCAACCAGCCGTTGAATCATCAAAAGCAATATGTACGTGCGTACTTTCTTTTACATTCCTTTTATAAGTAGGATTACTCGTTAATTGTTTCGGAATATCCATCAAATTTTTAATTGTATCTTCACTGTAGTTTTCTTCTAATAAGTTTAACTGTATGAGAATACTTTGAAGTAAATCTTTAGCCTCATCTTCGTACATATCCTCTACAGCATTTTTAATTTTATCTATCACACAAACCCCTCTATTCATTTCAAAAATAACGTAGATTATAGTGTATCATTTTAGTATAGTTCTTTAAAGTCAAATTCAGATTGCTACAGCAATCTGGATTTTCAACAAAAGCTCTCCTTATATTTTTGAATTGCTAAATATTTTACTTTGAAAATCTTTGTATCTAAATGTATAATTATATAAAAACAAAAATATAGGAGCTATATTTATGGAGAAAGTACTTACTAATTATAAACATTACTTAAAAAATTGGAGATTTATATTTATTTGCATACTACCTGCTATTGCCTTATTCGTTACTTTCTATGTCATCTTCGAACTACTGTTTCATCAAAATTTCTACTTATCTAACTTAATTTCTGCTATCATATTATTTTTAATATTTATTAACGTTAAAGATAAATTTAACATTAAAGGCTAAAGAACACTATTTCAAAATAGCCCTTTATTATTGCATCCTACTATAAAATAAGACTCGTAGTAGATTTTCATAAAAAATAAGAGCACCCTGCAATTGGATGCTCTTATGTGATTAGAGGTTTTTTCTGAGTATTAAGTAGGACACGAAGATCTTGTCCTACTATATAATATATGCTTGTACTTATTATTTCGTGCATGTATTAAGAACCATGTTCAGGTACTTAATATATGCATAGTCATTGCTATAAAATCTACTCAAATATTTACTGTACGATTATCATATTTATAAATTAAAAAACATCCCTAATGGATGTTTTTTATCTAACATTTTAAGCTTCCATAAACTTAGCCGGTACACCAATTTTTTCAACTACAGAAGATATATTAGTAGGATTAATCATTACATTTTCAATACATACTAATTTATTTTCTAATATCCCATTCTCTGTAGTAATAAGTTCTTTAAACCGATCTAAATTCATTGAGAATTTATGTTCACTTCCACCATTCATACTAACTTTTACATACTTCATAGTGTCACCGCCTTTCATAATAATTTACATTTCGACAAGAAGGCGCTTACATCCTTTTTATTTACTCTTAGATTTCTCACGTTTACATATATGTTGAGAAAAGAAACTACTATTATTCACTCACAAAATTATTGCTAATAAGAAAGATAAAGATAAAAATGCACAAAGTGGAATATATAAACCAGTATCCATTCTTGCAAAGTGCGTATCTTTTTGTCGTTTAAAGATACCAAAATAGTTAAACTCACCAATCACTCTAATAGAAAAGACAATCATACAAATCCAGGAACCGACTTGAATAATAACATTAGGAACTGCAAAATGAACAATATTTGCTTGTTGCAACAAAATTATTGCTGCCATACTTAATAATAATGCAATGAACAATGTCATTCCGGCGCGAGGTGTAAACGCCTTTTCCCCTGATTTAGTTGGAATAACACTATTTGTCCCCCAATTACCTCCGAAAGCCCAATATACATGTAAAAAGCTAACTAAGAATAATATGCAAGCAGATATATATGTAATGATAAGCATTTTATCCTCCCCTTATTTTAGTTCCTATCTATAAAATATGCTATTCCCCTCCGCAATAGCAACCTTCATTTCATTACATAAAAAAACCGTAATGATTTATCAATATTAAGATAAGTCATTACGGGGTTATTAAACTTCATTATGCATTATACCTATTTCTTCGGCGTTCCATCCTTGTTTGACCTTGAACTGCATTTTCTTTGTATGGATCTATTTTCTCTGTCATTTCATATGTTGCAACTGGTTCTTCGTACTTATATTCATGGATTTTTTCTGGCATTTTACTTTTAGATTCTTTCCCACCAAACTTAAATAGTTTCATCCTTAATTTCGGTAATCTTGGAAGACGAATCTTAAATGATAATCTTTTGCGTTTCTTTTTTGGTCCAAGTAGATTTATATTTTCTTTATTATTATCTTTCTCTTTGCGGTGAATGAACATCGCAAGTAATCCTCCTATTACAAGTCCTCCAATTAATAGTAATATATATACATAATGGCTTGTCATTAAACTCGTTATGCGTTCAAGTATGAATAACGACTGTACTTCTTTTATATCCCATAGTAAAGCGGCCCATAATGAGAATAAGCCCAAAGTAAGTCCATATGTACGAAAACGGAATAAACATGGAATTAACGCGACACATGCAGCAATTTTCGCATTTGCTATGATTGAGCTTGTTGAAATATCTTGATGCCAAATAACTAACAGTAATGTTATAAATGGCGCATACGCTATCCAACTGCATATACGTGAATACATCTTTTTAGCAAAATAACTACCGAAACTAGTAAAAAATAAAAGCCCTCCAATATATATAGATTGTTCTAGAGGGATTTGCTTTGTAAGTCCTGCAATTGGAAAGAGGCCGCTCAGTAGCATTAAGAGCACATCTAATTTCTTCACAATTCCCCATTCCTTTCAAATTTTTTCAATTAATAAAAATTGTTTTTCCATATGAAATAGTTTTTGTATTTCTAAAAAACATATTAATCCTGTCTGCACATAAAGTAAATATGTAAACGAAAAGATACTTGACAAAGGATATCCTTATTTACATAAAAAAATGACAAATCCTGACCGATATAACGAGCAGGATTTGTTTACTAGTATTTAAAGTAGAATAATTGAATCTTTCTTTTCTACTTTTACTACATCTACATCCAATTCATCATCAAATTCTTTAAACTCTCTTGCATCTATGTCAGTAATATAACTCTTTATTACCTTTTCCATATGCATGGAATATGTCATGTGTACATTCTTTTTCGAAAGCATACTAGAATTACAGCACATGTAATGTATCATTTTAGCGATATAATCCCTTTCTACAGGTTTTACACCTAATGGTAGAATTTCAAGTATATATCGCTGAAAAATCCCACTACAATTAAGGGAATATTCACCAGTGCTATAATACATCCCTTTTTGATCTGCATATAAGCCAATGCTATCTAAAGCATCATCACATTCTATTAAACCGTAACTTGGTACATCAAAACCTGTATTTATTCTAATAATATTTAAATTTGGAACCTTTAACACCTCTGGAACAATATCAGGTAAAATATCTGTATTAATTTCTTTATTTTGTAACTCTTTTATCCAATACCTTCTCAAATTTGCATCTACAATGAAATAAACTTGTTCATTTTGTTCTTTTGCATATTGTACAATTTCCATTAATGTTTCGGAAACATATTGTTTAAAAAGAGCTCCCATATCATTTCTCTTTGATGGTTGTGGTAAAAATGCATTATGTTTATTTATATTTAATAATACGTAATCAATCGTTTGCCATTCTGTATTCCCATATAATTTATATAAAATTTCTTTTCCTTTTATTTTTGAAAGAATAGGTAAGAAATCAAATTTCGATATTCGTTCAATTGATAAATTAACATATATACAAGGTAAATTTATCTTATTCCAACTACGCTTCAAAAATCCTTTTTGCTCTAATAAACTAAAAACACTATTTACAATTGTTTTACGCGATACACTTTGGCCTATAAATAAATTAATAAATGTTGAAATACGGTTTGCTCGTGCAAATCCCTCTCTAATGATTTGTTTTGGATCAATTTTTTCTCGTCCATCACAATTTTTCAATGCGATTAATGCTAATGTCGCATCACTGCGCTCGCCCGCGGTAGCATAGACAGCTTTCGTAACATCATCTACAAGATTTGTTTTATATTTTTGGCAATATTGCATTTTATATGGATTTTGTAACACCTTTTCAATATTGTATCTCACAACCTTTAATAACACTGGAAAATCTGTATTCAATACGTAAGTATTTTCACCAACTTTAGTCAAAATAATTTCACTATCAAGTAATGCTTGTTCTATTTCCAGCACTATATTTTCAGACCAAACCTCTAATGTTAATGTCTCTAATCCTTTTGGTGCAAATAAAGGGAATAATTCATTTTTGTTATTTGTTGCTACCTTTTTACATTCTGGAAGTATTGTGAAATAAGAGAATTTACGCTGAAATTCTTTAAATAAATACTCTCTTTCCTTTACTTTTATACCCGGTTCTATTTTAGTACCTTGAACTTTATAAATTCTCTCATTGTATGGAAATAACACCCTTTTATTTTCCCCTACAATATAATCTTTCGAATATTGGAGAATATGGTCTAAATCCACCTCTCCCCCTATTTGAAAATCATCTTTTAAATTTCTAAATATTTTAATCCATTTCATACCGGTTGTAGCTTGTTGTATTTTTAGTTTTACAAACCGTATTTTTTTATTATTTGACGCAAACTCTGAGGTAGAAATCAATATCATGCCTCGTTTCCGTCTTAAAAGTAAAGGAATATCTGGATGATTATATTCTTGATAAAATCTCCGAATCCCTATTGAAATATTTAATAATGGAGCGTTCTCACCACCGCGGGTTATGCATTGGAATCGATATACATAGGAGAAAAAATCTTGTGTTTTTTCATCTTTTATCGGCTCTGACATCGCCTCACAAATATTTTGTGATCTAAGAGGAGAAAAATAGATTTCTTCTTCATTTGTATTTTCTAAATATATAGGACGCTCACAAAAAATATGTGAGATTAAAGCGGGTACCCACTTAGAATACGTTTCATTATCATGTAGTACTGGCAAATTAGAAATCAAATCGGATTGCCATTCATATTTTGGTGGTTCTACTAATCTATTTGGCTTCCAATCATGAATAATCTCATACCAACTTTGAAAAATATAATCGAGTTGCTCTTGTTTAATAGGTTCTTTTGATACAATCCATGGTATATTTTCATTTAATACGTACGGATTATGCTGAATAAACAATATATCCGAAAACATATCATATAATCTTTCATTCAAACGTTTCAACTTACTCGTTAATAAAAACGTCTTATAATGTATCTCTACGATGTCCAGCCATTCAATAGGAAAGTATATAAATGATACCTTTTCATTTAAAAGGGGCTCTACTATATTTTCAAATGTTAACAACTTTAATTTTTCCATAAAATGATTACTTCCTTTCTTCATTTTTCTTGATCTCAAAAAACTAAAGTATCATCACATAATTTAATTATTTAAAAGAGAAGCAAATACCGCTTATCCGACTTATATATTAATGACATGACTCTGATAAAAGTTAAAAGAAATTTTCATACATATCCCCCTTATAAATCATAAATGTATTACATTCAGATTATACAATATTAGTTACGTATTGTATTTGTGATTTACAATAATTTTACAAAAGATTATAAAAGAGGTATTGACCATACATAATATGTATGGTCAATACCTCTTTTCACTATCCTATTATTTTTTTCGCTTCTGTTTTCACTGGCAACTGTTAAACCTGCAGCTGGAACGAGTAGTAATTCAAGCATTTTCTCAACTCCCCATATACCCTTTATAAGGGTATATATCCCTTATTTTCGGAAGACTCCCATACATGTTCTATATCAAATACCAGTAAATGTCCTACAATTCCATATCGGTATTCCCTTATAGAAACACGAAAAGCACATAACGTAGAATATACAAGAACGAGCCTGTTAGCGTTGTGTACATAGTCATACGTGGAAGCTAACGTGGAACACTCTTCTCTATTTTTTCTGCGACCTTCATCGTAATTACTGACAAGCTAGTTGCCGTCCATACCACTACCGCTTCACCTACGATTGTCATTTGAATCCCTCTTTTCGAATAAGTTGTAACCCCTTAGAAGTCATAACCGGCTGATACTCATTGATGACATCTCCCCAATCAAACACTTCATCCTCATATAAATCATCCATTATATCGTTTGATAAACGGTAATAACCTTTATACTCACGATTATTGAAAACCTCATGTCTTTCCATGTGATCCACAATTGCATTTGTTTCTTTTTTCCACTAGAACCCTTATACTTAATTCTTAATTCTTTTGATGGATACAGGTAAGGTGTTTCATTCAAATGTGAATATTGCCAACGCATACGCGCGCTCTTCCCTCTTGATGACCTTGATTCCACTCGGTATTCCTCGTGGTCTTGATAAAGGTATATAATCTAGAAAGAAGGAGTTTGCCTATACAAGCGAAAAAATAACAGAAAAATCTAGTACTTTTTTATAAAGAGGTAGGAATATTTTGCGAAGTCATTTAGAAGTAATGGATCCAAGAGAATTTCAATACTTTGTAGCCGACTTCTTTTGCTCTCTTGGTTATAAAGTTCAGGTTACTTCTGGTTCTAATGATGGTGGAAAAGATATTATCCTTTACAAAGGGAATGAAATGAAATTCGTTGAGGTAAAGCGCTATACAAAAAGGAATGTTATGCTGCTTCAATTTACTCCAGTGGCCCTTTATATGGAATACGTGGCATATTAATGAAATCATACGTGGCAATATCTTCTACATTTGTCAGATAGGCATGTAAGCTTTCGACTAACATAAGATTAGGTATGCTTTCTTTTTCTTTTATCAAAATAATAGGCTTTTGAAATACATATGCATAACCAATTTCAAAAGCCGTACCACTATCTACACATCCATTCACAAAGTCATGAATTACAACTACTACATCCGCTCTTCTTAAATATTTTAAATCATTATGAAAAACTGCAGTTCTCCACTCCATAGATCCAAAAGTTAAATGTTCATGTTGATAAAACCTGGCTGAAAAAATATCTGCAACAAAAGGATTGTTACTAAGCGCATTTTCTAGTCTTTTTACCCTGTTAAGTTGTTCATCATTAAAAAATGGACTTGCTATAAAAACCCTAACAACCCTAGTATTCTTTTTATCCATACCACCTATACCTCGTTTCACTCTTATAAACTTTAAATATTACGTATATTACATAGACAGTTTCGTTTATTGAAAAATACGAATATCCACCTCTTCAACAAAACGAAATATTCTGTCTATAAAAAAAGTACAGTTTCTTATTCCCTTCATACCCAGGGTCGAGTAGTTAGCTTTTGCTAGCTTCTCTTTAATGTATGAAAAAAAGATAAGACTCTTTAAGATGATTCTTCTTGATTTCTCAATATAAAGAGCCTTGGATTTCCGCTAACAATCCTATACTATATGAACAAAGAGTAAGGTACGAGTTACTCTTTTACTTGAATGATTGAATATATCCACTAGCGATGGTGCTATATTCTTTGTCGACATGTACATATATAAAGCTAATATTTTATATGAATATTCGTAGTCAATATTCATATATTACAATAGCATCAGAAGTACCATTAAAACAATTAGAGCAACTACCACAGCTTCCACAACCGCCACAACTAAAACAACCAAAACAACCGAAGCAACCAAAACAACGAAATCCACCACAGCGACCTGCACAACCGCCACAACGACCACAACCGCCACAGCGACCACAACCACCACAGCGGCGAGCAGCATCTTCAATATAGTAATATGGATATTGGTTTTGCTGGTCCCAATACACAACATTTCCAGACTGGTAATCATTAAGGCTTAACGCTTGTAGTTCTTGTTGAAACTGATTCATTTTCATGACCTCCGTTTATTAACTTTAAACCTTTCGACGCTTTCCTATATTTCTGTTCGTTAAATCTAAGTAGAAGTAGCACACGATACTATAAACTAAGTTCAATACGTACACCAACAAAGTATGACTTATCACTAGATGATGCACCTTGTTCATATACCTATTTTTACTATGGGCTCATTTTTATAAAGTGAAACTTTAATCAGTGGGGTTTTGTTCATCCCCTACCTAACTTCTTTGCTTCCGCTGAATTTTGAGGTGGGGGGCTTACTGCCCGGCAAATAGCGGGATAAATAAAAATTAAAAAATATGAATTCTAGCGTCATATCTTCATACTTACTAAGTTCAATTAATTTCTCAATAATTATGATCCATATCCTATATATTTCCGTCTGCTGCTTAGATTTTTCTGTACTGTAAATGGCTTTCGCTATAACACCTCCAAGTGACCAGTTTCTATGACGGTTAAGAAATTCCAACAAAAAAAGCCCTAATTAGGGCTTTTCATTCTATTTCTCCAGCAAAGCTCTCTATGAAATTGTTAATTAAAAAAGACACACTTAGATTGATGCGTCTTTTTGTGATGCCTCTTTTGTGAAATCATATAAAGCAATTGCGCCTAAAAGAACAAGTATACCTTGAGGAACATCTAGCAAAATAGTTTTCCAAATTTCTGGAATTACCCATTTAATATCTGCTGCTGTTTCAAGATATGTTTGGAAATAGCTGATTGTAAAATTAATTATCCCTAAAAATACAAACAACGATAAACCAAATCGAATTAATTTCTTATTTGTAAACATATAACACCTCTCAAAATTCATTGGATATTCCTGCTTTTGCTTCTTTATATTCCCATATCCCTATATCTAATTTTAACACATAAAGAACTCAAAAAAATACGATATGCATATTTGCATATCGTATTAACAACACTCCATGATAATTTAGAAACTCCTGCAAAGAAAAAACAACTCCGTTACAGCTAACAGCTCGGGTTTCTTTTCTTATTTAACTTCATACCACCAACATTTACGTTCTTTGATTGTAAAATAAATGTGACAGAAGTTTATCCAGTTAATGCGTAGACAAGTAAATGAGCTAAATTATCGATATTCTATTTCGCCATATCCGTAGCACTAATGACTTTACGCAAATTTGACAAGAAAAAATATATAGATAGGTATGATCCATACCTATCTATAACATTACTTCTATTCTTTATCCAATTACGTCTTTTACGTCTGTATCCACTGGCCACTTTTCTAATGTATAAGCCATTTCCCAAAATGAATATTCATATTGACTGCTAATAATAAAATGCTGTTTCATACGTTTGCGGTCTGCCTCTGTTACTTTTTCAGCGATAGTATCTAAACGTGTAATTTGCTCTTCAACTAGCGTACGGAACCAATCAGATCCATAAGCAGAAATCCATTCGTTATAAATTTGCTCTTCCGGCTGGCACTCTTTTAAGCGTTCGCCAATTTCATAATACAACCAATAGCAAGGTAAGATTGCTGCAATAATATCTCCTAAATGTCCTTCATACGCAGCACGATACATATGTGAAGTATACGCATATGCAGTTGGCGCAGGAATAAAATTATCTTTTTCTTCTTTCGTTATCCCTAGCTTTTTAGCAAAATTCTCATGTAATGATAATTCCGCCTCATATGTATTTTGGGCATGGTGTGCCATACGAGCTGTCGTTTCTAATTCAAGAGCTTTTGCAGCTCCTAATGTTTGTACTCTAGCAAAATGACTCAAATAATATGAATCTTGAAGAACATAATAGCGAAAACTAGCTAAATCTAACGTTCCTTCACCAAGTTTTTTTACAAAAGGATGGTTAAAACTCGCTTTCCAAATTGAATCTACTTCTTTACGTAACGATTGTGAAAAAGTCATTTAAATCCCTCCAATAATATATAAAATATAGATATTTATCCACAGCTATTAACGCTTTAAAATAAAAAAACTTTCTTTACAGGCGTAAAGAAAGTGAAATTGACAGTATTTATTTACTCATTAAATAGCAACGTCTTTCCCACTTCCCTACGCTGGCATTAACCAGATCAGGTACTAAGAGTCTCAAAATCACATTTGATCTCAGCCTATAAAAGGCCCCCCTAGTGGATAAATATTTTGTTTTTATAATGTATTCATCATAGCATACTTCGTGAAACTGTCAAAAAAATTAGTTATATAATTCCCTTAAAACCCCTCTTCTTTTCTAACTTTTAATGATGTTTCAATAATCATATCTAATAGTTTGCTATAACTAATTCCCGCTGCTTCTGCACTTTTTGGCAATAAACTTGATTGTGTCATCCCTGGTAATGTATTAATTTCCATTACATATGGAACTCCGTCCTTCACCATCATATCAACTCTTGCATAAACACTACATTTTAATGCTTTATAACAAGCGAGTGACGCTTTATTTACACGTTCATTAATTTCTGCTGGAAGTTCAATAACTTCCTCAACTGTACTAGTATCATCATATTTTGCATTGTAGTCAAAGAACTCGGCTGCATGTCGAATTGAAACTATAGGTAACTGTTTTCCATCCAGAATGGAACATGTAATTTCATCACCTTTTATATACTTCTCAATTACTACTTCAGAATCCCATTCGAATACAGTTTCTAGCATTGAGATCAATTCATTTTTATTGTAAACGATTTTCACCCCGACACTCGATCCGCCAGAGTTTGGTTTTACCACTAATGGAAATCCTAACTTATCTAACTCATCAAGATTTAGATCCTCCATTTTTGTAAGTTCAATCCAATCTGGTGTTTCTACACCTTCATAACGTAAAATCTTTTTCGAAATATTTTTATCCATACATATACTGCTAGATAACATATTACTTCCACTATAAGGAATCCCTAAACTCTCCAGTGTTCCTTGAACTGTCCCATCTTCTCCGTATTTTCCGTGTAATGCGAGCAATGCAAAGTCAATGTCTTTCGCTTTTTCAATTAAATCCATTTTTTCATTTAATGTAATTGGAACAATTTCATATTTATTTTTATCTAAATGAGCAATCATTTCATTCCCCGTCATAATTGAAACTTGTTTTTCAGACGATACCCCGCCCATAATAACACCGATTTTCATTTTCTCAACTCCAAATTTCATTTTTTAATGTATCACCAATTATTTTAATTCCCCGAACTATTTCTTCTTCTTTCAAGCGCGAAAACCCTAATCGGAAAGTGTTTGCTCCTTCTCCATCAGAGTAAAAAACATCTCCAGGTGAAAACGTAACGCCTTTCTCATAACACTTTTGTAAAAGTGTGCGGGCATTCATATGCTCTTCTAGCTCTATAAATAAATGAAGTCCACCATCTCCAGTCATTCTTTTAAAAGGAATGTACTGGTTACATGCCCCGACAGCTAACTCATATTTTTTCTTATAAACAGATCTTGCCTTTTTTAAATATTTTTCAAAATATCCCTCATGTAAATATTGAAACAGAACAGCTTGATCTAGCGTAGATGTGTGAATCGTTCTTGCTCTTTTTACGCTTTCTAAATAATGAATCAGCTCTTTATCTGCAATAATCCAGCCTACACGTAAACCAGGGAAAAGCACCTTTGAAAAGCTACTAATATAAATCACATTATTGCCAGCTCCCGCAAAAGTTAATAATGGAGCTAAATGTGAACCTGAATAACGTAATTCTTCATTAAATCCGTCCTCTATAATAGGAACGTTGTATTTTGAGAATAACCTCATCAATTCCGTTCTTTTCTCTGAACTCGTAACAATACCGGTTGGATTATGATAAGAAGGAATTAAATAAGCAAAATCAAAATCTTTTTCACGCAAACTTTTTTCAACTTCATTCGTATCAATACCATCCTCATGCATATCAATCCCATGAACTTCAAGTCCATGTAAACGGAAAAGCTTAAGTGCAGCATGGTGAGTTGGATTCTCACAAATGACACGACCGGATTTTTTTGATAAAGAAGAGAGTACAATATCCAATCCTTCTGTAAATCCATTTGTAATTAGAATATCTTTATTCGAAATGTCTACACCTTTCATTTCCATGTAATGAAGTAAATAATTCATTAACGGTCTATATCCCTTTGCATATCCGTAGTTCAATACGATGTCCCCTTCAATGGACATACGAGTAAGAAAAGCTCTTTTGAAATTTTCAACATCAAATAGCTTCTCATCTGGGGCTATACTATTAAAAACAATCATTCCCTTTTCCCAACGAACACCATGTTTCATTAAATCTAATTCGTCCGCTAATGCGGTCACTGTATTAAGTTTATTTTTCCAATCTATTTCAACAGACGAAGTGTTAGATATATCCACCTTCGCAACAAAGTTCCCTTTTCCTTTAACTGCATAAATGAGTCCTTCTTGCTCTAAATCTGCATAAGCAGCGAGTACAGTGTTTCTACTCACACTTAGTAATTCACTTAGTTCCCTTGTTGATGGGATTTTTTGATCCCCGAGCAAATGCCCTTTCATAATCATCTTTTTCAAATAGTCTTTTAATTGAATATAAACGGGACGATCTTTAACAACTTTAAAATCCTTAAACAATTCCTTACCCCCTGCAATCATTTTTGCATATTTATTTCATTCTCAAAAGGTCCACGACATATGTATTTTTTATAAAGGGCGGTACGGTCTTACAAATCTTTTCGATATAAGTTAATTACATCTTTTAAAGCTGCAGCTGCAGCGCCTCGTGGATTAGAAGCCCCGCCAATTGTAGTAACTTGTCCCATCGTATCTGTAAAGAACGTAATTCCTTTTTCGGTCCCATTTACTTTTGCTAACGGATGATCTTTTTCTATTTCGCACGGTTCAACATTTAAATTGACATTGCCACCCTCATCCTTATATGTTGATGCTATTAATTTAATAATTTTATGTTGTTCCTTAGCATTTCTAATTTGCTGTTTTGTAACGTGCTCGATTCCTTTTATATGTATATCAGTAAGTGTTTTCTCTGTTTCCATTAAGCTGTTTGTCAAAAGTAACAATTTACACGCACTATCTGAACCACTTATATCTAATATAGGGTTTGTCTCAGCAATTCCTTTATCTTGTCCTTCTTTCAATGCTTCTTCAAATGTCATATCTTCCTCATACATTTTCGTAAGAATATAATTAGTTGTTCCATTTAATATTCCTTCTATTTTTTCAATACTGCAACCGGCTAAACTAAATTGTCCAATATCTAGTGTCGGTAGTGCAGCGGCTGTTGCACCGCTATATCGAATTCGTACATTTGCGCCTCTTGCTGCTTCATTTATTTCTCTCCAGTTTGTAACGAGCGCCCCTTTAGAAATTGCTACTATATCCATCTGTTTCTCAATCGCTTGTTTCATATATTGTTTCCCTGGATTTCCATCTTTAAGATTTGTAACCGTTGATTCTACCAATACAGTACCACTTATGCTAGTTATTGCACGTTCCTTCGGATGATACTCTAAATATTTTTCAATTGCAGCGGTACCGCCACCATACATCAATAAATGATGAAGAGATAAGCCTTCTTCATTATGTATTGCAATATTTCTCCCTAATACGCCACTTACAACTAATTGAATCCCATATGTTTCATATATATATGAATATTTTTCATTTAATAATTTTATAAACTCTCTGCCTACTGTTCCGTATCCTGATAATACAACTTGAATTTTCATAATATCCCCCCATATTTTTCTACCAAATCCCTCTTTCAATATAATATAAAGCGCTCTCGAATTCCATCGAGAGCGCTTTATTATTACCTATTTCGGTAAACGTGATAGCTTTTCAGCAATTGTTCTATAAAACTCTTGAATGCTAGAAAAACCTAACGAGTCTGAAACACTTAACCCTACCATGTCGAGATGGTCCCAATTCGCTTTCGTTTCGATATGATTCCATTTTCCAACCTGTAATGACTCATTATTATTTACAGCAACATTAGAAGATGGTGCAATCATAGAATTCGTATTTACTACACCATCATTTTGCCACCAAGAAGTATCAACTAACGGACGGTTTTCTTCATATCTCGCATAAGAACCTAAGAAAAATGCATTCCCCATCAACACTTTATTCATCGTAATATGCGGTAAATGTAAACCTGTTATAGGTGCTGCTTGTGATGCATGTCCACTATAGGATAAATAATACACATCTGGTTGCGTCTTTACCCAATTATTTAACTCCTTTGCACCATCTGTACTTAAATCCCATTGACTTATATCTTTTGTATTTTTCCAAAGTGAACTATTTAGAATACGATTACTATATTGGAAAAAGGACTCTCCAGCATTTTTCTTTATACCCCATTGATCCAATTTAAAATCATATAATGATAAATTATTGTTTCCTCCAAAGCTTGCAGCTGTAATGAGTAAATCTTTAACGAACGGCAGTAGAAGACTACCATCCGCAAGTGTTGTACCGTTGTGAGGGGTTGCTAATGTTGTAACACTATGAACATATGATTTTCCGCCTTCAAATAGTGGTGATATTTTGGTGTCTGGGTGATTTTTCACATAATTCTTTTCTTCAAAACTACCTTCTTTTAATAGCTGTACTAATGTTCTAATCGTTTGTCCACCCATGCTATGTCCAACTAAATGAACTTTATTTGTTTCACTCCAATTCGGCGCAAAACCACTATAAGTTCTGCCAAAACGATTATGTCCATGTTTCTCGGCATGTACTGCACCATAGTCTACTGTCCCACCGCTAATTTGTGCATACAATTCACATGCACGATCCCAGTTACTAGAAACAGGTCCAACAGCTGCGGTATGTACCGTATAACCATTGCGTTTCAAATCTTCCTGTATATCATGAACACCACCCCAATATTTTACGCCAAGCATTTCTTCTCTACCCCATCCAGCAAATCCATTCACCAATATGATAGGATAATTATTTTGTTGCCTCTCTTCAGCGTATGATATTTTTGCTGCGAATGAACATACGGTCACTAATGCGAAAAAACATATTTTTAAAAATAACTTCCCCATACTTCCTCCCCCTAATAAAACGTTTACATGTTTCTTTTTTAAAAAATAACAGAATACTTTAACAACTTAAACATAATGTAAAGTATTTTATATACGTTGTATATATAGAAAACATATACAAATGTTGATAAATATTAATTCAAGTAAATATTTACTTTTTACAATACAACTTGTAAATCTGTTTATTTGAATTTATAATTAGATATAGTTGCCTCATGTTAAAAAGATTTAAAAACCATAAGAAAACTAATCTCATTGCTTGAAAAGGAGGAAAAAGCATGCAAATCGGATCAAATATTCATACATTATCTCAACCTACTAAAATAACTCCATCTACTCTTGAGCATAATACTATCTCTTCTACTAAACTTGAAAGTAAGAAAATAAATGATCCTATCAAGTTTGATATTCGTTCATCTGAAAAAGAAATGAAACAGCCTGAGCATAAATTTAATGAATTAGATTTATGGAAGATGTTAAAGGATAAAGGTGTTCCCTTATGGATCATCCTTGAAATGCTACAAAAGGCTCGTAAAGAAAAAGAAGCCCAAAATAATTCAGTTCAAAATTCAAATGGGATTGAGGAAACAAACGAGACTCGATTAAATGAAGTAATGTAAAGCATAGTAATTGATTTGTCTATAGACTAAAAAGAGTTCGAAGCTGATGAAATTTTTATCAACTCCGAACTCTTTTTTAAGGTTTTTCGCCAATCGTTACAAATTGAAAAGATACTTCTCCTTCCAAACCTTTAATTAGCTTTTTTACTTTGACATTTTCATTAACCATTGTATTATCTGTCGACATTTTAGGTCTTTCATCGCCTAAAGATCTCTTTAATTGAAGAAGGTGCATTTTCGTTTCATTTGCTTTTATTTCCTTATATACGCTATTTTTTGCTACAATCACATACGATTGCGTTGGATATTTACGAGTGTTTCCTATCCAAGTGTCACTATCGTATGTAACAGGAATCTCATTTCCTTCTATTTTAATACTTTTCATAGTCTTTTCGTCTTCATTTGTAAACAATAGTGATCCTTCTTTTGGGAATTTTGGTAACGTATCTAAAATATAATTGGAGCCATTACCTCGTTTATGAAAAATTTTTTCTTTAATCAGTGCTAGTGCTGTAGATTCATTTAAAATTAATACATGTCCATTTCCGACTTCACCTTTTTTCACAGAAAACACTTCATTTTCTTTCGTAATTTCCTGATAACGATTAATAATTGGTGAAATATTATTTTCATCTCCAATAATTAATACACCGTTTGCAGGAAATGAGTTATCCTTTTTAGAGCATGAACTAAAGCTTATTAAAAGTATTATAGTTAACATAAAAATAGTTAAAGTTCTTTTCATCACGGTTCCTTTCATAATTCATATCATTTTTTACATGCTTTTCTGTAATTTTATTAGTTGATATCCTTTATTGCTCCATAGTCTTATAAAGCTTTTGTAGGTAACGCCAACGAGTAATAAAGAAATATAAAACTTGTATACATATAAATGAAATTAAAATAAAAATCGAGCTATTTAAAATAGAAAAACTAACTAATTGTTGCAGTGCCGTATACGCTACTACAGTATGAATCACCGCAACAGCAATTGGTAAGAAGAACATTAATAATAACTGTCTCGTTACAACTTTTTTTAACTCTTGTTTACTTAATCCCATTTTCGAAATCATTTTATATTGTTGTTGATCACGGTCCAAATCAGTGTATAATCGGAAATAAATAAAACTAGCAGCAAATGTAAAGAAAACGATTCCGACTAAAACACTTGCCATAAGTAATAAACCATTTTTTTGCTTTGCCTCCAACAAGTTTAATGTTAAAGCTCCAAAGTAGAAATCACTGTCCCTAAGATCTTTATCGAATATACTCTTTAATTGATTTGAAATCTCTTTCGTTCTTATCCAATCATCTACAACAAATCCGTAAGTACGATGTTGAATATCTTTATCCTCTGGATTACTCGTCAGAGGAATTTCATCATACACATGATCTTGAACAGCAATATAAATACTACTAGAATCATGTGGTAAAACTAAATTCTCTACAGTTTTCTTCACACGAAATGTCTTTGTCCAATCTCCTTGAATGACTTCAATATTTTTTTTATAGTCACCATTTTTAAATTCTTGCTTTTGTGACACCCTCCCAGGGATTAGTAAAATTTCATCTTCTTTTTCAATCGTTTCATGTTGGTACCCGAGTGCTCTCGTAAGTTCGTTATATTCACTTAATTTCAATACATTTACGTTACTTTCTGTAAATTTACTTGAAGATGAAGCCATTCGATACGGAATATTTGCATCCAAGAGGTGTTTTTTTATAATAGAGAGATGTTTATCTACCAATTTGTTGTTTTCAGAGCTTTCATACAGAAATGTATATGGGTTTGTCATCCACACTAAATTTCTATTACCAATAGCAGCTGTTGTACCAATAGCTGTAAATGCAACTGCTGAAATAATAGATACAATAAAAAACATCGTTGCATTATCTTTCATACGGTAAATTAATTCAGAAAACGTTAATATATTTGTTCTTTTTAAAAAGAAAGATTCTCTCCTTTTAGCAAGATGTAATATATAAACGCTACACTGTGTATATAAAAAGTACGTTCCTACAATTACTAGTAGGACACCCATTCCGAGCGTAGTAAAACTGGAACTTGAAATAAAGCGAAATACTGAGAAATATCCATATCCTATACTAATTAAAGAAAGCAGTGATAATAAAATCGAAGATTTCGGTTCAGGTTTTGGTTTTTCCTCTGCTCGAATAAGTTCCACAAGTTCCGTTATTTTTACCATTTTAAATGTAAATAGTGAAACAATGAAAAATAAGAAAAGAAAAGTGATAACTGTTAATAATACAGCCTTCACTGGTGTATAAAAAGGCAAACCATTATTAATCATTAATACACTTGCGCTTATCAATAAGACTAGTTTAGAAAATATGAGTCCAATGAAAATCCCTATACAAATTGAACCAAGTCCAATCAACATATTTTCAATTAATAATAATTTCTTAAACTGTCTCATTGACATACCTTGCATCATTAATATGCCAAATTCTTTCTTACGAGTTTTTAAAAATGAACTAACTGAATATAGAATAAAGAAAAATGAAAATACAAAAATCAAACCTTGCGAAATTGTAAATCCCATCGTACCATATGCACTCATTGTTGCACTTGTTGATTTTAATTCCCCTTGTAAATCAGGATGAAATAATAAAAGAGCATACGTAAAGAAAACCATAATAGAAAATGTACTACTTAAAAAATGGGCAGCATATGTACGCTTATTACGAAAAATATTATTAAATGCGAACTGACGAAAAGTCATGCCTTTTCCCTCCTAACAAAGAAAGAACATCCATAATCTTTTGATAAAAGGCTTGTCTGCTTTCACCACAATAAATTTCGTTATATAGTTGACCATCTTTAATAAATACTACTCTACTGCAAAAACTCGCAGCATACGGATCATGTGTAACTAACATCATCGTTGCTTTTTCTTCTTTATTAAGAGTATCAAGCATCTCCATTACATCATTTGAAGATTTAGAGTCCAAGTTCCCTGTTGGTTCATCTGCAAGTAATAATTGCGGCTTATGAACGATCGCACGAGCGATTGCTGTTCTTTGAGCTTGTCCCCCTGATATTTCAAACGTTCTTTTATTCAATATATCTGTAATATTTAACTTCTCTGCAATCTCTTCCAATCGCTTGTTCATTTCTTGCACGGAAACACCATCTAAAGTCATCGGCAATACGATGTTTTCTTTTACAGTAAGTGTGCTAAGAAGATTAAATGATTGAAAAACAAATCCTAATTGTTTTCTGCGGAATAACGCTAATTCTTCTGATGATAATTGAAAAGGATTTGTGCCATTAATAAATATTTCTCCCGATGATGGAGAATCAATAGTAGATACCATATTCAATAACGTTGTTTTTCCGCTACCTGATGGACCCATAATTCCTACAAATTCACCTTCTTGAATTGATAAATCAATATCTACTAATGCTTTATAAGGTACTTTCCCTTTATATACTTTACTAATACTTTTTGCATGTAAAATTTCCATGTATATTCTCCCTTCATTTCCACTGCTCACTATAAAGTGTAAATGAATTGTCTTACAGCTCATATTGATTCATCTTTCATTTACCTTACACGCTTGTAAGATTTCTGAAAAAACTGACAACATAATTATTTCAAACTAAAATTAACGCATAACTATCTTATAATAATTGTATAGTAGTAGGAAATATAATGTATAATAAATCTTTATTATATAAATGAGAAAAGACCGATTGCTATCGGTCTTTTACTACCAAACGTTATATTTTTATCCACTCAGATTTTCTCAATATATAATGATTATATATTTGATTTTCTATCCTCTGTTGGCTCTTATAAATAAACCCGCATTTTTCAATAACTTTATTTGATGCTACATTTTTAATTAAAGCAATTGCGTTAAGGACATTTAAATTTGTTTCTTTAAAAAAAAGTCAATTAAACCTTTAGTCGCTTTTGTAGCATAGCCATGATTTTGATGTTCATTTGAGATAGCATACATTATCTCTCTGTTTGGTGAAGGGAGTTCTTCTTTCATACCTGTGCAGCACCATCCAATGAGTTCATTTGTAGCTTTCTTAAATATTCCTAGCTTTAACATATGATTATCTATGTTATTCGTAGTTTTCACTGCATCAAGAAATACTTTGTTTGCTGGTATTTCATAATCTGCAATCCAATCCACCCTTTGTTCTTTCGTTGATTTCCAGTCTGGTAAAAATTTTGCTATTTCCGGTTGATTTGCTATTTTATAAATACTCTCTGCATCTTTGACCGTAAATTCTTGCAAGTATATATCTCCACAATCTATTTTAAATAACTTAGTGAATCTCTCTTCTCCCATGTTAATCCCCCTTACTTACGTTATAGCTCTTTAATCTGCTTCGTAAGTTCCATAAACCGTTCATCCAGTGCTTTATATTCTTTGTCTTTAGAAGTTAAAAAGCTTAATTTCCCTAATACTTCTTGTCTCTCTGTTTCTAACGTTAAACGTAGCTCTTCAATATCATCTCTTGTTTTAGTAGGTTCTTCTAGCTGCTTTTGTATCGTATTGTTTGAAAACACGAGTTTTGTGTTAGTTGTTTTCTCCAGAAAATATCGATCGTGAGATACAATTACTAATGTTCCGTTATACTCAGCTAATGTATTTTCAAGTTGTTCACGTGAAGGTAGATCCAAGTGATTCGTCGGTTCGTCTAAAATGAGTACATCTTTTTCATCTAAAATATAAGCCATTAGCTTACACTTTACTCTTTCTCCCATACTCATATGCTCAATCGGCTCTTTCCATTGAGACGCTTGGAATCCTAAATGTTTCATTAAATTTTGGACTTTTCCTCTTTCTTCAAACGTCTCTTTAAAAAATAAATTTTCTGGTGTTTTATCAAGCGGTAAATCAAAAACTTCTTGTGTTAAATAGCCGATGTTTGCAGATGGTGAAATCCATATTTCTCCTTCAGCAGTTTCCGTTCCCATAATCATCTTCAGTAATGTTGTTTTCCCACTACCGTTTGGTCCAACAATCGCAACTTTCTCACCGTGCTGAATTGTAAAATTAACGTTTTCAAATAATACTTTCCCATGAAAGTCTTTTTTTAATTGCTTCACTTCTAAAAAGCGTTTTCCTACTTTTTTGTTCGCTTGAATAGAAAACTCAACTGAATACTCTTCTTTCACACGTTCTACTTTCGTTTTCTCCAGCTCTTTTTCGAGTCGTTTTCGTTTTGACTTCACTTGTGCATCCATTCGCTTCGCTTTTACACGATAGAATTCTTTCACACCTTCTTGTTTTGTAGACTGCGCGTGTGCCTTTTGTGACCATGAACTCAATTCTTTTATATGTGTTTCTACTTGTTCTATCTTTTTTTGCTGCTTTTCATATTCACGCTGCTGCGTCTTTCTTTTATGCTCACGTGCTTTCATGTAGCTCGTATAATTACCACTATGCTCAATTAATTTTTTGTCCTCAATTGACCATATTTTTGTTGCGACAACATCTAAAAAATATCGATCATGTGATACAACGATAACTGTACCTTTCATGTTTTTTATTTGTTTAATGAGAAATCCCGTACTGATCTCATCTAAATGATTTGTCGGTTCGTCTAATATTAAGACATTAGGATTTTCAGCAAATCCTTTTGCTAATCGAATTTTCAGCTTTTCACCACCACTTAAAGTATGAAAATCGTTCGTTGGCACGCCCCATTTCGCAAGAAGTTCTGCTTCTTTTGCAATTACATCATTATTAATAAAAGATTCTATTTCTTGCTCAACATATGCGGTTGTCATATTCATTTGCTGCCATTCAACAATCCCTTTTGAAGGCTCAATCTTTCCATTTATTAATTGAAGTAACGTTGATTTACCAGCACCGTTTTTACCAATTAATCCGATAACATCCCCTTGTTTTACTGTCACATTAATTTTCTCTAACAACATATTTTCTTTTATTTCAACATAAACATCATTTAATTTTAATAGTTCTTTCATAATACCGATCCCTTTCATTAAGGGAGAATTAAAAAATCCTCCCAAATAAATTTGGCAGGATTAGTCGTTAAAATATTTACACCCAAATAAGCTATTACGTAACATAAATAGCAATACCGTTCTATGGAAATTGGGCAGACTAATCCTATTTTTTAGAAATTGAAATTTATTGAATTTCAACATTTAAAAATAAGATTAGTTAATCATCGTCCACCCATCATTCCTTTCTGTCATTAATAACCATATTGTACCATGATAATACTGTATGCGTAAATATTATTATTTGTACTTCAAAAGCAATTATTTTTCTTCAAGTTTATTTTTACAATTTCATGTGCTCATATCTTTAATTTTTACTAATTTGTATCATTTATTCATATGAAAACTTTTTAAAAAATACAAAACAAGGCTAAAAAACTTATCTCCAACGTTCTTTAGCCTTGATCACTTTTTACACATTAAAAAATATTACTCGTACTACCGTACCTTTATCAACTTCTGAATGGATTTCTACACTATGTCCTAATTGCTTCGTAATTTCATATACGAGATATAGCCCCATTCCTGTTGATTCTTTAAAATCTCTACCGTTTTCTCCTGTAAAGAAAGGTTTGAAGACTCTTGGTAAATCTTGCTTCGGTATACCTACGCCATTATCAGCAATTTCAA
The DNA here is from genome assembly GCF_051916765.1 of Bacillus cereus group sp. MYBK15-3. Lineage (NCBI taxonomy): Bacteria > Bacillati > Bacillota > Bacilli > Caryophanales > Bacillaceae > Bacillus > Bacillus cereus group sp. MYBK15-3. The sequence continues at coordinate 330,505 of NZ_JBQAHG010000001.1, forward strand.
GTATAACGGTATTACCTTCCTTACAAGCTTTCACTTTAATCTTTTCTCTACTACCTGATGAATATTTAATCGCATTCGATAGTATTTGCCCAATTAAAAATTGTAACCATTTCGCATCACTTTCTACAGTAATGTCCTTATCAATTTCAAGCTCTGGATATACAAAATTCCGGATAAAGAACCGTTTATGCTCATGTACCGAATCATTCACTATTTTATGTAGTTGTACTCTTTCTACATAAAAATCTTGTGTAAATGCTTCTAAACGTGCGACATACAGAGCCATTTCTAATCCCTTTTTTAATCGATCAGTTTCCTCATTTATACTTTCAAAACGTGAATCTACTTCATCCTGTGTAATTAATTCTATTACAGATAAAGGTGTTTTCATTTGATGAATCCACTGATTCATAAAGGTTAAATGGTCATTATTTTTTCTCTCTTGCATTTGCAGCTGATTTTGATAATGTCGATATTGCACCTCAAGTAGTTCTTGAAGAGCAGCCGATACAGCTGCAAAATCAGATTTTTGAACAGATTCATCCAAAGATTGCATCGGGTTTGCTAAGCGCTCATAAAAAGAACGATGTGTAAAATAACGAAACACTAAATAACTTCCCATAAAGAAAATACCTAGAAACATTGCATATAACGCCGTTGTAATATGATTATGCCCATCAAACCAATATACGAGAAATATAGCTAGTAGTTGAATTATAGTAAAGCAAATAAGTGGTATATGATCACGTATAAACAATCTTATCATTTTTCTATACCAGTATCCCAAGTAATATGCAATCTATATCCAACACTACGAATCGTTTCAATCGCACCTTCTATATGTAACGTTTGTAACTTTTTACGCACACGTGTTGTATTTACACTTAATGTATTATCATCAACATAAGATTCACTATCCCATAATTTATTAAGTAACACTTCTCTACTCACAACACGCGGATAATTTTTCATTAATGTCTCTAATAAAATAGCTTCGTTTCTCGTTATATCAATCTCTTCGTTTCTAAGTTTCAATACAAGTCTTTCAGGATATAAACAAAGGCCTTGTTGCTCAATCATTCGCTCTTCTAGTTTCGGTGCATAATCTCCATATGCACGTCTTAAATGACTACGAATTTTCGCCACTACAACTTCATAATGAAAAGGCTTCGGAATAAAATCATCGCCACCATTTTCTAACGCCATAACTTGATCCATCGTACCTTCACGAGCCGAAATGAATAATATCGGACATGTAGAAACACCGCGAATTTGACGACACCAAAAGTACCCATCAAAACTCGGTAAATTAATATCTAATAAAACTAACTCTGGTTGTTCATCTAAAAAAATGTCTAATACATTTTGAAAGTCCGATACAATAACTCCTTGATAACCATATTTCGCAACATGTGTTGATAATAGTTCTGCAATTTTCATATCGTCTTCTACAATCATAATTTTGACCATTATTGAACTCCTTTTTAATCCACAATCTCAAATATACTTATATAAAATAAATACTACCTCTTTTCACAAAATCCGTAAATTAAAAAAGGATGCTTTTATACAAAAGCATCCTTTTTCGTCCCTTATCTATTTAATATGAAATTTACTAAAAGTAAATCCTAGTTTCTCCACATAATCCATCCCTAATTCCATACGCGCCGTTTTCAACGGATCCACAACTTGGCAAACTTTTAAATTACCTGCTGCCGATAATAAAAGAGTTGCATCAGCTTTAGACATTGCTAATTCTTCATGTAAAAATGTCACCATATTATGTACAGCACGACTTGCTGCATCATCTAACAATTTCTCTGAAGCAATCGTCATCATTTTTTCTTTTTGAATAGCCATTGGTAACGGCCATTTCTTTTCTTTTATAATTTGAACTGTTACCGTTACCTCACCAGCAACCTCTACACCACTAACACCAATTTCACCATCACCCATTGCTGCGTGTAAATCACCTAACGCTAATAGTGCTCCTGGGACATTAACTGGTAGTAGTAATTTTGTTCCTTCTTTAATTTCTTTACAGTCCATATTCCCGCCGTGATCATGCGGTGTGCCACATGAAATGCTCTCTTCTTTCGGTGCAGTACCAATTACCCCAATCATTGGATTAATCGGGATTTGTAGTTCACTTGAAAACAAAACATGTTCATTATGTATTGGGACAATTTTCACTGTATTTTCATTTAACTCATCCCCTATTACACCAAGGTTTGCACCTGTAGTTAAAACGCCCTGCTCTGCAATTTTAATCTTTTCAATCGTTACGGCTAATATATCGCCAGGTTCTGCTCCTTTAACATATACAGGTCCAGTCGCTGGATTAATTCGATTCCAATCTAATTCTTGAAACACAACATCTTCAGAATCGATTTGATTTTCAAAGCAATCATATGTTTCAAATACAAGACTGCTCCCAATTTCCACTTCCATACAAGGCTTATTTTCTGGTGACATTGAGTAAATGATATGGTCTTTATGAATTCGATACATAATACCTCTCCCTTTTATATTTATCTACTATTACTAATTAGCTCTTTTTATACAAGCTCCTCTTAAAATTAAATGTTATTTTTATGTAAAAAAGCACGCAGATTGTTTTATAACATACACTCTTTACTATAACAGAAAGGTGGTATCACTATGCCCCTTATTCCATACAACGAAAGTGATGTTGATTTACTAGCTCGTTTAATTCGTGCTGAAGCTGAAGGCGAAGGCCGCCAAGGTGAGGAGTTAGTTGGATGCGTTGTAGTAAACCGTGTATTTTGTGATTGCTTAGATTTTAAACAACTCCGTACCGTACGAGACGCTGTATATCAAAGCCCCGGCGGATTTGAAGCAGTACAATATGGATATTTTTATCAACGTGCTCGTGAATCAGAAAAAGAAATCGCACGAAAAGTTTTACAAGGTGAATGGCACTGGCCTGCACGATGGGCTCTTTGGTATTTCCGTCCAGTTGGAGCTTGTCCACCTGAATGGTATAATCAGCCATTTGTAGGACAGTTTAAAAGCCATTGTTTTTATGAACCAAGTGGTGATGAATGTCCGAAAATGTATTCACGCTAGCAAAATTTGAAACGCAAGTACTTAGATGTCTAAGTACTTGCGTTTCTTTTAGCTTTATTTTAGAAATCTAGTAATGAGATGAATTTTTCGATGCCCACCACATGTATTAATAACGATATACGTGGGCCACTAGACTGATTCATAATGAGCTTATAAATAATAATAAATAATTGTTTTTGATTTTCTTTCATTATTTTTTTATTGTCATGATGGCAAATCGAATACAATTGCTCCATTAAGTTAGAGTAATCTTTGTTAGAACGAAGTATATTGCAAACTTTTACTAACCATTCTTTCTGTCTTTCATCTAATGTGTTGTAAAACTCTGTATTTCTCTCTCGATTTACCGCAATTAATTTTTCAGATTGAAAGTTTTTTATCCAATACTCTGCGCGGTTACATATCGCTATCATAGCATCTAATGTATAACTTCTATCTATTTTTTCTAATGTATCTTGTAAAATAGATGAATCAAAATTTAATAGCGGTAACGTTCCTGCTACTTGATTAAATCTCGGATATTCTTTAAACTGCCTATCAACTTTAGAGAGTTTAATTGCATCAAATAAATCTTCATTTTTGAGCGTTTTATTTTCATAGCTATCTTTCAATCGTTCATACTCTGTATAATTACGAATCACATCTTCATCCAACCCAATATGAAAAGCAGCGCCTGGTTTGTATTTGGCAAACATAAAGAGAATTACTTCTGGTATATACACTTTCAATAAATCGCTTGGTGTAATGCTATTCCCTGAAGAACTAGACATTTTTTCATGATTCCCTTTAATACCAATGAAATCGTAAGCAACGTAATGAGGCGCTTCACGATTGAATATTTTCCTTGCAATTTCTTTTGATACATTATAACTACCCGTTTCTGATGAATGATCTCTTCCACCCGGTTCAAAAATAACATCCTCTATCATCCATCTCATCGGCCAATCGATTTTCCAGTTTAGTTTCATTTTATTTGTATTTAATACGGATAATTCTTTTTCATTTCCGCATTCACATTCATACCGGACTGTTTTTAATACTTCATCAAAATGTGTAATAGTTGTTGTATCTTTTCCACACCTCTCACAATATAATGTAGCTGGATAAAAATTGTTTCGCTCTTCTTCACTACACTCTCCAGTTTTAAAATCCATTAAAATATCATATATTTCTTTTCGTTTATACAAAGCCTCTAAAATATTTTTGTTATACCTTCCACTTCTATATTCATCATGTTGATAAATAAATTCTACTTCAATTCCAAATGCTTGAAGCGATGTTTCAAACTCTTTTTCAAAATGCTCCGCATACGAGTTATGACATCCAGACGGATCTGGAATATCACAGTATGGCATACCAATATACTTTGCAAAAGATGGATCAATATTTTTTGGAACTTTTCTAAATCGATCATAATCATCCCACGAAAATATAAAACGAGTCTTTTTCCCTAAACCTTGAAGTGCTCTTACTACGAAATAAGTCGTTACGATTTCACGAAAGTTCCCAATATGAACAGAACCTGAAGGACTAATTCCAGATGCACAAACAAACGTTTCTTTATTTGGATGTTTCCTAATTAATTCATGTGCTACTTCATACGCCCAATGCATTTATTGCTCACCTCAATTATTTTTTGTTTTCGTATTCTCAGTTTTATGCAATAAAAAAACTCCCACCCCCAAGATTATTCATCTTGAGGACGAGAGTTGTTAGCTTCGCGGTACCACCTCAGTTTGTTAATATGTCACCATATTAACCTCTTCAGGTACGGCAAAATATGCTTATACCCTATCTCTATAACGGGAGAACCCGTCGCACCATCCCTAAATAAATTAGTTCCTTGCGCAGCTCCAAGTCTTTTTTCGTTAAGATGTATACCGCTCTTTCTCAGCTACCAGAGCTCTCTGTACGTATTCTTTCTTAACTACTCTTCTCTTCCATGCCATTTTAAATATTAGTTTTTTAATATGATAATTTATAACAATTTTATTGTCAAACTTTTCTGAATCAAAAACATATAATTACCTAAAAAAATTCTTTATCGCTTCTAATTGAATTTTATGACTACACTCATCACAACAATATGCCCCGTTTGGTTTTTCTTTAAATCGCTTATATTTTTCACTGCCTTCGTAAACACGAAATATATTCTTACAAGAAAAGCAAACAATCTCATAAAACATCATATGCATTTTCCTCTCCTTGTTTATACACTTTTTTAATCACTTGTGAGAAGGTCATTTTTCTACAGAATAAATTTTAATATCCTTTGACTAAAAGGTTTACCTCTATTCTTATCGAATTATATTAATATCTTATAACGCGAGGTGAACATCTTGTTCAGTAATATAGAATTAGTTTTAGATGCTAAAGCAAGTTTAGCTGAAGGACCATGTTGGAATGAAAAAAAGCAACTTTTATATTGGGTTGATATTATGGAGAGAAAATTATGCATCTACAATCCTACCGCTAATACGAACCGAGTAATTGCACTCAATCAACAAATTGGCTGTGTTGTTCCATATTTAGAGGATGTACTACTCTTAGCTATGGAAAAAGGCTTTTATTCTATTAATGTAAATACCGAAAAACTGACACATATTTTTGACCCTGAACCACATTTAATAGAAAATCGTTTCAATGATGGAAAATGTGATCCAGCTGGTCGTTTCTGGGCAGGTTCTACAGATACATACGGTATGAATGCTGCAGGTTCCTTGTATTGTTTACATCATAATTTAAGTGTAGAGAAAAAAGTTTCACATGTAAATACATCAAATGGAATTGCTTGGTCACCTGATCATACATACTTTTACTTTATAGATACACCTACTAAAAAAGTGGTTCGCTATCAATATAATATACGTACTGGAGACATTCATAATCCAATTGATGTAATCATTTTCTCTGAAAATGATGGTCTACCTGATGGTATGACAATTGACGAAGAAGGTTGTTTATGGATTGCACATTGGGGAGGTTCAAAAATAACTAGATGGCATCCCTCTACTGGAGAACAAATATTAAGCATTCCAATTCCTGCGTTATATGTTACATCATGTACATTTGGTGGGCCTAATTTAAAAGATTTATATGTTACAACAGCCAGAACAAGAATGACAGATGACGAATTAAAAGAGTATCCACATGCTGGTGGTATTTTTCGAATTCAAACAAATATAAAAGGTTGTCCTACATATGAATTTTGCAATAAAAATATTGGGGCTGAAACAATATGAACCGTATCGATTACATAAGACAAGAAGAAAAGAAATATCACGACCTTTGCTATGAACAATATAAACTATTTGAAATTGGCTCTTGGCTGTACAAACCGGTTAAAACAGTTATGGACTTGATGGATCACTTTGAAGGACAAAACAACTTGCAAGTACTTGATCTTGGCTCTGGCGTCGGTAGAAATAGCATTCCAATTGCACAAAAATTAAGAAATACTAGCGGCACTGTTACATGTGTTGATTTACTTAATTCCGCTTTAACAAAGCTACAAACTTATAGTAAAGAACATGATGTATTCGAGGTTATAAAAACAGAACAAGCAGCAATTGAAAACTATCATATTGACTCTAACGCTTATGATTATATCGTTGCAGTATCAAGTTTAGAGCATGTTAAATCAAAAGAAGATTTTAAAAAAGTGCTCCATTCTATGAAACAAGGGACAAAAAACGGCGGTATTAATTGTTTGATTATTAACTCTAACATACAAGAAATTGATTTAAAAACGAATGAAGAATTAGAAGCTTTAATTGAAATTAATCTCCCAACTGATGAAATGATACATCTATTAAAAAGTATTTATAAAGGATGGAAAGAAGTAAAAGTTGAAATAAAAGAATTAGCTTATAATATAGTTCGTAATGAAAGACACATTCAATTAAAAACAAATGCTATAACGTTTGTAGTTCAGAAATAATCGTATAATAAAGATATGGTTATTTCTCTCAGATTTATTTTTATTGCACGAAATTTGCAAGTATAAATATTTATGAAACAAAAAAATAAAAGAGCACTTGTTTCCGCAAGTACTCTTTTGGGGATTTTGAGATACCCTATTAACGAAAGTTAAGGTTACTTAAAGTTAAAAGGTATTTATATTATATGCTTGTCCTTTTTATTTGTGCATAATCAATATATAAACATCTTTAATCATTCTTAATAACTTTTAGTTATCGTTCTTTCTTACATTTTATCATTAAGAAATTGATTGAAGGTTTATTTACTATGTTCTTATTTGGTTCATCAATTTCTGAAACTTGTACTAATCCATATTGATTAAAATCTTTTTTTATAGATTGAGAATCATAGAAGAACATTTTTACACCTTCCATTATCTCATAATAATCTTTATCCAACTGTTTTCCTTTTCCGTACATGGGAGCTTTTTTAGAAACAGTTGTAAAAACCATATATCCGCCTGGTTTTAACTGATTATAACAATCTTCAATAAATTTCTCTCTTTCCTGTCCATTCAACAAATGAAGAAGTGCATGACTAAATATCCCATCATACAGTTTATTATCAAAAGGCATTTCGTTTACTGAACCGTGATACATACTAACATCTTCTAGTCCGTTTTCTCTTGCTAAATCGATCGCTGTTTTCGAAATTTCAATACCCGTTACATTTATACTATTTTCGATAAATACCTTTGCGTTTCTACCATATCCAATACCGGGAACTAATATGTCCTTAATGTTCTTTTCTAGAAAAAAATCTTTTGTCAAAATTGCAGATTCTGTAGGTTCAAATCCCCACATTGTTTGTTTCTCAATAAAACTTGATTCCCAAAATTCCATTTTATTTTTATCTCCTTATTCTTATCTCATGTTTAATATCACATGAAAGACCTATTCATTTTAACGCTGCTTTTTTCACCACAGTCACTATAGCTCCATTGAATATAGCATATTAATAAGCCTATATCTAATTTAAAGATTGGCTGAATATCTATTCTAAATATTAACTTTTACATTTAGAAAAAATAAAAAATGCCAATAATTCAATTGTATATTGGCATTTCACATAAGAAATTATCTTTTTATTTTGTGCTGATCTAATGTTTTTTCTAACATTTCTAAAGTTATCGGTTGAGCTTTCTCTATTAATTGATAACCAATACGTCCATTCGGCTCAGCTGTAACTTGCTGCAAAATCTTTAAATCATGTATTCCTTTTTCTCTTAATTGCATATAAAGTTGTTGTTCAGACATTTTTGCCTTCATCAAGTTCGCTTTAATAATCTCTCCATTTTCAACAATTACAAAGCTACTGCCATTTAGGAATTGTTCCGCCTCCCTTGATTTCAGTTCAAAGAAATGAATGATAAGAAGTACGCTTGCAAATATTACAGCTGCAAATATAGATGGGACTACATTCCTACTTAATACAGGCTCTACAATAATACGCGCAATTGATACTACTATGATGATTTCAGCTCTTGTCATTTGGCTAACAGATTTACTACCTGTCATTTTTAATGCAAGAATCCCAGTGAGAATTAAAATAATGCTTTCAACAATAATATGCATAATAGCCCAATCCTTTAATGGTAAATGTTATTAGCATTCTAGATGCACTTTAAACTTTTTGGTGAAAATTAAAACTTACATATATAGAAAATGGATCTATTTAGATCCATCTTTTTTCAATAAGAATTTGATGATCTATTTTCTATTGTCAAAAAAACAAAAGCACCCAAATGGATGCGTATAGATTAAACTTATTCATTATTACTTTCTCCACTTTGATCATCAACTGATTTCGAGTCTAACATGCTGCCTATATCAGGCGGTAAGGCTAGCTCTATACCAGCTACTGGTTGATTATCTTCATTAAACCATTGTTTCTTAAATTTACTCAATTCTTCATTTTTCTTATTTCCATCCATATTACCCCGCCTTTTATGTACGTGATATTAAATACTTTACTTAATATGTACATTGAGAAAGATAATATACGATTTGTACATAATGAATGAGCAACAACCCGTTGTGCCTATTAAAAATTAACACGTACATGCTACTCCTCGTTTTATTATCATATTAATGACAAAATATATGTGAGCTAAGTGACAAGTACGTTGTCATTTTATTCATATGAGACAAATACTTTTAAAGGAGTAATTATTCCTTGACTTAATTCCTCAAAACATTTTTCAAGTGCAGTATAATGAATTTCATGTTGAAAAATCTCTTCTATCCATGGCGTCTGTTCTATTTGACTAAAAAACCAATCTGCATGTTTTTGGTAACCATATCCATCACTTGAACCAATGATTTTCAATTCTTTTCGATAAAAGTCGGCGGTTAATGTTAAGTCTTCTATATTACCATCAGAAAGAATACATATCGCTCTATTACTATTAATGGCCTTTTGTAATGTGTGAAACCCTCTATTTGTAGCAGAACATTCCAAACCGTAATTATATGTTTCTATTATTTGTTTTTCTGAATCAAAGAGGTTTTTCGCACCAAACTTCTTTGCAAATTCTCTTCTATTTTTATTAGGCTCAACAACATCCACATGCTTAACACCTACATAGTATTTTAAGAAATAACAAGCGAGTAAACCGATAACTCCCAGTAATAAGTACTTTTTCATCCTGTCGCGGGTCTTGCTTCAATACCCCTTTAGCAGCATCACACGAAAGAATAGATAATAAAGCAACTTTAGGTTTTATATAACTAGGTACTCGAATTACTTTATCTCCCTTAACTATTCCTATCGTTTCATGTCCATAAAAAGAAACTACTTTATCACCTACGTTTAAATTTGTTACTTTATTACCAACTTGAATTACTTCACCATAACTTTCATATCCAGTTTTTTTTGGATAGATAGGATTTGTATCTGTAACATCCGATTCTTTATACTGTGGTAACTCTGCTCCAATACTTATTGCACCTGCAATTGTTTTAACGATAATTTCATTATCCTGTATAGACTTAATTTTACATGTTTTCCACTTAAGACGTTTTGGTCCTTCTAAAACTAATTTATTTTGTTCCATTTATACCCCTCACATTTTATAAAATATATTCTCACTAAATTTCAAACAATGTATAATAGATTCATCTAAAATTAAGCTATAAAGTTGGCTAGCAACCAACAGTGATAATATGATAATTGAATTTGATGGATATGAAATAAATGAGTATGTTATTGGCCTTACCTGCTCTATACACGAAATAAGAACAATGTATTTACATGTTAAAAGTGAAGAGTTATCTAACGAAGATCTTCTAAGCTTATTTTGTGTACGGTATCACTTTGAAAAATCCTCAAAATTACTACAAGAAGAAGTCCTAAGCGATGCTGTCATTGATTTAGATACAGACTATATTTATATCCCTAATAGATAACAATACACTAGATTTAAATGAGTAGAAATTACGATTCAGCTAAGTGTTTAATAAAATAAGTGAATGCCCAAATTAATGTCGCAAATTGAGTGACAAAATACATTGTCCATTCAAAACCAGTCAATTTTCTCTCTCGTTTCACTTTCTTTAAGTATCTGTAAAATATAAATGTACTTAAAAACATAAGTAATAATGATAATTGCTGTAAATCATCGACTATACGTACCCCCATAGACTCCATCACCCTCCCATTCAAAATAAATGCTATACTTTAAAGATATCATCTATTGGTAGTTTATTTCCATTTAAAACAATTATGTCCTAAACAAAAAGAGCACTCAACAATTGGGTGCTCTAAAAATTATTAACATAACACTTTTCTTCTACTTTTTATAACTCAGTTCTATCACTTTGGGTATATGATTGTTATCATATTTCCTTTTATAGAGGTAACGTCAGGAAAATACGAATATACAAAGTTAAGGAATTTTCATTACTTTATAACCATTTTTAAGTTATATTCAATAACCATGCTTTGACATTGTCTAGAGCATGGTTATTATTTAAACAAATATAAATCTGCTTAGTTGATTTTTTAGTTCATCAATTTATTGAATTCATTAACTGAAAGAAGTATTCAGGTTTGTGAGTTTTATTTAGGTTAAACCATGAATGTAATGTATCTGGTGCAAATACATCTAATTTTTTCAGTACTTCCATCGCAAATTCCAGAGGAGCTATTCCTGATGCAGTAACTAAGTTCGCATCAGATACCGCAGATCTCAACTCATAGAATTTTTCTCCTTTATAGTTAGGACATACCATTTTAGTGTATTCTAAATTATTAGTTGTATGCTTTCTAGTATCTAAGTATCCCCTATTTGCAAGGGCCTCAGTTGCACCACAAATTGCACCAACAATAGTACCAAACTTTAAAGCTTGGCCAACTCTTTCCAAGATAGGTTGATGAATCTCTTCACTCCAAGTAGTCCCTCCTGGTAAAATTAAAAGATCTTTACTCTCAAAAGTACATTCATCAAGGGAAATATCTGGTTTTATGCTCAGTCCCCCCATAGTAGTAATCATTTCTTTATTAGCTCCTACTGTAATTACTTTTAAAGGTACTAAATCTTTTTTAAAATATCTTCCTGAATTTAGTTCGGTAATTAAATATCCATATTCCCAGTCCGACATTGTATTAAATACATATAGAAAAACTTTTTTTGTTTGCATCCCATATCACTCCAATCACAATTGATATGGATATTATAATATAACTTCCCTGACAGTTAACGTCAGGGAAGTTATCATACTTCATGAAATTTTATTAATTCCGACAGAACTTCAATAAGTCTTTTCTTAAGACTTATTGGCTCAATAACTTTAATAGATTTATTGTACGGTAAAAGTAAATAAGGTACATATGTATGTATCATATCTTTTTCAAGAAGAAAAACTGCTTGATTTGAAGTTCGCACTTGTAAATAATGTCCTAAAAACCAATGTTGGCAAATATCATCCAATACACTTTTATCCCCACTAATAACCAAAGAAATAATCCCTTCCTTATCTTCTATAGTTGGAAGAAGATTTTTTATAAAAAAGTCACGTGCTGAAAAATTTTCTGGCCGGTTAAACTTATTTTCGGTTAGCATTAAATTTTCAATTCGATCTACCCTAAAACTACGGATATCATTCCTAAGATGACAAAATCCAATCACATACCACCTATTATTCCAATAGATAATTCTGTACGGATCGACCAATCTATAATTTAATTGCTTTTTCCCACTTTTATAATAAAGAATTTTTACTGAATACCCATCAGTTACGGCCTCCTCCAACTCCTTCAAAAAATGTTCCATAGAGGATGAACTAAATCGACTTATTACTTCTAGACTACTTAAATGTCGGTTTATCTTTGCTTCTTGCTCTTGATTTGAGTATTTACTTAGTTTTGAAATGGCCCTATTTAATGCTTCACCTCCATAATATCCGGCTTCTTCTGCAAAAACAGCAGCGTGAAATAGTGAAGTTTGCTCTTCAAAATCAAAAAAAAGAGGAGCCTCAATAAAATTGTTTAATAACGTGTATCCACCGTTATGTCCTGGTTCTGAAATTATAGGTACACCACTTGTTGAAATTGTATCAATATAACGATACACAGTCCTTATATTCATCTCTAACTTTTCTGAAATTTGTTTTGCAGTAATTTTTTTACCTGAGCGAAGCATCCATAGAATCGCTAACATATTATCAATTTTAGGCATGTAATTCCACCTCTCTATGGAATTTATCCCTTATTATATATTTCTGATTTTTAGTATAACTCATCAACTGTTCCTTTCCGATAGCTTTCTAAATAATGAGGCCCTAGACACATTTGTAATTTCACAAATTTGATTTACATTCATATCTACCTCTTCATAAAGCTTTACTGCATAATTCATTCCTGCATGATTTTTATAGTATTTCTTTAACCAACCTTTAAATTTTCCTTCTTTCTTATTCAGTTCAATACCTTTATGTTTCCACCTACGAATCAGATCACGTTCTAATTGGTTTATACCCGCCATAACCTTAATTAAGCATTGGTTTTAGGAATTATCTTCCAATAAATCGAGCCATGTATCTTTGAAGGATTATAATTATCATCCTTATTATAATATTTAGTTACAACAATAGCTTCAATTATTATAGCGATACACACAAACAAAAGAATTATTTTGCGTCTCACAACAAAGCTACTTATTCATTTTTTTCTTTTTTAAATTGGAAGGATATATGTTCCAATTGTTTGATTTCCTCTATTATTTTACGAATTCCTTCTTCAATCCTATCTTCCTTTACATTCGATACGTTTAACTTTAATAGTCTTTCTTTCGGAAAACCTCTCACATAATTTTTATCAATTGTATCAATACTTATTTGTTTTTCACTTAGTCTTTTGAAAAACATTTCTGAAATACTCGTTTTATGTAATTTTAAACAAGTATGAATTCCAATTGTATTATGCTTTTTATATGTGAATAAAAGTGGGTTTTCACTATGAGTTCTTTCTAGTGTTTCTGCTAATTTTTTAGATCTATTGTGATAGGAAGATTTAATTTTATTTTTATGACGTTCAAACATGCCACTCTTTATATAAATTTCTAAAGCAGCTTGAGATATCATTGGACTATCAATATCTAAAATTTTTTTATATGTATAAAAAGCATTCGCAATAATCGGTGGAATAACTGCTACACCAACTCGTAAACCTGGAAAAATAATCTTCGAATAACTTTTCAAATATATGACATGATTATCATGATTCAAGCTATATAACGGATCAGCTTTCGAATCCGTTTCTAAATCTGCTAAGTAATCATCTTCCACTATAAATACATTGTATTTCTTAGCCAATAGTACGATTTTTTCTTTCTCATCTTTAGAATAAGACGTTCCAAGCGGATGATGATATCTCGGTATCGTATAAAAGAATTTTATTTTTTCAGTTTGAAATATTTGTTCCAATTCATTCAAATCAATACCTTTATTCGTACGTCTAATACCGATTACAGGAACTTTATTTATTTCTAGATAATCAATATATAGATGATATGTTGGCTGTTCAATTAATACAGTTTCATTTCCATTCGGAAATGGTATGGAAGTTAATATAGCAAGTGCCTGCTGAACACCTGACGTTATAAAAATATTGTCTTCTTTCGTGAACACTTGATAATTTGCCAACTGTTTTTGAATGACTGGAATTAAAGATGGTAACCCTTTCGGTGTTCCGTATACGAACAAATCATTTTTATAAGTATCAATAGCCTTATTAATGCAATGCTGAAAATCTAAATATGGGAAAACATCTGGATCTGGTGCTGAAGAAGCGAAATCAATTATCTCGTTATTTTCTATGGTACTCCCAGATTTCTTAACAACGTAATATCCACTTTGAGGGACAGAATATATAATATGACGCTTTTCTAATTCATGAAGCGCACGTATAACTGTCGCCTTATTACATTCATATTGCGTAACGAGTGACCGTATAGACGGTAATTTCTTTCCTTCATTTATTTCTCCATTTTGAATCATATTTTCTATGTCGTTTAAAATATGTAAATACTTATACATATTACACCTCCTTCAGCAATTTTCTATTTAATTATATCGATTTTATATTCATATAGCATTCATTCCTCAATTAGTTAATTTTCCGATCATCTATATCGTAAATCCCAATAGCGTATGAATCATTTTCAATCCATTTCTTTACTGCTTCTGTTTTAAGTACCCCTTCAACTTCTTTTTCTATTTTCTGTCCAAGTTCTCTCGCCCCTACTTCATCATCGCTAATCTTAGTTTTTATATCAATGGTAACAGGTTGATTCTTTTTATAATTTATTTGCTGAATCCCAAACCCTTCATATCCATTCTTCCTGAATACGTCATCAAATATCTGTCCAAAAACTAACCCCCATCTATGTTCTGCATTTACAATCTCCTTGTTTCTTTGAGATATATTTACTTTATAGGACATAATACCTTGAATTTGCAATCTTTTATTAATTTCTTTTTTTATTTCGTTAGGATTTTCGCTATCAGCAATCTCTAAATCTACTATTCTTGCTTTTTCATCTCTTATAGCAGCACTAAAAAAAGATTCCTCCTTTACCGCTACTGTAGCAATATCCATCACTATAGAATCTTCACTTTTAGCATCTTCAATCTCATTCTCACAGGCACATAATAAAGCAAATGGAATTAAAAATACAAGTACCTTTGTTCCCTTTCTCATGTAGCACCCCTCCACACATTTTCATTTACGATAAACTTTTTACTTTGACATATAAATACCTTCTATAATTATTAAATTTAACATTATTTCACATTTTCCCCACTTAACAAGGGAATTACAATTAATAAATAGAATATCTCTATGAATAAATAAAAAGTGAGGGATATATAATGCAACGTGTAAATACGATTGATATTAGTAATGTACTACAATTGGAAAAAACTCTTTCGACTTTATTAAATAAGATGATTTCTTCAAAACTAGACCTTGAAAATTGGTTAAAAGAGCAGTCAAAAGTAATTTGGGAAATCGAAGAACAATTAAGATCACATTACATCGCCTTTCAATGTAATACGGATGATGAAGGAATAAAGGATACTTTTGAACATGATCAACAATTTGTAAAGCCACTTTTAAAGCGGTACCAAAATTTATTGGATAATAAATATTTAGAGTCACCTTTTCGAATGGAATTAGATTCTAACGTATATGGTTTGTTAGATGCAAAAATAAAAAATGCTCAAAAGTTATTTTGTGAGGAAAATATCGAATTAGAAATACAGGAAGACAAATTAGTCACAGAGTACTTTGAAATCACTGGAGGATTAAGTGGAATTTGGGACGGAGAAGAAAAAACGATAACAGAATTACAATCCTATTTACAAGATTCGAATCGTGACATCCGTAAAAAGGCAAAAACTATTATTTCTGAACAATTTTTATCTGTTGAAAAAGAACTCCAAAACATATTAAATCAATTAATTGAAATTCGCCATCAAAAAGCAAAAAATATTCAACTAGAGAATTATCGCGATTATATGTTCAAAAAATACGAGCGTTTTGATTATTCAGCGAAAGATTGCTATGAACTAGCCGAATCCATACGTAAATATGTTGTGCCTCTTAAAGATAAAATAATGCTAGAGAAAAAAGAAAAACTGCAAGTTGATACGCTTCGCCCGTGGGATGTATCAGCTGTAACTCCAGATCAAAAAGTACTTAAACCTATTGCAAATGAAAATGATTTAATTGAAAAGAGCACTCATATCTTTAATAAACTAGATGTTAAATTTTCAGCACTATTAAACCGAATGTATAAACACAATTGTCTTGATTTAACAAGCCGCAAAGGAAAAGCAGCTGGTGGCTTTTGTGAGTACTTACCAGCTTCACAATTATCTTATATTTTTATGAACTTAAATTATACACAAGATGATATTATCACTTTTATACATGAAATGGGTCATAGTATTCATAACGAACTCATAAAACCATTAAAATTACGACAGTATATAGAAATTCCAGCTGAAACAGCTGAACTAGCCAGTATGACAATGGAGTTATTCTCGCTTAATTATTGGGATACCTTCTATACAGACAAAAAAGATTTAAAACAAGCAAAAATTAACTTCTTTAAAGATGTTATTTCATATTTACCTATTATGCTTATTGTAGATCAATTTCAACACTGGCTGTATGAAAATCCAATTCATACTTCTGAAGAAAGAAATGAAAAATACTTACAACTTCAAAAACATTATCAATCTAGCGTCATACATATTGATGGCTACGAAAACTGGATAGCAACGAGTTGGTTACCTGTACTCCATATTTTTGAAGTACCATTTTATTATATTGAATACGCGATTGCCCAACTTGGGGCATTACAAATGTATAAACAATATAAAGAGGATCCTAAGCAAGCGCTAGAAAATTATAAAAAGGCATTATCACTAGGAAGCTCGCAATCTATAAAAGAAGTATATGATGCAGCCGGTATTCGTTTTGATTTCTCTGGTGAAACCATTAAAGAACTAATGCTATTTGTAGAAAAAGAATTAGAATTACTTGAGCAATTATAAGAAGAAAACTACACCTATATTTTAGGTGTAGTTTTCTTCTTCATTTTATTAATCAGTTCTATGTACTGAGTATCACCATATCCGATTGTTGGAAAAAGATAAAACAACTTTGTTAATAATTCTTGATTTGATAAACCTTTATTTTTAGAGATGAATTTCATTACGATATTATCTTCTTTTAGCATTTCTAAATATAAATCTATAGCTTGATACATTACAGGTGGTACTTTATGATAAGTCTTTTTATGGTTTACTAATACTTCATTGTATATAGTAGAATAATCCCCCAATTCAAGTTCAATTTGATTTACTTTAAATTCATCCTCCCTGAAACTATTTAAGTATACTTTCCCTTCATAGCACGACTGCTCAAGGTATGAAAGTAAAGTAAGTAGATTCATTTGGCAAAACATATCTTCACCGAACCATAAAACAATACATTTATACTTTTTCGCAAATAGATTTTCTAACGGATCTATAACTTTTTTTGCATAATTTTCGACTGAACTGTTATGACCTTCTGCTCTTATTTTAATAAACTCTTCATCAAAAACTTGTGCAGTAGCGCTATTTACACACATGGCCTCGTTAAATGAGGCATAATCAGACTCACCCATTAGCTCCTCCGTTTTAAATTCTTCATACATCATTTGACCATTCAATATGTTAAGTACATCTTTATCAAATAGCTCACTATTCTTATTACGTAACTGTTCAACCTCTAATTTTCTAGAAATATTCATTTTGAACTCCCCTTCTTTATTTATATTAAGTTTAACAAATGATTGAATAGGCATGTTGTTCGTTGGTATTCTCTTGGATTCATTCCAAAAACATTCTTAAAAGCTCTACTATAAGCCTCTTGCGAAGGATAATCATAATCCAATGCGATATCTATTATCTTTTTATCATTCGTCAGACCCTCCTTAGATAAATACAATTTCCTCAAAAGAATATAGCGCCTAATACTAATGCCTGTTACTTGGTGAAAATTAAAGGAACAATAATAAGGAGAATAGCCCATATAACGGGATAATTTATTTAATGAAAATTCTTCTTTTAAATTGCTCTCACTCCAATCAATTATCTGCTGTATATGTTCATTCATTTCTTATTTATAAGTATATAAGAGGTTCGTTTCTTTCTTTTGATACTTCTTGTGTTTTATAACCTGAGCCGTTCATTACTTCATTTTAAAGGAAATCAAACATAAAACACGAATGTTGTATATTAAGAATCTTTTAGTTCTCTAGTAAAAAATAAAAGTTTGGAAAGGACGTTACAATGAACGAGCTAGAAAAAGAAATACTTCAATTCATAAATGAACGATATCCATTAAATTTTATTAACATTAAACCTATAACGAATGAAATGTATCAATGTCTTACAGAACTAGATACATACTTCATTAGAATTACAAACTACAAAACATATGAAGAACAGTTAGAAGAAGTTTCATATACGAACTTTTTATATGAAAATGGTTTAGCAGTTCCTCCAATCATACATTCTCTTAATGGGAATTTAGTAGAGAAATTAACATTAGGCAAAGAACTATTTGCTGCATTATATAAAGCTGCGCCTGGTATACATTTACCAAGGTGCGAATGGAATTCTAAAATGTTTAAAAAGCTTGGTAAACAAATTGGAAAATTACATCGTATATCTAAAAACTTTGAAAAGATTAAACCAGTAAAACATATAAATGATTGGTATGAAAATGAAGAGTATAATTTTCTTAAGTATATCCCTAAAGAAGAAACTACTATAAGAGAAATTGCATCTGACGTTTTAACTTCTATAAAAAAGTTACAAAAATCCACTTCGAATTACGGCTTAATTCACGGTGATTTATGGTTAGAAAATATATTAGTTGAAAACAATTCAAACTTAACAATGATTGATTTTCAAGACTGTGAAAAACATTTTTACCTATTCGATTTAGCAGTGCCTATTTATAGTGCGATAGAATATTCATTTGCTGGAAATGGGAATATCGTTGACTATGAACATTCTATTACAGAAGCACTATTTGAAGGCTACCAAGAGGAAAATGAACTACCAAAAGAGATGATAGACAAGTTTCCATTATTTATTAAATTAAAGGAGATTTTTGAATATAGCTTAATGCATATGTATTGGGTTAAAGAAGAATTAACGGAGGAACAAGTACGGATTATGAACCTTTATAGGATGAAGATCGAAAATAAGTATACCTCTATCAATATTTAAGAGTGCTGTTGTTTAACTACAAGGAAACTTTGGTTAAACAACAGCATTTATTAATTTGCTGACAGCCTTTTTTATGACTTATAAATACTGATTCAATAATCTTTTCAAATACACTTCATTTTGCGGTGATACTTTTTCAGAAAATCTAGCTGCAATAATAATAGGAGCCCATTGAAAAACTTCATCTCTTGATAAGCCGGTACGACTGCAATATATACGTAAATACATCTCAGCTAATTCTACCGAAGATTGTGAGTACAACAAGTATGTTCGAAATACATCTGCGCGAATATCACCTGAACTTGCATCTACCCAGTCTATAACTTTCACTTTCTCTTCCTTACTCAAAATCAAATTAAATGGATGGAAATCTCCATGACATAGCCTAAAATCAAATGTAATAGAATCTAATCTCCATGACATAGCCTAAAATCAAATGTAATAGAATCTAATTTTTGTAATATATTCTTCTTTTTGCTTTCATCCAATTTATGTACAGATTTAATTTGACGCTCTAACCTTTTCCTCATTAACACAAAGGCCGATATAACGCTCTGCCTCATTCAAATTATTAAGCAGGAGATCACCAATGTTCTCCCCTTTTACATATTCCATAATAATTGCCTGTCTATCGTGTATCTTTTTCACTTCAAATACGTTTGGAACTGGCAGCCCGCATGAATAAGCATATTTTTGTTTGTTTGCTTCATTCATAGACTCTGTATCTGGGAGGTAATCTTTAAATAATTTTACAACCTTATCATCAGTTAAATAAATTTCTGCTGTTTTCCTTTTGCAATTGGATTACCTAAAACCACTTCATTTCTCCCCTTAACATAAATTAAAATAACACCTTATACCTCTCTTTAAATTCACTATAATCCTAGCTAAAACCTTCTTCACGAATATACAAAAAACTTACCGCTTTCCATCCTTAAATAGAAAGCGGTAAGTTTAATTGTTTAGGAATATCAGAATGAAACTCTGATGTATGCACAATTGAAAATGTATATCCTTGCTCAATAAATGATACTTCATTACATTTCCATTCAAATGATACACCATTTTTCTTAAAGTTATTTTGGATTCGCTGTAAAAATGCGACGTCTGGTGTTCCGAAAGAAACGTGTACTTTCGGTGATAGAGCTTTCATGGCGATTGGAATCCAAGGTCGCTGCCACCAAGTTGCGACGACATAAGCAGTGCCACCAACTACAAAGTTAAAAATATCCCCGTCTTCCATCGTTTTCATATTTAGATTTGATTTCAGCCATTCCCTAAAAATAGGTACACTTTTAACAGGAAGACCAATTTCCCTTACATATAAAATGTTTAAAGGTGACTGCGGTACTAATACATCTTCTTTAACATAACTATGCGCGATAATTTCGAGTAGATTTCCATCTCCGTCTTTAAAGTATAAATTGAATCGACCATCCTCTTCATCAATTATATGACCATCTTTCCATTTCGCAATGAGTAATCCAGACTCCTCAAGCCATCTTGCTGTTTCATGAAATTTTGAATATGGGATTTCAAAAGCAAAATGTGCAGGTGCAATTGGTTCATACACTTCTTGAAAACTAATTGTTGTATAAGGGGTTACTTCAAATTGAATGAAGGATGCTGTTTCTTTTTTTATTGGAAGAGATAATATGTCCTTATAAACTTGTTTTACCCCTTCTATGGAAACCGTTTGTAGTTTTATATCTGATATATGTGTAATCACTTTACATTCCTCCTCATTTCTTATTATCTATTCGTATTGTATTACACTTATAAATAGATAAAATCAAACGGAAGGATGGATTTTCCATATAGAAACTACAACTTTAGTATGAATATGTTAGCTCCAATTATTT
Organism: Bacillus cereus group sp. MYBK15-3; assembly: GCF_051916765.1. Classification (NCBI taxonomy): domain Bacteria; kingdom Bacillati; phylum Bacillota; class Bacilli; order Caryophanales; family Bacillaceae; genus Bacillus; species Bacillus cereus group sp. MYBK15-3. Next base: position 351,731 of record NZ_JBQAHG010000001.1, read on the forward strand.
TTTATTTCTGCTATAACAATTTCTGGTTTCTCCCAGTGCAACATGTGTGTAGTATCAGGAATTACTTTTACTATACTGTCCGTTTTCTCTTTGAAAACATTTACTGTCTTATCTCTATAATCCGCCCAAACTTGTGGAACTGTAGCTCGGAGTAATACAATATTAGCCGGCAGCTTCTCATATATATCTATCGTTTCATCTTTATACATACCTCTTATTATATTACTAGCTGTATTCCCCCTGGCATGCCACCATACTTTGTTATCCATTTCGATCCCTAGGTCCTTTACAGCAACTTCTAACAATGAAGACCACCTAGTATAAGCTTCTTTTTCACTTTTGAAAAATTCGTCCCAATTATTAAAAACGTATTCATCAAAGTCCTTTTCATAATAAGCAATTTCTTCTTCCAACGTTTTTTCTTGAAGCCTTTTTGTTTGATATCCACCATCAATAAGAATACTTCCTTGTACTTTTTCTGAATGATGTAACAAATAAAATAACGCTACAAAACTTCCCCATGAATGTGATAGAAAATAGAAGTATTCGATTCTCAATTCATTTATTATTTCATTTAACCAATTTGCTAAATTCTGCATCTCATAATCTTCTGTTCTTTCAAATGGCGGTGTTTTACCATGTCCAGGTGCATCAACGGAGATAAATCTATACTCTTCTTTTAATTCCTCAGCAATTTCTATAAAACTTAAACTCGTACTACCTAATCCATGTAAACAAAAGATAACGGGCTTGTCATTATTCCCCCATTCAGTAATATGTACATTTATTTTTTCATTGCTAATATAGTAACGTTTCAAAACATTTATCCTCCATATTTTGATTTACACTTTATTTATTTCTATTATTTTCAAGTATTTCCTGTATTCTTTTCCACACAAAAAGCTGCTTTTCTTTAAATGAAAAGCAGCTTTTACGCTAAAATATATTATAATTTAACAGCGATAATCATAAATCTTTTTGAATTCGTACGAATCCCTTTTTCAGAACTATTTGTTTCAATGAACTTTTGTAAAATAGTAAAATCCTCTTCCTCTTCTCCAAATCTAGGAATAATAGGTGTATGTTTTAATAAGAAAATAAGATCTTCAGGCGTACTGTAATAATCAGTAACATCATATTCACGTACTTGCACGAGTTCAAATCCTGCATTTATAAGTTCACCCATATACTTTTCTTTTAAAGTTCCATCTCTTTCACCTAAGCATTGTCCTCTGCCAAATGCTTCTTTCAGGTTTAATTTATCATTCTCACTTACTTGTTGTGTTAAGAAAAAGGCACCCTTTTTCATTACTTTTGCTAACTCAGATGCTAGAAACGGAGCATGACAACTTGAAGCAATATCAAAATGGGCATGCGGAAATGTTAAAGCTTCAGAACCAATTTGAAGAAACTCAACATTTTGTACACCTGATTTTTTCAAGTTAGAATGTGCCGTTTCAATCATGCCGTTAGAATTATCAATTCCAATCAACAATTTAGCTGATGATGCTATGTTAAGTACATTTTCTCCTCCGCCTGTACCAACATCAAGTAGAATGTCTGATGATTTACATCTTTCTTTCACTTCTCCATAAAAGTCCCATATTTCTCCTACAGTTTCACATTTTATTTTACTAAAATCCCATCCATTTAATCTTCCTACTTTATCATAAAAGCTTTTGTACTCTAATTCATTCACCTTATAACTCCCCTTTGTAAAAACGAATTAAATATGTATAATAACCTACAACACTATTTAATTATATATTATAAAATACAAATTATTAAAACACCATTCCACTTCGTACGACGCTAAGTTTACATAATAATTTTATAGTTCACCTTTATCTATATGTTCTAAATGTCCTCTTCCCCAACTACACATACTATCCAAAACAGTACTGACTGTTTTTCCATGCTCAGTTAAGCTATATTCTACTTTAGGTGTTATTTCTTGATAATGCTTATGAATCTTATAAATCTCTTTCTCTTGTAAAAAGGCCTGGCCATAATAATGGAATTGCACATACTGTTCTATATTTAATGCAAAATAGTTTTACTACGGGTAATGTATTATTTCCAGATGGAGGGTACACATATCATTAAATTATTAGCAACAAAAGCCCCTTATTACAGTGGCTTTTGTTGCTAATTTAAACATTGCTGAAGTAATATAGGATTCTCTTTTATTAGTTCTGCTAAAACAAAAGTTGTGAAAAAGGTCGTAAGATTAACTCTTTATCTAGCAATCCTTTTTGTTCTCGAATCATTCCGCCTCATCCAATAAAAGCCGCCCTAATTTCTATTCCCTACACTTTTATATAAAATTAACCTTATAAAGGTAGGATTCAACAACTTCTTACAGAATTCTATATTTAATACGTATTGGGCGGATTATTTTCAAGTTCCTCTATAAAAAAGGGAGGTCATACAATTGTGAAATTTGTACAAGAACAAAGATTAACTGTCAAGACAACTTTTTCAAAAGAATACAAGATTTTTATTTTTGGTTTACTCATTTCACGAATCGGGGATTCACTATATACTTTTGCACTGCCTTGGATTGCCTATCAATTAACTGGTTCAGCTGTAATTATGAGTTCTTTATTTGCTGTTAACGTATTGCCAATCGTTTTATTTGGCCCTTTAGTTGGTGTACTAGTTGATCGATATGATCGAAAAAAGTTACTTTGGATGGCAGATATCACCAATATTATTTTAGTAAGTCTCGTACCAATTTTACATGCATTACATATATTAGAGGTCTGGCATTTATACGTAATTACTTTTATCTTAGCAGTTATGTCCATGCTTTTTGATGTAACAACAGTTACAGTCATTCCACACATCGCAGGTGCATCATTAACGAAGGCTAATTCTTTATATCAAATGGTTAATCAATTGGCTAGTTTGTTTGGTCCAATCATAGCTGGGCTTTTCATATCTTTTATTGGCGGCTTTCAAGTACTTTGGATTAATGTTCTTTCATTTATTGCTACATTAATTGCTGTGATTATATTACCTTCTATGAAAAACTTAAATAAAAAGAATACTGATAAAAAAACATTGCAAAATGTACTAAATGATTTGTTTGATGGATTTAAATGGCTCAAAAATGATCGGTTAAATATAGCTTTGTCACTTCAAGCTATGGTAGGTAACTTTGGAGCAAGTGCTGTTTTAGGTGTACTTATGTATTATTTATTATCGACATTAAATCTTACCTCCGCACAAAGTGGCTATAATTATACTTTAATAGGAATAGGTGGGCTTTTAGGAAGCTTAATTGCCGTTCCTTTAGAAAAGAAATTTCGACGTGGTGTACTTATTCCTTTACTCCTATTTTTAGGAGCGCTTGGGTTAACATTTGCTTTGTGGAGTACATATTGGCTTGCTCCCGGAATTGCTTTCGGAATCGCGATGACATGTAATATCACATGGAATACGATTGTTACATCAATTCGGCAGGAAACTGTTCCATCCAATTTGCAAGGACGTGTTTTAGGTTTTTCTCGTGTACTTACACGATTATCTATGCCATTGGGGGCATTAGTAGGTGGAATTATTTCAGCCTACAATCCTGTATTTATATTTGCTTTAGCTGCTTTTACTAAAATAATTGAAGTCTTTATTGCCTTATATAGTCCGATACGAAAACTGTAAAGAGGAAGATTTATATATATTGAGATATTAATAAAATAAAAAAGGCATAAAACATGCCTTTTTTTATTACTTATTTGTTTATTGGATAACAAACTTCTGTAACCCACTTATTAGGATCCGATTCCATCGCTGGGCTCACATGATAAATATTAAACATTGGACCTGCTAATTCGTAACCTTCTGTCTCAATCCATTTTGCCGCAGCTTCATTTACAGCTGTCATCTGTTCATAACTTCCATTAACTGTTATGGAAGCTACATGAGTTGATTCAATCTTTTTAAATGCAACGTCTTTTGTATTTTCGTGCTTACCAAGAATACTTAGCTGTATTTCTATATCTACATCATTTTCTTTGTATTCACTATCATGGAAAACCGCAATACTATAACTTGGATGGTCAATACTAATATTTCCTATTTGAATTTCTTGCATCAATATACTCCATAAATCACCTTCGCAATTATACGATGGGATAATCTTTCTAACACTAGCTACAGTTCTTTCTGGAATTTCTTTTATTGAAACATGATAATTCATCTCAACAACATCCTCTCTCATCATTTTCATTGAGCCTTCGAGGAGACGGAACTGTTTTTGGAGGTTATTCATGTCTTCTTTAACTTGAGCACTACGATTAAAAAATTTCTCTTTTATGGTATCTATATTATCGCATTCTATTATTTCTTTAATAGTAGCAATATTAAACCCCATAGCTTTTAACGTTTGAATTTGATTTACTTTTTTTAATTGGTCTGCTGAATAAAATCGATATCCACTCTGCTCATCGACTTTTACTGGTTGTAGTAATTCCACTTTATCGTAGTGTCTCAACATTCGTATACTAATGGAAGATAGTTTTGAAAAATCCCCTATTTTAAACATGATTTCCTCCTATAAGTTACATCTACTTTGAAGCTCAACTTTATCTTAAACAATGACATTGTGTGAGGGTCAACTGTTTATAACGTTTGAATTATATTTCTTTAATTATTTACCCTTATATACTCTTCTGTCTTATGCCTATAAAGATTGATAATAATCCGTTCACAGCTAATAAAATTACTATAATACTTGTAAGTAAACCTACATCTGCCGCAAATATTTTTATCGTACGCCATGGTGAGCTTGTACAATAAGTAAGAAGTGGGATGAAAATAATAGATAATAGTAGGAATAGAGCCCCTACGAATAACCAAGTTAATTTTTTTACAGTTTCCTTATGTTTATATTTTTTAATTAACATAATTGATGAAATGAAAAGCGCGAGTATAACTGTAGACATAACAATTTGTGTAAATGGTATGCTTTTATGGGGATCAACCGGTTCTTCTTCATTCAAAATATTAATAATCCCCTTTTTTAATACTGAAAGTGCTGGTTCTTCTAATACATGATTTTTATTTGTTAAAATCACACCACCCCAGCCACTTTTATTTAAAGTAAATATTTCTGTACGAGCATCGGGCGTTGATCCTGAATGCCAAATCATCGTTTCGCTTTCATTTATACTTGTTGTTCTTAATCCAAAACCATAGCTTTTTTCTGAATTTATGTTATAAAGTGGTGTAAGATAAAGGTCGATGTTTTCTTTCTTTAAAAATTGAGTATCTTCTTGTCGATTCAAAAACATAATAAATTGAATCATATCTTCCAAATTTGCGGTAATATAACCATACGGTGCCCCGGCATTATCATAGGATACTACACTTTTTCTTGGTATGCCAAACCATGACTGATAACCTGTTAAATAGCCTTTTTCATATGCAGTTTCTTTACTTGCTGCCGCACCATTCATATTTAATAGCTGAAAAACATGTTTTTCCATATATGAGGAATATGTATCATTTGTAATTTCCTCAATAAGTGCACCTAAAACAATATAATTCGCATTACTATATTGATATTTTTCTCCTGGTAGAGCAGTTAATTTTACATTTGAAAGTCTCATTACATTTTCTTTTAATGCTGTAGAACTTTTGGATTGCTTATCTGATATTAATAAGCCTTCATATGTGTTTATTCCGCTTGTATGAGTTAAAAGGTGTTGGATTGTTATAGATGAGGATATTTGAGAATCTTTTAGTTTAAACCAAGGAAGATGTTGTTGAACTGAATCCTCTAATTTTATCTTTTTGTCTTCTATTAATTTTACTATAGCTAAAGCTGTTAAAGATTTGCTTATTGAACCGATTGCAAATGGTGTTTTACTAGTTATTTTTTTTTCAGATTCCCCAGTAATCCCCCACGTTTTAGTGAAGAATACATCTTTATTATGTACAATTGCAACAGCAGCCCCTGGAATATTCTGTTCCTTTATAAATTTTTCAATATACTTATCTAAAGTAGCTTTAATATCTTGCTGAGCATATGCTTTTGGATAAATGATACATAATACTATTACATTACAAAGAATATAGATTTGAAATAGTTTATAGATAGTTTTCTTCATTATACTTTAGATAGCTTTCTTTTTTTATAACTTACTAAGCTAATAAACACTACTACAGAGAGCATAAAGCTAATCATTATTAATAAAACGTTCCACCATTGATTCTCTGATATGCGATATAAAATATTATAATTAAATGTATTTTTGCTATTAGTTGAATTAAATGATTCAGTTAAAAATATTGAAAATGTAGTTTGCGAGATGAGGTAAGTAATAATTGCGATGAATATGCCACGTAAGATAAATGTGTTGAATTTTCCTTTTTCATTTTGAAGTTGTTTCATTTTAACTTGTAAATCAATTTCATTTATTTCTATAAAATCTTTAACAAATAATTGAGGGGTACCTAAATCATCTATACTGTCTTCACCATGTTCATGACACTCTTGAATATGTTCTAATATTTGTCTCTTAATATTTTCCCTTTCTTCTAAACTAATATCGTATTGCTTTAATTCCTTAAGTACGTCTCTTAAAAATTGCTTTTCTTTACCTATCAATTTATTCCTCATTTCAGAAGGTCTCCTTTCAAACCACTTTTTAATAATGTTTGAATGTCCAATTGCAATTCTAACCACTCATTAATTTTCTTCTCAAGACGTATTTTCCCATTTTCATTAATTTCATAATAAATCCTCACTTTACCACTGTCTGTTACCTCTTGATAAGTGTTAACCCACTCTTGATTTTTCAACTTAGTTAAAATAGGATAAATACTTCCTACTCCTTTCAATTTTAAATTGTTTATTTCAAGTTCTTTCATAATCTCATAACCATAACTTTTCTTTTTCGACAAAATAGATAATACACACATTTCTAAATGACCTTTAATTAAACTTGTTCTATCCATAGGATAAATTTAACAGAAATATATACTTCATTCAAGTATATATTTCTGTTAAATTTAAAAAATCAGACAATGAAAAATAGATTAATAAACAAAAACATATCACTTACGAACCATTTTAAACCTTAATTTTCGTTTTTATAATATAATAATTACATAATATATTAATCGTTTATCACTATTTGTTTTGTATCTCTCCTTCCATATTACTTCTTTTCTTATTGAAAAATATTGTATGGAGACATAAAAATACTAAAAGATCCAATTTCTTAATTTTGATATTAAGAAATTGGATCTTCTTTCATTACCTTGTATTAATCATACTGCGCTAATATATACATTATAAAGAATATATGTTTTATTAATTTATGTTAATAAAACATATATTAATAAAATTTACTGATTACTCTCAAGACATTCATAAACCGCCATCATATCTCGTTTATCCAACTCACGTATGCGATTGAAAATGGGTATTTGTCCAACAACTTCTGTTAATAAGCTTTCATTCACAACATCACTTACTTTTCCAGTTAACCACGTTTGTACATCCACGCCCTCGACAACTTCTTTTAACCCTTCGTCATTAATACCACTTGCATTACAAGTTACACATGGAATTGTTAGTTTAAAGACACCATCATGTAGATTATCTTCGGTTATCACTTTCTTACCTTTACAAAATGGACATGGATTACTTTTTTTAATTTTATTAATTTGGGTAACTAATTTTTTGTATCCAAACGCTTCGTATACATACGTAAGTTTTTTATATTTACCATTTGTGAAATACTTATCTATAATGGTTTCTCTCGTTTCATAAACATTAGGGAAATCACAAACAGTTACCTGATTATTAACACTAATGGATTCGATATTTCCTTTTATTTCGCTCCAGAATGGTAAGACATTTTGTAACACCATTTCATAGTTTGAAAAGCTTGCTTGTTCTAATTCAAACATTTTCAATGCAACTTGTGCTTTTCTTGGCAATAAAGAAACATCTTCCGTCAATACCATATCGCCACCAACAATAGACTTCAATTTAACAAGTGCCGGTAAATCACCAACTATTTTCAATACTTTATTAATAGGCTGATTGATTATTTCACGAATATCTACGTTACCAAATTTAAGTGGTTTATGATGATTTAAAACCGTCCTCTCACAAATTGGACATTTCATCATTTTTTTTGAACTCTTAATTTCTTCTTTAATAGGTGCTTTTGAAATAACAATATATCCACCAATAATTGTATTAAACCCTACCCATGTTCTGCGTGTCTTTCCTTTTTTATCATAAAATGATTTTTCAAAATATCCGTACCAAAACGTATGCTTTTCTTCTTCTGACATATCATTATAGCTCTTTGACAAATCGTGACCAAGCTCATTTTTTATTTCTTCGAATAGAAATTCTATTTTTTCATGCTGATAAAATTTTAATACCTTCATGATTTCTTGATCGAATAGCCCATCCCAAAATGGAACACTTTTATCTTGAATGGCAATATCTTTATCAAAAACTTCAATTTGAAGACGTCCAGAACAAGATGGACAATGATTGTCCTGTGAATAGAAATCAAAACTTCTCGTATCTTTATTAATTGGATGAGCAGCTACAATATGATTAATTAATCCACCAATCTCATATAAGAAACTATATTGACTATATAAATGTCTTTCAAGATCAATAGCAATAACAGGTGCGATTGTATCAGATTCATATTCACCATAAATTAACCTAGCCATTGATGATAAACTTTTTAAAATACCGCCCTTATAAACATTTTCGGCATTTTTAAAATAGTTAATATGATTTTCTTCTAAATAGTGAACTCCTTTTTTCTGCTTAAGCATTGAAGAGATATTTATTTTCTCTGTGCTATTCACATTACTTTTTTGATGATAGTAATCCTCATGATTAACAACATCCAAATGCTCTACAGATTCATTCTGCCTTTTTCCAAAATCAACTATATAATCAGAGCTTTCTAACATGTAACGATTATGCTCAATCATAATGATAGAAACTGATTCATCTTGCAGAATACCTCTAATACTATCGATAAATTGATTTAAAATATTTTGTGATAAACCTTTTGAAGGCTCATCAAAAATGAATAATGTATGTGGATTTCTAGTGTTTGCAAATAATTCCGAAACTAAATGAACACATTGAAACTCACCTGTCGATAATGTTTGTGTTTTTCTCTCTAATGTTAAATAGCCAAGCCCTAATTTAATTAGTAAGCTCAAACGTTTATAAGCGATATCTTCATTTGGAAGTTCATCAATAATATCCTCAATCGAGCGCTCAAAAATATCATCAATGTCTTCACTATACTTTGTGAGTTTCTTTTTAATATCTAGGAAAGTTGCTACAGTTGATCGACTTGTAATTGATTGATTTCGGTCTTGTCCTACCATAACTAATTTATCTTTTGGATATCGTTTTAAAAAATCTGTAGCTAGACATTCGTTGACAAGTGTAGATTTCCCACATCCCGATTCTCCTGTAACCGTTACAAGCCTGTTTTTAGGAATTTGAAACTCCGCCATTTGGATATTACGGCAATATAAATCATAGAATGTATAATATTCTGTTGGTATTTCTTTATTTCGCTCCCACAGTATTGACTTTGGTCTTGGTGATTCTTTCACAATTTTCCCGCCATATTTTCCGCTACCAGGTCCAAAGAACAATTGCTCATCAGTTGTATCTAGTACCGTATCTGAATGATCAATAAGCCAAATTTGATTTTTACACCCTAATCGTTTAATCTCTTCTAAAATTTGTAATAATGTTTCATGATCAAGTCCAACTGAAATCTCATCAATAATAATTACAGCATTTTCACTTACTGCCATGAATTCAGCCAAATAAAGTCGTGTTAACTCTCCACCTGACAACGTACCCATAATTCGATTTAATGTTAAATAACCAATGTTCATATTAATAATATTTTGCAGTATATGCTGTTTTTCCTCACTAATATTTAATTGTTTTGCTAGTGAAAGAATAGATTCAACACTTAAATCATTAATATTTGAGATTGAATGTGGCTTTTCCAACAAATCAATTTCATATTGTTCAATTTCTTCACTATAACGTTTTCCCTTACATTTTTTACACTCAACATTTTTTGTAGTACCACGGCCTTTACAACCAGTACACCAGCCTAATTGATTATTAAATGAAAAGACCTCTGGAGAAAGATTAAATACTTCAGCAAGTTTTTCCCGAACCTCTGTAAAAACACCAGTATGAGTACCAATCGTTGAACGCGGATTAGACGAAATCGATGATTTTCCTAGAAAAAGTACTAATGGCATTTCTTCCATCTTAATAGCACTAAAATTTGTTTCCATAATGTTAGGAAATAAATATTGATATTCAGCCTTTGGTAATAAAGAAACTAATCGTTTTTTTGATTCTTCACCAATTGTTTGGCAAAAAGTTGTTTTACCCGATCCAGATAACCCAGCAATTCCAAACGATTTATTAAACGGTATAGTTGCATCTAATTTATTTATGTTATTAGCAATTAATTGATTTACTTTCATATTAACCTCTATTCTTATTTATTCACAAAAGCATTTTTAAAATATAATAATTACATAATGAATATTACCTATTATACAATTATCCTCTCACTTCATGAATCTTATCCTTGTATATTTCAAACCATTGTTGCCATTCATCTTTAGAAAATTCTTTCTCTTCTCCTTCTAAAACAGAAGAAAAAAGATTTAAACAAATATGCCAACCAGCTATATCTCTCGGTGTATGATCTGTTAATTCATGAATGTACTCTTTAAGGAATAAAAGAGTACCATTTTCCTCTTTATGTATTTCAAATCGGACACGATCTTTATCCCAAGTAAATTCAAGTACTGAGTTTACTTGACACTCTAAAATATCAATGTTTATGAATGAACCGTTCATCATGTCGAACTTTATTATTCCACCCGTTTTAAGGCTTTCAATCTGTAAATTGGACATCCATTTTTTCAGCTTACTGTTTTCTGTTAATACAGACCAAACTTCTTCTGCCGTATATGGAAATTGGCGTTCAAATTTCACAATATATCCATCATTTAGTTTCCCAATTTCAGCTATCATTTTGATTGCCTCCTTATATAGAATATATGTTCTCATTTTATTTTACACGAATATAAATATAAAATAAATATTTATGTCAACGAAGTGTTAATTTAAAGTGAATGACGCTGAGAAAAACTTAAATATTTTCTAAATCGAGTTATATAGTATTGAAAATAAAATATAGATTTACGTACAAATAAAAAAGCCGCATTTGCGACTTATGAAATCATAGGATTAACTCCTTTTTTGGTTGAATGATTAGCGCTTAATCGCATCAACAATTAGCGATGGAAAACCAAGTTTATCGCCTTTATTTCTAGAATCATACCTTTTCGAACGGAAAATAACACCGTCGTTTGCATCCCATTCGTTGTAATAAAACTGACCATTTTCATCACAATATTCAAGTAAAACTACCTCGAATCCAGCAGTTTCAAACATTTTCGTTAATGTTTTATAATTATGAACGATTTTATGACTTGCTGCTGGATGATCTTTCGGACCGGGTCCCCCTATTTGAACTATATTTTGATATACCTCATCCTGAAAGAATGCATCAGGGACTCCGCACCGAATATGACCAGATGGTTTTAAAAATTCATAACAGATTTCAGCTGCTCTTACACCTTCTTCAAAAGTAAGGTGTTCCCATACATGCTCAGCTAAAATAGCTGAAATAGAGTTGTATTCAAATCTTTCTTCCCACGTAGCTTTATCTAGTAAGTTAAGTTCATCTTCTTGCGTTTGAATCCAGCCTGGATTATTATTAAACACTCCAGCTCCGACAACTACTTTAATTTCGTCTTGTTTTATTGCCACCATGTTCACCTCTTAAACATTTTAATTCATTAATATATTCTATGTTTACTATTATCCTTCCTCCTTCAACAAATGTAGTAACATGAGTCCAGTACAATACCGAACTCATGCCCTAAAAACTCTCTAACGCAACAATCTGTCTAACTCTATAAAATCAGTTCATAATATACGATTTTTCTTACAGAAATATAGCACACCAAACATTAGCATAATACCAATTACGTAAAAAATTGTTGTTCCGCTCCCACCAGTATTAGGAATTACCCAATTATTCTTCGCATTTTTCACTGTTATTTTTTGTGTCTTTACTGCTTCTGTAATTTCTATTTCTATTGGATCTCTAAGTAACATGTATCCGTTCGGTGCTTTTATTTCTTTAATCGTATACTTACCAATTGCTAATTGGTTGGAAATTACCTTTCCTTTTTCATCCGTTATTAATCTACTAAGTTCTTTCCCTTCTTTATCTAACACTTGAAATACAGCGCCTTTTAGCTTTAATTCACTATCCTTATCATCAACTTTTTCAATTTCAAATTGCCCAGTCGGATCTGGCAATTTCTTATTTTCTATTTTAATTTCTACTACTGTATCTTTTTCTATTTTTACAGCTATTTTATCTTTTAATAATTCGTAACCTTTAGGTGCTTCTACTTCCACTAAGGTATAGTTTCCTATTGGTAAGTCTTTTGATATTACTTCTCCTTCTTCATTTGTTACTAGTTCTCCAACTATTTTCCCATTTAAATCTTCAATTTTAAACTTTGCTCCCACCAATTTTTTATTATCATTATTACTATCAACCTTTTTTATTTTTACTTTTCCTGTACTAGGCTTGTTCCAATGTTGCCAGTTAAATTTGAAATTGTGAAATTCAAATCCACCAGTTTGTTGTACCGCGCCGACAAATGCTTGTCCATTAATCGAGCCGCCTTTTGTTTCTAATACAGCATTGGGAGCAAACACACTCCCAACGACACCATATCCCTCTGTTGTAATTTTTTTCGCATTTGGAAAAACCCAAATCACTTTCCCGTATAGCTCAGTAAACGGGGAATTAGGAGAATATGGTTGTGATGTAGGAACTATATCTGTAGCCCTTCCAATATTGTTCGTGTCATATAGAATAGACCCATTTTTAAATGTAACCTCTGTTGCATTCGAATACATAACAACAAAATCTTTGTCCTTAGCATTTGGTAAAAATACATCTCTTATATCTAAATTGATTTTCCCTGTCAATTCTGATGAAACATAAATATTAGGATTGTTTATATCTTTTCCGATTCCATGACTCATATTTGGAATTGGGGTATTCGTTTTATATTGACCTGCATTTTTACTGACTTGGTTCACTATATTGCGAAATTCATTAAATTTCGCGTCAATTTCTAGTTTTTCTTTATAAACGATACGATCATAAGAGGATTGTATGATGCGATCTGGATCACTCTCTTTTGTCATTACGACTATTCCGTTTTGAATGATAAAAGATTCTTCCCTTGATTTCTTAAATTTTCCAGACAATAACAAGGACGGATATCCCTCATCAACCCATTTTTCACCTACTATATTAGATGTTCCCGCTGCAGCACCTACAATCGTATACCCCGATGCATCCATATCACCTTGGACTGCAATTGCTCCTTCAATGTCGCCACCTATTGCTTTATGGTTACCAAAGACAACAGCATTATAACGCGATATATCTCCTAGACCTTCTAAGGTAGTCGTGGATCCATATGCTTCTTTTGGTACATATACGACAAAACTTACACTTAACATTAACAAAACAATAAAATGAATACTTACCAGCTTTAATCGTAGCCTCAATTCCTTTGTTCCCACCTTTACCGTATTTTTTTATAATCGAATAAAATGAATTTTTATTAATGATGATTTACTTCATCCCCTATATACCGTCTTTACTTATCTTTGAATTTCCGGTCCCACTTCCCATTAATGCAGGATAAATACATTCTATCGAGTTAACTTTTTCTTATAAATTACGACGAGAAGCACACATAACAATAGGATTGTAACTATTACAGTCCACTTATTAAATATAAATATCTCTGTACTCACTTTTTGTTTTTCTTTCTCGTTTAACTCCACGCGCTCACCTCGAACTAGCAATCTATTGGTGTTTACTCCATAAGGCGTACACGTAATTAAAGTTGTATAATCTTTATTTTCTACAATTTGTAGATCGTCCGTTTCATGTGGTAACACTACTTTAATTTGATCTACTTTATAAGCAAGAACTTTGTCTAAAGAATGAATATAAAAAAGATCTCCTTTGCTCAACTTATCTAAATCTGTAAATAATTTTGCTGATGGTAAACCACGATGCCCTGTTAAAATAGTGTGCGTATTTTCTCCACCTATCGGGAGCGAAGAAAAATCTAAATGACCTATCCCGCGGCTCAATACTTCCTCAGATGTCCCTTGATAGATTGGCAGTTTTATATTAATTTTCGATATTTCAATATACCCCATTACATCTCCTAAATTTAACGCATCAGCATATGCTTGATGATTACTTTTTTTTTCAGAAAATGGATCAGTAAATGTTTTCGTGGAAGTGTGAACTTGTTTATTATATTCAGCTGCTTCTTTTTCCCTACGTTCAACTTCTTTCTTTTGTAGCGCTTTGATCTTCTTATCGTAAGAGCTAATCTCAGAATAATGTGCACGAGTCGCCAACCAATTACTAATAGTAGGATATAAAAAAACACCTAATCCAAATAAAAAAATACCTCCCAAAACAAGATTTCGTTTCATATTTCCACCTCTGTATATGCTTAAATATCGAAAAGAGGGAAGCATTTTGCTTCTCCCCTTTTCCCATAGTTACATGTTCCTAAAATCTTAATTATTAGCAGACTTTTTTCTAAAGAAAACAAATGCCGCTGTAACCATTAACGTAAGACCTATTACAGTAAAAAGAGTCGTTCCTATGCCACCCGTTACCGGAAGAACCCATCCACTTTTATTATTTTCAATCGTTAATTTAACCGTTTGATTATTTTCGCTAATCTTTACATCGATGGGATCTTTTAATAATTGATAAGAAGCTTTTGTACCATCTTCTTTTGTATATGTTGGTGCTTTCGTTTCAAAAATTTGATAGTCTCCATATGGAATGTTAGACCATTTAATAACACCATTTTCATCTGATACACCTGTTACTTCTTTTCCTGCTACAACAACTATTTTTCCATTTTTATCTTTAAGTACAAACTCCGCACCTTTTAATTTATTCTTATTAGCACCATCAATTTTTGTTAACTCAATTATTCCAGTTGTTGGAATAACAACTACGGGTTTAGATTCCTTTTCTCCAATTACATCATTTTTATTTGTAAAATCAATTTTTGCTGTATTTAAAATTTCCGAACCAGATGGTACTCCTTCTTTTACTTGAGATTTAATTTGCAAATGAAATTCTTTTTTACCATCTAATTTTGTGAAATCTTTTACTGTAGCTGTTACTTTTTGACCTTCTATAGCTACCTCTACAATGCTTGCATTTACTTCTGCCCCATCAATTTTCACGATTGGCTTTCCTTGAATCACTAAACGATTATCCAAAGTATCTGTTACCACATATTTTTTGTATTCCTTAATGTCTTCTGGAATTAATGTTTTAATATCATAATGATAATTAGTTAACGGATTGATTGGTAACGCTTCCAATTTTCCGTTAATCTTTTTATCAATTGTTGGTTCTTCATAGTTTTTCACTTCTAATTTAACTACTGTACCAGAAGTAATAGTTCCATCTTCATTAATTGTTCCGGAGTTTTTAACAAAAAACTCACGTTTAGTTGGATCTATTACGTAGCCCTTCGGAGCTTTTGTTTCTTGGAAATAGTATTCTCCATACTCCAATCCTTGCACGCGAATATGACCATTAGCATCTGTTGCTAACTCTTTTTTCACTTCTGTACCGTCTTTTTTAAATAAAGAGAATACTGCACCTGCTAATGCTTTTTCATTTACACCAGTTTTTATTAAATCCACTGCACCACGTTTAATCTCATTTTTGGGATACATGTGAACATCATAGTTTAGCACCTTACCCTCTTTATTCGTTAATGGGATATCCACTGTATACGTATTGGGGTTTAGATTAACATGTGGAGGTCCTGCCACTTCTTTCACCTCATAACGTCCTAGCGGAAGATCTTTTAATACAACTTGTCCGTTATCATCTGTTACTACTTGATTTGGAGTGGCTCCCATTACAGGTTTCACGTCTTCTTTTACGATTTTCCCATCGTTTGAAATTTTTTCAAAAGAAGCAACCCTTTTCACTTCAAACGTTACACCTTTTAATGGTTTCACATCTTTTGGCACCTCTTGATTTGCAGAACCGTCACCTTCTAGTCCCTGCGCTCCATCTTTTTCTTGTTCATACTTATGAATCGTTAAAGTACCTTTAGATGATGAATCTGCCTTTACTAATACACTAGACCATGTAGAAAATGTTAAGAATAACACTAAAAGCACACTAAATATTTTTTTCATTTCTCTTATCCCCTTTACTACTTCTATCATTTTAAAAATTTCTTTATTACTATTACCTTCTTAAAAGCAATAGTGTGCCAAGTATCAGATTTAAACGAATAACATAAAACATAGTCGTCCAACAATCCATTGTTTACAATCACTTATTCACTTTTCTTATCTTCTATTATTACGTTGTCTCTCCGCATGATATATGTAATTTTCTCCCCTAAATTACACGTATATCCCTATTTCAAGAATCATTACATTTGTTACATAATAGCTTTCACTGCTAATTTCGACTAGTCACTTACTGTCAATCTATTCATATCTCACTTCCTATCCCTATTTAAAATCCAATCTTAATCATTTTTTAATACATATAAGTAATAACCAACAAATAAGTGTGACGATTCATATTTTACGTTACTGTCCAAAACTATTACCTGTATATTCAAATAATATGTGCTATTCATGTTAAATTATGGTATTATTCTTAGAAGTTTATAACTTTTATTTATATTTTTTATTGATAAAGGTTTTCCGTATCTACTTATGAAAAAGGAATATATGTTTATTTAACTATTACGCATAACTGTAAGGAGGAAGAATATGACTAAAAAACTCAGTCTAGTTGAGATAGAGTACATTTGCAATATGTTTTTTCAATCTTTCGAAATTCCAGTTTGTTTTTTAGATTGTAACAAAAATATTCTTTTAGAATTTAAATCCAAAAATGATTCACATTCGTTATATACATCAAAAATAGAACAGTTACATATGCTTTTTCAGAGAAATGATACATATAATTCCCCCATCTTCAGAACTCACGAATATCTAGGGCACTTTATTTTAATTCACATAAAGAGCGATTATATGGTGAACGGTACTGTTATTATTGGGCCCTTGACACATGTAAATTTTTCTACAAGTAAAGCGGATAGTAACCTTAATTTTATTCCAAATTATAAAAGAACAAGAGACCATTATTTTTCATTGTCAGTCAAAGATCAAAATTTCTTTGTAAATATAGCGATATTGTTCTATAACATTCTCTATAAAAAAAATTCAGATGTAAGCACCTTTTCAAAGAACAGTGACTCACTTCATATAAGTCATAGCAGCATCTTAAACGAAGATGTATATATTTCAATGCAAAAAGACGAATCCATTTATCATAATTTATATATAGAGCAGCAACTACTTAGTTCTATAGAAGACGGGGATAAAGAAACCGTACTCAAATATTATTACGAATTCCAACAAGAGACTCTTTCATCTTTATCTTCATTCCATCAATTAAGACGTCATAAAAACATTTGTATTTCATCCATCACGCTCGCTACTAGATATGCGATAAAAGGGGGACTTCCATCTGGGATTGCTTACAAAATTTATGATTTACATATTCAAAGAACAGAAGATTTAAAAGACAAAGAATCTGTTTGGGATTTATTAAAAAATGCTTTTTGCACCTTTGCAGACCGTGTAAAGGCACAAAAAACACAGCAACATTCACAGACTATTGCTATTTGCAAAAACTATATTTTTAAAAATATTTACAATCCAATATCTGTTAAACAACTTGCTAAATTTGCAAATGTGAATTCAGATTATTTATCTATATTATTTAAAAAAGAGGTTGGTATTTCATTAATTGAGTACATTCAACGTGAACGAGTCGAAGAAGCAAAGAAATTATTAACTTTCACCACCTATCCCTTATCAGACATATGCGCTTCGCTTAATTTTAGCGATCAAAGTTATTTTACTAAAATTTTCAAAAAATTCACCAATGAAACACCTGGTAAATATCGAAAATCTCATGTTGTCATTTAGAGTGAACCTTCCATTAAAACAAAATGTTTTCAGTAACTTATCAATGGCAAATTAGAAGTACTCCTATATTCATGAGCTATAGGATTTATGCTATTTTCAAATCAAAAAACACGTTACTATTCTCATTAAAATAAAAGAATAGTAACGTGTTTTATATGTAATATAGTTCTGTAGACAGAATAGTATCCAACTGCAAATTTTTATAAAAGCCAAATGTACCGCTTAACTATTAAAATCTTAATAAGTAAAAAATCCATATTTCGTTTTATTTACTTTCTACTTTATTTCTTTTGAATACTGAACTCTTTTCTTCAAACGAATAATCCCTACTATTATTTTTGTATCTTTCTAAATTTGCGAACAAAAGTGAGTACTGTGCCTGTAATAATCATCAATATGCCGATTGCTGCACTGTTAGTTGTACTTACACCCGTCTTTGGAAGCTCCTTATATGTATATTCTTTTTTATCGCTATTACTGTTGTTAGAGATATTACTCTTATTTGCCTTATTAGCAAGACCATTAGGTTTGCTAGTTTCTTTATCTTTCACTAATACTTTTTGTATCGTATTTACCTCATTACCCACGGAATCTCTTACACTATATATTATTTCATAAATACCAGCTTTATTTGTATCTATAGTTCCTTCATACGCTACTTTAGAAGTAAGGTCACCGTCTTCTGTGTCAGTAGCTGATACTCCTATCAACGGATCAAATTGATCACCCTCAGTAATTGAAGTTGTAGCAGGTACTTTTAGTATTGGTTTATCATTTTTAACTTCTTCTCTAACTTTGACCGTTACAGTTTGCTTCGCCGTTACTTCATGGCCTTTTGAATCTGTAACTGTGTATTTTAATACGTAAGTACCGGCTTTATTTGTATCTACTTCACCATCAACTTTGATTTTAGAAGTAAGATCACCGTCTTCTTTATCGATAGCTAATACTTCTGCCATTGGAACAAATGAATCTCCTACATGAATTGTCGCTCCAACAGGCACTGTTAATTTAGGTTCTAAATCTGATGTTTCGCCATTTCCCTCTACAATTACAGTCTGTGTAGCCGTTGCATTCCCCCCTTGAGAATCAACAACCAGGTATTCCACAATGTATGTACCTGGTTTTGAAGTATCTACATCGCCTTTATGCTTTACTTTATTTGTTAAATCACCATCTTCTTTATCAACAGCTTTTACATTTCTCATTGGATCAAACGTATCACCTACACGTAGTGTAATCGTAAACGGTACAGTTAACTCTGGAGCTTGGTTTTCTGCTGTTTTTTCGTTTTCTTTCACCGTTCCTGTAATTTTTGCCGCATCAAAAGCATTTTGGACTGCTTGAACTTCAATTGAGTTCGTTCCATATTTATTAGCTGCGACTTTAAGGCATGCCAATTTCAATTCAGAGAAATCAGAAGTCATGTTTAATTCATCAGTATTTGCATAATAGAAAATATCAAACATTTTATCTTCACCAATACCATTTACATTTACACCGTTATGAGTACCACCTTGTGCAATTAAATACGCAACTTTATTAATAATACTTGAATTAAAATGTACGCCTCCATAATCCTCTCCATTTAAATCATTATATTTACTATAATCATCGGGATACGGTAGTCCTTCTGAAAAATTAATTGCAGTTGGATTTTTCATATTACGAAAAGTCGATCCAGTTTGCTCTCCTATTGTCCAGTTAAATTCCCCATTATTTATGTATTTCTCTATAGCCGTTCCCATAATATCCGATAATGCCTCGTTAATTGCCCCAGATTCTCCTGAGAATTCAAGGTTAGATTCACTTGATGTAACTGCGTGTGTAAATTCATGACCGGCTATATCGAACGCTTTTACCATAGGATCTCCATATAAAAGCATACTGATGTTATTAATATTAGTACTAAATGCATTCTCCCAATTTTCAGGATCATTTGTTCCTCCAGAATCCCATGCATGTACAACTGAAACTACTTTTTTTCCTTTATTATCAAAACTATTACGATTATATTTTTCTTTATAAAAATCATATACCTTTGTTGCTAAGAAATGAGCGCTTACCGCCTTTGGATCATTAAATGTTGTTGAAGCGCTAGTTGCTAGTATGCCAGGATAATAACTTTCTTCATTTGTAATATCTCTATAATTTACATCATATGTCTCAATTCCTTGCCCTCTTGTGTAATCAGCAAGCGCATAATTCCCACTGGTCTGTTTAGAAATACCAAATGTACGAGTTACGCCTAAATCATCTTTTCCTGTTCCAGTTAATGATGTGAAATTGCTAGTTTTATTTTCCTTAACGGATTCAACATACTCTTCACTTATTTTCAAACTTGATTCTTGTACCATATCTTTTAACATATCGCCATTATGAGCATTCACTAAATAAGTTCCAGATACATAATTTGGTGTTGTAGCAGCAAATGTAACTTGATATGCATTGCTAGCCTGCCCATGATTTTCATCAACAAAAATAACCGCCTTAACTTCTGGTTCAGAAATAAATTTAATGTCGTTTCCGTACTTTTTATAAATATATTGTTTCGCTTCTTCTTTTGATAAATTAATAGGTTTCTTTAAATCTTCTTGTGTTAAATTTTGTGCGCTAGCTCCTGAAATGCTTTTAATAATACCTTTTTTATCTACGTGAGCAGTCAACTGGTGGCCATACACTTCTTTTCCTTCATATATTTGTTGCATGCGCACAAGTGTAGTTCCATCATAAGAACCACGTTTTTGAAGAACCTTGTAATCTACTCCTGTTTCTGCACTAACTTGTTTTGGAGACAAAGCATGCTCCGTATTTTCCTTAAGTGCATCTTTCACTACATTCTCTGGCGCCTTTTTTGATGGTTGTGTAAGATCACCTGTACGGAACGAATCCTCTTGAATTTCAACTTGCATTTGACCAGGTTCCTCTGCATGACCTACTCCATATGGTGTTACACTTGTTAAAACGAATCCTGTTGTTAATGCAACTATAGCTATTTCTTTTTTATTTCCCATGATATTTACCTCGTATAAATTTCTATTATTTATATGAAACTGCTAAAATGTATACAATCTATTCCTAACATAAAAAGATGACTTTTGTAATCTACAAAAGCCACCTCTTCAATATGTAATATCCCTAAAATATTTTTAATACATAATTTCTATACAAAAAAGAAAAAAGCATTCATTAACGAGCATTTTGCAATACTTTTATTAGGTCATTTATATTTTCAACTTTCTGCTGAAACTGATCAAGTCTGCTATGTAGCAATGAAGGATTTTTATCTTCAGTTGAAATAACTTGTTTTAATTCATTTTCTAATTTATCATACATATCAAAGAAATTATCAAATTCTACACTTACAAGCTCTTCATTTTCGCGATAGAATCTTTTTGCTTCTATATAAGTCATATATGATTTATTTAAAAATCCTAATGAAATTAAATATTTAGAAGTGTTTTCTTGATAAATAGCAATATCACATGCTATTTTAATATCAGAATAAGTCTTTTGAACGAGACAATGCAATTCAAAAATCTTAAACTTTAATCCATTATTCATTTCATCCCCTCCCATCGTATCTATTCTACATAAAATTAGAATATTATACAAAGAAAATTATTAGCATAAAATTGACAATTTAAAAAATAACTTAAGGATAAACAAAATCCCTCTCATTACAAATTATAATTGCGGAGCATTTACCAACATAACGGCTAAATAAAAAACGAAAAGAATAAATCTTTCCGCTCTTAGAGTAATAAATACATTTCATATTGCGCTAAAGAATTCTTTTCAAATCCACATTTCTTTAAAAAACCCTCCAATAAATTATTGTTAGGAAACCCAATTGATAAACTTGATAAATTTAATTCTTCTCTTGCTACTTGTAATAATTTCATCCCAACACCAATATTTCTATAACCTTTGTCTACGAAAATAAAACTAATTTTACCTTGTTCATTTACGCATAGAGAGCCTTTTAAGTCATTATCGACATATACACCATAAAATACATTATTTGTTTTTTTAATATAATCAATATCATTTTGCCAATTTATATGGAAGTTTAACCATTTCTGAATTCCATCTTTAAAAGTTGGAAATTCTAATTGTTTTACTTCAATATCTTTACAATCTTTATTCATTATTTTAGTCAAATCATTTAAATTATAATAAAAAAGATCGTACACTTTTTCATAGCCCAGCTTATTATAAAAATGAATCGCTCGGTCGTTTCCTACAATGACTTCGAGAAAAAGTTGCTTACATCCATGTTGAATCGCCTCTTCTTTATGCAGTTCAAATAATTTTTGACTCACACCAATACCGCGGTAATTAGGATGAACCGCTAATGTTCCGCAGCGCATAGTCTTTATACTTTCATAATCCTTTATGCCACCTAGTATTACGCCAACAGATTTGCCTTCTTCTAAAGCAAGAAAAGAATGTTCTAGCAAATTACCTTCTGATCCCAAAAAACGTTGTATAAAATCCTCTTTTGAAACCTCCATCTTAATAATGTAATCTGAAAATCCATCTTTAAAAGCTTCATATACTAAATCAATATTTACTTCACTACACCTTTTATATTGAATCATATAAAATTGCCCTCCAACTGCTTATATTAAACTCAACGTGTACCCATATAATATATTCCATCTATTATAAATTTCAGCTCTTAATTTGAAATGAGCGGACATTTCCCTACATATAACTCACTATTGATTTGTTTTATAACAAACTATCTATTATTTACTACATTAACCTCATAAACACGTAAAAAAGCAATTAAATGCTCACATGCTCTTTCACATGCTAGCATTTTAAAGATTTTTTGTTCTTCTTTCGTTTTATCATTTGCTTGATCTGAAGCAGCTTTTAAACAGAGAAATGGTTTTTTATTTATTTGGCATACATAGGCGAAAGCTGCTACTTCTTGATCAACTGCCAATGCTCCATATACGGTATGGAGTAAATATCTCATTTCTGAACTACGAATACGTTGATCTCCTGATAAAAATGTACCGAAATGTATCGGATCATACGATCGTATTTTTTTTATTCTTCTTACAAGTGATTTTGTTGTTTCAATAGGTGCTGTTCTACCGTTATATAAATTAAAAACATCTTCTCCTGAACCCGCAGCAGTAACATCATGTTGTATTGCGTTTAGTGCGACTACAATATGACCGTTTTTCACCTTGTTTGATAAACTTCCGCATATTCCTGTCATAAACAACTCATCTGGCTGAAACTCACTAATTAACAATTGTACACAACTAGCGCAGCTTACTTTACCGACACCAGTAACAACTGATATAATTTCCAGCTCATTAATAGTATGAAAATGAAATTCCCAAGCTGCTCTTTTTTCAACACGTTCACTTGGATAATGTTGATGCAAATACGTCAGTTCTGGTTCCCATGCAGAGACAATTGCAATACGTTTCATTACACGCTTCACTTCCCCTATTGTCATTTAAATGAGTTATCTATACTTTCTCATTCATAATCTAGAATCCAGTCTTTATATTTCTTATATAAATCTCGTATTATTTCTTTATTCTTCGCAATTACTTCACTTCCTCTATCATCATACATAAACATGACAATATCTTTCGTTGCATTTATGAGAAATACATTTGGATAAGAAATTTCTTTTTTTCGTCCAAATCGAGGATACAGAGCAGAGAAATCCTCATGATTAGCAGCTTGTATAAGCAATTTATACTTAATATCTTCCGCAAGGCATTTTAAAGAAAATTGATATGTACAATATAAATCTGCTTCTTCATCTTCAAATAGAAACGGTAACGTTTCTTGTCTTATATGAAATCTTAAATCTCTTTTCTTAATATATTTATTGTATACATTTATTTTCTGTGGAGTTTTTATGTTTTCCTTTTTAAATCTATAAACATTTGTCACTACAAACACTACATCTTCTTTTGAAAATATATCTTCAAATAAGAATTTATTATATGTATATAATTGAGAAAAGTATTCCATATTTAAATCGTCGGTTCCTTCTACAATTTGATATTTATCTTTTCCGAAATCAAAATGTAAATGATTTCCCCACTGAGAATATAAGTAGGGTACTAATGTAACTCCTGGAAAAGTTTGAGTCATATATTCTTTTAATTGCATTTCCTTGTCCTTTCTACTGTACAATTCCTTTTAAATCCCAGTATGCTTCTTCTAGCCACGGATGTATAACTTTAAATGTATCTTTCCTTTCCCACAAATATGAAATATATACAAAAGCTGCTTTTTCCAAAAAATTTGCCAATCCTTTTTTATTTCTATTAAATATGGTGGTGTCCCGTTTTGATCCCATTCTATTTTATCTGCAACAAATAATACTAAATCCATCTTCGTTGCATGTTTACGCAACGTTGTATGGCAACAAATTGCATTTAAAATTTCTTCATCTTCTACTTTAAATATTTCTTTTGCGATTACTCTCGATAGTTTTTGATGAATAATTATAGGAAACTTTCTTTCTGCTTCCACTATTTCTATCCCAAATTCTTCAGCAACTGCAATCCGCTCCTCGTTCGGAAAAATGCCACTAATATCATGTAAATATCCTGCAAGTGCTGCTTTTTCTTTATCTACGTGAAACTTTTCTGCAATCTTTTTTGCCTCATTTGCTACACGAATTGAATGTTTATATGTAAACTCTTTATTATATTTTAGTAGAAAAGCTTTAATATCATTTTCTATTTTTCCAGTTTGAGTAAATGAATATATATCATTACATAACATAGAAAATCCCCTTATAACTACCTTTCATTATAATGTAGAATCTAAATATCCTTGTTATTTTATATTCTTTATTAATCTTTTTACTCCTTTTTAATACGTTACATGAAATTTTATACAGAATCATCGCTACAAGTACATAAATGTTTGATATTATAGTAATGTTGATGATTTGTAAGGAAAGGAACTACACAATGAATAAAAACATATTAATTATTGATGATGATAAAGAAATTGTTGAATTACTTGCTGTTTATTTGCGAAATGAAGGCTATAACATTTATAAAGCTTATGATGGCGATGAAGCATTGCAAAAGGTTTCTACATATGAAGTTGACCTTATGATTTTGGATATTATGATGCCAAAGCGAAACGGATTAGAAGTTTGTCAGGAAGTGCGTGAAAATAATACTGTACCAATTCTAATGCTTAGTGCAAAAGCAGAAGATATGGATAAAATATTAGGTCTTATGACAGGTGCCGATGATTATATGATCAAGCCATTCAATCCATTAGAATTAGTAGCAAGAGTGAAAGCTTTATTACGAAGATCCTCTTTCCAAAACGCTACTTCGCAAAAGAATGAAGATGGTATTATTCGTATTCGCTCTGTTGAAATACACAAACATAATCATACTGTTAAAGTAAATGGAGAGTATATTAAATTAACCTCTATTGAGTTCGATATTTTATATTTATTTGCAAGTAATACAGGAAGAGTATTTAGTTCAGAAGAAATTTTCGAACGCGTTTGGAATGAAGATGGTTACGGTTCAAATAAGACTGTAATGGTTCATATTAGCAACTTACGGGATAAACTTGAAACAGTAATAAATGGAGAAAAATTTATTCACACTGTTTGGGGAGTTGGCTATAAAATTGAGAAATGAAGCATTTGATATATTAAAAGATATCCCTAAATGGAAACTTATTTTTTGGCTCTTATTAGCTATCACACTCACGCCTATTACTGAGTTAATTATTTATCGCCTCGTTACGAGTGTAATTGAGAGTTCACTTACTCTAACTGAACTTGGTAAAGAATTCATTCGAATTTTTGGTTATGAAAAGTATAAAGGGATTAAAGAATCGTTATGGATGATGATTGTATCTTATTTGTTTTTATTTTCTATTTTTTCATCCTATCTTTACATTTTTTATCGCCACGAGAAAAAACTTTACTATGAAACTTGTATTAAAAAAATGATAGAAGAAATTCGTTATATTGCAAATGGAAACTTCAATCATAAAGTTTCTATTGTAAATCATAATTATCTAGAAGAATTAGCAATCGGGGTCAATGAAATTGTTGAACAATTAAAAGTCTCCATTGATGAAGAAAGACAAGCGGAACAAGCAAAAAGTGAACTTATTACAAATGTATCACATGACTTACGCACTCCCCTTACTTCTATAGTTGGATACGTAAATTTAATCCATCATGATAATTATAGAGATGAAGTAGAATTGCGATACTATATTCAAGTCATTTACGATAAAGTAACTCGTCTTAATGCATTAATGAATGACTTGTTCGAATATACACGTGTTCAAAATAAAGAGTTAAGCTTGTATTCTGTTCCTATTGACATAGTAGAGTTACTTGGACAATTAACTGTTCAATTCCGTATACAATTTCAAGAAGCAAATATAGAATGTCGACCTTCTTTCCCATCTCAAAAGCTCATGGTATTAGCTGATGGTGAAAAATTAGTGCGTGTGTTTGAAAATCTTATTATAAACGCTATCGCTTATGGAAGCGAAGGTCGCTATATTGACCTTACTGCTTATGAAAGCAATAATATGATTACAATTGATATAACAAATTACGGACAACCTATTCCTAGTACGGATTTACCTCATATTTTTGAACGTTTTTATCGCGTTGAGAAATCTCGCTCTACAAACACTGGTGGATCTGGACTTGGATTAGCTATTGCAAAAAGTATAGTCGAATTGCATAAAGGAACAATTGAAGTATATAGTGATGATGAAAAAACAACATTCACTGTAAAACTACTCCCATACAAATGTTAATATTATAAATAAAAAGTTCAATTTCTTATCATATAAGAAATTGAACTTTTTCCATTAATACCCAAAACTTAATAATCCTTTATAATTCTTTAGAAATTCTTTACCTTTTCTTTCTTCCTAATTAAGCATTCCTTTTTACAATACTAGTATTGATGTCATAATAGGAGGATCGCTTATGCAATTCTTAAAAAAATTCGCTATTTTATTATTATCTTTTTTTATTACTGCACTTATCGTTTTATATTTTTACCTTTATGTAAATGGTCCGATTATTCAAGCTAAATCAGCTATTTTAATAAATGCTAATTCAGGTGAAATTGTTTATAAAAAAAATGAAGAAACTCCAGTACAATCAGCTGCTTTATCTAAATTAATGACAGAATATATCGTATTGGAGCAACTAAATGATAGAAAGATACAGTTAGATGACTTAGTACAAATAAGTAACGAAGTTTTCCGAGTAGAAACAAGCCCTATACAAGTAACATCGAATGATAAAACAACGGTTCGTGATTTACTTCATGCATTGCTACTGGCAGGGAATAATCGTTCTGCACTCGCTCTAGCAGAACACATTGCTGGAAATGAAGATAACTTTACAGTATTAATGAATAAAAAAGCAAAAGAACTAAAGTTATTACAACCATCTCCATTTCTAAACTCTACTGGAATTAATAATGATACAGATAAACAATCAACTACAACAGCGATAGACGCAGCTAAACTAGCAGCTAAATTAGTAAAAGATTTTCCAGATGTATTGAATATTACGAAACTAACCTCTTACCAATTTACCTTCAAAGATTCCCAGGTTTTCAATACGAATAAAATGATATATTCCCTTAATGAAAACATTAAACTTCAAGGTGTTGATGGCTTACAAACTAGTTTTTCAACTAACGGTAATTATAGTTTTGTCAGTACAGCAAAACTTGGAGATACTAGACTAATTTCAGTAATATTAGATGCAGATGAAGAAAACATTTCATTTATTGAAACAAAAAAGTTGCTACAGTATGGTTTTGATCCTTCCTCGTACTCTGCACTCCAAGCTTTTAAAGACGCCCTTACATCCTGGACAATATTACTTCAGTTTAAAAATTTAATTATACAAACTATAATGATTTTTTTAATCATTACCACCTTAATGTTTTTACATATACGTCAGAAAAAATCCGAGGATTTCAATTAAGAAATCTTCTTATATATAAAACCGACTTGCGCTTAAGATGCAAGTCGGTTTTTAATTCTATCATCCTCTTCAAATTTGCTGAAACTGGTTGCAAGTTTAACTTCCTCGCCCATATAGATAGCTGACCAATATGATGAATTTCATATCCCATTACATGTCTTAAAACCTATGTTTTTTGAGGCATACATCCATCTCTGTTTCCTTTCGTTGTATTCGTTTGTTTAGTTTAAATGGGTTAATCTATTAATTCTATTAAATCCAACAATTGAACTATTACATATTAAAGTTCTATTCATATACTGTAGTAGATTACTAGAAAGGAGGCTTAACTATGGATAGTTGCGTTGTATTTGTAAACGGACAACCTTTTTTAGTTCTTTCAGTAGCTGGTATTGAAATTGCTAGATTAGAGATTTCCCTTCAAGTAGCATTAGCTCTAAGAGTGCTTGGGATACCAATCTGTGATTAATTACCAAATTAAAAGAAAAAGAGGGCATTAGCCCTCTTTTTTTATTTTCTTCTCACCTTTTCTTAACAACAAACAAAATTCAAATTTAATTAATTATAAAAAATTAAAGTATATGAACGTTACATGAAACACTTGTTAAGATAGCTGTCCTTCACACTATTTATTTCGCCGACATTATATAATCAAAGCACACAATGATTAACTTTTTATACGTCTTATTTTAAGTGTGCTAGCATTCTAGGCTAGATAATTATGACTGCAAAAAAACTTCAAGTTCTCGTTTATATAAATTAAATAACGCTTTCACTTTTTGAATCGATTGATAATCTTTAAATTGCTGTTCTCTATCTTCTTATCCTTGAAGAGCACTAATCCAACTATACTCTACATCTACAATATGAAATAATGTTTCTAACATACCCCCAGTTTGCAAAGTAAATCTTCCTCTGAAAGTTGTTCACACCACTTAAACCAATTATCTCTTACTTGCCAATTATATTGAAATAAAGTGTACACATTTATCTCTCCCTTACTTCAATTATCCACCTAACAGCATCTGTTATACATTTAACCATTGACAATCACTTCTCTTCGGCCAAGTTCCTCTACAGCGTGATTAATTATTTCACTTACAGATAAAGAACCATCCAATATGATATCTGAATTCGGCTTAACAGTATGAATTGCCTCTAAATAAGCTTTTCTCGCATATGTCATGTAATGTTCCAAATCATTATGTATTTCATCTATTGTACCTTCCTTAAAATCTCGCAAAATCCTTCTAGCCATCGCAATATCTAAAGGCGTATCAATAAATATAGTTACATCAATGAATTTTCGCATCTCACTATTTAAGTATGCAAAAGGATAATCTACAATAATATAGTCTAAGGTATTATTTTGTATAAGTTGCTCAATATCATGAATTAATGGTGTTAATACCCACTCGTCGTAATTCGCCCCATCATCAATCCATTTACAAATATCAGCAGGAGATTTATCAAATGTGTAACTATCAAAATATAGAGCTTTTGAGTTTTTAAACTTATGCTTTAATCTTTCTGTAATTGTAGTTTTACCTCCCCCCGAAACAGCTGCAATTGAAATTATTTTTGTTTTATTATCCACTATACCCACCAAACCCCTTTGTTAACATAATATAATTATAAATTACTATCGTTGCTACTTCTTCCATTCATATTCTAACATACTCATTTCCCATAAATTCCAATACGTTTCTCCTACTCTTTTTGACTCTCTTAATAAGCCTTCTTTTACAAACCCTATTTTTTCGTAACATGAAATGGCCGATGTATTAAAATCATACACACCAAGAGTTACTCTATGTAGTTTTAATTCGTCAAAAGCAATATGAAGTACTGCTTTCATCATATGTTTTCCTATAGAACGTCCTCTCATCTTCGTATTACCAACTAATACTTTTCCAATTCTAGCGGACTTATTAATATTATCTATTTGCCCAAGCGAAATATGTCCAATAACGTCTGAAGTCTCTTCATCTACCACTTTTAAAGCGAGTGTATTTGCACTTTCTATATACTTCTCTAATTGCTGTTCGTCTAAAGGAAATGTGAATGCATTTCCTGACCATTGTATTAGAAATTCTTCGGAATTAATCCAATTTATTAATTGTTTAAAATCAGATTTCTTAAAGCTTTCTAGTTTAATCACTTCCTTGCTCCTTTCGTACATCATGCTTTATAACCTCAAACTTATTTCTATATAAAGAATATATTCTCCTTTTATATAAAATTAAAATAAAGCCATTCATGTGAATGGCTTTACAAAAAAGCAGCATAATTATGCTTTGTTTGCTACATCAATACCATTAAAATCAAAGTCAGCAGTAACCGTTGTAACCGGTGGGAAAATTGCTTCAATTTTGCAAATGGAAATAATTACTCCAACCGATCCAGGAATAGCCGCAAGCCTAACTACATCACAACTTACAGACGAAACAGTACCTACATAAGTACGTCCCTCTGTATTAATTTGAACTGTTCGATTAATTAATTTCTTAAGTTCATCTCTAATTCCTTGTACACAAGAATTATCACATTTCTCATGCTGTTCTTTTTTACACTCTTCGAATACTTCCCAACAATCATCTTGTTTACATGTACACTTCTTTTTACAATTATTAAATCGAGAACCCAATACCTCACCCCCTAATCCTTTCTATTAGTAAAGTATGTCCACTAGCTTAAAAGGGTACGAGGCAAACACATAAAAAGAAAAAAACAAACAATTGTACCAAACTTTCTTTTCATTATTCATTATAAAAACAGACTTCTCCTAATTAAAAGCTTTTTAATGAGCGGCCGTGAATTTAGTCCTACTCCATTTAATGTTTAGACACCACTTTCTAAAACAAACCTTTTTTCTTTTAAATAAGACGCCCCTTAAAAACACACTAGATTTTCCCATTAACTCACATATACATAGACTTTATTTGTGGATTTCCCATTTTTCATTGTGAAATATACATTTAAAAAGCGTACTCGAAAATAAGATATTATTTGTAATCAGAACATTTTCTTCAACAAGTGTTTATTGAAAAATACCATAACTAGTAGTAGTTCTCTCCACTTTCTCTTAAAAATTAGCATAGTTTGTATGAATTCTATATCGAGTAGAAGACACTCTATCATATAAAGATAAAATAGTAGGTTAATAAACAAGCAATTTTTTTATTAAAACATAGAATAATATGAACACTATTGAAAGGAGGTAGAAATAAATGTCCTGGAAAAATGATTGCTGGAGTTCTCAGAAAAAGCATTGTTGTGATGATTGGTGGAAATCTAAAGAAAAACATCATTGTGATGATAATTGGAGTTCTCAGAAAAAGCATTGTAATGATGATTGGTGGAAATCTAAAGAAAAACATCATTGTGATGATAATTGGAGTTCTCAGAAAAAGCATTGTAATGATGATTGGTGGAAATCTAAAGAAAAGTGTCATTGTGATGACGATTGGAGTTCTAAACGAAATAAGTGTCGTTGTAAATGTTTCTTTATTTGTTGCCATTGTAAAAGAAAAAACTGGTAATATTTTTAATGTCAACTTAACGGAAAGAATATGTCTTTTGGAACCAATCGGACTTTTCCGGAAAGTTGATCCCTCACCTACTTCCTTGCTTTCGCTGAATTTTTAGGTGGGGGCATTACTGCCTGACAAATAGCGAGATAAATACTAGAATGTAATATATAAAAAGCTGACTGAGTATAGTCAGCTTTTTATATATGAACACGTAAAGGTTTAAACAGACATATAAGCAGTCACGCTTTGTCACCACCTTGTTGTTGTAAATTAGTATTCCCCCATTGAATAGACATTCTATAATATCGTATTTTGATTAAAACTATAAAACATACTTAACACTAATAGTAGAATTTTTCTTCTTCATCAACTTCACTTCTTCTCTTTTTATAAACATAAAAAAGGATCTCTATTTATATAGAGATCCTTTCTAATTTTATAATTTACTAGACTGTAACCCCTGAATAAACGGAACTACTTCAGGATTTACAAGTGAAGACAAATCACCTAATTCTTTTCCTAAGTAAGCTGCTTTAATAACACGGCGCATTACTTTAGAATTACGTGTTTTCGGTAAATCTTCTACAACGTGGATGTCTTTAGGACACAACGCTTTTCCAATATGAGAGTTTACTAAACTCATTAATTCTTTCTTTAATTCTCCTGTGAATGTTACATGATCTCTTAATACTACAAAACAATGACAAACTTCACCTTTTACTTCGTCAGGTACACCAATTGCAGCAGCTTCAATTACATCGTTATGTTTCACAAGAATAGATTCATATTCAGCAGGTCCAATACGTTTACCTGCAATATTTAACGTATCGTCTGAACGCCCTGTGATGATATATTGTTCACCATCGTAAATGACCCAGTCACCGTGGACCCATTTATTTTCAAAACGTGACCAATATGTGTTCACGTAACGTTCATCATCTTCCCAGAAGCTTTTCGTCATACCTACCCAAGGTTTCTCTAAGCATAATTCTCCGACTTCATCTCGAATTGGTTTACCTTGATCATCCAGTACGACAGCTGCCATTCCTGGTAAAGATGCGTTAAAACTAATCGGTGCGATTGGCTTAATAAGAACATTACCGAAAATCCCACCAGAGATTTCAGTTCCACCTGAGTAGTTACAGATTGGAACATTTCCTTTTCCAACTGTTTCAAACAGCCACATCCATGGATCAGGATTCCAAGGTTCTCCTGTTGATGCGAATACTTCCAAACTCTTTAAAGAATGTTTATTGACATACTCATCACCTTTTGCCATTAATGCTCGGATTAACGTTGGCGAAATACCTAGATGAGTAATCTCATATTTATCAACTGTCTCCCATAACCGGTCTGCTTCTGGGAAGTCTGGAACACCTTCGTACATAACCATCGTTGCTCCATTAATGAGTGAACCGAATAATAGAAACGGCCCCATCATCCAGCCCATATCAGTTACCCATAATACACGATCACCTTGTTTAATATTCATTCCAAATCCTGCATCAAAAGCTGCTTTCAAAGGAAATCCTGCATGCGTGTGTACTGTTCCTTTCGGCTTACCAGTCGTTCCTGATGTATAAATGAGCATCAATGGATCATCACTTTGCATTTCCTCTGCATGTATGAATGGTTTTTCTTTTTCTAGCGTACTCCACGAAAAGTCATAGTTATGTGGTGTAAAATCATTTCCTGCATGACGAACGATAACAACTTTTTCAACAGTTGGGCAATGTTCACAAGCTTTATCTACTTCATCTTTTAAAGAAACAATTTTACCGCGACGTGAAAATCCATCTGCGGTAATAATCATTTTTGAACCTGCCGCTTGCACACGTGTCATAACTGCATCAGACGCAAAGCCTGAGAATATTGGTGAAATAATTGCTCCGATTTTCATTACAGCTAGCATCGCAACAACTGTTTCTGGAATCATCGGCATATAAATTGTTACACGGTCACCTTTCTCAATACCCGCGTGTTTCAAACCATTTGCAACACGGCTTACCCAGTTGTCAAGCTCTTCATATGTAAATGATTTTGAAGTTCCATTTTCCCCTTCGTACTGAAGTGCTGGCTGTATTCTCGTCTCTTCATCCGCAAGCCAGCGGGATAAAGCTGATTCTACAACGTTACATGTTCCGCCATTATACCACTGTGCAAACGGTGTACCATTTTCTAAATCTAACACTTCTGTATAAGGTTTCATCCATTGATAGCCTACTGCTTTTTCTGCCTCTCCCCAAAACCAAGCTGTTTCCTCAATAGATTTATTATAAAAAATTTCATAGTCTTCATATCCCAATGATTTCATCCAACCATATAAACGTGTTTTTTCCTTGTACTCTTCTGTTGGAAACCAAACTGCTTGTTTCAATGTTTTCCCCTCCTTAACTTTTTGAGCAAGAAAGCCCTAAATAGGGCTTTTAAACTGGATATACAGGATGTTTACGATCTGTGAATACTTGATATTTACTCATATACATTTCGAAACGTCCTTTTAACTCTTCACGTAAATTGTTTGGATGAACAATACCATCAATCACCATCTCTGATGCTAAGTGGTATATATCAATATCTTTCTTATACTCTTCACGTTTTTCAGCAATGAAGCTAGCACGCTCTTCTTCTGGTAAAGCTGCAATTTTATTTGCATATACAGCATTAACCGCAGCTTCTGGACCCATTACCGCAATAGAAGCTGTCGGTAATGCCAGACAGCAATCTGGTTCAAATGCTGGACCTGCCATCGCATATAAACCAGCGCCATATGCTTTACGAACAACGATAGAAATCTTCGGTACAGTCGCTTCACTCATTGCAGAAATCATTTTTGCACCGTGGCGAATAATACCGGCACGCTCTACTTTTGTACCAATCATAAATCCTGGTACATCCGCAAGGAATAATAATGGAATATGATATGCATCGCATAAATTAATAAACTTAGCAGCTTTATCAGCTGAATCGTGGAATAATACGCCGCCCTTCATACGCGGCTGATTTGCAATAATACCAACTGGCTTACCATCAATACGTGCTAAGCCTGTAATTAGCTCTTGAGCAAATAATTTTTTCACTTCATAGAATGAACCTTCATCAATAACTCTATTAATGAGATCTTTCATATTGAAAGGAGCATTTTGATTTTCTGGAATGATTTGTTCTAACGTTTTATCGAATTGCTTCGGTTCTTGAGGTGTAACCAATGGAGTCTTTTCTAAGTAGTTGTTTGGAAAATATGAAATGTATTGTCTTGCTTGTGTAATCGCATCTTCTTCTGTCTTACATAAAACATCTCCGCATCCTGATACAGAGCAATGCATACGAGCTCCGCCCATCTCTTCTAAAGTTACCTTCTCACCGATAACCATCTCAGCCATACGAGGAGATCCTAAATACATAGATGCATTTCCTTCTACCATCATTACAACGTCACAAAAGGCTGGAATATACGCACCACCAGCTGCAGAAGGTCCAAATAACAAGCATACTTGAGGAACTTTACCTGATAACTTCACTTGATTATAGAAGATTCTTCCTGCACCGCGGCGCCCTGGGAACATTTCTACTTGATCTGTAATACGCGCTCCAGCAGAGTCAACTAAATAAAATAACGGAACACGTAGTTTTTCAGCTGTTTCTTGAATACGTAAAATCTTTTCAACTGTGCGTGATCCCCATGATCCAGCTTTTACAGTAGAATCATTGGCCATTACACACGCAGTACGACCATGTATTTTACCCGTTGCCGTTACAACGCCATCCGCAGGTAAGCCTGTTTGTTCACAGTTAGCAAATAATGCATCTTCTACATATTCGCCATTATCAAATAGAAGCGCTAAACGATCTCGAACAAATAATTTTCCTTTTGCTTTATTTTGCTCATGATATTTCGGTGCCCCGCCTTGTTTAATTGTTTCAACTCGTTCTTCAAATGAATTAGATTGTTGTTTTTGGTCTAACATATTTACTCCCCCTTATACATCGGTTTGCGTTTTTCTTTGAATGCCTGTAATCCTTCTATTCGATCTTTCGTATGGATTACACCTTCATACGCTTGTTTTTCCATTTGTAATCCGGTATGTAAATCAACTTGAATACCATTTGAAATTGCCTCTTTTGCTAATCGAACAGCAATAGGTCCATTACTAGCAATTTTCTCTGCTATTTCAATCGCTTTCTCTTCAAGTAAATTAGCTGGTACAACAAATTCTACTAAACCGTATTCTTTTGCTTCTTGCGCTGAAATACGTCTACCTGTATAAATTAATTCTTTCGCTCTACCAACACCAATTAATCTCGGTAAGCGCTGTGTACCACCTGCTCCTGGTATAATTGCAAGTGTCGTTTCAGTAAGACCAAGACTTGCAGATTCAGCAGCAATTCTAAAATCACAAGCTAAACTTAATTCCGTACCACCACCAAGTGCAATTCCATTTATAGCAGCAATAACTGGCTGTGGTAATTGTTCAACCATCTCCATAGTAGTGCGAATCATACTAACAGCATGGCGAACTTGTTCTTCATTCATACCGGCACGCTCTTTTAAATCTGCACCAGCACAAAATGCTTTTTCACCAGCACCAGTCAAAATAACTACACGTACGTTTGAATCTTCACTTATTTGAGTTAATATCGTTTGTAGTTCATCTAATAATGCCAAAGATAATGAGTTTGCTTGTCTTGCACGATTTAACGAAATCTTTACTACGTGAGGTGTTACATAATCAACTGAAATGTTTTGTAATTGTAGCATCTTCTCACCTACTTATCGTTTTATGTTGAAGCGCTCTATACACATGACTCGGTAATTGGATATTCAACTTACTTTGAATAAATTGACTAGCTCTCAATAACTTTTCTTCGTCTATATTCGTTTGGACTCCTAATTTATGGAGCATATGTACTAGGTCATCAGTGGCAACATTACCTGATGCTCCTGGTGCATAAGGGCAGCCCCCGAGTCCACCACAAGAACTATCAAACGTTGTAATACCGTATTCTAATGATTTAACTACATTCGCTAGAGCCATTCCATACGTATTATGAAAATGCATGGCAAACTGCGAAGCATCATACTTCTTTAATAGATGTTCTAATACTTGTTCTACTTGTAATGGATTCGCTACACCGATTGTATCCCCAAGAGAAACTTCATAAATGCCGTATGAAAATAGTTGATTACATAATTCGTCAACTGCTGCGACACTTATATCCCCTTCATAAGGACATCCAAATACAGTAGAAACATAGCCTCTTACCTTTTTCCCTTCGAATAATGCCTGTTTTGTTATATCTTCAATTACAACTAATGCTTCTTTAATCGATTTATTAATATTACTTTTATTATGAGATTCACTTGCTGATAAAAAAACATTCACCTCATCTACATTTTGCAAAAAAGCTCGTTCCAAACCATTTTGATTCGGAACAAGCGCAGCATATGTAACATTTGGATCCCTTTTCAGCTCAGAAAATACATCATTTGCATCCGCTAATGCAGGGACCCATTTTGGGTGAACGAATGAGGAAACTTCAACATACGACAATCCTGCTTCTGTAAGTAGTTGAATCCATTTTACTTTATCTTTTGTGCCAACAATCTTTTTTTCATTTTGTAAGCCATCACGTGGCCCGACTTCTTTAATGACAGCAAAATTAGGTAGTTTCAATTCGATTCCCCCTATATCTCCCTATTCAATTTCTAATAATACATCTCCTTCATTTACAAAATCGCCTTCTTGCACATTAATTTTCATAACTGTGCCAGCTTCTTCTGAAATGATTGGAATTTCCATTTTCATAGATTCCAAAATGACGACATCCTGCTCTTCCTCTACTGTATCTCCTACTCCTACAACAATCTTCCAAACGTTTCCTGCCATCGATGCGTATACTTTCGTCATCATTTTTTCCCCCTTAATATTGTTAAATCTTATTTTTTAACGAGTTGTTTCGTTACAAAGCCTGTTGTATAAATACCCTCTTTGAACACTTCGTCTTCCAAAACTTGCAGTAGCATTGGTGTGTTCGTTTTAATACCTTCTACTTTTA
The DNA here is from genome assembly GCF_051916765.1 of Bacillus cereus group sp. MYBK15-3. Classification (NCBI taxonomy): domain Bacteria; kingdom Bacillati; phylum Bacillota; class Bacilli; order Caryophanales; family Bacillaceae; genus Bacillus; species Bacillus cereus group sp. MYBK15-3. The sequence goes on from NZ_JBQAHG010000001.1 coordinate 389,562, forward strand.
ATTCCTCTAGAGCATCATGTAATTTTGAAATTGCTTCTTCACGAGTCTCGCCATGTGCAATGACTTTCGCAATCATTGGATCATAGAAAGGTGTAATCGTTACATGATTTTCTAAGAAGTGATCAATCCGTACATTTGACGGTAATGTTAAATCTGTAATTTTCCCAGGTGACGGGAAGAATGTTTTCGGATCCTCTGCATAAATACGAGCTTCAATGGCATGACCACTACGTTTTACATCATCCTGAGTAAATGATAGTTTCTCTCCACTTGCAATCAGAAGTTGTTGTTCTACAAGGTCTAATCCCGTAATTTCTTCTGTCACTGGATGCTCTACTTGTAATCTCGTATTCATCTCTAAGAAATAGAAGTTCTTCTGATCATCTACAAGAAACTCAACTGTACCTGCATTTGTATAACCAAGTGCTTTGGCAGCTTGTACAGCAACTTCCCCCATCGCCTTTCGTGTACCTTCATCTAAAAATGGTGAAGGTGCTTCTTCGATTACTTTTTGATTTCGGCGCTGTACCGAACATTCACGCTCCCATAAATACACTGTGTTACCATGTGTATCTGCTAAAAGCTGAATTTCAATATGATGCGCGTCTGCTATATATCGCTCTAAATACATTTCTCCGTTACCGAAGAAGTTTTGCGCTCTTGTTTTATTACTTTCAAACGCTTTGGTGAGCGTTTGCTCAGTTTCCATCAACTGCATACCAATGCCTCCACCGCCTGCGGATGCCTTAAGCATTAATGGATAACCAATTTGTTTTGCAATTTCAATTGCTTCTTCAGCAGTTTCAATATTTGTAGTAATACCTGGGACTACTGGGACATCTGCTGCTTGCATTGCGATACGTGATTCGATTTTACTTCCCATCTTCGTAATGATTTCTTCTGAAGGACCGATAAATACGATTCCTTCTTCTTTGCAGCGAACCGGAAAAGACGGATTCTCTGATAATAAACCATAACCCGGATGAATTGCTTCTGTATTTGTCTTCTTAGCTATTTCAATAATTTTTTCAAGGTTTAAATAGCTTTCTTGGACACGCGGTCCACCTACTAAGTAAGCTTCATTTGCCATTTTCACATGAAGGGCATTTTCATCTGCTTCAGAATAAATAGCAACAGTGCGAATGCCAAGTTTTTGACAAGTTTTCATAATACGAACTGCGATTTCTCCGCGATTTGCAATTAATATTTTTTGAAACATAGTGATTCCTCCCTTTTATCTACATCCTAAATGTCTAGCAATTACGAGACGTTGAATTTCAGAAGTTCCTTCACCAATTTCTAATAGTTTCGCATCACGAATATGTCGTTCAACTTCATATTCACGCATATAACCATATCCACCATGAATCTGTACTGCTTGATTCGCAATACGGCTTGCTGCTTCCGATGCAAATAGTTTTGCCATTGCCGCTTCTTTGCCGAAAGGTTTATCATTATCTTTTAACCAAGCTGCTTTATGTACTAAATTGCGTGCTAGCTCTACTTCAGTCGCCATATCAGCTAATTTAAATTGAATCGCTTGGAAATTAGAGATTGACTTTCCAAATTGTTGACGTTCTTTCGCATATTGCAATGCACGTTCAAAGGCTGATTGCGCAATACCAACTGCCAATGCTGCGATTGAAATACGTCCTCCATCAAGTGTATATAAAAATTGTTTAAAACCTTTATTTACATCACCAAGAATATTTTCTTTCGGTACACGAACACCATCAAGTACGATTTCACAAGTATTAGAAGCGCGAACGCCCATTTTATCGTAAGGACTAGAAATCGTTAATCCTTCACTCGTAGTAGGTACGATAAATGCTGAAATGCGTTTTCTACCATTCTCTTCAACACCGTTGACAGCGGTTACAATAATGGTATTTGCATACTCTGCGTTTGTAATCCAACACTTCTCACCACTGATTACATACTCATCGCCATCTAGTACCGCTTTCGTTTGAGTACCACCTGCATCTGATCCAGCATTCGGCTCCGTTAATCCGAAGGCACCTAATGTTTTACCTGACGCCATTGGAACTAAATACTTTTGTTTTTGTTCTTCTGTACCGAAATAATAAATTGGAGAAGCACCTAATGAAATTGTTGCAGCATAGCTTAAACCAGTGCCACCACAAGCGCGACCAATTTCTTCAACTGCTAACGCATACGATACAGTATCGCCACCTGAACCTCCATACTCTTCTGGGAATGGGATGCCTAATAATCCTAGTTCGCCCATTTTTTGAAATGTTTCATATGGAAACTCTGCAGTTTTGTCATAATATACAGCTTTCGGTGCGATTTCCTTTTCAGCAAAGTCACGTACCATTTCTTTAATCATTTGTTTTTCGCGAGTTAGAGTAAATTCCATTCCGCTACACACCCCTTATCGAATATTGAGTTTCGACAGCGTGCGAGTTTCTACTACAAACATAACAACTTAAAAGACAAGAATATTAGTTAGACAATTGCTATAATTCTGTCATAACTTAATTTTAAAACAGATTCTGTACTAATGCACAAAAAAATTCCTACATTGTTCTACAACAACATAGGAGATTTTGTGTCGAATTATGTAATTTATTGTTTAATAATCTCTACCTTTTCCCGAATCAGAAATTTCTACTAATGCTTCAGGGTATGGTTCGAAATACGTTTGTCTTAATAAATACTTTTCATCAAATCGAATGGCCCATGATTTTAAAATTGTAAGTAAACTACTAAGTGGTATTTTCTTTTCTGCATACTTTTGTAACAGTTCTATAAAATGATCTTTTTCTTGTTTTTTTAGCTTTGTTTTAAAGTATCCAAAAATGTGCTCGCATACATTTACATTCGATGTATAGCGGGGGGTGCGCATAAATAATTCATATAAAGTCTTCTCATAGTTTTCAAATACAACTTCAATCTTTTCATTTTTTTGATTTGCAATTATACGCCCTAATTCCTTTTGTTTCACTTGATTGTATGCCATAAATAAATATTTATTGTCCGACTGAAACGATACAAGGTCTTTCATATTTTTATTATGTTTAATCATTTTGTAATATGCGATTGTAAATAACCTTGTAAAGAAATGCTCTCTAATAATAAAATTCGACAATCTACCTTCCTCTTCAATAGGAAGATGCGAAAATTTTTTTACTACTGCTCCGCCAAATAAGCCTGATCCTTTTCCCTTTGCTGGCGCTTTTTCAAAACCAGAATAAATTTTCACATCACGCGTACCACAACTTGGCGAACGATTCTTTAAAATAAAACCATCCACATCCGATATCGTTTGTAAAAAGTCATTTGAAAACCGCTCCATTTTTTCAGTTACATCTTCTCGTGTCGACGGTTGCACAAGTCTGTTCTCACCATTTTCTTCTACAATTCGTATCGTTTCACGAGGAGTTCCCAATCCAATCTCCACTTCTGGACAAACAGGTATAAATGTAACAAATGGCTGCAAATTTCGTATTGTTACATCTGGAATCATCTCTCCATTATATCGACAAGCATCAAATTCTAAACATTTACTTACGACGATTGTAGGTTTTGCAAATTGTCGCATCTCATTACCTCCTTAGTGCTAGTCCGTATACTATAAATTGTACTAAGATTAACATTTTAAGCAAAGTTTGATTCATTTATTTTTATGAGAAATATATATCCAATAATATATTAACAATCATTCAACTCTATTTTCAATAAATGTGCGCCCTATTATACTGGTTTAGATATTGTGAAATGAATAATACACAGATGCTCCGGAGAAATTAATGATTAAGAAAGGAGGGAATTGTTATGAAAAAGAAATTATCATCTATTTTAAGTGTTTTAGCACTCTCTATTATGTTTTTAGGTACATCTGCGCAAGCTGAATACGATGGAAATAATATGAATAGAGTGAATAACACTGATATTTCAACTCGAGTAAATGACAATAATTTAGACAGAGTTAATAATGATGTAAGAACTCGAAATGTAAATACAACAAATGATTTAAATGATAATCGTGATAGAAATAATAATTGGGCTTGGCTTGGTTTATTAGGACTAGCAGGATTATTAGGTCTTAGAAGAAGAGACAAAGAAACACGCTGATTTAGAATGTTTTTAATAAACAAGTACTTATTTATCAAAAATATATAACGAAAATAAATCGCCTTTTTAAAGGCGATTTATTTTTACTTAAAAAGTAATGTATGTAATTCACACTTCGACGATTAAATTCGTGGAGTTAATCCATACAATATAAATTGAATCGTATTTTCAATTTCTGCTTCATCATTCCATTTTTCTTCAGGCAATAATAAAAATCGTGTTAATAATAAACCTAATACAGCTGATAAAGTAAGACGTAGTACGGAAGATGGTGGTATCTCAATAATCTCTCCTTCTTCTTGAAATTTCACAATCAACTTTTTGAAATGTGAAAACAGTTCTGTTTCTACTAATTGCTGTATTTCATTTTTTAGTTCTGGTTGAAATGGTACTTCTTGAATTAATATTTTTATCATAGGAAAGTGTTTTTGAGCAAATTTAAATCTATTATGAATTACAACCCTTAAAAGTCCTTCATACGATTCATACTCTGATTTAAATATTTCTTTTGCAAAGGTTTGTACGAAAAATGGTGCAGCGAACTTAGTTAAAGTTGGCATTACGACCGCTAATAATAAATCTTTTTTCGTCTTATAGTAGCGGAAGATGGTTCCTTCCGCTACACCAGCACGCTTTGCAATTTCACTTGTTGAAGTTGAAGCGTATCCTTTTTCTCCAAACATATCAACAGCCGCCTCTAATATTCGCATTTGACGTTCATTTCGTTTATCCGTATTAGTTGCAGCTATTAATTCCTCCAGCCAATCCTTCTGCATTTATAAAGCTCCTTTTTGTCATTATTATATTTTGCGATGTTTCTTTAAAGCAAATACATTTCCTACTGCAAATAATAGTGAAAAAAGTAATAACACAGTAAGATCTAATGCAATCTCTGTAAACCCTTGATTCCGAATCATCACTTGTCTCATTGCGTCAGCGCCGTATGTGAGTGGAAATGCTTTCCCTAACATTTGGAGCCACTTATTCATAGATTCCATTGGAAACAATCCAGAAAAGAAGATTTGTGGCACTATAACAAGCGGTATAAATTGAATCATTTGAAATTCATTATTTGCGTATGCCGATAAAAACGTACCTAATGTTAGTGCAGTTAAAGAGAGCATACATGTAATAAGTAGCGTTAGCCATATGGAGCCAGCTACGTATAAATCTAAAATATAAACGGAAAAGCTTACGATAATAATGGATTGTATAAAGGCAAAGATTCCAAAACCAATAATATAACCTGCGACTATTTCCCATCTTCTTACTGGGGTGGATAATAACCTTTCTAGCGTACCACTTAAACGTTCTCTTACGAAAGATACACCTGATAATATAAATACAAAGAAAAATGTAAAGAAACCAATTAATACAGGACCAAGCCCATCAAACATCGTAAAGTCTTTAGAGCCATGTAAATAATTTACTTCAGGTTTCATAATCGATACATCATTCTTCTCTGTGCTTTTTTGCAATACTTGAAGTACAGCACGATTTTTTGACGAATCACTACCTTCCAACAGAAGTTTCATTTTTCCATTCTCTATACGAAATACTGCATCTACTTTTTGTTTTTCCAACTCAGAAATCGCCTTTTCCTTACTGTATTCATAAATTGACGCTTCTTGATTTTTCATCATTTTTACTATTTGAGCGGGCATATCAACAACAGCAATTTGCGGTATATAGTCTTTCTGTGTAAACACTAGTGACAAAAGCCAAAGTAATAACATCGGTGCTCCAAACATCATTGCTAACGAACGCTTATCTCGAAAAAATTGACGAATAATACGTATAATTACACCAGTAACTCTCATGATGGCACCACCTCTTCTAGCAAAAAGACATCTTCAATCCGTCCAGATGACACGCGTTTTTTCAATTCTTCAGTTGTTCCAACCGCAACTAGTTTCCCTTCTCTAATTAACCCTAGACGCTCACAAAATTCAGCTTCATCCATAATGTGCGTCGTTACAATAATCGTTGTGCCTTTCTTTTTAAGATCATAAAATTTTTCCCAAATCGTTTTTCTAAGAAGCGGATCTATCCCCACTGTAGGCTCATCTAAAATTAATATTTCTGGTTCGTGAAGGAGCGCTATTGCTAATGATAAGCGTTTTTTCATTCCACCTGAAAATTGTTGTACTTGCTTTTTCATATACTGAGACAATTGTACAAGTTCAAAAACCTCTGCAATTCTTGTCTTTTTACGTTTTCCCTTTAGTCCATACATCGTTGCTATAAAATCTGCATTTTCATATGCTGACAATTCTTCGTATAATGCATCCGCCTGAGCCATATAACCAATTCTTTTCATTTCATTTAAATTAGGCATATTAGTATTATTAACAAGCACTTCACCTTTCGTTGCCTCATTAATACCTGCAATCATTTTAATGAGCGTTGTTTTCCCCGATCCAGAAGGTCCAACAAAACCAAAAATTTCTGCTTTTTCAACTTGCAATGAAAGATTGTGTAACACTTCTTTTTTTCCAAAACTTTTTGATACAGTCCGTAAAATAATTGAAGGTTGTTGCACGTTCCATCCTCCTTTTCCAATAAAATGAGTGAGTACTCACTTTTATTTTACCCTTGCTTAATTATATGTCAAACTTCATTGATTAGTATGTATGTTCAATCAACGATATTAAACAATGAAACAGAGTCGACATTAGAATTTCATTTCCTAAAGTCGACTCTGTTTCATTTAAACTATAAATTTCACTTTACGTTTTTAAATTCATATACTTCCGAATTCTAGCAACATCTAAAGAATATTCAATAACTAATTGCTGTAACGGTAAAATAACTGTGTCAGGATATAAATGTGCATATTGTAATGTTTCTGCATATTTTTCTAACCTTTTTTCTAAATACTTTATTATTTGATCAGGATGACTTACTAATAAACATTTACAATAATAATGTATTTGTTCCTCAATCGCCGTGTATTCTTCAATTTCATATTCTTTATGCATGTGTACACCCCTTTAAGTTTTTTACATGAATTACTTATCACAATTTTCACTCGACAAATTTTAAGTTTTTTGATTATTTACACTATAACAAACAATCAGGGTCAAATTTTGTTACTTTATGTAACGTAGAAAATTTTTAACAAAATTGTAATGTTAACTCCTGCAAAATACATAAAATCTCTTTACTCACTTTTGCATAAAAAAATCGTACAGCTTAATTTAACTGCACGACTACAATCTCTGGCCTATTCAAAATTCTTTGCGGAATGATACTATTTCCTAATCCTCTACTCACTACCATTGATGTATTTTGTTCTACATATAAACCTGCTGTATATTTAGGTAAAACACCTTGATTTGGAGCAACTAATCCACCGATAAATGGCAATCTAACTTGCCCTCCATGAGCATGTCCCGATAAAACCAAATCCAACCTCTCATTCGTATATTCCTTTATAAATTCAGGCCTATGGGATAATAATACATTATATCTATCTGGCTGCATTTCAATTTTTGCTTTTTTAATTTCATCTATTATAATATTTCCTTCATCACGGTTTCCAGTAACAAACTCTGGATCATCAATACCTAGCAAGTTTATTTCTTGCTCACCCTTTCGAATGCCTACATGTTCATTCCTTAAAACATTGACACCATATTTCTTCAACTCTTTTTCTAAACTGTTATACTTTCCAGACCATTGTTCATGGTTTCCTGTCACAAAATATACAGGATACTTCTTTACCATTTTTTGTATTAATTGCATACTCACTTCTGCATCGTATGATTTACTGTCAATTAAATCACCCGTAATCGCAATAATATCTGGGTCTATACTTTTTATTTTTTGAATTAACACATCTTGATTATCGCCAAATTTTTTATTGTGTAAGTCTGAAATTTGTAGAATTTTATACCCTTTAAAAGAGGATGGTATTTTACTAGAGGTTATTTTAACCTCAGTTATACTTATTAAATTGTTCTGTAAATATAAAAAGATTGTAAAACCTACTAATATACAAATAATCATTACAATTCTATTAATTTTCTTTTTCATATTTTCTCCTTTACATTCTCATCAAACACTTCTATATGCTAACTGAATTATATTATACTTTCTTGGAATTTATTTAAATTAATAAAATAATGCAGTACATGAAATTTCGTATGAGATATGTCATATATATTCGTTATATTTTTACTTTTACCTTTTTAATAATAAGAATACAAAAACGACTCTTATCACAAGAAAAGAGTCGTTTTCTAACTTTATACTTTTAATACTTTCATGTTAAAAATGCGAAAACTAAAATACTATTTAAGAGCCTTAACTATAACTTTAGTTGCCTCTGCAATGAGTTGATTATCATAGGTTGCCTCTTTCTCATCTTTACTAGATAAAATTGCGATGATAATTGGTGCTCTATTTGGAGGCCAAACGATAGCAATATCATTTCTTGTCCCGTAACTACCAGCACCTGATTTATCTCCAACTACCCATTCAGTTGGTACGCCTGCACGAATAAGTTTGTCCCCTGTAGCATTTCCTTTCATCCACTCTGTAAGAATTTTACGTTTTTCAGCTGGAAGTGCATTTCCGACCGTAAAAGCTTTAAGATTCGTAGCAATAGCTTTCGCTGTACTAGTGTCACGAATGTCTCCTGGAATAGCTTCGTTTAATTCTGTTTCAAAGCGATCAGACATAGTAATCCGATCCCCCATATGCCTAAGCGCTTTTTCATATCCTTTCGGTCCTCCTATTTTATTAAATAAAATGTTCCCTGCAGTATTATCGCTTGAACGAACAGCAGCCTCAGCAATTTCTCCTAGTTTCATTCCAGTATCTACATGTTTCTCTGTAACAGGTGAATAATCCACTAAGTCTTCTTTCGTAAATGTGATTACTTCATTTAATGTATCAATTGAGTTTTGCTGTAGTAATACTCCTGCTGCTAAAGCCTTGTAGGTTGATGCGAAGGCAAATCTTTCGTTAGATCGATAAGAGATTGTTTGATTTGTACCAGTATCAATCGCATATACACCTACTCGAGCATCAAATTTTTTCTCAAGTTGTGAGAACTCTTTATGCGTCGCCTGATTTTTATGTTTCACTTGTCCAGTCTTTTCTTTCGCTTCAACTTGCAGTGCCCCTCCTGTAAAAGCTTCTAGGCTTGTAATACTTAAACCTAATATACCAACGCATATTCCTATTTTTAGCATCCTCTTATTTTTCAAAATCATCATTCCTTCCAAATTTTTAGCACCTTTTTATACGTACACATAATAGACAATCACCGAACCAAATTTGTTCCACAAACTAAAAAAATTATAGCTAGTATGAGAGTTATTAACAAAATAAGAGATAGTAGCTACGACGCCTCTATCTCTTATTTCATATTTCATTTTTTTACTTATAAATGGCTTTATATGAACAGGGTCTCTTCCCTGAGAAAAGTACTCTAATTTTGCTTAGAACTACCTGTACTAGTAGCTTCACCATGTATACGTTGCTGTTTCAAATCAAAGTATACATCTAATACTTCCTTTCCAATTATAGAATTAATTCCATTTTTATCATCATGAAGCCATGGAACTACTACGGAAAATGCTACTTCTGGATTATCATATGGAGCATATCCAACTAACGTTAAGTTGTAACATTCCATACGTTCTCCTTTTGCATTTCTACCAATCGGGTCATCTCCACCATATACAGTTTGGGCTGTTCCTGTCTTTCCTGCTGGTTTATATGGCGCGTTTTTGAAATATTTCACGCCAGTTCCATCACCTTCTTGGAATACCCATCTAAACCCTTCTTTTATTCGATCAATATGTTCTTTCTTCATATCAATTCGATTTAATACGACAGGCTCTATGGAACGTATAACTTTGCCAACCTCTTCTTTTATTGATTGTTCTCGTATTTCTTGTACAATTTGAGGTTGCATTCTATAACCACCATTCGCAATCGTTGAAATATATTGCGCTAATTGCAACGGCGTATACGTATCATACTGACCGATAGAAAAATCTAGTAAAAACCCAGGTTGACTATCTACTTTTCTCGTTTGTCCAATTATTTCATTCGGTAAATCAATACCTGTTGGGACACCTAAACCAAATTGCTTGAAATAATAGCGCATCGTATCAAATGCTCCTTGTTTAATATCCAATGAGCCATTTGGTACGTAATTGACTCCCGCAATTTTTAAAGCTGTTTGGAACATGTATACATTCGAAGATACTTGTAAAGCCCGTAAATCATTAATATTACCAAATCCGGATACATTCCACGATTTCTTAGCTTGTGTACCTTTAAATTTCATCGGCGCGTCATAAAATTGATCTCCTGGATGTATTGCCCCTGTCTCATATCCAGTTAATAAAGTAGCACCTTTTACAGCTGACCCTAGCTCATACGAAGTTGTCATGTTACCTAATGCCAAATCCTCAACCTCTATTCTTCCTTCTTTTTCTACAATCTTTTTGCCTGCCATTGATAAAATTTGTCCGTTATTTGGATTCGTCATGACAACAAAAGCTCGATCGAGCAGTGGCTCTGAACTCTTAAAAGCTCTCAAGTTTTTCTCTATACTTTCTTCCACTTTCTTTTGTAATTCCATATCAATCGTTAATGTTAAACTATTACCACTTTTTCCTTTAGAGATTATTTCTGTGCTAACAATGTTTCCTGATTTATCAGTAATATTTTTCACTTCTTCTTTTGTGCCGTGTAATACATCTTCATATCGTTGTTCAATATAACTTTTTCCAACACGATCATTACGGTTATATCCACGTACTAAATAAGAATCTAAATTTTCTTTCGGTAATCCTTCTTCACTACTCGTAATATTTCCTAATACAGAACGAAATAAATTACCATTTACATAATTACGTTCCCAATCAACAGTTGCATCTACTCCTGGAAAATTCGCAAGGTTTTCACTTATCCGCGCATACTCTTCATCTGTTACATCTTTTTTAATAATTTGTGGTGTTAGTTGATAACCTGAACTCATTTTACTTTTAATAGCTAACACCTTTAAATCTTGTGCTGTTAATTCTGCTAATTCTACCTCTGTAACACGACCTCGTCTTAAGTCTTCTATTTTTTTATCTAACTCTTTTCCCTCTATACCCTTTTCTTTAAACTTTTCTATATCTTTCTTAGTAATCTTTGTCTCCGCACGTTTCAAATTCAACTGCATCCAAAAATCTTTTTTATCGATATCTGTTAATTTATTTATATCTTGTTCAGGCATTTCAAGTACTTTCGCCAAGTCTTTTGCTGTTTTTAAAATATCTTCACTCGTAATTCCCTTCACCCTTGTATACGTAATTGTGCGAAGAGATTTATTATTAACAACTGTTTTCCCTTCTCGATCTAAAATTTGTCCACGTGGAACTGGAATACTAGTTATTGCATTTTGACTACTTTCCACTTGGTTCTTATAAGCCTCTCCCTCAACGATTTGTACCTTTCCTAGCTGCATAATAATAGCTGAGAATAGTACAAATATGCAAAGGAACATTATATTTAATCGAATAGATATATATGTCTTCTGCTTCTTGCCTTTTTGTCCTTTCATAAATCCTCCATTTAATCCTTTCAGGAATTGCTACAAATACTAAAAGCATTCCTTATATATTAGATACCGATAATCGGTTATAAATATCGCCTCAATTTTTTGCTTAATCCTTGTAAGCAACCATTCCTTTTCGTTTAGCTACGGAATTAATAACTCTCCCTTCTTGTTTTCTCTCTATTTTTTTTGCCACTTGCATTAGAAGTGCTAAACTGTATAATAACTCTTATTAAACTTACATATAAACTTGCTAGTAAATTTTCATGCTAATTATTCCTTTCTTCATGCTGTAATACTTAATAGACAACCTAAACAATAAAGTTGTTCCACATTTACAAAAAAAATAATTAAATATAAGATGAAATAGGCTACATAAGGGAGGGTTATATGTTACATACAAGAAGATGGAGATTTTTTGCGGTTCTTTCTATTGTAGGTTTGATTTTACTAATTTTATTAAAAATCAACTTCATTTCAATTACTATCGCAACTTCTTCAGCTGAAAGAGGAAAGATTTTTGATAAAAATGGTGTAATGCTAGCTACAAATAAGAAAGTTAAGTCTCTATATTGCACTTCTAATGATGAAAAGCTATCGAAACAAGATACATCAAACACATTAGCTTTTTTTAACCAATTTTCAAGCGAGTTTCAACATGATATTTCTACAGAGAACATAAAATCTCAATTGCAACAATCTTGTAAAAAGAAGACTATGAATGATATACCGTTATACTCTGATATAAATGAGAATGAACTTGCATTCATAAACAAAAACAAACCCAATAATGTAATAATTAAAGATGAATGGATTCGATATTACCCTAAACACGAAATTGGTTCACAAGTAATTGGGTATGTAGAAAATGACCTTAAGTCCAAGCATATGGCTGTTGGAAAAAGCGGGATTGAGCTGCAATATGAAAATGATTTAAAAGGAAAACCAGGCAAAACTCTTATTTTTAAATTGAATAATAAAAAGTTCTTATGGAACATTCAAAAAGTACAAAAAGGAAAAGATGTGCGGCTAGCTTTAGACTCTGAGTTGCAGCAAAAGGCAGAAGAAGCATTAAAATCTCAAATTAAGAAAACACCTGATGCTAAAGCTGGTTATGCTATAGTGAGCGATGCAAAAACTGGCGCAATTTTAACTATGGCCAACTCGGTAGCTTTTAATCCAAATATATTAAATACACATGTATCTTCTAGAAAAGAAAACATTAAATCTCTTTCGCAAAATAAAGCAATTCAAAAATTAAAGTATGGTGAATCTTATGTAAATATGGCTTCTACTATAAAACCACTCACTATTTTAATTGGATTAAATGAAAAGCTTTTCCAACCAGAAGATACTTATTTAGATAAAGGTACTTTTCAGTATGATAATCAAAATAACATTACGAATGCGCCTGGAACACCAACAGGGGAGATTACACCGAGGCAGGCTATCATTAATTCATCTAACACATTTATGACAGCAAAAGTAGCTCTGCCCTTATTCAACCAAAATAATGGAAATATAGAAAAAGTGGCACATATATGGACAGATTATTTAATGCAATTCGGCCTACGTTCTAAAACTGGGATTGATTTACCCTTTGAAGAAGACGGACAATATGAATTCCATCCATCTAATAAATTTGAAAATGGGATTTCAGCTTTATTAAATGCCTCTTGGGGAGGAAATGAAGTGCATACTCCTCTTCAACTCGCTCAATATGCAGCAACTTTGGCAAGTAAAGGCGACAAATATAAACCTCAAATCGTAAGTGCGATTATTGGTCAAGATGGTAAGGAAACCAAAAAGTTTAAACCCATTTTAGAAAGTTCAAATCGTTACCCGATGAACTTTTGGAGTGTCGTGCAAGGTGGGATGAGTCAAAATATAGAGGAAATTAAAAAGTTACCCTTTGACGTCGCAGGTAAAACAGGTATTACAGGTTTTCCAAATGAGCAAGCAAGAATGATAAATCACTCTCTTTTCATTGCATATGCTCCTACGGAAGATCCACAAATTGCCGTTTCTGTCGTTATCCCTGGTAGTAATTCAGAAAAAAACATTGCCGCTCTCGTTACATCAGAAATTTTAGAGTACTGGAATACTCTTCAAAACGAAAATAAAAATAAAGAGGAAGGTTCACTTTAATGAACCTTCCTCTTTTACCATATAGAATCTATATTTATTATTTTCCATATACCTTCATTATTCTTTTCGAACATAAATGAATATTTAATATCAGTTAAAACATACTCTTTCTGTACATATCCAGTATTACCGTTAATTGTAGATATTTTTATATATCCATTATTCTGTACTTTTTCTGGAATCCAAGCTTTTACCATTTCATTAGATACTTCATATAAAACTTGTGATTCTCGCTTTGGTTCAGCTAAAATTTTCGTTTTATTTCCAGTAACAGTTGCATATATAAAATGCGCTTGGTTTGGTTGGTTACTTTCTGTCAATCCACTTGGTACTTTATATACTTGCTTTGTATCTTTTGCAAACTCTCCTCCCATTGTAAGGGCGACTTGCAACTCATGAAAGATATCTTCATCAAACTTCAGTTCATCCTTCCTATAACTCTTTCCTTTAAATAGAACTTCATCATTTAACGCTTTGTACAAGTTATTTTCATTTTTTGAGTTCGTACTTTGATATAGTTCATTCATAAATTGTTTTAATGATGGATCTTGAGCAGACTCATCTTTTGTTTTAGGCTTAATTTGAGTACTACTTTGTACCGGTGATTTATTATCATCAAGCCAAGGTTGTTGAACAATGAAAAATAACATTGTACAAACCAAAACAACTACAATAGGTAATGCTTTTTTACGAAATGGTCTTTTATGTTTTTCAAAATCCACTTCATTATTTTCATATATAGACTGCTTTATTTTAGAAATAAATTCTTCTTCATCTTTACGATTCTCCATTGGGCCTTTTTTTATTTTTCTATACCAGTCAGGATTTTGTTTATTGTTCATCACTACTACCCTCCCCTATTAATTTTGAAACCTTACTTCTCGCTCTACTTAATCTCGATTTTACAGTTCCAATGGATACTCCTAATGTTTCAGCCATTTCTTCATAAGATAATTCATATTTTGCATCCAATATAATTATTTCACGGTGCTTTTTAGGTAGTTCTAATACCACCTTCCACACATCATTCATTTCTTCTTGCTTAAAAAATTCTTGTTCTGCTGACAAGGATTGCTTATCGTCACTAAAAAATCCTATTAAAGATATCCTTTTAAAATAGGAGGATTTCAAATAGTTTATTGCCGTATTTCTTGTGATTTTTAAAATCCACGTTTTAATAGATGACTCCTTTCGAAATGAATTCCAATTTTTAAACACCTTTATAAATACATCTTGCGTGATATCATCTGATAAGTGTGGATCTTTCGTAATAATAAATGAATAATTCCATACATCTTGCCAATAGTCTTTTATAACATAGTCCAGCTCATCATGATTACACTTTTCAATAAACGTCTGTTCCATTTCCACACCTCAAACTTATTTGAATAAACATAAAACTGCCCTCACTTTTTTATTATGGTTTCAATATATAGACAAAATACAAGTTTCATTTGTTCCATTGTTTATCTTTTTTCAGGCAGAATAATACTACTAAAAAACAAGTAAAGCATACAATGATAAAAATCCACTCACAATAATCTATTTTTTGAATTTAACGTAACACTCTACTTGTCCATTTCAATTTGCTATTCCCTTCTATTTACCATTAACAATGTCAACTTTTCTAGAATGACAGCAAAAAAGCATTCTCGATTAGAAAGAATGCTTTTTTGAAATTTAATTGTTCTATATTTCCCCCAATCTATATCTTTGAGTTAAGCAAACATGTAATAAATTTAGTGAAAAATTCACCTTATAATTAAGTATTATTTCTGAAATACATGTTTTATTTTTTCACCTGGAACGTTACTTCCTCCTCTTCCTTTTACATCTTCAATCATCATTGTAACAATCATGTCTGGCGCATTTGCATCGAAAGCTGCGAACCATCCCAGTTCTTTTCCGTCTGCTTCTTTCGACTCTTTCAGTTCTGCTGTACCAGTTTTACCAGCAAGCGTCACACCATCAACCTGTGCAATTCTCCCTGCGCCATCAGGGTCATTAATGACTTTAATTAATGCGCTCTTTAATATCTCTTGATTCTTTTTAGAAACCACATTTTCTTTCCAATTCCCTGCTACTTTTGCTTCTTTTAAAAGATGTGGCGACGGAATATTCCCTTCATTCACAATCGGTGCATATGTTAATGCTAAATGAAGTGGTGTCATTAGTACTTGTCCTTGTCCATAGCCCGTGTCTGCTAGTTGAATATCGTTTTTTATCCCATCTTTTGCAATGATTGAAATAGGAAGTTCGTATTCGATTGGTAATTTTTCATGAAATCCGTACTTTTTAAATTCATTTACATACTGATCTTTTCCCATTTTCAAAGCTTGTTGAGCAAAATAAATATTATCAGAGTACTTCATTGCCTTATCGAAATCAATTGGACTTGCATCCTTTACACGCGTTACATAGTAATTTCCCCAAGACGAATCTTTTGTCCACTTCAATCCTTGAATTTTAAATTCTTCCTTCGGATTTATTGTGTTTGTTTCCAAACCAATTGCACCTGTGATCGTTTTAAATACGGAACCTGGTACAAATGCTTGTGTAAAGCGATTCGTCATTGGTAGTTTCGAGTCGTTACTCCATGCTTCTCGTTGGGCTTTCGATGCTCCTCTAACTATTATATTTGGATTATAAGCAGGGCTACTTACAAGTGCGATTGTTTCACCTGTTTTAGGATTGACCGCTGCACTAGACCCTGCTTCAGTTTTCATCTCATTAAAGATTTTTTCTTGAATTGCAGCATCAATTGTTAACGTAACATTTTCTCCTTCTTTTGCTTCTTTTTTTGCTACGTTTTTAATCTCTTTCCCCTTCTCATCTTCTATAAATACGCGTCCACCCTTTTCACCACGCAATTTATTTTCTAACACTTTCTCTAAACCGGTCTTACCTACTAAATCATCTGCTTGATAACCTTGTTTTTGAAGTGATTTTAACTCCTCCGCATTCACCTTTCCTATGTATCCAGTTAAGTGTGCCGCTGCTTCACCTAATGGATACGTACGAATATTTACTGGGTGAGATGAAACTCCTTCTAATTCAATATAATCATTCTGTCTGGTTCCCTCTTTTAAAATACCAATTAGTACAAAGGAGTCTGGTTTTATCCATTTTGCTGTGAGCTTTTGTTCGACCTCTTCTATAGACATATCAAGTAATTGTGCTACTATTGCTTTCGTTTGCGCTGCTGTTTCGCCTAGTTTCTCTGGAATAATTCCAACCTCAGTCGCTTTACCATTCGTTGCAAGCCCTTTTCCATTTCGATCATATATTTCTCCGCGTTTTCCTTGCTCTATTTGCATACGTACTTTGTAATCTTTTTTCATTCCTGGAAAAATGAAGTCTGGTGTCCAATCTATTTTCCAAGACTCTTTATCTTTCACAAGTTTTGCTTCATGGATGAATGAAACTGATCCTACATCCGTATCCATCTTAACTTCAAAAAGAAAAAGCTCTTTATCTTTCGTATGCTCTCCTTTCATTTTAACTTTTAAATTATTAGCTCCAATCCCCTCATAGATTTTTTGATATTTTTCTGTGAATTCTTTTTTAGAAATTGATTTTTTTTGCATGATCTGATAAATGATCATACATATTTGTAAATTTTCTATCATTCCATAAATTGATATATTCTTCAAATGCTTGTTTTGGCGGTTCGTTTTTATTACATCCTACCAACATAACCGCAAAACAAACGAAAAGCAGCATCCATAATTTTTTCAATTCAATCTTCTCCCTTAGTTAAAAATGATGATTCCTTTCTTAATTTATTTAATAAAAAATGTTCTAACGCTTAATAGACAGTGAAAGTAATGATATTGTTCCATATTTACAAAAAACTAAAAAAGAGTGATAAGAATTCCGTAAATTTGGAATCCTCATCACTCTCATTTGATATTGTGCAAATCATGAATATGAAATAAGAATTTCTAATTTTTAAAAACAATTTCAATTTTCCGACTAACGGGATAAAAATCATGTATTTGTTCTATTTTTAATAATTCATAAATTCGTTGAAATGTTCGCATCAAATTCATCTGATGTTTTGGTATCTATTTTTCTCCCATCAATTGTCATCTTTATTTTTTGTTTTTGGTTTGCTGTTACCACCCAAGCGTTCGGTAAATAACGATCTTCATGGGATAATGTAGACGGTGAATTTATAACCTTTCCTCCTAAATATAGCGTAGCAGAAGAACCTCCATCCATTGCCATTGCATTTATAGCTCCTTTTTCATATAAAATATCTTGACACTCTTTCAACGTAGCTCCTATACTATGTGTCTGTCTACCGTCAATAACTAGAAACATAATTGTACCATCTTCTTTTTGGGCCATAATACTTCTTGGAGCCGACCCCCAACCGCCGTCTCCTTCTGTAATCATTTTTTCTCCATTTACAATTAACTGTGGCATAAATCCAGCTGCGGAAACGACTTGTTTATCCAACAGTTGTTGGGTAGAATAATTTCCTGTTATCATTTGACCAAACTTTGTTAATCCCGTAATAATTGTAGGGGCATTTCTATCCATATTTGTATCAATAGCTTTCCCATTTTCTATCACAATTCCAGTAGCAACATTTCCTCCACCCCTTCCTGTTTCGTCAGCAAATCCACTTGCATTCACAGCAACAAGTGCATGATTACGTTTTGCCATTACACTAATTTTTTCTCCCCTGTTAGCACCCTGTGTTCCTTGATGGCTAACAAGTTTAACATTGAAAGGATTACTAATTGTTACTAACTTTCCTTCGAAAAGAAAGCGACTATCTTTATTACTTTTAATTGTTTCTACATCAATTTCTAATGGCTGATTTTTTAATTCTTCTAATCTTTTTCCTACTATTTTTTTATAAATATGCTCATCACTGTTTGACCATTTTGGATGATTAATTCTATCTTGCAGTTTATCTAGTTCCTTTTGGGATAGGAATGTATATTTCGCATATTGTGGATGCTGAGAAGTTAATATACTCCCAGCGATTGTTATACGAAGCTCTCGGCCATAGCTAGTACCAAATAGTATTCCTACGCCAATAATCATTAAAATAGAAAATAGAAGCAAAATTCGTTTGAAGATTTTTCTTAGATGTTTCATAGTTTTATCCTCCAGCATTCATTACATTCAATAAATCCATTAAAATATTATTTATCTAAAGACAAAAGTGTTTGATTTCCTCATGCCTGAATTCCCCACTATGTTTTAGCAATTAAGGCAACATACTTATTCCGGATTTCGTTTTTTTAGTGTATATTTATAAATTTAATAACGTTTTTGCAACCATGAAGTAAATTATTAATCCTGTTCCGTCAACAAATGTTGTAATAAATGGACCTGAAACAACTGCAGGATCTAGTTTTAATTTTCTTAGAATTAAAGGTAAAACAGCTGCTACAAGAGAAGCCCAAATAACAATAAATAATAAAGTAATTGCTACAACTTGCGCAACTTCTGCTCCAACTCCTAACATATAAGCACGAATGAGCCCAGCTATCCCAAGTGCAAGTCCAAGAAGCATACCAATTGCAAATTCTTTTTTCATTACACGGAAAATGTCTTTAAATTTCAACTCTCCAATACCAATTGCACGAGTAATTGTTGCTACAACCTGTGTTCCTGTATTCCCTCCAGTACCTACTAATAATGGAACAAAGAAAGCAAGGGCAACTACAGTTTCAATTTCGTCTTCAAAATACTTTAATACTGTACCTGTATATGCCTCAGCAACAAAAAGAAGTAATAACCATGGTAGACGTTTTAGGAAAATGCTCCAAATACTAGCTTCAAAGTAAGATTGATTCAATGGTTCACTTCCGCCTAACTTTTGAATATCTTCTGTAGCTTCTGCTTCCATAACATTCATTACGTCATCAAATGTTATAATACCAATCATTTTATTATTTGCTGTTGTGACAGGTATTGCTGCTAAATTATAATTCAGTAGCTTTTTTACAACTTCTTGCTGGTCAACTTCAGCGTGTACTGAAATTACCTCTGGCATCATGATAGTAGATAACATCTCTTCATCTGTTGCTAGTAATAACTCATGTATGGAAACGATTCCCTCAAGATAACCATGACTATCAAGAACATAACTATAAGATATTGATTCTACATTTTCAGAATGTTCCCTAATATACTTCAATGTCATTTTTACTGACCAATTTCCTCTAACTGCAACAAAATCACTTGTAACAAGACTTCCTGCCGTTTCAGGTTTGAAAGTCATTAATTTTTTTACGTTATGTTTTGTAATTTTATCTAGATACGCCATTAATTTAGCCTGTTTTTCCGGATGAACCGCTAGAAGTAAATCTACTAATTCATCAATCGGTTGTAAATTTAGTAACTTTTTAGCTTTATTTTCAGATAAGTGAATTAAGATATTATACTTTTCTTCTGCACTCATATATTGAAGAACTTTAGAGCTTTTTAATACAGGAATCGTATTTAGTAATATGACTTGATCTTCAATTGAAAACTGTTTTACTTCTTGCGCAATATCATACGACGGAAGACGTAAAACTTTCTCTGCATCCAAGTTATTTTTGGTTATAAGTAATTCCTTTAATAATTTCTTCATGTTAACTCCTCCTCATATTGCTAAGGGAGACTCTAGAGTTTCATGAGTGGTTTTGTTTTATTTTATCTGTCTTAAATTTTTTATTAGAGCAATAATAGTTACATTGCAATCAATTCATTAGTTAGAATTACCTCCTTTTTGAATATAGACAAGATAAAAATAAATAACATTAAACAGAAAAACCTTTACTCAAAAAGGAGTAAAGGTTTTTTCACAATACAAATAAATGATTATTAAGACATCTCTGCCGAAATCACAGAGGTGCCTTTCTATCAAATCGTATACCACTCCCTCGTTGAGTTTTAGCACTGTATAGCATAGGTTTTTATAACCAGCTACATTAAGAAGGGCCTTAATCCGACCGTTCCTGTTGACCCATTGGCGTCTCTCGACATTTTTGGGCAGCAGCGTTTCTCTATACAGGAGCCTCACCTAACAAAGTTTATTGAATTACTTCAAAATTTAAACCAGAATTTAATATTTGTCAACTGACTTTCAATTCCATTCATAAAAAAATCTTTTATAGAAAATGAAATTATATTTTATTATAAATTTAAAATTCCCCTTAAAAAACATAGAATTCAAATAGATTTAATTCGAAGAAACGTAATAAAACATATGAAACTTATTGTTTTTAATCAAATTCCAACTTTATAACAAAAGATGAATAATTAGTCATTCTGTATATCAAAAGAACATTCACAAAAAAATCTTCTTTTATGATTAAAATCTTCTTTACTGTTTATCAAATTTATATGGTTAAACTACTTAATCAAACGATACACTACAAGTCAAAAATATGTACTTATACAGAATGATTACAGACATTTTTTCATATCATTTCTCAAAGAACTATAAAGCAATAAAACAAATAAAATTAGCAATATGGTTGCTTGACAAGCAAAAAAAATATATTTATGCTTGCTACACGAAACAAACACATAAAATTTATATTGCTTAACCTGTTAGGTGAGGCTCCTATGCAAACACAGGCTATTGCCCAAAAATGTCGAAAGACGCCAATGGGTAGAACAGGAATTGTCGGATTAAGGCTCTTCTTAAGATAGCTAAGTAATGAATTTTCATTACTTTACGTTGTATAGTGCCAAAGCTCTACTAGGGGGAAAAAGCCTTATTTAGTCATGCCATTTTGAATCCCTCTAGTTACATACTAGGGGGATTTTTGCGTAAAAAACAGGGAATAAGTGATAGAATCTTTCTAAACAAAAGTCATATTTAGTAATTGACGAGAACAAGATTCTATTCATTAACAAATGTAATATTATGTTTTGTTTTAAATCAGGAGGATATTAAAATGAAAAAAATATTAAAACTCGATTATCTATTGCTCCTTCCTCTATTCATAACATGTACTTTAGGTATTATCATGATGTATAGTGCAAGCTCCATTGTCGCTGTTCAACATTACGGTTATAACAGTAGACATTTTGTTGATTCTCAATTAACAAAGCTACTTTTAGGAACAATAGGATTAATAATTTGTGCTTTACTCCCATATGAAATATGGAAAAAACGAATAGTCTCAATCTGTATTATGGTTGGGGGGATTTTTTTATTAATTATGGTTTTATGGAAAGGAAAAGTGGTAAATAATGCTCAATCATGGATCTTTGGAATACAGCCAGCTGAATTTCTTAAGTTAGGAACAATCCTTGTAACAGCCCGTTTTTTTGCATTGCGACAAGAACAAGCTAAAAATAACTGGAGTGGTATCGGAAAACTTTTATTTTTTTTAGCTACAATTTTTTTTCTTATCTTTAAACAACCAAATTTAGGATCTGCACTTTTAATATTAGGTATAGGTTTTAGCATATTTCTTTGTTCAGGAATAAATATAAATCTACTAATCAAAAGAACTACCATCGGTTCTATTTTATGGTTACCTATTTTATATTATTTGATTCAATATAGTTTATCAGAAGTTCAAAAGACACGTATTACTACGATTTTCAATCCCTTTCTTGATGCGCAAGGAAATGGATACCAGCTTGTAAACTCTTTTATTGCCATGGGCTCTGGAGGAATCACTGGTCGTGGATTTGGAAATAGCATACAAAAAACAGGTTATCTTCCAGAACCACACACTGATTTTATAATGGCAATAGTTTCTGAAGAACTAGGATTTATTGGTGTATTTATTCTATTGGTTGGAGTTTTGACTATAGTACTTCGCTCCTTAAAAATTGCACAATTATGTGTAGATCCATTCGGCAGTTTTATAGCAATTGGTATAGGATGTATGATTGGTATGCAATCAGTTGTAAATTTAGGTGGTATTACGGGACTATTTCCTCTTACAGGTACTCCATTTCCATTTGTAAGTTTTGGTGGAAGTTCTTTAATGGTGAATTTAATAGCAATAGGAATATTGCTTAATATCTCAATTTTCAATAAAATAAGACTTTCTCCTTTTTAAAATCTATTGTACTATAGTCATTTTTGTTACATTTAGAGAGATTATACAGGCTTTCATAATGATTTGATCAAACTGTAGATTTATTAATTTTAAACGAACATTTAAAATATTTTATAGCATAGAATAGACAGTATACAGTAGACACCACTAATATCTACTAGGTGAATAAAAAGAAGGAGAAAATAAATGACTCTAAATATAAATAGAGTATTCCCACGTAATTGGTATGCTGTGAGTTATGTAAAAGATATAAAAAAGATTCCAGTAAAAAAAAGAGTTGCTGGCAAAGATTTTGTATTATATCGGGATGAAAAAGGCGAAGTTCAGGCTCTATCACCTTACTGCCCTCATCGTGGCGCTGACTTATCACTGGGACAAGTAGTAAATGGTAAACTAGTCTGTCCCTACCATGGTTGGGAGTTCGATAGTTGTGGTACTTGTGTAAGAATTCCATCCCAACCCAATAAACCTATCCCGAAATTTGCTCATACCTTCTCATACCCTGTAAAAGAAAAGATTGGGTTGATTTGGATATACCCTGATAGTGAGGAAAATCCACCTGAATGGCAAACTTTTCATGTAATGGAGAACACTCCTTTTAAACTCTCTTTCTTCCACGCCACTTGGAATGCACACCTTACTCGATCAATCGAATCTGTGCTGGATATTGCTCATCTTGCTTATGTACATAAAAAAACGATTGGTAGAAAAACAAAAGCCGAATCAACCAATTATAAGCTGGAGGGAACACTGGATCAGTTTATATTCTCAAATGGTGATGCTTACCTTGAATACAAATTCCCACATCAGTGGATGCTTCACAGTGGCAAACAGGAGAATGAGTCATTTATTCAGTATATTACGTTTACACCAATTGATGAAGAAGAGACATTAATTATGGGATATACCGGAAGGACATTTTTAAAGTACTTCCCTTTACTAGACCAAATTTTAGCTAAATTTAGTTTAAGAGTACTAAAAGAGGATCAAATTATTGTAGAAAGTCAACATCCTAGACCTATACCAGAAGCTTTAAAAATGGAGGCCCATGTTCATGCAGATATGGCTCAAGTTCAGTTTAGAAAACGTTGGTTTCAGTTTTTACAAAATGGGTCTTGTTTTTCACTTGATTAAAGGCACGTAACGCAGTATTAAATATAGGTGTAGTGATGTTGATAGACGGTGGATGCTACCCCATCGCCATCAAGCTAAAATTTTATAGTACCCCCTGAACCCAATTTTGTACTAACTCGTAACAAAAAATTCCTTCAAAAAAGAAAGGCGCCTATGCACCTTTCTTTTGTAATGCATTCTCACTCTCTTAGCATTCAGAATCCCTTATGAATCACTTTAATGCATCATTGTACGAACCTAATTACCCTTTAGAAAAGTAATAATTTGTCTCCTTACTTTTCAGTAACATATTTCCTCTTATTATTAAAAATAAGTCGTTTCTACTTAATATTTTTACTATAACTCTAACTAGTGCTAACCAAAGGATCATAATAAGCCAAATATAATTTATTAATCACGTTTAAAGTACATAAGTCTGCACTGATTGAAAATGCAGAACCAGCATT
The DNA here is from genome assembly GCF_051916765.1 of Bacillus cereus group sp. MYBK15-3. Classification (NCBI taxonomy): domain Bacteria; kingdom Bacillati; phylum Bacillota; class Bacilli; order Caryophanales; family Bacillaceae; genus Bacillus; species Bacillus cereus group sp. MYBK15-3. The sequence continues at coordinate 413,993 of NZ_JBQAHG010000001.1, forward strand.
AATATCGTTTAGCGTATTTGTAATCCGCTAACGACTTAAATCACCTTATTTCACTCTCTTCGGTAAAGCTGAGCCTGAATGTTCAATTACTGGATGAACATAAACATTAATGTCAGCATTACTAAAATAATTTTCACCTTGATCCCAATTCTTACTTATTTTCTTTCATTCTTTATAATTATTCCGCTTATATACTTCTCCTAATGCTAATACATCCACCTTATATTTTTTTGAACAAGCTTTATTGATTTTTGAATCCTTTGCTCCATCTCTTTTGAAATATCCTTCGTTAAGCGTTTTTCATCCATAACTTGTTTATAATCGCTAAAATGCAACTCCGCCAAAGTACCTTCGAGAAACAAATGAATATCAAACTTCGGTTTTGTAGTATTTTCAGTAAAAACCTTTATTTTTCGATGTAATTTATGAATTTCATATGTAATAAGCTGATTCTTTTCACGTATGGTAAAATAGCCCCCTAATTTCTCACCAATTACAAAGTTCATTCCCAGTGTTTGTTCTCCGTTTAACATTCCAACACACTTGTTATCCTTCCCACGAAACAATGCAGCCCCATCCATTTCTATCCCTTGTTTTGTTGGCCTTAAGATAGGTAGTACAAAACTGCGTTTTGAAATTATCTTTTCCTGCACATCACCAATTCTTGCCGCCTCCACCATTTGAGCGTTTTTGGGAGGATGTTCAGCTAGCATATCAATATACTGTGCCGGTAAATTTTCTAGTTTTGCACTTTGTTTCAAGATAGTTTCTGCATTTTTTTTCAGAAACAAATAGACGGATGTTTCTTCTCATTTCATGATCACGAATATATACATCTAGCGTATTCTGTAAAGCATTAGGATTCGAGAGTAATTTTTCAGAAAAAATAATTCACGACTAATTTTTTTTAGCAATAATTCGTATTTGTTCAAATACACTATCTGCTTTTGCACTCACATTAATATAATTATTCCCTGCCCCTTTTCCACCTTGCTGCGCTAACTTACTGAGAAGTACCATCTGATACGTCCCTTTCATAATTGGATTTGATTTCTTTTCCTTAACAATATGGTAAGACGCACCTACTACAAAGCCTCTTTCTTCTATCTCCACTAACTCAGAGCAACCACTGTATTTTTCTGTTTAACTGTTGGGGTTCAGCTCATAATGAAACATATTTTTTACATAAAAGACTTTCGTATATAAATTTTTCAAATGATTTATTAGCGAATTGTTGACCAATATCACTTTTTTGAGTGAGTAATTTTTTAGATTGATGATGTAATGAATTTTTTTCGTTTCTTTTATGTAAAATATTCTAGTTTTGCATTAGGAAAGAACTGTTTCATATAGGAATACAGATAGTTTTTTATATCCTCTTCTTCTTCTTTTTGATAAATGTATTTTCCGATTCCATATTTCCCCCATTTATACCTTCTTTTCTCTTCATCTAATTCTAGTTTTGTCATCGGGTAGTTTTTTTCAATTACTCTCTTAGCTGGCTTTGTAAAACGATGTTGAATAAATTCAAATGTAATATCATCCCGTGCATCAAGAGGTAATTCAGCATTTAGGCGTTCAAACATATGATAGTATCCTTCCTTCCAGCCTTCATGCAGGTAAATAGGAGCTACAATGAAACCAAGAGGATATCCAGCTCTAGCTACTTTTCCTGCTGCCTCAATTCGTTTAGCTAAGGGAGAAGTTCCTGGTTCAAAGTTTTTAATCACATAATCAGCGTTTACACTAAAGCGAAATCTTGTTTTTCCATTATGTTTAGCATCAAGTAAATGATCTACATGGTGGAATTTCGTAACAAATCTCAATTTCCCATATTCAGATTCTCCAAAATGCTCAATGGCCCGTTTAAGGGTATGCGTTAAATAATCGATTCCTACAATATCTGAAGTACACGACGCTTCAAATCTTGTTACTTCAGGTGCACGCTCTTTCATGTATTTATCAGCAGCATCTAAAATTTCTTCAACATTTACATACGTTCGTATATAAGGCTTACTTCCCATCGTTGTTTGTAAATAACAATAATGACAATGTCCCATACATCCCGTTGCAAAAGGAATTGCATACTCTGCTGAAGGCTTGGAAGTATCGAATTTCAGTGTTTTTCTAACACCAACAACCAGCGTGGATTTTGCTACTCGATACTTTTGAAAATCGTTATCCCCTGGCAAATCTCTTACTTGATTATGGGAAGTAGTATGTCGAATTTCAACATCCATCTTTGAAAACTTCTCAAACAGCTCTTTCCCCAAAGGATAATCTAATGCTTTCGGTTCAAAATATACGAGCTTAGGCATAAATGGCTTATTCATTCTAACATCCCCTCTGAAATATCACCATAATAGTAAGTGTAAGCTTGGTTTGCTTCATCTTCGGTAGCATATATAGCCATCTCATTTGTTAGTGGATAATACGTTTCGTAAAGAAATAGTGCTAATTCATTAGGTCTTTCAGGATTATTTACAACTGCTGCAGCTTGTATGTTAGCTACGTCTTGAGTATGAGGATTTCGGTAAAAAATATAAACAATGTCACCAGCATGATACGTATTACTTTCAGAAGAAAATTCCATTCCATCACCATCTCATTTCATAAAATTCAATGCTCACAGTTTTACTTTCTAATTTTCTTGTAGTGTAACTATTTAATTACATTGATAATGATTACGTCATACAAACATATTTTGAAAAATGAATAATAAATGTACTCCCAAAAAGGCAAGCATATATCAATGCTTGCCTTTCGTTCTAACGACGATGTTCAACAAGATCGATTACACCTAAAACGACGTGTGCTAAACCAAAACCAAATACTGTATTTGCAATCATTTTATTAGTTCCACGAGTTTGTTTAAGAGCATAACCTGCTGCTGTCACTGCTGTACCTAAAGCTGTTGGAATTAATCCTTCACGAATGTCCACAGTGATGCCTCCTTGTTTCGTAGTTAGTAAATTTGTTTTAATGACTCGAAGTAAAGTATTAAAACAAGTATTAGTATTTTTCTTTTTAATAAAATTATGTGAAATTCTTATGAATAATATTTTAAATCCATAACAGCTATAAAGATTGAAAAAATTATTAATTAACAAATATGAAAATATCTTCAAAACGTATTTTTATATGAAAATTTTATACCTCAGACAAAAAAATCTTTGCTAAAATTCTCTCCATAAAAAGTGCTCCTAAATTTATATATATAGGAGCACTTTTTATAAAACACTATTCTTTATTTGCTTATGAACCACTTTATTATAATAACCATGCTTTACAACTTGCCTAAAATCATCTACCTTGATATCCATTCTTTCCGCAATATCTACAACAATTGTATTTTGTAAAACATCCACCACAAATCCCATTAATTTCAAATTATGATTTTTACGATATGAAAATTCAACGTAATCCCCAAGTGTTACTTCTTTATTATGTTTCATTTGGCGCCCCCTAAATTATCGATAATTATACAATAGTTTCCCCCTTTTTTACTTCTACATACGGGGTCACCAGTTTATCATTTTAGCCAATTCATCTCCCACCTACTTATTTTGCGTTCCTTGAGGAAGGGGTCTTCTTGGCTAAAATGATAAAAAAAGACAAACTCTCCAATGTGAGGAGTTTGTCCAAAACCATGATTTCTTTAGTTTAACAATATAGAATTCAGTTCCGATAAGAATCTTTCTTTTTTCCATATCCCACGGTTTTTGCATCGATACTAACAATAGTGGATTAGAATAATGACTTAATACTTGCTAGGACAGTAAGAATACCTATAATAATGACAAATACATTGCTAAATTTCCCTTTGTATTTAGCAAGTACTGATACTTTATGGATTGCATACATTGGTAGTATACATAAGATAGAAGCAACTAGCGGACCGCTAAGGGCATCAATGATTCCAAGAATACTTGGATTTGTATAAGCAACATACCAGCATGTTAATACGACAAAAGTAAGAATCATTGTCTTAACTGTTTTTTCTCCTATATCTTTCCCACGTTTTTTACTGGACTTGATAATCATGTCACGCATTACCTCATACGCTCCTATATAATGACCAAGGAAAGACTTTGTAATAGCCACAAATGCAATGATAGGAGCTGCAATAGTGATTACTGGCGAATTAAGCTCATTAGCAAGATATGATAGGATTGACAAGTTCTGTTCTTTTGCCACCTTAAGATCATTTGGAGTCAAACTTAAGGTACTGCTCCAAACAAAGAACATAACAACTGCGAATGTCATAATATAACAAACTTTTTGTATTTGAGCACATTTAGCATCAGTAGCATCTATTCCATACGTAGCTCTCTGTTTCATAACAAATGACGAAATCATAGGCGAATGATTAAACGAGAATACTATGATTGGAAGTATCATCCATATCGTTCCTAAATATCCTGTTCCTGTTGAAGCAGTAGAAACACTTGAAAAACTAAGCATTGACGTATTCCACTGTGGAATCAAAGATATTGCGATAAAAAGTAGAGAAGCTATAAAAGGATACACTAGCATGCTCATGATCTTTACAGTTATATCTTGACCAAAATTTAGTATAGCGATAAGACCGAGTACTAAAACAAGCGATAAAATGGACCTTGGAGGCTCCGACATGTGCAATTGATGCACGATAAAGCTACTAGCGGTATTTGTAAGTGCGACCGAGTACATCAGCACGATCGTATAAATGGAGACAAAATATACAATATTAAAAATGATACTTGCCTTATTTCCAAAATACTCTCTTATTGTACCTGTAATCCCCTCATCGGCAGAGTTCGAAGCGTAAATCATTTTAGCAAGCGCCCTATGTGAATAATACATAACAGGATATGCAAGTATGGTAATTAACAGCAATGATAATAAACCACCTGAACCTGCATTAATCGGTAAAAAGAGTACTCCTGCTCCAATTGCTGTTCCAAAAAGGCTCAATGCCCAGGTAGTATCCTGTTTATGCCACTTTTTAGGGTCTAAATATTTCTCATTTTTTACTGCAGTGTTATCAGCTTGAAATTCTATGTTTTTTGCAGTATTCCCATCCATATAATAATTCCTCCTTGTGTCCTATTCTTAATTCTCTTTTTAAGATATAGGAATATAGACCGTTCTTGAAAAATGAATAGCTTATATAGTGCCCCACAACGAATATCCCCCTTCTAGGTTAATAAAAATCAAAAAATTAGCGAAGCATCAACCTGAAGGGTTTGTTACCACTTATAAAATATTTTAATTATATAGTAGTATATTTTATTGATAACTCCCCCAATATACAGACATCCTTAGGCGAACAATAGAGTAAAGATTGTTAAAAACTTCACAATATATTCGATAACTTATTGATTTGATTGTTTCTCCCCAAAGATTTTATTTTTAATGGCAATTCCTGTAGGTGTAACTGCAATACCACCTAAACCTGTCTCTCTTAATTCGCGAGGCATCTGTCTTCCAACTCTATACATGGCTTCAATCACTTCGTCAGCATTGATGAGATTGTTTACGCCAGCTAATGCGATGTCCGCTGCTGCTAAAGCATTTGCCGTTCCAATGGCGTTTCTCTTTACACAAGGAATTTCTACCAAACCAGCGACCGGATCACAAACTAAACCGAGTAAATTTTGTAATGCAATCGAAAAAGCTTCAGAAGATTGCTGTGGCGTTCCACCCGCAGCTTCTACCGCAGCTGCAGCCGCCATCGCTGAGGCACTTCCTACTTCAGCTTGACATCCTCCATACGCTCCTGAAATACAAGCGTTGTTTGCGACTATCGTTCCAAATAACGCTGAAGTGAATAGAAAATGAATCATATCTTCATGACTTAACTGCAACGTATCTTTAATACTAAATAGGACTCCCGGAATCGTCCCACTCGCACCTGCTGTTGGAGTTGCACAAATAGCTCCTAATGCAGCATTTACTTCATTAACACCGATAGCACTTTGAATCCCTAACACCATCAAATCTCCAGAAAGAGTTTTCCTATTTTCTCGATAGTTTTTAATTTTTACAGCATCCCCTCCGGTCAAACCTGTTGGAGAAAATACACCGTCGCCCTCGATACTTTTATTTATTGCATGTTGCATAGTCGCTAAATTTCGTTCCATTTTACTCCATACTTCTTCATAAGAAGTTTTAGTTTGTTTGATTTCCTGTTCGATTGCTAATTCATAAATTTGCTTTTGGCTTTTATTAGCTGCATCCATAATTTCTTTTATGGCCATATACATATTTTTCACTCCTTAATGTGACTAAAGAATAATAAGATTAGCTATATTGCTTAAATCTCCTAATTCCTTCTGAGCATTACCTGGCAATATCGAATCCAAAGCGAATGCATATAAATATTTTGTTTTATCTTCCAAACTATGAAAGTTGTTAATTTCCACATCATATTGTTTAAAGATCCTGCGTAAAACAAATTCAAAGTCAGCTCTTTCTGAAATCGCAATAACAACTGGCAATGGCCCCTGCAGATTTAAGCTAAATCCATCAATTTCAACATTTTTGACTTCAATCAACCCACCACCGACCGAAATACCCATTACTCTAATACTTCGACTTTCATCCTCTGCATATACATCTGCCGTATTTGGATGACCAGCAGGACTATTACCCAATTGTTCAATAAAGGTAATGTCAATTCCCTTAGACTCTGCTATTTTAATAGCATCTGGCACTTTGCTGTCATCAGCAGCTAAGCCTAATATACCAGCAATAATTGCAAAATCAGTTCCGTGACCTTTATGGGTTTCAGCAAATGATTCATAATACTTTACCACAACTTTTTTGGGAAGACCTTGAAATAATTTATTAGCAACTGTTCCAATAGCCAAAGCACCTGCAGTATGTGAACTTGAAGGGCCTATCATTATGGGCCCAATCACATCAAAACAACTTTTGTATTTAACAATCTTTTTTTCTTTAATAGATGCTACATTCATGTTCATATAAGCACCCCCATAATTTATTATTTTTAGCTGTAGTTGAATCTAAGTTATTAGAATGATCGATTCAAAACAAGTTTTGTTTGATAACGCTTTCTTTATTGAGTTGAATAAACTTCCCTTCTAATCCGCTATCCTCCGTATAGTAATCATATCAGTATGTCCAATTTTAAAAAATTACTGGCAAGTTCTTTAGAATTTTTAATCCAAAACGAGGTTTGATATTTTCTCTAGAGGTAATAAATTGTGTCTCGACGCCCTCATTATAACTTGTATATTTATAAGTTTAATCTTTTTTTATTTTTAGAAAGATTGAATAGACAGAATTTTGAATAGGTAATAAATTACACTTAGTATGTAGCAATTGTGTCCTTTGTTTGAAGCTGTATTAGTTAGTAAAAAAGCAAAAATAACACAGAGTTCCTTTCATAAACACATTGATTATATTGAAAAATCATTATAAAGATACTTATATTGTCTTTTGTTTGAACATCTTATTTTGAAAGGGAAACCTGTTGCAATAAATAATTCATTCATATGAAAAGGAATACATTAATAAAATTTAAAAACGTTTTAGTATATTAATTATATATTTTGTATAAATATTAATTATCAAAAAAAACTAACTTCTTATTAGGATCTTAACATAAAGGATACATTCCAAATAACAATGGAGATTCTGCTTTATCAATTTCTTTATACGTTATATTTCCCTCTTTACCTGCAACAGCAACTTGTACTTTTTCATTTGTTTTCACATCTTCTGCACCTATTGCACCACCCGCCAATAATCCTGTACTTAACAGACTATCGTGAACGAAAGTTAGAGAGTTATGGAACAAAATATAATGTGTATGTACATACATTTCTTTTAAAAGAAGTTTTGTAGTATGCAACTGAATTAAAAAAATATAGATTTTTATGACTCTTTTTAGGGGATATAGCAAAGTGAGATCTTTTATATGCACATTGCTATACCAAACTAGATTTCAGCATAGTATTTTTTTGCAACTCATTGATTTTTACCAAACACGTATAAAAATCAACAATATGAAAATAAACGACTGGCTAAAATTTTACTTTCAATAAAATAAAAAAGAACCTGCAAATTTGCAGATTCTCCTGATAATGATTTATATGAGTAAGACTCGGAAATATAATACAATGATTCAAAAATAAGTTCAAGTAAATTCAAAGAACCGGCTAGAGTTCGAGTTCTTTCAGAAGTGATGATGTTTTCTAGGCTTCGCAAAGTGAGAAAATACAAGAATATAATACATCGAGATTTAGAGAATTTCAATACTTAAATTAGAGGTTATTTTAATGTGATGTAACATCAGCATTTTGAAGGAATAGCAATGAATACCTTATACATCCCCAGTCTACATAACGCTTTATTATCAGTAGAAAGAAAAAGGAAAATCCCTACTTCCACAATAAATCCGCCTTGCTACTCTATTCATTTTTTGATACATTCCTATCCACCGTTTTAAAGTTCTCTTTTGTACTGTGTTAGCCAAAAAATTGTATAAATCATAATTCGTTTTTCTTCCACCTGTTTCACCCTTTCTACACCCTAGTTTTACAAAATAAGAAGTCATCAAAACTTATATTTATTACTTTCTGTTATCTCCTCTCTCTTGTTCTATGCATAGTCTATCTAAATTTTTATTAGCTACTAAAAAAAGAATTTACAGGACGATTAAAAAAAGCCAAGTGCATTGCACTCGGCTTTATGGTCGATTAAACAATTTTACTTCAGACGTATTAAACTGATGTAGATAGTCTTTAGTAGAAGTATAACCTGAATTCATGAGTGTTTTCTTTTCTTCTTCTGTGATATCAAAATTAAACGCCGACGTAAAGAATGTATTAATAAATACAGTGCGGGCAGCATCTTCTTTGGTGGTTTTTCCGCTCTCATGACCTTTGATCATGGTTTGAGACAAATTCCATGCAAAATGAATAAGAGAATGGCCAATATGATGTTCTGTTGAGGTTGCGATATGTTTTAACATGGCAACCTCCGCCTGAGATTCTAAACGGAAACCAAGTGTTTCTTTGTTGTAGACAATTTCATCTGTAGGATCAAAGAAAGATGCATTGTATTTCGTGTGTAAGCTTCTTAATGTAAAATGATCCTCTATATTGCTTATCAGTTTATTAACCTCGTCAATCGTATCTGTGGTCGTGAAGTGTTCTTCTTTATTCACAAAACTTTTTCGATCAAATAAACGAATTGGGTAGTTATCGAGTACACCTCCGTCTACATAATAATCTTTATCCCATTCCACAGATTTAAAAAAGAATGGGATGGACATCGAAATCCGCACAGCAACTACTAATGGGACATCAGGTGTCGTTTCGCGTGAAAACGTACGAAGCTGGTGTGTAGAAATGTTCGTTCCTTGGAAAAACACGTCTTTTCCTGTTTTGTCATACAACTGCTGAAAAGTTGTGTCCTTACTCCCTGTCCACTTTTCAACAATCTTTCCTACCCACTCAGTGAAGAAATCCCCTTTATAGATACCAAAACCATCAAAAAATAAACGAATGTTATCTTGTACAATCGAAAAATCATCATCTTTAAACGCTTTGAAATTCATGTCTTTGTGGATTTTTACAAGATCTGCGAATGGAATGGAAAGACCTAAAAGTAATGCAGTAATCGCTCCTGCTGAAGTCCCTCCAAATCGTTGTATTTCTGGTAAAATCCCTTCTTCATTTAGTGCACGGATGGCACCTATATAAGCGCTTCCCTTTACCCCGCCACCTTCAAATACTAAGTTACGAAATGGATATGCCATTATATACCTCCAATAAAGAAATTTTCGATCTGTTATAGTATCGGAAGTATATTGAAATATATTCCAAATGGTATTAAGAAAGTTTCATGTCCTCCGATACGTATGGCCGAATTATCTTTATTCAATGGATGAATTGTTTGAAAGAGAAGAAATTTGCTTGGAATGGTAATTTAGTAGGATAGGAAACAGGAAACGGAGCGCATCTTTTGATGCACTGAATAATATCCCCTTTTGAAATCGTATATAACGTAACTTCTTTTCCGATGTCCAAGTAAAATCACGAGTAAGAAATCAAGGAATAATCTACATTTCATAAATCCCTCACTCTCTTTAACATACAATTCAGTGAAATAATTTGTTTCAAATACGTAGAAATATGGTTTAACCAGCAATCAATGATCAGGTCTTCTTACCCTAAGTAAACCTAAATCTATTTGTCTCCATACAGAAAGGAATAAATAGTTTTGTTCCTATTCATGAAATAGTACAATATATGCAAAATTACATATCTAATTAATTGCTTTTAATGTTATATTTTAATAGCGATGAATGCTATTATTTCATAAGTTGTCAACAAGCGTTATGTATGTATGAGAAAAGGGAAGGAGCCAAATAGGCCCCTTCCTTTTTCTACTAATTAACTAAATTACTCTCTGGTAAAAATTTAAATAGTAATGCTCATTTACAGGCGTCTGATTATGCATTAAACATGCTAACTTTGCTTGCTGTCGGAAAAATTAAAAACGATAGCATTAAGCTATTAAGAGACAAAAATTCATCAACACGAAGACAGATTTGTCTTGGCTAGATAAATTTGGTGATAAATACAGGAAATAAATCTTACGATTCAATGATTCTTTTTCCTGCCCTCTCCCCTTGCCACTTCTGTTTCATGACTTGTAAATAGAGATCTTCAAACTCGTTAAAATGGATGCGAAAAACATCTAATGTATCGATATAAGCAGAAATCACATCTTTTTCATTAAAATGGATACCTTCCTGTGCTAAGTCATAGCTATCATTAAGGCTGTATAAATCAAAATATTCTTCTTCCCAATACAGGCCTCTATTTACTAGTAATCGAGTAGAGCAAGTAATCGCTTGTTTAATATTCCATTTCTGAGCTACTAACTTTTCATTTAAGACTGAAAGAAGGATGTTTACCAAGGGTTTTTCATCAACTATGCGGCTATATGACAGTAAAGCCGATTCTATATATATCAGCTTTGCTTTAGACATTAAAGATATCTCCATAATTTCATATGGCGGGTGATCACTTGCTTCAATCAACCTATCGCACCATGAAATAACCTCCTCTCTATTCCAAAGTCCGCAGCCTAGTCCTAATGCATACAAGTGGGCTAAAGTTTGATAAGATTTCAATATGTTTCACCTTCAATTTAACTGTATAGTGGTATTGCATTCATTTTGGAAATAATCACGCTTAGTAATAAATATAATAAGCTGCCCAAACGGACAGCTTATTTGCATTAAAAACACTATACATGAACTTTTGCTTTTTTTCGACGCACAAGCCACCAAACTAAAGATAGCAGTACTAGGGGAAACGGAAATACCTGAATAAAGAAAAATACTTCCCAAAAATCGTGCATCGTACTACCAGAAGAATCTGTTGCCATCCCGCCAATAAAAAAAGACAATGGAATGACAAGTATATTTATACCTAAACTAATCATTAGGAATGATAGATTCTTCTTCCAGATTACTGGTAATGCAGCCACGATTAATAAAACCAATGCAGTACCCAGTATAAGAAACAGTGCTCCAAATAAAAATACAAAGTATAGAATAGCATTGATTAAAGGTTCCACAATAGCCCTCCTAAGGATTCATTCTATAGAAACACTCATGTTATTTAGAAAGTCAGAATGCTATACCTCTTAGTTGTCTTTCAATTTCTTCATCGCGATAGTCTTCATTTATCTGCTTAGAATACTTAATCTACTTGCTTATATTCTGGACTGCGTTAGGACATATGTTTCTATTGTACAACCAGCTAGCAAGAAACCCACACTTATCCCTGCTAATACGGTACCTTTAAAGGCTCTGTTCATATTCATTTGCCCCTTTTATCTTTTCGTATTTTTTCTCCATCCATAGACAGTCCATTATGAACGTTTTCATTATAAGTATTGTCTGCTGTTACTGTTTTACTTTCCTTACTATCTGTTTCGGCACTGATTCTTCTCGTTTACCGTTTCAGTATTACGCTTCAATTCGCATTATCATCACATAAAAAGGACATACCTATTCATATATACCCCTTTATTATTTTATATTGAAATAAATAATGGTTCAAAGTTATTTTGTGAAAATCATACAAAAATTAATAATTCATCGATTACCCAACAATAGATAATATGGATAAAGAAAAAATACTAGAGAATATCACATTGTAGTAGTCTCTAGTATCTTTTCATAGTATTTTAGCGGCTATGCAATACGGAGGGATAAAAAAGGACCTCTTACGGAAAGATAAGAGGTCATCAAGAAGATAAAAATGTTGTATTTGAAACACGCGAGTTTCTAATTCACATCATAACACAATATATCCATATATTCAATATATACATTTAAGATAAGGAATATTACATCATTAAAGATTACGGTGAACCAGGAGATAGTGCTGAAAATGAACCTACTTTGCGCAACATTTTCCCGAAAAAGCATGCGGATGTCGCACCTGCTAAGACATTTTGAATAATCTTTGCAGCTGCTACATCAACGGGTAATTTACTGTATTTCTAATCTAGAGAATCAATTGTCCAATCCCATACTTTTAAAACTAGTGCAATAGATCTTTTTAATTACATACTTAATTTATTTTTTAATGTCCAATATTTTTCTCCATTAGCTTCAAAAGAGAATTCTACCCATCCATTTGGATCTTCACGATAAATAAAGATGGTTGTTCCAGGAGTTACTGTACCAACTTTATTTTCCTCGACAGCTACATCTGGTCTACTTTTAATTTTCAAATTAAATGGATAAGGTACCTGGTAGTAAGTAGCTGATGATACAACATTTGTGCTTGAACCGTCTGCATACATTTTATACGGAATTTCATTTGATAACGCTTCGACATCTAATGTTTCAGGATTCTTTGATAATTTTTTTTCATATGTATAGTCTTCTACACGAAACGGTTTAATACGTTCCATAATGCCTGCAATTTTCTTAGCCCAGCCTTTATCTGATGCATATTTCACATTCATGCCAGTTAATGTTGGCCCGTTATAATACATACCATTTTCTTCTAAATATCTTTCTCGTACATAATTAGCATTATAAGCAATGCTATCGCCGTAGCTTGGTAAATATTTCGCATATTTAAACGGCTCTCCATCATATGCACGTAGACCGAATAAATTATGTTTTTGATATGCGATTTCTGATTTTCCGTATCCAGATTCTAAAATCGCATGCGCCGCTAAATAATGAGCACTCACGCCATATTGATTTTGCGCATTGATAAAATCTTGTCCATGTCCAACTAAGGGACTATCTGAATGATATTTTGCAATAAAACTATCAATCTCTTGAGCTGTAATTTTCGAAGCCACTGTTAAATTTAAATCTTCATATGAGGTAGCAGTAATAACCTCTTTTTCATCGTTTAAATTTTGTTGTAACATATCTGTTTTTGCAGTAAGTTGAGCAGCTTCAGCACGTGTTATAAATCTATTTGGTTGCCAACCGTTCTCGGTACCATTAGAAATTTTTAAATCTATTAAAATATTGGCATGTTTTTCTCCCCAATGCCCTTTTAAATCTTCAAATCTAACCTGCTCGTTATGATTTGCTGTGCTTTGTAGTTTATATGCATTTACTAGCATGGTAGCCATAGCAGCACGAGTTACTTTTCCGGATGGATTAAAGATTCCATTACCTTCACCTTTAACAATACCAGCTTTTTCAGCAGCAGCAATATAAGGAGTAGCCCAGTGATTTTGTGAATCTGTAAAAGATGGTTTTGCATTAGGATCAATTTGTATACCTAAAACTTTTGTCATAATTTTTGTAGCCGAAGCTCTGTCTAAGGAGTCATTTGAACCAAAAGTTCCATCTGGATAACCATTTAATACCTGTTTATCAACTAAATAGTTAACGGATTTATCAGCCCATGTAGGAACATCTGGGAATTTATGAGTATCTGCTAAAATATTAGAAGAATAGGATAATATAGCTCCTGCAAGGATACCTGTTGCAATTAATTTGTGCTTCATTAAAATAAACACCTCTACCATTGTATTTATCAAATTGAAATTTTCTATTTTTATATTTACATGTTTGTAATAATAATAAAATCGTATTATCACGCATTCAATTTGATGTAACGAGTATAGTTACTTATATACACAAGTGTCAATGAATTTCTTTTACAAAAATGCATAATTTTTATATTATTTTGTAATTGAATTATGTATAAATTTTGTAAAGGACCTTTTGATAGATTTTACCTGAATAAATCTCTTTAGTTGTTAATTTGCCAATCTTTCTTGTTTACTATTAATCAATTAAAAAAAGAATTTTTTTTGTTTAAGAGCTACTTTAAAATCTTAAGTTGATGGATGTGTGAACGTACCGCTACTAAAATTCTTGCTTTTAAATCATTATTACTGTATTATATTTACGTATCAATATAAGGATTATATTATATAAAAAGGAATCAAATCTATAAGTAAGATTTAAATCCTTTTAGAAATCAAAAAGACTTTGTCAAAATCTAATATAATTTATGCTTGTCTTTTTAATATGTATCTAGTAAAAACATATTTTTTATCCATAGAATTCTGTTTTCAATGATAGGAATTAGTGTTCTAAACAAGAAACCGTACAAAGTGATCTGAAAAACCTGAGAGATATTGTATGTAGTTTGCTCATCTCCAGGTACTACAATAAAAGAGCCTTACCTTTCTAGGCAAGACTCTACTAGTTTAGTTGTATACTATTTACATGATAACTAAGAAACAGAAAACATATAACACCAAATAACAGCACCCTATTACTCCTCCTACAGCTAATACCTGTTTAACCCAACTCTTAAATTTTTGATTACTGTAAATCGCTTGCACTCTTTCCATATTTCCTCCTATTAAGCAGAACCCTTAAAGACTCTCACCTCGCTATAGTACCATTAAAAAATGAATAATAGAGATCTAATGTATAAATATGCAATATTGCATACGAAAATATATTGTTATAATTGTAAGCGCTTACTATAATAAGGTTATAAAGATTTATTACATCTTAATACGAAAAAGAGGAGAGAATAATATGGAAATCGCAATGGCAGTTTTAAAATTTATAGGTGGAGCAATCCCATTAATTCAAGAACTACTAAAAGCATTTATGTAAATTCACTATTTAGCAATTATTTATAAAAAATTATCATACAAATGATCTGTATATAAAAAATGAATTGGTTTACAGATCATTTGCGTGATCAAGGTCCCTTTAACATGACTAAGGGGACTTTTTAAAATTTTTAAATAATTAAGGTTACGTCACATCACGATCAAGTTAGCAAAATAAAATGAAACTTTAACTTGATGGTGATGGGGTAACAGTTGTGATTTAGAGATAAGATCAGATTATACAAAATTTTGCACGTCAGCGATACTGAAAATAAACTTCGCCTTTAGTAGCAAGAATCCCCAATAAAGATAGTCAACTTGCCTATTTAGGAATAAGAGTGTCAATTTAAATGATGCATTCTGAAACACTACTCTTCTTCTAAAATAGCGTAATAATATTCATCCCACCATTCATTCCCATGTGGTATACACTTCCTGAAATAGCCTTCTCTTCTCATTCCAATCTTCTCCATTACTCGATATGATGGGGTATTTTGTGGCTGACATGTAGCTATAATCCTATGTAATTTCATTTCCTTAAAGCCATATTTCAATGTAGCTTGTGCTGCTTCAGAAGCATATCCTTTATTGAAATATTTAGGATTGAACACCCAACCAATCTCATATGTATGCTCACCAAAATATTTATGAAAAACTATATGACCAATCAGGATATCCCTATCTATTAATACTACAGGAAAGTTCTTAGCATTTTCACCAATGTTTTCATTCACAAAGTTTCTTGTATTTTCTTCAGTAAAAACCCCTTCAGGTATGTATTTCATAACATTGATATCTGATGTATACTCATGAACAGCTTGCCAATCTTTGAACTCAAATCTCCGTATTAATAACCTTTCTGTTTTTATAAACATTTACTTTTCCCCCTCAAAAAATTACAACTATATTTGAAATTCACATTTAACCCTTAAAACAAAAAAACTTGTAGGAATCTCTACAAGTTCTTTTTAGTTTAAGGCGAATATAAGGACCAAACAAACTATCTTACAAATTGACCGTAGAAACTTCAAGGGTAATGCTTTGACAAATATATTATATAACAAATATTAACATCTACAGAATTTATTTTTGAAAATTATGTGAATTAATAAATAAAATAGTTTTTTCTTAGATGTTATTGTTAATAACTGGGTATCATTATATTTCATTCTGCAACTTATTTAGAAGAGCTATGTACATTTCGAAGAAGTTCTTCAATAAGTTTTGTTTTTTCATTTACCTTTGTGGCATATTTGAAATCACCATAACAATATGGATACCTAAAATTATTTTTATTTCCACCACAAGTGTACATTGCTGGATTTTGATCAACTTTCATCTTAGAAAATTTTTTGGCCGAATCCTCCGAGTGTTGTTTAACTTCTTGACTAGCAATAAAATCAATATACCCTGGCCCCATATTATAGCTTTGAATAATTGTATCCATGCTAACATCTTTTTCCGTTCCATACTTGTACATTTTAACAAAGTGCTTTACCCCTTGTTTAATGCTCAAGCTTATCTCTTGAATTTCATTTGGCTTTAATCCAAGTGATTCGGATGACTGCATAGGGTCGTTTCCCTCACCTCTACTCTCTTGATACATAATTCCTAATAAAATTGGTGTTTTCTCTCCTAAATTATATTTTTCTAATTCTTTTTTTAAGGTAGACTCATATTGCAATACACGTTTTTCGGTGGCTAGCGCTTTATTTTGTTGAATATTGGTTTTATGATTAAAATATAGCATTCCAAGTATTGTTCCTAAGCCTAAAATGCTAATAAGGAACACTTTTATAATTTGTTTTTTACTTGTATCCTTCATATATTCCTCCTCGTATAAGAAATGCAATTTTTCAAAGGTAATTGGTTATATATAAACTATGTAATGAACATCTATCTCCCACCCTTTTAGACTCATACATCAATACTTTAAGGTTTCAAGTTTAATATAAAAATTTAAAGATAAGGTAAAGATAAGATAAAGATAAAATAAAGGGTATTTTTTAGCGTACTTTAAAAGATATTGCTACAAAGGGATATATGGGACAACTTGTTGATATGAATGGATTTAGTGATAATTGAAAGGTTATTGTACAAGTTATTAATTATGGAGACATCATTCCAGAAGATTTAATCCATCTTTTCAATATGCTTTATATAAAAACCACAACATAACATATAATAAAAAACGGTGAACCCTCCACCTAGGAGAATCCACCATCACAAATAACTGATTATTTCACACCTAGTTTTTTTGCTTTCTTAGGGATTCCGTCTTCCAGCACTTTCTCCCAAGCTGTTACACACCTGGAATATGATGTGATTGCATTTGAAACAGGGCTTTTGGAAGCAGCAGCTGTTCAGCAAAATTTTGATAACTCAACCGCTACAGAAGCGATGAAACAATCCTTATACTCTGTATGGAAAACTGAGGAACTTGAACAATTATTTACCTATATGAAAGAACAAAAAGAAAAAGGAAAGCCACTCACATTAGCTGGTTTTGATGTGAATTTGTTTTATAAATCTTCATTCCGCTCTTATGCAAAAGAATGGTTGCAAAAAGTAAATCCTGAAGTAAAGAGTGAATTTGATACCGCAGTGTCAGAGTTGATTGAACTGGATAGGTATTACAATAAAAATAAAACATATCCCTATGATCGGTTTAAAATGGAGATACAGCCCGTAATTAACAAGTTTGAAAAGGTTAGAATGTTTATTCAGAATCATAAAACTGAATTGATTCAAGTTACACCACATCCTACGTATGATGTGAAAGTCAGAGGTGGCATCTCCTCACCTAACCTGACAGACTATTCTTTTTATATCCGAGATCAAAAAATGGCACAAAACTTCGCATGGCTAACTGAAATGCAGTATGGAAACAAACTGGCCCCCCTTTAACAAGTAATAATTTGTTCTGCACCCATGTTGATAATTCTTCTGGTAATCGGAATATAACGGAACCATGTTGCTCTTTTATAATGACATAGGGATTGCGGAATTCTTCTTGAATGCCGATTCCAATCACTTGATACAATTTCCTGCACTGACTCGGAAACAATATATTTGGAATGTCTAATGATTCAATTTCATGAAAAGAATGACGGAATCTCACATCCATTGCAAATACCATCACACCAACTCCCAGCTATACGTAAAACACAATTAGTATACCGATGAGATCTATGTTACGTGCAGAAATCCCCGTTTTCTCCCCAGACTTATCTACAAGAATAAAAAAGGAAACACAAGATATGTTCCCTTTTCACTATTTGTTTTCTACACTTTTAATTCCAATATTTCTAGATGCTGAATAGATCCGCCCCCTGGCAGGTAGACATCTTCCTCCTTCAGCAGGGATACGGAACTTTCCGTTTCTACTAGTGATGGAAGATTGCGCACGCCAAATAATAATACTTTTCCCCTATTGCCCAAATGACGTGGGGTATGCATGGAAATCGTAAGGTTGTTTATGCATGTAATTGTTCCTGTTCTTAAACATTTTCGGGTATCTATTTTTATTATGTTTTGCTTTTGTAGTATTTCTTATTTTTATTGTTTGATTGTTATGACTGGCACTTGCTCGTTTTCGGAAATTTCACTGTAACCATGATAAAGTAGAAAAAACAATAAAATAATTGTCCAAATAAATATAAACACTTTATAACTATACTTCATATGAAAAACCTCATTTTCCCTATATAAGTGAATGTACATACACCCTGTAAATCTAATTACATAAATTATCGGATGTTTTAGTAGTAGAGAATCATTAAGTATTAGGAATTGTTACTCATAAACATATCCAAGAATTCTTCAAAAAAAATATCATCTAGGCATTTTAACATTTCATCAAAATGCACAGATGATATTTTGTAAGTTTAGCTTGGTAATGCTTTTTATGTAATGAATTCTTATCTCTATTTCACCTTAATGTTTATATGTACAAGAGTCTGTGTAGCAATTAGGCTGTACTTTAAATATGTACTCAATTGTGTGTGGGAAAGGAAGCACATTTTATTTAAAGTGGTTACTTTAAAGCCCTTAATTAGTTGGTAGTCTTCTTCATTCAGACAAAAAGGAAATTTAAAGTGTGCACGTACTTTCAACTCAGACTTTTTACTACACACACTCCTATACACATAACAACATTTATAGTTTTTTGTAACATTACGGAAATAACAGGAAACAAAAACGAAACATTTATAATAAAATGTAACAACTTAGTAACATTAATGTAACATAACGTGTGTAATCGCACAATACTTTTTTAACTGAAAATCAATAAATTTATGTAAGTACCCATAACGTATTACATATTGTTTGTGAAACCTTTTAATGAACAAGTATAAGTGGATGGCGGGAATCGAACCCGCGGTTGTCGCCGTAAAAGGGCGATGTGTTTGGCCGCTTCACCAATGCGCTGTATTAAATATGTACCGAATGTATCCCTTTGGTACATAAATAGACCTGTAGATAGGAAATGTTCGCTACGTTTATACAATTATGGTCAGAGGTTCTGGAGGCCCCTGTCTCGCCCTTAAATTATACCCCCTCGTGGTCGGAATGACAGGACTTGAACCCGCACATTCAACAGAATACTAGATCCACAATCTAGCAAGTCTACCATTTCGCCACAAACTCCATGAAAATAGAAAAAGACCACCGAATGTACTCGATTGTCTTTTTGCCATGCATATCTGCACAAGAAGTGTATACTTCAAACCCTTTAATATTTTTAGCTATGAGCATACTTATAAAACTCTAAAAACTATTTGATAATCTTTTAGAATCTAACTTTCTTTTAATACTATTTGCTATTTCTTCAATATTTTCATTTAGAAAGAAATGATTACCTTCAAAAGAATGAAAAGTACACGTTTTACTTGTGTATCGTTTCCATTTTATTACTTGATCATATGTAGTAAATTCATCATTTTCCCCATTAAATATAAGAAAATCAATATCACATGGTTGTGTATTTTTGTCATGAATATACGTCTCAACGATTTTAAAATCTGCTCTTAGAATAGGGAGAAAAATCTCCATCAATTCTTCTGATTGCAGTACCCCAGATGGTGTACCTCCCATTGCAATAACTTCTCTTTTGAATTGCTCATTAGAAAGATTATGTCGGATATTTTTTATTTTACTATTTGGATGATTTCTACCGGACAAAACAAGAAATTCAGGCGATACGTTTTTAGAATCTTTTATTTTTCTGGCTACTTCATAGGCGATCAAACTTCCCATGCTATGCCCGAATAGAATGTAGGGCGAATCATCTATCTGCATAACTATTTTATTGTAGACATCATTTACTGCCTCTTCCATACTTTGGTACAAGTTTTCTTCAATTCTATATCCTCTGCCAGCTAACTCTATCGGGACTACCTCAATAGATGGATTAAAGTGATTTTTCCATTTTGCGTAACTAAACGCAGATCCCCCAGCATGTGGAAAGCAAAAAAGTTTAGTCTTCTGCATTGATTTTCTCCTTACTTTCAAATTTGTATATATTTTGGCAAATTGCATAAATGTCTTTAATTATTATCTCTTGCGGAAATTCATCCCTTGTTGCACAAGCAGATAACTTATAATTTGGATCAATGTTATATTGTTTAAAGTAAAAGTTTTTAGGTATATTCTTGTATGAAATTAAAGTTCGTGATTTTTTTTTATAGAGAATGAATTTAATGGGGTATAAAGCCCTTTTCCAATCGTTTTTATATAGCTTTCTTTTAATGTCCATAAATCAAAAAAACAATTAATTTGTTCATCAGAATTCATATTAGATATATCATAAAATTCATCCGCTGAAAAAAATTCTTTTGCTAATTTAAGCGCCTCTATCTCTGAAATCTTTTCTATATCAATACCCACATTAAAATTAGCAGTAGTACAAACCACCCATTCTCCTGAATGTGACAGATTAAAATGAAAGTCAGAAAAATTTTCAACAAAAGGTTTTCCATACTCATTATATTTAAATCTAATTTCTTCATTATTAATTTTATACTTTTGGCAGATTAGAGATCGGATTAGTAAATCCCCTATCAGGGTCCTATTAACGTCGCATGAGTTTAATAAACGCTTCATTCGTTCTTTCTTCTCATTTGAAACTAAGTTACTAAGTTGCTTAAACAAATGACTTTCAATATTCTTTGGTATTTTCACAGCTTGAATGTGTATGATAAATCACTTCCTTTTTTAAAAGATGGCTTCATATATGTGCGTTACATAAATTCAAATTAACTTTATTAAATTGCAAATACAATAGAAAAGGTGCATATTTACATATCAATGAAAATATGCACCTTTCCTCAGTAATATCATCAGGCATTCGCTTCTATTACAAAGATTTCTATGTCTCTACCAATTACTTTTTACATTATCCTCTTAAAAAGTAATACTCTTGATATATTCATTATTGCCTACACTTTATTTGCAGTTATTGGGCTGCCCTTTTCGTTCATAGCGTTGCATCTTTTGCACTCTCTACTTTTCAGTTAATGAAAGGGATGTTTCTTTTATCCCTTCAAATTCATTTAATAGGTACTTAGCTATCTTTTCAACTGCGGGGAAGTCTACTATTTCCTCATGTGATCCAGGGACAGAATACTTATTTACTCTTCCTTTTAATAAAGGTCCCCAATCTGTAAACAACTCTTTTCCTTCCTCAGCACTAAAATAGAGAACTTCTCCAGAGTATGATATTAAATCATGATCTGCCATTATGTTCAGGCATTTCCTATGAGCATTGATAACTTGCTTCAAATTCATAAGATCTGCATCAGGCGGGAGTACTCCTTCCATAATTAATCGCTCTACAAGCATATCTTGTTCATGGAAGAGGCCTTCCCCCTGCTCAGTAAAACCTCTAGAAATGAAATGCTCATATATATATGAGAGCATATCCTCCGTTGTTTTATAGTCCTGCTCTGAAGGTACTTTAGTATCCATTAGTATCAACAACTCAACTTCCTCACCTTGATTCTTTAGTACAGTTGCGATTTTATAAGCAATCGCACCGCCTAAAGACCATCCTCCAAGACGATATGGACCTTCTGGCTGAACACGTTTGATTTCTTCAATGTAAAGTTGAATTACTTCCGGCAAGGTCAATTCATCAATTTCTCCCTTTTCTATAAGAGGATTCTGTAAACCATAAAATGAACAATGGTTCTTAAGTAATCTTGCTAGTTGAATGTAACAGAATACATTCCCCATAAACGGATGAACACAGAAGAAAGGGCTTTTTTCTGATTCTTGTAGTGGAACTAGCGCTGCTACTGATTTCGTCATATCATGCTTATCACGAATAAGGCATGCGATTCCTTCCAATGTTGGATTCTTAATCAATGTTGAAACCTTAATCTCTTTTCCAAACTTCTCCCTAATTTTTGAAACTAATATAATTACAAGGAGAGAGTGTCCTCCTCTATTAAAGAAATCATCATTTACATAGACATCTTCTATCTGTAACACATCCTGCCAGATTTTAATCAACTGATATTCAATTTCATCCCTTGGAATGATTGGTGTAGAGAAGTTACTTTCTCTATGAATAGTTAAATTGTTCAATGCCTTTCGATCAACTTTGCCATTTGTTGTAAGAGGAATCTCGTCTACCTTAATAAAGTGTGCGGGAACCATATAATTTGGTACTTGTGTCTTGAGATATTCACGCCACTCATGCATACTACCATCTCCAACTACATAAGCAACCAATCTCTGCTCTCCTAATTTATCCTCTGTTACCAAAACTACTGCTTCTTTTACCAGTGGATGCCTCTCTATACTCGCTTCAATCTCTTCAAGCTCAATACGAAAGCCCCTAATTTTTACTTGATTATCAATTCTTCTCAAGTAATCTAAATTACCATCAGGTAAATAACGAACCAAATCTCCCGTACGATATAAACGCTCTTCTTCATTAAATGGATGACAGATGAATCGCTCTGCTGTTAATTCTGGGCGATTCAAGTATTCTCTCGCTATACCTGCACCCCCAATGTATAGCTCACCTGTTACACCAACTGGAACAGGTAACAAATTTTTATCCAATACATAAGTTTGAACGTTCGGCAATGGACGTCCAATTGTTACTCTCTTACTATCTTTTTTGATATGATAGCATGTTGCATCAACTGTACATTCTGTAGGACCGTATACGTTATAAAAATCAATCTTTTCAGTCTCTACTAGCTGTTCCCATAATGACGGCATGATTGCTTCACCACCGACCAATATCTTGCTTGGTACATGAACATCAGCACTTATTTCTAGCAATCCTCCATCTATTAGTAATTGAAGTAATGAAGGTGTCATATCAAACATTTCCAATTTATTCTCCCTAATATAGGACACAAATTGTTCTGGATTAGTGCGAACTTCACTTGGAATAATATATAAACTTGAACCATAAAGCAGCATTTGTAATTGCTGAATAGATACATCAAAGGCAATTGATGCATTCAAACCAACGCGCATATTACTAGGTATCTCATGTGAGAAAACTTCTTTTTGTAAACCATATGATAGGTTTATTACAGAATGGTGCTGTACTAAAGCTCCCTTTGGATTCCCTGTCGAACCAGAAGTGTAGATAACATACGCTAAGTTTTCCCCTGTTACCTCACATATTGGTGAAAGTTTGCTTTCTTGAGAAAGCATTGCTTGGTCCCTATCTAGGCAAACTGTCTTAATGTCTTTAGGAATCCAGCCTAGTAATACTTCATTTGTAACTAACACTTTAATTCCTGTGTCTTCTAAAATATATTGTAGGCGGCTTTCCGGATTCGATGGATCTAATGGAACATAGGCTGCTCCAGCCTTCCAAATTCCCATGAGACCAACAACCATCTCAACTGAACGCTCAAAGCAAAGGCCAACTAATGACTCTGTCCCAATTCCACATTTCTGTAAATAATGGGCTAATTGATTAGCTCTTTCATTCAGCTCTCGATATGTTAGTTGCTGTTTTTCATCTACCACTGCCAACGCGTCAGGCGTACGATTTACTTGCTCTTCGAATAGTTGATGAATTGCATTCTCACGTGGATAGGATATAGTATTATTATTCCATTCTTCCAATAGCTTTCTTTGTTCAGCTTCCGTAATATATACTAGCTCCGATAGATTTTGATCAATGTTTTTGAGCATTTGCATTAACACTTTGTGTAAATGACCCAGCATTCGTTCAATGGTTACTCTATTAAACTTACTACGGTCATACATTAACTTTAACGATAACTGGATTCCTGGAACTACAGCTAACCCTAATGGGTAGTGGGTTTGTTCTACCCCTTCCAATTCACCAATTTCCAGATTTTCTGAAGACTCCTCTTTCACTGGATAATTTTCAAACACATATAAACTATTGAACAGCGGTATTCCTCTAGGAACTTCACTCCACCCCTGAATCTCTGTCAAAGAAGCATACTCATATTGTCTTCTTTCTATCTCTTCCTCTTGTATCTTCTGCAACCAATCTATTAATTTTATATCATCCATCAATTGAATTCGCGTCGGTGACGTTGTAATGAAAGGACCTACGATGTTTTCAACATCAATAATCTCCGTAGAACGCCCTGAGCTTGTTACACCAAAAACAATGTCATTTTCTCCACTATATCGGCTCATGAGATATGCCCATGCACCTTGAATTACTGTACTCAAAGTAAGTTTATTGCGTTTCGCCCATCCTTGTAACGCTTGAGTCTGCTCTTCTGATAAATACGTAACCTTCTCTGTGTAACCTTTTTCTTCCTCTTTACTTTCTAAGCCCAGCAAAGTTGGCGCAGTAAAACCTTTTAGCTTCTCTCTCCAGAATTGTTCCGCCTGCTCCTTATCTTGCTCTCTTAACCATTGGATATATTTCTTATATGGTGAGGACTTAGGTAACTTCACAGCTTCTCCATTCATTCTCTTCTGATAGACTGTAAGTAATTCATTAAATACTAATGGTAAACTCCATCCATCCAGTAAAATATGGTGATGGGTCCAAACAATCCGATATTCTTCCTCACCTTCTTGAATGACTGTTACCCGCATCAATGGTGCTTCATCAAATTGGAAGGCTTGTTTTCGATCTAATGCCAAAAAGACTTTTCTTTTTTCCTCTATCTCTTCACTTGTCATTGTACGCCAGTCTTCTTTATTCACTTTAAATGGGATATTTTCATACACCACTTGTACAGGTTCTTCAATTTCGTCCCATACAAATCCTGTACGAAAAATTTCATGCCGCTGAATTACAGATTTCCACGCCTGCTCAAATGTAGGAATATTCATTTTTCCTCGAATCATAAAACTCAATTGCACTATATACGGTGCAACATGTTCATCCCCTTGGTCATGCAATGTGTGGAAAATCATACCTTCTTGCAAAGGTGATAGTGGATATAAATCAGTAATCTGATTGTTCTTTCCGCGATGCATTTTGTTTAGTACATTTGTCAAACCTTCTTGGCTAAGATTAGCCATTGCAAAATCCGAAATGGTCAGTGCAGATTCTCTATCTGAAAATTGAATCAATGTACTCAGTTGATATAGCATATTCTGTGCAATACTTTGAATCGTTGATTTGGCAAATTGTCCAACATTGTATACCCAAGTGAACTGAAGTTTTCCATCCGTTACAACCCCAATTACATCAATTACATGCGATCGCTTGGAACCGGCAGCATGATCTAAACGCTTAAATTCGTTCTCCGGAATAAACATTGCATCGCTAGAAAACATTTGGTCAAATTGTCCAAGATAGTTAAAACTAATAGACGGTGTATATTGGGAGCTTAATTGCTCACACATTGTTGCGTTCATGTAACGCAACACCCCATAATCAACACCCTTATTAGGAATTTTGCGAACTTGTTCTTTAACTGCTTTTAATGCTTCAATTGGCGTATTAGCACTAGTAATATTTAAATGAACTGGGTAAATACTTGTAAACCATCCCACAGTTCTCGATAAATCAACATCTTCAATAATCTCTTCTCGACCATGTCCCTCTAAATCTACGCTCAATATCGGCTGCCCCGTACATGCTGCCGTAGCTTGTACTAATGCTGCTAATAATACTTCATTGATTTGGACACGGTGAGTGCTTAAAGTCTCTTGCAATAACATACGGGTCTCATTCTCATTTAACACCACAGTAATTTCCTCAGTTACTGCGCTTACTGGATTACTTATAGTACCATCTACCGGCAATTTAACTACGTCTTGTTCAGCCTGCTCCTCCCAGTAATGTAGCACTTCTTTTGATAGGCCCGTTTCAGCGTAATGATGTAATTTCTCCGACCATTCTTTAAAAGATGTACTCTTCATAGGTAATTGAATTTTCTGCCCTTGGACTACTTGCGTATATGCTGTTTGCAAATCTTCCAATAAAATTCGCCAAGAAACACCATCCACGGCTAAATGATGAATTGTCCAAAATAATCGGCCAGCGTGCTCACCTTCATCAAAATACACCATTCTCATTAGCGGACCATCATGTAAATTCAAACTTTCTTGTGCAACATTAATCTCTTTTTGAATAACCTGATGCCAATCAGGTTCCGGCACTTCGTCTAATGAAATGACAGTAAGCATCAATTGTTCTTCTATTCCTTCATTCCACTGTTTCCAAACCCCATTAGATAAACGTTCATATCTTAAACGCAGAGCATCATGATGAAGTAGAAGGTTACCTGCCGCCTTTTCCAGTGATCCTATGTCCAATTTCTCTTTCGTTCTAAAGAACATGGATTGATTCCAATGATGTGGGTTAGGATGATTTTGTGCAAAAAACCTTTGCTGAATAGGTGTAAGTATCGTCTCTCCAGTTATAATTCCCTGTTCAGCTTGTACACCTTGTTCTTCTTTGACTACTTGCGCCAACTCAGCAATCGTTTGGTGTTCAAATATTTGTTTTGGTGTCAATTGTAAACCAACTTGCTTCGCGCGCGAGACAATCTGAATGCTAAGAATTGAATCTCCACCAATTTCAAAGAAGTTATCATTCATACCAATACGTTTTGAACCTAGCACACGTTCCCAAATGATAGAAAGCTTATGTTCACGTTCATTTCTTGGGGCCACGTATCCTTCTTTTGTTCCTTGATAATCTGGTATAGGTAACGATTTCCGATCAACCTTTCCATTTATGGTTAGCGGTAATTCTTTCATTTCGACAAAGTAGGAAGGTATCATATGGATTGGCAGTTTTGTTTTAAGGTACTCTCGCCATTCTTCTAAACTGCCTTCGCCCACTACATAAGCTACCAGCCTCTTATCTCCCGACTGATTTTCCCTAACCATTACAACTGCCTCTTTTACTAAGTAATGCTCCTGTAAGGTCGACTCAATCTCTCCAAGTTCAATTCGAAATCCTCTAATCTTCACTTGATTATCCATTCTTCCTAAGTAGGCTATATTACCATCAGGAAGATATCTCACAAGATCACCTGTTCTATATAACCTCTCGCCTTCTTTGAATGGATGAGAAATAAATCGTTCGGATGTTAACTCTGGACGATTCAAGTACCCCTTTGCTAGACCTGCTCCTCCGATATAAAGTTCCCCCATCACACCAACTGGAACTGGCAACCTATTTCTATCTAATACATAAGTTTGGATGTTAGGCAATGGACGCCCAATTGTTACTCTCTTACTATCTTTTTTGATATGATAGCATGTTGCATCAACCGTACATTCTGTAGGACCATATACATTATAAAAATGTATTTTATCAGTCTCTACTAGCTGTTCCCATAATGACGGCATAATCGCTTCGCCGCCAACCAATACCTTACTTGGAACATGAACACCATCGTACGTTTCTAACAATCCGGCATCTATAAGTAATTGAAGCATTGAAGGCGTTATATCAAAGATTGCTAACTTGTTCTCCCTAATATAAGCTACAAACTGTTCCGGATCACTTCGTACTTCATTCGGAATAATATACAAACTTGAACCATAAAGCAGCATTTGTAATTGCTGAATAGATGCATCAAAGGCAATTGACGCATTTAAACCGACATGCATGTTAGATGGTATCTCATGTTCGAAAACCTCTTTTTGTAAACCATGCGACAAGTTTAGTACAGAATGATGATGTATCAAGACACCCTTTGGATTCCCCGTCGATCCCGAAGTATAGATAACATACGCTAGGTTTTCTCCTGTTACTTCACATTTTGGTGAAAAAATGCTTTCTTTTGAAATCATTGCCTGATCCCTATCTAGACAAACTGCCTTGACTTCTTTGGGTATCCAACCTTCCAATGACTCATTCGTAACTAATACTTGAATTTCAGTGTCCTCCAAAATATATCGTAGGCGACTTTCTGGATATGATGGGTCCAATGGAACATATGCTGCTCCAGCCTTCCAGATCCCCATAATACTAACAATCATCTCAACTGAACGCTCAAAGCAAATTCCAACTAATGATTCAGTCCCAATCCCACATTGCTGAAGATAGTGGGCCAATTGATTAGCTTTTTCATTCAGCTCTCGATATGTTAACTGCTGTTTTTCATCTACCACTGCTACCGCATCAGGTGTACGATTTACTTGCTCTTCAAACAGCTGATGAATCGTACTTTCCTGTGGATATGCTACAGCACCATTATTCCACTCTTCCAACTGTTTTTGCTGTAATCCTGATAATATAGGCAACTTAGCTAATGATTTATCAGGATTCTCCACGATTACATTCAACCAGTTCCCAAAATGTTCAGCCATGGATTCAATAGTTAAGCTGTCAAATAAATCAGTTCTATAAACAAAAGTAAGTAATAAACCCTCTTCCACTTCTGCAGCAGTTAAACTTAAATCAAACTTAGCGATCGGAGCATTACTTTCCATTACTTCTATATTTCTTCCATGTAGTTCTGGTAGCTTCTGTCCCGTATTTTGCAAAGTAAACATGGTTTGGAAAATCGGAGAATGACTTGTATTTCGTTCAGGTTGGATAACCTCTACAATTTTCTCAAACGGAACATCTTGATACTCATACGCCTTCAATGCTTTTATCCGTACTTGAGATAACAACTCTTGAAATGCCGGTGCATTACTTAAATCAGCTCGATAAACCAAGGTGTTGACAAAGAAACCAATCAGCCCCTCAATTTCTCGATAATTTCGATTTGCAATTGGGCTGCCAACAATAATATCCGTTTGTCCCGTATAACGAGCAAGGAAACTTTGATACGATGCCAATAAGGTCATGAAAAGTGTGGCCCCTTCTTGACGACTTAGTTCGTTTAATTTATCCAGTAATGAGCGTGACAACAAAACATTATGAGTTAATCCATGGTGGGTTTGCACTGGCGGACGCGGACGATCTATTGGCAACATTAAGACTGGTAACTCACCAGATAATTCTTCCTTCCAATATGCAAGTTGTTGATATAGTACTTCATCTTTCAACCAGTCTCTTTGCCACTGAGCAAAATCGGCATATTGAACTGGTAGTGGTTCCAGCTCTGCTTGTTTTTCACCAATCGCATTTTCATAAAATGCCATCCATTCTTGAAGCAAGATTTCCATTGACCACCCATCCGAGATAATATGATGCATATTACACAGAAGAACCCATTCTTCTTCTGAAATTCTTATGAGTTTCCCACGGAATAATGGCCCTTGTTCTAAATCAAATGGAGATTCTACTTCAGTTTGAATCCATTGCTCCAACTTTCTTTCTCGCTCCTCTAATGAAAGCTTAGTTAAGTCCATTTGCAGAAGCGGACGGAAAACGTACGGTTGAATCTGCTGCACAGGATGGCCATCCTCTTCATAAAATACAGTCCGCAAAGATTCATGACGCTCTATCAACTGATTCCATCCCAACTCCAAGGCCTCAGGTAACCAATTCCCTGTAAGCCGGCATACCATTGGCATATTATAAAGTGCACTATTAGGTGCAAATTGATCAATAAACCATAAGCGCTGTTGGGCATAAGACAGTGGAATATTTTCCCCTCGTTCCATCGGCATCAATGGTGGAATTTCTCGTTTTTCGCTCCCCTTACGTAACTGATCTATTCGTTTCGATAATGCCTCGACCGTTGAATATTCGAACAGTTCACGTACTGGCAATTTGATTTGAAAGACTTCCTGTAAGCGTGAGACCACTTGTGTAGCAAGTAGAGAGTGACCACCGAGATCAAAGAAAGAATCCTGAACATCAATGTCTCTTATTCCTAGCACTTGACTCCACACTGAAGCAATAAGTTCTTCCAGCGGAGTTCTTGGGTATACAGTATTTTCAGTGGATTGTTCACTAAGTATAGGCAATGCCTTCAAATCAAGTTTTCCATTCGGTGTAAGTGGTAAAAATTCCATCTCAATAAAGTTTGTTGGAACCATGTAATTAGGTAAATGTGTTTGTAGATGTTCTCGCCATTCATGGACACTTCCTTCACCAACTACATAAGCTACTAATCTCTTATCACCTTGATTATCCTCTCGCACCAATACAACAGCTTCTTTGACAGAAGAATGCGCCTGCAAAACAGCTTCTATTTCTCCCAATTCAATCCGGAAACCACGAATTTTCACTTGGTCATCTATACGTCCATGGAACTGGAGATTACCATCAGAAAGATAACTTGCTTTGTCTCCTGTATAATAGAGACGTTCTCCTGACTTGAAAGGATGTGGAATAAATTTTTCCTTTGTAAGATCCGGACGATTAGCATATCCACGTGCAAGACTCTTCCCTCCAATATAGAGATCTCCAATTACACCAATTGGTACTAGCTGAAGATGAGAATCTAACACATAAACTTCTGTATTCGCAATCGGTCGACCAATCGATGGCGTACCTGTTGTCACTCCTACAGGTACATAATAATCTGTGGTAACAACGGTATTTTCCGATGGACCATACTGATTAATTACCGCAAAAGGAATATCGTTAGATGGATACTGCGTTAATTGATCCCCACCAGTAATGATAAAACGAAGATCCGTTTTATCTGGCCAAGATAATTTCAAGAGTCTTTCCAGAATAGGCGTAGGTGCAAAGCTAGCTGTTATTCGTGAATCAATGAGCCAGTCCCTTAGTGCTTCTGGATTAATTCTCAGTTCCTCTGTTGACAAGTAGAGTGCTGCGCCAGCAGTTAGATACGGCCAGATCTCCTGGACAGCCGAATCAAAAGCAACCCCTGCAATCTGAGTCGCACGATCCTCTGCTGAAATATGATAAACTTCCTGATGCCAAGAAACCATATTCATTAATGAGCGATATTCAACCATGACACCCTTCGGTTTTCCTGTAGAACCAGAGGTATAAACAATATAGGCTAAGTTCTCTGGATTTATTTGACGTGTAGGTGCGATTACGCTTTCCACCGTTAATTCTTCTAACCTCACCATTTCGACGTGTGCGAAATGTCCTTCTTGTCCTTCCGCCGTCACTACAAATTGAATTCCTGCATCTTCAATCATGTATTCTAACCTTGATTTTGGATACAACGGATCTAAAACGACATAAGCTCCACCAGCTTTTAAAATGCCTAGTAAACTTACCATCAGCTCAGCTGACCTCGGAAGATAAACCCCTACCACTGACTCTGGGGCTACTCCCTTTCGCTGTAAAACATTTGCCAACTGATTTGCTTGTGTATCCAATTCACCATAAGTCCACTGTTTTGTTTGATCAACTATCGCAATCGCATCAGGACGCCTTGCTACTTGCTCCTCAACTTTGTCGCAAATAAGACCCTGATGAGACATTTCCATTACAGTGTCATTCCATGTTTCTAATAACAAAGTACGCTCGGTTTCTGATAGCATGCTCAGGTCATGCAACGGATTTTGTGGGCGATGAGAAACTTCATGTAGCCATTTCTCAAAGTGTCCTGCCATCCGTTCAATAGTAGTAGCATTGAATAAATCCTTATTGTACTCAAAAGTAAAAAGTAATCCCTCTTCCGTCTCAACTGCCATTACACTTAAATCAAACTTTGCAATTGGACTATGGCTTTCTATCATTTCAATACTTCTACTCGATAACACCGGTAACTCTTGTTTCATATTTTGCAAGATGAACATAGTCTGGAAGATTGGCGAATGACTTGTACTTCGCTCCGGTTGCACAACTTCTACAATTTTTTCAAATGGAATATCTTGATATTCATACGCCTTCAATGCCTTTTGACGAACCTGATACAGTACATCTTGAAATGTCGGTCTACCACTCAAATTAGCTCGATAAACTAGCGTGTTAACGAAGAAACCAATTAGTCCTTCAATTTCTCTATAATTCCGATTCGCAATTGGGCTTCCGACCAGAATATCTTCTTGTCCCGTATAACGAGATAGAAAACTTTGATATGCAGCTAAAAGCGTCATGAAGAGCGTAGCCCCTTCTTTTCGACTAAGTTCATTCAATTTATCATGTAGCGTGCTTGGCAGAACCAGAGTGTATGTCGACCCGTGATGAGTTTGTATTGCGGGACGCGGGCGATCCACAGGAAGTTGGAGTACAGGAAGCTCCCCAGACAATTCTTCCCTCCAATATTGGAGTTGTTGATCAAGCACCTCCTCCTTTAGCCATCCTTTTTGCCACTGAGCAAAGTCGGCATATTGAACCGGTAATGGTTCAAGTTCCGCTACCTTTCCATTCGTTGCTTTCTCATAAAATGCCATCCATTCTTCAAGTAGGATTCCCATTGACCATCCATCTGAAATGATATGATGTAGAGTACAAAGGAGTATCCATTCTTCCTCTCCCACGTGCAAAATACTTGTCCTGATTAATGGACCCTCTGTTAAATCAAATGGCACTTCTGTTTCTTGTTGAATTAAACGTTTAACTTCTTCTTCTTGATCTTCAGAAGCAAGCATAGTTAAATCCGTTTTCGGAATTGATTGAAAAGCATACGGTTCAATTTGCTGTACGGGTTGACCATTCACTTCTTGAAAGACCGTCCGCAGTGATTCATGACGTTCTATTAGTTGATTCCATCCCGTTTCCAATGCTTCAAGTAGCCAATTCCCTGTAAGACGGCATACCATTGGCATATTGTAAAGGGCACTATTAGGTGTAAATTGATCAATAAACCATAAACGTTGTTGGGCATAAGATAGTGGAATAGCTTCTCCTCGTTTCATTGGTATTAGTGGCGGAATCTCTCGTTTTTTATCTCCTTTACGTAACTGTTCTAATCGCTTTGCCAGTGACTCCACCGTTGTATATTCAAATAGTTCACGTACTGGTAATTCGATTTGAAAAATTCCCTGTAAACGTGACACTACTTGAGTAGCTAGTAGTGAATGACCACCGATTTCAAAAAAGGAATCCTGAACACTAATATTTTTTATTCCTAACACTTGGCTCCAAACGGAAACGATGAGCTCCTCCACTGGTGTTCGTGATGAAGTAATATCTTCACTTATGAACTGTTCTTCTAATTCCAATAATGCTTTCCGATTCACTTTACCATTTGGAGTAAGTGGCATACCTTCAATTTGGAAAAAGTATGCCGGAACCATATAATGTGGTAATTGCTTCTTGAGATATTCACGCCACTCCCCAGTATCCCCTTCACCCACTACATAAGCTACTAACTGCTTATCTCCTGGTCGATCTTCCTTCACCAACACGACTGCCTCTTTTACAGATGAGTGATCATGTAAAGCTGCTTCTATTTCTCCCAATTCAATTCGGAATCCTCTAATTTTAACTTGGTTATCTATTCTTCCAATATATTCTAAGTTACGATCATTTATATATCTAACCAAGTCACCCGTTCGATATAATCGTTCCCCGTCCTTAAAGGGATGCGGAATAAAACGTTCAGTAGTTAAATCCGGTCGATTGAAGTAGCCACGTGCTAATCCTACTCCTCCAAGGTAAAGTTCCCCTGCCACACCAATCGGGACCACTTGTTGATATTGGTCTAACACATACAACTCTGTATTATCAATCGGACGACCAATCGGAATAAGCATTGGTTCTTTTTCTAAATCACAATCGTAATAAGTCACATCCACAGTTGCTTCAGTAGGACCATACAAGTTAATTAACTTTGTTTGCTGAGCATTGTAAAAGATCCCCTTAAACCGGCGAACCTGTTCAGTGTTTAACGCTTCTCCACTAGTAAAAACTTGAATTAAAGACGATACATCCCTTTTCGAATTATATAATTCCATATAATCTAAGAAAGTAGATAACATCGACGGAACAAAATGCATGGTGGACACACGGTATCGTTCAATATACTCCTCAATCACCGCAGGATCTTTCTCTCCTCCTGGTGGAAGTAAACAAACACGTGCTCCTACAAATGACCACCAAAATAATTCCCAGACAGAAACATCAAACGAAAACGGTGTCTTTTGTAGGATTGTATCCTCCTCAGACAATGGGTATTTTTTCTGCATCCACTGTAGGCGATTGATAACAGAATGATGTTCAATCATTACCCCCTTTGGATTTCCTGTCGAACCCGAAGTGTATATAATATAGGCTAAGTTATTTGCTGTTACTCCACTCACCGGAGCTAAATTACTCTCTTTAGAAATCATTACTTGATCCCGATCTAAACAAATTGCTTGAATATCTTTAGGTAACCAGTCCTGTAGTGCCTCTTTTGTTAACAGCACTTGAATTTGTGAATTCTCCAAAATGTATCTCAGGCGGTTTTCGGGATAACTTGGGTCCAGTGGGACATAAGCCCCACCTGCCTTCAAAATCCCAAAGAGACCGATAATCATATCAGGAGAACGTTCAATACATATACCAACTAATGATTCAGGTCCGATACCTCGTTTTTGTAGAAAATGTGCCAATTGATTCGATTTTTCATTTAGTTCTTGATACGTTAGCTTTCCACCCTCATAAACTACCGCCACTGCATCAGGTGTCCGTGCAACTTGTTGCTCAAATAGCTCATGAATCATACAATCATGACCATAAACTACGTCCGTATCATTCCATTCTTCTAGGAGTTGTTTTTGCTCAGTATCCGATAACATTAACAGCTTTGTATATGATTCATCTGGATGATACGTGATTTCATTTAGCCAGTTCTCAAAATGTCCTGCCATACGTGCAATGGTACTACTATCAAATAAATCCGTGTTGTATTCAAATGAGACGAATAGACCTTCTTCCACTTCATAGGCAGTTAAGCTCAAATCAAATTTAGCAATAGACATATTACTTTCTACCATTTCAATACTTCTATCAGGCAAATCTAGTCGTTCTTGTTTTATATTCTGTAGCGTAAACATGGTCTGAAATATAGGGGAATGACTCATGCTTCGTTCAGGTTGCACAGCTTCTACCACTTTTTCAAATGGTATATCTTGATATTCGTAAGCTTTTAACGCCTTTTTCTTTGTTTGGTTCAAAATCTCCCGAAAAGTAGGGGTGCCACTCAAATCTGATCGATAAACCAACGTATTAACAAAGAAACCAATTAATCCTTCTACTCCCTTATGGTTCCGATTTGCAATCGGGCTACCAACTAGAATATCTTTTTGTCCCGTATAACGAGCGAGAAAGCTCTGGTATGCGGCCATTAAAGTCATAAATAAAGTGGACCCTTCTTGTCGACTTATATCCTTCAATTGACTGAGCAATTTATAAGGAAAAATCACGTGATGCGCAGCCCCAGAGTAAGTCTGCTTAACCGGTCGAGGTCGATCCACTGGCAGTTGTAAAATAGGAAGCTCACCAGACAATTCTTCCTGCCAATACGTAAGCTGACGATTTAGCACATCACCTTGCAACCACTCCTTTTGCCACTTCGCAAAGTCTGCATATTGAATAGATAATGAACTTAATTTAGCAGGATTTCCGCCTGTTTCTTCTTCATAGAAAGCAAGACATTCATTCATGAATATACCAATGGACCAAGCATCAGAAATAATATGATGCATCGTACACAGTAATAACCATTCATCCTTCTCTAATTGAACAAGCTGATTACGAATTAAAGGACCATTCATTAAATCAAATGGTTCTTGCGCTTCTCTCGCAATTAAACTATCTACCTCTTTTTCTTTTACTTCTAGAGGAAGTTGAGAGTAATCCCTTACAGGTAATGCTCTAGGAAGGAATTCGACAATTTGTTGCACAGGCTGTTCTCCTATTTCTTTAAAAACAGTTCGTAATGATTCATGACGTTCAATGAGTCGATTGAATCCCTTCTCTAATGCTTCAGGTATCCAATTTCCTTTTAGATGCCATACTGTTGGAATATTATATAAAGAACTGTTTGGGTTAAATCTGTCCATAAACCACAAACGTTGTTGTGCATAAGACAACGGGAGTGCTTCTTTATTCTCCTTTTTTTGCATTTGCTTCTGAAGCCATGCTCTCTTCTCAGGAGAAAGTGAACTCAGCTTTGCAAGTAAATCACTTCTCATTTTTTTACCCCTTCCTCAATCAAATTACTCTCGAATATCCCATGTGCTTCTTCCTCTGATAGCTCTTCTAATTGCTTAAGCAGTTCTAATAATTCTTCATCATTACTCACTTCTGCTTCTTTTTGAATATAGTCTTGAAGACTTACATTCTCCTTACTATCATTCTGCATTTCTTGATTTTTGTTATAGAGCAATTGATCAATCTGTTCTGCCAATTGCTGCACCGTATGAAATATAAATAAATCATGCAATGGTATCTCGATTCCAAAAGCCTCTTTAAGATTGGAAACAGCTTGCGTAGCAAGTAATGAATGTCCACCAATTTCAAAAAACGAATCCTGAATTCCGATGTTTTCCATACCTAAAACTTCATGCCATATCGAAACAATTGTTTTTTCCGTAGACGTACGAGGAGCAATATAACAACTCGCTATCTCCTGCTTCTCTGGTGCTGGTAAAGCCTTCCTATCAATTTTTCCATTAGGAGTGAGTGGAAATGCATTTAATCCAACAAAATAGGATGGAATCATATAATTTGGTAGTTGGTCCTTGAGATAATCACGCCACTTTTGAGCATCCCCGTCTCCTACAACATAGGCAATCAAACGTGGATCGCCAGGATAATCTTCCCGCACCATCACAATAGCTTCGTTAACTAATGTATGCTTTTGTAATACCGCTTCGATTTCTCCTAGTTCAATCCGGAACCCACGAATTTTCACCTGATGATCAATTCTTCCAACATACTCCAAATTTCCATCCGGCAAATACCTTACTAGATCTCCAGTCCGGTATACTCGCTCGTCTTCTTTAAACGGATGCGGTATAAATCGATTTTTCGTTAAGTCAGGGCGTTTTAAATATCCACGTGCTAACCCTGATCCACCAATGTACAGCTCACCAACTACACCAATTGGAACCATTTTTTGCTCAGCACTCAATACATATACTTCTGTATTGAAGATTGGTTTACCAATTGGTGGTACCCTATGCATGACACCCTTTTCTAATTCCAGATACGTGGAATACGTAGTATCTTCAGACGGTCCATATAAGTTGAACACCTTCTCAATCGTACTTCTCTCGTATAAATCTTGAACAAGCGGATATGGCAACGGTTCTCCAGCCAAATTCATTACCTTTACTGAAGAAGGAATTGTTTTTGCTCGAACCAGTTCCTTTGCTGCCGATGGCACAGTATTAACCAAAGTCACACCTTTGGTAGACAACTTGTCTAGATGTAGAGCATTTTCAGCGACAATCACCTTACCACCCATCGTTAAGGGAACAAATACTTCAAAAACGGATAAATCAAAAGATAGTGAAGTTGAAGCTAATACTCCCGCTAATTCCTTTCGAGAATACGTATGATGCGCCCAATGAATCATTGTTACTGTATTCCTGTGCTCAATCATTACTCCCTTTGGATTTCCCGTGGAACCTGAAGTATAGATAATATAGGCTAAGTTATCACCCGTCACTTCACTCGTGCATACCGTAGTAACTTCTTGTTCTATTTCTGCTCGATTACGATCAATACAAATGACGTTAACGAATGTAGGTATAACCATTTTTTTTTGTAACTTTTCCTGTGTCACCAGTACCTTTATTTGAGCATCTTCTAAAATGTACTGCAGTCGACTTTCCGGATACGCTGGATCAATTGGGACATATGCTCCTCCCGCCTTCATAATTCCTAAGAGACCGACAATCATCTCGGATGAACGTGTAACGCAAATCCCAACCAATGTTTCGCATGTTACACCATTTTTTTGTAAATAATGTGCCAACTGATTCGAGCGTTCGTCCAACTCTCGATATGTTAGTTCTTCATCTTCGCACACTACTGCAATTGCTTCTGGTGTTTTTTCCACTTGTTCTTCAAACATTGTATGAATCATACTATCTTCTATATCTATAACGGCTGATTCATTCCATTCCTCTAGTAGTTGCTTATATTCCACTTTCGATAACATATTCAATTCTGATAATAAACATTTTGGATAAGAGGCAATTTGATTTAACCAATGTTCAAAATGATTTACCATACGTTTAATGGTTGTATCATTAAACAAATCAGTATTATATTCAAAGGTTAGTGATAATCCTTCTTCCGTCTCAGAAGCAAATAAACTCAAAT
This sequence comes from Bacillus cereus group sp. MYBK15-3, assembly GCF_051916765.1. NCBI lineage: Bacteria > Bacillati > Bacillota > Bacilli > Caryophanales > Bacillaceae > Bacillus > Bacillus cereus group sp. MYBK15-3. The sequence goes on from NZ_JBQAHG010000001.1 coordinate 452,670, forward strand.
CAAATTTGGCAACAGAAACATGGCTTTCCATGAGTTCCATTTGTCTTTCGGATAGCTGAAGAAACTCTTGTTTCGTATTCTGTAAAGTAAACATAGTTTGGAATATTGGTGAATGACTTGTATTCCGTTCAGGTTTTACGGATTCTACCACTTTCTCAAATGGGATGTCCTGATACTCGTATGCTTTTAGTGCTTTTTTTCTTATCTGCGACAATAGTTCTTGGAACGTCAGATTCCCACTGAAATCAGCTCGATAAACTAACGTATTTGCAAAGAATCCTATTAATCCCTCAATCTCTTTCACATTTCGATTAGCGATGGGGCTTCCAACTATAATGTCGTCCTGTCCTGTATAACGAGAAAGGAAGCTTTGATACGCTGCCATCAATGTCATAAATAAAGTGCATCCTTCTTGCAAACTTAAATCTTTGAGCTTTTCCTGTAAGGAATTCGCCACTATTAAGGACTGACTTGCACCACGATGGGTTTGAACTGCAGGTCGAGGACGATCCATCGGTAATTGTAAAACCGGTAGTTCCCCAGATAATTCTTCCTTCCAATATTGAAGATGCTGATTCAAACTCTCCTCTTTTTGCCATTCCTTCTGCCACATGACAAAATCTGCATATTGGATAGATAACTCCTTCAATTCCACTGGTTTTCCGGTTAGTGCTCCTTCATAAAAAGCCATCCATTCTTCAAGTAAGATTCCCATTGACCATCCATCTGAAATAATATGATGCATCGTACAAATGAGAACCCATTCTTCCCTGTCCACTTTCAATATTCGTGTTCGAATCAGAGGACCTTGTCCAAAATGAAATGGTTCCTCCGCCTCGTTTTGAATAAGGCGTTTCATTTCTCTTTCCCTATCTTCCAAAGAAAGATCTGTTAGATTCGTTTGAGGAATATGCCTGAACACATGAGATTGAACCTGTTGAAAAGGTTCACCCTCTTGTTCTAGAATTGTCGTCCTTAATGATTCATGACGCTCCAACAATTGATTCCATCCGACCTCCAATGCTTCAATTGACCATTTACCTGTTAAGCGACACGCTGCATGAATATTGTACATAGCACTATTTGGCATTAATTGATCAATAAACCATAGACGTTTCTGCGCATAGGAAAGTGGGATAACTTCTTCTCGTTTCATAGGTACAAGAGGAGCAACCTCTCGTTTTTTATCTTCTTTTCGTAACTGATCCACTCGTTTCGCCAATGCTTCCACTGTATCGTGCTTGAAAAGTTCACGTAATGGAATTTTAATTTGGAACATTTCTTGCAATCTAGAGACAATTTGAGTAGCAAGTAGTGAGTGCCCACCACGTTCAAAGAAGGAATCCTGAATGCCAATATTTTCTGTTCCTAACACTTGACTCCAAACCGAGGCAATAAGCTCTTCCGATGGCGTCCGAGGTAGCACATTTAAATCTTCAATAGCTTGCTCATCAGGTGCTGGCAAGGCCTTTCGGTCAATTTTCCCATTTGGAGTAAGCGGGAAGTGTTCTAACTCTATAAAGTGCGCTGGAATCATATGATTTGGTAATTGTTTTTGTAAATACTCTCTCCACTCCTCGGTATTTCCATCGCTTATTACATATGCAACCAATCGTTGATCACCTGGACGATCTTCTCTAACTAATACGACAGCCTCTTTAATAAACGAACATTTTTCTAAAGTCGCTTCAATTTCTCCTAATTCAATCCTAAAACCACGCATTTTGACTTGGTGGTCCATTCTACCTATAAATTCTAAATTTCCATCAGTTAAATATCTTACTGAATCTCCTGTTCGATATAGTCGTTCCCCAAATCGATATGGATGCGAAACGAATTTTTCAGCAGTAAGATTCGGACGATTTAAGTATCCACGTGCTAAACCAGCACCACCAATATATAACTCACCCTCAATTCCTATTGATTGCAAGCGTTGCTTTTGGTCTAATACATATAATTGCGTGTTCTGTATTGGCTGCCCAATAGAAACAAATTCTTGATTAGGCTGAATATCAAATGCATTCACATAAATAGTGGCTTCAGTTGGCCCATAAAAGTTGGTTAATTTCACTTGTCCACTATAATTCCATTTCTGTTGAAATCGTCTAACCAACCCTGAACTTAGTTCTTCTCCACCAGAAAATACATGGCGTACGGACGAACAATTCATGTTCAATTCAATATGATTGAAGTGGTCTAAGAAAACAGATAACATCGAAGGTACAAATTGAACTATAGTAACCTGATGTTGTTTAATCACTTCAGCTATAATAGAAGGATCTTTTTCTCCACCTGGAGGTAGGAAAGATACACTTGCACCAACGTGAATGCCCCAAAACAATTCCCAAACAGAGACATCAAATGAGAATGGCGTTTTCTGCAAGACCACATCCTTTTCAGAAAGCGGATATTTATGTTGCATCCATTCTAGATAATTAATTACTGAATGATGCTCAATCATTACTCCCTTTGGATTCCCTGTAGATCCTGAAGTATACATAACATACGCTAAATTTTCTCCTGTTACACCACTTATACATGGGGTTGATTCTTCTTTTTCAATTGCAGTGTAATCTTTATTCATACAAATCGTTTCTATATTTTCAGATACAAACAAATTTTTAGAATTCTCTTCCGTCACTAGTACTTCGATTCCAGCATCCTCTAATATATATCGAAGTCGACTCTCTGGATAAGTAGGGTCAAGTGGAACATACGCTGCTCCTGATTTTAGAATACCTAATAACGCTATCATCATTTGTAATGAACGTTCCATATATACCCCAACTAGAGACTCTGGGCCTACACCATGCTTTTGTAGATAATGAGCTAGCTGATTTGCACGCTTCTCCAACTCTTTATAGGTAATTTGTTCATTTTCGTAACTAGCCGCGATTGCTTCCGGTGTTTTTTTAACTTGCTCCTCAAACATCGTATGAATCATGCCTTCAGCCGAATAATTAAATCGAGTATGATTCCATTCCTCTAGTAACTGTATCTGTTCTTCTTCTGTTAAATGAGTAATTTCAAATAGTTTTGAATCTAGGCTCTTCGTCATCTGAATTAATATTTGCAATAAGTGATTCTGAATCAGATTTATTGTTTCTTCATTAAAATAGCTTCGATCATACATCAACTTTAAAGTAATTTTCTTACCGGGCATTACAATGAGTGTTAAAGGATAATTTGTTTGTTCCGTGCTTGTAACATCTAGTAATCTTAAATCATCATTTCTCTCACCTTGAATTGGATAATTTTCAAACACATACAAGGTATGGAATAAGGAGCTATTTCGCGGAACCTCACTCCAGCCTTGAATATCTATCAACGAATTATACTCATACTGTCTTCGTTCCATTTCTTTCATTTGTATTTTACGAAGCCAATCTACTACTGATGTATTATCCGTTAATCGAATTCTTGTAGGTAATGTGTTAATAAATAGCCCCACCATATTCTCTGCTCCCATTAAATCAGTAGGACGTCCAGCGCTAGTTACGCCAAATACGACGTCACTGTCACCGCTATACCTACTCATCAAATAAGCCCATGCACCTTGTACTAACGTATTCAACGTTAATCGACTATTTCGTACCCACTCTTGTAACTTCTCAGTAAGTTTCTCAGATACTTGATAAACACACTCTCCATAGCCCTTCTCTTGTCCTTGATCCTTTCTTTCCATTGCTAATGGCGTAGGTGCATAGAACCCTTTTAATTCTTCTTTCCAAAATTCCTCTGCTTGACTTTGATCTTGTTTATTTATCCACTGGATATATTTTTTATAAGGAAGAGATTTAGGAAGAGTCAATAATTCTCCCTTTATCATCTTGAGATAAACTTCCATCACTTCACTAAAGACCAATGACACACTCCATCCATCTAGCAAAATATGATGATGTGTCCAAATAATTCTCGTTTCCTCTTTTGCTTCTTTAATCGCAGTGACTCTCATCAATGGTGCTTCATCCAATAAAAATCCTTTTCTACGATCTACATTCAAAAACTGTTGTAATTTCTTCACCCTTTCCTCATGTGGATAGGTGCTCCAATCCTCTTGATGAATAGTAAAAGGAAGACGTTGGTAAACCGCTTGTAGTGGCTTTTCTACTTCCTCCCATACAAATACTGAACGTAAAACCTCATGTCGATTAATAACATATTCCCAAGCCTTTTCAAAAGTATCAACATCCAATTGCCCCCCGAGCAAGAAACCTACTTGTACAATATAGGAAAAAGAATGTTCATCATCTTGATCGTATAAAGTATGAAACAGTATTCCTTTTTGCAAAGGTGATAAACCATATATATCAATAACGTCTCCCATTTTTACACCCTCTTCTTTGTTAATTTAAGTAATACTTTGCTCAAGCTTTCTTCCGTAAGATCCTCTGCATCAGCAAAATCTGATACCGTAAAAGCAGACTCTGTTGTTGGTTTATTTATAAGTTGACGAAGATGCCTCAACATACCATCTGCTATCACTTGAATTTTTAATTTAGAAAACTGTTCCCTACTATACATCCAAATAAAATGTAACTTTTCATCTTTCACCATTCCGATAACATCAATTAGATGAGATGGTTTGGAATCTGGAGCATGATCTAAAAATGTAAATCCTGTCTCTTGTATAAACAAAGAGTCCCTTGAAAACACCTGATCAAATTGGCCCAAATAGTTAAAGCTTATTGAAGGCTTTTGCTGATAAAACGGAAGTAATCCTTTATTCAAGTAACGTAAAATACCATAGTCAACTCCGCGATTTGGGATTCGACGCAATTGCTCTTTGACTGCCTTTAACCCTTCAATAGGTGTCTGAGTTCCTTGAAAATTGAGATGAACGGGATAAATACTCGTGAACCAGCCCACTGTCCTTGATAAATCAATACCTTCAATCATCTCTTCTCTCCCGTGTCCTTCTAGATGAATAGAAACGGTTTGCTGATTTGTACAATCGACGATAGCTTGTCCTAATGCCGTTAATAGTACCTCATCAATCCTTGTCTTATGAGTGACTAGAACTTCGTGAAACAATGCTTGTGTTTCTTCTATTCCTAAAGTCCCCGTCACTTGATCAATCGATTCTTCTGTCGTTTCTTGTATTGGATAGTCCATTGGAATTTTCATCGTTTCTTTTTCTACTTGTTCATTCCAATAATCCTTTACTTCTTTTGAAATACCCGAATCACTGTATGTCTGAAGTCGTTCAGACCATTCTTTAAAAGATGTACTTTTCGCAGGTAAGCGAATTTCTTGACCTTGTTTCATCTGGTTATATACCACCTGTAAATCTTCCAATAGAATCCTCCATGACACTCCATCTACTACTAAATGATGTATCACCCAGAATATTCGATCATTTTCAGTCAAGTTATCTTCAAAGTACACTACTTTCATTAACGGACCAGTAATTAAATTGAAACTAGCTTGATGAATATTCATCTCTTCTTGTATTATTTTATTCCACTCTTTTTCATTAACTTGATTCCGTTTTACAACATGGAGTACTGACAGCTCATCAGCCCCTTCATTTCTCTGCCTCCACGTTCCGTTTGGTAACTGTTCGTACCGGAAACGTAAAGCATCATGATGTTTCAGTAAATTTAATATCGCTCCCTCTAGTAATTTCACATCCAATCTTTCTTTTACTCTTAAAAGCATTGATTGATTCCAATGCTCTGTATGTGGATGTTCTTGCTCGAAGAACCAGCGCTGAATTGGAGTAAGAGGCACATCACCTATCACAATTCCCTGCTCCGCTTGTACTCCCTGCGTTTCTATAGCCACTTGTGCCAGCTCAGCGATAGTTGGGCATTCAAACATTTGCTTTGGAGTAAGTTTTAACCCCACTTGACTTGCTTGAGATATGATTTGAATACTGAGAATCGAGTCGCCACCAATTTCAAAGAAATTATCATAGATTCCCACCTTTTTAACACCTAATACTCTCTTCCAAATGGTAGTTAGTATCTGTTCGTTACTATTCCGAGGGCCAACACATTCACTATTAATCTGCGTTTCCTCCGGCATAGGTAAGGCCTCACGATCAACTTTACCGTTAGCTGTAAGTGGAATAGCTTCCATCGCCACAAATCCCGAAGGAACCATATAACTTGGTAGTTTCGCTTTAAGATACTCTCTCCACGCATCTACATTTCCATCTCCTGCAACATATGCTACTAATCGTTTATCGCCTGGCTGATCTTCTCTTACAATTACAACTACCTCTTTTACATATGCATATGTATGTAAAGTAGACTCAATTTCCCCAATCTCAATTCGGAAACCACGTATTTTAACCTGATGATCAATTCTTCCACGATAATCTAGATTCCCATCTGGCAAATACCTCGCTAAGTCTCCTGTCCGGTATAATCTTGCTTTCAGATCACTACTAAATGGATGAGATATAAAACGCTCTGCTGTTAATTCAGGTCTATTTAAATACCCACGTGCAAGCCCTGCCCCGCCAATATAAAGTTCACCATCAACACCTATAGGAACAGGTTGTTGATAAGCGTCTAGTATATACACTTCTAAATCGGGAATCCGCTTTCCAATATTACTTCTTGAAGCCTGCTGCACATCATCTAAAGTAATTGGATAATATGTAACATGAACTGTAGTTTCTGTAATTCCATACATATTAATTAACTGTGGGTTTTTCTCCCCATACCTTTGAAACCACGGTAACAAGCTAGTAGGTTCTAACGCTTCTCCGCCAAATATGACATAACGCAGCTGCAAATTTTTATTCTCATCTTCTTGTTCACACACTTGTATTAATTGTCGAAATGCGGAAGGTGTCTGATTTAGAACTGTGACTTCTTCCTCCACCAATAATTGATAAAAATCCTTAGGTGATCGACTAATCCAGTACGGAACAACAACTAATTTTCCACCATATAATAATGCTCCCCAAATTTCCCATACTGAGAAATCAAATGCATACGAATGAAAAAGCGTCCAAGTATCTTTTTCATTAAACTGATACCAACAATCCGTCGATTTAAATAACCGAATGACATTGTGATGCTCTATCATAACGCCCTTTGGATTTCCCGTTGATCCCGAAGTATAGATTACATATGCCAGATTTTGGGGACCGACACCAGAAACCGGCAAAGTCTTACTTTCTTTCCCAATCTCATCTTGATCACGATCCAGGCAAATCGACTCAACATTTTCTGGTAACCAGTTCAATTCTTTTAAACTTTCTTGCGTTACGAATAACTGAATGCTAGCATCTTCTAAAATATATTGAAGTCGTTGCTCTGGATATGTTAGATCAAGTGGGACATAAGCCCCACCAGCCTTCAAAATCCCTAAAATACCTACAGTCATCTCGTGGGAACGTTCAACGCACAGTCCAACTAAAGTATCAGGTCCTACTCCTTTTTTCTGCAGATAATGAGCTAACTGGTTTGCACGTTCATTAAGTTCCTTATAAGTAATTTTTTCTTTTTCATACGTAACTGCAATAGCATTTGGATAAATCATCGCTTGCCGTTCGAACATTTCATGAATAGTTACTTGAGGCGGGACATCCAGTTTAGGATTGTTGAACTCAACTAAACTTTTTCTTTTATCCTCCTCAGAAATGATTTCTATTTCAGCCACCTTCTGCTTTGGGTTTTCAAAAATATTTTCCAGTATCACTAGCATAACGTTAAAGAATCGTTCTATCTCTTCCTTAGAAAATAGCTCCTCACGATAATCAATATGTACATGTAAAGAGTCTATATCAATTAGATTTTCAATATGCACTGCAAAATCTTGTACTTCTTCACGGTTTGGAATCCATAGTGAGTCACCACTTTCATCACGATCCCTATAATCAATCGTAGTTCCGAAAAGTCTCACATTACTGTTATTCTCTTTATTAATCTGCTTTAATAACAAATCAAATGGATATTTCTGGTGTCTTAATGATTTACTTTGTTTTCTGGACACCCTACTAATAAATGAAAGTACTTCTTCTTCTGGATCAATATCCATTCTTAAAGGAACTGTACTCACCATCATTCCAATCAATTTTCGTTCCATTTTAGTCATACGGTTGCCGTAAGCCATTCCTAAACCAATATCAAGCGATGAGGTCCACCGATACATGGACAACGAGAAAGCAGCAACAAAAAGGGTGTATAAACTAAATTTGTAATCTTCAGAAAATTTTTCTATCTTTCTCTTCAAATGCTCCGTTAATATAAACGTCTCACGTGATGCTTTGGTACTAACTTGGTACGTATTATAAGGCTTCAATCCAGTCACAGATGGCAGTGTTTTAAATTCCTCTAGCCAAAATTTTTGATCTTTTTGAAAGCGACTACTATTCAAGTATGTTTGTTCATTGGTCAGAAATTGAACATATGAATTTTTAATTTCGCCTTCCTCATTCTCGTTATGCATGTCATAATAATATTTTGCAATCTGCTCAGTAAATATTTGAATTGATAAACCATCCATAATAATATGATGAACATTTCCAAAGACTGCACATTCATTATCGTTTAATTTTATTAAAGCAAAATAGTATAAATTTGAATTAAATAATGTAAACGTTTCTTTTGTTTTCTGCTCAATCCATTCCTCAAGCAAATTTGTATTCTCCACATTACTGAAATCAAAAAACTCAAATTCTTGTTCTTCATGTTTAGTAAAATATTGTTTCGGTTCTTGATGCCCATTTTCTTTTAACCTAATGCACAGACCGTCATTTTCACTGATAACGCGATTCACAACTTGGTTTAAATTTGAATAGTTCATTTTTCGATGAAGTTTAAATAAAAATCTTAAATTACATATTCCTTTATCAGAATGAACAACTTCTGTATACCATATTCTTCGCTGCGGGTGGCTTAATGGATAACATTCCTCATTGGTCATAAAAATCTTCCCTTCAAAAATTATTTGCTCTTATAGGTTCGTGTTTATGTTTAGCCCATAAATATTTCTGCAGTGAAACTCCAATTACTCCAATAATAACAAGCCCAATCCCTCCATAAACATAGAGTTGAGTTACTCCAAATAAATGCACTAATGGGCCACTCATAGCAGGGGAAATAATTAAAACTGCGTTTGTTAAACTGCTTTGTATACCAAATACTCTTCCTACTTGATCTTGATCGGATTCTATTTGTAATATGACTTGATTAGATACAAGCATCAGCCCACTTCCAATACCAGCGATAAAACTAATTAAATAGGCTAAAACGAAGACCGTACCGGGCGTTATCAAACCAATCCCCCCAAAACCAATTCCCATTAAAACCATACCTCCACATACTACCCAGCCATATTGAAATTGTTTTAATTTCTGAGTTAGTAATGCACCAAGTATTCCGCCAAGACCAATAATAGAAATGATATATCCCATTTTACTTTTATCATGTGGGAATAAGCTCTTAAATAAAGTTGGGAATTGTGAGTCTACTAATTGTAATACTGCCATGGCTATTGTAACGAAAATCATGGTTGATAATATTATCCGATTAGATAACACATAACCCCACCCTTGTACCCAAGCGGTCCAAGTACTTTGTTTTTGCTTTTCAACAAATTCTTTCGATATAGTTTCTTTAAATTTTATTGTGGGTATGAGAACTAAGGTAGCTAATAAACAACTTATAGCTCTTATAATGAGGCAGAACTCTGGTTGAAACCAACTCAGCAACATGCCCCCTATAAGTGGGCCTACTATCTTTGTACCCTGCTCTACTATTCCGTTGATACTTACTGCTTTAGTAAGCAAGTCCGGGGATACAATCTGTCTTGTTAGTGTTTGCTGTGCAGGATAATAGAAAACAATAAAAATGGAACGAATCATTAATGCCACTAAGAGCCAGTGGATATCTTGTACAAATAAAAGAGCAATTGTTATTAAACCAACCATTAGATTACAGAACATCATAATTGGAATTTTTCTAAAACGATCTGCAATAACACCTGCCCATGAGCCAAAAATAATTCCAGGAAGTGCATATGCAACAGGAATCAATCCAATCATAGTAGGATCTACTTCCCATTCAAACCCAACTATAGTCATAATCGCTAACATATCAATAAAAACACCAAGCATAAGCAATGAATAGGCAGAGAAAACTTGTAAATAAACCCTATTTCCTAATAGGCCTTTTGAATCAGTAGTTTTCATAAAAGCAAGCTCCTTAGGTTACTAATATAAACGCTTTTGCGTATAAGGTACCTCTTTATTAAACTTAATTAATCATTATTGACATCTCACCTAGAATTTAACTTCGTCAAAACTCAAACCACTCTTGTTTTTCATATATTTAAAATAGTCAGACAAACGAAAGCGTACCTATTTCTTCATTTTTATATCAACTGTTACAAAATATATCTTTACCTTACACTAATAACAGCTAAACGTTTCCTTAATATAACCCTTTACAGTCGTTTGCACATTCAATTCACATCCTTTTTAAAGTTGGCTTTTTTCTATCTCAAATACTATCACACAAATATTTCACCTACTATATTCATAAAGTTGAAATATTTGAATCAGAAAATTCGGATAAAAAACTAAATCCACAAATCATACCAAACAATTATTTAGTTATATTGTCATTTTATAGATAGCCTTAGCCATAAGGATATCAAGAATTAAGTTTTTTAATTTTATTAACATAATAGTTTATAGAGACTATAAATCCTACTAAACAAAAAAATAAATATACAATAAAGTATATTTATTTTTTCTTATCCTACATATTTTCTATGCAAATTAATTCCAATAACTAAAGTTGATAATAAAAATATAATATTACCAATCACTAATGTACTCATAACAAGAATTGAATAATATAGTATTAATACTTCTGCACCTACTACCTATTTTATTTATTGGATATTTATACTTCAAAAAAAATTACACATCATTTACAATTAGGATACATACCCAAAATATCATTTGAACATGTTATTATATTTTAAGATAATATAAAATCAGTTTTTCTATAAGAGAACTTAATTTTTATGTAGTACGAAATTGTTAGTAATACAGTATATACTAATTTAGTTATAAAAACATTTAAAGACCACCTATTTCCATAAGTGATCTTTCTTTGTGATTCTGTATTTGTGCACTACTGTAGAAATATATCGTAGAAACGCTTTGTTTGCTAAATGTTTAGTTCTTTCCATTTACTAAAAAACATAGCTTCATACACTTAATATCATATTCGTTACATTGCAAACTATTATTTTGTCTTCTGTACAGGCAAACTACTAAAAATCAATTCAGCAACTTTTACATATCCTTTTGAGTTTGGATGAATTAAATCCTTAGACCAAAGCGTATTGTCATTAACTAAATGATGATTCCAAAAATCAACATGATGAAGCTTATACTCTCTGCTCAGTGAATGTATAACTTCATTTGCCTCTAATAATTGTTCTTTTATTTCTTGTTTTTTTTCAGAAGCAAAAGGAAGCCTAACTGTAAAATCAGGAAGGTTTGCTATAATAATATCAGCCCCTGCTTTACTTAATGTATCTATCATAAATTCCATATCGTTCTTATATACATCATGATTCCAACGTCCTTTTAAAACATCGTTTGCCCCTGCAATGAGACTAACCAAATCTGGATTAAAAGTTAACGCCTTTTCCAATTGCTGCAAGCGAATTTCTTCAGTTACTAACCCACGCTTTGCAAAATTGGCATATTCTATATCTTTTTCACACAGTTGAACAAAATGATCTACCCAGCTTTTTAATGCAATTCCCTCAACTTCATCCCCTATCCCCTCTGTAAAACTATCACCAATTGCTACAAATCGCTTCCACATATGTATTCCCCCTTTATTTTTAAACATATCTATACTATACAATAGCTCACACCGTAATTGTTATTTCTAAGTGGTTTTCGATTTCAATTATATTCCACTTTACTATATTTACATTTAGAATCCAAAATTGACCGATTCCCAAGTATACTAAGGAATCGGTCATATTCGTATATTTACTAAAGAAATAAAATCCCTCTAGGACTTATACTTTTTTCAAAAAATTTGTTGTTCTTTGTTTTGCCCAGTTGATACATTTCTTTTCGATTACATGATACGAAACTATAGAAAAAAGTAGTGTCATTGCAATGCACAAAGTAAGAAGAAAAAATTACACCCTGACATTCCAAGCTATCCACATAAGAATCTATAGTGCTTTGAAACCTTTTGTTTCAAACTAATATTTAGTTGTATCCTATAAAATTAGCTTTTTACTATATCAATCGTACGATCCCACATACCACTAAAAAAAGATCCTGTTTTACGTATAAAACGTGTAAGCCAATTTGCTTGTTCCACATCAGATTTTGTTACAAGGTCTATTTGTAATGAATTACCTGATAAGAACCCAGGATCTGTATTATCTTTAGACGAGATAATCATTTTACTAATTGTTACACCTTTTTTAATAGGCGCTTCTTGTTCCGTATTCGATACTTTAAATTCTTTTTTATAAATGTCTTTATTGCCGTTCGGCATTGGAAGTGAAACAGCTTGCTTCGTTTGAACTACTACATCTTTGTCTTTTGCATTTGCCACTCGAACTGTTTCATGTCCTTTTATTACTGAATCTTTTCCGTAGACATTCTTCACTTCAAAATTCGCAAATCCATAATCGTATAATTTCTTTGTTTCATCAAAACGTGCCGTATGAGATTTTGCTTTTATCACTACAGAAATTAGGCGCATACCATTTCTTTCTACTGTACCAGTGAAACAATCTCCCGCTTCTGGAGTCGTTCCTGTTTTCAAACCATCTACACCTTCATATTGCTTAATTAAACCTTTTAACATCCAGTTAAAGTTCGCCATATCAATTGGATATTTACCACCCTCTTGGAATGTTTTTTTAGGAATTTTTGCTGTATTTAATATTTGGGGAAAATCTTGAATAAGACGTTGTGCTAAAATTGCACAATCCCTTGCAGACATTTTATTTTTCTCGTCTAGAGTTGTCCCTTCTAGGTGATATCCTTTTAAATCTTGATTTGTTAAGCCGGTAGAGTTTACAAACTTATAGTCTTTCATACCAAACTCTTTTGACTTATCGTTCATCATTTTTACAAAATTGACCTCTTTACCAGCAATCTGTTCAACTAAAGCAATTGTTGCACCATTTGCAGAGTAAATTGCCATTGCCTCATATAACTCTTTTACCGTATAAGAGCCACCATTTTCTAATGGAACATTTGATAGTGAACGATCTTGCGAAATCTTATGTGCATATTCAGAGATTTTAACTTTTTGATCCCATTTAAGTTTTCCTTTATCCACCGCTTCATGAACTAAGTATTCGCTCATCATTTTTGTCATACTAGCAATTGCCAATGATTCATCTGCATTTTTTTCATATAAAATTTTTCCAGAATTTGCTTCTATTAAAATTGCTGACCCTGCTTCAACGTCTATAGCAGGATCTGTTTCCGCTGCTGCTTTTCCAATTGTAACGACCATGCTACAAAATATTGTAAGCACTGTTACTATTGCAATAACTCTATTGCAAAACATACCTTTCACTTCTGTTACCTCCAATTTCTTTGTACTTAAAAAAAGCGTTATTCTAACATAATCCCGCAAAAAAATAGAAAGTGTTCTCAAATTGTATATACATATAAAACGTTAGAATCGCTTTCATATAGACCATCTCATCCGACATTTTCAGGTGCGCTAATACTTTGTATTCCCACACATATCCTTATTTTTAATCCCCTTATATTTTTCAAAATGATTCACACTTTCATATTTTTTTAGGATTACAGTTAATAGACAATCTAAATAATACATTTGTTCCACATTTACAAAAAATAAAAACTACACCCTATACTGGATGTAGTTTTTCTAACTGATTTATTTATTTTTCACTTCATTTTTATAAAAAGCAAATAATGGTTCGATGGATGGACTAGATAACAGCGGAATTGCCTTCTCAATCAATTTCCTATCCCAATCAAACCAACGCATTTCCATTAACATGTTTATTTCTGTATCAGTGAATCGTTTCTTTATTTCCTTAGCAGGATTTCCACCAACTATTGTATACGGCGGAACATCTTTACTTACGACTGATCCTGCAGCAACAATTGCACCTTCACCAATAGTAACGCCAGGCATTATTATAGCATTCATTCCAATCCAAGCATCACTTTTAATGACTGTATCTCCCTTAGGTTCATATGATTGTTTAATTTGCTCAGCGAATGGATATACTGTAATCCATTCTGAGTGATGATTATGATTACCACCCATTAAAATGACTACCCCGCTTGCTATGCAAACATAATTCCCAATAATGAGTTTGTCAAGGTGCCATCCCATCTGTTCAATTGGATTGAACAGTGCTTGGGACTTAGCATCTCCCCACAAATACCTTACACAGCCATCTTCAAAATTTTGATGACTATAATAGCCTGAATAATAGGAGTACTCTCCTACTTCAATGAGTGGATTTGTTACTATATCTTTTATATACTTTGTTTCTGACCAATGATTAAATAATGGATGCTTCATAACTTTATTCCTCGCTTCTAAGTATTATATATATTGCTATTTACTTAGAAGCTTACTACGACTGCTACATTTTTTAGCTTTCTCAAACGACGAATCATTATCTTCAAGCCTTTCTTTTATACTATAAAAAAGCATAACGCAATACATTACACTAGTCAAATTGTGTAATTTTGAACACATCTTAAACAGCGTAATACTGCAATAGGAACATGAAAACACTCTAACTTTGATACAAATAATATATTGATTACATTTAGTTCATATTTTGTAAAAAAATCTTAATTGCCATGACAAAGCAAACAATAACCACTATTGGTCGTATTAATGCCGTCCCTTTTGTAAGCACCATCTTCGCCCCAATATATGATCCTATTATTTGACCAAGCATCATAATCAATCCAATTGTCCAATCGATTTGGCCAAAAATAATAAAATACAACAAAGCAGCGAAATTACTTGTAAAGTTCAAAATCTTAGCATTTGCAGTCGCCCGTGTAGCACTATATCCACATAAAAGAATGAATGCTAAAGCAATTAAACTACCTGTTCCTGGGCCGAAGAAACCATCATAAAATCCCAGTAACGGAGCCACTGTTAACGCAAACAACAACATACTTATTTTTCTCGGTCGATCTTCGTTTGCTATATTTGGAGATAATAGAAAATAAATGCCAATAAAAACAAGTAAAAAAGGTAATATCATAATTAGATATTCTGCTCGTATCTGTAAAACAAGCCATCCACCGAAAACTGATCCAAAAAAGGTCATTAAGATGGACAAACGCATTTCTTTAAGATTAATTTCTTTCTTCTTAATAAAAAACACTGTTGCCATGAGAGTTCCGCTACTCCCTTGCAGTTTATTAGTTGCTATCGCTACAGAAGGAGACATACCTACTAATAACATTATCGGGATAGTTATCATACCACCGCCTCCAGCAATCGTATCTATCCATCCTGCTAATACAGCTACTAAAAATAGTAGTATGAGTAATTCAATAGTAAAATCCATACAAAGAATATGGGAAGGCTTGAGCTATTATACCCCAAACCTCCCCATCTTCCCTCCTCTCTTTAAACTAGTTAATTAAATCTTTAAAGTAACTTTCTTTCTGATCACGTAATCGGCTGGAAACGTATTGCCTGCAAACAATTCTTCTTCCGTATTTATTATTTCCAATCGGGATTTTATATTCTTCCTCAGATAACCTTTCTCTACCATGAGTTACATTTGTTTGTTTACCATAGTATGAATTTGGGATAATTAATAAATCTTCAGATGTAAGTGGAACCTTATAAGTAGGCGTTGTTCGTAAGAGTTCTAAAAACATGTCAAATTTCAATTTTTCTTCTTCACTTTCTCCTACATAAATCAATCTATTCTCTGCTCCATTTAAACAAGTTGCAATAATATCACCATTATCATCTAAAAATATAATTTGGTTTATTTCCCCTACAAATCCCGATATTTCACCATCAGCCATTCCTGCGATATGAGCAATAGGCATTTTACTTATCGCCAATATGTCATCTTTACTGAAGAAATTTTCTTCAAGATGCTTTTGAAGTAATTTTGGCGTTCCAATATGAGTTTGAGTTTTTAAATTTAACACTCCTTTTAATAAAAGAGCATCAACTCTAGTAAATTTGCCACAAGTAATTTCAGACACTATTCGTTCCACGGATTTATTAAGTCTATTTGATACAATTTTTAAATTTGTATTGAATGTATTCAATCTCGCTTCAATATCTGACTGGTCTTTCATACCTGTATACACTGTGGCATCGTTATGTTGATAAAAATTCCCGCCACCGGTGCTTGCACCGACATTTCGCAAAACTTCATCGTTATTTAAAGGGGAAATGAGATGAAATCTATTTTTCCCTGCATGTTCGGATGGGTGAATTAAAGCATCATAATTAAAAAGTGTGGCAAAAAACCAGGTGACCCATTCTGCATAAAAATATTTTTTCATTCTATCGTGTTCGTCTTCACCATAATTAAAACCTCTGCGATTTTCCCCAGGTAATAGTGTTTCTATAGGATCACATGGAGTATTTTTAATAAGAATAGGCGGTACGTTCCCACCACAATTCGCTATTTTTATCATATGTAGTAGATTTTTCATGTCTGAATTCGGAGTTTTCTTTGAATAGTCAATCAAACAATTAAGCCACTCTTTTGAAAAATATGCTGCTATTTCTTGATCACAAGTATAAGGATTATGAGTTTTTAATTCATTTTCTATCAGATTCTTCATTTTATCCTTCAATAGATTCGGAATAGTAATTTCTTCAATTTCTGTAATCTGCAGTATTCCTTTATTCATTATAAAACCTCCGTTGTTTTATTTTTTACACCCTATCTTCTATTAAACAAACTATCCACTTCTTTTTTACTCCTTTACTTTTCGTCAGAGCTATTAGAATTACCGATTTACAAATAAAAAACATGGAGTATAAGAGATTTCTTCTTAGTTACATTTCCCCCACGAACCTCTATTGAATTGACAAATTTAATTTAAAAATCTGATTCATTTTCATACTTTACTTTCAAACTATGTTTATATGATTTTCAATTCAAGTAAGAGTATTTCATTTTCTAAAGTTTTCCTAATTTTAAAATCAGAATTATCAATACAACTATGTTAACACTAAAAATATAACACGAAACCAAAAAATGTAAATGAATAGTTTTTTTATAAAAAATAGTCAGACTATTTACAAGGTAATTCGTATTCCATTGAACCAACTACGGCCCCTCAATTTTATTGATAACAATAAAAAAGCCCCCTAAATGATAGAGGACTTTTTCCAAGTATATTCTATTTTAAAGTTCTTACTTACCTTTTACTTTAAAAGATATTGCTGTAACTTCTTTATTAACAGTTCCATCCCGTTTGGACTTACAATAATCTTCCCATTCGCTAACGAAATATTGCTGTCTGAAATATCTCCTGTAAGTGCACAAGCTCTTGGAGATTGATATTTTCGTAAAATAATCTGATCCTCTTCTATAAACATTTCAAGAGAATCTTTTTCTACAATTCCTAAACTCCGTCTTATTTCCATTGGAATAACAATACGCCCCATACTATCTGCTTTACGAGTAATTCCTCTTGATTTCATAAAATGCCACCCTTTATATTTATCTAATATTACGGTATTCATTTTAGCAATAAACAACAATTAGGAATAGTTCGTATTACAGTACTTTTTTTAGAAATAAATAACAATTAGGAATAGTTTATGTTAAAATTCTTTCTTGTTTATTCTTGATTTTTAATATATTTTTCCTTGATCATTTTTATATATTGTTTTCTTTCAGTTAGTTCAAATATAAATAATGCTTTTTTTATGTCTGTTAAACCAACTTCATTAGAGTGCTGAACTTTCAATAAAATTGCACCTTTTTCAAAAAACAATTCACCTAATAAGTATAAAGTATTCATATTTATGGCTAATTTTATGCCTATTTCACTATACTTTATTGCTTCTTCATATTGATTTGCAAGGTGTAAACATTTTGTTAACGTATGAATGAGTCTTAATTTGATTTCTTTTTCTCTAGGAAATTCTATCTTATTAAAATTAATTAAACTTTGTTTTAATATATTTATACTTTTCTCATACTCTTCATTTTCTGCATGTATTATAGCAATTGAATTCATTATGCTTATTTCTTTTTCTGATAAAAAGTTAGTACTACTTAAGGTTTGTTTTAGTGCTCTATTTAAAATGTCAAAAGCATTACTTGTTGCTCCATTTACATAATATATAGCAATCGCTTCATGCCATAATAGAAATTGTTTATCTTCTTTTGATTGGAAATTATCATCATTTTTCTCTTTTTTTACTATTTCGTAAAGCTCATTATATTGTTTTTGTTTTACACAATCTCTCATTACACATTTTACATTTTCAATATATTTTATTTTTTTATTTTTGGTTAGTGCGAATATATAATTTGGATCAATACCAAGTCTTTCAGATAATTGATACAACAATATGCTAGATGGATAAATAATACCTTTTTCTATCTTACTAATTTGACTTTGTGAACATATTCCATGACATAATTCAGATTGTGACATGTTTTTTTTCTTTCTAAGTTCTTTAATAATAATACCAAGATTGTAGAATTCCATCTTTCCTCCCTCAAATGTAACACTTTATGAGTATAAGAATATTTTCCAACTTTTAATGTAATGTAAAATTGATATAGTTACAATTACTAATTATATGGATTTATAGTTTCTTTTACAAACTTGTACCACAATACGAGAAATTATTAAAATATGGTTCACTAATAATCAATGTGCGTTTTATTCACCCCCACTGATTATTAGTCCATCCCAGGCAGGCGTTTACAGGGAGTCCGACTTCTTTGCCACATCTAGATTTTGAGGTGGGAGTCTTACTACCCGCAAATAGCCGGATTAAAATAAATATGATTTTTCACCTTTATTTCTTTTAATAGTTTCTTTTGATATTTATATAAATAATTTCGAAGGAGCGTATTTTATGAAAAGAATGTTGACCGAAAGAGAGTTAGAAGTGGCTATTTATGTAGCAAAAGGATATACAGATGCAGAAATTTCCCAAAAAATATATGTTACCCCTCGAAGAATTTCAGCGATAATTAATCATATTAAAGAAAAATGGCATATTAATTCTAGAGTGGAATTAGGTATTTTAGTTTATCATTATGGTTTTATAGATGCACCCTTATTTTCAAATAAAAAAATTCAGATATGTAAAAAGGTTGTACAATAGATAGCGGAATATAACGAGTTTAAATTGCAAATAAAAATAGAAGAGCAGACAAACTTTTATTATTTGGTTTACTCCATCACTTTTTAAATTTCAGACATTAATATAAAAAGGTTAGAGAATTAACTTCTCTAACCTTTTTATATACACTATTAGGTTTCAAACAGTAAAGATGCCCTAATGCTACCATTGATCCTGTTCCCTATTCAACCTTGTATAAACAAAAAAAATCAGATATTACCACTATTCAAAACCAGTTACAATTCTCTCTTTCATTTTCTGTATTACTTCACTGCTCAATACTTTTTGACCAGCAGGAAGTTTTAATATGGCAGCGGCACCTTTACTAAGGTATATTTCTTGATCATTATTTTGATTTACTACCAATATTCCTTGCCCTTCAAATTCGAAATAACTAATATCTTTTGTTTCATTTGTATTATTTTTTATTGCTTTATATAATCCATATAAATCTTTACTTCTATTTTCTCCGCCCGTTCGAATCGGTTCAGTATCATTCGCAACAATTAGTCCTTCTGGCTGCTCACCCTTCATAATAAACCACAGCTTTTCATTTGTTGGTAATAGTAAATTCTTAAATTCAGAGCTATTTAAAATTTGCTGTGCTGGAATTGTTTCATAGATTGGTAACGAAAATGGAGATGTTGTTATTTTTTCAAAACTTAAATTTTCAGAAGAACTTCCCTTACTATATTGATAATCTTTTAATGCGATCGATTGTACTGATTCACTTTTATTTTTTGATGCATAACTAATTTTACTAGCGAAAATAATAACGGTCATTAAGCACATGCACAGTATCACAAGCTTAAGTAGTTTTCCCATTTATGAACCCCCGCTTTTAATATTATTAGTTTGCATGGATATTATAAACAGTTTCACTCCACCAAAAATTATTATTGTTATGGAACGTACTGAAATTATGATTATAATGATCACCATACCAAGGGTCCATGTATGTTATATAATCTGTTCCATTTGTCCCTTTATAAAATCCATCAAGTACTAGAAAGTGTCCGATGTTAGCTCCATTTTGCCACATAATGAGTGCAATCATCGGCTGATTACTATTAATTTGACTTTTGAACCAATCATAAGATTTTGCTCCAGAACTTATAGCTGAGCTAACACCATATCCCGATAATCCATATTGTATTTCACGTGAAGTTGCAGGATTATTATATGATCCACCTTTAACATACCTAACGTACTGATCTTGTGAAGGAGTTTTCCCAAAATAATTTAAAACTGAAACCGAAGTGCCTGCCCAACACCAATTTGATCTTTCTTGTAATATGTTAGGTACAGATAATTTACGGTCTGTTGGTGTACTTGGGGGATTTCCATTAATATACGCTGACGTTACATATACTTTTTTTTCATCTTTAAAATAATAAAACCAACGATTATCTAAATTTCCTGTCCAGTAATCTTTAACCGCTTCACCATACTCCCATCCTTTAAAAGATACTTTTGTATTTCCGGGAATCACATCTACAATATTTGCATTTAAACTTTTTGCCTCTCTAACATTTACATTCAATGGAGCTGTTGTTCCTGAAAATTCAACTTCTTCTGCTATTATTTTCTGAACACCAATAAAACTAAATGTGAAAAACAATAAAAACATACAAACAATAAAATGATTTCTTCCCTTCATTTCTCCACCTCTTTATCAGTACTAAAAAACATCAACAATTCATCCTTATTAATTGTTCAAGCTTAATATTACATACTAACGAAAAATGACTTCTCATAAAGTGAAACTTTAATCAGTAGTGGTTTTATTCATCCCCCACTGATTATTAGTTGAACCAATCGTGCTGCCCGGCAAATAGTGGGATAAATTCCAATATAAAAAAGGAGCCTATAAATTTTTATAGACTCCTTTTTATTTCGTCGTTATTACTTAGCTAATTCTTTCGTACCCTTCATTACATCAATGAAGAATCCCCAGTTATTCACTACAGAAGAGATACTGATATGTTCATCTGGAGTGTGGACGTTGAAAATGTCTGGTCCGAATGAAATTGCATCTAATTCAGGCATCTTTTGAACGAATGCACTACACTCAATCCCCGCATGTACAGCGAAGATTTCAATTTCTTTATTGTATTTTTCTTGATGTACTTTTTCAAATAAATTACGAATTTGTGAGTTTGGATTGTATGGCCATTCTGGATACTCTGACTCTATTTCAAATGTAGCACCAACTAATTCAGCAATATATTTGATTTCTTCTGCAACATGTTGTTTTAAACTACTTACAGAACTTCGCACTTCGTTACGTAATTTAATTTCATCTTGCAACGTTTCAATAACGCCTAAATTTGTTGAACTTTCTACAAGACCTTTAATATCCATGCTCATACTTTGAATGCCATTTGGAATTAAGAATAATGATGAAATAAGCTGCTTTTGTGTCTCTTTAGCAAATACTTTTTCAACTTTTTCATCCAATTTTGTCAGTGTAACATGAACATCTGGATCAACAGCACGCATTTCTTCTTGTAATACACGTGTCCATGATTCTAGTTTTTCTTCTACTTGTCCTACATCTTCTGTACGAATTAAAATTGTAGCTACACTTTCACGCGGAATTGCATTCGTTTTTAATCCGCCGTGAACTTCACTTATGTAAAACTCCGTATGTACTGATAAATCACGTAATACTCGTCCTAATACTTTGTTCGCATTACCGCGTTGTTTATCAATTTCCATACCAGAATGGCCGCCTTTTAGACCACCAACATATATACGGTATGCATCCATATTCGCTGGCGTTTCATCCCAAATTACTTGAATTGTTTCAACAGCTTTCGCACCACCTGCACTACTTACAAGTAATTTATGATCTTCTTCAGAATCAATATTTATAAATATCTTTCCTTCAAAATGATTTGGATCAATAGCAAAAGCTCCGCCCATTGTCGTTTCTTCTTCAGTAGTGATAACGACTTCAAGTGCTGGATGCGGAATTTCTTTTGAATCTAATAAAGCTAATGCATACGCAACTGCAATACCATTATCAGCACCTAAAGTTGTTTGATTTGCATATAACATGTCCCCAATGATTCGTAATTCAATTGGATCTTTTTCAAAATCATGTACTGTTGCTTGATTTTTTTCGCAAACCATATCCATATGACCTTGAATAATAATAGCTGGTACATTTTCATAACCAGCTGTTGCTTCTTTTTTAATAATGACATTTAATGCTTCATCTTGAATGACTTCTAAGTTACGCTCTTTTGCAAAGCCCACTAAATAATCACTAATTTCCTTTTCATTACCTGATCCTCTAGGAATCTTTGAAATTTCTGCAAAATGAAAAAATACAGGGTGCTTTGTTAATTGTTCTAAAGTAGAATACATTTTTCAAGCTCCTCTCAAAATGAAAAAATAATATGTAAGTCTCATATCATTATACCATGATTCATTATTTTATCTTTCTTTTAACTTTTATTGTTCATTTTATGTACAACACTCTTACAACATTGTAAGGGCGTTGTAATCTACATCGATTTTTCTCATTTAATAATAGTCGTATACTTTTTAAAGAAACACATTAAAGGAGATAAAGAAAATGAAAAAGTTTTTAGCAATTATTACACTATGTTTATTATTTTTTAGTTTTACTATTGGCTGTGAGAGAGCGTCACTAAATAGAATTGGTAAAGATGTATATTACATGCAGATAAAAGGCGAAGGAACTATCGAAAAAGTAGATCATAGAAACTTACGAAACTATACGCTGTCCGCATATGATGAAGATGGCGTCAAAAAACAAATTACATTTAGAAGTACAAAAAAAGAAAACAATCATAAATTAAATGAAGACGCGTTTTTACGCCTTTATGTAGATCAAGATGATAATAGCAACAATGAAATATCATCAATTGAAGTAAAGTCCTATGAAGAGATTCAGAAAACAGATTTACCTAAAAAAGTAAAAGATAAGTTTACTATTAAATAAAAAACAAAAGAAAATGCTCTATGCATTTTCTTTTGTTCTTTTCACCTGTATATATTTTGAACTACTATTATTCATCAGTTTCTCTAACCGATTTATATTCTCCGTTAATGCACCTTTTACAAGAGAGAAATCTGTATTGGATTCTTCTTTTTTTTCTTTAAAAAACGAAGACTTTTGTACATTGACTTCAGCCATCTCTTCTCCCCCTTTTCAAAAAGATACAACCTTTTATTTATATTATATAGCAAATGTAGAAAGAGTGTACACTTATGATTTTCTTTTTAATTCTTCTTCTAATTCTTCTACTTGCTGCAACGTATCCCCTTTTATTAAAGAGAAATCTGTTGTATCTTCGTTATCTTCTTTAAAAAAATCATTGTCATAATCTTTTACCACTACAATCACCTCTACATGCTAGTGTAGGAATGATTGTCCAATTTTATTCAACTTTGTCGGATTTTGTTTTTAATTTATGTATAGAAGAAAAGGACAGAAAAAGATTCTGTCCTTATTTACTAAAATAACTATGATGTATTGTTAAATTATATACATTTTCAAAATCCCGATCTTGCAGGTTATTTTTCTTTCCATCAATAACAATGAAAACGTCACTTACTATTTTTGCTGGTATAATCCCGACATTTTCTACTTGCACCGCTTTCTGCTCATTCAATTGCTCGATATGTTCTAACGGGACGATAATACTAAATTGTGAGCGAATACCACGAAAGTTTGTATTTAATTCCTTCGCAGCTTCAAAAACAACAATTTTCGCGCCAATCTTTTCCCCATATGAATCTAAAAATGCATTTAAGCTCTTTGTATATTCCTCTTCCGTATGCCATTCCATCGTACCGAATACTGCTGGATTAACATTTTGAATAATTGTCGTGTATATTTCTCCTCTTGCTTTAGATGCAATTAATGATCGTTTTATGGATTGAACTGTCTTGCCAATATCGCTAAATTTTGCACCCCATATTTCTGAAATATTAGGCGTTAAAATGAACGCAATATCAACAAAAATAACCATTGCAGTAAACATTAAAAGATTTTTCCAGAGGGTTAAATCGATTCCTTTTATCATGAAATACACGGTGACAGATATGATAAACAAACCATACCAAGTCTTTCTAATACGTTGCTTCTTCTCCTCGTACAACTCTTCATTTTTCCAATAAAAGAAAACAAGGACTACAAAGACAATCGCTAAAACAAATAAGCCAATTCGAATGTTAGAGATCATTAATCACATCACCCTCCATTCAAAAACTACTCACGATATCATTACATGCGCAAGCTGCTCTCTTTATGACAAAAGACGTGGACAAGCTTCTAAAATTAGCTACATCGCATATATATTAGAAGGTACCACGTCTTTTATCCTGCTATTTGTGGGCAGTAAGACCCCACTGATTAAAATTTCACTTTACCATGAGTCTATATTGTATATGTAGACAAGCATTCATTTCAAATTTTCGTATTAAAAAGAAATATGTTTCGGAATTTCCCCTTCAGGTACTTCTCCATCCATACTTAAATAATAATGACGAATCGGACGTAAGTTTTCGTCTAATTCATAAACAAGCGGAATGCTAGTTGGAATATTTAATGAAACTACACCATCACTTGAAAGGTTGTCTAAATATTTTACTAGCGAGCGAATTGTGTTACCGTGTGATGAAATAATTACTTTATTACCACTTTTTAATGTCGGCGCAATTTCTGAATGCCAATAAGCAAGTACTCTCTTCTCCGTATCCTCTAAACATTCAGTAAATGGAAATTCACCTTTTTTGAGTGTTTTATATCTTGGATCGGTCGCTTCATATCGAGGATCGTCTTCAGTAAGAGCCGGTGGTCTTACATCAACACTTCTTCTCCAAATATGAACTTGCTCCTCACCATATTTTTGAGCAGTTTCATCTTTATTCAACCCTTGCAATGCACCATAATGTCTTTCATTTAGCTTCCAAGATTTATGTATTGGGACCCAAGTAAGATCCATCTCATGAAGTACAATCCATAACGTCCGAATTGCGCGTTTTAATACAGATGTATAAGCCACATCAAAAGTATATCCGTTTTTCTTTAATATTGCTCCTGCTTCTCTCGCTTCACTTAATCCATTCTCTGATAGATCAACATCTGTCCATCCAGTAAAGCGATTTTCAAGATTCCATAAACTTTGTCCGTGACGAATAAGTACAAGTTTTATCATTATAATTCCCCTTTCGGAAATGTGAATTTTATTGTTCCATTACGTACACGTATAAAGTATCTAGTAATGTATCTTTTTATCCATTCACTCTATGACCAATCGATAGTTGCCAAATGTATGGATAAAATTTGTTCTTTTTCAAACGATAAAAACAGAAGTTTTTTCATTATTTTTGATCGACTGGTATTTCACGTTTCGATATCCAAGCATCAAAACCTGATCGGCTATTTGCCATTTCATTCATAACTTGGTGCCAATTGTCCTCACATGATTCACCAAATTTTGAAAAAATAGCACCCATTTGTTGTCTTTGTACATCACTCAGTTTTTTCTCTAAATCTGTACCTTTTTCTGTTAAAGACAACTGTTTCACACGTCGATCATGCATAGCTTCATTACTCTCAATTAAGCCCTTTTCCACAAGTTGACGTAGCGGTCCGTGGAGCGCTTGCTTACTTATTTCTAATAGTGATAATAACTCATTTACACTTATCCCTGGAAAACGTGCGATAAAAAATAAAATTCGATGATGTACTCGTTGAATGCCATATTCTTTTATAATTTCATCTGGCTTTTCAGTAAATGTTTTATATGCAAAATAAAATAATGCTAATGCCTCATTCATCTGTTCTTCTTTATGTTGTGTCATCTACTTTCCCCCTGTATGTAAATTATACCACAATCTAGTAATGAATATTTTAATCAACGCATTAGAACTTGTTCAGTCTATTGAAACATTCATTGCATAATTAGGAGATGATTCATTTGAAAAAACAATATACTGTAAGTACATATTTATTGGATAGACTACACGAATTAGGAATTGAACATATATTTGGGGTTCCTGGTGATTATAATCTTGCCTTTTTAGATGATGTGGTAGCACATAAAAATTTAAAGTGGATTGGCAATTGTAATGAATTAAATGCTGCATATGCAGCAGATGGGTACGCTCGCATAAAAGGAATCGCCGCTCTTATTACTACTTTCGGTGTTGGAGAATTAAGCGCTATTAACGGTATTGCTGGCTCATATGCGGAAAACGTGCCAGTTATAAAAATTACAGGTACACCACCAACAAAAGTAATGGAAAATGGAGCAATCGTCCATCATACGTTAGGAGATGGAAAGTTCGATCACTTTTCCAATATGTATCGAGAAATCACTATAGCACAAACAAATGTAACACCTGAGCATGCTGCTGAGGAAATTGACCGTGTTTTACGTGCATGTTGGAATGAAAAACGCCCTGTTCATATTAATTTGCCGATTGATGTGTATAATAAACCAATTAATAAACCGACAGAACCTATTATAAATAAACCTATTTTAAGTAATAAAGAAGCATTAAATAAAATGCTTCTACATGCCATTTCAAAAATAAATAGTGCCAAAAAACCTGTTATTTTAGCTGATTTTGAAGTAGATCGATTTCATGCTAAAGAAAGTTTACATCAATTCGTAGAAAAAACTGGGTTTCCCATCGCGACGTTCAGTATGGGAAAAGGAATATTCCCAGAAAAACACCCTCAATTTATAGGTGTTTATACTGGTGATGTAAGTTCGCCGTACTTGCGAAAAAGAATTGATGAATCTGATTGTATTATTAGTATTGGTGTGAAGTTAACTGATACTATTACAGGCGGCTTCACACAAGGTTTTACAAAAGAACAAGTTATAGAAATCCATCCCTACACTGTGAAAATTATAGATAAAAAATACGGTCCAGTTGTAATGCAGGATGTTTTACAACATTTAAGTGATTCAATTGAGCATCGTAATAAAGATACCCTTGACGTTAAGCCATTTATTTTAGAATCATCACCTTTTACTGAAGAGTTCAATCCAAAAGCACAAATGGTCACACAAAAACGTTTTTGGCAGCAAATGTACCATTTCTTACAAGAAAACGACGTCTTAGTTGTAGAGCAAGGAACACCTTTCTTTGGTAGTGCCGCTATCCCTCTACCTAATAACACTGCATATGTAGGTCAACCGTTATGGGGATCTATCGGATATACACTGCCCGCTCTACTTGGTACACAGCTCGCCAATTTATCACGGCGCAACATTTTAATTATTGGTGATGGTTCTTTCCAAGTAACTGCCCAAGAGTTATCAACTATACTACGTCAAAATTTAAAACCGATTATATTTTTAATCAATAACAACGGATACACTGTTGAACGTGCCATTCACGGCCAAAACCAACTTTATAATGACATACAGATGTGGGATTACAATAAACTATCAATGGTATTTGGATCCGAAGAAAAAAGTCTAACATTTAAAGTAGAAAATGAAGCAGAATTAGCAGAAGTCTTAACAAATATAACTTTTAATAAGAATCAACTTATCTTTATTGAAGTTATAATGAGCCAAAGCGATCAACCTGAATTGTTAGCTAAACTCGGGAAAAGATTCGGTCAGCAAAATTCTTAATATAAAAGCATAACCTAATTATACAACTAGTAGTGTAAAACTTGTTTTGAGAATAGTTTCGACACTCAAAATACATAAGGAAAAGGATGGAAAGTACCATCCTTTTCTATTTTAAGAGCCTTCTTCGACTAACGCCCCGTGCGACAAGCAAAAATTCTTAATCCATCTTTAATTTTATAGCTTTTGTCGCAATAAATGTTTTAATATGCTTATCCAATATCCTTGTTCCACCAAAATCATCCTCATAAAAACCTGTTATAGCAAAACCAGCATCAATTTGGCCTTGGATTTGGTCTTCTAAAGTATGCGCATATTCTATTGTTTGATTTGAATCGATGTAATCTTGAACTTCATCCTGTGGTAAATAATCCAATGTTGATGAAGGAATTGAATGTTTAACATCCAGAATACCTTTTTGCTCTTGGTTATCATCAAAAATCCATAGTAACGGATTTGTAAATCCAGCAATAAGAACACCTTTATTCTTTAAAACCCTAGAAACTTCATTCCATACAAGATGAACATCTTTTACAAACAAATAAGCTACGCTTTTTCTTTTTTATTCAGCAAGAGTTAACTGCCAAGATACACCATACTTATCATTTAACCAGCCAAACTTTTTACTAAACGGATAGGAACCTAAAGGCATAAGAATTGCTCCATCCTGCGCTAGTTTATGAAAGACCGTATCAATTTCTTCTTCTGTCTCACAAGTTACATAAAGAGACATAGCTGGAGTGAATGTAAAATTATGATTTACATAACTATCAATACACATAAACTCTTGGCCATTTAGCGTAAAAGTTGCATGAATTACAGTTCCCTCTTTACCAGGTCCATTTTCATCGTAGCGAGAAATACTTACAATTTCCGATTGATCAAATAGCGACGTATAAAAATTCATTGCTTCCTCAGCTTTGCCTTCAAACATTAAAAACGTAGTAATTTTTTGATTTGTGTTACTCATATGGAGACAGCCCCTTGTTATGTATTTATGTAAAACATACGTCAACAAAACCAAACGTACGTTCCTTTTAATATATTGTCTATAAAAACGATGAGTTTGTCAATTATCTACTTTATTATTTCTTCTTAAATAATGCTGTCCAAAGAAATGATTCTCCAAACATTTCATTCGGTTGTTTCATTTGTTTCATCCTTCTAATCTCAATTACCTCAAATTCTTTAAATATCTCTCTTAACTTTTCTTCCGAGTATGCAAGACCACCTTGTAGACTCCACCCTCTATATACATCCCAATCTGTTATTTCTGATCCATTTCGCTCATCTAAATCGCCTGCCGCAAAACATGTTAATCCGAAATAACCACCCGATTTTAATGAGTTTTTAATTAAATCCACATAATTTATTCTTCTATGCGGTGGAATGTGATGCAAACAGCCCGAATCGTATACAAAATCAAACTCGTTTTGAACCTCTAAATTAAAAATTGAATCACAAATAAAATGAATTGCTACCTCTTTTGCCAATGCCCTTTCTTTAGCCCAATTAATGCCTTCTACAGATAAATCCACTGCTGTTACATCAAATCCTTGAGTCGCTAAATAAATGGCATTTCTACCTGGACCACACCCAAGTTCTAATACTTTCCCTTTTGAAACTCTCTCTTTTTGTATATACGAAACTAGGTTCTCATCTGGAACATTTTCAAAAAATGGAACATCCTTTTCTCTATTCTCATAAAATTCATTCCAAAATGGTTCTGCAGGTCTTAATAATGAATCAAGCATTTTTAAAATGTCTTCTTGTGTGTGTAACGTTTCATTTTTCATTAATACCCCTCCACAAATTAATAGTCAGAAAATTATTATATATCTTTTTGAACTTTCAAACAAAGGAAAAACTCCTACTATTTGTATTGACTTACTTATCCTATACTTTGAAAATGAATCTATTAATACAGCGATGAATTGGAGTTCTACCGACCCAATAATTTTTTTACTGATATTAACAGCTTGGACCTTTATTGGTGGCCTTATAGGAATGAATACGCCAACTACTGCGAAAACAACGATTAGAAGTATAATTACAATCCCACTTACATTGTTCTTACTTTTGTACTTAATATTAATAGTGTGTTTTTAGTATCTTTAATCGCATCGTAATTATTAAATTCATTTTTTTGATTTAAATAGAATAAAACTCAATATTCCGTTAATACTGTATATGACATTAGATTTTCTCCTTGTTCCCCCTTGGAGAACCGAGCAGTTAGCGTTTGCTAGCTGCTCTTTTATTTTCTGCAATTGGTTACACTTACCTGATGTTTTTAGCGTAATATTAAGTTAAGATATATAAGAATAAAATATATTTGGCTGTTATACCATTACCCTAGGAAACTAGGGTTTTAATTTCCATAAAATTAAATTTTTGTTAAAAATAATATACTTACCAAATATTGTTTTTGTTTAAAATAACTGCTCTAAATAAATTAGATACATTTAGTATGTTTACCACAACATTCATGTTAAAATCCCTTGTGAGTACGACACAACTCGACCTTATGAAGCCTTGCAGCCATTATAGTGGGGCTCTTTTTTCAATTGAATTAACACTTTTGTATAATTTTCTAACTTTTCCCCCACTTTAAATTATTAAATTCATATATAATAATTAATATAGTTGTAGCATTTTATTATTAGGAGGTGTAATTATGTCATTTGCAGCATGGAGTGCAATTTTTATGACTTTGATTGGAGCAATGTCCGGAGCAATATTTGGTACAATCTCTTCTAAAAATAAGAGCAAAAGTAGGAACTAAAAAACCTAATATTAAAAGTTAATATCTATTTCAGTACCAGCTGATACGCCCTTGACATTTCAGCTGGCATTTTCTATTTAAATAAGAATTTTATTAAAAACTTATATGGATATATTCTCCAATACATAATTAATATATTAGAAGTGTTAGTAATGCTAAAAATAATAATGATTTTGTTATACATTTGTTTCGGAGTAAGTTCAGTTTTTAGATTAATAAAGGAATTTCAAAAGCCACAGAAAAAACAGTTCTTGATTTTAGTTGATTCTCTAATTTTGATAGGAGCAATATTTTTAATGGCTAGTTTCTTTATCTAAATTACATAAAAAAACTTCCAGTGAGTGAAACAGCTAGCAAAAGCTAACTGCTTTTTAATGACAATTACTAGTTTGTTTAAATTCACCTTAATTCATAGCAAGTTTTCTTAACATTCTCTTTAATAACCTTATAATATAATTAAACTATTTGTATGAGAGGTGATTATTATGAACTGGAAACAAAAATACAATCCGAAATATCTCTTTTACCTAATGTATAGTTATATTTATACAGCCCTTGATAATATATCATGGTCCTTAAAATAACGCTTTTGTTCACTTTTTTGATACATTTACGAAACATTCATGTGTTATCTTCATTAAGTTCTTTTTCTTTTTATAATATCTTGTGAGATATACCAACAAAGTAAGCCCTAGCCCCCCTAATCCTAGGGCTTTTTTTATAAGAATTTTATACATTTTATTATTTCCAGTAAACTTTTCAAATTGTATATACATAATATAAAATTTTTATGTTGTTATATTTTTTGAGGGCCTCTTATCTTTCCGTAAAAGGCCCTTTTTTCAAATAACACTTTTGTTTAATTTATATTTAAAAAGTTCCTTTTCATAAAGACTTCCCTTATATGCTATACTCATTCTTAAATAATTGTATAAGGAATGTTAAAAATGGATGATAGATCGTCAAGACAATGGAAATTGCGACAAAAGTTAAGAGCACTGAAAACAAAAAACAGAAATGATACAAACCCTTTGTTTAATGAATGCCTTGAATCCCTAGGAAACGAAACTCTCATTTTCTCCCAAGAAAAAAGCCAGCAGATTGCTACTATTTTAATGAATTCATTTCCTATAACTGTCTCGGGAAGAATAGATTGGGAACAGATAGATAACCAATTCATAGCTTCGAACAAAGAACAAATAATTTCCCTTATTAGAGCAAACCAACTAGATTTTGACGAACAGATTTTTATAATATGGGATAACTATGAAATCCCTGTAGTAAGTACAAATCTTGATAAAGTATTCCAATCACTAGTTGACGTTGATGCAGTCAGTTTTTATTACTGGCTATTAGACAAAGAATATAGATTCGTAATTGAAATAAATGATGAAGAATTGATTAGGGTTGGGTTTCGCTAATACTCTAAGCATATTTCCTCATTCTACTGATCTGCAAAATTTAAATTGTATTATTTATCAAAGACTTAAAATATACGAATGTCACGTAAACCGATTGGTGTTAATCATGTTTATGTTTATAATTACGTTGATTTGGATAACTTGCATTTATAAAATGTAAATGTTTTACAAATTCAAGTTAAACAAACATTGTTATATCAAGGTTTGTTTGACCTAACATGTTATATTCTTGATACTAAGACGGTTTTTATAAGCATTTCGTATAAGTGTGATTTAACTGATTAAGACTATTTTTAAAAACGACATATCAGCGATAATTTATGTCTATTCTGTATAAGTGTTAGCAAGATCGCTTGCAAACTTGTTAGCACTTTTTTAAAACTTAAACCAGAGGAGATTCATACAATTTAGTAAC
This sequence comes from Bacillus cereus group sp. MYBK15-3, assembly GCF_051916765.1. Taxonomy (NCBI): domain Bacteria; kingdom Bacillati; phylum Bacillota; class Bacilli; order Caryophanales; family Bacillaceae; genus Bacillus; species Bacillus cereus group sp. MYBK15-3. The sequence goes on from NZ_JBQAHG010000001.1 coordinate 485,255, forward strand.
AATGTAAAATTGAATTTATCAAGGATAAACCATTTAACAAATAGTTTGCAGCACTGAATGATTTACAAAAGAATACCCATCGATACACTACGAATAAAAATAATCAGCTAATCGAGGGAATATAATTATTTTTATTTAATTCGCACTTGTACTTCTTGTTCTTGTATTACTTGAATGATTAACTCCAATACAATATTTTGTATTAACTGATGCTCATTATCATGAAGTTTACTTTGTTCTGATATGTATTCAATACATTGATATATATACCCTTCTACCAATAAGCTCCCTTTTTCAACTGTAAGTGTATTTTGCTCATTCTTTTTTACCTTTGGTATTAAAAATTCGGTTTTTGTCAAAATAATCTCCTGTTCAACCTCTTTTATTCCTATGACTTTTTCTTTAAATACAACCTTTTCTCGTAAACTAATTTCACCTTTATATCTTCCTATTTCTATTGGTAGTTTCGCTGTAATAAAATTATTTACGTCTCCCCCATTTTCACTCTCTAATATTATACTGTGAATAGGAATCCATGAAGATGCCTCTACCTTATTCTCTTCTTTATTCCCTTTATTTTTTTGGTTATATAATTCAAAATGAATTCTCTTCTCATGAAGATTTAAAGAAACTAATTTACAATAACTATCCGAATAATATTGTTGCACTGTAGTTAATAACTTACAATCTAATTCACGCCCTTCTACACCTTTTTCATTCCTAAATACAAATGCTTCTTGATTTTTAACATTTATTTTTGGAAATATTTTAAAACTAGTTACTTCTGAAAAAATAGAAAATGGAGTTTTGACCACCAGTGAGCGTATTAAAGGCCCTATTTGTGATCCAGACGCTTTACCTTCTTTCTCTAATTTTGATGCTACATATTCTCCCTTTAATTCATGTGGTATTTCTTCTTTTCCCCCTCTTTTTTCGTGTAAATTATCTTGTATATTCAGTTTTTTATACTTGTAAATTTCATCCCATATCCCCTTACCAATCCATGGATTTTTCATCACCATCCCCCCGTCTGATGAAATTCAAAAAATTTGTTTTTTGTATGTGACCATTTCATCATTATATATGTTGTATAAAAATAAAAAAGAAATTGTCTTTTTAACAAAGACAATTTCTTTTTATTTTTATAGTGCTACTTGTACTTGTTGTACTTGTAAAACTTTTAAAGTAAGATCTAGTACAATTTTTTCACGAAGCGTATCAAATGGTTCGTTTAGGTTTGTAGGACAAGGTGAAAAGTCTAATTCAAAAAATTGAGCGCTTACTAATTCACAATATGGTTGTTCGTTATAAAAAACTGCATTTTCAAAGAAATATTTGTCTAGACGTGGTAAATCACCGTTTTTAGGATTTATAAAATGAGAAGTAGTGTCCGAAGAAGAAGCTACTAAAGCTAATGATAGAAAATCACCTTCTGTCAGATCTGCAAAACCAGAAAATGGAACATTTGCAATACGATCATATAGAACTCCATTACACTCGTCATTTGCATATTCAATATTTTTACGAATATAGCCTTGTACAAATAATTTCGCTCTTGTAACTCGTCGGTAAGGTGTACCTGGTACTGGTACGAATGCTACAGGCACTAACTTACATTGTGTTAAAAATACGTTTTTTAAGATGCGTTTAATTTCGACTGCTGGAGGCTCTAATGAAATATCGGACTCTACAACAATTTGAAGCGTTCTTTCAGCTAATACAACTGGAATCTTTACAATAGGTGCTCCTGGAGTAACAATTGGTGTTGCAGTCTCATCACTTAATGGTGTTTGGGTTTGTCCCGCTACCTGACATGGTACATTAATTGGACATTGTTCGCTCATGTTTTATGCTCCTCTTTTTATAAGATTTTAGAGTTTATGAAATTTTCAAACTCATAATACTTGTATATGTCTTTCTTCTACTAATGTTTGGGTTCTATAGTAGCCTTTTTAATCATTATCATTAAGTTAGTATAATCTAATCATTTTTATTGAAAATTCTGAAAATTAATATTTTTAGAGGAATACAAATTCTGTTTTCAACGTATCTCGCATATTCGGTAAAATTATGAAGTCTTTATTACATGAGTTATCTTGAATTTAATTTTGGATATCACGATATGAACATGGTTACCAAATGATGATTTTTATTTTTATCAAGCTATATATTCGTAAAAAATCGCTTTACATATACTGAAGTTTTATTTGTTGTTACATAAAATCTTTTACCTATTCAATTTTGAAATATACATTCAAAACAGTATACTCCAAAATAAGAAATTATTTTAAATTAGAATATTTTCTTTGATAAATGTGTGTTGATTAATTTCATAATCAGTAGTTCTATCCACTCTCCCTTAAAAATTAGCATAGTTTTTATGAATTCTATATCTAGTAGAAAGCTCTCTATCATATAAAAGTATAATAATAGGTTAATAAACAAGCAGTTTTTTTACTAAAACATAGAATAATACTGACCCTAATTGAAGGGAGGCATAAAAGATTTCCTGGAATAATGATTGCTGAAAATTTAAAGACAAGCACCATTGTGATAACGATAAATTTAGATATATTATTTAAATAATTTGTGTTATAGTTTCAAATGTTAATTAATTACAATATTTTTCAAAAAGAGTATACATAGTCATATAAATCATGTTATTTTGGATAGTTTGTTCTTTAAATTAGGAATTAAATAAAGAATTATAAAAACGCGCTAGATACAACTAAGAAAGAAACAGGATAAAGAATAAGTCATATTACCTGTAGTAATAACACTAAGTGAATTGCACCTCTTATAAGTGACTTGTGTATCTCTTACTGCGTTTGAAGTTAATTGCCAATATTTCGTGTCGTTCTTCTACAAGACATTGTGTAAAACCGTTTGGTTACCAATTCCACCAACGTAATCTTCAACATCTTTCATTCACTTCATTAAATTGTCCTGTTGCTTGATTTTGTGCTTCTTGAACTTTTTTATTCAACTCTGTTTTTGTGGTTTCAATATCTTTGTTGACTTGCTCTAAGGTATCTTCCTTTACTTTGTCCATATCAGGAACAACCGACTCCCAATTGCCATTCTTCCATAATTTGAGGATGCCAGGCTTGCCGTTTGAAATATCTAACCATAAGGTTTTTCCATTTTCTAAACCGATTGTCGGTGGTTTTGCGCTTTCAATAATTTTTGTTTGATAATTTTTAAGGTTTTCTTGTACTTTTTCTGCTAACTTTTTTGCTGCTTCTGATTCCTTTTTCACAACATCAACTTGTTCATTTGTCTCTTTCACAAGTTCTTCCAACTTATCTAACAAGCCTTTATTTGCTTTTCCAGCTAGACTGCCCATAACTTGGGCATACATGTGATCTAACAGACTTCTCGTATCTTCTACTTCTTTAAAATCACCAAAATAATATTTATCATTTGCCGCATTTGTATCACATTCATCCGCTGCGATAAGACGTGCTTCTAAAAACAAAGGTGGCGTAAATTTTGTATCTTTGAAATGGACAATATCGCCCTTATTTACTTTTTCATGAGATAAACCAAATATCTTTTCTAATGCAATTGGAGTTACTTCATACTGTACAGTGCTATTAATACGTTTCTTTAGTTCCGCTTCCGTTAGTTGTTTTAATCTTTCGGCTGACATATTTTGATCTTCTGTTTGTGGACTATAGATGTCATATTTGTGTGAACCATCTTCTGTCCAACGTTGTAAGGCATCTGCATCAGCGACGTATAACTTCCCACCGTTAATCTTTTCAAAAGTTAGATACTCACCTGTTTCTTCGTTTGCTTCAACAGTAAAATCCTGTAGCGGTTCTTTTAAACTTTTCCTAGCCACTCCGCCATGCCATGTACTACCTGCACCAAAGTTATCTATAACAAAGCGCTCACTATCTGACTTTAGAGTTCCTGTGTTTTCACCTTCGTTAGTGTTTGGACCATTTTGATTCCAACCAACCATTGTTTTCATTTCATCGTGCATAACAAGCTGTTCTTTCTCGACTGTTCGTTCTTCCACAGAAACAGGGTATCCCATACGAAAATGTTGAATTTCTTCTTCCTTTTTTCGTGAAATATCAATAAAAGTAGAGGGAGTTTCTACCTTAACTATGAACGTAGGATCAGAATATTTACTCTCATTATTCGATATATTTGTAATTAATCTACTTCCTTGTAATTTGAAATCTATTTTTCTCCTTGGGCCTAGTTTATAAGGCATTGGACAAATGAATTTTAAGGTGCCTTTTCCTAAACTCATAAAATTATCAACATTAAAATCTTCATCAATAACAGCTATATATGTTCTATCTAGTTTTGTATCAAAAGTTAGCTCGGTTGCTTGTTCAGTAATTAACCATGTCGCTATTTCTTCTTTTAACGTTTCTAAATCTGTTCCATCTGGAACGATAATTCCCACAGGGACAGAAAGTCGACGAGGATCTGTTTCCATTCCTAATAATCTTGCGCCTGGATATCCAGGCGTGTTTAAGAATTTACGTTTTAGAGGTTCCCATGTTGGCGGGCTCCATCCTCTTTCTAGTTGGATATATTCTTTTCGTTGATTGTTGAATGTAAAAGAGCTCATTTTGACACTCCGTTTTTTTATAAAATAAAAGAAACCCAAACCTAAAAGGCTGAGTTTCTCTTTTCTTCTCTTTCTTGATACTCGGTTGTATAGCCGATAAGTACCGCGTGCCACGTCTCTTCCTTCTAAATTTACGGGTACTTCAATAAATCTCCACCAAGCATTGGAATAACTCCACCGCCAGATGATCCGAAAGAATTATTAATGACTTGATTTGATACACTATTTGTCATGGCTTGTCTACTGTTTGACATACTTCCATATACACCACTCATGACGGTCTTTAATCCTCCTAATTGGCTTGCGGAAGTAGCCATCATACGGCTCATATTATCCATTAATTGATTTTATAGATTATAAAGGTATATTATGAGTTGTGTTTTCCGCCACTTCTCACAATACAAATATATCACGTTAACTCCAAAAAGACCGGCACATTTCCTGCCAAAAAACGGCCATAACCCTTTCACTTTTTATTATCTGATTTACATATAATTACAATGAAAAATGCAATTATGCTCACAAAAGAAGGGATTATTTTTAATCCCTATCTTTTGTGATTGTAGTATTTATGAAATTAGAGCTATCAAAGAGATGTATATCAATAAAGGCTGATGTTAGTTTTCATCTTTATCATTTTCTGATTTCGTAGCAGTATCTTTAAAAAAATCACCTGCTAAATTAAGTAGTTTCTTTCCACCTTCACTATTCAAAAGATTCATTAAAAATACCGGATCTTGAACCTTTTGAATAAGAGCTTGCATAAATACGGATTTAGCAACACCTAATATCTCTGTCGAAGTTATTTTTATATTAAAATAAGGAATATTAATTTGGAATGGCGAATAATCAGATGAATTATTTTTCTGTTTTTTTAATGTTTCATCAGTCGTTCCATTGATTGCTTCATTGGTTGTTTCATTATTCGTTTTGGAAAGTGTAACAGCTTCGGCCGCTATTATTCGACTTTTCTTCTGAGTTACTTCGGTTATTGGAATAGATGAAGTTTGATACGAAACATTTTTATTAAAATATGGGCTAGATCCCATTTTTTTCTCCTTTCATAACGAACACATTATATATTCTAAACATATATTAAACTATATCAATGAAGGATTACTTCACACTACGTGAAGCAACCCTTTATTTATTCTTGGTGATATAAGAAGGTTGTTACTTAAAAACCACCATATCCGCACCAGCTTGCACCAACGATAATAAGCAAGATAAACAATACGATTAGTAATGCAAATCCTCCGCCATAACCACCACAACCACTTCCATATCCTTTTTCTGCAGCCAAGATACACTCCTCCTCTCTAGAAAAAAATGAAGTTCATAAACTAGCAAAAACAAGTTGCACCAACGATAATAAGCAAGATAAACAATACGATTAGTAATGCAAATCCTCCGCCATAACCACCACAACCACTTCCATATCCTTTTTCTGCAGCCAAGATACACTCCTCCTCTCTAGAAAAAAATGAAGTTCATAAACTAGCAAAAACAAGCAGCGCCAACGATAATAAGCAAGATAAACAATACGACTAGTAATGCAAATCCTCCGCCATAACCACAACCACTTCTATATCCTTTTTCTGCAGCCAAGATATTCCCCCCCGATCCTATAACAAAGATGCGTTTCATAATAACTAACAGAAGTTCTATTAATTTAACTCGTAATGAAAACAAGCTAACAGAAAAATAATTTTTCATTGCAGTCATGTTGTACTTGCTTATCACTACACTGACACTATATGTCTTGGGCTGTAAACGGTTATGTGCTTTTATATCAACTTTTCCATTTTTGAGGAAAATGTCATTGACCATTTTTAAAATCGTTATATTTATATTAATAATTTTATAACCCACATTTAAATTTAATCATTCGTATCTTTTTCTCTACTTTGACGATCTGAAATCATTATCTTCTTAATCCATACTATTTTCACTAAGTAATTAATATATTATTTCAAGTTCTCTATGACTTACCCATATCTTATATTGTGTGTAACTGAACTCTTCGTTGAATCCCTTGATATCATTGATTTCATTTCACTTTCTCTTTTGAGTTACACAGTGCGAAAATTATGAGTAACCGTATAGAGATACCACTAACATTTTGAAAAACAAGCTAAGACAAAAATAAAATAAACTGCCCATGTGGACAGCTTATTTACATAATTATCGTTATCAGTAGTCAATACTGCATAGAATTTTTGTTATGGAGAGATTTTATTACTTGGAGATAAGCTAATATATGTTCACCTGTGTTTTTAAGAAATAGCCTATTCTTGGTCCATTGGGGAAGTAATATTATCTTTATATGTGTCAATATAAATGTTTCCATTTGCTGCAAGTACAGCATACGTAACATCTTTGTAGCTAAGGTTACGTTTTTTTAGCTCACATTGTAATTCTAACTCCGTGTGATTGTTTTGCCTTAGGTTTTCTGTCATAATTTCTCCATCCATAATTAGCTCGATGGGAAGTTTACACTCTTTTTTTGTTGGTATATTTAAATCTTGTTGTGTAACAGTACGATATTCAGGTTTTTTCAAAACAGATATTTTTCCATTTGTTTCAACTACGACATAAAGAACTTCTTCAATATTAAAAATACCATTCTCTCTTAATTGTTGGTTTAAATAATCTAGAGAATAGCGCATTTTCCGCATATTATTTTCTAAAATTTTTCCGTTTTCCATAATGACTGTTGGATTTCCAGCAAATACCTTTCTGCCTATCCGACTTTTCATGGATATATAGCTAACCATTAAAATGACAAATACTAAAATAAGAAAAGCTATAACTGCATGATGAGTTTTTACATTTAAATTAAATGCTAAATTTGCAATAATACTTCCGATAGAGATAGCACCAATAAAATCAAAGGTATTCATTTCAGCGATAATCTGCTTTCCTAATATTTTAGCTCCGATAAATAAAATCGAGAAAGATAACAGTGTTCTCAAAATAATCTCTATATGTTCAGACATAAGTAGCTCCTCCTCTTAAGATTGCGTGTTAGTATTATAACGATTTACATAAGGATAGTATGTATCATTGTAAAAGAATATATTTTGTTCAATGACATTAAATAGTTCTTGTAGATGAATTAATCTCGGTTCTGTTGTCAAGTTTCTCAAGAACTAAAAAGAGACATGAATGTAAGAGGAAATATAATGATAGAGTTACTTAAATTACTTATATAAAAGCTAATGGACGAGTATTAATACTTATATAGTAACTTTTATCTGATAAGAAAGGGGTATAAGATTTATGAACAACCTTAATTTTCTTTGTGAACAATTTGCTAAAATTCTTAATGGAAAAAGCAACATAAATCAAGGTGTTTGTTCTGTCTCCTTGCGTCGTAATATTAAAGTGCTGGTTCAAGGACGACCAAGCACCTCAGTGATACCGGTTGGGATATCTTTTGAATCGCTAGATCAAAATGGCAATGCGTTGAACCTTGGAGAAATCGCTATTTTACAAGAAGAAATTCCTTTATTTATGCAATCAATTGTTCAACAAGGGATTATTGTTAGCGCCTTACATAATCATTGGTTATATATGAAACCATTGATTATGTATATTCATATCCAATCTATTGAACCACCATTGAGTTTTGCAAAAAAATTGGCAAATTCCTTTTTGGTTTTAAGTAGTTATCCAATAACTGATAACGGGAGCTAATGTTAAGTAGATCCTATTTATTGACTTTCTATATCGAGAATCATGAGAATAAAAAAAGCCCTCCAGTTAAGCAATCTGGAAAGCATTTTTATAAATTTCTAGATACATTGAATTGCGACTTATTGTATTTTTTGCTTAGCGTGAGGGGTTCCGAAATGCTGGAGGTAGCCCCTCACCACATAGTTATCAAGTTAAAATTTTTTAGTAACCCAAAAACGAATTTTTGTGCTAGCTTGTAACAAAATAGCTTATTTTTTGGTTTTGGGGTAATCCTGAATTCTTAAGTTGATAGGAATGTAATGAAACGTGGTAACTTGTTTTTTTATAAACAAAAGGATTATTTTATTAAAAAATTCATTTCAATTTATAATCGCTATCTTTTTCTTTAATTTTCCAGTAAAATCAAATGTAAATATTTTAATTACATAGGAGAAAGCAATGAAACATAACATTAATCTATGGTCCTTTATTTTTTCTTTTATTTGCATTGGTTTATTCCTCTTATATCTTGAAATTGGTTCGATAGCCTCATCTGAAACGAAATTGTTTATTATGAATTCGCTACCTATCCATCCTTTATTTTTTTTACTAGTTTTAACAATAGGAACTTTTTTTGCTGGTATGAAAGGATTTTCTAAAATAGATAATTGGGTTGCTATGCTTAGAAGCATAGCGACAGTTCTACTAACACTTTTATTATCAGTGTTTTTAACACTAACTTTGATCATTGGCTATGCATTAAGTTAAACGTCATTCCTTGTGAATAAAACTAAATATTACGTCAATACTATATTTGAAATCAGATTTTCTCCTTGTTCCCCCTTGGAGAACCTAACAGTTAGCTTTTGCTAGCTGCTTTTTACTTGTAAGAAGCACTCAATTAACTGGACTCACATATAATATTCTGAGTTCCTTTCTCTATAAAATAGTCGTTATAAAATGAGACTCGTCACGAGAGCACTTTACTAAGTGCTCTTTTTTGGTTTTAAAATAAAAATGCTTGTCCACTTCAACCCATTCACCATTGAATATTATCTAACTACTATAATCGTATAATTCTTCTTACATTTTCCATTCACTTCGATATATTCTTTAATTCGCCTTAACAATCCTTACACTTCTATATAATTGCTTTTTGCTACCTTTACCTCCTATGACGAGCAATCATAAGAGGTAAAGGTATGAATGAAGAAAATATTGTTTTACATGGTACTGCTATTAAATCAAGTTTAATCGATTCAATACTCCTATCTATTTTTCATCATTCACTTTACCAGCAGAAGCAACAGGAGCAACAGGTTCAACGGTATTGATTTAGGAAGCGGACTTCCTTATATATTAAAAGCTTTTTGGAGTGAACCCATGTTCCTTATATATTATGGAATGGGTTTATATTTGTGACATAAGGGCTTATTTTTTTATTTATTTTAATTTTCAAGGGCCTTTTTCTTATACTTGTTTGTTAACCAATTCATAAGTTGTAGTGTGTAAGTGGGTGAATGATAAGGATGGTGTAAAAATGAGTGAATTTAAAAAGAAATTTCATATTCCATGTGATTGTTTTCTCCCCCCTGTACCTCCACCTCAAGTTGGACCGACTGGGCCGACCGGAGCGACTGGGCCGACCGGACCAACCGGGGCTACAGGAGTTACAGGACCTACGGGACCAGCTGCTACGGCATGTTGCCCATGTACGAATGTTCTTGATAACCCTGGATTCGATGAACCTGCAACACCAGGTACTCCAGTTCCAGGATGGATTGTAACGGGAAATGTTTCAGAAGTAGGATTTCCAAATGCGCACAGCGGTCGTTTTCTTCCAAATGGAATCTTGAGTGCTTTAGCTGTTTCTATTGGACCTGGAGGAATTATGACCCAATCTGTTGATGTGGGCGCAGGTTGTTGCTTTACCCTTTCTTTTGCTGGGGATATAAGAGATGGAGCACTCCTTGTTGCTTCTGTATCGTTTCCAGAACTTGGTCAAGGATGTCCTCCTAACCCTACAACACTTGGACCATTAAACATTCCGCACATTGTACCTGTTGCAAATCAACAACAAGCTGGCTTCCAACATTATACCCTTGTTGTGTGTATACCTGCTGATGTAACTACAGCATGTATTAGTTTCCAAAACTTAGCTACGGGTGGAGAAGGCGCAACAGCTTTTGTTGATAATGTTGTATTCCAACCTACTGGTGGACCTTGCACTTCATGTTCACAAAATTTTTAATATATTAATGTATTTAAAGATTTTCGTTTACTGGCGAATTCAATAACTATTAAAGAGAGCATTCTAGCTCTCTTTTCATATTTGAAATCACCATAATCTGCCCCTCAACCTTGACTCCACTCACTATATATTCATTAATAATCCGTTGTTTACTCTTCATTTCATTCCAATGACTATTTTATTTTAAATCCGCACACCCCTTAGAAGCATACATACGATATCATGTGGTATTCTTTTTCAATATTAGTTTTTATCCGTGAGTGCCTTGGATGGCGCTCTTTATATTTGAAATAAATAACCCTTTTGTTCAAACATACTTACGATTTATATAAACTAAGCATATATTTAAATAGACAAAACATAGCTTTTTCTTATACATACACAATTTTTGTTTAATAAAATAACGATTTTGTTCACTTTTTTGATACATTTATGAAACATTCACATGTTATCTTCAATATGTTCTATTCTTTTTGAAAAACCATGTGAGAATACCAAAACAAGAAGCCCTAGAGCCCTAAATCTAGGGCTTCTTGTTTTCAAATAAGGATTTTGTTTAAATTTCTTTAACCTTATTAATTCCCTTGCATACAATATTATCACAAGAAATTCAATAAGTGCTCCGGTCTAGTTGCCTTGAATTTCTTGCAAACCTTGTGGGAAGAATCCGTTTAAAACAAACGGGTTCTTTTATCTATTCACCTTTTAACTGGACAAGCATATGTTATTGTATAGAGGCATCCACTCATAGTAATCTACCTTTCTTTTCATTAACACGAAATAACAATGTTATTAAAACAAAAGTGCAAAGGTAGTTATTTGCTGATTCCAAAATTAATTAAACTAATAATATATAAATGAAACATTAATAAAAAAGATTATGCTACTATTTTTCTAAACACAAAGATGAGGTGATTTTGATAGAATATAAAAATAAAGATATATTCAATACATTTTCTTTTTCAGATATTAAACCTATTATCATCCCCCACCATCCAACTGGACCGACTGGTGTTACTGGAAGGACTGGTATTACTGGGCCGACTGGCGTTACTGGAAGGACTGGTGTTACTGGACCGACTGGCGTTACTGGAAAGACTGGTGTTACTGGACCAACTGGTGTTACTGGACCGACTGGTGACACTGGATCTACTGGCATTACTGGACCGACTGGTGTTACTGGTCCTGCTGGTGTAGGTTTAACAAACTATCTATATATTTTTGATACTACCAATCAGTCAATTGTAGTAGGTGGCAGTGTCACTTTTAATACCAATGGACCTATAATAGGTAGCGCTTTTACCCATATAGCGGGCACTGGAAATATTACAATTAACACCAGAGGAACATATGTAGCAGAATTCCAGTTAGAAGCTGCTCGTGAAAACCAATTTTCCTTTGCACTAAACGGTACACCGATTCCTGGCGGTCGTTATGGAACTGGGTCTCCACATTCTATAAATCAAGGTACTGTTGCTTTCACAGTAACAACTGTTCCTTCAACATTAACTTTAATAAATAATACTTCTTCAGCAGGTACTATCACCCTATCTAATAATGATGGGGGCTCTTTAACAAATGTATCTGCAAGTATAAGTATTTTTCAGGTAGGGTAATTACTTAGGTTAAAGAGTAATCATTTATAAAGCAACTATACTTTATCCTTATAAGTCACTTTTTAATCGTTTAATTTTTTAAAATTTCGATTTGTGATAGAATAAGCACATATCAATCTTTTTACTTTCACTTTAAAGATGATACTTCGATTTTGGTCCTAGTTTCCTAGGGCCTCTTTTTAACTAAATAAAAATTTTTGTTGAACCCATTCACCAATTTCATACTTTTACATACTTTAATACTACCTTTCTGCATAATGTGAGTTTGTCACTTTCGTTATAATGAGGTATAAGGAGCGCTCTCCATCAGCGCTCTTTTTATTTGTTGTTAAATAAGAATTTTGTTTAAAAATTAATAACATTCTCTAGCTTGGTGCACCCTATATCTAAAAGGAGCATTTATGAAAATTTTAAAATACATATCCCTTACTATTGGATAGATTGCATTATTATCAATTTGGTATGTGATTTTCTTTCCTTAACCCACAAGTTAATTTGTACAGTATGCGTTTCTTTTATCGCACTATTTATTAGCAACAACATATACTTATACGGACTATAAAAAATATAGTTCTTGGTCGAAGAGCACCCTTAGGGCAAATGGTGCTCTTTTTGATTAAAATAACTATTTTGTTATAAAGTAACTGCTTCTGCTGTAGGTTTATTTTTCTCTAATTGCTCAATTGCCATTTGCAATCCTAACCAGTAACCAATTAAACGATACGGTAACCTCATGTTTTACCGAATATGCAAGAAGAAGCAGTTAAAAACTTCGGTAAAAGTATCTTTGGATAACCTATGTTTGCAAAATGTTTGCATTTCATCAAAAAAAGTCAAAAAAACGTTGTCATATCAAGGTTTGTTTGACCTATCATCTTATATTCTTGATATAACGCCCTTAAATCGTTGCTCTATATTTTCAGATTGCTGTAAATCTATCCGTATATCACTTTTTCCTGCCCCCATATAAAGAGCGATATTTGAGGTGAATACTTTTGTAACAAATCGTGAAAGAATATATCCACATATACATCCGCCAGCTGAAATAACAACATATTTTGTTACATATAGTTTTTGAATATCTTTACTTGTAATGCCGATAGCTTTCATAACACTAATTTCCCGATAGTATTCTTCCATCAGTTAATGAATTAAGTGTTTTAAAAAGAGGATAAGTAATAGAGGGACCTTTTTGAGGTAAGTTCGATGACTGGTATAAATCTTCAAATTCATTTATCTAATTTACATCTGTTAACTGAAATTCAATAAGATATTCTCTTTCTCCCAAATTTCGTTTTAATCTTTCTAAGTCTTCATTGCTTATTACAAATCGCTTTGAACTAACGATTGATGGATTCATTTGAACATCACGAACACATGCTGATATCGTAAATTCTTGTTCTATATTATTTTTTATAATCCATATTTCATCTCCAATATGCAGATTGTATTTTTGCATAAAATAAATCGGTACACCTATTTCCCCTTTACTAATCTGTATCACTTTATTATTTAAATCTAATAAAAAATTAAAATTAGCGTTTTGTTTCACGGAACTAATATCTATTACGCTATTATGTTCGCCTTATTTTTATTTTGTATAAAAATGTTATACCCGTTTACTTGTACTTGGATCATCTCTGCCGTTTGCTACTTTTTTACAAAAGGAGTTTTTTCTACAAATGAATCCATTGACTTTTGATTTATTTCTCCGGTATGAATCTGTACGACGTGCGGTGCGCTTGATACTTTAAACAATCGATCATAGATTTATAACGTTACTTGAAGCACTAGCCATTAAAAACTTGATAACTTGATAAACATAAATAAAATGATAATTATCATTTTATTTTTAGAGAAATCTCTTTTTAACATTCTCCTAATCATATGAAGCTAGTTCCCTTCATTTCTTAATATTTTCTTCGTCACTATAGCTATTAATATCATTATGAAACTAATAGCAAATATAGGTAAATAAATTTTCGTACTGAATCCTTCAAACATAAAACCATATACGACTTGCCCAATTGGTGCCATACATTGAGATACCGCTGTTATAAATGCCATCACTTTTCCTAGATTTTCATTTGGTGTTTTCTTTTGGACTACAGTAATCACATAAATGGATACAATTGTCATAATCATTGCGATTAGAAGAGAAGAAAGTATAAAGAGGATAAATGGTGGATAGTATCCTAAATTAAGAATAAACGGTGTAACTGATAGTGCCACTGGCATTACTAATAAAGCTATGATAAGCATCCAATTATATAATGTTTTCATCTGTAACTTTTTAGCAAAGAAACCGATTGACAATGCCCCTAATATGGTTGCAAAATCAATTAATCCCATTCCAATTCCATACATCGTATCGCTACTCTGCATAGTTACTCGTAACATAATAGGTCCTCCAACAACAAATAACGGTGTCAAAATTAAGTTTAGTAAAGCTGCAAGTAACATAGCCTTCAAAATAAAAGGTTGCTTTAAAACATAAAGAAAACCTTTTTTCATATCTTTTACAATTGCCGGTATGATATGGCTTTCTTGCGCTCTTTTTATAAAAGGTATTGTAATAAACATTTCTAAAATTGCAGATAAAAAGAAAGCAAGACAACTTGTTATTACGAGCATTTTCAAACCAATTATGCCATATAATATTCCTCCTAGTACAGGTGCAACTATATTAGATAATGCTTGCACACCATTTATGATACCGTTTGCTTGTTCTAACTTTTTCTCTGGAACTAATTGCGGAATACTTGCCATAACAACTGGTGAGTACATTGCACTAATGACTGCTAGTAAAAACATAATTGCTCCAATCAATAAAATAGATACCGATTCAGTTAATAACAAAACTATAAAACTTAATACAATAGCAGCGTTTATAAAATCCAAAATGACCATTACATTACGGCGGTTGAAACGATCTGCTATCGCTCCGCCAAGAGGAGCTAACAAAAACGGGATACTCGTTATGGCATATAACCCTGCAAATATATCGGCACGTCCTGTTATATCTAGCACATATAAAGACAGTGCAAAACGTAATAGTGTTGAACCTAAAATAGTAATAATTTGACCACTTACCATTAAGTGAAAATCTTTCAAGGAAGATTGAATACTTGCTGGCATCTTCATCACATCCTTCATTTAGTCTAGACCGACTGCCGGTCTATAACACTCAAACAGAAAAAAGCTATTTCTGTTTCATTAAAACCTCGATCATATAATCAAAGGACCCTTCTTTCGCTCCAACAGATACTTCCATCATTTTAATATAAGCCTTAGCTCTTCTCATCATTTCTTCCGGTTTCCACTGGAATAAACCATCATCAAATATGACTTGTGCTGAAGAGAGTAATAATTCAATTGTTTCTTGTGGGTATGGAGTAGAAAATATGCCTTCTTCTATTCCTTGCTCTAAAACTTCCGTTAATACAGGAGATAAATGTATAATGGATTGCACTAAACTTTTCTGATGCATTTCTGCATTATTTGGTTGATGGAATTGTTCAATCATTTTTTCTTTGACATCTCCTGATTTTGGTGATTGTTCCATTAAAATTTTAAATAACTTATCTAAAACGCGGATATCGGGATTGGAGACAATCCTTTTCGCCTTAGTGACATCCTCTTTAATAATCCTCATAATGATTTCATCCATTACTTCCTCCTTCGACTTAAAATAATGATAAAACGTCCCCTTTGCTATACCAATTTCTTTTAAAATATCATTCACGGTTGTTTTCGTATAACCTTTCGTAAGAAACAAACGCTCAGCTGTTTCTAAAATTTCCTTTCTACGCTCCTCATACTCCTTTACAATTCGCATTCAAGTTCTCCTTCCCATCAGACCGACTGTCGGTCTATTAAAATTATATGTTTAGTTTGCAAAAAGTTTCCTATTATCGTACATATACAACACCATACTTTCTATTTCCTTTATAAATTTTTATTTTTTAACGTCCGCTCAATTTGTTTAAAACGTATCTCATGTTTCTTATCGTCACCTTTCATTTTAGGAAAAGAACGATGCCTCCGTTCGATCTATGTACTTATCAATGGAGTATTTTGTTGAGTTCCAATATGTAATATTGTATATTTCGCACTTTTAATTTTTGTATATGTGATAATTTATTTATAAAAATATAAATTATTAATAAGGGTGATTTATATGAGCAAGTTCCGAAAGAAGATGATTAAATATTTGCAAACATTTTGGGGATGCTTAGCATTTGGTGTATTAATGTTTGCTATCTTCTTAATTACGGATTTAACAGATGCATCTTTAAATACATTAGGCTGGAGAGACTGGCTAGGTTCTGTAGCAGGCGCAACCATTTTATCTGTTGGGATGTTTACTTTAAATAAATTGAATTTAAAATAAATATTCGGTCAATACTGTATGTAGGCTGTATGCCAACATTCATTTAAAGTAGTCTTCTCTGTATCTCCTTGTATTGAGCAGTTAGCTTTTGCTAGCCGCTCTTTTATTTTGTTCCGGTTCTTGCCTTTTAAAGAACTCTTTATCTACTTTCCCCCAATAAGTACACATATCTATTCTCCATTGCTACAAAATGAAATCTTTATTTTGTTTTACGCGTCGCTTTTTCAATCAGCCAAGATACAATATTAAAATCATTAGCTTCACCCTTTAAAGATGTTCCGTTCCAAAAGCATTCTTTCATCACTTCAAGTAATTCTTCAACAGCTTCAATTCATCTCATATTCATTTTCCCTTTCTCCCAAATAACTATTTTGTTTTATTAATTAACTGATTAATAAAACAAACAACTTTATTAAACATTCCATGTTTCTTCACCCCTTGAATATTTTTCAAATAAAAATACATACTATTTTCAAGCCGCCGTGTCCACGGCTAATACCTCTTATCTTTTGTTACAGCAAAAGCAGGTAGGCTCTTCACTTATCTGCTTTCTCTGTATATTTTTTAAGAAATCGAAAATAATACCAACAAGCTGTTTGAACTAGCAGCTTCACTCTTCTCGCAATGGGGATGCAAATTATCACAATTAGCTAACTCATTGAGCTCACTGGCAGACAACCAAAATCGTTGTCTGCTTTTTGTATGAGATTTTTCGTTTTACATATACTACTTTTGAACCTGCAGACCAATACGAGCCATTTTGGTGCTTGGGATTTCCCTTCCGGGGATAAGTATCTTTTACTTATCCCTTTTTTGTATAGACATGTATATTTAGGGTAAAACTAATTACAAGCAGATTTTCTGTTTATGCGTAGTTCTAAACAAGATTACTTTTTCTCCTATTAAAGGACGGCAGGTACGACTGCTAGTCCTTTTTTCTTATTTCGCATATTATCACTACATTACCTTCATCGTCATAAGCAATTTCCCCATAAGGATGGCAGTGGTGCTTCTCGAGTTCCTCATTGATCAAAACTAACAAATTAGTTTTCCAGTTTCCAACGATCGTACACCAATACGAGTTTAATCCTTCATAAACTTCTCTTGTTCTATTTCGATAATTGCGGAATGTGTAATGAAAATACTCGCTCGCTTCAATACCTTTTCTTTTAATCAAAGTGTTCTGCTGAATGATAGTAATACCCTTGCTCTAATGGTTTTGGACTATAAAATTTCCTTTATAAATTTCAAATACGGTGAATGAAATTTTTGTTTTTTCTTGCCATCATCCTTGTTGTATACAAACAAAAAAAGAGCCACAATATTTTGCGACTCTTTTACAATTATAACCATTTAACGACCACGTCTTTGCTGACCTTGCTTTGTACTACCTTTTTTATTACTTGGCTTATTAAATGATCGGTTATTTTCATTTCTCGAACTATTTCTTAAATCACTTCTTGAGCTATTTCTGGAATCACGTCTTGAATCACTTCTTGAACCTTCGCGGCTATCTCTTTGACGATTTTGACCTGATTTCTTCGGAGCCGGCTTTGGTACCGGTTTTCCATTTTCATCTACACGTTTTATCTTCGGTTGTTCGATTATTTCTCTTTGTATTGGTGCACCAAGCGTTTTTTCAATTTCTTCTAAATGTTTTTCATCTTTCGCTGCAACGAACGTAATTGCAAGACCTGATCCACCTGCACGTCCTGTTCGGCCAATGCGGTGAATGTAACTTTCTACATCTTCAGGGATATCATAGTTAAATACGTGCGTTACACCATCTACATCAAGTCCACGAGCTGCTACATCCGTTGCGATTAAGTACTGAATTTTAGCTTCGCGGAAACTCTTCATAACTCTTTCACGTTTCGCTTGAGGTATATCACCATGAAGTTCAGCACAATTATAACCTAATCCTTTTAAATTATCATAAAGCTTACTTGCTCTAACCTTTGTACGACAGAAAATAACAGCTAAAAATGGCTGATCACGATCCATAATAAAACGAAGTGCATCTGGTTTTGCACGGTCTGTCGTCTCAATGACACGCTGCTCAATTGTATCAACCGTTACTTCTTCACTTTGTACTTGAATCATTTGCGGCTCATCCATATAACGTTTCGCCAATTTTTTAATATCTTTTGGCATCGTTGCTGAGAATAACATCGTTTGTTTACTATCAGGTGTCTCATCTAAAATATCTTCAATATCATATAAGAAACCGAAATAAAGCATTTGATCCGCTTCATCTAGTACAATCGTTGAAAGATTACTTAAATCAATTGTTTCACGTCGTATATGATCTAATAATCGTCCTGGTGTTGCAACAACAATATGTGTATTACCTTTTAATTTTCTCAATTGTTGTGCTACATCTTGCCCACCATAAATCGCTAGTACATTAATATCTTCTCTTTGAACAAGCATTTTTTTAATTTCAGTTGTAATTTGCAGAGCTAGTTCCCTTGTTGGTGCAACAATTAAGGCCTGAACATCACTAGACTCTGGATCGATTTTTTCTAAAATCGGTAACACGAATGCTAACGTTTTACCCGTACCTGTTTTTGCCTGCCCAATAATATCTTTACCAGACATAATAACAGGAATTGCCTGCTCTTGAATTGGTGTTGCTTCTGTAATTCCATTTTCACGTAATGTATGATTAAAAGTTTCACTAATTCCTAATTCTAAAAAGTTTTTCAAATAGACCACTTCTTTTCCTTATTTTTCACATTAGCTTTCATTGTACCATTTGTTTCGCCAAATATGAAAAATAAAAAAATTCTTATCTTCTTTTTTTATATTCATCCTGTACTAGATGAACAAAATCTTTTTGCTTTTTCTCAGATTTTATTAATGCTTCCATGTTAGTAGAAGACAAAATGAACTTCTTAATTTTGCTATTACATCAAATAACGAACCCATCTTCTCCCCCCTATACCCTTGCTCAAATTATATATATTCTTCTTTACATATATATTTCAATTTTACCGAAATATAATGTTACTGATTTGGTTGAAATCGCAAAATATATGAACTAAAAAACCGATCTTTTCGATTTAGGAAAGACCGGTTTTCATTAATTTATACAGTAAGCTTTCCTCCATGATAGCAATAATACTCTGCTGCTTTAAAACTTTTAATCCTGTTTAAAGACTGTTTCGCTTTTTCTATATCCAAACAAAAATTCGGATTAGCTATTACTAACTCACGATTCTCTTGAACAGCCGCATCTCCCGTAATTACACAATCTAAATTCGGAAAATATAATGAAATATGCCCCGAAGTATGTCCTGGCGTCGCTACTATTTGACATTCATTATCCAAAATCATTTGACCATCATGCACTTTTTCATCGACGGAAATATGTTTTATATTTTTTAACTGTTGTATAAACCATTTACCAAATTCTTTTTCTTCATTTGGCATACGTTCTAACATTTCTTCAGCTTGAACTAACCTCTCTGATTTTATATCACCACTAATATAGTTAGATTCAATTTCACTAGCAATAACATTAATTTGAGGATATTTCACTTTAAAATCGTATACAGACCCTAGATGATCATCATCATAATGAGTAATAATTATATTTTTTAAGTTTTTCATCTCATATCCATGTTTTAATATTGCATTTTCAATTAAAGGTAAAAAACTTGGATATCCTGTATCGACTAACGTTAATTCATTATGTAATATAATTAAACTTGGATAAATACATTGTTTTTGCCCGTTAAATTCGAATTCAATTGGTAGTTCTATTATTTTCATTTTGCTTCCCCCATACCGCTTATAAAATGCATAATAATAACTAAATCATCCACATACATTTTACAATATATATACTATGTAACGGAACACTATGAATCGTTACATAATCCACATTATATTATTTTAAACAGGTAATCCCCTATTTTTATGGAAATATATAATTAAGAAAAACAATAAAATTGATTAATCTCTCACTTCTTTGTCCATCCTTTTAAAAAATCTATGTTTTGTAAAAGGAGTGTTTATATGGAGAAACAGACACTTTGGAAAAAGTTCAAAAAAAGCTCTGTAAACCTCGGTAAATCTAGCGTATATGAAAGTATTATTTTATTCTACACAATGAAAAAGAAAGAATTACCTACTAAGGCGAAATTCATAATATTAGCCGCTTTATCTTATTACGTATTAACAATCGATTTCATTCCAGATATAGCTGCTATTATTGGGATTGGGTTATTAGATGATGTTTTAGCAATCGCTGTAGCGCATAAATACGTTATGAGACACGCAGATGCTGAAATTCGAGAAAAGAGCAAAGTAAAGATGGAGTCATTATTTACTTCAGCACAAGCATAATGAAATTATCTAGTCATTTACCTACCTTTTTACTTTCAAATAAAGCTAACTGTAATTAATGATAGTTCCACCTCACTGAATATTACCCTTCACCATGAGAGCATAGCAGAATAAATTCCTAAACAAAAGCATTTCTCTTAGCTCTCAAACCGTAAACAAATAGGGAATCAGCACTTGTTCTTAAGTTCTGACTCCCTTTTATTTGTTCTTATATCTATCTGTTATACAGTTTCATACGTTCCCTTATACAAAACTGCTATTGCCGCTACTATAAGAATCATACCCATAAAAGCAGGTGCGGCATGACCAAGTGATACATAGATTTGTCCTCCAATAATCGGACCAATCATTCTTGCTAAAGCTTGAATAGATTGGCTTCCACCTTGAATCCTTCCTTGTTCATTAGAACTGACAGACTTTGAAAGCATCCCGTTGAATGAAGGCCCGAAAATTGAATCCCCAAAACCAAACATTAGCATTCCAACGATAAGTAGTGGAGAGAGTGAAAATACAGCTGATGCTGCAATAAAACTGTATCCTATAATCTCCGAAACCATCCCAAGAATTGCTATTTGTTTATCACTAAGTTTGATTAAAAGCTTTGGCATTATAAAACTTTGTGAAACAATGTCTTGAAAGCCCAAAATTGAAAACATAAGTCCGATTAATGCAGGTTTCCAACTGAAAGTATCCATTGTAAATTGCGTGAAAATTGCTTGTAAAGATCCGTTAGGTATCCAAAGTAAAAACGCTGAGATAAGTAACCATTTTAAATTTTTCATGGAAAGTATATTTGCTAGCTGTGCAAAAGGATTTAACCTTACAAAAGTAATCTCTTTTAACCTGTTATTTTTGTCAAGGCTCTCAGGCATGTATTTCATACCATATAAAACATTTAATAAAGTTATGAACGCTCCAAAGTATAAAGGTACAGAATGACCAAACTTTGCAAGTAAGCCCCCAAGAGTGGGTCCAATAATAGTTCCCACACCTACAACTGCACTCACCCATCCAAAGTATTTCGTTCTCTGCTCTTTCGGAATGATGTCTGCAAAATATGCGAAGATAGTACTTATGCTCCCACCTGTTATACCTTCTATTATGCGTCCAGCAAATAATACCCATAAAGCTCCTCCTATGCCAAAAACTAAGTACCCAATTGCAGAACCAAATAAGCATATTAAAAGTAATGGACGACGGCCATACTTATCGCTTAAAGCCCCGAGTGCTGGAGCAGCTAAAAACACGGAGGCCGCATATACGGAAGTTAGTAGTGTAACAACTAATGCTTGTTCTTCCGGATTACTTGTATATGGCTGTACTAAGAATGGGACTACAGGCATGATGATACTGAAACCTATACCACAAAGAAATACAGAAATAAGTCCGAATAGTAAAGCATGTTTATCTATGCTTTTTTCAGTTTCCCTTTCATTTTGTGATCTAAATATAGACATTTAACTTCTCTCCTTAAAATATTTTGTTGCTTTGTCAACAAAATGATAACCCTGTTTTGTTGATTAGTCAACAAAGATAAAATAATAAAAAAGCAGCCTATTCTCATATTAGAGTAAGGCTGCCATTTTATTATTAAAATGTATTACGATTTAATATGTATACCTTGTTTCTTTATTTCTGCATCCAAATGTCTACTATACTTTTCCACAAAGCTAATTATACTGTCGAATTCTTCTTCAGTTACTTGCTCAAATACAGCTTTATCCCGCTCTTGAAACTCTTTGTGCAGATCTTCATGGATTTTATAAATTTCTTTCCCTTGTTCGGTAAGCTTAAAATAAATTTCTTTCTTATTTTCTGACTTTTGGTAGCTTTCAACAAGGCCTTTTTGTATGAGCTTCTTAGTCATTCTACTTATAGCACCGCGAGTCACATAAAAAGCCTCTGCGAGTTGCGTCACGTTAGAATTTGCATTGTTTTCAATATATTCAATGCAGTGGACTTCAGAAGACTTAAAACCTTTAAGACCTTCTTCCATCTTATCTTTATTAAGCCAAACCAGCTTATTATATAATTCCCTGAAACCGTTCATGACCTGTTCTTCTTTATTCATGATCTGCCCTCCTCACCGCTCATTAGCACATTAAAACTATTATATTAAATTTCTGCTTATGTTTCGACAATATTGAAATAATTATTGTAACATTAAAGATATGTGTAAAAATAGGCGCTTAAATAAAATAATTTTTAAACAGCAAATTTTGCAAGTTTATTGCTACTTACAGTAAACAGTAGACAAAAAGTAAGAGCTAAGACTATTTCTCTTAGCTCTTCTTTCATAAAACTATTTCACTTCATTAGCGACAAA
This sequence comes from Bacillus cereus group sp. MYBK15-3, assembly GCF_051916765.1. NCBI lineage: Bacteria > Bacillati > Bacillota > Bacilli > Caryophanales > Bacillaceae > Bacillus > Bacillus cereus group sp. MYBK15-3. Next base: position 508,466 of record NZ_JBQAHG010000001.1, read on the forward strand.
AAAGTGCTCACATACACTTGATATGCGCTGTAAGTCCACGTTCCCACCAGATATAACAGCCACTACTTTTTTCCCTTTTATATAACTATCAACTTTTCCTGCAAGAAGTGCAGCAGTTGCTAATGCACCTGCACCTTCTACAACAGCTTTCCCACGTTGTAATAAATCTTTCATCGCTACTTCCAGCTCTTTTTCTGATACAGTTACAATATCATCTACTAATTCTTTTACAATTTCAAATGTTAATTCACCTGGTATTTTAACTGCGCAACCATCTGCAATAGTAGGCGCCTCATAGTGTTCTACGATTGCTCCTTTATCGTAAGATGCCTTCATTCCATGAACATTATCTGCTTGGACACCAATTATATTAATGGATGGATTAAAAGATTTCAATGCTACAGCAATGCCAGAAATAATTCCGCCTCCACCAATTGGTACAATGACAGTATCTACATCCCACATATCATCAAGAATATCTAATCCAATTGTACCTTGACCAGCCATTACCTCTACATCATCATATGGATGTAAGTATGTTTCACCTGTTTCTCTTATAATTTCTTCACATTTTGCCTTTGCATCATCAAAGGTTTCACCATGTAAAATCACTTCAGATCCATATCCTTTAGTTGCTTCAACTTTCGCCTGCGGTGCAGAAATTGGCATAACAATTTTACTCTTAATACCGAGTAAATGAGCAGATAATGCAACTCCTTGTGCATGATTACCTGCTGAACATGCGATTACACCTTTTTCTTTTTCTTGATCCGTGAGCCGTGACATTTTATTAAATGCGCCACGAAATTTAAAAGAACCCGTTAATTGCATATTTTCTAATTTCAAATGTATTTCTCCGCCCGTTTTACTAGTCAAATAAAAAGATTTTACTAATGGCGTTTTACGAGCATTTCTATCTAGAATCTTGTGAGCTTTTTTAATATCGTCTATATGTAATGGTAGTTTTCTAGTTATCATACTGACACCTCTTCCAAAGTTCTATTTCTAAGTTTTCGTAAGTCGTAGCTCCTTTATACGAAAAGAAAAAATCTTTATATATGTACCCCACTCTGAAATAAACACATTTGCAAACAATTTAACATCCTTTTCATATCGCGTTCTTTATAATGATTTAAACATGCAATTTGGATCCAATTATTCTTTTGTAAATAAGATGACTCATAATGAACGATGTATCCTTGTAATGCTAATGCATCGCCTACTACTTTAGAAGAATGGTCTTCGCTTAATACAATAGTAAGTATAATTGGCGCGGCATGTTCTTTAGGTGAAACAAGCTTTAAGCCCATATCAGTAATAACTTCTTCAACATACTCGTATGTCTCTTTAATTTTTACAAATACCTTTTCATCTTCAAATCGCTTCAACGCTTCTTGTAATGCATAAATTAAATTCCATGATTGTGAGTATGGAATGCTTTCATTTTCTTCATACATACCAATGTCCATATAGGCCGGCACAGCCTCGTTTATTTTTACAATGTGGTTATGAAAAACGAAAGAAATTCCTGTATATGATTTAATCGCTTTACCGCTAACACCACTTGCAAAATACACATCCTTCAAGGATAATGGTATTGCTCCAATTGAGCTTATGCAATCTACACATAGTTTTATTTGATTCTCGTTACAAAGAGTATTTAGCTCGTTTAAATCGTTTAACATTCCAGTAGATGTTTCATGATGAACAAACCAAATCCATTCATAATTTCCAGTTGTCATGATTTCTTCTAATTCGGTATAAATAAATGGATCTCCCATTTCCTTTTTATACGTATCAAAATGTAACCGTGCTCGTTTTGCATGTCCAACTAATCTATTACCAAATTCCCCATTTGTTAATACTAGTCCTTTCCCTTTTAAAGAACGTAACTGTAAAGCAATCGCATCATTTGCTAACGTCCCTGTTCCTAACATAAGCTGTACATGTTTTGCTTTTGTCATGTAAAGTAACCGTTTTTTTACATTGCCCATCATCACTTGAAATGACTTAGAGCGATGCGAAATAGGCCGCGTAGAAAATGCCTTTCGAACGTTCTCTTCAATATCTACTGGACCAGGTAAAAACGTATATTCTTTCGTCATAATCCCCCCAACACTCGACTCTTCAAACATAGCAGGGGTAACATACATTGGCTGGAAGGCTGCTTCTTCTGTACCAACTAACGTATGGAAAGATTTGAATCCCATTTGCTCATATAAAGCTAGTTCACCTGTTGTTGCAGAAATGAGTGCTAATTCATATCCATTTAAAAGCAAATAACGATGTAGAAAACGAATTAATCCTAACAACGCTCTTCCATTTCTATATTCACGTTCTACTGAAAGCAAACGAATTTCATACATTTTTTCTCCATGCTCTTGCAAATAAACATCTAAATTTGAGATTTTATAATCTAACGAGAATGGTCGTTTTCCCCGCACTGCGACCATACCTACTAATCTATCCTCATCTAAACAAATTAAATATGTATTTTCTTTATGAAACCGATCTATACGAAACCGGTCTTTCGTTTCTTCATGTTGTGGTATCTCTTCCACAAAAGTTTTATAATTTAATTTATGTATACTTTCAAATTCCCAATCTTGATCAGCAACTTTATAAATTAACCCCACGCCTTATCTCCTTTATCTATTTAATAAAAAATGATAAGTGGAGATTATCCCCACTTATTAAACATTCATTTTATTCTCGATTCACATATAGAATAAGTACAATAATCATTCCACTTAATATAGTGGTAACAATAGAATAAGAATAAAGAATCATACAAATTGGTAAACAAGCAATTGTAATTAGTCCTGGCTTCGTAAACCCTTTAAATATTAAATAAAATACAATAAAAATGCCTAAGAGGGTAAGCGCTATCAAATAATCAAATGCGATTAGTCCTCCTATAAATGTTGAAATACCTTTACCGCCCTTGCCTTTAAATAAAACTGGATAAATATGTCCAATAATAACGGCCAATAATGTTAACATTACGAATGTAGGATCTTCAAAAAGATATTTTGCTACAGCAACAACGATTGCCCCTTTAATCGCATCACCTAAAAATGTAGCGATGAAATACCCTTTTCCATATACGCGCCCCATATTTCTTGCGCCAGGATTTCCGCTTCCTTCATCCCTAATATCAACGTTATGTCTCAATTTTGTTACTATATAAGCGGTCAATATGTTTCCAATTAAATAAGAAGCCACCAAATATAAAAACTGCATACTATTAATCATGTAATCATTCACTTTCTACATGGGATTACATATACAATATTCAATTACTACGTATATTGTACGTTTTTAACATACATCCCTTTATACATTTTAACATCATATTTTTACAAATCATACAAAAATTCTCATACACTATTTTTAAAAATATATATCCCTCATTAAATAATATGTTCCTTTCACTGCCATTTCTGCTTGTGATACGAATGTAATTTCTTTCATACTATCTTCACAGCATTTCTTAAATACAGCAAATATTTCAGGAACTAAACGCAATATACTGCCACTTACTGCAATTGGCGTTGAGTGCTTAAAGTTCAACTTGTTATAAACACTTACTGTAATCCTTGCCAATTCCTTTCCAGCTTGCATCATAATTTCATGCGCATCATCATTGCCATTTCTCGCTTCCTGAATAACTAATGGCGCGATTGCTGCAATTTTATCTTTAGAAGAAGTATATACTAAGCTTTTTATATGAGACGGTGTCAAAAGTTGAAACTGCCTTTGAATGTTCAAACTCAATGGACAAAGAATGATTCCTTGATCGAACTGAATTGCCATTTTCTTTAAAGCTTGTAATGCAATCCAATATCCGCTCCCCTCATCTCCTAAAATATGTCCCCATCCACCGCTATACTGATATACTTCCCCTTTCTTTCCTATACAAATTGCACCTGTACCACCTATAGTTAATATTCCCTCCTTACCTTTTAAAGCAGCTGCATGCGCGATCATTGCATCATTAAAAATTTCAATTTTTGTTCCGTATTTCTTTTTTAAACGTAATATTAATTCATTTGTATTCCCTCCGCTTATACCAGCTAATCCTAAACAAATACAAACGCAATGCTCATTCATTAAACTCTTCTGGCATTGATTAATTGCTTCCATAATATGCAAAAGTGCCTGATCAAAATCTATTAATACATTTCCAAATCTGCTCGTACCTCTTACAACTTCATTTCCATCTTGATCAAATACAATTGCCTCTGTCTTCGTTCCCCCGCCATCTACTCCAATCATATACTTCATATGTTCGCCTCATTTTCATCTGCGTATGGAGGGAATGTTATATTCCCTAAAATTACGGAATTCTTAGCACCTGTTGCGCTCGGCACATTACTTGAATTACGATGATATGTTTCGTTTGCTAAAATAGCAAACGCAATTGCTTCTTTCGCTGCTGAAGAGTGACCAATATCTTCTTGTATACATATGCTACATTTCTCTTCTCTTAATCCATTCCGTAACATTTCAACAAGTGTATTATTATAACTTCCACCACCACCTAAAATCACCTCATCAATTTCATAATACGGCAAAATAAACACCTTATAATGATGAACAATTGAACATGCTGTAAACATCGTGACAGTTGTCAATATATTTTCTTTACTATGCTTTTTAAATCGATTCAATAATCCAGTCACAAACGCTTCTCCAAACTGTTCTCTACCAGTTGATTTCGGTGGATTCATTTTCAAAAATGGATGATTCATACAATATGTCAAAACCTCTTCTACAACTACTCCTTGTTTTGCAATGTTACCATTTTGATCATATGACAACTGAAACAACCTTTGACATACTTCATCCATTACCATATTACCTGGACCTGTATCAAATGCTATAACGCTTTTCTCACTTAGTTGACTTGGTATTACAGTCACATTACCAATCCCGCCGATATTTTGTAGTAGTCTATTTTTAGTTTGGTGACGATATAAAATAATCTCTGAATATGGTACAAGTGGTGCTCCTTGTCCTCCAGCTGCCATGTCCATCGTTCGAAAATTAGAAATAACCGTCGTATTCGTTTCATACGCTATAATTGCTGGTTCTCCAATTTGTAATGTAGAAGGAATCATACCTCCATCTTGCTGTGGCTGATGATAAATCGTTTGTCCGTGAGAACCAATTAAATCTAATTGTCTCAAAGGAAAATTGGCCTCTTTACAAACTTCCTTTACAGCGTTTGCGAAGCGTAAACCGAGTTTAAAATTCAAACTGCATATAAGTTGTACATTTGAATTTTCTATTGATAATGCCTGCTGGATGTCATTTTTCATATCATTACAAAATGGCACAGTAGTAAAATGGATGAGTTCAACTTTAGAATCTACACCGCTTCCATCTATATGAACGAGTGCTACATCTATTCCGTCTAACGAAGTACCGGACATTACCCCTGCAACATACATAACATGCATGACCTCCTATTTACTAAAAAACAATCATGTAAGTAACGAACGTACAACCAATCGAAAACAATATAAATCTAAAAAACAACTGAGCTTTCGATGCAAACGATCCATCAATGAAAGAAACAACTACCGTAAGCAAAACGCTTGCCGCAATACTTGTAACGAGCCAAATACTATGCATTTGTGATAAATTTAGCATGCCTAATAAAGGGACAAAAAGTAAATTTGCACAAATCACTCCAAATAGTAATAAAAACACACCTTTATAACTAAATTTTATATTCATTCTATTTCCCCCTTTCTAGTTTTAATGTGAAAGAAGTGATAGACAAAAAGTCTATCACTCAAAATAACAGCATGTAGATTAAGGATTAACCGACTCTCCGTCACCATTCTTTTCGATTTCAAGCATATTTTTGTCGTACATTTTAAAGAATGGTAAATAAATAAGGAACGATATTGTTATATTTATAAAAACTAATACAATCGCACGCCAATCTCCACCTGTTGCTAAATATGCACCAATTGGAGCAGGTAATGTCCATGGCGGCATAATATGCGTTGGTGTTACAAATCCCATTACGGTTGCAGCATACGCTATAGTAGCTGTTACTAACGGGGTAATGACGAAAGGAATAATTAAAATTGGATTTAATACAATCGGCAAACCGAATATAACCGGTTCATTTATATTAAAAATCCCAGGGACAATACATGTTCTCGATAATGCTTTTGAATATTTTGATCGACCAAATATAATCATAGCTAACACAAGCCCTAACGTTGCACCCGAACCACCAATCCAAATAAACCATTGATAAAACGGTTCTGGTGCAATAAACGGAAAATGACTCGCTCCACTTGCTACAGCTTCACCGTTCTTTCCTAAATACACATCCCAAAGTGGCCTTGCCACAGTACCTACAACTGATACTCCGTGTATCCCGAAAGACCAGAAAAACGTAATTAAAAATACAGGTATAATAACGCCAAAGTAACTATCACCAGCTTTTACTAACGGTGCGGCTAGTTTATCTACAACGTAATGTAAATCAACTTTAAAAACGACTGTAATAAGACTCATCATAATAATAACGAATGCTGCAGGTATAAGTGCTTCAAATGAACGTGATACTGACGGTGGTACTTGTTCTGGCATTTTTATCGTTACGTTATTCTTCTTACAAAACCTTAAAATCTCAACTGATAAAATAGAGACGATCATCGTCACAAATAATCCATGACCTCCAAGATTTGTCATCGGAAGCATGAATCCTTTTTTATCAATTAACTCAGGCGTTAATGTTAAAAGTAGTGAACATACCGCAAGCTGTGCTCCTGATAAAGCATCTAATTTATAACTTTTCGCTAAATTATATCCTATTCCAAATGCTATATATAAGGACATAATAAACATAGTTAAACGATATGGTATCAATATACTTGTTTGATTCTTTAATGCCCAAACCGATATGAAACTATCTTTCGGCAGTGGTGGAAATGCTACTATTAAAAAAAAGCTTCCTACTATAATAAATGGTAACGCCGAAATAACTCCATCACGGATTGCTTGTAGATGCCTCTGCTCAGAAAGCCTTGCCATCGGGCCAGATAAGTTTTTATCAAGAAACGTGACAAACTTATTCATAACGCTTCCTCCTAACTAATTAATTCATTTACAGTTTTTAATAAAGTCGGGCCTCCAAGTGGCGTGTATGCTTGCGGTGGAATGATGCCACACGGAATAGATTCCTCCTCTGCAAATTTTTTTACAGAGTCAAATCGGTGTCTTATTTGAGGTGCCACCATTACGACATCCCAGCCATTCTTTACTTCTTCCTCTACCTCATTCGTTCCAATTGCATGCACTTCCATGTTCACACCATTTTTCTCCGCTTCTTTTTTTAAAGCGTTTACAACAATTGCACTGGACATTCCTCCAGAACAGACGAACAAAACTTTCATTTATTAATCCTCCTATACTTATAATTTATTACCCTTCAAATGAAAGGAAGTTTCACTTTACTAACAAGCATATGAAGTAGTAAATGAATTTAGTTATAATGAAAGTAAATTTCATTAAAAATATTTTTCCTATTAAATTAATGTTTCAATATGCAATTTTCTCTATTGCAAAGTCAACCTCGCCTCCTATATTATTTTAAATAATCATATGATAGGGAGGCGTATAAATGATCGTTAAACGTTTATTAATGATATGTTGTATCGTCATCTTGTTCATCCCTTTCTCTTTCATTCCCCCTCACTCTACTTATGCTGAAGTAAATACTGCATACAAAAAACATGAATTACGTGCTGTATGGATTGCATCTGTTCTGAATATTGATTGGCCCTCAAAAACTGGCTTACCCATTGAAAAACAGAAACAAGAATTTATAAGATTATTAGACGATGTAAAAAGCACTGGTATGAATGCAGTTGTTGTACAAATTAAACCAACCGCTGATGCTTTCTATCCTTCAAATTACGGTCCTTGGTCTGAATACATTACAGGAACACAAGGAAAAGATCCTGGTTATGACCCGCTTGCATTTATGATTGAAGAAACTCATAAAAGAAATATAGAATTCCACGCTTGGATTAACCCATACCGAATAACGATGAATCACACCGATATAAATCGATTATCAAATAATCACCCTGCAAGGCAACATCCCAATTGGGTTGTCCCTTATGGCGGAAAGTTATATTACAATCCCGGTATTCCAGAAGTGAAAAAATTTATAACAGAAGGTGCTTTAGAAATCGTGCAAAATTACGATATTGATGCGCTGCATATGGATGATTATTTTTATCCATATAAAGTAGCCGGTGAAGAATTTCCAGATCAGAAAACGTACGAAACATATAATAACGGTAGATTTACAAATATAGAAGATTGGCGACGTAACAATGTAAATGAACTTGTAAAAGATTTAAATACTGCTATAAAACAAGAAAAATCATATGTAAAGTTTGGCATTAGTCCATTCGGCGTATGGAGAAATATAGCTGACGATCCGACTGGCTCTAACACAACCGCAGGCCAAAGAAACTATGATGACCTTTATGCTGACACACGTGAGTGGATACAAAAAGGATATATTGACTACATTACACCGCAAATATATTGGAATATAGGTTTCACCCCAGCTGCATATGACATATTAGTAGATTGGTGGGTTAAAGAAACAAATAACAAACCGATTCACCTATACATCGGTCAAGCGGCCTATAAAATTAATAATAACTCCGTCCCTGCTTGGTCTGATCCAGAAGAATATCCAAGACAAATTGCATTAAACCGGCTATATCCTGAAATAAAAGGTAGTATGCATTTTAGCTTAAAAGATATTAATAACAATCCACTTGGAGCTAAAGATAGACTCTCAAAAGACATATATAAATATCCTGCATTAATTCCGCCTATGCCTTGGCTTGATCATGATCCACCAAAACAACCGACTTTAAAAGGTGCCATTCCAAGAGATGAAGGTATTGCAATCGGTATCATTGACAATAGAGATAATGATTCTACTTATTACGCTATTTACCGCACGAATGGGAAAAATGAAGTGGATATACAAAATCCGAAAAATTTACTTACTACTGTAAGAAAAACAACACTTGGAGAAATTTATGTAGATAAAACCGCTATTTCTGGAGAAACGTATACGTATGTCGTAACTGCAGTTGATCGATTGCATAATGAAAGTGTGGCTTCTAGTCATACTACCGTTAGTGCAAAATAAAATCTCATAACAAAAAGCGCCCTAAAGCTGTGATACTTAGCTTTTAAGGCGCTTTTTGTTATTTATTCTTAAACTTCTCAGTCGCTGCTCTCATCTTCACATTTAAATCGTGATCAATTGAGTCGCGAATATCTCGCTCTACTACTTCCATTTCTTTTTGGAAATTTTCCAAGTAGATTTTCAGTTCTTCTTCTTTCTCTGGTCTTTGTGAAGGTGGTAATTGTACTACCAACGATAACATGGCCGTTAAATCTTTCATTAAGAACGTTTCAAGTTTATGTTGTTGTTCAAACATGCGTTGCTCTTGATAGTACGGAAGTGCATTCAATACTGAAATTGTAATATCATCAACCGTTCTTTGTAATGAAGGATTTATTGAGCGTTTATACGCTTGAATTGTATTTAATGCGTCTGGATAACGGTCATAAAAATACAATTTGTAAAATGATAAGTCTGTCGGTTTTACAGTTTGCTGTGTCTCTTGTCTTAAGAAATCTTTCACTTTCATCGCAGCTACATCAATATCTTCATTCGTAAGCTTTTTCGTAGTTTTTGCCATTACATGCACTTTTTTCTGCTTTTCTTTCGGTAACATCGAGAAGACTTGTTCTCTCGTACGTTGACCTGATGCACAAAATAGAGTATTTAATGTATTTTGTTCTTTCTTTCCTTCAGTGCGAATCCAGCGATAAAACAGTGGATGTTGTGTAAATTCTTGTAGAAACGGTATTGATTTGTTTGATAACTTGTCTAAAGAATCTTGCGCTCTTTTATATGGCTTCGTCCATGAAAAATACAGCTTCCGTCCGAAATATACGACTAAAACAACGACAGTAAATGCTATTAAAAGCAATGTACCGAGTAGTAATAATACTGTTTGAATGAAACTCATTTGTTCACCTCCTCTAATAATCCTTTATTTCCTTGGACGCTGAATGAGTTTCTGCTTCATCTCATCATTAAATGTGTCTAGTTCAATAACGAACTTCTTACTTGACTCGATAATACGTTCTGACGATTTTTCAGATGCTTCAATTGCAGCGAACACATTTTGGAATGATTCACGTAATTTATCCATGCTAATAGCAGGGTTTTCAAGCAATTTTGTCGTTTCTTCTGTATTTTGTTTTAACGCTTGAGAATTACTTAATACCATCGATTCAATTGCTTCATTTGTCGCATTCACTGCATCGATTGTTTTCCGTTGATTTGTTAACGCTAACTGAATAGCAGCTGAAACCGTTACAACGTTTTGCGTCATCGTAATTGCATTACGAATTGCCTCTGTTAACTTTTCATTATTTTTCTTAATAATGTCTACAGATGCGATAGATTGTAATAAAACACTTTTCGCTTGCTGCATATTACGTGTACGTACAAGTATCTTTTCTAACGCATCGTTAATTAATGGAATATCTCTTTGACGTTCTGGATTTTGTTTCTCAGCTTCCAGCATGCCAGCAAGTTTTTTCCCTAAGTATACTTGCTTATCAAGAGCGTGAATTTTATCATGCGATTGCTCTTTAAGCATTTCAAGACCAACTGTATCTTCTTGTAAGTTGTCACGACCAATTAGAAGGGATCTTATAATCTCCTCAATTTGCTTATCTATAGATTGATATTTATGCACGTATGTTTCAAGTGGATTTTTCTTGAATACTTTAAACATAATTTTCTTCATACCACTTGCTTTTAATGAATTCGGATCAAGTTCTGATACCACTTTTCGTAATTCTAACAATGTATTTGGAATTTCTTCGTTCTTTCCATTCATCATCGCTGTTACAGGACGTTTTAATGCTGACAACGTTTGTCCTGCTGCTTGTTGCTCTTTATCTCCTAAATCTCCTAGCTGAGACAATACTTTTGATAAATCTGTATTTTGCTCGCTATTTAACTTTTGTACATAAAGATCAGCTTCTTTATTCAGTTCCTCTAATTCTGCATCTTTTATAACTGTATCAACCACTACTTCTACATTATTATCTTTCACGATCGATACAGGTTCTTTTTTCTCGAGTTCAGTCAACAAAATCGCTCCTTTATTTATATGTGCGAATTTATATGCACTATATTTCATCTATTATATCGTATTTCATATACATTCTGATTGCTTGAAATCGATTTTTTTAGAAATGCCTGTTTATGCAGTCATTCCCTGTTTCTTACTATAAGTATACCTGTAAACAACATAATTTTCCTCAGACTTAAGACCTAGAGAACGACATGCTGAAGGCGGATTCTTCGTATGTTACTATAAATTATGTTCTCCTATCCTTCTGTACTCAATCTTTTGACATACACCCTTTTTCAATGTGATAATTATATTGCGCTCACTCCTATTTCTTCTTGCGCGCTACGAGTGCTCCATTTTGAAATGCCAATAACACCGTTTCAAACATTTCATCTTCTTCTATCATTTTTTTAAACTCGGCTAATTCATTTGCATGAGAGGTTGCGTTATCAACAACAAGAAAACCCTTTGGTTGTAAAATGCGTTTTATATGCTCAAGCCACCACATGTATTGCGTACGCTCTGAATCTAGGAAAATAAAATCAAATGAATGATCTAATTGCGCATCTAAAAATGCCCCTGCTTCTTGATTATGAACATCAATCCTTTGTAAAAGGTTTGCCTTTTCAAAATTGACAAGTGCCTCTCCAACTCGTTCTGAAGAAAGCTCTACAGTTGTTACATTTCCATTTGTTTCTTCTACCGCATTAGCTAACCACAATGTAGAATAGCCATTAGAAGTTCCGATTTCTAAAATGTTTTTTGCGCTACACCCTTTTACTAAAATTGATAAAAATTGCCCCATCTCACGAGTAATATTCCGTAATTTTTCTTCCCGTGTTTTTTTATTTCGATCATGCTCTTCTCCATATTGTTCAAGTTGAAATAATAATGAATCTAACGTATCCATTTTTTTCATCGCCTTTCCAAAGCAATATGATGAAAAAGCTCTTGCTGCCCGTCTACTTTCATTATATGCGAAACAAAGACCTTTTTCCTATTATATGACAAAGATTTGAATTTTTTTATAGCATATTGTTTCGTTTTTTGGTAAAGTTAATTTCTACGTGCAATTATTCCATTCATATTATTTCATATTAAAATTGCAGTTATTAAATTATATAAACCCCATTTAAATGAATCGGTATTTCAAATTCAATTAAGCGCCCTTTTCGGACGCATTTTCTTTGTTTATATATTTCCAGAAGAAAGGATGCTTACAAATGAACGTGATTAGCTTAGATGCTGCTCGAAAACGAAAGCAGCATAAAAAATTAATGATTACTATACCGATTATTACACGTATTTATGAAGAAGACGGGGAAATTAAATTTGAGGTAGCTGGCGAAAAAGATGTACCTCTTGAAATGTTAGAAAAATAATAAAAAAACGCATTTCTGAAGAAATGCGCTTTTTTATATTTTTACATTTAAATGCATAAGTTTTTCAGGGTTAACCATCATATAAATATTTGAAATTTTCTCATCCTCAAATGCAAACGAAAGAACATAAGTTACTTTATTATTTATTGTAACTATAACTCCTGGTATACCATTGACCATTTTGAAATCAACAGTGTACTCTTCTGTCAATCGTTGTGCAATCCCAAAGAACAAACGTATAATTCGATCCGCAGAATAAATCGGGTTAATAGCAGTCGTAACTTTACCACCACCATCAGCTTTGAGTATAGCATCTGTTTTTAATACTTCTAACATACCTTCCGCATCCCCACACTGTAATGATGATACAAACTTTTCAACATAAGAAGCCATTTTCTCCGTGCTTAATTTTGATTGCTTCGGTTTCTCCAACATGCTTTTTCGAGCACGTTGAAAGATTTTCCTGCAGTTCACACTACTCTTATCAACAATTGAAGCTATTTCTTCGTATTCATAACTGAAAACCTCTCTTAATATGAAAACAATCCTTTCTACCTCAGATAATTGTTGTAAAAGTAATAAATATGCGGTGGAAAGGGATTCTTTCATTATAAATGACTTTGATGGCTCATCACTCTCTTCTACAATTGGCTCTGGCAACCACATCCCTACATACACGTTACGTTTATGCGCTGCCGATCGTAATTTATCAATTGAACGATTTGTCGCCATCTTACATAAATATGCTTTCATATTTTCTATAGATTGAGGATCTTCTATATTATTTAGCGAGATAAATACATCCTGAACGATATCCTCAGCATCCATAACACTCCCAAGGATTCTGTATGCTAACGAAAATAATAATGGTTGATACGCTTCATATAACTGCTCCGTTTCCATGATGAACTGCCTCACTTTCATATTGCTTTAAAATGTGTAACGCTGCACGTTTCCCGCTTGCTACCGCAGCATCAGCTAATATTTCATCATGCCCTGCCCAATCTCCTGCAACATAAACACCTGGCATTTCAGGTATATTAGGACCCGGCTTTTCAACACGGTCAATATGAGGAAAATCATGTACTACTGTTATTTTCGGTAAATATTGCTGTGCAACAACTTCTCTTTTCCAATTTGGATGTAACAACTCCATCGTACTTTCCAACTGTTCTTTATCTTCATGAATATGATTCATCTCTAGCATAGGATTATGGTACTTAATTAGACTCACTGCAATTGATCCATCTTCACTTAATTTAGCTGCTCTCGATTGATTTGTGAAAAATATAGGTTGATCTAATCCTAATACAAATTGATGTGTAGAATTGGGTAATTGTCTCAAGCCAATATCTAATGCAGCAACAGTAACCGGTACCGATTGTTCACTCCATCTATGCAAACTTGTTCCTTCTGCACCTTTTATTATTTTACAAGCCTCTTTTGGCGGAGTCGTCACGATGACTGTACCTACTTCAAAAACCTCATCATCAACACAATGTATTCTTTGTTTATCTTCATAATGCTCTATTTCCAAAACATGCTTTTTAGCCAAAAATTTTACCCCGACATCATTCGCTAAATCTCTTAATTTTGTTATTATCGTCTCCCAACCACCATCTACATAAAGCACTCCTGCTTTTATAGAAAGCTGTATTTGCTTTAGTACAGATGATGCTAATTGTATTGTAGGAGCAAACGTATATGTTGTTGTCCGGCATAGCGCATAAAATATATTGCGAACCATTGGATCTTTTATTTCATTTTCTGCCCATGTAGTTAGACTCATTTTCGGAACTTCTCCTACATCTAAATTTCCTAAACGAATCATAAGACGTGAGAATTGTACTTTTGCAGACCACGAAAGTAGTGGTGTTGATAAAATTGAGCGAAAATCTGTTGGGATGGTGAATATATCCCCTTTCCATATTCCATGTGCTTTTGTAGATGGTATTCCACCTGGAAGATTCAAACCGAGCTCATTAAAAGTTATAAACGCTGCTCCGCCTCTATATAAAGCATGTGCACCAAGATTCATGCAGATTCCATTTTTATTTATAGTCATCCCTCGGCCACCGAATTGACTGGATTTTTCTAATACAATCACTTTCTTTCCAGCTTTCGCTAAATATATAGATGCTGTTAATCCAGCAAGCCCACCGCCAATAATTGCTACATCAAATGTATTCATAATAAAATCCCTCCTTATCGTTCTACATACAAGACGAACGATTAAGGAGGGATGTGACATGAAAATAAATTTTTATTACCCTACTTTATTTCATTACTTTTTAATTCGTTCATATTGCATACGAAATAACTCAATTGCAAATGGAATATCCTCTTCACTCTTTATATAATAACTGATCCATCCTGATTCAGGTAATACGTGATTTGGTTTTACCAATCCTTGCTTCACTAATTCATCTCGCTTTAACTTCGGAAATGGTAAATCAGCTAATTTATCACCATGAAGATGGCCAAGTTCTTTCTTACCATAATTTATTTCAATACCACCAAATCGATGCGGTTTTTCAGAAACACCCGCCCAGCTGAGTACTTCATTTCTAATCATTTCACTAAATGACATGAACATTCACTCCTTATAAATGATTGATGTACTTTTAAATTAACATTTTCATTACTTTTTTCCATCAATCCAAAGTATGAATGGGAATACGAATATAGTTTAGTATTAACACCTTATTCTTTATGAAATAAGTGAATTTATTAAGCTGCCGACAACAGCACAAAACAAAGACTAGACTCATATCCTAATTTTGTAACCTAACTTCCCTATAGAAAGGCGGGTAATACAATTGACTGCCAACATCGACTATACCTCTCCCTCAACCAATTTTACTTATGATGTAAATAAAAGTAATTTTTTTCGGAAAGATGCCCAAAATTATATAAATGTACTCGGTATTAAACAATTAAATACTTTAGAAAATACTTCTTTATTAGATATTTATTTAAGTACAGGAAATGTTGTAGAACCACATATTCATCAAAATGCAACTGAACTTGTTTATTGTATTTCAGGGTCTGCTGTTGTTTCTTTACTTAATCCATTTACGAATCAAATTTTAAACTTACCGATAAAACCGGGGCAAGTTGCCAACATTCCACAAGCGTGGTGGCATTATGAAATTGCTACAGCAGATAATACTCATTTATTAGCTATTTTCAATGCCCCAGCGCCAGAAGTTATTTTCGGTTCTGATATTTTAAGATTAACTCCGGCTCATATGATGGCCCATACTTACTGCCTCAATGAACAACAATGGAAACAAGCGGTTTCCCCTATTCAATCAACTACTGTAATTGGTCCTCCTTCAAACTGCAATCAAAACCGTGAAACGAAAAATTATCCAACCCAGCCCCTCGCTCAACAACATAATCCGCATCACCAAGATTCTTATTACTTTCCTCTTTACTGGGGCTATTAATTTGTAAATTTTCAAAAAAACATAGTTTATCTCCTAGGAAAATACCGAGGAGATTTTTTTATTGTATCTTCTCTTCCTATTAAAAATAGTAACAATTGATAGTGTACATACATATAATATTTATATATTAAATTGGAGGTGATAGTACTATGAGTAATTATAACTATCGAAAAAACTACTCTTATAATAAAAATAGTAGCTCTTCAGCATCCTCTCAATCTTCCAATTCTCAATCTTCCAATTCCCAATCGCAAAGAGACTTAGCCGAGCAAGGCTATGTAAAGAAAAAAGGATGTAACTGCAATAAAAATAAATAGTTTATTTTATGGATGAATTCTTTTTTAAAAGAATTCATCTTTTTTTGCTGATCGGAAATTTTTAAAGTTACATAACTTATGCCTTAAATGAGAAAGGGTAAATTATACTTTTTTATACGAACTTAATAAAGAGTAATTATTCAATTGATTTATTACTTATTTCCTCAAAAAATATAGTCCTTCCTAAATTTATTAGGAAGGACTATATACAAACCCCTGTTTAATTTCCTACTAAACATTGTAACAAATTAAACGATATTAATACCTGCACTTACAAATCCAGCAACTGCAGCTATTGGACTTGCTGCTGTTAATGAAACATACAGTAGTATTTTATCTCCAGCAGCTACTGGAATAGCTTCAGCTATGATACCTGATGCTGTAGAACCAATCGCTATTGCGGCAAATGCTGGTGTTAATAAAAGAGGTGCGCCTTGTACTGTAAACGTATTGCTTGCTGCAGGTGCAGTTAATATTTGTATTTGCACTTGAACAGGTGATATTGGAGCTAATGCAGCTGTTGCACTAAAGAAACCTGCTAATGACGTGATAGTTCCTGCACGTGGTGCTACAAATGCATAATCACCTACACCTAATGCTAATGTGATACTAGTTCCACCAGTTAAAGCTACACCAGGCTGACTAAATCCAAATCCAAGAAGAGTTCCTGTATTAGCTACTAACGCGTTAACTAACGCAGATGGTGTTGTACCTGAAGCAAATGGAATAATAGCTCCGCCACCAGTTGCACCAGTTGCTCCTGTTAAACCTGTTGCTCCTGTTAAACCTGTTGCTCCTGTTGGACCTGTTGCTCCTGTTGGACCTGTCGCTCCTGTTAAGCCTGTTGCTCCTGTTAAACCTGTTGCTCCTGTTAAACCTGTTGCTCCCGTTGGGCCTGTCGCTCCTGTTAAACCTGTTGCTCCTGTTAAACCTGTTGCTCCTGTTAAACCTGTTGCTCCACCAGTACCTGCTGGACCTGTCGCTCCTGTTGGGCCTGTTGGACCTGTCGCTCCGCCTCCTGGACCTGTTGGACCTGTTGGACCTGTTGCTCCGCCTCCTGGACCTGTTGGACCTGTTGGACCTGTTGCTCCGCCTCCTGGAGTAGCACCAATTAATTGAGTTAATAAGTTTAATAAAAGTTGTAAACTTGCAGGGTCAATAATTAAAGAGAAGAAGAATGGTGCAAGAGCACTGTAGAATTGTTGTAATAAAGAAAGTAATTGACTTAGATTTGGGTTAGGAGATTGTAGTAAATTAATAATACTTTGAATTAATTGTTTTAAGAAATTCCCTTCTGGGGAAGGTGCTAATTCATTTAGTAAGTTCAATAGTTGAGTAAACAAATTGAGTAAAGCTAATCTGTTTGCATCACTTGGATTTGCAAAAAACGCTGCAATAGCCGCTATTAAAGAGTTTAGTAAAGTAATTAATCTACCTAATTGCTCACTAGTAATCGGAACTGTTTGTGGATTGTTACAGCAATCTGGAGTGAAAACAATCGGATTATTGCAGTGGTTATGACCAAAACAATTATTGTTTGTCATTTATGTCCTCCTTACTTGTTTTATATTTGAGTTTTTCCTATTATAAGGATCATAAAGTTGTAAAAAAATATGTTATATATTGACTTAAAATAGGAAACATGAAATATAATTAAACTTACAAACGCTATTTAATTATGTTCATGACTCACATATTAATTATATGTTTTTAATAATTGACTGCTTAGATTAAATACCTAAACTTACGGGTTTATTTTATTTTTCCACGTTTATCTCTTAGGTTTAAATACACATATTAATTTGAATATACTCAACAATTAACAGTGCTATTTTTTTATATAAATATACATTATTTCTTTACTAAGATTGTGTTCTCTTTTTAAACATGAAGCCGTTTGTATTATAGAGAACTCTCATATAATATATTGAAAAATTCATTTTATATTTTATTCCAATACACTGTGAAAAGGATTGAAGTTAAAATTCCTATCATTCAACCATTTATGACAGCTAGAAATTGAATGTACCTTCACTTAATTTTAACTATTTAAATATAAAACAAAAAAAGACAGATTCCTTTTCATTAAGGATCTGTCCTTTTAATTAATAATGATAAATTGTAATATAATTGAAGATCCTTGCGATGGAGGTTGAGTATCCAATAAAGTTAATTTACCAGTACTCACCTCATATAATGGCTGTGGTTGCATTATTCCATTAATAAATAAATTAATATATGAAACTTCACTAGGCGATAATATATTCGTTGTACCATATTGAGGTATCCCATCGGCATTTGTATATATAAGTTTCTCTCCATCTGCAAAAGTATAATATAACAAATTGGTTGTTGTGATAGGACCAATACCCCCAGTAGGGCCTGTTGCTCCGGTCGGTCCCGTTTCTCCGGTTAGCCCGGTTACTCCTGTTGGTCCCGTTATTCCAGTCGGGCCCGTTTCTCCTGTTGGGCCCGTTATTCCAATTGGGCCCGTTTCTCCTGTCGGGCCTGTTTCTCCGGTTGGGCCTGTTATTCCGGTCGGCCCCGTTTCTCCGGCCGGCCCCGTTATTCCAGTCGGGCCTGTTTCTCCGGTTGGCCCCGTTTCTCCGGTCGGCCCCGTTATTCCAGTCGGGCCTGTTTCTCCGGTCGGGCCCGTTTCTCCGGTTGGGCCTGTTATTCCAGTCGGGCCTGTTATTCCAGTCGGGCCTGTTATTCCAGTCGGGCCTGTTATTCCAGTCGGGCCTGTTATTCCAGTCGGGCCTGTTATTCCAGTCGGTCCTGTTACTCCGGTTGCTCCCGTTATTCCGGTTAGCCCGGTTACTCCAGTTGCTCCCGTTATTCCGGTTGCTCCTGTTATCCCCGTCGCTCCGGTCGGTCCCGTTATTCCAGTTGGTCCTGTTGCTCCGGTTGGAATATAAATTGGTGGAAGAATCGGAAATGTAGGTCCAATATTTTCTGGTCCTATCATCCCCTTATTCAATGATAATTTGTCATTGCGTTTCAAGTTAATACCTCATTCCACATGTTTTTTAACTCATACATATCATTTAGACCTTATCATTAAAGAATAACTTTATAACTATTCTCTTTTCTTCTCATAATAATTATTACATGTATTAAACATTTTACCGTTGCTATAGCCACTATTATTAATATAATAAATTGATCATTCTATTTAAAAAGTAGTAAATCTATAACATTCTTATTTAAAAAGATGAGGTGATTTATATTCAAGATAATAATGAAATTAGAAAAAAGGAACTAATGTCAATGGCTCTTGACATTATTTTCCCTTACAGGCTTACGGGGCCTACCGGAAGTACTGGATCTACCGGGAGTACTGGGCCTACCGGAAGTACTGGACCTACCGGAAGTACTGGACCTACCGGGAGTACTGGACCTACCGGGAGTACTGGTTCAATCGTTACAACAAACTCTATGTTCGCTAATAATACATCAGGTGGTTCTGTTTCAGTCGTATTAGGAGGAACAAACATTCCACTTGCAAATAACCAAAGTCTCGGTAATTTTACAGTTAACGCTTCAAATGACGTATTTACAATTCCTGTAACTGGAAGATATCATTTAACCTATCAAGTTAATACAACAACCGCTCTACTTGCTGGAACTAGACTACTATTAAACGCTTCTACGCCAATTCCTGGCTCTATTTTTTCTCCCACTTTATCTACTTCAAATTATAGTAATAACTTAATTACTAATTTAAATGCTGGTAATACAATCTCACTACAATTATTTGGTATATTATCCGTCGTGAATTTAGTTGGAGGCGGATCAACAGGTGCCTCTCTTACAATTATACGAATTGATTAAAAAATGATTCATTCTTTTTATAATAAACAATCTAAATACTCAATTGATAAATATTACGATAGTGATTAAGTAATAAAAATAAATTTTACTATATCCATAGTAGAAAACATCTATACTAAATTTTCCGTATATATATTATCAATTTACACTTCACCCATGTCGATGTTACATTAAAGATGAAGATTGTTTCTTCTTTACAGACCATCTCAATATGTATTTGAGGAACATCTCCAATCCTATACGCGAGAGCAATACTATATTGACACTCAATTGAGTGTCTTTTTTTATATTCAAAAAATAAAAATCAGACTACTTTATATACTAATCCATCCACATACCCTGTGTGGTTTAAAACTTTTAAGAGGAAACCTTCTAACAATAGGTTTCCTTCCATATCATATTAAATAAGAAGCAGGTTAAATACGGAGGTGATTTTGATTAAGACTACTTTAATTTCTCATTTTTACAATGAAGAATATTTACTTCCATGGTGGTTAATGCACCATACAAAGCTATTTGATCATGGCATTCTTATTAATCGTGGATCCACTGATCGTTCAGTTGAAATCTGTAAAACATTCGCTCCTAATTGGGAAATACGAAACTCAAAATCACTCGAATTTGATGCTTATTTAGTTGATCAAGAAGTTATGGAAATTGAAAGAGAAATTACAGGATGGAAAATGGTATTGAATACGACAGAATTCCTGTGCTGTTATAATAAAGAACAATTTTTTAAATCACTTAGCACTATGGGCGGCAATATGTTTTCAATAAGAATGATTATGATGATTGATGAACCGACTTATGGCTACACTAATCCAAGATATAGCTCTCCGCTTGTTAAACAACGTTATCACGGCATAATAATTCAACCTAATCCAAATCAACTATATCTTAACGGTAGATTAATTCACAATAATTCGCACGGCAACTATAGAGTCGGGAGACATGGCTCGCATTATCCTTATAGCATTTACATGGAACCTGCTTTTATTTTTAAATTTTTTTACAGTCCATGGAACGATCCAATGAAAAAACGAAAATTACAAATTGGGCCGACTCTTTCTCAACATAGTGTACGACGTGGATTAGGTTCTCATCACTTAACAACAATTGAAAAATTAGAAAAAAAATACAAATACTATGCAACCTTAACTACGGATCTCCGGTTATTCCCAGAATACCAAATTATATTTCCTGATCTTTGTCCTTAATGTCATGAATATTTAGTTTCGACATCTATCCGTTTTTTATTAACATACCAACTCCAACTAAATACTTTTCTCTAGTAGAAATCTGAGCTAGAACTCTTGCTGTACGCAAATTCCTCTTATTTAATCTCGTATCACTAGCCTATAATCTTTCATACCATTTCATTAAGCACTTGATGTTGGATCAGAAATAAAAAATGGTAATTCATTTGGAAAATTTTCAAATTCAGATTATATACCTTCTAAAACAAAGAATTCAAACAATAGAACCTAAACTAATGTTTTAAGTTATGGCTTTATTTTTTTTTATTATTCACTTTAAAATCTTTTTATAATAATATTGAAAAATACGGTATAATATAAATTACTGTTCTTTAGGAGGATTACAATGGCTGATAAGTATAAATTTTTCATTCTCATTGTTACCACATTTTTTTCATTCTTTTCTTTAATAAAAGATTTTCGCAACACTTCAAAAAGTTTCTTTTGGGGTAGTTTTATCATTCTTACAAGCTTCATGATACTATTAATACATGCTCTAGATTTAACTCAAATACTTTTTTATCCAAAGCAAATTGCGCTTGAATTTATTACAATACCACGGAAATTATTTTTACCATCTGTCACTGAGGCCGCCAGTCTCCCTCCAACACTAAGATAATAATTTGATTAAGAGCTCTTTCTAAAAGAGCTCTCTTTTTTTTACATAAACATACCATATACAAAATCCAACCTTAACCACTTAATTACTAATTACTTATAAGAACCTAACTTATAAAACGCATAATAATTATACTTATTTACTAGTATACAAGCCGTATCTCTTAGTAGAAGCACAGCATATTATACGATACAGGACAAAACTTTCAAAACACTTGTCCGAGTTAATTTTCAAAAAGGGGTGAACATAAATGCCTATCGTTAAACCTTTTATAGCTGGAAGACGATTTGTAAGTACAGCAGCAACAGGAACTGCTGCTGGAGCAGATTTAACTTTTGCTAACACAGACTTCACTGATGACACTGGTGCTGTAACAACATTCCCTGCTTCTTATGCCTTTTTAACACTTTATATTAATGGTGTTATTCAAACAGGTGATACTATTACTGGTGTGACTACTACAGCTGCTACTATTGTAGGAGGAGCAGTCCTAGATGGAGGCACTCCTATCGCAATTGAATTTACTATAACGTAACTTTAGTTGTCTTTTTAGAGGTTTCATTAAAAGAAACCTCTAATTTTAAAAATTCACATCAATTTTAGTAGCAACTACATAATACAGTGCAAATACTAGATAGAATGATAGAAATTTATACTCACTCTCAAAAAGAGCACTTATCTATAGTGATCTTTTATATAGCGCAATAATTTTTCGTCTATTTGCTCTTGGAGAATCGACTAAGCAGTTAGCTAAATTAGCTAACTGCTTTTTCCATATTGTATTTATTATTATTCATAGCTTTATCCGTAATAGTAACGCTTGTGCACTATCTACTATAAATTTTCATATATTGTATTATGCTTGTCCAAAATGTGAAGTTAATACTCACGAAATCTAAATACAAGAAAGGAGTGAAAATATGCGCTCATCCATTCGTAAATTCGCTAATTTTAATTGTGAAGCACAAGCACCTAGTACACTACCTGCCCTAGGTTTTGCCTTCAATGCTACTTCACCTCAATTTGCAACATTATTTACACCACTACTATTACCTAGTACAGGCCCAAATCCTAACATTACTGTCCCTGTAATCAATGATACAATTAGTACTGGAACTGGTATTAAAATTCAAGTAGCTGGTATTTATCAAATTAGCTATACATTAACGATTAGTCTTGATAACGTTCCAGTAGCCCCAGAAGCAGCACGCTTTTTCTTGACATTAAATTCATCGACTAATGTTATTGCAGGATCCGGAACCGCAGTCCATTCTAATATTATTGGAACTGGTGAAGTCGATGTATCAAGTGGCGTCATTCTAATTAACTTAAACCCAGGTGATCTAATTCAAATTGTCCCCGTTGAAGTAATAGGTACAGTAGATATTCGTTCTGCAGCGTTAACAGTTGCACAAATTCGTTAATAAGGTGAAACTTTAATCATTGGGGTTTAGTTCATCCCCCCATGATTATTAGCCCTCACCAATTGGGTTGCCCGTTAATGCGGGATAAAAACAAAAGACTTGGCTAACTAACATTTAATGTTCCTTATACACACTAAAATATATTTTTATAGATTTGACACACATTTATATCAAACAAGCATATTTTATTGTATGTTGACTATATAGTCATACAAATCTAAAGCGTTCATAAAAGCACACTTATATGTGTGCTTTATTTTTAATTAAAACCTACAACATTCTCAAACAATATCCATATATTATCTTGATTCCTCTCTAAATATATAGTTTGTCTCAGAGCGCTTTTAACAGCGCTCTTTTTATTTAAATTCCGATTTTTAAGGTTCGATTTTATGATTTACGTTATACACATGCTACGCTACTTTTGAAACAAGGTATACATCTAAAGACTGTAAGTGAACAATTCAGTTATAAAGATATGTTCATAACATTAAATCGCTATTCACATGTTTTGCCTGGAATGCAGGAGGATGCTGTTAAAATATGTAGTGAAAAACCATTTGAATAGTAATATTTACAAATATAAAAAATGCGGTTTCTCCTCTCAAGAGAAACCGCAACATATCAATGTTTTTACTATATTTTAAACTGACTCGTATACAGATCAAAATAAAACCCTCTATCTTCCATAAGAGACTCATGATTCCCTCTTTCTAAAATTCTTCCATCCTTTATAACAAGGATTTGATCTGCTTTTTCAATTGTTTTAAGTCGGTGAGCGATCACAAAACTTGTGCGACCTCTCATTAAATTATTTAGCCCTGCTTGTATTTGTAATTCTGTTCTTGTGTCAATATTAGATGTCGCTTCATCGAGAATTAATATATCTGCATCTGCTAAAATTGCTCGTGCAATCGCAAGAAGTTGTTTTTGTCCTTGACTTAAATTCGATCCTTCTGAAGCAATTTCTGTTTCATATTGATTTGGCAAATGCTTAATAAAAGAATGTGCAGATGCTGCCTTAGCTGCAGTGATAACTTCTTCATCAGTAGCATCTAAGCGTCCATAACGGATATTATCCATAATCGAACCCGCAAATAAATACGTATCCTGTAAAACTACTCCTATTTTACTTCGTAAAGAATTAATATCATAATCTTTTATATCTTTTCCATCAATATGAATTTGTCCTTGCTGTATATCGTAAAAGCGAGTTAACAAATTAATGATTGTTGTTTTCCCTGATCCAGTCGGACCAACTAAAGCAATTGTCTCTCCTGGCTGCGCTTTAAGACTCACTTCTTTTAAAATCGTTTTATTCTCTGCATAGCCAAATGAAACATTCTCAAGTGCAACATGCCCTTGTAAATTTTGTACAACAAATGCGTCTTTTTTATTTTGAATTTCTGGTACCTCATCCATAATCTCAAAAACACGTTCTCCACCAGCAACTGCCGCTTGAATTGTATTCATTAAAGTCGCAAATTGACTTAACGGTCTTGAGAATTGACGAGAATAATTAATAAAAGCCGCAATAACACCTACTGTTGTCATTCCGTTTAAGACCATAACTGATCCAGTCCCAATGACAAGCCCCATACCTAAGTTATTAATAAAGTTCATACTTGGAAAAATAAAAGCTGAAAATGTATCAGCCTTCGTAGCTGAAACTCTTAGCTGTTCATTAATTTTATTGAAATTTTGTACAGTTTCTTTTTCTTTTCCATACAACGTCGTAACATCCGCACCTGTAATTGCTTCCTCAATAAATCCATTTAATTCACCTAAATCTTTTTGACGCTTCGCAAAGTTTTTACCACTATATGCAACTAGTTTTTTTGTAACGTAAAACATAATAGGTACTGTAATTAAAGTTACAATTGCTAAAATCCAATTTAAGGCGAACATCGCAATCGTTACACCTATAAAAGTTAGCGCTGATGAAATAATTTGTACAACACTTTGTGTCAAAGCTTGGTTCAAATTATCTATATCATTTGTCACACGGCTCATTAAATCACCTTGAGAACGCACATCAAAGAACCGTAAAGAAAGCGTTTGGATTTTCTCAAAAATATCTTGTCGTATTTTTTGAATTGTTTTTAATGCAACGTTAATCATGACAAATGTTTGTAACCATGTTAAAAGTACAGTTACACCGTAAATCGCGATAAGTAACATACACATTCTTGCTGTACCACTTAAATCTTTCGGTACAATATATTGATCTATAATGACTCCCATAAAATAGGGACCTAATAATCCAAGTAAAGTAGTAACAACGACTAGAAATATAACAAACATTAGAGCAGCTTTTTGATAGCCCATATAGTTCCATATCCGCATTACAGTTCCTTGGGCATTTTTAGCTTTTCCCATCTTCGGTGTGTTTCGTCCACCTTTATTAGCAAATTGCCCTTGAAAATTACGCATGTTCTTCCCCACCTTCTTTATGCAAATTACCACCTTGGGAAAGATAAATTTCCTGATAAATCTCACTTCGTTCTAACAATTGTTCATGTGTACCATTGCCAACTAATTCACCATTATCTAATACAAGTATTTTATCCGCATCCATTATGGAAGAAATTTTGGACGCGATTAATAATGTCGTTGTGCCTTTATATTTTGTTTTTAAAGCTGTTTGAATAGTAGCCTCTGATTTTGCATCAACTGCTGATGTAGAATCATCTAATATGAGAATCGGTGGTTTTCTCACAAGTGCCCTTGCAATTGATACACGTTGTTTTTGTCCACCTGATAGATTTGTCGCACCTTGTGTTAAATTATATCGATAAGATTCTTCCAGCTTATTGATAAACTCAGTCGCACAAGCTGATGCAGCTGCTACTTCCAGCTCATCATGTGTTGCATTTTCTTTACCATAACGTAAATTCTCTTCTATACTACCTGAGAACAACAAAGCCTTCTGAGGTACAAACCCTATTGAAGCACGGAGTTTTTGCAAATCATATGTTTTAACATCTATTCCATCTATACATATTTCACCTTGATCCACATCATATAGACGTGGTAACAGTTTCGCTAAGGTAGATTTACCACTTCCAGTTGATCCAATAACCCCTACTTTTTCACCTTTTTGTATGCTAAACGAAATATCCTTTAAAACGTATTCATTATTTTTCGTATAGCTATAACTAACATTTTTAAATTCGATATTCCCCTCGATTTTCTCAGGTTCGATTGCATTAGCTGCGCTTATAATATCAACCTCGGTATTTAACACTTGCTGTACACGATCCGCAGATGGAAAAGCTCGCGCAATTTGAATAAATACCATGCTAATCGACATAAGTGACATTAAAATGATATTCAAGTAATTAATAAATGCCAAAATCGCTCCTACTTGAAGCGTTCCATTGAATACTTTTTCCCCACCAATCCATAATGTTGCGACAATCCCGCCACTTACAACTAGCATAATGATTGGCATCATTAAAGAAATAAGTTGCACAGCTCGAATATTTATCTTCGTTAAATTTGTATTTACATTTCCAAATTGGGCGATTTCGTATTTTTGTCTTACATACGCTTTTATAACACGTACACCAGATAAATTTTCTTGTAACTTTGTATTCACTTTGTCCAATGCCTCTTGCACCTTTTTAAATGTACCACTTGCTTTACTTGCAATTAAAATAATCGCAAGTAATAAAATCGGAACAACTACAAGTAATATTGGAAATAACTCTCTTGCTGTTACAAAAACAATAATTATACTTCCCATAAATAACAGCGGACCACGAACGAGAACACGTAATGTCATTGTCATTGCTGATTGAATGGAAGTGATATCATTCGTCACGATCGTTAATAATTTACCTGTTCCAAATGAATCACGATTATTACTAGAAAATGTTTCTATTTTCGCAAACACATCTTTTCGTATGTCAGTAGCGAAATTAACAGCTGCTTTTGTAGAATACATCATACACCCAAGCCCTCCAACTAAACCGAGTGCTGCTGCTCCTATCATAAGAAGCCCCATTTTTATTACATAATTTAAATCCCGATTTGCAATCCCAACATCAATGATATGTTGCATAATAGTCGGTTGAATTAAGTCCATCGCAACCTCAAGTACCATAAATAGCGGTCCAATAATAGCGAAGAACATGTATGGTTTTAAATACTGTAATAACTTACGAAATGATTTCATACATAATCTCCTTTTCCCATGAAATTACCACTGAATAATTCATATCCCTCCTTATTTAAGCGATATTTTTTGTAATTTCTTCATTACTTTTATTATATTATGCAAATTAATATTTAACATTATTAAATGATAAGTATTAATGACTTTCTGGTCAATACATATGCTTTATATTATGTAAATACAAAAACCGCATTCTTAATGAAACGAATACGGTTTTTCATCTATAATTCTTCAATTGTAAAATTTAAAAACTCAGTCTCAAATCCATTATTTTTAGAAGGACTACACGTGTAAAAACCTATTTTAATAGGCTCACTCCCTATATCCTCCATTAAATGAGCGATTCTTATTTGTTCCCATTGATGGCTCTTTTTCACATATATTGTATAATCACCGCGTTTTCGAATAATTCGAAAACGAAGTTGTTGCTTAGCTGCTTCTGTTGGATAATCTTGCGTTGACCAATCAGAATATCCATTATTCGTTACGACAGCACCTAAGTGAGATGGCCCTTCAGGGATATATTCTAAAGATGTTTTTAGCCAACAGTTCTCCGAAATCATAACAAAAAGACCTGCTTGATCGAATTTTGAATTTGGATTCATACGTAACTGAACTTCAGCTTGAAAGTCTGTCATCATCTCATTATAAAATACATGACCATTCATTACTTCAAAACCATAATGTGTTTTAAGCCAAAAATCGGTTTCTGCTTTCGAACGGACAATAAACGCATGATTATCATTAATTTTATAGTATTCAGGTACATTCATTATAGTGAGTTGCTCAATACGTTCTGGTATATACGATATATTCATAGCTCCTCCATAATAAAGCATTTATATAGACATTTAAAACTCCGCTAATACTGGGAATTTATAACCTTTAAAATCTAACTCTTTATCACTTCGAACCATTAAATACTTGCTAGACTGTAATTCTTTAAACTGTACATCCTCAACCCCTAATTGATCCGGTGAAAAATAAAATTCGATTTCCGTAAACCTTTCATTGATTTCTCCACATAATTCATCTAAAACCGGAAGTACTGGCGCAAATACTCCAAATAATTTCAACTTTTCATTGTCTACTTCATAAACGATTAAAGCATCTAGTTTCTCTGAATAATACAATTTCTCATTCCATTCCGAATCATACATATTCAAATAAAATGAAGGATGGAAGTTTAAAGTTGAAAAACTATTTGAAAGTCTTTGGCTACTATCAATCGTTTCATGTATTAACTGTCTATTCTCTATATTATAGAAATCTAACTTTTTAAGTAGTGAATGGTTATTATTAATATTTTTATCATATGGTATAGTCATCAAATATTCCTGCACAACTTTAAATCCAAATGCTGTATATAGTTCAGGTTTTTCCGTAAACAATAATGCACATTCACATTTCTTATCAATTTCTTCTATCATTTTACTCATTAATTGTGTCATTAGCCCTTGTCTACGGAAATTAGGGTGTGTCATTACTGATTGAATACCCGCCGCATTTATTTTTTCACCATTAATTAATAATGGGAGTGAAAATGCCGCAACATTTGCAATCACTTTATCTTCTTGTAAAAATGATAAAGCTTTATATGTATCATCCCAATATCCTTTATCCGAAAAATCATTCAATGTTTGAGTTGTAATTCCAAACACTTCTTCAAATAAAGGAAATAACTGCTCTCTTTTCGGTTCTTCTATTAGAAGACTTGCCAATTTTTCAACATTCCCCATGTTGTACCTCCAAATGTTAAATTCCATTAAATTAGATATACTTATATGACCTACTCTTAAAAATAGAGGTCTTACCAATCAATATACTATCATAAAACATAAAAAAAAAGTCTAATTAATTTTATGTTTCGACTATTTGAAAATAAGTCGAATAAAAAAATATTAAGATTTTCGGATATTAATTAGTTTATTTTATAAAAATAGTGCTTTCTAATTAGCTTTTACTAATAGAAATACACTATTTATAATAAAATATTTTTATTCTTTTATCCCTTCAAGTCTTTCCTTCGTATTAATTTCTTCTCCACTTATACGCTTTTCAAAAGACTTTCTCCAACTATTTGAAAGTGCATTTACTTCTAATATCCTTTTTACCCCTTCAATATTTTGTTTTTCCTTATGCATAATACGGTTAGCGAATGCTACTGAAACACCTTTTGGATCAGACTGTAGTCTTTTTAAGGTGTCGACTGATGATACCCATCCTTCTTTTAATACACGAAAATAAAATCCTGTATATCCTGTTTCTTGAAAATATAGTGGTAACTTTGGAATATTATATTTTTTTGCTAATTTAAAACAAGGTTGCCTTGGTTGTGTTACCTGTACGATTGCCTGTCCTAGCTCAAACGTATCACCAATACAAACATCCTCTTCGCTCATACCACTAACTGTTATATTTTCTCCGAAAGCCCCATATACAAGATCTTGATTCAATTCTTTTTCCCAGTATGGATAGTGATCACCAGTATAAACACAAACTGCTTTATCTACTCCTCCATGATGAACTAAGTCAGCTTGTCCATCCCCATTAAATTTTACAAAGGATAAATATACCGGTTCCTTTACTTGTTTCTTATTTATGCCTGTATGAATTACCTTTCCACCGTATGTAACCTCTTTTGGTAATCCTATATTTAAAGATAATAATTGATATTCATTAGCCATTCTATTTCCTCCTTTAAAGGTGTTACATGTATTTTCTCTCAATTAATTTTTACAACCCTCTCTGCTATATAAAGATGATTATAAAACCTTTAAAATCATTGTTCAATTCAATTATTTATATAATAATGATAGGTATAACCTATTATTATACTTGAGGTGATTCCAATCGAATTACGACAACTTGAATACTTTTTAGCTGTTTCAAAAGAATTACATTTCACAAAAGCAGCTGAGAAATTAAATATTTCACAGCCTTCACTAAGTCAACAAATACGTGCATTAGAGCATGAAGTAGGAATGCCACTTTTCGATCGAATTGGTAAAAAAATATCTTTAACTGAAGCAGGGAAGATTTTATTATCACATAGTAAAACCATTTTTCATGAAGTCGAACAAGCTCGTTCAGCTATTCAAGATCTAAACGGATTACAGCAAGGTTCCTTAACAATAGGGGCTTTGTTAACCGTCGTAAATTATTTACTACCACCAGCTATTTTAAATTTCAATAATTTATATCCCAATATAGAGCTTTCTGTATTAGGGCTTCGCACAGGAGATATTCGTGAAAAATTATTACGAAACGAACTAGATATTGGAATTACATTTCTGCCGGTGCAAGATAAAGAGATTATCTCTATCCCTCTATACAAAAGCGATCTTACATTAGTCGTGCCAACTGGTCATCGATTAGCTGAACGTAATCATGTATCTATTGCTGAATTACAGAACTACCCTTTAATTCTTTTACCTAAAAATTTCTTTTTAACCGAACTAATTACATCTCATTGTCAAAAATTCAACTTTAAACCAAGACCAATTTTAGAAATTAGCACGATGGAATCTTTAATCCAAATGGTTTCCAAAGGAATGGGAATTACAGTGTTACCCAAACCATATATAGACTTTTTACAAAATAAAAACATTCAAGCTATTAAA
Organism: Bacillus cereus group sp. MYBK15-3; assembly: GCF_051916765.1. Classification (NCBI taxonomy): domain Bacteria; kingdom Bacillati; phylum Bacillota; class Bacilli; order Caryophanales; family Bacillaceae; genus Bacillus; species Bacillus cereus group sp. MYBK15-3. The sequence goes on from NZ_JBQAHG010000001.1 coordinate 539,778, forward strand.
ATAGAAAACCCTACTCCAACAATTGAAATAGGGCTAATTTATAGAAAAGATAAATATATGTGTGCTGCAACTCGAGAATTTATTGAGCAACTAAAAAGTACAGTACGTTCTTTCCAAAACTAAACAAAAGAGATTATCCTATGAAACCGTTTCACAACGATCTAGTAGAATAATCTCTTTTCAAAACAAAGTAAACATTATATTAAACTCTTATAAATTTTAATGTACCTTTTTAGATATTGGAATATATTTTGTAAAATATGCACCAACTAGCAATAATACAATTGAAAATAACCAAGTAAAAGCACCGCCAAAATGAAACCAATATGCAAACATATTTAAGATTGCGAGTAAAAAGAAGCAAATAGAAGTTAACGCACTTTTCAATCCTTTTATCCCAGATTTTTTTCTCTTTTGATAAGCAATATACATCGCAATAACAAGAAAAAAGATAAGAACAAATGGTAACATAACTTTTAGCATTGGTAATCCCTCCTGTATAAACGCACTCTTTACACTACCATATTATACCACATAATACTAAAGAACTTTTATTCATTCCTGTTGTTTTTCACTATCTTTCCTTCACATCAGACCTCATCAAAACTCTCAACTAATGATTATTTGCTAACTGATAATTGCCTTGTTAAGATTATGGTAATAATAGAGTTCCAAAATAAAGTGATTTGACATCCGATAAACAAAAACAATACATTGTCCCCACTTATAAGCAATCATCTAATTCATGAAACTAAGAAACTTATTTATCAAAGCAAAAGGAGAATTTATGTATGAGCAATTGCAAACCAATTGATGAATTAACTATTGAAGACCTAAAACAAAACCCCATTTGGGAATGGGCAATAGATGAAGAGGAAAACGAAGAACATGACGAAACATGGGTAAAACCAGCAGCAACTACTAATTTTACAGAGGCGCTAAACGGTTCAATCGTACTAGGCAAACTATTCTTACATAATGGTGAAAAATTCCCTATGATGTTTGAAATTGACATTGAAAATAACGAGGCAGTAATTCGTTCTGTTGTTTATTATAACGAAGCAGAAAATGAGTATATTGCTATAGAAGATATTGTGAAAATGGTCGAAATGCCGTTATCGATTATTATTAACCTAACAATTCATGCAGAATCCAAAACCTTACGCTTCACTGCACATAAAGTAGATATTTGTAAAAGTTCAATAACGACTAATTTAAATTAAAGTTGGGCGAAATAAAGAAAACAATTATTAAATAAAGTGAAGCTTTAATCAGTGGGGGTCTTACTGCCCAGCAAATAGCGGGATAAAAACCGGAAAATGATTATCGATTCCCCGGTTTTTCAAACTAGATTAAAGTATTCCCTTTTCTACTAAAGTCTCTGCGATTTGAACTGAATTCCAAGCCGCACCTTTTAATAGGTTATCAGAAACAATCCAGAGGTGGAATCCGTTTGGCATATCAGGATCTTTACGTATTCTTCCGACAAATGTATCTATTTTCCCTTCTGCATATAATGGCATTGGATACAGCTGTTTACTAGGGTTATCCTGCAAAATAACACCTGGTGCATCCATTAATACTTCCTTAATTTCCGTAACGGTTGCTTCTTTTTCCAGTTCTATATAAACCGATTCTGAATGCCCTGATACAACTGGAACACGTACACAAGTAGCTGCCATTTTCAGGTTTTCATCTTCTAATATTTTCTTCGTTTCTTGAATCATTTTTACTTCTTCAAAAGTAAAATCGTTGTCTGTAAATATATCTACTTGAGGCAGTACATTAAACGCTATTGGGTAATGTTTTTTATCTTTTTTCGCCGGTAATATATTACTTTTCACTTCTTCACCAGCAAGCATAGACTTAGCCTGCTCTTGTAATTCATGAATCGCATGAATGCCAGAACCCGATACGGCTTGATATGTTGAAACGATAATTCTTTCTAAACCGAATGATTTTCGAATCGGCTGAAGTGCTGTTACCATCTGTAATGCTGAACAATTTGGAACTGCAATGATACCTTTATGCTGCTTTAAAGTATGCGCATTCACTTCCGGAACAACGAGCGGTACACCTTGTGCCATTCGGTACTCACTTGTGTTATCAATTACAATCGCACCACTAGAAACTGCATGAGTTACAAATTGTCTAGATACTTCTCCCCCAGCGCTAAAAAAGGCAATATCTACACCTTCAAAGCTAGTTGTTTTTGCCTCTTTTATAATTATCTCTCGTCCTTTGAATCTTACTTTCTTACCAGCGGATCGTTTTGACGAAAGCAATGTAACTTCAACTATATTAAACTTCATTTCATTCTCTAACAGTTCAATAATTTTTTGCCCTACCGCACCTGTAGCCCCAACAACAGCTACATGATAGCCCTTTTTTTTCATCTTTTCTCCTCCAATATCACCTGAATGAATATTTCTACAATTTCATTTTATACAGAATTTAATCATTTGGAAAATTAAAATACATGATATAATCATTCACAAATCATGATAATAAAAGAGGGATCGCTTATGGAAATGAGACATGTTAAAACATTTTGCGCCATTGTGAAGTATGGTAATTTTTCTAAGGCTGCGCATGCGCTAGGTTATGCGCAATCTACTGTTACAGCACATATGAAAGCTTTAGAGAACGATTTACATATTCCTCTTTTCGATCGGTTAGGGAAAAAAGTGCTACTTACAAAAGCAGGTCATCAATTTCATCCTTATGCATTAGAATTACTTTCAATATATGAAAAAGCGCGAGAAATCCCCCAAAATACAGATTATTTAGAAGGTACATTAAGTATTACATCTAATGAATCATTAGCGGTATACCGATTACCACAATTATTACGTACTTACAAACAGAAAAATCCAAAAGTAAATATCGTACTTGAAACAAACACAAATGAACAAGCATTACAAAAATTACGTGAAGGAGAAACAGACGTTGTCTTCATAATTGGAGAAAGTATAGAACATAATGATTTTATTACGCGTACTTTTAGTAATGAAACATTTGGATGGATTTTACCAGCTTATTCCTCTGCGCATACAAATCCATTCCAGTTATTACAGGACACCCAGTTCATTTTTACAGAACAAAGCTGCGGCTATAGGCCAATGGTAGATCGTTTTTTATGTCAAAGTGGAAATATTCCAGCTAAAACATTTGAAACTTCCAATGTTGAAGTCATTAAACAATCCGTTATGTGTGAGTTAGGCATTTCAATTCTTCCTTATATCGTTGTACAAGAAAGTTGCCAAAAAGGACAACTATGTTTTCAACCTATCGAAACTCCAACAGTTATTCAAAGTTATGTAATCTATCATAAATCTAGATGGATTTCCCCGGTATTACAATCGTTCCTTTCCTTACTTGAACGAGACTAAAATATTAAGATGTACATAGAAAAAGAGTAATTGCCTAATAAGCAATTACTCTCTTTCATTAATTAGTATACTATTTATTAGTCTGTCCCCCACCTGCAATTAATTTACTACCTGAATATGTACCTTTGTTCATAAACACTTGATTAATTAATTCTTTTTGCTCAGCTTCCGACATTACTCCTTTTCCTTCTCCTAAATTCCCACTTTGTAATTTCCAAATCTTATTATGATCCCCATCAACCTTTTCATATTTTCCTTGTTTCCATCGTTCTAAAATTTCTACATATGTACTTCCCTGTACAAGATCATTACTCTTTACAATATCAATTAAGCTTTCAATCCGCTCTTGTGTAATAAAAATATAGCCCCACTTTTGATCAGCTTTCGCTTTTTGATGTGCCATTTCATGTAATGCTGTCTGTATGTTCTCATCTGTCCATTTAAAATTTTTATTAAAACCACTATTCGGCAATGAATAATTTCCATTTTCTAAAAGCTTTGCATCTTCTGCTTTTACGTTACTATCAGCTAATACTTCTACTGCTGGAGCAGCTGGTGATGCCTTTTTCGCAGCTGGTTTACTATTATTTAAATAATGCAGCATACCATATGTTAAACCTACTCCAATTACCGCCATACCAGCTATAACACCTATTATTTTCAAAAATGTTTTCATCTCGCTTGTTTCCTCCCAAATATCTCCGTTCTGACTACCTAATTATTTCTTATATAAAAACTGTTACTTCATTCAAAATATCGCATCCCATCCCCTATCATATTATTTATATATACTTCCTCATATTGTATTTCTTTTTCTTTAAAATTGAAAGATTATTCTGTTAAATAATGAAAATATTCTACAAATTTTTCCTTTATATTTATAAAGAAACAAAAAACAACGAGCGCGTTCTACAACACTCGTTGTTTTTACTTTATGCACGATTTTCTTTTAACCACTTCGTAATAGCATCTAACTTCGAAACATCAAAACGTCTTTCTTCACACACGTTCAAATTTTGTGAGTTTCTCACTATTTCTAATTCATTATTTCTTACACTTTTTGCCTCAATTAATTTACAATACCCATCTGTAACAGTATTTAAATTTTCATAATAACGCTGAAACGATTTTGATATATGTAAATGTTTTTCAAAGTTTCTCCTTCTTTTCGTTTCATCAGATACTTTCCGTTTTCTAAGTTCTTCATCGTTCGTATATAAATAAAAATATTGATCTGGAAAACCAATTTCCCTATTTATCATCTTTTCTTTATAAAAATTTTCTATTAAAGATAATGGCTGATTAAATATATCAAAATGAAAACACCAATTATAACTAAGTGGCTGATATATATCGCCATCGAGTATTACTAATTCATATTGCTTTGACTTCTGAACAGCTATATTCCAGCGCTCAACTTGTTTTTCAAAATACCATGTTCTATGTTCATTTTTTGGTCTTTCAAATAAAGAATTCACTTCAGGTATTATATAAGCACCATAATTCTTTTCTAATTCACGGCACGTGGTACTTTTACCAACAGCGCTTGCTCCCTCAAATGCTATTATCCCCATAGTTTCTCCCTCTTTCATTAACTAAAATTTCGTTGTTTCGCTTTTCTTCCCCATAACTTTCTCCATAAAACAATTGAAGCGACAGTGAGCATGATTGTTGTAATGATACTACCTTCAATTCCGAACGTGCCTCCATGCAATGTTTCTGGTCCATTTGTTATAGACTTAAAAATTGGAGTAGAATATACAGTTGTGCCACTAACTGCAAAACCATATACATTATATTGTGCCCAGTTCCAAATTGAGTGCCATGCACATATTCCCCACAGACCGTCTTCTTTCAATACATATAAAGCTGCGAAAACACCCACTAATATTATATTCGATATAGATAATATTGTAATTCCTGGATTAAGTAGATGAAGAAATCCAAATAAAAATGAAGTTACAATTATTCCAACCCATATACGACTTCTAACAGAAAGAACCGGGAATAACCAACCTCGTACAATAATTTCTTCCGTTGCCCCTTGTATTAAAAATGCAACTAGAGATCCTACTATTCCTACTATCACTGTTGAGGTAATATGTTGTACTTGCAATTTCACACTCCCCATTAATAATAGTAGAATAACTGGCGTTGAAATAAATAAAAACCCTATTAACGCACCTTTTAAATACTTTCTCATCCATTTCTCTTTCCAAAAGCCAATGGATGAAAAAGGTCTTTTTTCTACAAAACGAACCCATATAAATAAAATAAATATAGCTCCGCCAAACGTTAACACCATTCTAACATTGTCATAAATACCTTTCATGAATATCGTTTCAGCTTTCGGTAAAAATAACATAAATAACATAAAAAGTTCGCCTAAAGTCAAAAATATAATGGCTAATATTACAGCAAAGACTGGATGGACCTTTTTTCTCCCTGCTTTTGCTGCTTCAATTATTATAAATGAATTATTTTTCACTTTCTTTTCTCCTTTTATAATATTTAACTACCAACAGTAACCAACCATATTTTACCACGAAAAATATATTATTAATATTTACTCTAAGTTTTTCTTACATGATTTTGCATAAATCCCAATTAGGAATAATATATAAATAAAAGAGGTTCCTTTGTGCCTTTACTATTATCACCCAGATTACTCAGTGGTATTACCAGCACTTGCTATTTCCCACCATTTGTTGTAAGATAGTAATTAAGGTCAATTTAACACTATATTTTCTTTGCATATTATCAAGTATCAATCAGGGACAGTTTGTACTCCTTATGGGTTTTTGATAATATGTGAAATTTTATTTTCATTCAAATAAGGCCGATCATATTGTAATTTTTCTACTTTTAGGAGGCATTACCATGACATTAACAGGTAAAGTAAAATGGTTTAACAGCGAAAAAGGTTTCGGTTTCATCGAAGTTGCAGACGGTAACGATGTATTCGTTCACTTCTCAGCTATCACTGGCGACGGCTTCAAGTCTCTTGACGAAGGTCAAGAAGTTAGCTTTGAAGTTGAAGAAGGTAACCGCGGACCTCAAGCTAAAAACGTTGTAAAGCTATAATTCAAACAATAAAAAGGTTGTTACCAGCAAGGTTAACAACCTTTTTAATATATAACTAAAATTTTTTACATAAAAGGAGTGGTTACATGTATCGCAATCGAAAGAACGATGTAGCAGAAGTACCACCAGAACAAACCCCTGTTTGGGAATGTGAATCAGAGGATTGTTTAGGATGGATGAGAAAGAACTTTTCATTTGAAGAAGAGCCTAAATGCCCTTTATGTAAAAGTAGCATGAAAAGCGGAGAACGTTTATTACCTAAATTAGGTTAATTTATAATAAAAAAAACCTCTTTTAATTAAGAGGTTTTTTTTATTATAAATTTATGTCCTCAACATCAGTTCGCACTATAGAATACAATAATGCATCGTGTTGCTTATTTCCTTGATGAATATATCCGCGCAATAGCCCTTCCTTTTGGAAGCCAATTTTAGATAACATTCTACAAGAAGTAACATTTTCAGGATATGTAATAGCTCCAATTCTAAACAAACCTAAATCTTTAAATCCATAATTAATAATTTCTCCAGCTGCTTCTGAAGCATAACCATTTCCCCAATAGCGAGGATGCAGATCATATCCAATCTCAGATCGTTTACTCCATAATTGTAAATTGTTTAGTCCAATTGTTCCTATTAAAACGTTCGTTTCTTTTAACACAATTCCCCATCGTATTGCCTTTTTCTCAAAGTAATTTTTTGAAAAAGATTCGATCATACGTGAAGCTTGTCCAAACTCCGTAAAAGAATTCATACCGTAATAACACGTCACTTCATCCAATGAAAAGATTTCATATATTTTTTGACAATAAGATTGTTCTATTTCAACTAAACGTAAGCGTTCTGTTTCTAATATAGGAAATGCCATAGGATCACTCCTTTCTCTCTACTCATTCATTATATCAGAAAAAATATGTATAATTAGTAAAGTCCTTATTGTTCCATAAGTCAAACATTTCTAATGGCGCATTCCCTCTTTATTCTATATACACGAATTGGATACCTTCTGATTGCGACTCAAACATGACACTATAATTTTCATAAATCAAATTTTAAATTATCAAGAACTGTAAAGAATTTGTTCCTTCATTTTTTCCTTCTAAACAACCACCCTAACCCATACATTTATGGTAAAATATAGTTAATCCATTTTGCGCTATGGAGGTGTAAAAATCTATGTATATATTCATCGGCTTATCCCTCTTACTCATATTACTTATTTTTTTATTCGCAAAAAAATTCACACCAAACTCATTCATGATGACTAGCTTTAAAGGTAATAGCTTTAGGACATTTTCAATCGGTATTTTAATCGCTGCCATACTCTCACTTTCATATGGAACTTATCATGCGGTAACATATCAACCTAGTTATTTAGATATTAAATTAAAAAATCAAAACTATACTGTTTTCGGTAATGTAGGCGAATTCGGTTATTTCTCCGAAGAATTATTAAAAAAAGATACAGAAGTACAACTATATTTTGTCTCTTGGAAAACAATACAGTTAAAAAATCCGGTAATACTTATAGAATATCCTTCAGGAAAACAAGAAACATGGAAGCCAAATATCATATCAATACCGGTAAATAAATTACAAGAAAAACATGATATAAAAGATATTTATCAACTATCACCGTATTCATTTAAAGAGTCTGGAGAAATAACATTAACATTAAAAGAAAACAATGTAAAAAACAATACAATTTCCATTCAAATAAAATAAATAAAAACTGTTCCTCCATTTTGCTGAAGGAACAGTTTTTATTTATTCTACAGTATTATTCATTTAATGTAGCCATTATTTCATTGGCTATATTCTTTCCATTTCCAATACACGCACCAATTCCGACACCATAATATGAGGCACCAGCTAAATATATATTTGGATAAAGATTCGTCATTTTTTCTTGCAATGCTTGAACCGCTTGATTATGTTCTAAATGATATTTCGGCATTAAATCTTTCCAATTTGTAACTTCGACTACTTCTGGTTCACCTTTAATTCCGAGACTCTTTTCAATATCATATAAAGCTACTCGTACTAATTCTTCTTCACTATAATTTTTGATTGTTTCATATACCGGATTGGTGCTCTTATAAAACATTCTTACTAATAATTTTTGTTTACCCGATGTATGTTTCCACTTTCGACTTGTCCATGTACAAGCATCACAATGTAAATCACTGTTTTCCGTTACAATAAACCCTGTGCCGTCAGCTGGTAGTTGTTCATCTAGTATGTCAAATCCTAAGTAAATACTTATAAGAGATGAGTTTTTAAATGTATTAAACTGCTCATTTAACTCATTAGACTGTAATAAAGTTTGTGCTATATCATGCGGAGCTGCTAAAACAACATAATCAGCTTGTATTGTTTCATGATTTACAAAAGAAATCTCATATCGATCTTCTTGTTTACTTACAGCCGTCGTTATAGCACCTTTTTTTATGACAGTTTCAGTGAGCACTTCTTCTAAGCGATTAATTATCGTAGATAGTCCACCTTTAAATGATACGAATTTTTTATTTCCTGCTGATTGAAATTGTTTTTTATTCTCTTCAAAACCTTTAATAATACTTCCATACTTATTTTTATAATCCAGTAAATACGGTAATGTAGATGCCATTGTAAGCTCATTCAATTTACCAGAATATACGCCTGAAAGTACAGGAGCAATTTGTCTTTCCACTAACTCTTTCCCTAAGAAACTTTCTAAAAATAGAGCAAGTGATGTATCTTTCGTAAACTCTTTATTTTTCGTTATGAAATCTTTTAAAGCTACGATTTTCCCTTTCGTTGAGACTAGCGTACTGCTAAACAAAGACTGGGCGCTCATCGGTATCCCAAATATAGTATCAGAAGGAATCGGATGTAACATGTTTTCAGAATATATGTAAGAAATACCCGTTTCATTATATACCATTTCATCTTCTAAATTTAAATCTTTTACAAGTGGCATAACATATTCATTACGAGCAACGATTGAATCCGCTCCTGACTCCATAATGAAATCCTTTTCTTCCACACTATGGATTTTACCACCTAAATACTCTTCTTTCTCAATAAGAATTAAATTTAAATCGATATTATAATCCTTTTTTAATTTTTCTAAATAAAACATAGTAGAAAGTCCCGTTATACCTCCACCGATAACAACAACTGTTTTCATATGTGCTGCGCTCCTAACCGATACAATTAATAATTCCTTTTTATTATAACCAAAAGTCCTTATATTCGACTAGCAAGTTGCGCATTCTGTAAGAAATTAGACAATATATTTGAATATATTTTCAAATTACCTAATAAAAAAGAACTATAACATTTACAAACCCCGTCATAGTTCTCTTTATTTTAAAAACATAAAGTAATTGATTAATTTGTCTAGTTCTTGACTCAATGCCAATACTTTTTCATGTTGAATTCCATAATCCGATACTAAATATAAAAGTTCTTCTTTTTTTATTTCAATTACTTTTTCCAATTTCGCTAGTTCCATGTCGTTTTACATCTCTCCAAAAATAAAATGTATGTATTTCAGTATAGCCTACTTACATAATTAGTAAAAGTAAAATACACATGTAAAATCTTACATATTTGAAAAAATAATATACTACTAACAAAAAAAGAAACTAGATTAAACATCCTTTTACAGATCATTAACGTTCATTAAGAATGAATAACATAACGGAATTTTTCTAATGTGATATCTTTATAATTTGGAGCTCTCTGTATATGATTAAAATAACTAGCAATTGCAGCTGCTCCAAAATGCGCATGCCAAATATCATTTGTTTCTTTTTTACATTGAGAAATAATTGAAAGGCCGCCTTTTAAAATACTTTTGTTTTCCATTTTCTTTCTCCTCTAGTTAAACTATATTTTCATCCTAAAGATGGTGTCAGTACAAATAAAATGTGATTCGATTCATCACTTTTATTCAAAAATCGATGCTTCACATTTGGTGGAATACGTACAACATCGCCTTCTTCTAAAAAATATTCTTTTCCCTCCAATTCTACGTACACTTCCCCTTTCATAATAACAGCAATCTCTTCCTTATCTTCATGGGAATAATGACTTTCTGTTGTGTTTGCTTGTTTATTTAAATCCATCATTAACATTTCAATACGTGCTTTCATAAAATCAGGTGTTAATACATCATATACAATGTGATCATTGTTTTCCCGATATACTTTTTTTCGATCTTTTTTCTTAGAAATGAGCGAATCTGTATCGATATCATTAATAAAAAGTGTAAATAGCGGTACATTTAATGCTTTTGCAATTAACTCCAAAACATTTAAAGAAGGATTAGCATGTCCTCTTTCAATTTGGCTAATTAGTGATGTACTAATCCCTGCATAATCAGCGAATTCACGAATTGTCATATTATTTTTCTTACGATAACTTAATACTGTTTGTCCAAGCCTATCATGTATCATAGTAAAACTTCCTTTCGTCCATCATAATGCATATTTCATTGTCTTTGTGCTGACATACTAAACAAAGGCAAATAATCCTTTCCTATTATCTCCGGGACTTATATACTTACTTTTGTACATTATATCGCATTAAGTTTATTATAATAAACATTCTATCGGAGGGACAAACTTTGAAATCACCTATTCTTTCATATTTCATCTTATTTTTTGGTGTATTCGCCTTATCAACTTCAGCAATTTTTGTAAAATTGGCAGATGCTCCTGCGACAATCATTGCTTTTTACCGATTATTCTTTGCCACACTGATCCTGTTACCGTTATTACTATTTAATAAAAATAGTCGAAATGAGCTAAAAACTTTAACGAAAAAACAATGGACATTCGGATTCACATCTGGGCTATTTTTAGCTGCACATTATGTACTATGGTTTGAATCATTACAATATACTTCTGTAGCAAGCTCTACAGTTATCGTAACGTTACAACCTTTGTTCTCAATGATTGGTGGTTATTTTTTATTTAAGGAGAGATTTACGAAAGGAGCGGTTATTGGTTGCCTCATCGCTATTTCAGGTAGTATCATCATTGGCTGGCAAGATTTCAAAATTAGTGGAGAAGCTTTATATGGAGATATTTTAGCATTTATCGCTGCCGGTATCATTACTGCTTATTTTTTCATTAGCCAACACGTTCGTAAAGATTTGTCACTTATACCCTATTCGGTAATTAGTTATGGAAGTAGTGCTGGCTTTCTTAGCATATTTGCTTTCATGCAACAAGAATCTTTCATCCATTACTCTACACAAACTTGGTTGTGCTTTATTGGATTAGCTTTCATTGCTACAATTTTAGGACAAACCATTTTTAATTGGTTATTAAAATGGATGAGTGCTACTGTAATTTCAATGAGTATTTTAGGTGAAACAATTGGCACTTGTATGCTAGCGTACTTTATATTACATGAGACTATTTCTTTACAACAAGGACTAGGAATTACTGTTATTTTTATTGGTTTAGTATTATTTTTATTACAGCCAAATTCTAATGAAAAAGCATGACAGTATACTGTCATGCTTTTAACTATTCATTATGTACAATTAAACCATTCGGTCTAAAACGACTCATCATAATTTCATTAATAAACTTTCCGTGAGCTTTCAAATTCCCTATCTTTACTCCCTCTTCTACAAATCCAAATTTTTCATATAAAGCTTTTGCTTTTGGATTCGTTTCTAACACACCTAGTTCTACTCTCTCTAACATTAACCAATTATCAGCCAGATCAAGCATCTTCATAAGAAGTGCTTTCCCAATTCCTTTATTATGATATTCACTGTCTACCCCAATGAATAAATCGCCTGAATGAGATCTTCGGCCCGGACTTTGTGTTAAACCTACAAATCCAACAACTTCTCCATCATATTCTGCAACAAATTCAAATTGATTTGGTGCTAAATTTCGAATTCTATTTTCCATAGCTTCTACACGCATGCTAGGTAAGAAAACCATATACGGTAAAACGTCATCCTGTATACATATACGATGAATTGCTCTAGCATCTTGTATTTCTACTGCTCTAACGTTGATCCCCATCTTTCTCTCCTCCGTATAAATAACAATATATTTGTTTGTGTGTATTCTAGAAACGTGTATGAATGACCTTCTCACTCGTATTTCTTTATGTCATTTTTACATAATTATTTTGATATAACACTTAATTTTCAAAAAGATTAACGACATAAATGGATTTGGTTAACTTTTCACCTTGTTATATAAATCAAGAAAATTTTCAATTGAAATACCATTTAGTTTCATGCCGACTATATCACAATTTTCTATTTCAATATTTTTCAGATTACTATTACTTATAGTGCTACCTTCCAAATCACATTTATCGAATACAATAGGTTCCTTCTCATCTCCGAGACTTGTATTTTTAAATTGCACTCCACCTAAAGTCACCAAATTAAATTTACTGCCAGAAAGATTTAAATCTGCATATGATGACCATCTAAAATTTATATTTCTAAACTTTGATTGACTTACATTACAATTACTCATATTCATATTCATTATATTGCTACCAACAAATGAACTGTTTTTTAAATTCACTTGATAATACTCTGTATTTGCTAAATTACAGTTTTCGTATTGACTATTTTTCATATCTTTATTTGTAACTACACTCTCTTTGTTTGAGCTTGTTTTTATTCTTTTCACGTAACAATACTCATCTTCCGATTCAAAAATCATTTGGTAGCCCATCTTTTTATAAAAGTGATGATTATTAATTTGTCTACTAGATGTTTCGAGATCCCAAATCTTTATGTTTGGATATTCCTTTTCTATTAATTTCATAACATGTGATCCAATTCCTTTTCCTTGATAAACAGGATCTACAAAAATACGATCAATTCGACCGTACGACTTACCAGAAATCGTAACTATTATCCCTCCAATTATTTCTTTATCCATTACAACTTTGAAAGAATCCAATTCTTCAATGGAATATTCCATCATTTCAACTGAAGAATACCCTGGCGGTTGAATGTTATAATCAATGACATCATCTTGGCCGTATAGCCATTGTTTTGCTTCTGCATCAAATGTTCTTTTCATTATTTCTGTTAATTTCTCAGCATCTAAAATTGTAGCTTTTTCTATAGATATTCTCTTCATTTTCGTTTTCCCCTTCATTATTACAAACCAATAATTTTTGTGAATGCCATAATTATCAATTCACTTTTGTTTTTAATGCTTTTCCCATTATTACATATGGAACATCATTTTTACTTGGATGAAATGGCTCCAATACATTTATCCAATCTAATCTTTCATATAACGAACGTGCTTTTTCATTGTTTATTTGTGTTGTTAAAACACTCGTTCTATTTGAAACTCCTTCTAGTAATTTATTATGTAATTTCGTTCCAAGACCTTTATTTTGATATTGTGGGTGAACTGCTAACTCTACAAATTCAAAACAATCTTGCAACCATTCGTCTACTTGCTCTAGATGTAACGCTTCTCTCATTAATTGATTATAGTACTGTCCCTCCATTGAGCGATAACCATAAGTAAAACCAACTACTTCATTTTCATCATTTATTGCTACTATACCTTTAAAACCTGTATATTCTATATGCCTATTCATTCGCTTGATCATTTCATTGAAATTTGTTTTCTCAAATACTTTACAATACAAATTTGCCATATTCCCAATTAGGATCTCCTCTTTTTCAATGCTTACAAATTTCACTTTACTCCCCCCTATTAAAACATTTATATCCTTTTTAAAAACTAAGAAAATTAACGCTAATCACTCTCTTTACTATTAAACTACAAATCACCCTATATTTTCCACGATTACTTAGTATTAATGAATAAAAGAAGAGACCATGTAATATCAACATGGTCTCTTCTTTTATTCATTTTCAATTTTATTCCGCTATTTGCCGGGCAGTAAGACCCCCATCTCAAAATTCAGCGAAAGCAAAGAAGTTAGGTGGGGGTCGGGCTAATAATCAGCGGGGGCTGACACCCCACTGATTAAAGTTTCACTTTATATAATTAAAAATTAGATATTACTTAAGCCAATCGTTGCAAGTGTTACTTAACTGCTGTAAATCTTCTATAAATTGACTCGCATCATATCCATCACAAACCGAATGATGTATTTGTAATGAAACTGGTAGCATAACCTTGTTTCCTTCGTTAAAATATTTCCCACAAGTTATAATTGGCAATAGAAAATTTTCATCATTATTAATATTAAGATTAAATCCAGTAAAACTAATCCAAGGTATGCTAGAAATCGGAAATACATTAGGCGGAATATTTTCTTTCGTGAAAAGACCATGAACATTAGCATAGCATCTCATATCGTCTTCATAATTATTATAGAAAGTGCAGAAATCACTTGAATAATCCGTCCATATACTTGAAAAGGACTTATCATCTTTATGAAAGATTGTATAACTCGGTATCATTTCCTCCCAATAGCCTAAAACTCCTTCATCGTTAAAACATGTTCGAAATTTTTTATGATTATTTACTACTCTAGAAATTAAATATATAAAAACGGGATAAAATTTTATTCCCTTTTGATATACTTCCCCTAATAACATCGTGATATCAACATTTACAGTCATACTAAATGTACATTTCAACTTTAAATAATGCTCAAAATACTGCTCTCTATTCCAATCTTCTCTATCAATTACATGAAACTTCATTCTAATAGCCTCCTAAAATTTTCTTTTTATTTTAGAAGGCTAATTCACTTGCTTTCACCATAATTGTTCACTCCTAACAGTTTACATTTGACCCTAATTATTTATTTAATTATATAACATATGTAAGAATCAATTCACATATTTCTTGAAATCCATCCACATACTATAGATAAATCAAATGAAATTTGGAGGATACATACATGAATAACAAAAATATGAATAAAAAGGAAAATGTTACTGAAAATACTACATCTATTCAAAATAATAATACTGCAAACCTTACTATTGAAGAACAAGCAATGAACGGCTTATACGGAATGCCCGAAACAACAATTGAAGATGCTGATCACGCTGCAGCTGATAATTTGACTTCAAAAAATTAATTAACTACATTGAAAAAAGCCAAGGAAAATACCCTTGGCTTTTTTCACTATGCATCCACCTTTTGTATTTCTTCACTCTTTCTTGAAAGTTTACCTGGCCAAAAAGCAAATCGGCCTAACACAACTGTAATTGCGGGTACAAGTAACGGTCTTACGATAAACGTATCTAGTAATACGCCAATTGCAGTTACAATACCAAATTGAACTAATACTTGAATTGGAAGTGTACCTAACACTGCAAAAGTTCCTGCTAAAATTAAACCTGCCGATGTAATAACACTACCTGTTTGTATTACACCATTTTTTACTGCATCCAAGTGATTTTGTGTCTTTCTGTTTTTCCATATTTCTGAAACCATAAAGATATTATAATCTTCACCTAAAGCAACTAAAAATACGAATGCGTACAACGGTATCGCACCTTGAATGGCCGGCGCTCCCATACCGTAATGAAGCAATATCCATCCTGCTCCTAACGCTGAGAAGAATGATAAAACGACAGTTACAATTAAATAAATCATCGCAACAACCGATCGTAAGTAGACAAGTAATAGTAAAGCGATAATGCTAATCATTACTGGAATAATTACTGATTCATCACGTTCAGTAATTTGCTTTGTATCATATAATGAAGCTGTTTCTCCACCAATCCACAATTGCTCTTCAGCATTACTAACCCCAGCATCTTTTAATACTTTTTCTACATTACTTTTCAATTTAGGAATTTGATCTAACGCTTCAATTGAGTATGGATTTTCCGCTAAAGAAACTTCATACATTTGTATTTGCTTATTTTCTTTTCCCTCTTTTGGCTCTTTCACTGTATTTATGAAAGAAAATTTCTCTAGTTCTTGTTTAATAGGAAGCTCTTTTCCTTTCGTATCAACAACCACTTTTACTGGTGCTAGTTCACCAGCCGAGAAATGATCACTAATTAACGTAAACCCTTCGCGAGAAGGCATATCCTTTGGAAACGATTCTAATAAGTCATATGTGTATTGAATACGTGGTACGAACGAAGCCAATCCACCTAATACAAACACAGTTAGCATAATTATTGTCCACGGTCTTCGTACTACAATATCTCCAAGTTTTTTACTAAAGGAGCCTTTTGATTTTTCAACTTTTACAGCCCTCTTTTTCTTTCTTGCAAACTCCTCATTCATTGAAGTTGTTCTCGGTATAAACGGGAAAAATGCAATCCTACCGAAAATTAATAATAGTGCTGGTAAAATCGTTAAAGCCGCGATTCCCATTATAAATACAGCAACACTAAATGGTACTGCAAATCGATGAAAGGCACCATAATGAGCAAGTAATAATGTCCCTAATCCAAGTACAACAGTTAACGCACTCATTATTATTGCACCGCCAGAAGCTTTAATCGCAAGTTGTAATGCTTTATATTTACTTTCTTCTTCTAACAAGTACTCTCTATATCTCGAAATTAAAAATAGACAATAGTCCGTTCCAGCACCAAACAATAATACTGTCATAATTGATATTGCTTGGGCATCTACTTTAATCCATCCATGATCAGCTAAAAAACCGAGTGTAGGACTAATGATACCATATGCAAAGCCAACAACAAGTATAGGTAAAATTGCTAAAATTGGCGAACGGTAAAGCAAAATTAATAGGACCAAGACTAATAATACAGTAGCCACTAACAATTTCACATCTGCTTGACTAAATAAACTAACTGCATCCGTTTGAATACCTACAGGCCCAGATAATCGAACATGTAAACCAGATTCACTTATTTTTTGTTTAAATGGATCTTCATCCACCTTACTATTCACTATTTTTCTAAAATATTCCAGATTTCCTTTTAATATATCCGTACCAGCAGATTTATTAAAGAATACCGGTGTAACAAATGATGTACCATCTTTTGATGCACTTTTTGATAATACTTGCTCTGGAATTGTATCAAATGGCGGTAACGTTGATTGTTCTTTTAAAGGACTAGCTTTTAACTCTTTATAAACGTCTTGTATGAGTTTATAATCCTGTGACTGTAATCCACCATCTCTATACCATACTACTAACAACGGATTCCCTGCATTATTCGGAAACTCTTTTTTCATAAGCGCTTCCGCTTGCTGTGACATAGCTGTTTCAGGTAAATTTTTTGGATTCGGTTCTTTCGTACTATTTACTTGTGGTAACGTAAATGAAAGTAATAATGTAATAAGAACCCACACCGATAAAGTGATCCATTGCGTATTTTTTCCTGCTACAAGCCTCCCTAACATATGTAACGGGTGCTTTTTCATAAAAACCCACCTTCCTTTTTTCCTTCATTATTAATTATATATACTGGTAGGTTAATTAATCAAGAATGATTGAAAATTATGTTATAATTATCTCAAGAATAAATGTCAGGAGCGAATGGATTTGGAACAAAAACAACGTCCTCTCGGAAGGCCACGTCAAAATAAAAATACAAAATCTACAAAAGAAACCATTTTAGAAGTGGCAACTCGCTTATTTCTTACACAAAATTATCAAGTCGTTTCTATGGATGAAGTCGCAAAAGTTTGTGGTGTTACGAAAGCAACCGTCTACTATTACTATTCAACAAAAGCCGATTTATTTACCGCTACTATGACCCAAATGATGATACGTATACGAGAGAATATGTCTCAAATACTCTCTACAAACAAAACTTTAGAAGAAAGATTATTAGACTTCGCCAAAGTTTACTTACACGCAACGATGGATATTGATATGAAAAATTTTATGAAAGATGCTAAACTGTCGTTATCTGAAGAACAATTGAAGGAATTAAAAAATGCTGAAAATAATATGTATGAAGTGCTAGAAAAAGCACTCGATACTGCGATGCACATGGGAGAAATTCCGAAAGGAAACGCTAAATTTGTGGCTCATGCTTTCGTATCTTTATTATCAATTGGGAATTTTAAAGATGAAAATCACAATCCTATTCTGGCAAATATAGATGAATTAGCACAAGAAATCGTTTCTTTTTATTGGAATGGGTTAGGTCATTCATATTAAACTGATTTACTTTAATAAAAGAGCATGTTTAATTTTTTTAAACATGCTCTTTTATAATTTATTTATATACTAATAATCAGATTATACTTCAACGTCACTTAACAAAAAACTCCATTTTAACTTTACAAATTTTGAAGTTGAACATTTATATTCTCCTTACTTAATCCCCCCATGGTAACAAACTACAGATTCAATATGTAAATTTAAATACTTCTTCAAAGACTGCTTTGCTTCCTTAATATTTATAGTTGTTGGGGCGTGAATTCCTCCTAACATCCCATTCACACTATACATAGAGTCTCCTGCAATAAGAATTTTGCTTTGTTTCAAATATAAACTAATATGACCCGGAGTATGCCCTGGAGTATGAAGAATTAGTATTTCACCGCAATACGGAAGTTCTTGCCCGTCAATCACAGTATCACTCACTTTTCCTTTTGGGCGGTTCTCTACATTTCCGTCCTTCAATAAAGGTAAATCCCCCTCGATATATGGCTTATCTAGTTCGTGCGCATAAACTTTAATATTACTTCGACAGCGCTGCAACAATTCTGGCAGACTACCTATATGATCAATATCCTGATGCGTCAAAATCACGACTTTTAACTTATCAAATGATACCCCAACCTTTTCCATCTTTACTTGTATATCTTCAATTTGTCCTGGGAAACCCGTATCTATTAATACTGCCATTTCATCATTCCATAAAAGAATTGGATGAATAACAAATTCTTGAAATTCAAGTTGTAACATTTCTACTCCTTTAGCAATCTCCATACAGCCATTCTCCTTTATGTTGAAGTTTGAAAATATGTACAAGTAAACTGAAAATATAAAGTGAAACTTTAATCCGTGGGGTTTTACTACCCGACAAATAGCAGGATAAAGCACCTCTATCTTATAATATGTTTTGTCATTCCAATAGAGAATGCTTCAAACCCTATAGATTCATAGTAAGATTGCAATTTTTCTACACACATAAGTTGTGGAATAACCTTGTTTTGTTCACAGTGCTGGATTAATCGTTTCACTATTTCTTTTCCGATGCCACTAGACTGATATTTTGGCAATACACCAACTCCACAAATAATGCCTGTTATGACTCCATCTGATATGACACGCCCCATCCCTACTAACCTCTTATCATCAAAAACATAAATTGCATACCAACTTTGCTTACACATTCGTTCTAACTCGTTAACCGTTAATTTAAGAGAATTCCATCCTAAAGATTCGTATAAGGATAATAATCCATTAAAATCTGTAGGGTGTTCACTTGTGTAGCGTATACTATTTTCCATGTAAACACTCCCTATTCTCTGGCTTGTTTATATTTCATAAAATTCCCTTTACACAAATGTGATCGATGTAAAAATAACTAGAACAAACTTCAATAAGAAAGATAGAATTCCTTCTCAATATAAAATAAAAAGAAGTTACCTCACTTAAGATAACTTCTTTTATATAAGACTCTCATTATATTATCAACCAAAAAATATACAACTGCATACGATTAGCACAAACAAAACTAATAAACCATTTGAAAAATAACCCATTGAATACTACCCCTTTATTAAATTATGTAAAAGATTTTATCATAAAATGATTTACAACTTAATAACTGAAAAAGACATTGTATTCATTAGTTATATACGTTTAGTAATATTTTATATTCGGTTATATTCTCGTTGCCTGAAATTGCTTATCATACTCTTCTACTTCAGTTCATATAAGTTCAAAATATTAAATAATAAGTAAAAAAGACCTCCACCTTACGAGGTCTTTTTTACTTATTTTCCAAATACACTAATTGATTCTTCCTCAATTACAAGTAAACAATTAGCATATTACATGATTTAATATCCTAATAACCAATTCAACTCTATTAATTCGGTTCGACCTTAATATCCCCCTTTTATTCCAAAAACTCAATAATCGTTTCACATACTTTATCCGTCTCCTCGATATCTGGGAAATGTCCACTATTTTCAAATATAACAAGTTTACCATTTTTCAATTGTCTCGTTATTCTATAACTCATTCCTACACCCGTGTTATAGTCATGCGCTCCAACTATGACACACGTATCAATTTCTAAACCTTTAATACGCTCAATAAGCGGTAAAGATGATTTTGTTCCAAAAATAACTTTGCTCATCTTCCCTGTATTACTTAACTGACTTTCCTCCCAAAGACTCCGATTTAGCTTTGCAAATTCTTCATTTTTAAACAATAATCGATCTACAGCTTTTGTATCAACTATACTCCAAACTTGATTATACCTTTCTTTTAAAGGAATTTCTGACTTACTTATTATCAATATTTGTTCTTTCATTTCCCCTTTCGTTACTTGTAGAAAACCTTCTATCTGCACAGTATACATATCATTAAAATCATCTAACGATGGTGCTTGTAATACCATTTGTTCAACATTTTTTGGATATTTCAAAGCATACTCTAAACAAAGTTGTCCACCAAAAGAATATCCTAACAAATTTATCTTCTCTACATGTAATTGCTTTCTTAATTCCTCTAAATCTTCGACTAGAGTATTGATTGAGTACTCACCGTCATCTTGTGGTGCCTCACTTCGTCCGCAACCTCTTTGTTCGTAATAAACTACAGTCATATTTCCTTCTAACTTCAAACCAAGCGTTCTTTCGAATACATAATGATTACCACCTGGACCACCATGTACTATAATAAGAGGGACTGTATTATGAGCTGTCCCTGCAACTTTACACCAATGCATAATCCCATTGATTTTCAAATAGTGTATACCATCTTGCAACATTAACTGATTCATTTATCCTCTCTCCTCATCGCTCACTTGTTACTATCTAAATGTATAAGTTCTGACCATTTACACTTTTTCCCTTTATATTCTTTAGACACTATCCTCATTTATATGAATAGCTTTCTTATTCAAAAATAGATTTTTAAAAATTCCTACTCCCACAATTAATAAACCTATACCAACTAATTTATTTACTTGTAATGGAATACTCTCCATTCCAAATAATCCAAATGTATCAATGCATAACGCAACAACCAATTGAGTAATAAGACTAATTAGCACTGTATATGCTGGACCTAAGCTCTTTATTGCACCCATTATGCAAATAATTAACCCGATGCCAAACAGTCCACTTACATAAAACAAATAATTTGTAGTATACACTTTAATGTTAATACTGTTTTCTGTAATGATATAAAATAGAATAGAACTAATGAGACCTATTCCAAGGACACATGTAGTCGTTAACCACTGTCCTACATTTTCATTTACTTTTGCATTAAAAACAGATTGTAAGCTAATTAATATTCCTGCTAATATAGCTAAACTAAATCCAATCAAAATCTACCCCTCCCTTTCATTGCTCATATATATTATCTTTAGCGACTTCCTTCATTCTACAAAAATCTTTAATTACAATAACTCCATTACTCTTTTCAATTAATTTTTCATTATAAAATCTTTGTAATACCCGTATTATGTGCCTATAACTTACCCCTATAAAATCCGCAATACTCGTTACCGAAGTTGCATCCAAATCCTCTTTATACATATTCCCGTTACTATCTGTTGAAATTGAAAGCAAATAACTAGCTACACGTACTTCTACAGGATAAAGTAAATTAAGAGCAGTAAAACGAGTCGATATTTTTAATGTGTTCGCAATGTTTTCAAGCAAGAACTTTATAAATATAGGATCATGTAATAACTTGTTTCTAATAACCGTATTAGAAATAGAGATTGCTACAACATCTGAACAAGCCTCAACGACATTATGTGCTTTGCTATTTTGAATTAGTTCAATATCACCAACAATGGCCAATGGATTGATAAAGCGAAGAATTAGTTTCTTCCCTTCAGGTGTAATCGTATAAACTTTTACTTTACCTTTAACAACAAAATATAAACGATCCATTTCGTCATCTATATTGCAAATGAGCTCGCCTTTTTCAAAGTGATTTAATTGAAAATAAGCTGTATCTATTTCTGAAAAAACCTCGAGCGTTTTATTGGTTTTCAAATAATGCGTAATTAAACCTGATCTATCCTCCATATTCATTTCTCCTTTCATTTACATATTAAATACAACAATACCTATAATCATTATTATTGTTCCCACAATATGATATCTCTCCATCTGTATCTTTTTCATTTGAAATAATCCTTTCATCTCAATAAAAGTTGCTGTTAATAATTGAGCAACCATAAGTGTTCCCGCTGTTACTGTAACTCCCATTGCATGTATCGCTACTGTTTCTGCACAAATGATTAACCCACCAAGTGCACCAGCTACTAAATATATTTTTTTCACACTCTTTAAATCCGTTATTTTCTCTTCTTTCTTTAACAAAAATACAGTTGTTGCAATAATGAATCCAATTAAATGGGTTATAATACTCGTCGACCATATACCGATATGTGAACTAAGTTTCGCATTAAAGGTTCCTTGAAGTGTTATAAATATCCCCGCAAAAATAGCAAATATAATACCTTTCAAAAAATCATCTCCTCCTTTATTTCTGACTTAATTAAAAACCATCATCCTATAATGGCAAAAGGACAAATGTCACATCACTATGAAAATAACTTGGAATGAACAAAAAAACACACCTCAAAAATGCGAGATGTGTTTTTTATTATTTATATATAATGTTTTATAAATTAAAATTACGCTACATTAAAAGATTTCTTTTTCATAACAAACTTTGCAAATAAGAAACGTACAAGCGGTCCCATAATAATTAATTGTAATGGATATGCCATTATGAAATTTTTAATAAAAATCGTAAAATAAATGGAAACAAATGAATCTCCTTGTAGTCCACCATGTAAATACATCATAGCCATACCGAAAAATGACATAAAGAACACCATTCCAATTACCATAGTTGTCGCCATTGCAACGATAATATTTATTTTTTTAGATTTATCAAATGGCAATATGAATACAATTTTTTTCGCACAAGGTCCAACGATACATATTTCAATTAATAGTGCAATAATAAAGCCAATTAATAGTTCTAATGCAATCTCTTTAATATAAATTGGTCCTCCTGTTTCATTCATTAGTAAATTGTAAAACGTCATTACGATAACCATCCCAAGGCACATCATCATGCCAAATTGGAGGTTTTCCTTTCTTGTTGTTGGCAAATTTCATCACCCTTTCTCTTTGAGTCTTTGTCATTATATCGACATTGGAAACCCCTTCGTAAGTGAACATTTTGTGAACAA
Organism: Bacillus cereus group sp. MYBK15-3; assembly: GCF_051916765.1. Taxonomy (NCBI): domain Bacteria; kingdom Bacillati; phylum Bacillota; class Bacilli; order Caryophanales; family Bacillaceae; genus Bacillus; species Bacillus cereus group sp. MYBK15-3. Next base: position 563,591 of record NZ_JBQAHG010000001.1, read on the forward strand.
ATTTAAAACGTTTTCATTTTTTCCTTTCTACTCAAATTCTCACTTTTACTTATAGAGGTTATATATATCGCAATGTTGAATTACTAAATTTAACATTGCATTACACTATTACTAGGAGGATAACCATGAATGAAGCAGAATTTTACGCATATCACATCGTAACAAGGAAAAAAATGCATATCGGACAAATCATTCTTTTTAACAAAAATCAACACAATACTCTATATCACTTCTTTTTTGAAAGAGAACAATTAAATGCTAGTGGTGAAGATGGCATACAAATTTTAAATAAACACTATAAAAATAACGAATTACATATAAATAATGAAAATACTAAAGTAGTTATGAGTTATATGGATCAAACAATTAGAGCAGTTAGAGAAACAATTGTAGAAATGGTTAGACTACAAGAATTCCCTGAATACCCTTCCAGGTTATCTTGTTTATACGCTTCAAAAAGCTATGAAGATGCTTTAAAATGGAAAACATTATTTGATTCTTACAATCGAGAAGTTTTACAGATTGTTAAACTACGAGTGATCGGAAATTCTTTTGAAGGTGACGGGAATCTTTTACCGAAAGAAGATGGAATTCCTTTTTCTCAAAAAATCGAACAAGCTAGAGAGTATTGGAAAGGAAATATTAGAAATGATCTTCCTGAGCTACTGATTAATGGAGAAATTGAAGTGGTGGAAATTATTGATGACTTTTCCTCAATTCATATTTAATTTCTAACTAAATCATATAGGATGGAGATTACAATGAAGAAAAAAGTGTACTTCAATCATGATGGCGGCGTAGATGATTTAATTTCATTATTTTTATTACTTCAAATGGAAAACGTTGAACTTACCGGTGTATCTGTTATCCCAGCAGACTGTTATTTAGAACCCGCAATGTCTGCAAGTCGTAAAATTATTGATCGCTTCGGCAAAGGTAATATTGCAGTAGCCGCTTCAAACTCTCGTGGGCAAAACCCGTTTCCGAAAGACTGGCGGATGCATGCATTTTATGTAGATGCTTTACCAATTTTAAATGAGTCTGGAAAAGTTGTAACACCCGTGGTGGCAAAACCCGCGCATCATCATTTAATAGAAACGCTTCTACAAACGGAAGGAAAAACAACTTTATTATTTACTGGGCCCCTAACTGACCTTGCTCGTGCATTATATGAAGCTCCCATAATCGAAGATAAAATTGAACGCCTCGTTTGGATGGGTGGTACATTTCTTAAAGCTGGCAATGTACATGAACCAGAGCATGATGGAACAGCTGAGTGGAATTCGTTTTGGGACCCTGAAGCAGTGGCTCGTGTATGGGATGCAAAAATTAAAATCGACTTAGTGACACTAGAAAGTACAAACCAAGTTCCGTTAACTATAAACATACGTGAACAGTGGGCAAAAGAGCGAAAGTATATTGGTATGGATTTCCTTGGTCAATGCTATGCAATGGTCCCTCCTCTCGTTCACTTCTCAACGAACTCTACTTACTATTTATGGGATGTACTAACTACCGCTTTTGTCGGAAACACTAGCCTTGCAAAAACTGAAACGATTAATAGTATCGTTCATACATACGGACCAAGCCAAGGACGTACAGAAGAAACTACTGATGGACGACCTGTAAATGTCGTTTATGATGTAAAACATGATGTTTTCTTTGAATATATTACTGAATTAGCAAAGAAAGCTTCTACTAAAAACCTTAATAACACGAAAAAATTTATTAAGAATGATATACTTTAATTAATATAACATGAGGTGATAAGATGGATTATGAGTTACTAAAAGAACGAATAGAAATTATAACTTCTAGAATTAAATACATAGGTGGTGAAGTTCAAGAAGTTTGTATAGATGAACCATCTTCCCTTGAACAAATAATCCAAGTAGAAGAAAAACTGGGTATTAAACTACCAAATAGCTTCAAAAAAGTACTTTTAGAGTTCTCAGGAAATTTTAGCTTACGCTGGTTTTTACCTGACGATGTAGAGCTACCAAATGAATTTACTGATATTTTTTGCGGAACACCCCACTGGAGTTTAAAAAGTCTTTCTGAATTCGAAAAAGAACGTAAAGACTTGGTTGACGAGGTTTTTTCAAATCTAGATGATGAATATGATGTAGTTTGGCACAACAAATTAGCATTTTGTGAAGTGGGAAATGGAGATTATTTAGCATTTGATATGAAAGATGATATAGATGCTCCGATAATTTACCTAAGCCACGACGATGGAGAAGGACATGGGTATAAGATTGCGAATAATTTCATTGAATTCATTGAGAATTGGTCAAGAGTAGCTTTTGTAGGATGCGAAGATTGGCAGTGGTTACCTTTCACTACCAGTTTTGAAAGTGGTATAAATCCAGATGATGAACCAGCCAAAAAATTTAGAAATTGCTTGGAACTTAATATTTAAAAGAGTATTGAATTAAATTTCAATACTCTTTTTGTGCAATTTAATTATATTTGATTAATGTAGTGTCTTACAGATTATTCATTTCATAACCATTGACAAAATACGTTATTGTTTCTAACTCATCTGCATTTAATTCTCTATCTAGCTCTTGTTTGTACGCTGCCTTTATCTTCTCTTCATCGCCCTTATGAGCTTCTGTATAAGTTCCTACTGCTTTTAACATGCGAATCTCTTGTAAAAACTCCTCTCGATTTATCGCTTCCCCATGAGAAAGAATATATGTCTCAGCATCAAATTTCTCTAATTCATCTATCAATTTAAACGTTCTTTTCGTCGTATAGTTCCACTTTGAAGAAAAAATATCTGCATATATACAATCTCCTACAAACAATATCTTTTCTTCTTTTATGTACATAACAACTGAATCATGCGCATGATCTCCGCCCACATGTTTTAACACGCATGTCACTTCACCAAGGTCTAATTCCATTTGATCCTGGAACGTTAAGGTTGGAGGAATAATGTTAATATTTCTCGCTTTTTCTTCAAACTCTTTCTTGATACAATCCGCACAAAATGCAATTTCAGTACCCTCTTTTACGCGTGCGTCCAACGCTTCATCTGTCCATTCATAAGATACTATTGCCTGCATTTCTTTTTTCGTTTCAGCGTGCGAAATAGTTAATGTATTCTGTAATACAGATAATCCAAAAATATGATCCCAATGCCAATGCGTTAATGCTACAAAATCAGGATTCGATATATTTTGTTCTTTTAACATTTCTAAAAATAATTGTGCATGTTCTTCTGAATTTCCTGCATCAATCATTAACGTTTTTTCTTGTCCAACGACCATTCCTAATATAGGCCTATCTGTTTCAGAAACAGGTGTCATATACCAAAATGAGTTTCCTATTTTTTTAATTTGTTGCATAACCAATTCCCCTTTTCATTTTCTCACTTAAAATTAATATATAAATTATAACGAATCACTACTTTTTTCTCTATAATCAAACACAATTACTTGGACTAATCTAACTTTCCTTTTCGTAAGCTAAAAATAAGGGAATAAAATCGGAGTGTGATACTATGGAACGTTTATGGATTCCAATGATTGTAACATTTTTTTCGTTCGGTGGATTACTATTAGGAGGTGCTGTTGGAGTAGCAACACGCCAACTCATTGAAGAAAAGATGCATCGTTTATACGCATTATGTGGTGGTATTTTACTTGGGCTTTTATCCCTTGAAATTATTCCTGAAACATTTTCAAGCTACGAAATGGTTGGGCCTATACTTGGTATAGCTATCGGTATTTTAGTTATGAGCTTATTAGATAACTATTGTCACCATCCAATGATACATAAAAAAGATCAACAAGCATGGCAAACCTTCCTTTTTCTCTCTTTCGCTATATTTATTCATAATATACCGAGTGGATTTGCGTTAGGTACAGCTTTTATAAATCATAATGACTCTGCCATTCCCTTTTTAATAGCAATTGTCGTTCACCATATTCCAGAAGGATTAGCTTTAATTATTCCATTTCTTTTTACAAAACATAAATATATTTCCTTTTTATTAACGACTTTATTACTTTCTCTTATTCTCGGTACTGGCACAGTTTTTGGCATTTTGATGGAAGGAAAAGCTCTTCACCTGCAAGGCCTCATTATGGGAAGTGCTATCGGTTCACTTGGATATGTCACAATTCATGAAATGCTTTGGAAAGCTAAGAAACAGCTCTCTTTCCTTACATTTCTAATGTGGGCAACTAGTGGTTTTTTACTAATAACAGTGTTCACTTTATTCGCTGGTCATCATTAAAGTTGCTAAAGTGAAACTTTTGTTCCTCCCACACTGATTCTTGGATTACAAATAACTAGATAAATTTCTTACTTGTATATTTTTCCTTTTTATTCAAAACATAATGTTATCTACCTATTATAAGGAGGAACAATTATGTTTGGGAAAACAGCAGGTGAAGCATTAGTTGATTTATTAATTGATTGGGGAGTAGAGCACATATACGGTATGCCTGGAGATTCCATTAATTCTATCATTGAAGCTTTAAGAAAAAAACAAGATAAAATTAAATTCATTCAAGTTCGCCATGAAGAAGCTGGTGCATTAGCAGCGGCTGCCTATGCAAAATTAACAGGAAAACTTGGCGTTTGTATGGCAATTGCAGGGCCTGGTGCTATTCATTTATTAAATGGTTTATATGATGCGAAACTCGATAAAGCCCCTGTTCTAGCAATTTCAGGTCAAGTAGAAACCGATTTACTTGGAACGGACTTTTTCCAAGAAGTAAATTTAGAAAGAATGTTTGATGATGTTGCGGTTTATAACCAGCGTATTATGTCAGCAGAGCAACTACCTGCCGTAGTGAATCAAGCAATTCGAATGGCTTATACGAAAAAAGGTGTATCCGTTCTTACTATTCCAGATGATGTCCCGAAATTTGAAGTGAAAAATGGTGCCCGTGTTACAAACACTTCTTTTACTTTGCCTGAATTATTTCCACAAAAAGAAGATTTAGATGCAGCGAAACTCGCAATAAATGAAGCGAAAAAGCCTGTGATTTTAGCTGGAAAAGGAACAAAACATGCGAGAGAATCTTTACTTGCATTAGCAGAACATATTGGTGCTCCAATCGTACTTACATTACCTGCTAAAGGAATTATTCCTGATGAACACCCTCTTTGTATTGGTGGATTAGGATTAATTGGAACGAAACCTTCTTATGAAGCAATGAAGCATGCAGATACTTTAATTATGGTCGGTACTTCTTATCCGTTCACCGGCTTCTTACCTGAAAAAGCAAAAACAATTCATATCGATACAGATCCTGCCCAAATCGGGAAACGTTATGCGACAGATATTGGTTTAGCTGGTGATGCTGATAAAACATTACGATGGTTAATTGAAAATGTTGAAGAACACACAGACCATTCCTTCTTAGAACAGCACCAAGAAATGATGAAAAAGTGGGAAGATAAATTACATGATCAAGAAGAAGACTCTTCCATTCCAATTAAACCACAACGTGTTATGCATGCTCTGCAGCAAGTAGCACATGATGACGCAATTCTATCAGTCGATGTTGGAAATGTAACAGTATGGACCGCAAGACACTTCCGTATGACAAACCAACAATTTATCATTTCTAGCTGGCTCGCAACACTTGGCTGCGGTTTACCTGGTGCACTTGCTGGAAAAATTGCTTTCCCGGATAAACAAGTATTTGCAGTTTGTGGTGATGGTGGATTTGGAATGACGATGAATGACTTCGTAACAGCTGTAAAATATAAATTACCAATCGTTGTCGTCGTATTAAACAATAATAAAATTGCGATGATTAAATTCGAGCAAGAAGTCATGGGTAATATCGAATTCGAAACAGACTTAACGAACCCAGATTTCGCAAAATATGCAGAGGCGTGTGGAGGTATTGGATACCGTGTTGAGAATTTAGATGAGCTCCTTCCCGCTTTCGAAAATGCAGTAAAACAAAATAAACCGTGTATTATTGATGTAGTTGTAGATGCTAACGAAGCACCAATGCCAGCAAAAATCACATTTGGTCAAGCCGCTGGTTATACGAAGCATATGATAAAAGAATTATTTGAAGAAGGTAAGATTGATTTACCTCCACTTTAAACGAAAAAAGATAGCTGAAAACAATTTGTCTTCAGCTATCTTTTTTTATTTTTGTATCTCTTTATAAAAAGAAAAGTCATTCATAGTTGGTTGTACTTGTTTCTCTACTTGTAATTCTTTACTTTCCCTCTCTAGCTTTCTCACATTTCCTAACTTAATCGCATCTTGCATGCTATTACTAATTAGATTTCCAGCTAAAATTGTCATACTATAAAAAGCAATCGGTATAAGTACAATCCATGTATGAGTAGTTAAATGACGGAAGTTTTGACCAATTAGGCCGGTCCATTCTTTTGTTACACTATCTGCCTCTGTACCAAAGATAATTGTTCCACCAAAAAATAACTCTAACAAGCCAAGATGCAAGAGAAGTAATAAAGTACTCACAAATTGTTGAGCAACAAGTAAAAAAAATGATGGTAATACGTGTGGCCATACGTGATTTTTCACTCTATGCCATTTACTGCCCCCAAGCACAGTTGCTGCCATCATAAATTCTTCTCTTTTTATCCGACGGACTTCCTGCGCTGTATATAACATAATTGTTGGTACCGCTAAACATGTAAGGATAACCATTTGAAATATTAGCCTTAAATGAAACGGCTCTGGTACTGTCCCATTTTCAAACACTAAAACTTCCTTTAACACAAAAAAAGAAATCATAACCATAGGTACAATGCTGAACGGATCAAAAAAAGATGCTATAACTGGAAAAGAACGTTTGCTATACATACCAAGAAGCAAACCAATACCTCCTCCAACTATAACTCGTAGAATCGCTATAATTACGCTCGCACCAACTGTCCATTTCGCTCCTTCTATTATTAGCTGGAAAAGATCGCGTCCTTTCTCATCACTACCGAACCAAAATTTATTCGACGGTGAAAATGGAGCAGCCTCTAGTTCTCCTTTTTCGTTATACATCATCGTAAGTTCACGGATATTCCCATCGAAAAATAAAGTATTTCCAATACTAACAATCATAAGTACGCTTAAAAAAGTAACACCAAACCAAAATCTCACATCTCTTTTTACAACTTGCCACATGCTAAACACGCTCCTTTATTACATTTTGTAAAAACGTATGTAATAAACGAAATAGTATAAAAAGCGGTACGTATAATATAATTAAACTTACTGTAAATATTTCTAATTTCGAATTTTCTTTTACAAAAACAAACATACCGTACGTATTAAATATCCATTCAATAATATATAAATTTGATAACATAAATAAAATATTTGTTTTTGCATAATAGATTGTTGTTAACAAAACATTTCTTGAAATATGATTTGTTAAAATATGTCGTAAACTAAGCCCTTTACTTTTAGCAAATATACTATAATCTTTCTCTAATTCTTCTCTGAAACGTAATAGTAGTAGCTTAATAAATAATAGTGTTGTAGGCAAAGTTAGACATATTATTGGCAATAGGCGAGCCCTTTCCTCCCCAATCCCCGCTAGTTTTACTGGCATAAAGCCTGTCTTTTGAAAGATTATTACGACTAGAAGTTGCGATAATAAAATTATTAAAATATCTGGGATGCTTTCAAGTACAACAAAAATCCCATTCCACATTCGTTGCTTTGATTGAGACCGTTGTAATACCCACACAACGAGAACATACGCAATAAGTAATGACAGTAAAAATGCCGAAATAAATACAAACATTGTCTCTAAATAATGAATCCATATTTGCGGAAATAATTTCCTCGAATCTCGAAATCCATATGTAATTTCCCAAGGTTGGAGTAACTTTCCTCCAATAAACACAATCGTGTTCCAAAAACCAATTAAATCAATTTGTAATCCCTTAAATAATCGAGGGAGCGCACCTAAACAGATTATACATAGAATTGCAGCGAATAATTGTAAACAAGTAATCCCACACCACTTAGCAGTTCGCATCAACATAACTATTACCCCTTTAAAAAAGAATATTCAGAAAAAATCAAACCTCTTCAACCATACCTTGAATTCGCTTTTTCCCACTTAGTAAAATAGCTTGGAATAAACACGTAACAAAAAATAATCAACCAAACACGATAAATCCCAAAAGTCCAGTACACCATCGTTGCAATTCCTACACCAAACAAAGCATACAAACTATTTACCATTTGATTAATACCTGCTGCTGCACCGTATTGGTCTGATTCAACTACTCCCTGTATCATCGATTGTTCTAATGGAGAGAAAAATTGTATACATGCATTTTCCAAAAATAAAAATATAAAGACAAGTATAATCATCCCGTAATAAAGCGAAATTAGGATTCCAATATTACAGAGCGAACAACATATGTTACTTACTGTACATATACGTTGTCTATCAAAACGATACACTACTGTCCCTACTAATAGAAAAAAGATTCATGCAGGTAATGCAATCATAATTTGTGTCATCGTTGCGTAAACTGGTTGTTTTCCGTATTAATCTAGCAAATAAAATATTAAAAAAATTCCAGCAATCATAGAACCGAGTCGCTCTAAAATATTTGCTAGAAAAAACGTGCATACACTTTGTTGCGAAATAACTGTAGCATTTCTTTCATACTTCGTATCCTTTCTCTCGACAAAATAGTATTATTTTAGTAATTTCTTGGAAGTTACATTATATTTTTCGACCATTATCCAATCTTTTCCTTCTTTATAAAAAACATAAAAAAGAGCCCTTATTCTCAACACAAGGACTCTTTTCATAAACTATTTAGCTACTTCTTCTTTCGGCATTACCATACCTTTATAAAGTTGAACAGTTATCCAGTAATACATGAAATAAATGACTAAGAAGATTCCTATTGGCACCCACACTTTCACAAACGGGTCAACTAATATAAAGCTGAATAAGTTAAGCCCAACTAAAACGTGAGAAATGCCAATGATCGCTGGGAAGATAAATAAATATGAAATTTCTTTATATATACTTTTCGTTAACATACTACGTCTCACACCAATTTTTCGTAACATTTCATAACGGCGTACGTCGCGAGAAGCACCTGTTAATATTTTGAACATAAGGGAACTTGCCATCATTGCTAAAAAGGCAATTCCGAGGAAAAATCCCATAAACATCGTTCCGCTCATGAAGCTGTTCATAAACTGATAAATTGTCATTTTCGTAAATAAGTCTACCTTTTCACCTGTTGCTTTTTCAATTTGTGCTTTTTGTCTCTTATCTATTTCGATCAATAACGGTTTATATTTTTTCATATCATCTACTTTTGCTAATGTTACAGTATGTTCTGTTCCTTGAATCCCTTTATAATGCTCTTCGTCTGCAATTCTTACTGGTTTTCCGCTAAATTGATTATGCGTAATTTGTATCTCTCTTACAACTGCGTCTTCCCAATCCTTTGGCATATGAGGGAATTTTGCTAATTCAGGAGCCTCTAAAGCTGAATATACAGGTTCAGTTAAAGGTTCAGTCACACGTTTGCGAACAGGCTCTTTTAAAGTTTTTGTATCAAAATGGTCTGAAACAAGTGGCGGTTTCGCAGTTAAGTCGTTACGTAAATAATAAACCGCTTCTCCATCTACTTTATATTTGTACTTGCTTTCTTCAACAATTTCCATTTCTTTTAAGGCAGCTTTGTCTTGATCATTCGGATCATGAATTACAACATCATATACACGAGAAAAGTCTGTCATAATACCTACATTTTTTTGGAACGCCATACCTGCCGTCATCGCACCTGCGCCTAATGCAATTAACATTGCTACAGTACCTAATACTCTCGATAAACTATTTACTCGAAAGCGTAGCTGTGCATATGTAAAACTATTTAGACCAGTTTCATTTCGTTTTTTATTCCCCTTAATTTTCATCACAAAAAATGGAAGTAATGAACTAAAGATAAAATATGTTCCAAGTGTTGTAACGATGGTTGCTATAATAAAACCTAATTCAGCATATATTTTTACATTGATCATAAAATAGTACCCTGTACTTACTAGTAATACACCAAGTACTGTCATTATTATAATGCGAGTTTTACTTTTCTTCACTTCATCTAGTGTTTCATCTTCACGAATTAACTCTAATTCAGTTTTACGTAACAATCGGACACTGTTCATTAAGCCAGTAATGAAAAATAGTATTAAGAAGAAAATAGCTGTGACTAAAATTGCTGGTGTGTATACAGATGCATAACTACCTTTTGCTGAAATTTCCATTCCATTCATTAAAAAGTTTCCTGCTACACTTGCAAGTAACATCCCTACTAAAATACCGATAATAATACTGACAATCCCCATACCGAATGTTTCAATAAATAATAACTGTGCTACTTTTTTCTTTTTCGCACCAAGCATCATGTACATACCGAGTTCTTTTCTTCTTAACGTGAGTAAGAAAGAGTTGGCATATATAATATAAAATACAGTAATGAAAGATAATAGTATTGCACCTACCCAAAAGACGAGTCTAATACTACTAATTAGGCTATTATCTTTCGTAAATTCACTATTCATCGCCATCGTTTGGAACATGTAGAAAATACTAATACTAATAACGAGGCCAATAAGTAAAACCATATAATCTTTTAACATCTTTTTCATACTATGACGTGATAATTTAAATAACATAGTTTCGCCCCCTACTTAGACTCAGCAGCTGAGCCCATATGAGCGAGCACACCTAAAATGTCTTGATAGAAATTCTCTCGAGTACCTTGACGGTTTAATTCTTTATAAAGAAGACCATCTTGAATAAATAAAATACGCTCACAATAACTTGCACTAAATGCATCGTGTGTAACCATCAAAATACTTACATTATGATTTTCATGTAAATCTTGCATTGCTTCTAATAAACTTTTTGCGTTTTTACTATCAAGCGCACCTGTCGGTTCATCTGCTAATACAATTGCTGGATTATGTACTAAAGCTCTTGCCGCCGCTGTTCTTTGCTTTTGTCCTCCAGAAACAGCCGTCGGATATTTTGTTAAAATTTCGGTGATGCCTAATTTCTTCGCAACGTCATTTACCTTTCCAGTAATCTCACTTGACGGTACGCCTTGCAAAGAAAGTGGTAAAGCGATATTTTCATAAATTGATAAGTTTTCTAGAAGATTAAAATCTTGAAAAATGAAACCTAATTTTTGAGAGCGAAAATCAGATAACGCATTGCCCTTCATAGAAGTAATATTTGTACCAGCTATTGTCACACTACCACCTGTCGCTTGGTCAAGTGTACTTATCACATTAAGTAAAGTCGTTTTTCCAGAACCAGAAGGTCCCATGATCCCGACAAATTCTCCTTCTTTAATACTTAACGATACACCCCTTAATGCTTTTGACTGATTCTCATTTCTTTTCCCATACGTTTTTTCTACACTTTCTACAGTAACTACATTTGTTGACATCTCTTTCACTCCATCCCTTTTGTATAAAATTAATTTCTCACATATTTCTTATTATTTTGTCATGTGAATTCTTAAGAATTTTTTAATTATTCATTCAAGAAGAGTTACACCTGTAACATGAACCTTTTTCCTACTTCATATTCTCATTTTTCTACAACTCGTTCCCTCGATTTCGCTTACATTTACCTTACATTTTTGTAAGATAAAAAAGAAAACACACTAATTGCTAATAGTGTGTTTTCTTTACAATCAATATTTTCTATTCTTTATTTCCTCTTCAATAGTTGCCACAAATACGTCTAGCGCAATAACTTCCGACTTCTCTTCCCCATATTTACGTACATTTACAGCTCCGTTCTCCAGTTCCTTATCCCCAATAACAAGAATATAAGGAACTTTTTGCATTTGTGCTTCTCTTATTTTATATCCTAATTTTTCATCTCGCACATCTCGTTCGACACGAACACCAGCTTGTGCTAATTTATCCGCAACCTCATCTGCGTATTGTACATGAACTGCATTCGAAACTGGAATGACTTTCACCTGAACTGGTGCCACCCATGCCGGGAATGCACCTCCAAAGTGCTCAATTAATATTGCTAAGAAGCGATCTAATGACCCTAAAACTGCCCTGTGAATAACAACTGGTCTTTTCTTTTCATTATTTTCATCTATATAATTTAAATCAAATTTCTCTGGCATTTGGAAATCAAGCTGGATTGTTCCGCACTGGTGGCTTCTATTTAAAGCATCTTTAATATGAAAATCAATTTTCGGCCCGTAAAATGCACCGTCACCTTCATTTAGTCTATATTTATAATTTAGCGATTGTAATACATTTTCTAATGCCGCTTCTGCTTGCTCCCATAATTTATCATCACCCATTGAATCTTCTGGACGAGTAGAAAGCTCTACTTCATATTCGAATCCAAAAGTTTTATATACGTAATCAATTTGCGCCATTACTGATTTAATTTCATCTTCAATTTGTTTTGGAGTTACAAATAAATGTGCATCATCTTGGCAGAAAGTACGTACTCTTAATAATCCGTTTAACGCACCACTAAATTCATGACGATGTACTTGACCAAATTCACACATACGAATCGGTAATTCACGATAAGAATGCAATTTATTTTTAAACATAAGCATGTGCCCTGGGCAGTTCATCGGTTTTAATGCAAAACTTTTATTATCTACTTCAGAGAAATACATATTATCTTTATAATGTCCCCAGTGCCCTGATCTCTCCCATACTTCTTGGTTCATCATGAACGGAGTGCGTACTTCTTGATACTTATACTCTTTTTGAATTTCTCTTAAAAATGCTTCCAATTCGTTACGAATCATTTGTCCTTTCGGTAAATAAAACGGCATTCCCGGAGCCTCTTCAGAAAACATAAATAACTCAAGCTCACTGCCTAACTTACGATGATTTCTTTTTGCTGCTTCTTCAACGAAATGTAAATACTCTTCTAATTCTTTTTGAGAAGAGAATGCAACACCATATATGCGCTGAAGCACTTGGTTATTACTATCACCTCGCCAATATGCACCGGAAACGTGAGTTAATTGAAATGCTTTCAAATAACCTGTAGATGGTAAATGTGGTCCTCTACATAAATCTACAAATTCACCTTGTTTATATAGTGTTACACTTTCCCCACTAGGAATTGCTTCTAAAAGTTCTAATTTCAAGCGGTCGTTCATTTCTTGAAACAGTTTAGCTGCTTCTTCTCGAGAAACCTCAACTCGTTCTATCTTTATATTTTCATTTATGATCTTTTTCATTTCTTTTTCGATTTTTCGTAAATCTTCTATGTTTACACTACTTGGAAGATCCATATCATAATAAAATCCATTTTCAATAACAGGCCCTACTCCAAGATTTATATGACCATACAATCTTTTTACAGCTTGCGCTAAAATATGTGCCGCGGAGTGTCTTGCAATTTCTACCCCTTTATTTGAATCTATAGTAATGATTTCCACTTCCGCATTTTCTTCAATATTTCGGCGTAAATCATATAATCCATCATTTACTTTCCCCGCAACTGCTTTCTTTTTCAAACTACTGCTAATGGATCCAGCAATTTCTTCTAAAGTAACTCCATTTACAAATTCTTTAACGCTACCATCTGGAAATTTAATTTCAATCATTTGTTCTTTCATTTTTCATCTCTCCATTTCATAATAAAAAGCACACTCATCCCTAAAATAGGGACGAGCGTGCTTTTACCCGTGGTTCCACCCAGATTCCCATTGTAAACAAACAATGGCTTCTTTTACGGTAACGTCGTTTATACGGCACTAGATACTTAATTTCCCTAGTGCAGCTCTAAGGTGGTAAGTTATTTTTCTGCGTTAGGAAGTTCTCAGCTTTCCTTCCTTCTCTGTATAACCGGGTAAAATAACTCGTGTCCTTTTCTTCGCTTATTATGAAATTGAATGCAAAAAAGCATATTCATCCCTAAATATAGGGACGAATATGCTTATATCCGTGGTTCCACCCAGATTCCCATCACAAAAAAACATAATGGCTTCTTTTGCGATAACGTCGCATACACGGCACTAGATACTTAATTTCCCTAGTGCAGCTCTAAGGTGGTAAGTTATTTTTCTGCGTTAGGAAGTTCTCAGCTTTCCTTCCTTCTCTGTATAACCGGGTAAAATAACTCGTGTCCTTTTCTTTGCTTTTTGTAAAACATCCATTTATTGTTATTTAATATATCTTATTCATTTTATTTTTGCAAGTGTTTAAAAAAATTATTTATTTAATTTAAAAAAGCGAAACCAAATTTTTTTGGTTTCACTTCACAATTTTACCAATCTTGTGGTTCGTAATTTAAGTCTGCAAATAGACGTCTTTTCTCCTTCTTCGTTAAATCTCTCCACTGCCCAACTGGTAAATTATTCAATTCAATATTCATAATTCTCGTACGTTTTAACGTGTATACTTGATAACCTAAAGCTTCACACATACGGCGAATTTGGCGATTTAGCCCTTGTGTTAAAATAATTTGGAACTCATATTTTGATAACTGTGTAATCTCACAAGGAAGCGTTTTTGTTCCTAAAATTTTAACACCCGCTGCCATTTTCTCTAAGAAATCAGGTGTAATTGGCTTATCTACTGAAACGATATATTCTTTCTCATGTTTGTTTTCAGCACGTAAAATCTCATTAACAATATCGCCATCATTCGTTAACAAAATTAAACCGTCAGAGTCTTTATCAAGACGTCCAATGTGGCTAATTCGTAAAGGATGATTCACTAAATCAATAATATTACCTTTTACTGATTTTTCACTCGTACATGTAATACCTACTGGTTTATTTAAAGCGATATATACGTGATCTCGAGCAATTCGAAGCTGCTCTCCATTTACTCGTACATCATCACCTGGGTTCACTTGGTCACCAATTTTTGCAACCTTACCGTTAATAATTACTCTTCTCTCATTAATTAGTTTATCCGCTCCACGTCGAGACGCTTTTCCAGCTTCACTAATAAATTTATTGATACGCAAATTAGGCACATCCTTTTCTAAAAAAATTTCAAGCTCACACTGCTTCTACCGTACAATACAAAAGGGTAAGCCTCCTATTATAACTTAAATATATTAACATGAAAGGGTATATAACGTCTTCTATTAATTACTTGTTTATAAGAAAATCTCTTTATTATACATTCATTTATGCACTTTTTCAGCGTTTAATATACAAGCCATTCTTCCTTACATACAGCTTGTTTTCCTTTTATCTCTTCTATCTCTTCATGAATATTAGCTAATTTATATAAATCTGTGAAAATCTCTTCCACATAATGTTGGTGCGTCTTTTCATCTTTCCAATACGTTAACACTATGTAACGATTTTTATTTTTTAAAGACTTCCCAACTACTCCACCTAACATTCCTTTTGCTTTTTCCATTCCTTTATCCCAAATTGTTTCTTGCTTATGTAAAAAATGATTTTCCTTTTCCATCTTTACATCACATATAGCAACTCTTACGAATGATCCTTCTGTAACAACGTCTTTCAAATGCGTATCAGTTATATCATACAACGTTTGAAATAATTCAATTTCACATGAAAGAAACGTATCCTCTTGATTACTATTTAAATAAATTGTATCGTGAGCACCATTCATAAATGATTGATATGTACTTCTATCTTCCCATAAAGTAAATACACATGCCTCATCTTCATACCATCCACCAAATTGTCCATGAAAACCATCTAGGTGCCGTATATCACGCCATTTTCCTTGCGAATTTGAAAACAATTCCTTTTTCTCTTCTTCCACCTTACAGTAGATTGTTTTTAGTAACATTTTTAATTCCCCCTTATCTTACATTCCATTTCCCATCTGCAATACTTTCTACTTTTCTCCTAAACGAACATTATTTTTACTCTCTATTTCTTCAGCTCTTATATGTACTAAAGAGGGCCTTTTCATCTCGTATCCTTGTTCAACACGCATATTTATTTTTTCTGTTCCCACAAAAACGATACTTTAAAAGATAGGCTGTTAAATATCCATTTGAACTTCCTTTTGTCACATCTTCCGGGATCCCATAATAGTCTGCAAAATCACGAACATTTAGATCGTTCATTTATTTACATAACATAATTATATTCTTCTAGTTATCTATAGTATTCAAAAAAGCAGCCGCTCTTTCTATCAGCCATTCACCAAACGTACTTAAAAATAATAAAATTTCATTTATATCATTTATCGGTTCAATTACATATTGTAATGCCTTTCTCATATTTTTTTCTTGTTCGGGAAAATGCTTACTAAATAATTCATAGGCAGGATATAAGTCTCTGGAATAAAGTCCTTCTCTCTCAATTGTCAATGCTAGACCTGACCTGATTATTATCTTCATAATCCAACGACAACAATCAGCTATATCTTCCACGCCTTTATTATGTATTAACTCTTTGCGTGCTTGTCCAATTTGTTTTCCCAATTGAATAAGATGTTCATAGGCTAACTCCTGACTTACTTTATATTTAGGCAAAGACAATGTTACATCTTCACCAAATATACATACTCCATGTGTCTGTATCATGAAGCTTATAAAAGAAAAACTCTTGGAATTTATCACTTCTTTTTCACTGTAAAAACTCAATTCCACTCCTGTTATACAATTGAATTTTTGCAAAATTTTAATTTCTAGTTTCTTTCGCCAACTTAAGTCTATTAATTTAGGATCCTTTCGCACTAATATAATTACATCTATATCAGCAATACCTTTAATTCCAATCCCTCTTGGAATTGAGCCTCTTATATAAACACTGTGTAAATCATCCTGTAACAATTCACAACAAGTATTTTTTATTTCTTGTATTACCTCCATAAATATAGGTTGAACTTTTTCAATATGTGCATCATTTATAATATATCCTTCATCATCAGTAGAACAAAAACGACCTATCTTTTTTATACTTGGCAATTTGTCATCTCCATACTAAATATTATTTTATTCTATACACATAGTAATTATAATTTAAATAATTCAGAATTAAAAATCAAAAGATATAGAAAGTAAACAATCCTACAATATCATTCACTTCCTATCTCTCTTATCATCAATTATTTTTCAAATAAATAATACGTAATTTCTCCCGGATAATGTACTACTGCTACCTTCCGCTCCCCTTTTTTAAAACTAACAGTATGCCCGTTTTCCCCTAAGTTCTCCCATCCATTTGCCTTTGTAATAGGCATTACACTTATATATTGATAGTCCTCTTTCTTATCATCGTTAATATGAATTGCTGACATTGGTACTGGAAAACCTTTAATTTTAGATTCTTTATTCATAAATATGAATGCAATTAAACCAACTAATAACATAACCATTGAAATACTTGAAACCAGTTTTCTTCTATTCATTTTCACTAAAAACCCTCTTTTCTCGCATACAACTTTCATCATTTTACTAACTTTAATTATTTATGTATAAAAAAGAAATAATTAAAATTATTTCTAACCTATTTTCTCTACTTTAAACAACATTATTGTTATATATTATAATTATAAGTTTTTAAATTTTGGAGGCGTTACATATTGCGGAAATTACTTTTTACTAAATGGACAGTTGTTATTTCTATTTTCATCATTTTCGGTACGATTTTCTATGTTACTAATGTTAAAAATAACAACGAAAAAGCAACTGTAGAAACAGCGGATACAAAAACTTTCAAAACTAAATTACAACCTAAAATTAATGAATTGACTACTCATTATAATGACATCATCGAAAAAGATTGGTTACCTGCCTGGGAAGAGATTAACACAAATGGAGATTCAGTAGATCGAAATAAACTATTAGTTACAATGAGTGCTGTTTCCAAGCAGTACGAAACAATTATGAACGAAATAGACACGCTTAAAATTGAAGAAAACATAACAGATATAGATATACAAAAACAACTACTTCAATTCACAAATCAGTTTAAATCCGCATCAAATTTCATGAAAAATGCAGCAAATTTGATTATAGACGGAGCAAATAACTCTACTCCAACCGATGAAACTATTGAAAAAACAAAACAAGCTTTAGGACTTGCGGATCAACATATTGTCATCGCTTTATCTACTTTAAATGAAGTTGAAGATAAATTAGGACTTACAAAAAAATAAAACTATTTACTATTTTAAAATAAAAAATGATTGCAATTCACAATTTGTATGTCTATAATGTTTTTATTGATTTACAATCAATGTGTTTATAAATTTTATAATTCGGATGAACCATTCAGGAGAAGGTCTATTGATCTACCGACGGGGCAAGAAGTTGTTATACCAACTTTGAAACTCTCAGGTCTTGGTTACAAGTAGAACTGCATGGGGACGAATCTCTGGAGAGACTCCCTCTCGCTTTCATAGAGCGCGGAGGAAAACGAGCACCGAAGGAGCAAATCCGCTACTTTAGCGGATAATCTCTCAGGTAAAAGGACAGAGACAAGCGAAAGAAAAAGCCGATTGTATCGGTTTATTTTTCTATCCCTTGTTTCTCCAGAGACCATTTCATTTACTTGAAGTGGTTTTTATTTTTTCTAAATAAAGGAGAATAAAGATGGAGACAGTAAGTAAAGTATTAGAACAAATGAATCAATACGTGTGGGGATTACCAACTTTGTTGCTACTCGTTGGAACAGGTATCATTCTCACAGAGCGTTTGAAAGGTTTACAGTTTAGTAAACTATTATACGCTCACAAACTAGCGTTTAAAAAATCAGAAGATACTTCTTCTTCTGGAGATATTAGTCACTTCCAAGCACTCATGACAGCTATGGCCGCAACGATTGGTATGGGAAATATAGCCGGTGTTGCAACAGCGGTTACAATTGGTGGTCCTGGTGCAATATTTTGGATGTGGATTACCGCTTTATTCGGTATGGCAACAAAGTATGCCGAGGCAATACTTGCAGTAAAATACCGTGTTAGTAATGAAAATGGTGAATATTCAGGTGGACCAATGTATTATTTAGAGCGTGGTTTAGGTAAGAAATGGCTGGCAGTATTATTCGCTATATTCGGCACAACTGCTTCTTTCGGTATTGGTAATATGGTGCAATCTAACTCAGTTGCAGAGGCAATGCGAATTAATTTCTCTTTCCCTCCTGCTTTAACTGGTATAGTAATGTCATTTTTAATCGCAATTGTTATTTTAGGCGGTGTAAAAAAAATTGGGAAAGTGACGGGATATGTCGTTCCTATTAAAGCTTTCTTTTATATAATTGCTGGTCTTATAATTATTTTCTATCACTACGACCAAATTCCAGAAGCATTTTCACTTATTTTTTCTGGTGCATTTAATGGTACAGCAGCTGCTGGTGGTTTTATTGGGGCAACAGTTGCATCAGCTATTCAAATCGGAATGGCGCGTGGTGTATTTGCGAACGAAGCTGGTTTAGGGAGTGCCCCTATTGCCGCGGCGGCGGCAAAAACTGATTCGCCTGCAAAGCAAGCTTTAGTTTCAATGACTGGTACTTTTCTAGATACGTTTATTGTATGTACAATTACAGGACTAGTATTAATTACTACAGGTGCTTGGAGATCTGGTAAAACTGGCGTTGAAGCTACAACACTTGCATTCCAATCTGTATTTGGTACTGCTGGTAGTATGATTCTCGGTATCGCAATTATTTTATTTGCCTACTCTACTATTTTAGGCTGGTCGTATTATGGGGAAAAATGTGTAGCTTATTTATTCGGAGAAAGTGCAGTTAAATATTATAAAGCAATCTTTATTGTTATGATTGCAATTGGTGCTAATTTAAAGCTAGGAATCGTATGGACATTTGCTGATATTGCAAATGGACTTATGGCAATTCCAAACTTGATTGGTCTAATTGGATTAAGTAGTATTGTTGTTGCTGAAACGAATCGCTTTTTACAAGCAGAGAAATTGAAAGAAAATAATAAAAACCAGGCAAGTTAATCTATGAAAAAGGAATGACTCATACATGATGAGCGTTCCTTTTTTCATCCCCTCTTTTACTTAATTACTATTATTAAAAATATATTTATATCAATATTTACTCCTTTTTATTCCTCCAAAAGTTTTTCACATAAATGTCATAAATCGTATGGTCTAACTATATAGTTGAAAAGGAATGTGACATTAAAGTGTCACTGAAAAACTCATCCAAGAAAAGGGAGGAAAAATCTTTTGAAAAACAAAATCATCGTTTTCCTATCTGTTTTGTCATTTATTATTGGTGGTTTCTTCTTTAACACGAATACTTCAAGCGCTGAAACATCATCTACTGATTACGTTCCTAACCAATTAATCGTTAAGTTCAAACAAAATGCATCTTTAAGTAATGTGCAATCTTTTCATAAATCTGTCGGAGCTAATGTCTTATCTAAAGATGATAAGTTAGGTTTTGAAGTCGTACAATTTTCAAAAGGTACTGTAAAAGAAAAAATAAAGAGCTATAAAAATAATCCAGATGTGGAATATGCAGAACCGAATTATTACGTTCACGCCTTTTGGACTCCAAACGACCCATATTTTAATAATCAATACGGGTTACAAAAGATTCAAGCTCCACAAGCTTGGGATAGCCAACGAAGTGATCCTGGTGTAAAAGTAGCTATTATTGATACAGGAGTTCAAGGCTCACACCCTGATCTGGCTTCGAAAGTAATTTACGGGCATGATTATGTTGATAACGACAATACATCTGATGATGGTAATGGTCATGGTACACATTGCGCTGGAATTACTGGAGCACTTACGAATAACAGCGTCGGAATTGCTGGTGTTGCCCCACAGACTTCAATTTATGCTGTCCGCGTATTAGATAATCAAGGAAGTGGTACTCTTGATGCTGTAGCGCAAGGTATTCGAGAAGCTGCTGATTCGGGTGCAAAAGTAATTAGTTTAAGTTTAGGAGCTCCAAATGGTGGTACTGCATTACAACAAGCCGTTCAATATGCATGGAATAAAGGCTCTGTTATAGTTGCAGCTGCTGGAAATGCTGGAAATACAAAAGCTAATTACCCTGCTTATTACAGCGAAGTAATTGCAGTTGCTTCTACAGATCAATCAGATAGAAAATCTTCATTCTCTACTTATGGTAGCTGGGTAGATGTTGCAGCACCAGGTTCAAATATATATTCAACATATAAAGGAAGCACGTATCAATCATTAAGTGGTACATCTATGGCAACACCTCATGTTGCAGGAGTCGCAGCTCTTTTAGCAAATCAAGGATATAGCAATACACAAATCCGCCAAATTATTGAGTCTACTACTGATAAAATTAGTGGTACAGGTACGTACTGGAAAAACGGTAGAGTCAATGCATATAAGGCTGTACAATACGCTAAGCAATTACAAGAAAATAAAGCTTCTTAAGAAAACTTTAATCAGTCGATCTACCATGAATGCAGAATAAAATAGAAGGAGAGACTTCTATAATTAAAGCCTCTCCTTCTTACAAACTATATTACTCTCCCTGCTTTTTAACCATATGTAAATACAGTACAAAATCCATCATTGTCGATGAATGACCAAGTTGACGGATCATCGCTGTTATATTTCCTCTATGATATGTACCATGATTTACGACATGTTGCACTAATTCTAAAATCGAAGTTTCTAATTTCCCTACGTATGGATTCTCAATAACAAATACAGCATTCACATCTTGTATTGTAATTAAAAACTCTTTATATTGATTTGCCATGTTTTCAAACATTTTTTCTAATTCATGTAATGATTTAGTTTCAATTTGTTTTCGTAAATCTTCTCGGTCTTGTATTGCTTCATTCATACTTTTACCATGCAATATATGTAACCACACTTGATCTGTAATATAAATATGCACAAAAGTATCCTTAATGGATGGGAATACACTCTGTATCTGCTCATTAAAAATTGTCTCATAGTTTGGTAACTCTTTTAATCGATTGAATAATCTAGTATTAGCCCAAGCATGATAATCACACTGTTTTAATATATAATCTTTCAATTTATATTACCTCCTTATTGTATGAAACGAATGGTTTGTTTCTTCATTTCTGATTCTCTATCAGCCTTTGCAATCCCTTTTTCTTTCATTTCATGCTTATTTATCGTTTTATATTTTACATACGTATAAAATTCCGTTTGAAATGGAAATGGTGTAATCCGAATTGTTTCCTCGTCCACCCATTCAGCTTGAATAAGTTTCTCCTCTTTACTATTAAACATTTCTGTTCCTTCAAAACCATCTTTAAATAAATCAATTTCATCTTTCTTTTTGACACCAGGCTTATTCATACATACGTATAAAGAAAGTTCATCACAAAACTTTAATAATCTATAATGCTTATCGAACATCGCAAACTGTTCCTTTGTTAACGTTTTCAAAATTCTTTTTTGTCGTTCTAACTCATGTTTATAAAATGACATCATCTCTCCATCTTCCTCGTTTAGTGGAAATGATAAAAAATGTTTACTACAAAGCAATGCCCCGTATGGATTAGAATTTTCAATTTCATTCAAACCAATCGTATAAAAAACAAAACGTAATGGGCTTGGACAATCCATAAATGTATATGGAATATTTTTAGCATCATTCAAAATTGGTACTTTATCAAGCTCTATCCATCCTCTGTCATGCTCATATATTGCATCAACTGTTTCTTTTAAATATGTTTTATCTTCAAAAAAGTCTTCTTTTATATGCTTTGCAATCTCTCCAGCTAAAAAACCATGATCATGTTGACGAATTAATATACTTTCCTTCTCATTTTTTTCACGAAAAATCATTCGTATACTCCCCCTCATCCTCATATTAAAGCTTTTTATATGCATCAATTCTTAATTAATCCCTAAATAATAGAAGGGATTCAGTCTCTTGCAACGAAATTAACATAATTATATAGTATTCTTTCTAATCATGGTGATAGCTTTATCTTTACTATCTATTATACTAAAACATTCATTCCAAAAATTTTTTTATGAGGTGAAAACATGAACAAAACAGAATTGATTAAAAACGTAGCTCAATCAGCTGATATTTCTCAAAAGGACGCTTCTGCAGCTGTACAATCCGTATTTGACACAATTGCTAATGCATTACAATCTGGAGATAAAGTTCAACTAATCGGGTTTGGAACTTTTGAAGTACGCGAAAGATCTGCTCGTACAGGACGTAATCCGCAAACTGGCGAAGAAATTCAAATCGCCGCTGGTAAAGTTCCTGCATTTAAAGCGGGTAAAGAATTAAAAGAAGCTGTTAAATAAAAACAAGAAACCAGCCATTTTATAGGCTGGTTTCTTGTTTTTATTTAAGCAATTGCTTTATATTCTCTGCATGATACACTTCACAAATATAAAATACACATTTGCAGTTACTTACAATTTGATACTTTCTAGTTGGATACACATTCGCTGTAACAGAACATCCATCAAACAATTCAATAATATTTCCAGATGGCTGATATCCTTCATATAATACATTTCTTCTTACTTCCATCTTTTCTATAAGCTTTTCAACAGGAATATTTCCACTCTCTAATTCACTCTTTATTGCGTCCGGTAAAAACGAAGTGTCTGCAAAAATTAGATTTTCCGATAACACCTTTCCTTTATAACTAACATTAGATACACGGTAAAGAAATGTTCCATCTTTATCAAAGAAATTCTTTGCTTCTTTCGGAATGTACTGTCTACCAAGTGCCTCTTGTTCAAGAACATCAAACTGAACTGTATCATTTAAAAGCTTTTCTAAAGCATGAATGGATGATGTATCTCCAGAAAATAAAATATTTTTAATTGCTTGTACATTATAAATGAATTCATTCTTTCTATTTTCCGCTACTAACATGAGGAACACCTCTTCTGTAATTTTTTTATTTAAGATTTAAAAGTGCTGCCGCGTCTAATTGCGTAATTTCAGTCACTTCCTTACTGAATATTGCAACAGAAGCCCTATAATCTAAACTAGGCCTTACATCTTCCATCATTGTATTACTTGCTAACTCTTGTCTATCCTTAAAAACCAACAAGTTTGGAGGATCATTTGGAGCTGATACTGTAATATGTACTGGTGGAATCATTAGTCCTTCACCTGTCGCTTTCAGCACCGCTTCTTTTCGAGTCCAATATGTTAAAAAACCTTCTATTTTCTGTTCATTTGGCAGTTTCATAACTTGCGCTATTTCAATTTCTGTTAATACACCTTCTGCCATTTTCATAACATCTATACTTGGATTCATTTGTTCTACATCTATGCCAACAGGTACAGATTTTGTAAATGCAACGACAACCCACTCACCTGAATGCGAAACGGATAATTGCGGCATACCTTCTGGTAATTGTGGTCTTCCATGCTGCAATTTACATACTGAGCACATTCGATCAATTGGTACTTGGACTGGTGACATAGAAAGTATCTTGCCGAGAACTAATCTACTTATTACGCAACCTATTATAAAACGAGCTCGATCTGCCGAATGATGATACGAATTTGCTTTCTCTCGCTCTATATCATTTAGTAAATTGTAATGCCATGATTGTAAATCCGAAATTCTTGCCCACCATATTTGACAATCATTCTCATTCAAAGTTGGAATAGAATCTACAACTTTACTTTCTATCATGTAAACTCTCCTTTATTCAACGAATATCAATTTTCATAAAAAAGCATACGTATATTGTTATTCATTGACAAGTACTTTCTCTTTTTCTGATACAGATAATGTTTTTTCTTTCTTCTTTGACATTACCTCTTTATCGGAAATACGTAAAGAAAATAGTAGTGCTATGAGCAAAAATATTGCTGACCCAATTAATGCTGCTTGATATGGTAAAAAATCGGATTGAACGTTATTACCTCCAAAACCAGCTAGTATACTAGCTAAAACCGCTACTCCTATTGCTGAACCTAGTCGATTTTGCACATTGAATATAGTAGTCGCTCTCCCCATAGAAGGTGGCGTGATATTGTTAAAGGCAGAAAATTGAACCGCACCGACAGATTGACCTAAGAAAATACCGATACCAAACAATAATGCCCGGATTTGCCACGGATTCGTATCATGATTTACAAAACTCAATAAAACAAATATAACCGCCGTACATATTAATCCAATAGAAATTACCTTTCGAGCTCCTAATTTCTTATATGACCATGGTACAATTTGTGAAGAAATCATTAATCCAATCGCCTCTGGAAATGTCGTAAGTCCTGATTCCAGTGCAGAAACTCCTATCACATTTTGATACATAAGAGGAAAAACAAATAACATTCCTAATAAACCAGCTGATGAAAATAATGATATAATGCTCATCTTTCTAAAGACTGGTTCTTTTAATAAGCGTAAATCTAACATCGGTTGCTTTACTTTCAGTTCTACAATTATAAACAATGTAATGAATACAACCCCAGCTATCCCAGTACTCATAATTTCTGAAGAAATCCACCCTTTTGATGGTCCCTGGCTGAGTGCATATATGAGCATCGCAAATCCTGGTGCTGATAAAATAAAGCCGAGCGAATCAAAGCGACCAGCTGATTTTTCAACATGTTCTGCTAAAAATAGAAGTCCAAATAGCAATGCAACGATTCCAAACGGTAGATTAATATAAAATGCCCAACGCCAAGACATTTGATCTACAAAGAAACCACCGATGATAGGACCAATTGCTGGTGCTACAGCAATTGGAAGTATAATGAACCGGGAAATCTTCGGTCTTTCCTCTGGTGAAAATGTTCGAAATAACATCGCCATTCCAACCGGTGTTAAAAGCCCTCCGCCAGCACCTTGAATAATACGGAAAATATTCAATGAAGTAATATCGTTAGCCATTCCGCATAAAGCAGATGCAATTGTAAATACGAAAAGAGCAATTAAAAATACTCTTTTCGTACCAAAACGATCTCCTAACCAACCAGAAATCGGAAGGAAAACAGCTAAACTAACTAAATACCCAACATTCACCGTCCCCATTGCAGATGGAGGTACTTGTAGTTCTCTACTTATCGTTTGCAGTGCTACATTTACAATCGTTGCGTCCATCGCAGCCATAAACATCGCAGTTATATAAACGATACTTACAACTACTTTTGGATTTAGTTTTTCTTTCATTATCGTTTTCCTACTAATGTTTTTTCGCGAACTTGATTACCTTGTGGATTCAAATCTTCCCAGTTATATTCAACATATTCTAAGCAACTCTGCCTACTAGCTTCTTCATATACGACATTCCAGCCAATAGGTACATCGAGAAAAGCAGGCCAGAGAGAATACTGGCCCTCCTCATTTATTAATACTTTATATGTGTAATTATCATTTTCAAATGGATTCGTCATACTCTACTTACCCCTTTCTTATTCTGCAAATATTTCGCTAATACTTGTCCAATTTCCGTAAGTGGACCTGGCTGACATAGATCTTTATGTCTACAATCAATATCGTGCTGCACAATTTGCCCATCTAAATAATTTAGCCACGTATTTGGAGAAATAGGATCAAACCAGTCTGGTATAACAGTAGATCTAAAGAATAAGATATCTCCGTTATAAACTTTCGGTACATATTTCCCTAACAACCCTACTGAATTTACATATGTTTCTTTCAAGTTCAATATAGTCTCTTCTTCAAGACTTGCTAATGCACTTCCATCTTTACGAAGGATTTCAACTGCACTTTCCATTGTAAGTCGTTTACCATCCATGTTATCTGGGTCATATCCGCCTAAAGCAAGTAATGCGATTAACGCTTCCTCTTCAGTAGGCGCTTCCGTATTCGGTAAGAAGTGTCCAGGATAAGAATCAAGCATAACGAGTAATTCTACTTCTTCCCCTTCATTTTGTAGTTGCGCCGCCATTGCATGCACAACATTTCCTCCAAGCGACCAACCTAATAAACGATATGGTCCATAAGGCTGTACTTCACGAACATGTTTCAAGTAATCCGCCGCCATCTCCTCTAAACTTTTTGGAAGTTCTTCATTTTTAGCAATACCACGTGCTTGTACACCATAGATTGGATAATCTTTTCCTAAAGATTTCATAAGTCCTGCATAGCACCAACTTAATCCACCTGCTGGATGTACACAAAATAGTGGTAATCGATCCCCGCTTGCTCGTAATGGAAGCAACACATCAAGTGCACTTTGACCATTCCCCATCTCAAGTCTTTCAGCTAACCCTGCAACAGTCGGTGCTGCAAATAAAGTGCCAATGTTTAGTTCCACTCCAAGCGCCTCTTTCATGCGGCTCATAAGCTGCACTGCAAGGAGTGAATGGCCACCAAGATCAAAGAATCCGTCATCAATTCCAATTTGAGGTACACTTAGCACTTCTGTAAACAAGTCACATAACATTTCTTCTTGCGGTGTTCTTGGACCACGACTAGAAGATGATGCGATAAATTCTGGAGCTGGCAATGCCTTTCTATCTAATTTACCGTTTGGAGTTAAAGGTAACTCATTTACTACTACAAAAGCGTATGGAACCATATAATCTGGTAAACTATCACTAGCAAACTGACGCATTTCATTCGTATCAATCGCTTCATTATTTGATGCAACGATATAAGAAACTAACCGTTTATCCCCTGGTTGATCTTCACGTACAATAACGGCTACTTGCTCAACTTTAGGGTGCTTCATTATGACTGCTTCTATTTCTCCTAATTCAATTCGGAATCCACGAATTTTGATTTGATGATCTGCACGTCCTATATAATCTAGCGTCCCATCTTTACGCCAGCGAGCTAAGTCTCCTGTACGATACATTCTTGTACCTGGCTTTCCAAATGGATCTGCGATAAAGCGTTCAGCCGTTAATCCTGCTCTTCCTAAATATCCACGTGCAAGCCCTGCACCTGCAACATACATTTCTCCAACTACTCCAGGTGGCACTGGTTGTAAATAGTTGTCTAACACATACACTTTAAGGTCAGGTATACTGCACCCAATTAAACTATTTGCTCGTAAAGAGACGATAGTTTCATCTAATTCAATATAGCTAACATGTACTGTCGTCTCCGTAATACCGTACATATTAATAAGCTTTGGTGCGTTATGAGGATGTCGACTATACCAATCTTCTAAGCGACTTAGCTCAAGTGCTTCTCCTCCAAAAACAACATATCGTAAAGATAATTTTTGGCCAATCTCTTCATTTTCACGATCTGCTTGCATCAATTGATAGAACGCTGATGGAGTTTGGTTTAAAACCGTAACCTTTTCTTTAACAAGAAGCTGTAAAAATTCTTTCGGTGAGCGACTTACAGTATGTGGCACTACAACTAAACGCCCTCCGTATAATAAAGGTCCCCAAATTTCCCAAACCGAGAAATCAAAAGCGTATGAATGGAACATCGTCCAAACATCGTTTCCGTCAAACTGGAACCAATGATCAGTTGCTCCTAAAAGTCTTACTACATTTTGATGAGGTATCATAACGCCTTTCGGTCTACCCGTTGAGCCTGACGTATAAATAACGTAAGCAATATGTGATGGAGATAATGGCTTAATTCGTTCCACTTCATCAATATTTTCTTCACTATATTTCTCAACTTCTGCTATTACTTTTACATCATCAACTAAAACTTTTAGTGCCTCATTACATTCAATTTCCACTTCTGAATTCGTTAAAACACATGTTGGTTTCGCATCGTGTAGCATAAATGAAATGCGGTCTGCTGGGTAATCTGGATCTAACGGAAGGTATCCAGCACCAGCTTTAAGAACAGCTAATAAGCTTACAACCATGTTTAATGATCTTGGCATCGCTAAAGCAACGAGTTGATCAGGACCAATCCCTTTTGCTATTAGGAATCGAGCTATTTTATTTGCTTTTCTATTTAACTCTTCATAAGTTAATTTCTTATCTTCAAAGACAACAGCAATAGAATTTGGATTTATATGAGCCTGCTTTTCAAATAATTGTGGCAATGTCATTTCTGGTGCAATTTGAAAACCACCATTCCACTTTTCTAACACTGTATTTTTCTCTGCTACAGTTAATATTTCTAATGTGCCAATTGATTGATCTGGATTTGTAGCTGCATCATCTAATAACAAAATGAATCGTTCTATTAGTTTTTGAACCGTTTCACGTTTATATAAATCGGTACTAAACTCTAGTAATCCATGTAAACCGTTCGGAGTACCATCAACCCCGTTACTCTCACTAATTTCAAATGTTAAATCAAATTTTGCAGAACCGACGCTTTGAATTTCAAGGCTCGCTTCTAAACCTGGTACATGAAACGTTGCTTCTGGTGTATTTTGAAAAGCTAACATAACTTGAAACAACGGGTGGCTGTTTCGAGTACGTACTGGATTTAACACTTCAACAAGCCTTTCAAATGGAACATCTTGATTTTCATAAGCTGCAAGATTTACCTGCTTCACTCTATTTAATAATTCTTTAAAACTTGGATCTCCTGACGTATTTGTACGTAACACTAATGTATTTACAAATAAACCAACAATATCTGAAAGTACATCATCATTTCTTCCAGCAATCGGACTTCCAATTGGTATATCAGTGCCTGCACCTAATCTTGTAAATAGTGCACTAAGCCCTGCTTGCAATACCATAAACAAACTAACTCCATTTTTACGTGCAAGCTCTACTAACCTACTATGCATACCTTCATCTATATGAAAATGAATTGTTTCCCCGCGGTAACTCGTCTCAATTGGACGCTGGAAATCTGTAGGTAACTCCATTTGGTCTGGTAAACCTTTAAGTTCTTCTTTCCAAAAATCTAATTGTGTTGAAATAAGACTCTCTGGTGTCGTTTCATCACCTAGCAATTGCTGTTGCCAAAGTGCATAATCTGCGTATTGAACGGGAAGTGACTCCAGCTGAATTCTGTCACCTTGACATCGCGCTTTATAAGCCGCTGTAAAGTCTCTCGTTAACGGCTGTAATGACCAGCCATCACCTACAATATGATGTAATAAAATTAATAATACATGTTCGTTTTCACTTACTGTAAAAAGTTGCAAACGAACTGCCGGCTCAAAATCGAGGTTAAAGCTATATCTTACCGCCTCTGAAAGTACACTTTCTAATTCATCTTTACATGTATTAGTTATAACCATTTCTAGATTTAAGTTTTCCATATCTAAAATTTTCTGATAGGAACTACCTAATACGTTAGGGAAAATTGTTCTAAGTGTTTCATGTTTCTCAACTACATCATAAAAAGCACCTTGTAATGCTTCCCGATTCAATATTCCATTCATACGAATGACTAGCGGAATATTATAAGTAGGACTTGGACCTTCTAAACAATTTAAGAACCATAACCTGCGCTGTGCAAATGAAAGTGGAACTTCATTTGGCCTACTTGCTTTCTGAATAGCTGGTCTTGCACTTTTTGCATGGTTTAATTGTTTCGCCAGTTCGGCAACAGTTGGTGCTTCAAATAGTTTCCCAATTCCTAATTCCACACTTAACGTTTCACGAATTCTTGCCATTAAACGAGATGCAAGAAGTGAATGTCCACCCATTTCAAAGAAATTATCATCAATGCTAATTCGAGAAACACCAAGTACTTCTGCAAATAAATCACATAATATTTCTTCTTTCGGATTTCTAGCAACTCTCTCATTGTGCATTCCATTAAAATCAGGAGCAGGTAATTTCTTTCTGTCAACCTTACCATTTGGCGTTAATGGTAATTCTTCTAGCACAACAAATGCCGATGGTATCATATAATTCGCTAAACTTTCTGAAACATAAGAACGAATTTCTGAAAGATTAATCGGTTCCTTTTCTTCTGCAACGATATACGCAATGATGCGTTTATCATTTGGACGATCTTCTCGTACTATTACTACCGCTTGTTGAATATTTTCATGTCGTTGTAATACCGTTTCAATTTCAGCTAATTCAATTCGGAATCCACGAATTTTAATTTGATGATCTGCGCGACTAATGTACTCTAACGCACCATCACTACGCCATTTCACAAGATCTCCTGTACGGTACATGCGCTTCCCTGATTCTCCATAAGGATTTGCAACAAACCGTTCAGCTGTTAACTCAGGTTTTCCTAAATATCCGCTTGCAAGTCCTTCCCCTGCAATATATAATTCCCCAATAACTCCAGGTGGAACTGGTTGTAACCCTGCATCCAATACATACACTTCTGTATTGCAAATTGGCTTTCCAATAGGAGGTATACCCTTTTCACCTTCATCAATGTTCATGAAAGTAGACCAAATCGTCGTTTCAGTTGGTCCATATAAATTAGTTATTGAGCAACCTAATTCTTTTAATTTATTTGCTAAATGCGCTGAAAGAGCTTCACCACCAACTAGTATGTTTAGCCCTTGTAGCTTCTCTGGATAATCAGTTACTAACGCCTGCCAAAGCGTCGGTGTAGCCTGCATAATGGTCACTCTTTCTTCATGTAAAAGTGTCGTTAATGCAGAAGGCTCTTGTATGTCTTCTTTTTGCGCAATTGTTAAACTTGCACCACTAATAAGAGGTAAATAAATTTCTAGAGCAGAAATATCAAATGCAAACGTTGTAACTGCTAATAAATGATCATTTTCATTTAATGAAAACTTTTGTTGCATAGCCATTAAAAAGTTACTTAAACCTCTCATAGGAACAATTACACCTTTTGGGTTTCCTGTTGAGCCTGAAGTATATATTGTATAGGCTGGGTTTAAAAGTGATACATCATTCTTACATGCTATATTCATACGAGAATATGTATGTAACGCTAGTTTCGTTTCTTCTTCATCTAATACAATTTTTTTCATATCATTTTCTATAACTAACTTAGATGAAACAGATGCATGTGTTATGATACAAACTGGTTTGGCATCATTTACTATATAATTAATTCTTTCTGCTGGGTATTCTGGATCTATTGGTAAATACGCTGCACCAGCCTTTAAGACTGCTAGCATACTAACTACCATTTCTATTGATCTAGGGAATACTAAAGCTACAAACTGGTTTGGTCGTATTCCTTCTTCTACTAAATAATGTGCTAGTTCATTCGCTCGTTCATTTAGCTCTTTATACGTAAGGTTTACACCGTCACAAGTAATGGCTAGTTTATTGGGATTTTTTTGCACTTGTTTTTCAAATGATATAGGCAGACTGATTAACTCATCGTCTTCCTTCGTTTCATTCCATTCCAATAAAACTTTATGATTTTCTTCAGGCAGAGTAATGTTTATTTTTCCAATCGACTCGTTTTTCTCATAATTATTTACTACTAATTCAAATAGACTCATAAATCTTTCTTTATGCAATGCTAGCTCCGCGCCATTATATACTTCAGGATTTGCATCAAAATGAATCATTAGCTCATTTTGATCAAAACGTTTATATACATTTATTGATAAATCATCGACAGGTCCTGCTGATAAATTATGCGTAATACCACGATTTCCAGCAAAGTTAAGCCCGTAATCAAAAGGCATAACATTCACTAACGGTCCAAACAACCTTTGATTTTCACCTAGTAACTTTAAGTCTCTTCTTAATTCCTCATGACGGTATTTATAATGGCGACGTACATCTCGGATTTCTTTAGAAACTTGTTGCAATAATTCCGCAAGAGTTATATTTGGAGTTACTGTAATACGAAGTGGAACTAAATTCATTACCATACTTGGTGTATGAATAGATACAGAACCTAGACGTCCCATCATCGGTAAACCTAAAACAATATCATTTTCACCTGTTAATTTATGCATATAAATACTTGTTATAGCGACAATGAATTCCGGCCAACTTGTTAACGAAATATTGATATCTTCTAGTAAAGTTTTCGTGCTAGAACTAGATAAATAAGCTGTTTCTCGTGAAAATCCATTTGATGTTCTCGGTGCTCGTTCTGCCAAACTTACAACTTCTGGTTCATCTGCATACTTTTCTAACCAAAAAATACGATCTTCCTGAAATTGTTTAGACTCACGATACTCAATATCTTCTTGCACGACTTTTGCAAGAGAACCAAATGGTTTTTCATTCTTGTTTGTTTCTTCTATAAGTGATGTATACTCATTCGCTACTTTTTGGCTAAGAAGTGAAAATCCATAGCCATCCATCACAATGTGATGGATGCGCTGATACCAAAAGAAACGATTATTTTCAACTTGAATAAGTGCTTCAGTAAATAAAGTATCTTTTTTCAAATCGACTGGCATAGATAAATCATTTTTCATCCATACTTTAGCAGCTTCTTCAGGGTTTTCTTCTTTCCGAACGTCAATAAAATGCATATGAAACTGTGATTCTTCAATAACTTGCCATGGGCCAATTTCATCCTCTTCGAAGCGAACGTGAAGTGCTTCTGCTTCCATTACAACTTTACGTACAGCTAATTCAAAAATGTCTTGATGAATATTCCCGTTTATTTCTACATATTCCCCAGTATTATATATCGGATTAAGCGGATCTAATTGTTGCGCAAACCACATACCAGACTGCGCAGATGATAACGAATGACGAATCTTTTGACTGTTAGGCATTCTTTACTACCCCTTTATTATGTAGTCTATTTGTTACAGCACCTGTGCTGTTTGTGAAGATAGTAAACTGTACCAACCTGCAACAGTTGGACGTTCTGCTAAATGTGCAAAAGTGATTTCTTTCCCTTCACGACGCCACTTCTCTACTAAACTCATAATTCTGACCGAATCAAGCCCTCTATTTAATAAGTCCTCATCAATATCAATACTCTCTACTGGCTCACGAAGTAGTTGTGCAACTAGTTCATGCACTTCCTGTATAGTGATTCCTTCACTCTCATCATCTTTTACACTTTGTAAATCGTTTAACAGTAGGTTTGTTGATGTCGTTACTGCACATCTATTAGATGCATACTCCAATGCTTGTTTATGATGCTCTAGTGAAAAATCAGCAACTGCATCTGCTACAAAGAACGGCTCTATACCATCCATAAATGCTTCACAAGCTGTTAAAAGACAGCCAATATGCGCATAAATACCGCAAATAATGAGTTGATCTTTTCCTTGTTCATTTAAAATTTCTAATAGATTTGTCTTTTTAAATGCACTATATCTCCATTTTGTGAGGAATATATCATCCTCATCAGGAGTAAGTTCATCAACAATTTTCTTTTTATCTGGTCCAGCAGGTATACCGTCACCCCAAAAGTCTTGTAATAAACCTCGTTGTTCTAACGTTTGCCCACCAGGTTGTGCTGTATAAACAACTGGTATACCAAGTTCCTTACATTTTTCTCTTATCATTTTAATATTTGAAATAAGTTCTACTTTTGGTGATTCTTTATCGCTATATGCATCAAGAAAATATTCTTGCATGTCATGAATTAAAAGTACTGCACGTTTCGGATCTGGTGTCCAATTCACTTTATTTTTTGGTAGTTCTGATTCAATTGGCATTTTATATACTGAAATAGATGGGATAGCCATCTAATCACTTCCTTCCGGTTTTTATTATTGTTTTACTGTAATAAGCTTTTCAGCAATGACTTTACGTAGTTCTTTTTTGCTGACTTTTCCGACTCCTGTTTGCGGGAATGCTTCAATAAATTCAATTCGATCTGGAATTTTATAAGCCGCTATACCACGTTCTCTTAAAAACATTTTTAATTCACTTACTGCTGGAACTTGTCCGCGAGCTATAACAAAAGCACAGGTGCGTTCACCTAAATAATCGTCAGGCATAGATACAATTGCTACGTCATGGACCGCATCGTGTGCTAATAGATGATTTTCAACTTCTTCCGCAGCAACTTTCTCACCACCGCGGTTAATTTGATCTTTATCTCTTCCTTCTACAATGATGTATCCTTGTTCATTTACTTTTACAAGATCACCTGTGCGATAAAATCCATCCTTTGTAAATGATCGTGCATTATGCTCTTCGGCTTTATAGTAACCACGAATTGTATATGGACCTCTTGTTAATAAACTACCTACTTCGCCAGGTTGTACATCGTTGTCATTTTCATCAACAACTCGTACTTCATCGAGTGCAGACATTGGTCTACCTTGTGTATAAATAATAAATTCTTCCGGATCATCTAATCTTGTATAGTTCACTAATCCTTCCGCCATACCGAACACTTGCTGTAACGTACATCCAAATGTAGGACGTATACGTTTTGCAACCTCAGCGCTAAACTTAGCACCACCTACTTGAATAATCTCTAGGCTTGATAAATCGGCATTACGAGAAGATGCAGCATCAAGCCAAATCATTGCTAATGGCGGAACGAGCGCTGTAATTGTAACTTTTTCTTTTTCGATAAGAGCAAAGGCCTCATCTGGACTACCACCAGTTGCCAATACCACTTTTCCACCCGCATAGAAAGTTCCAAATGTCCCTGGAGAACTCATTGGGTAATTGTGTGCTACTGGAAGAACTGCCATATAGACGCTTTCTGCATTCAAATTACAAATTTCAGCGCTAACACGTAAACTATAAATATAGTCATCATGTGTTCTAGGAATTAATTTAGAAAGACCTGTTGTGCCTCCTGATAATTGGAGAAATGCAACATCACTTGGCTGAACTTCTGGTAATGAGACGGGATCCATATACAGATCATTTATGTTCACAAACTCTTCTTCTTCTCCCACTACAATTACATGTTGTAAAGTTGGCACTTTCTCTTTCACTTCTCTTGCTAGTTTTCGATAATCAAAACCGAGAGCCTTATCTGAAATAACGTAAGCGCTCGCCTCGCCAAACTCACAAAAATAACTAATTTCACTGCTTCGATGTGAAGGTAGTGCAAAGACAGGAAGCGCTCCAATTCGAAATAGTGCAAAACATATTTCGAAAAACTCGATAATGTTAGGTAACTGGATTACAACTCTGTCCTCTTTCTTTATTCCTAAATTCAGTAAACCTGCTGCTAAACGATCTACCTTTTTATTAAGTTCACTATATGTTATATGCTTCTTACCACTTACAACCGCGATTCGATCTCCATATTTCTCAGCCCGCTCTCTTAACACTCCTCCAAATGTTTCACCAAGCCAACATCCTGCTTCTCGGTAACGATCGGCAAATTCTTTTGGCCATTCTGTATAACCTACTAGCATTCTTTCTTCCCCCTATTTTTCATTAAGTGAACTATCTCTTAACCCTAAAGCTTTTAGCATTGTTTGGAACTTAGCTGATGTTTCTGCTAACTCATCTTCTGGTTTTGACTCAGCAACAACTCCAGCTCCTGCATATAAACGAAGTGTATTTTCTTGTACTTCAGCACAACGAATTGTAACAATCCATTCTCCATCTCCATTTAAATCGCTCCATCCTAGCATTCCTGTAAAGAACTCGCGGTCAAATGGCTCAATATGCTGTATAGCTTCTCTTGCTTTTTCCATCGGAGTTCCGCAAACTGCTGGCGTAGGATGAAGGGCAATTGCTAATTGTAAAGAAGAAGTATTTGGATCCTTAAGTTCACCTTTCACTTCTGTAGACAAATGCCACATCGCCTCACTATGAATAACTGATGGCTTTTCTGGAACATGTAATGTATGACAATACGGACGAAGTGCAGCGGCAACCGCTTCAACTACTACCGCATGTTCATGTAAATCTTTTGGCGAAGAAAGTAATTCCTCTGCTCTTCTTTTATCTTCTACTGGGTCCTCACTACGTGGCCTTGAACCAGCTAACGGGTTAGAAATAACTTGCATACCATTACGTGAAACAAGTAATTCAGGGCTTGCTCCAATTAGCGTCTTACTGTTCTCTTTTTCATCTTTCGGTAAATTTACAGCAAATGTATAACCATGCTTATTATGCTCTGCTAATTCTCGCAGAAGTTTTTGCTTATCAATCTTTTCGGAAGATTTAACATCTAACGATCTGGATAGAACGATTTTCTTTAAATCACCGTCCTGTATTTTTTCAATTCCTTGCTTCACACCATTCATATAAACTTCAGGGTCTGGCACTGGTGTCATTTCAAATGTTACATTCTCATTTGTTTCAAGCTGATTTGTTGTATCCAATTGTAAACGCTCAGAAATTCTGCTATATTCTGGTACGATGAGTTGGACTTCTTTTCTACGATCAAATGGCAAAGCACCCACAACGATAGGATTTGGATTTCCAGCTTGTTTCGCATTACTTAATGTCGCTTGCACAAGCTCTGGGAAACTTTCAATTTCACGATGCTTTACTGTAGTAAACTCTCCTTCTGCTAATATCGTTCGAGTTGGTGAAGCGAAAAAGAATGAATATTCAGTCTTATAATCTTCTAAAAGTTTTTCTGACAATTCCTTTACAGCTATATGTTCATTCATAATATAATAACCTCCTGAATTTTTATTAAACTCCTAACGTAGCACCGCCATCAACACATAAATTGTGCATTGTAATATGACTTGCTCTATCTGAGGCTAAAAATAACACTGCTTCAGCAACTTCTGAAGGTTGTGCAATTTTTTGTAATGGAATTCCGAGTCTATATGTATTTTGAGAACCAGCAATTATATTTTTAGCTCCATTCTCATCAGCCCATAGTAATCTTTGCATCTCAGTTTCAGTAGAACCTGGAGAAACTAAGTTGCAGCGTATATTGTATGCCGCAAGCTCTAGTCCTAAACATTTCATAAACATCGTCGTTGCGGCCTTTGACGCAGCATACGCAGCCATCTCCATTCTTGGCGTATTTGCCGCATTTGAACCGACTGTAACAATTGCCCCCGATTTTCTTAACATCATATTTTTACTTACCGCTCGGGACATATTGAAAACCCCTGTAGTATTTACAGAGAATGTTTTAGTCCAATCTTCATCACTTAACGAATGAATTGGTCCCATACGTAAAACTCCTGCAACATTTATTAAAATATCTATTGGCGCTATTTCATTTGCAATATGATTTACCATGTCTTCAACAGCGGCGCTATCACTCACATCTAAACGAAACGTTTTCATACGTGTATTGTTTAATTCATTTTGATTTAAGAGTACATTTAACCCCTCTTCATTTTGATCAACCGCAATAACTGTGGCTCCTCTTTCTAAAAACATTTTGGCAACGACACTGCCTATGCCTTGTGCTGCACCTGTTACTAAAACTGTTTTCCCATCAAATTCCCCTAAGTTCATTTTCTCTATCCTTTCACATAAACATTAATTTCATTAAGTAACACCGATGATATTGATTTTCATTATCAGTTGTGTTGTAAAAAATAATACACTTACTAAACTAATTGGTCAAGTGCGCATTACTTTAAAATCCATTTTATTGATAATGTTTTTCATTTACCATCTTACACCGAAATGATAATGTTTCTCAATAAACTTGTCAATCTTTTTTTATTTTTCAGATAAACCATTTTAATGCTTCTTAATAAAATCATATGTAAACGCATTAAAAGTACTTATATTATAAATAAAATTCAAAGTCCTCTTTTTAAAATTGAAAAAACTAAACTAGAGATACGTTCATTTACAATGCTTTATAAAAAACTCAAGTATATATTTTCTCAATATTTTTCTGAAAATATATCTTACAAATACTAATGAATGTCTTCTTTATCATTTAAGATTTAATATATATTTCGAATACGATGTATCAATTTATTATATTCCAAATGGGTATTCCACTCACTTTTACATCTATAAAAATCCCAAAAGTAATTTAACCTTGTTAAAATAACTCATAAAAAAGCATCCTAATTAATAGAATAGGATGCTTTTTCGTAATCATAGTGTTATAGAAGATTTGTATACTTATGCTACGCTGCGATACTCTTCTTCTTTTTCTTTTTTCTGCTTAGGTGCTTGAATTAAAATTGCGATAATGAATGACACGACACATAATACACCTATTACCATGAACGTTGGTTTGAATCCACCTAGAAGTGCACCGATAAAGGAACCTGCAAGCGCCCCAAATCCAAATCCTTGATACACAATTCCGTAGTTCTTACTATGGTTTTTCATACCGAAGAAATCACCAACAATAGCTGGGAAAATAGTGATATTTCCACCAAAGCAAAACGCTACACTTGCTACACATACGAAGTAAATACCATAATTTAAATCTACAAAACTTAGAACTAAGACTGAACTCGCCATAACAACAAAAGTACCAGTAACGATTTTTAAACGCCCAATTTTATCCGATAACGGTCCTAAAATGATACGACCTAATGTATTGAAGATTGCAACCATAGCCACCGCATTAGCAGCTGTTGCTGCGCTAAGTCCTACAAGTTGAACACCAATGTCTTTTACCATACCAATTAAGTATAAGCCACTCATACATGATGTAAATAACATGATAAATAATAAGTATACTTGTTTTGTGCCTAACATTTCTTTCGTTGTGTATTCCTCAGTTTTTGTTTCATGAACTGCTCCTTGATCTGCAGCTTGATGGATTAAACAAGCACCAATTACAATCATAGCTGTAACAATTAAACCCCAGTATATAAATGCTTGGGATACACCAACTGATTCAATCAACTGTGCGTTAACGTATTTAAAGATTAAGCTACCTGAACCATATGCAGAGACAGAAATACCAGCAATTAAACCTTTACGCTCTGGAAACCACTTTATTAAATTTGATAGTGAAGTGATATATGCTGTACCATCTGCATAACCTACAACAACTCCCGCTAGTACATAAAGTAATATTAATGAGGATGCTTGTGAGCTAAGTATTAATCCTAGTCCTAATGCTAATCCAGCTATCATAATAAGTTTACGAAGTCCCCATTTTTCTTGCAATTTACTCGCAAATAAAGTTGAAAATGCTAAAGAAAGACTAGTAATTGAGAAAGTTATCGCAACAGCGTTAAGACTCCAACCGTATTTACTAACTAAAGGCTGATTGAATAAACTCCATGTATATATCGTCCCAAGCCCCATTTGTACTATAACTGTGCCAAGGACAACAAGCCATGGATTAACAGTTGATTTTTTCATACCTTTCCGCCTCCTCTTTCTATTTCAATGCTATTCGCTAAATTTACTTTTTTTATGTTCATTTTGGTCACCTCTTTTGATTTAACACCTTCATTGTATAAGATGTTTTTGTTTATGTAAGCACTTACAAGACAGAGCGTCAAAAACGTAGAATCAGTTACAAAAAACGAAGGATGAAATACAAAAAACTACTGATTAAATACAATAGAAAAATTTTTTATACTTCAATCCACCTTATTTTTTATAAAATCACAAATTTTTTTCCAATAAATAAAACTAAATATTCACTAATATATCTATCCGTGGTTTAATATATATAATAAAAAAATATTTCTGTCTTTAATGAGGAGGTACTATGAAAGCAAACGTAGGGGATACTATACTTTTTCAACGAAATAATTTAAAGATTACAGGATCTGTATTAAAACTTTATACTGAATCGGTCTTAGTTGAAATTACAAATGTAAGCGGTGGTACTTTTGAATTTGATCGAACAATTGTAAATCATAAAAACTATAAAGTTTTAAATACAAATACATAAAACAACACAAAATAGCCCCTGCTCAACAGCAGGGGCTATTTTATATAAAAATATTTCACTAGTTTATATACCCTAAAACATTAACAATCTTACTCGCTTTTAAATTGTTAATATGATAATAAATTTCTAAACCTCTTCTCTCTGCTCGTAACACTTTACCCTTCATTTTTGATAAATGTTGTGAAACAGTAGATTGCGGAATATTCAGTAACTCTGTTAATTGTGTTACATTACAAGTTTTTCTCGTACTTAATTCATTTACAATTTGCAGTCGGATTGGATGCGCCATAATTTTTAAAATATCTACATCTTCTTCTGAAACTAAAGTTTTTCTCATTTCACTCGTATATGTTGTCATAAGACATTCCCCTTTTATATGAATTCCATATTCATAAGATCTATTTCCAAATTTTTTAAAACCCTTGATTAAAACTTTTATATAGAAATAAAAGGATTTTAAATTTTTGAAAACAGAACTTACATTCACTTTATTTATTTATTTGGTACATATACATAATACAATGTTAATATGTGCTCTATGTGAAGTTCACATAAATTTATGATGAAGATTTACTTAGCCACTCGCATCCTACTCATCTAATTACCCACTGCATAAAATCATCAGTTATTTTAACACATTTTAGGCGTTTGTATATACTATTTATAAAACAACTTTTATAAAGGGGGATTCATATGCCTACAGCGTTACAAGAAGAAGTCGAAGAAGCACGGGAAACATATGTCAGTCGTATCATCTTAGTTGGAGGATCCGCTTTATTTTTAGTAGGCGGGGTTATCTCAGCAATTTCAGCCTTTAAAACTTATAATCGTTTGGAGAATACGCCGCCTTCTACAGATAATTCATAGATATTTTATAAAATAAAACGTCGCCTCCAATATGAAGAGACGACGTTTTATTATTCATACATATGACACTAAAAGTATCGGTAGATTCCCTACTCCATTTTCTAAGCTTACTTCACCACAAACCTAGTCTGACTACACCCATCCTTCTGCTTCGTTACTTCTAATACAGCTGGCATTGCGTTTTTCAGCTCTTGAACGTGTGAGATGACACCGATAAATCGGCCTGATTTTTGTAAGTCAATTAAGGCATCTACCGCTTTCGTTAACGATTCTTCATCTAATGAACCGAACCCTTCATCGATGAACATCGTTTCGATGGAAATACCGCCTTCATATGCTTGAATGACATCTGCCATTCCTAGCGCTAGGCAAAGTGATGCGTTAAATTTCTCTCCACCGGATAGTGTTTTTACATCGCGTGTTTGGCCAGTGTATGCATCGTACACATCTAAACCTAATCCACTTTGACGGTTTCTTTTTTCAACTCGCTCACTTCGTTTTAAATAAAATTGTCCATTTGATAATTTACGTAGTCGTTCGTTTGCGATTTGAACAATTTGTTCTAAATACTCAATTAAGATGTAACGTTCAAATGATATACGACTTTCGTTATCACCTTTCATTACTTCATATAAATCAACAAGTTCTTGGAAGGCTTTTTCTTCCTCGTGAATTTGTTCGTCAATACGTCTAATGTTTTCATGTAAATCAGAAATATATGTTACCGCATTTTGCGCACGTTGACGTTTTTCTTTAATGATATCGAGATTAATTTCTAGTTCTTTTATGTGTTCACCTAAAGATGTAATATCCATATACTCTTTATCTTTTAATTCTGAGTTTAACTCTTCAATTTGTTTTGCAAGCACTTCAAGCGATGAATAATAACCTTGAATTTCTTTTTGTAACATCTCCATCTCGGGATCGCTTAATTTGGCTTTTTTATACGTGAATTCATCTGTAAACCCGCTTTGTTCTAGCTCTTTCATAAAGCGTGCGAAAGTCTCTTCTTTCTTTAATTTTGCACTTTCAAATTGATTAAAAGCACCTTTTTGTTCTGCTTGAATACGTATATTTTCATTTTGCCAATGCTGATACGCTTCCTGCACTTTCTTCCATTCGTCCTCCATTAACCTAAGTTCCTGCATAGCTTGGTCAAACTGTGCTTTCCAAGCTTGTACTGTTTGTAAGTTTTCTGGAATATTTCGTTTATCATGTTCATATGACGTACGAAGTTGCATACACTCCATTTCTGTACGGTGCTGCATTGTTTCCAATTCTCGTTTTTGTTTCTGAAGTTCTTCTATTTTTTCTTCTACGCTTTTCATGTTCGCAGCAATCTGCTTACGTGTTTCTTCACTTGCTTTTAACGTATTAACATCTGCAGCTAATTGTTTTCCTTTTTGAACAAGTGCACTATATGTTTCAGCTAATTTTTCCGAATTGTAGCCGCGCTTCACAACTTCTTCTATCACTTGTTCATATTGTAGTCGATAGAAATTCCATTTCTCCTCTACTTGCACATGGAATTTTTCAGCAATGTTCTTCTTATCTCTTAAATCGTTTAACTCTTTTTCA
Source organism: Bacillus cereus group sp. MYBK15-3 (assembly GCF_051916765.1). Classification (NCBI taxonomy): domain Bacteria; kingdom Bacillati; phylum Bacillota; class Bacilli; order Caryophanales; family Bacillaceae; genus Bacillus; species Bacillus cereus group sp. MYBK15-3. The sequence goes on from NZ_JBQAHG010000001.1 coordinate 606,432, forward strand.
TCGATCGCATTACTTTGCTCTGTAGCTTTTTGTGGATGACTCGTACTACCACATACCGGACAAGATTCACCGTCATGTAAATGAAGAGCTAATATACCAGCTTGTTCACTTAACCAGCGGCGCTCCATGTTTTCATATGCACGAACTGCCACTTGCATTTTATTATTTGCCGCTTCTTTTTCTTGCTCGAATTTTTGTTTTTCTTGCCAAACATCATATGCTTGTTTTAAAACTTTTGCATCTTCTCGCATATTCGTTAGTTCTTCCACTTTAGCTACATATTGCTCAAGTGCTTGTTCTAATTGCTGCAATTCATCAGACATTCTCTGTTTTTGGTTTGTATGCTCTTCTAGTTGTTGATCTAACTTTTGCATACTTTCTTTTAATTTCCCTATTTGAATTTCGGCATTTTGTAAATTCAGCTTTCTCTCAGCTAATGATTCAATAATCGCTTGTAACTCTTCTAATCTTTGAACAAGTTTTTTAGCCTCTTCTCGTTCAGCTTCTTTATTCTTTACTACTTCATACTTCTCCTGAGCAAGTTCAAAGCTATTCATTATCTGTTCTTGTTTGACGATTATCTGTTTTAACAAACTTTCAGCTTTCTGCTCATTTTCCATCGCTTCTTCATACCATTGTTCAAATGGTAATAAGTGCTTTGCTTGTTCCGCACGTTTAAAGAATTTTTCTTTCCTTTCAATTGCTGCACGATTCTCTTGTAAAGTGTTATATTTCTCATTCTTTTGTTGTAAATCTATAAATTTCTCATTTACAGATTTTGCTGCATGAAAACGTGTTTCTGCATCCTTTAATTGCTTCGTTTGAACATCTTGTTCTACTTGTAATTGCTCAACCTCTGCCTTATACACGGTTGTTTCTTGTTCTAACGCTTCTACTACTTGATGCGTATTTACATGTTCTTGTGCCACTAATGTCTCTAATAATGCTCCATCACGGATTGGTAATTTAAAAACATTACGGAAATAGAGCTCTCTCTCTTTTTGTTTTTCTTGTAAGACGTCTTTCCATTGTTTTCTCTTTTGATCAAGTAACTCACGCATTAATTTATAACGATCCGTTTTAAAAATACGACGTAAAATCTCTTCTTTGTTTTCCGTCTCAGATGTTAATAGTTTTCGGAATTCCCCTTGGGGTAACATAACAATTTGGCTAAATTGATGTTTACTTAACCCAATTAAATCTTCCACTTTTTTGTTTACGTCTGTTACATGAAAACGATCGACGGCTGGAACGTTTTCTCCATCAATAACTTCATATAATTCTACTGCATGTCCTGTAATAGTCTTATTCCCTTGTTTTTTATGTCCAAGTTGTCGTTTTATTTCATAGCGTTTCCCTTTTAACTGAAAGGTTAATTCAACACTTGTATAAACATTATCATCAGCAAATTGACTTCGAAGCATGCTCGTATCACTACGTTCTTCTCCACTAGCCTCACCATATAACACATAACAAATCGCATCAAAAATCGTTGTTTTTCCAGCTCCTGTATTCCCAGAAATAGCGAAAATACGATGTTCTCCAAGATCTTCAAAATCGATTATTTCTTTCTGTTTATATGGCCCGAATGCTGTCATAATAAGCTGAATCGGTCTCATCCTCGTTCACCTTCCCGTTCTTGCACTGTTTGTAATACATCTATAAATAGGCGTTCTTTCTCTTCTGATAAATCTAACCCCTTCATTTCTTTATAGAAAGCCTTTAAAAGAGATAAATCATCCGTTTTATGTCTTGAAACAGTTACTTCATTTGTATCTGTGAGTTCTCGCCTTTGCATCGCTCTTTCAACGTGCATTGCATTTGGATATACAGATCGTATTTTCTCCATCGGCTGTAAGACAGGGTTTTCGTCTAATAATTTTACAAATACGTAATCTTCACTTACTGGGTGCTGTAATAATTCATCTATTTTCGCTTCTACTGTTCGCATTTTACGACGTGGTGAAAGTAATCTTTTTTCAATTGCTACTTCACCAGTTTCATTCAGTTCTACAATGTAATAACCTTTTTTATGTTTCTCTTCAGAAATTGAATAGGCAAGTGGTGAACCTGAATATCGAATCGTCTCATTACGTACGAAATGCGCTTGATGTAAATGTCCAAGCGCTGTGTAATGAAACTTATCAAAATAATGACTATTTACATATTCAGCACCACCAATTGAAAGTGGTCGTTCTGCATCACTTGTATTCTCCTCCGCTTCTCCTGAAGAAGTTACAAATGCATGTCCAACAAATACATGTCTAGCTTCTTTATCCATCGTTTCAGAGAGCTCATTCATAAAAATGCGCATCGCATCATCATGAGAACGTACGTCTTCATTTTTCAACACGTGCCTCACTATGCTTGGGTCTGCATACGGTATTAGATGGAAGTGAACCTCTCCATATTCATCATTTAGTACAACAGGTTCATACGGGAATTGAAATTGACCTGCAATATGTAATCCTTGTTTTTTCATTAAACTACTTCCAAAATGGATACGATCCGGACTATCATGATTACCAGCTACCGCAATAACTGGTGTTTGCAAATCAATAACTATTTTTTGCAGCACATCATTTAATAAGTCTACTGCTTCTGTAGGTGGAATTGCTCGGTCATATAAATCCCCTGCAATAATTACAGCATCTGGTTTTTCTTCTTCAACAGCCTGTACAAACTGATCTAATACAATCTTTTGGTCTTCAGTCATATACACGCCATGAACAAGCTTACCTAAATGCCAATCCGCTGTATGAAATAACTTCATATTTTTCTACTCCTTTTAATTTACTGATTTTAGTGAAACGAGTTGATAGTTTATTGTAGTTTTTCCGTTCTCCCACTCTAGCTTCAATATCGTTGCACTTCCAATTCTTTCTTCATTTGATTTATATAAAGGCAATATTTCTTGAACTGTAAATAAGTGATAGCCATCCAATATTAATTGAAATATATTTTCTTCAATATGTAATCTTACTTCTTTTTCATTTGAAATAATTTTTGTGTGCATCTCAAATTTCATGATAGATACAACCCCTTTTTATAATCTCTACATTTTAATAGTATAGTGGCTATGCAAGATTGACAAGTACATACACAGCAAAGTACACACTTTTCTATTGTTATATGCTTTATGTATTTTATATAAAATACGGTATGTGAAATTTTATATTTTCCCCAAAATAAAAATGCCTATTATGACATCTTTATTTTTGTATAAAGTCTTTCATTACATAATATAAAACGGTAATTAAGACGATTGCGACGAAAAATGAGAACACTGCGACAATGTAGCCATCTTTATTTAATAAAATACAGAATGAAATAGATATTATAAAAATCGGAAATACGAGACGTACTTTATCCTTCACTTCTTCTGTCGTATCTGTATGATGAAAATACTGCGTTATTCCTATCATTAAAAAAGACAAAATAATAACCGACAATAGTAAAGGTCCTGGCATTCCGATTTCTCCTTTCTCTATTTCTAATTCAGTGTAAAATTTTTTATTACAATTGTACGATTTATTTTTTCTTCAAACACACTTTTAGAATTGATAATGAACATTTCACACCTATATAATAGCGCTTTTATCATTATAACTTCAAATAATTACACTTACAGTAATGTTGTAATATTCCCCCTCAGTCTCTGAAATCCTGCAAAGATAACTCGTCAAAATATGCAGTGACCAAATTAATATTTACCGTCAACTTTTGACAAAATTTATAAAGGACATTTCAGTACATATCAAGAATTAAGAATAAGAAGATATGTAAGGGAGGATGCATTATGACTGAACAAGTTTTATTTTCTGTTAGTGAAAACGGCGTTGCGACAATTACTTTAAACCGTCCAAAAGCACTTAATTCTTTATCTTATGACATGTTACAACCTATCGGACAAAAACTTAAAGAGTGGGAACACGATGAGCGTATTGCACTTATCGTGTTAAAAGGAGCTGGCACAAAAGGTTTTTGTGCAGGCGGCGACATTAAAACTCTTTATGAAGCGCGTTCCAATGAAGTGGCATTGCAACATGCAGAACGTTTTTTTGAAGAAGAGTATGAAATTGATACATATATTTATCAATATACAAAACCGATTATTGCTTGTTTAGATGGAATTGTAATGGGCGGTGGTGTCGGTCTTACAAATGGTGCGAAGTATCGCATTGTAACTGAGCGTACGAAATGGGCAATGCCAGAGATGAATATTGGCTTCTTCCCAGACGTCGGAGCTGCATATTTCTTAAATAAAGCGCCTGGATATACAGGACGATTCGTTGCTTTAACAGCATCTATTTTAAAAGCTTCTGACGTATTATTTATTAATGCTGCTGATTACTTTATGACATCTGATTCATTACCAGAGTTTCTTACTGAACTTGAAAGTGTAAATTGGCATAAAGAAGATGATGTACATACTAATTTAAAAGAAGTTATTCGTACATTTGCAACTGCTCCAAACTTAGAAAGCGAGCTTGCTCCTTCATTAGAAGTAATCAATTCACATTTTGCTTTCGATACAATTGAAGAAATCATCCATTCATTGGAGAAAGATGAAAGTTCCTTTGCTCTAAAAACGAAAGAAACACTGTTATCAAAATCCCCTATTTCACTAAAAGTAACATTAAAACAGTTTATTGATGGAAAAGATAAATCCGTTGAAGAATGTTTCGCTACGGACCTTATACTTGCTAAAAATTTCATGAGACATGAAGATTTCTTCGAGGGAGTACGCTCCGTTGTCGTTGATAAAGATCAAAATCCGAATTATAAATATAAACAGTTAAGTGACGTTTCAGAAGAAGATGTGAATCGTTTCTTTAACTTACTTAATGCATAAAATGAAATTGTCATGAGGGGATGTTTTGTTCATCCCCTACCTAACTTCTTTGCTTCAGCTAAATCTTGTGCGGTGAAAATCTTACTACCCGCAAATAGCGGTATAAAATCGAAGCTATATAGTAGTGTAATTACAGCTACTATATAGCCTTTTTTATTTAATTATTTTTAACAAAATTTAATTTTATTAAATCCATTTTTGTGCTACACTGATTTTAATCAAATATTCTAAAAATAAAAAGGAGGGGCGGCTATGATAGAAAATTATCTTCTTTTCATCATTATGTCTATTTGCCTTATCATTTTACCTGGTCCAGATACAGCAATGGCTACGAAAAATACATTGGTTGCTGGTAAAGTCGGTGGAGTGAAAACAGTGTTTGGTACATGTATTGCACTATTAATTCATACTTTAGCTGCTGTAATTGGTCTTTCTGCACTTATTGTAAAGTCAGCTCTTTTATTTTCTATTTTCAAGTACGTTGGGGCTCTATATTTAATTTATATTGGTATTAAAGCCCTTTTAGCAGTAAGAAATAAAGAAGGCATTGATACGAACGATATATCTTTGAATAATGAAGATGAACACACCTCTTGCTTTCGACAAGGGTTTCTTACGAATTTATTAAACCCTAAAGTTGCAGTATTCTTTTTAACGTTTTTACCGCAATTTTTAAATCCAAATCATAATACGTTTATCCAACTACTCGTAATGGGCCTTACTTACCTCGTTTTAACAGCCATTTGGTTCGCTTTTTATATATTTTTAATTGATAAAATTAGTGCTTTTATGAAAAAACCGAAGACGCAGCGTTATATTCAAGGGTTAACGGGAGTCGTCTTAATTGGTTTTGGTATTAAACTTGCTTTTGAAAAAAGTAATTAACAAGATGAAAACCACCACTATTAATAGTGGTGGTTTTCATTTAATAACTAATTTGGCTGTTTATTTTATATTAAAACCAGCGCTCAGTTACAACTTTTTTACGTGTATAGAATTGAACGCCATCTGTACCATTTGTACCTAAATCACCAAAGAATGACGCTTTATTTCCTGCAAATGCGAAGAATGCCATTGGTGCTGGAACATTTACGTTTACACCGATCATACCAGCATCGATATTATCACGGAACGTTTGTGCATGTTTACCGTTTGACGTATAAATAACTGCACCATTTGCAAATTTAGATTGATTTGTTAGTTTAATACCTTCTTCTAAATCTTTAACTCGTACAATGCTTAATACTGGAGCAAAAATCTCATCTTGCCAAATTTTCATTTCTTGATTCACGCCATCAAAGATTGTCGCACCTACAAAGTAACCTTCTCCAACTTCTTCATTAATTTTACGGCCATCTACTAATAAAGTTGCCCCATCTGCTACACCGCTATTAATATAGCCTAAAACGCGCTCTTTATGAGATTCACGGATTAATGGTCCAACATAGTTATCTTCGTTAAAGCCATCGCCTACTTTTAATTTTTTCGTTTCTGCTACTAATACATCAATGAATTCATCAGCAATTTCATCCACTACTGCTACTACTGAGCATGCCATGCAGCGCTCTCCACTACTTGCAAATGCAGATCCAATTACACCTTGTACTGTTTTCTCAAGATTGCAATCTGGCATTACAATCGCATGGTTTTTCGCACCTGCTAACGCTTGTACACGTTTTCCGTGTTTCGTACCTGTTTCATATACGTAACGAGCTACCGGCTCAGAGCCAACGAACGAAACAGCCTGAATATCTTTATTTTCTAAAATGCTATTTACAACATCTTTTCCGCCTTGTACTAAATTTAATACGCCTTTTGGGAAACCTGCTTCATAGAATAATTCTACAAGTCGCTCCGCTAAAAGTGGCGTTCTTTCAGATGTTTTTAATACGAATGTATTACCGCAAGCAATTGCAAGTGGGAACATCCATAACGGAATCATCATCGGGAAGTTAAACGGCGTAATACCAGCAACAACTCCGATTGGGTAGCGCCAAATCGATCCATCAATTCCGCTAGCGATATTCGGAAGTGCTTGACCCATCATTAAATTTGGCGTAGATGTTGCAAGTTCTACCGCTTCAATACCACGCTGTACTTCACCTGTTGCATCCGTTAGCGTCTTACCATTTTCTAGCGTAATGATTTTTGCAAGCTCATCTTTATTTTCTTGTAATAGCTGTAAATATTTATATAAATTTCTTGAACGATTTGGAACTGGTACTTTAGACCATGTTTCGAATGCTGATTTTGCCGCTTCAACAGCTTTTTCAACATCTTCTTTTGGAGATAGTGGAACGTAAGCGATAATTTTTCCAGTCGCTGGATTTGGAACTGCTTCTACTTCCGTACCTGTCGATTCAACCCACTCACCGTTAATGTGATTTTTTACTCGTTTAATTTCAGTTGTAATCATTGTATTCTCTCCTTTGTATAATTTATTTTTGATTAGAAATTAATTGCTCGCTAACTTTCTTATATAAAGCAGCCATATCGTTTTCACCATATCCAGCTTGACTCGCTTCGTCATATACGTTTAATAACATTTCGCTTACCGGTAAATGGAGTTCGCTTTCCTTAGCTAAGTCAACTGCAAATCCTAAATCTTTTTTCAATAAGTTCACAGTAAATCCTGGCTCGTAGTTTTCAGGTGCTATAAAACTTTTATAATTACGTTCATAAATTCTACTTTGACCGTAACTTACATTTAAAATATCAAACATTTTATCTAAATCCATATTGTTCTTTTTCGCTAATGTTAAAGCTTCACTCACACCAGCTGTATAAAAACCAATTAATAAGTTATTAATTAACTTAACAGTTGTACCACTATCAATCTGCTCACTAACGTGGAAAATGTTCGCGCCTAGTACGCCCATGATAGATTCCGTTTTCTCATATAGCTCTTTTGATCCACCAACCATAAACGTTAATGTTCGGTTTTCGGCTCCGATTACACCACCGCTCACAGGTGCTGCTAAAAAGTCTACTTTCTTTTCCTTTGCAGCTTCCTCTAATTGTTTGTTTAACTGCGGCGATACCGTACTTGTATCAATGAAAACTACATTCGAGTGACCATTTTCAAATAATCCTTCTGCTCCAAAATATACCGCTTCAACAGCGCGAGGTGAAGGTAAACTTGTAAAAACTACATCACATGTTTCTGCTAGTTTTGAGATTGATAGACCGATAATTCCGCCTTCTTTTTCAAAGGACGCTTCCGCCTCTTTATTTAAGTCCACGCCATATACTGTGTAACCTGATTTAACTAGATTTTTTGACATTGGAAGACCCATGTTACCTAAACCGATAAAACCAATCTTTTTCATATCGCTTTCCTCCTATTTACACAATATATTTCCCGCGATTTATAATAGCTTTCGCAATTTCTCTCTTCTTCGTAAATACGTTCGTGTATAAAGGCACTAATAATTGACGGATTTCAGCTAAAATCACATTTCTATCTTGTTCTTTTGTGACAGCTGCTGAAAGTACAGAAATCGCCGCTTCTTCTACTTTACGGTATCCTTCTTCACAAATAACATCCGTTATGAGTTGCTTCGTACGTTCTTTTTCCTCTCCATTTTTACGTACCGCTTTTCTCGTACGTAAAAACGCTGATTCCATGATGTACACGTCCGTCAACATATTTGATATTACACGTGAATATTCTTGTTCTTGGTCAATTTTTAGACCTGGAGTTTTAGAGAGCGTTTTCAAAGATTGTTTCAACAATTTTTTCGCTAATAAAATGTAACGATGGTTTCTTTCTACATTTGCTACATTACTTTCTACTTCAGTATCTTCTAATTGTTCGATTTGTTTCATTAACATTTTAGCAACTGTTAATCTATTAATTTCGTTCGTTCCTTCAAAAATACGACTAATTCTTGCATCACGATATAATCGTTCTACCTCATACTCTTGCATATAACCGTAACCACCATGAATTTGTACAGCTTCATCTACGATATAAGCAAGTGTTTCAGAAGCATTTACTTTATTCAGTGCACATTCAATTGCAAATTGAGACATTTTCTTCATAAGATCTTCATCGCTCTCATGAATTGCTTCATCGATTACACCTGCTGTACGATAAGCTGCACTTTCTGCTCCATATGTAGCAATGATCATATTTGCAATTTTCTCTTGAATCATCGTAAAGTCTACTAATTCCGTTTGGAACTGTTTTCGCTCTTTTCCATATTGAACCGACAAACCAATTGCTTGTTTTGCTGTTCCAATATTTCCAAAAGCAAGTTTAAGTCTAGCAAAGTTAAGAATATTAAGGGCTACGTGATGCCCTTTCCCAACTTCCCCTAAAACATTTTCAGCAGGGATGACAACATCTTCTAAAATAAGAGTCGCTGTTGAAGAACCTTTAATCCCCATTTTCTTTTCTTCTAATCCAATAGATACACCTTCACATGTTCTTTCGACAATAAACGCTGTCATTCCTTTATTTGTCTTCGCAAAAACAACGTATACATCTGCCATATGAGCATTTGTAATCCATTGCTTCTCACCATTTAACTTCCAAGCTGTTCCCTCTTCATTCAATACGGCGCTTGTTTTTGCACTTAATGCATCCGAACCAGCATTTGGCTCCGTTAAAGCATAAGCCCCAATCCATTCTCCCGATGCGATTTTCGGTAAATATTTTTCTTTTTGCTCTTTCGTTCCATAATATATGTAAGGCAATGTACCGACACCAGCGTGTATATTAAAAGAAACGCTAAACGCACCAGCGTAACCCATTTTCTCTGCTACAAGACCTGAGACAGCCTTTCCTAACTCGAACCCGCCATAATCTTCTGGTACCTCAATGCCTAATAATCCAAGTTCCCCAGCTTTCTCAAATAATTGACGAGAAACTTTATAGTTATGTTGTTCAATATTCTCCATTTGTGGAACAATTTCTTGTTTAACGAATTGTTCTGTCGTTTTTGCGATTAAATCTTCATCACCTGAAAAATCTTCTGGTGTAAAGTAAGTATGATTTATATCTTTATTAAGTGAAAAAAATTCATCCCATGGTAACTTCGTTTTCTCCATATGTATCCCCCTATCATTCGGCTTTCATAGCTTTTTGCTTATGCTCGTCTACGATGAGTGGAATATCTTTTTTGAAAATAGAAGGCGATGATTTTTCACATCAAGCATTTTATTTTGCCAAAGATGTATTTTCATCGCCTTCGCTGCTTTATCTATTGATCTTCTGATAATACTGTTTTTGCAATACCAGTATCTAACTCTTCAAAGTCATGATATGAAATTGTTTCGTATAATTCACTTCTCGTTTGCATATTAGACAGTGCATCTTTTTGAGAACCTGTTTCTTTAATTAAAGCAAACACATTTTCATATGCTTTCGCTGCAACGCGAAGTGAAGTTACAGGATAAATAACCATTTGGAAGCCCATATTCGCAAATTCCTCTGCACTATAATATGGAGTTTTTCCGAATTCAGTCATATTCGCAAGCAAAGGTGCATTTACCTTACTATTAAATAGACGGAATTCTTCCTCTGATTGAAGCGCTTCAGGGAAAATTGCGTCTGCACCTGCTTTTACATATGCATTTGCTCTTTCAATTGCTTCATCTAATCCTTCAACGCCGCGAGCATCAGTACGTGCTACAATGTATAAGCTCGGTGCAACTTCTTTAATCGCTTTAATTTTTTGAACCAATTCTTCTGTAGTAACAAGTTTCTTACCATTTAAATGTCCACATTTTTTTGGTAATTGTTGATCTTCAATTTGGACAGCTGCTACTTTCGCTTCCACCATTTCTACAGCTGTTCTCGCCACATTTAGTACACCACCAAATCCTGTATCAATGTCAACAAGAACAGGTAAGTCTGTAGCTCTTACTAAATCTCTTGCTCTCTCAGCCACTTCAGTAGACGTCACGATACCTAAATCTGGTAAGCCTTTACTTGCAGTATAAGCAGCTCCTGATAAATAAAGAGCTGAAAAACCTGTATTTTTTGCAACAAGAGCTGCCATTGCATCATGAGCACCTGGAATTTGCAAAATTTCATTTGCTTCTACTAAAGCTCGGAATCGATTCGCAAGCTCCTCTTGTGTTGACTGCTTTTTCACAACCCAAGCCATTCTAAATTCCCCCTATTATTAAATTAAGAATAGATCTACAAATTCGTTTACATTCATATTTTCTAGTTTTTCTTCATTTAAACAAACTTCATGAATTTGTTCTTGTTGCTTACTAGAATAATGACCTGCCATATTTGCAGTGAATTTTTGAACAACTTTTGGAATTGCTTCGTCTCTACGGAAGCGGTGACCAAGTGGATATTCACATTCCACATTTTCTGTTACTGTGCCATCTTTAAAGTGAACTTGAACAGCGTTGGCGATTGAGCGCTTGTTCGGGTCAAGGTAATCTAAACTGTACTGTTTGTTTTCAACAACAACCATCTTATTACGTAATTCATCTACACGTGGATCGTTTGCTACTGCATCTTCATAATCGTCTGCAACGATATCTCCTTTTAATAAACCAATTGCCGTAATGTATTGTAAGCAATGATCACGATCAGCTGGGTTATTTAATGGACCTTCTTTATCAATAATACGAATTGCTGATTCATGAGTTGTAATTGTAATACGGTCAATTTCATCTAATCTCTCTTTAATTTCCGGATGCAACTTCACTGCACATTCTGCAGCCGTTTGTGCATGGAATTCTGCTGGATATGACACTTTAAATAATACATTTTCCATTACATATGACTCTAGTGGTCTTGCTAATTTTAATTCTTGTTTATTGAATAATACATCTTGGAATCCCCATCCTGGCGCAGATAATGCTGTTGGATAACCCATTTCACCTTTTAGAGCAGTCATTGCAAGATGAACACCGCGGCTCGTTGCGTCACCTGCAGCCCATGATTTACGTGAGCCCGTATTTGGAGCATGACGATATGTACGAAGACTAGAATTATCAATCCACGCATGTGATAATGCATTAAAGATTTCTTCACGTGTTCCACCAAGCATTTTCGCAACTACTGCAGTTGTTGCTACTTTTACATATAATACATGGTCAAGACCAACTCTGTTTAAGCTGTTTTCTAAAGCAAGCACGCCTTGAATTTCATGTGCTTTAATCATCATTTCTAATACTTCACGTACTTTTAAAGCTTCTTTTCCTTCTGAAATACGAACACGGCTAATATAATCTGCAACTGCTAAAATTCCGCCTAGATTATCAGATGGATGTCCCCACTCTGCTGCAAGCCAAGTATCGTTATAGTCTAACCAACGGATCATACATCCGATATTAAATGCACCTTTTACTGGATCTAGTACATAAGACGTACCTGGTACACGTGTACCATTTGGCACGATTGTTCCTGGCACAACTGGTCCTAGTAATTTCGTACATTCTGGATATTGCAGTGCTAAAATTCCACATCCAAGTGTATCAAGTAATACGTAACGAGCTGTACTGAATGCTTCTGCACTAGTAACCTCTTTATTTAATACATAATCGGTAATCTCTTCTAATAATGCATCTTTTTGCTTAATTTCATTTGTTTTAATCATGCTATTCTTCCCTTTCTGTCGAAAATTCGTTATTATTAATGATGGGTGTCGGTCAAACACCCATCTGGCGGGCGGCGCTAACAACTCCCCAGTTGTTCTTATTTACTAAGTACATGTCGCTCGCCAATATAATTTACACGTGGACGGAACAAACGATTATTTGCATGTTGCTCAATAACGTGCGCACATAACCCCACTGTTCTAGAGCTAAAGAAGATTGGTGTGTAAAGTTGAATTGGAATACCTAGCATCCAATATACTGGAGCTGCATAATAATCAAGATTTGGATAAATTCCTTTTTCTTTTTCCATAATCTTTTCTCCAGCTTCACACATTTCATATAGTGTATAATCACCTTTTACATCACATAACTGTTTTAAAGCTTCCTTCATCATAAGTGCTCTTGGATCCATCTTCTTCATATAAACACGGTGTCCAAAGCCCATAATTTTTTCTTTGTTATATAGTTTCTTCTGTAATAACTCTTCAAATTTCTCAACATTACCAGCTTCTAAAAGCATGTACATAACCGCTTCATTTGCACCGCCATGTAAACTTCCTTTTAAAGATGCAACTGCACCTGTTAGAGCACCGTATAAATCTGATTGTGTTGATGCAATAACGCGAGCTGTAAATGTAGAGTTTGGCATTTCATGCTCACTATATAAAACAAGGGAACGATCAAAGATCTTTTCCTCAAGTTCAGTTGGTTTTTTACCAGTTAACATATAGAAGAAATTCGCACTATAAGATAATTCTTTAAGAGGTTCAATTGGCTCCTCATTATTTAAAATATGATAGCTATTTGCTACAATGTTTGGCACTTTACTTAACAGCTTGTACCCTCGGCTTTTATTCACTTCTAACGAGCGGTTTTCGATATCATTATCGTAACCAGCTAACGCTGACACACCTGTACGTAATCCATCCATGGGATGCGTCTCTTTAGGCAATGCCTTTAGTACGTTGAATACACCTTCTGGTACTGCATATTCTTCTTTTAATTTCTTTTCAAGTGTTGCTTTTTCATCTTCATTCGGTAGATGTTCCTCCAATAAAAGGTGCACAATGTCTAAATACTCTTTTGTTTTTGAGAGTTCGATTAAGTCATACCCTTGAATTACAATTTCACCTTTTACTGTGTCAAGAAACGAGATTTTCGTCTCCGCTGCCACTATACCATCTAATCCCGGGGAAAATTTTTCTTCAGCTTTCATCATTATTTCCTCCAATCCTAATAGATCTTCGTGCACATAACTGTAAGCCTTTACAATATTGTGAAACTACATTTCTATTTCAATGTATCAGAGTTTTTAGAAGATTTCAATTTATTTTATAATGATAAGTTTCCTACACTTTTCTTACTGTAACAATACAATTTTTTGAAAATAATTCTTATATTTTATAAAGAAAGGATAGACTTCTTTGCATATTTTCAAAAACAAGATATAAAGATTTTTCATATAACACCGCCAAATATACAATTATTCTAATTTTATTTGAGAAATAGAAAAAAACGAGCTGTACATAAATACAGCTCGTTACTATATGATATTTATTTCACTATCTCTTAAATATAATTTTTATATAAAACTTATTCATTTTTAATAAAGTTATTATTTTACATAATTAAATTGAATTTCTTCTATTTCCTCATGATAACTTACAAATAAATCATAGTTTTGAAAATACCAAAGATCATCAGAATCTACAAAAAATATAATACCTTCCTTCTCAACTAACACTATTTCGTCATCGGGTTTCTCAACAACAACTCCTAAGAATATCCGGGCTGAATTGAACTATCCCCCTCCGTACCTTACAGTAAAACGTACAGATTCACCGTGCTTTATACGTAATTCTTCCTGGAACCACTGCAGAGCTTTACGATCAATTGAAATTCTCATCTTTATTCCTCCAGTTTACGCAAACTCTTTTTTTCCTAATCGTTGTTTTACAAAGAAGACGAAAATAATTAAGGCTATCAATGCTGAAATTGCACTCCCTGAAAATAAAATACGATAACCAAACATTTGTGAAACAACTCCAAGTAAAATAGCACCTAATCCGATTCCTAAATCAAATGCTGTAAAAAATGAAGCATTTGCAACTCCTCTTTTACTCGGATCGACAATTGTAAGCATTGCCGCTTGCAAAGCTGGCTGCGCTGAACCAAATCCAATACCGTATAATGTTGCTGCGATAATTACACCTATCAAACCATTTGAAATAGTTAAAACAACTATAGCTAAAATAGTAATACATAATGCTGGAAGTATGATGAATACTTCTCCATACTTATCTAATAGTTTCCCTGAAATTGGTCTTACAATTGTTAATGCAATTGCATATACAAGAAAGAAAGTTCCCGGATTCACATGAATTGATGATGCAAATAACGGTAAAAAGGTTGTTATTCCTCCATATGCAAACGATAAAAAGAATACTACAATCGTGATTGTTAATACGGATTTCTCAAATAGCTGCATCTTCCCTTTTTCTTTTTGTGGCGTAAATGGCATCTTCGTTATTAATGATAATACGACTGCCATAAAAGATAACAACGTCGCTAATAAAAATAGACCATCAAATGAATAATTTTGCACAACCCATAATCCAATCATAGGTCCGATCGCCATTGCAATTGTCATCGCCATCCCATACCAACCCATACCTTCACCGCGGCGTGAATCTGGAATAATATCCGTTATTGCTGTTCCAACAGCTGTTGTAGAAACAGCCCATGTTACTCCGTGAATAACACGTAAAACAGCTAAAAGGACAATAGTCGATGCTATATTATAGGAATACATCGTTAAGCCAAAAAAGATGAGTCCGAAAATAATAAAGGATCTTCTACCATATTGATCTAACATTCCTCCAATAATCGGTCGTATTACAACCGCAGCTATTGTAAACATCCCCATCATAAGTCCAACTTGCGATTCATTGCCACCTATCTCTTTAATAAAGAGCGGGAGCGTTGGAACAAGTAAATAAAATCCTGTAAATAAAAATAACATTGCGAAAGTCATTTGAATAAATGATTTCGTCCATAATCGTTCCATAAAAATACCTCCATACACTCGTAAAATATTACGATTAACACCTTCATTGTATATTTTTTTTATCTATTTTCCCTCCGCAAATAGACGTATCTTTTCATATTAAATAGTCCACCATCAGCTTACATTAGTCTTAAGACTTTGTACGCATGTTTTAAACGAAAGTCCTATATATGTACCTTTATATGTGTGAAAAGAATATACTAATTTATTAACTCAACTTAGGAGTGAATATTTTATGTGGGTATTATTAAGAGTAACTGCCGTAGTTCCTTCGACTCCTGGGATACATGTTCCTGCAGTTCATACAGCCAGCTCCGATGTAGGAATTGAACTTCCCGCAACTTGGCAGCAATATCAAATTCCCGGTCAAGTTACCCCATCATTTTGGCATCATGGTACACACCCCAGTAGTACTCCCATTCATAGCCATAGTTATCCTCCACTACCTCAGACTCAAGTCTTTTATCATTTCCCTTCAATTTTTTTTCAAAATTTTCATGGTACGTTTAACATTTAATAGCTATCACTGTATTACCCCTACATTTTAATAAGGCGAACCGTTAATCCAGTTTCAACATAACAAAGTCGAATTCCTTAAATAAGAAATTCGACTTTTTAATTGTTTTCCAAACTAAAGTAACCGTTAAAGAAAGACATTTATTAAAGATTTGAATATAATTTTTACTTATTTAATACTTTATATGATTCATCATAGTTAGTCCCTTTGCGGGATAACCAACACATACCATCATTTGCAAGTAGACTTTTCTCTCTTTACGTTAATTCACTCTTTTTCTTCTATCCAGCCCTTAACATTACATTTTCTGTAGCAAAATGAAAAAAGCACTTAAGATTGTAATTCCCACAAATCTTAAGTGCTTTTTAATATTTTTATAAATTTTTCTTATTGTCCATTATTGGCAGGAACCTCTCCTGCATTTCCACCATTATTTGGTTGTACTGTTGCAGGTGGGGTTGGAGTTCCTTGACCTTCATTATTATTCGCTGGAGGTGTCGTTCCTTGACCTCCTCCGTTATTTGCTGGAGGTGTCGTTCCTTGGTCTCCTCCGTTATTCGCTGGAGGTGTCGTTCCTTGACCTCCTCCATTATTTGCTGGAGGTGTCGTATTTCCTTGGCCTCCTCCATTATTTACTGGAGGTGTCGTATTTCCTTGGCCTCCTCCATTATTTACTGGAGGTGTCGTTCCTTGGCCATTTCCATTATTTTGTTCTTCTTGTTTCTTTTGTTCTTCTTGCTTCTTAAGTTCCTCTTGTTTCTTTTGTTCTTTTTGTTCTTCTTGTTTTTTCAGTTCTTCTTGTTTCTTTAATTCTTCTTGCTTTTTCTCTTCTTCAGTTTTTTGCTGTTGATCTTGTTTTGGTTGCTCTGTTGTATCCGGTACGCTAGTATTTGGCGATGAATCACGTTTTTCACCTTTTATACGTAGCTCACTACCTTCTTGAATAACACTACTTGGCATTTTAAAGCGTGATTTATCTGTAGCCATTTCGCTCATCATTTCTTTAAAGATCAACTGTGCAATTTTCGTATTTTTACTACTAATATACTCGTCTTTACCATCTTTCATATACCCAGTCCATACTGCCATCGTATATTGCGGTGTATATCCAGCGAACCAACTATCACGAGTTGCACTTTCTGGAATTTTATATTGAGCTAATTGCTTTGATGAATAGTTTGTCGTACCCGTTTTACCAGCTACATCTAAAGAGCCTACATTTGCCGATGTACCAGTACCTGATGTAACTACAGAACGAAGCATATCAGTAATCATGTATGCGGTAGAATCTGTCATAACTTGTTTTGGTTTTTGTCCAAAACTTTGTGACTTACCGTCTGGATAAACGACTTTCTTAACAAAATGCGGTTTCGTATATTTACCTTCATTACCAAATGCCGCATAAGCACCCGCTATTTCAGTTGGCGATACTTCATTTGTACCAATCGCTGTCGATTCTGTCGGTGCTGTATTAAATGTAATACCTAGTTTCTCAGAGAATTCTTTCGATTTACTAATCCCTACTTCTTTTGCAGTTTTAATTGCAGGAATATTACGCGACATTTTTAATGCTTCACGCATTGTAATTGGACCCATATGACTTCTATCTGCATTTCGAACTTCTTGACCCGTTGAATACTTAAATGGAGAGTCATCGATTTGATGATACGTAGCCCATTTTAAATATTCAATTGCAGGAGCATAGTCGAAAATTGGCTTCATCGTTGAACCAGCTGCACGATCTAATTCAATTGCCATATTATGCCCTTTAAATACAGCTTTATTTTCTCCACGGCCACTACCTATAGCACGAACTTCTCCTGTTTTCGTATCCATAAATGTGAATGCACCTTGGAATTTATCGTTTGGATAATCAATGATATTATTATTTAAAATATTATCAGCAAGTTTCTGTGCTTTCGGATCTAACGTTGTATAAATTTCTAAACCGTCAGAACCAATATTAGCATCTGGCAATTCTTTTTCTACTTCTTTCACAACTGCATCCATAAATGCAGGGTATGGCATTGTTTGTAGTTGAGCTGCAGGCTTGAGTCCCTTTTCTACGTCAACTTTTATTGCTTCTTCCATTTCCTGTTTTGTTATATATCCATGTCGATTCATTAAGTTTAGAACAACATTTCTTCTTTCTGTTGCTTTTTGAACATTTTCTTTTTTCGTTGGATCATAGTTATTCGGTGCTTTCGGTAAACCTGCAAGCATCGCAACTTCTGGTAATGTTAAGTCCTTCAATTCTTTACCATAGTAGTTTTGTGCTGCTGTTGCGATACCATATGAACGATTACCTAAGTTAATTTTATTTAAGTACATCTCTAATATTTCATGTTTTGAATACTGTTGTTCTAGCTTATAAGCTAAATATATTTCTTGCGCCTTACGCTTTGGTGTTTTGTCCATTGATAAGAAGTAGTTTTTAATAACTTGCTGTGTTATCGTACTTCCACCTTGAGAGCCATAATCTCCTTTAAGACTCACTAAAACAGCACGGGCAGTACCTTTAAAGTCTACTCCGCTATGCTCATAAAAACGTGAATCTTCTGTCGCTAAAAATGCATTTTCTACTAATTTAGGTATTTGATCATACGTAACATTCGTCCTTTTTTCTTTTCCATATTCATATACCAAATCCCCGTTTTTATCATAAATTTTTGAGGATAACGGATTAACAAGTTTTGCTTTTTCCAGTTTTGGTGCGTCCTTAATCATTACGAAAAAGGTAGCAACCCCCGCCACTAAACCTACAATACCAAGTAATAAACAAGTAATTAAAAACTTGCGGAAAAATGATGTTTTACCTTTTGGTTTTTGTGTTTTAGAAGCTGGTTGTTTTTTCTTTTTAACTTGTCGTCGCTCCTCGCGAGAACGATAATTTTCTGACATGTTACTTTCTCCTGCCTTTCAATTCTCCCGTTGATTTAATTTAAAATATTGAGGTCACTTTCGTAAATACGTTTAGGCAAGAAAGTGTACTGACCTGGAGCATTCAATATTTTCCCAATTCACAGATTACAAATTTTAGAATGGCTCTTATACATACTATTTTCACTTCTAATTTTCTAATAATGCTGCCCCTTTTAGCATAATAATGAAAGAAGTGAATTTTTATTACCTCGTATAAATAATATACCTTTTTTTCAAATGGTCAATATTTTCTTATTAATAAATCAAAGGTGAAATAAAAATAGCATATCGATATGAACTTCGTGTGAACTTACTTATAATTACGTATAACCAATATTAAATATATTGAATATAGGTATAATACCTCTTTAATTATAAAGATTTCAACACCACAATACCGTTACCTACAAAGAATTATTAAAAATGAAAAATAAGGAGTTGCATAATAATGAAGCTATCTCCGGTTACCTCAAAAAATATAGTTGCTGTTGGTTATAATCCTTTTTCTATGATTTTGCGAATCCAATTAAAGCATGGTATGTATGATTTCTTTAATGTACCAGAAAGCATTTATACTGGCCTATTACATGCACAATCTAAAAGTTATTATCATAATACTTACATTAAAAATTCTTTCCGCCACACAAAAATTTAAACTTAACACCCACTAAAAAAGAAAGGAGGTTAATCCTCCTTTCTTTTAAAAACATTTGGCAGATGAATTATCTTCGATTTCTCTTATTAATTTCATCATATGCTTGAATTTGTTTTTTCAAACGCCGATCAGCTTTTTTATCATGCACTACAAGAATTGCGTGTATAACTCCTGGAACCCAAAATATTAATGTTAATATGAAATTTATGATTGCCTGAATTGGTTTTCCACAAAATAATACAGCAACAGGTGGAAGAAAAATTGCTAATAAATACATCATCCCTTGAAAACTCCTTATTTTGTATTTTATATATCACTTTTCAAAATATACGCAAAAAAACCTACTACCATTTTAATCTTAACCTGCCTCTAAAATCAATGTATCTCCTTCTATTTATATAAGTATTTCAGACTTTTCATTGTTTTCTAGCCTATTTTCTTCCTCTATTGCAGTTATTCCAATTGCGGAAATTAACGTTCCTATCGCTTGTATCCAAATACCAATGAGTGCAATGATTCTCTCATCCTTCTTATCAAAAAGACTATCTTTATTTTCTTTCTCATCTTTCAATACATTTAAAACACCTTGATACGCTTGTAATCCAGCTCCTAAACTTTGCATGGAGTTACCCAGTATAATAATTTTCTGTAATACATTTATATCCACCAAAGCTGCTTCTACTCCTAAAAAAGCACCAACCGATTGTAAACTGTTCCCTGTAATGATAAGATAATCATTTTCTTTCAATTGTTCATTTATATTAAAATATATTCCTATTACATTCGATATATTTCCTAATGCTAATAACTCAATTCCTATTTGATCAAGTAATTTACTTTGATTCTCTCTTTTTTCTTCCCCATCATCATAATTGCTCGCAATGATTTGTAATATATACCCGAGGGCTTGTAATGAGCTTCCTACAATAACAAGTTCCGATTCAACTTTCTCTTCTCCAATAAATCCTCTTGTCGTTCCAATAGCAGCTGTAAGATTCCCCCCTACTTGAAACCATGCCCCTGTCACTTTTAAACTGCTTGGATTCATTTTTATCACCTATTCAAATATTTTCTAAAGCTTTCAAAACAAACAAATCTCACCCTTAATCTTTTATTTTATTTTTCAGATGTAATTTTGTGAATGATATAATGTGCTACTAATATAAAAAGCACCTTAAAGGTGCTTTTTATACGCATGCTGGGCATGTCAATGAATCTCCATTTTTATCTATTGTTATATTCAATATATATTCAATCGCTTTATGTGACCAAGTTTCAGGTGTAGGCGATTCATTTATATATTGTGGCGCACATGACTTCAGCATTGGAGTACTAATACTCCCTCCAGGATCTAAAGCAACTACAGCCATGCCATGGGGTAATTCCAGGGCCATAGATTTAGTGATACCTTCAATTGCAAATTTCGAGGCACAATATGGCGCAAGCTCAGCTTCACCTTCTCTCCCCCAACTAGAACTCATATTAATGATAATTCCTTCTTTCCTAGCTACCATTGCGGGAACAAACGCTCTTATTACATTTACTACACCATTCACGTTTACATTCATTACATTTTCGAATTCTTGAGCCGTAATTTTCCAAAGTTGTGCATTTTGATTTACAATCGATGCATTATTTATTATCAGATCGGGAGCCATATGTCTATTAAGTATATAATTTGCCCAATCGTTAACTTGCTGAGAATCTGAAACATCAATTACTTGGAAATCATGTATTTTACTGTACTGTTTTTTTAGTTCTTCAATTTTATTTTTTGAACGTCCACAACCATATATGTTCCACCCTAATTCATGAAATCGATCAACCATCGCACGTCCTAACCCTTGTGTCACGCCTGTAATAATTACAGATTTACTAATTTCTTTTCGCTTCATTTCTCTCATCCTCCTTCCCTATATCTTACTCTCTTCATTTTTATTCAGCGATTTACTATAGTATCAACTCAACTCATACTTTAGTAATGGTTTTGATATTGCATACATAAGCAAAAAAAGTAACCATCATGGTTACTTTTTGCTATATATCTAAAAATTCATTATTTATTTCATTATTGTTTTTACATTTCAACTTCTCTTTTCCACATTTCTTACACTGGTAAATATAAACTACACCTAATATACCTTTTTTTAAAATCCTCATTATCCTGCATCTTAATAAAAATATATTTATGTTTACAATGCGATTCACCCAAATAATTTTTAAACCACTTTTTCAACACAACACATTCCACCTTTATGATAGAACCTTTATTTAGCTGCTTTATTACATACTTTTATTTAAATGTTCAATCTCATCTTGCAATTTTTTAAATTGCTCAAAATGCATGGTAATAGATTGGCTACTACCATAATCAACATTTTGTTTCACTAATATAACACCCGTGTCATGAAAAAGCGCTTCAAGTTCTTTCCTAATAGACACTTTCGCAATATGAGCTGTTTTAATTGCAGATAAAATTGCAATTTCATTAAACTTTAATTTTATTTCATTTGGACAAAATGCGTCTTCAACTAATATAACTTCATTACTATAAATTAATGCAACAAGATTACTTGATTTGGCATCTGTTAAATCAACTTTTTTCATAATATCTTTCATTACATTTTGCCTCCTTTATTTTCATATATATCAATTATACAAATTTTTTAAAAAAATTACTCAACTTTATTATATTAATTTTAACACACTTTTATTGAAATCCACGCTCCAAACGTTTTACTATTCCACAATTTTTATTGTATGAACCATCTGAACTATAACTCCATATAGTAATGTTAACAACTTATTATAAAGCAGGTGAAAATTATGCCATCAGTTGTAGGAAATTTAGTTGTACAAAATAGCAATGGATCATTTAACTTAGGTGATTTCTACAACGTATCTCCGAAAGAAAATACGAAAGCTTATAATGGTTCCGGCGCATCAAACGTTGGTTTTGTTGTTAATACTTTTAGCGGTGTTAGCGCGACCAATACATTTGATTCTGACCTTGCAGATCAAAACCAAGTGGGTACAGCCTAATCTTATGTTCAACTTTCTGTATAGAAAATTTTAATTTGTCTATACTATAATCAGGCTGTTTGACAGCTCTTGTCGATTTTGGAGTACCCTATCTTTTTCTCCCTTTCCCTGGGGCTCAGCAGCTAGCACGAAGCTAGCTGCTTTTTCTTGTATTATTTGTCTCATAAATCAGAAATAAAAGAAGCTGCCATTTAATACTCAGCTTCTTTTACGTTATTTCAATAATATCCATAGCGTTAAATACGTAAGTTTTATAAAAAGCGTCTGTACAAATTACAATTTGTTTTACCGGATTGATATGTACAACAGTCATGTAGCTTGTTAGTATGTAACCATCTTCAAAATATGTTACCAATATTTCTTTCTCAGACAGTAATGACGTTAATAATTTATCAGAAATTCTCTCTTTTGCTTCATTTGTTAAAAGCGGTTTTTGTACTTTTAATTTCTCTCCAATAATCTTTCTCATATTTAAAAGTTGTTCGGACATTACTGTAAACGGAACCCACTCTCTTTCTTCTTTTTGTATCTTTACATCGTTCATTTTTTATCTCCTTGATCATTTATACATTTATTTAGCCATACTATCCCTTAGTTATTTTTAATACTTACTAAACTCGAATTTACTTCTAAACTATAATTAGGTTACTTCTTAAAAGAACATTCGTTCCTATTATACACGAACTTACGTTCTTTTGAGAAGAGCCATACTTATTATTTCTTAACAAAAAACATAATTTTATTTATCTCCATACTTTTTTCCTTTATCAAATAAACTTTTCATTTCTTATATAACATGCATATAACAACTAAAAGGCGACTTCACCCAAAGTGAAATCACCTTTTTCTAAAAAATATTTCAAAGCTTATTTTTCTATCCTAACTAATGTTCTTTCTGGAATACATAATTCATCTATATTAAAATGATTTATTTTTAAGTTCAATTCCCCTACTCGTTCCTTATCTTCATCACCAACCCAACAACTAAATAATTCGAAATAGTCTCTATCTTCCGAATAACCTTCCATAAAGTTAAAAGTTTTTCTTTCGCTTCTTTTTTTCCTTTACATTTTGCCACTCGACAAGTTCAATTCCCCAACTAGTTGAAACCTCATATGTGTAATTTGTTTGGAATTGATAATCTTGTACAATTCCAAGCATACTTTCATCTGAAAAACACGGTCCAAAAACAATTAGATTATTAGAATCCGGATCCGTTAACGGAATTTCTACATTACAGCCTATGTAACTTGCTAAACTCATTTTATACTCCTCCAGTATTCGTATAAAAAATACTTCATAGTATATTTATTTACTTAAATATAAAATCCCTGCCTAAACGAAAAAGTTTTAAATTTTTATCGTTTATTAACCATCTATAACTGAAAACATATACTATGATGAACGAACTCACAAAGCATAAGAAAAGAGAGCATTTACAACACTCTCTTTTCTTACATACTCTATGGAACTTTACAAAACTGAATCAATGATTTTTATTATTATATTTTATTACATATACTTAGGTTGTACTATTATATGTAACTCTCTCTCTGTATCCGCTTTTTTCGGATGACGAAAATAATTAAGTTCGTACTTTAACACTTTATACTCAACCATCCCGATTTTAATCCCTTTCGTTTCTTTTAATATAGCTAATAAATCACTTACATTTTCATCATATGACTCAAAAATTTTCGCGCCGCCCTCTCCTTGAAAGATTACTTTCATATATTCTCCACCACCTTAATTTATTGATGTGGTAAATGACGCGTTTAAAACGATTCATTCTTTATCCTAAAATTTTCATATGAAAAAGAACATCCTTTCCAATCGAATGCTCAGCTTTTTACTAATTATCCATGTTAAATATTTATTCAAAAACATTATATGTATTATTTTTTAAATTATGTTCGATATCCATTATTAAAGAGTAAATATATGTAATAAACTTGCATAATGAAAACCGTAGAATATCCACTTTCGTTGAAATAATTATAATCCATAATTTTCCATTGTAATTCTTAATATTTAAATGTAATATTGTATTGTCTTACTATCTATTTATAACTCACACACTAATTAGAAAAAGGGAACTCTATATGAGTTCCCTTTTTCTAATTATGATTACAGTCATTATTTCTTTTCTAGAAATTTAAATGTATCTTTAAATTCTTTATTATTCACTTTAATATCAGCATCTTTCAATAAATCATTGACTACTTGTTGTTTCCATTTACCTGTCGTATCTTGTAGTCTTTGTTGTTCTATATCTTTACGAATTTTATCCTTTACTTCATCAAATGGCTTCAATTCTTTTTTATCCGTCACTTTAATAATATGGTAACCGTAAGTTGTTTTAACCGGCTCACTTACTTGGCCTGCATCTAATTTATACGCAGCTTCCTCAAATTCTTTCACTGTTTGTCCAGGGGCAAAACCAGATATTTCCCCGCCCTGTTCCTTTGAACCAGTATCTTCTGAATACTGTTTTGCTAAGGCAGCAAAATCTTCACCATTATTTACTTTCTCCTTTATTTCTTTAGCCGTTTTTTCATCTTTCACTAAAATGTGACTTACTTTCATTTCTGGTTTATAGTTATCTTTCACATCTTTATCTGTAACTGTTGCTTTAATTGCTTTCTCAAATGCAATTTCTGGCTTCATTTTTTCTTTTAATTCATCTTCATTTTTCAACCCAAGTTGTTCTAAAGTCGATTTAAAGTTTTCACCCATTTTGTCTTTTGCTTCTTCTACTTTCTTTTTTGCTTCCTCATCTGAAACTTTATATTTATCTAGCAATGCCTTACTTAACATCATTTGATATAAAGTACTTTCTCCATATTGTTGTCGTAATTCTTTACTTAATTCTTTCTCTGTAACATTTCCTACTTTTGATGTTACTACGTTGTCTGAGGAACCACATGCAGATAATGCTAGCATCATGCATGAAATAATTGTTCCAATAAATATTTTCTTCTTTTTCAATTCAAATACCTCACTTTTATCATTATGCAAATTAACTATACACAGTCATTGTGAAAACAGTGTGTTTTCTACATGTAATTCATTTCATATGAGTTGACTATGTATCATGTATTTTCATTTTTAAATATAAAGAGCCTTCTTACTATGCATAGTAAGAAGGCTCTTTATATAATTCTCAAAAAAATATAGCTTCTATAGTTGCTTAATAATTACATGTTTTTCAGGTATCCAACTATTCTGTCCGATATCTACCGCATTTCCCACTCTACCCCACACTCGAAAAGATGTCGATCCATCTATGTTTCCTTTATAATTCATACATTCAGGCTCTTCATAATAATTTACTCCGTAACCGACAGGATATTTTGAAGTTGCATAAAACCATTTCACATTAAAATGTTTTAAATATACCCACTGCTTATCGTTCCCTAAACAAATCATATCTTGCTCACCGCCTCCCCAATAACCTGCTAAGATTAAATATGGAATTTTTTGAGTGAGTGTACCTGTAAATTGAGGATTCATGGGGTTTTCATATAAATTTATTCCATATCCATCAGGATATTTCGAAACTGCAATACCAATGCCATTCGGTTGCTGTGTATACACTATGTTAGATTGATTTGCTTTGTTCGAATTTATAAACCAAGAAAGTGACTTATTTCCTACTAATCGATTCAGATCACATTTCCCAATCCCAGGAACATTCCCTGAATCCGTATATTGCCACATATCGCATGGATATGCTGGCTTATTCCCTCCATAACGAGGGATCCATACGAAATCAGCTTCAATATTACGTGCTCCAAATGATAGATACGTGTGATGCCCTACATATAATCCTACTTTTTCCGCACCTAAACGGCGTAATTCATCAATAAATGCCTGTGTCCCGCCTTGCATATCTACCATCGTTTGAACTTCTACGTCCGCTACCCAAAACTTAGCAGATTGATCACCACGATTCCAAAAATCTTGTGCCTCTTTCTTTGCATCAGCAATAGATATAAAACGGCAAAAAGCATAATTACCAAATGGGATACTATGCTTTTTCATTTCACTAACATAATTTTGATACATAAAATCCACCGTATTAGAGCCATCTTGAACTCTAGCAATCACTAAATCTAGCTGAGATGCTGCAATATCCCAATTGATAGTTCCATTCCATTTTGAAATATCTACAATATACCCCATACATTCCAGCTCCTTTTGAATGTCTTATTCATAGCTTGTTTTATTGTAAGCCTCCTCTCTCTAAAACTAGCTATCTATAATATAAATAAAAAGAATCTTTACCGTTTTTCAAAATATATTCTCTTTCAGAAATATTTTTATTAGCTTTAACATGTATGTCACAAAAAATATTCTCATATTCGAAATATACCTTACTATTTGTTATGTAGTCTCATCCTATCAATTTAGGTATTGAACATTTTTATAGATATTAGAAAAAATCCTCTTATATTATTAACTTAAAACTTCCAGTATCAATTCCCTTTCAGTTAATAAAAATCACTACTCATTTTCTATATATTATTAAGTCAAATGTTGAATTTTTTAATTCATTAAAATATGTGATCCAAGGTGGCGAAAGCTGAACTTGTACATTTTCTTCCAATATTTTACACTACCTCCTTATACAATTCTTACTAGCATAATATGTAAAAAACTAAAAAATGCATCAGTTATATTAATTAAACATCTTATTTCACATTCTCAATTTTCCCTTTACATCTTTAAGCACTTTTACTACTATGAAATTCTTTATTATAAGCAAATCCACTGAAATTTCATATTATACTAATACGACTCTATATCCTTTAAATTATAATACTCAATATTAGGAGCTGATTTCATGGAAAAAAAACCTATCGTGTTTAAAATTCCACCAAATTCAAAACTAAAAGTTACATTTTTCGGTCCTTGTAACGAAGTAATTACAAATGTGTCTATAATTAATCAACTATGCACCCCTAAATGTCAAACTATCACGCAATATCCAGACTTTCAGAAATATGTAACTGAAGTACGATCGTTATCCCGTTGTTAGTCCGCATAATGCACGATTTTCACAACTTTGTTACCTAAAATAACTGAGAAAGAAAATAACTGCATTCCTAGACTAAAATTACTCATTTTATGATATTCCATTGATAATTCATTGATTTTTTACACGTTTTTATTAAAAGAACATATATTATCGTATGGAGATTATCCACTCATAAAACCTATCTTTCTTTGGAGCGTACTTATTATGTATGCTCTTTTTTTTTATAACCGTCCCCCTTCTAAATTGACCAACAATATATTAAAATTCTTTATATACTCAAGGAGGTCAAATATGTTCAAGTTGCATCCAATACTACTCATCTTAGGATTGATTTTGTTTTTATATAGTGTAATCGCCTTTATGTTATTCTTTTCAGTGTATTAGCATTACCTATACAAAGCTGTGTTCAATATGTAATTTCTATATAGTAAAGAAAAAACGTAATGATACGATCTTTTATGTATTCCGTCTTTCTGTTCAATAAGAAAACTAGTAAACTTACTAACAATGAGTTTTCACAAGCATGTTACTTATTTGCATATTATTTTGTTCATTATCTGAAGAAGGTTGAAGCCCCTACAAATTAAACTACACTTTACCTATTTACTTATATATATCCTAGAAAAACAATAATAATCCCCCACCATTTGGTAAGGGGATTAACTAAACCTACTAAAAAACATTTAATGATCAGTTTTATTTAGTTGGAGAAGGAAATCTTGCCGCTTCAAAATGTGCCCCATCTTCTAAAGGACTTAAAACCCCATCTATACTACTTTGTGCATAAATCTCAACTTCATCCCCTGCATTCAATTGAACAATCGTCGAAACACTTACGACATTTCCAAAACTTATTGGACCAAAAAAGTCATTATCTATAGCTATCGCTGCGTTTCCATTCACACGAATTTCTACACGCGCTCTATAATTTAAAGTTGGATCGTTTGGAAAGAAACCAATTGTTCCAATAACAGAATATACACCTTTAGTCTTCGGCATAAAAATAGATGTTGCTGGATTATACTCATTCGCTAAATCAAATTGTTCATTTTGAAATAACACTTTCACAAAAGTATTAGCAGGAACATTTTGATTCACAGTATTTCTAGCTCTAAATGCCGATGCTCTAACAAGATTGTCCTTGTTATCATGACACTTACTAGTGTTCTTACAACAATCATGATGCTTATCTTTATACTCCTGACAATACTTACAGTAGTAATAACAAGACATACTAATTCCCCTTTCAAACTTATTACTACATATTATGTAAGATTGATTTATACGGTTTGGACTAGCTATTTTTATTATTCATAAGGGCGCTATTAATCTGCACCCTTATTTATATACACCACTTCATTCCTTACTAGTTATAAGTTGTATATAGTTCCATATGGAATAGTAAGAAAAGAACTTCCGTACGGTGTAACATGATGTACTGGGTAAAAATACTCTACGGATGAGTAATATGGTTGTACTCCTTGCTGCTGCATTTGCATTTGTTGTTGCATTTGCAATGCTTGTTGAATAGCTTGGACTGTACTTTGTGCTCCACTATATGTTATAGACGTACCATACGCTGGTCGCATGCCAGCTTCAGAATTAAAATATGAATAAAACATGATCTTCAACTCACTTCCGTATAATTTATTACAAATTATATTATGATTCTTTATTTCAGTAGGTACTATAAGCTAGTCCGCTCGCTTATATTCAAATGACAAAATAAAACAGTAGCTGCTAGACTACTTTGAATTCTTCTTATTACCAAATGAAATGATATACATATTCTCCTGTTACACGCTCATCGATTCCAGCAACCCTAACGAACCTAAGTAAATCCGCCCCTTGAAGAAAATATATCGACATCGTAACCGGTACTTGTGACCACATGAATTGAAAAAGCTCATTCACCCTCTGATTCGTCGTAATGATTAAATCATTTACAGGTCCATGATTCCATGCAGAGGTTTGAACTGAAGTGAAAGAAAGGTCTTTCCCATTAACCACTATTCTTGCCACGCTTTGAGTTATGTCCACAATAATCCCCTCCAACATTACAAAAATTGGACCTTTTTTAGTTCATATTATTATAAATATTCTTGACTGTAATAAATGTTTAAGGCAAATCCCTAATAAAGTGAAACTTTAATCAGTGGGGGTCTTACTGCCCGTTAATGCGGGATACAATTTTTTTATTCATATCCCTCAATTCCCATTACAACCATATAATTTCTAACCTGATTCAATTTTTGTAAAAGTTGAACCAGCAAATGTAAATTCCATAAAAGTATTAGAAAAATTAAACTTTACTTTTGAAGGTACTCTGAGAAAAAGCGAAAAATCAGCTGGAAAGCTTATCGATTTAAATATTTATTCGAAATTAATAAGCGATTAATTTTAGTCACTCTGCCCATACTTAATCAAAGTGTCGGCTTCTTTAATTTCTGTATAAAATTCAAAAGTTTGACACAATCCTGGAAAAAGCTTATAAAGAAAAGTGAGGTTCCGTTATTTTCACACTTAGTAGCGCAGCCATGTTACATACAATTTTATAAGTGTGAACGAACTACAAAACTAAAAAACAAATAATAAGTTTGCAACATGTTTGCAAATGCGAATTTTGCATATAAATTCGTGTGATATTGAAAGGAGTTTTACTTATGAAAGAAATTAAAACAGAACAAGAATTCAAAGACATCATCGCAAGCGAGGAGCCAGTAGTTGTTAAGTTCTTTACTACATGGTGCCCAGATTGCGTACGTATGGACAACTTTATCGGAGATGTAATGGAAGAGTTCAATAAATTTGAATGGTATTCTATTAATAAAGATGAGTTTCCAAGTATCGCTGAAGAGTATCAAGTCATGGGTATTCCAAGTTTACTTGTATACCAAAACGGTGAGAAGCTAGGCCACTTACATAGTGCTAACGCAAAAACAGAAGAGCAAGTTACTGAGTTTTTAGAAGCATACTAAGATGAAAGCCCTCTGGAAAATATTTTCCAGAGGGCTTTCATCTGTTTTCATAATTATCTTTTGACGTTTTTCCTCGTTTAATGAATTACACCTTGTCATGATAAGAATAATATGTAGTAAGAAAAGTATTCGTTTCTTGATCCATCTCCCCTCCTATCTCTTTAGTAAATAGACTCTAATTAGGTTTACACCCTGACTTTGTACTTTTCAACATATTTTTCCTTCACGAAACTTTGTTATCCCCTTCTTAAAAAGCTATAAAACGTCAACAATGTTTGTATAGACCCACACGACTTTCGTTTGATACTCTATTTATAGAAAGAAATTCCTTTAAAGAAAGGTGAGTGATTAAAATGGATACTCTTTCTCATAAAGAAGCTGATAAAGGCGCTATTGTCAGCATTATGGCCTACATATTTTTATCCTCTATGAAAATCATCATCAGTTATATTACCCTCTCTAGCGCATTACGTGCTGACGGTTTAAATAACTTAACGGATATCGGTGCTTCTTTAGCGATATTAATTGGTCTAAAAATATCTCGTAAACCTCGTGACCCAGATCATCCGTATGGGCATTCGCGGGCCGAACAAATCGCATCACTTGTTGCGTCCTTCATTATGGCAACAGTCGGATTAGAAGTTGTTATTAGTGCCATTCAATCTTTCTTAAATCCGAAACAAGCAGCGCCTAATATACTCGCTGCATGGGTTGCTTTATTTTCTGCTGTCGTTATGTACTGCGTGTATTTGTATACGAAAAAAATTGCAGCACGAACAAAAAGTAAATCATTAGAAGCCGCTGCAAAGGATAATTTATCAGATGCACTCGTAAGTATTGGTACCGTAGTAGGTATTGTCGGTTCTCAGTTCCAAATGCCTATTTTAGACCCTATTGCCGCTTTAATTGTCGGTCTTATTATTTGTAAAACTGCATGGGAGATTTTCGTAGAATCTTCTCATATGCTTACAGATGGAATTGATCCTGATAAAATGGAAGAATACGCTGATGCTATTGAGCATATTGGCGGTGTGGAAAACATTGTAGATATTAGAGCACGTATGTATGGGAATCAAACGTACGTTGATATTACAATTGAAGTAGATGCTCGCATGGATGTTGGAGAAAGTCACTGTATTACCGACAACATCGAAGCTATGCTTCGCAAAAAGTTTGGAATTTACCATGCACACATTCATGTTGAGCCAATGAAAAAAGAACCTATTATGACATAGGTTCTTTTTTTATGAACGTTTTATGGAATATAACACATAAAACGAGCCAGCTACCACCAGCTGCCCATCCTGCTAATATGTCAGATGGATAGTGCACGCCAAGATATATTCGGCTAACTGAAATAGATAATACAACAAAGCTTGCTATAAGAATAATTAACAATTTTTTATGCAACGAAATACGCTCTTCAGTAATTGTGACGTATGCAATAAATCCTAAAAAAGCAGTAGCATTCATCGTATGACCGCTCGGAAAACTATATCCAGTTGCAGTAACAAGCTGCGTGACATCAGGTCTTGCTCGTTCGTACCATAGTTTAAGCATACTGTTTAAATAACGAGATCCGTAGTAATTAATTGTTAGAAGTAACGCACTAAGCAACTTTTTTCTAACGAGAAAATACATTACAAGAATAATGAGTAATGGAAAATATATTCTTTTGGAACCGATAAAAGACACCCAAGTAAAATAGGTCGTCAAATAATCGTTTCGAAAGCTTTGAATAAAATGTGCGACTATATTGTCAAAGTTCTCAATACAAGCGGTATGATACGAAAGTGATAATACGACAAAACAAATGAGTAACGTAAAACTTAGCAAGTATAAATGTCGATATCGTTTCACATACATAACCTCACTATGCAAAAAAATGGAGCGGTTGTTTTAGTTTTCCTCTCCATTTCTTTTTTATGCATAGTTTATTAAAAAATATAATTATTAATTTTTTGCTTCATCTCAGGGATATCTTCTCTTGTTACAGTGAAGCGAATAACCTTCTCATCAAGATCAAGTGCCTCAGCGAATAAACCAGCTAATCCACGTGATTTTCTATCTACTTCCATAATTATTTCTAATCGGTCGTATGCACGTGGCAAAATTAATAATTCTAATTCATCTAATCTGCCGTAGTACTCTCCAGAAACCGGAATAAACTCAAATTCTTGTGCGAATGGAACTTGTTTACGTAATCGATGCGGTAATTCTTCACATTCTATATGACGTGCTTTAAACCCTAATTCATTTACACTATCTAAAACACTACTTAATAATGCATTAGGTAACACTTGAACGTAGTCGCGGTCACTTGGGTCTATACTACGTTTAATATCAAGACCTGTATGAATCCAAACCGTTTTCATACCAAGTGTAAGTGGTGCTTCAATTGGCATTGGAAAAGAAAATGGAATGTCAACTGTTTCATTTGGTTCTACAGAAAAAGGTTCGGTTAAGCGTACTCGCTCTAAATCATATGTTGCTGTTACTTTTTTATCATCCACTTCTCGTACATACGACGTCGATAATGTTAAGTAAATGCTTTCAATTTGTTGGCTAACTGAACCTCCAGTTATATGAACCTTTCCAACTATTTCTTCCCCAACAATATACTCATCTTTTTCAAGAACAGTATCTACCTTTGCACTTCCAATACCAACGCTTGCTAAAAACTTTTGAAACATGGAGTCTCCATCCTTTCTAAAGCAGAAGCTACATCTTGTTTTAAATCTTGTACATTCTCATAGTACGGCGTTTTTATTTGTAACATTCGCATAAGCATTTCGCGATTATAATTTTCCAAAGTTAATTCTTCGTACCATGGTTTTTCCTGTTTTTCATTAGATTCATATCCTGCATATAATAAAAATAATGAGAAATGACCGAGCGCATAAAAGTCGCTACGAAATTGAACTTCTCGCATCAAAGCTTGTTCACCTTCGTAAGTTGTAGCTCGCTCATCATCCTCACCTTTCCATTTAGCTAATCCAAAATCAATAATACTAATTTGATTTTCTTTCATTAATATGTTTGGAATGCGTAAATCTCGGTGAATAATGCCTTCACTATGAAACACCGATACAATTTCTAATATTTCATATAAAATCTCAAAAACTTCACGTTCTGTATATACATACCCATCTATGAAAATATAATCTTCAAAATTTTTACCAGGCATGTACTCCATCACAAAGAAGCTCTTTTTCTCCCATATGAAATGATCATATAGACTAGGAATTGCATGATAATTTAATGTTTGTAAAATCATTTTCTCTTGTTCAAATGATTTTCTACCAGACTCATATCTTTGTTTACTTTGTCTTAATTGTTTTAAGACTTTATATCTATTTATTTGTAAATCATTAACGACATATGTAACCCCATAACTGCCCATTCCAATTACTGATTCAATTTTATAACGCTCTGCAACAATTGTATTTTTTCGCAGTGGTCTATCAAATAATGCTAGTACACGACGCCATTTCATCAGCTACTTGAAAAGAAGCTACGGCTTTTACGTTTTCTTTTATAATGTTGATGTCCATAACCAGATGAACGTCGTTTATAATCGCTACTTGAATACGAGCGCCCTCTACGACGATAATCACTACTTGAATACGAACGATATTTTTTCTTTCCTAATAAAGAATCAATAATTTTTTTGAACATTCCTTCACCTCTTGAGTAAAATTTCCTTTTCATTATATCAATAATTATTGACTATATTTGTGACAGGTTTGTAAAGAGTAAAAAACGACGAGTTATGCCCGTCGTTACTTTCATTCATCCTCTTCATCAAAAACTTCATCAATCATGCATTTCTCTAATAAATACTCAAATGTAATATCTGCGAGATCTTCAATTTCTTCTCGTTTTGGGACGTACCCTCTTTCAATTAGTTGCTCATAAAAAAACTCCGCAATCTCTTCCGTATCAATCACGACTTCAATTTCCTTCATGAGCATCACTCCTTTATTTCTGTTTTATGAAAAAATCTCAAAATTATGTATATGAGATTAGAAAAATAGATTTTATTTTTTTATAGGTCATAAGCTTTGGACGAGATGCATACGATTGTAGTACAAGCTATTCAAAGGGGGAAATAATAATGGAAAATCAATATGAAGTAGGACAAACAAAAGAAGAGTTCATGCATGAAGATCAATGGGCAGACTCTCTTATAAAGTGGCTTTTTATTTTTTTAATAGTTGTAGGCATACCTTATACTGCATATGTTGTTGTTCAATTTATTCTCTCTTTCTAGTTAACTACTTTTTCTCTGTCAATTTAACTAAATAATTATGAACAACATCCATTACAATTTTATATTCTTCATCTTTAAATGTATCGAACAATAATTGATAATCGTTATAAATGTCAAGTAATCCATCAATGATTTCTTGACGATTCGTCTTAACACTCACTTTTTTCGAGTTGTTAATTGACTTTAACTTTCCTAAATCCAATTTATTCATACCTGCTTTATCTTGTTTCATTTTCTTCAAAATTGCATTTGCCGTTTGAGCATTGGCTAGTAACGTTAAATCTGATTCATCCGCTTCTAACCATTCACCATCCGTAATCCGTGACAATTCATAAATTGTATCTTCCCATGCGTCATTCTTATATCTCCATACTTCTGTACGAAAACCAACAATACGGAAAACATCTTTATCATATCCAGTTACTTGCACAAGATCACCAAACGTGAAATTATAATTTAATTCAATCCACTCCGTATCGCCCTTTTTCATATCTTGCTCTGTAACGTGCTGCAAAGTTTGCTCTACGTAAAATCCATCGTGATTATTGACTTCGTATACATAAACTCCATCTAAAACCTTCATATTTGTGATTTTCCCAACGGTTCCATATAGCGTAATCACGACTATGTCCCCTACGTTGTATTTAGGTTGTTTTTTTCTTGCCATCTCTATCTCTCCTTTTTTTGACGTCGTGATTTTGATATCAGTATATGCAACCTACATAAAAACGCTTATCACAGAAGCTTATATTCATAAATTTTTTCAATAAAAAATATAATCTTATAAAATTTACATTACACTCAAACAAAAGCTAGTAACTAGACTAGCTTCAAATCAACAAATTTCATAATAAAAAAACATACAGAATACTTCACTTTAAATAAAGTAATGTATTCTGTATGTTTTTAAATAGTTTTTATCTATCTTGTATGTATAAATCCCAGGCTTCATCAAATATAGACATACTTTCTAGCATTCCGCTCAACTCTAAGTATGAACTAATTTCATCATAGTCTTCAGATTGCTTCGGAAAACTTAAATCATCATACATCGCCTCTGCTAAATCTGAAATTTCATTTCTAAATAAAGCTGCACGATGCTTCATCATATAATGGTAAAATGTCTTTTTCAAAAATATTCCCTACCTTTCTAACTTGGGTACATTATACAAGGCAAAAAAGAAAAAAACCAGCATAAAAGCTGGTTAAAAGTCGAAATAATTTCTTTTTAATAGACGCGGTCTTCCCATTAATTCTTCATATGTTAGTTGTTTTGGTAAATCTTTCGTGTAAATTAAGAATAATTGATCTTCAATTTCTTTTACTGTATGGTCTGATTGATAGTCCATCCCGCACGAGGAACAAGAAATACATGGTGTCTCTTGGATTTCAATGGCTTTCGTACCATCTGGTAATTCCCAATATACAGTATTCAAGCTTTCTTTCGCTTCTGTACTGTCACACCACATACAATTCATACTGCATCACCCTCAGTTTTTTTGTCGTTTTCTTCTAACTTAGCCATTTGTGCTTGATATTTTTTATCTTTTAATTGATCGCGCTTATCACGTTTATCTTTTAAAGATGCATGAGTATCATTATCTTCGTAGTCTTTACGACGGTTCATACGCTGTAAGTCGTCTGGAACGAGGTTAAATTTCTTATCGCTCATAAGACCTGCGATACCAACATCTGAACGTTTTTCTTCGTAGTTCGGATAAATCTCTTTAAAGTATCCTTCCGCTCTTCCTGGAATATAGCTCTCTGGCTCTGGATACGTCGTAATAACACCTTCAAAGTTACGAAGTACAACTTTATCTGCACTTTGTGAGATTAAATAGTTTGGTTGAAGTGCAATTTTACCGCCTCCGCCTGGCGCATCAACAACGAATGTCGGAACAGCATAACCAGATGTGTGTCCACGTAAACCTTCAATAATTTCAAGACCTTTAGATACTGGTGCACGGAAGTGACCGATACCTTCAGATAAGTCACATTGATAAATGTAGTATGGACGTACACGGATTTTTACTAAGTCATGCATAAGTTTTTTCATAATTGGAACGCTGTCGTTAATACCAGCTAAAATTACTGCTTGGTTTCCGACTGGAACACCAGCATTCGCTAACATTTCACATGCCTTTTTCGATTCTTCAGTAATTTCAATAGATGTATTGAAATGTGTATTTAACCATACTGGATGGTATTTTTTAATAATGTTACATAAGTTTTCTGTAATACGTTGTGGGAATACTACTGGTGCTCTCGTTCCGATACGAATAATCTCAACATGCGGAATCTCTCGTAAATTTTTTAATACATATTCTAAAATTTTATCGTTAATTAGAAGTCCGTCACCACCGGAGATTAATACATCTCGTACTTGTGGCGTTTCACGAATATAAGCAATTGCATCATCTAATTGTTTCTTCGGTACACCCATTCCAATTTGTCCACTAAAACGACGACGTGTACAGTAACGACAATACATAGAACATTGATTTGTTACTAAGAATAGTACACGGTCCGGATAACGATGTGTTAGCCCTGGAACTGGTGAATCTTCGTCTTCGTGAAGTGGGTCTTCTAAATCATATTTTGTTTTATATAACTCTTCCGAAATCGGTACTGATTGCATCCGAATCGGACAGCGTGGATCATCAGGATTCATTAGCCAAGCATAGTACGGTGTAATGTTTAACGGGATCGTTTTCGTTGAAATTTTAACGCCCTCTTCTTCTTCAGGTGTTAAGTTAATCACTTTTCTTAAGTCATCTAACGTTTTGATCGTATTCGTTAATTGCCAAACCCAATCATTCCATTGCTCTTCAGTAACATCTTTCCATAATTCGATATCCTTCCAGTGACGATTTGGTTTGTATACATCATGTAACATTGCTATTCCCCCTTTTTATACGCTCATCCTTTATATAAGCAATAGTTATGCCAACTTTACATTGTTGATAAGTAAATGTGCGGAGAATCCTATTACATAAGCAAAAAAATATTTTTAAGCGTTGTATGAAATCAATACTTAACATCATATTCATTACTTTTTATATATGTAAACGCTCTTTTATTGGTGCAAACACACAAAAACCGCCGATTATTCGGCGGTTTTGTCGTACTTGCTCAGTTTATATTGAAGCGTTTGACGAGGGATATCCAACATTTTTGCGGCTTGTAATATATTCCCTTCCGTTTCAATCAACGCTTGATCTATTAATTCTTTTTCTGTTTGATGAAGTGCTTCTCTAAGTGGCATTATACCCTTCTTCTTCGAAAACTTCTCTTTCCGAAATGTACGTGGTAAACAATTGGCTGTTAATGTATTCCCTTCTGCAATAATAACAGCATGTTCAATCGTATGTTTTAACTCCCGGACATTTCCAGGCCACTGATAAGCTTGCAGTCTATCTTTCGCTTCCTCATCAATTTGAAGTACACCTTTTTTATAACTTTTATTATATTCTTTCAAAAAATAAGATGCTAATAATAGTACATCCTCAGTTCTTTCACGAAGCGGTGGGATATATAATGAAAATACGTTTAAGCGATAATATAAATCAGTGCGAATTTTATTCTCTCGTAAACATATTTCTGGAGGCTGGTTCATTGCGGTAATAACACGAACATCTACTTTTCTCGTCTTATTATCACCAATTCTTCTAATGACTCCATCTTCTAACACTCGTAACATTTTTGCCTGCAAATCAAGAGGCATTGAATTCAGTTCATCTAAAAATAATGTACCACCATCAACAAGTTCAAATAGCCCAGCTCTTTCAATCGCTCCCGTATAGCTTCCTTTTGTCGTTCCAAACAATAAACTTTCTAATAGCGACTCTGGTAAAGCTGCACAGTTTTGTGCAATAAATGGCTTGTTTTTTCTTTTAGAAGCTTCATGAATTGCTTGTACAAACAGTTCTTTTCCTGTTCCTGTTTCACCATATATTAAAACATTCGCGTCTGTTGGTGCTACTTTTTGTGCTAACTCTTTCGTCTGTTTAAACCGCGTATCATTTGTCACTATCGTCTCAAATGCAGCGTGCTTTTTAATCACTTTTTTTCTAGATGATCGCTTTATTTTCGACTGTAAGTCAACAATTGTGTCAGTAAGTTTTTGAATTGTAGAGTAATCCTTTGCAATTTCAACAGCCCCAGCAATATTCCCATCTATAAAAATAGGTAACGTCGTAT
Organism: Bacillus cereus group sp. MYBK15-3; assembly: GCF_051916765.1. Taxonomy (NCBI): domain Bacteria; kingdom Bacillati; phylum Bacillota; class Bacilli; order Caryophanales; family Bacillaceae; genus Bacillus; species Bacillus cereus group sp. MYBK15-3. The sequence goes on from NZ_JBQAHG010000001.1 coordinate 645,554, forward strand.
TTACTGTACAAACATCTTCACCATTTAAATTTTGATAATGTTGTACCTGATGTACGATAGGTTTTTTTGTATCTAGTACTTTCATCAATGTACTCGTTTCCCTTGATAAAGACGGGAACGCTTCTAACAGATGTTTCCCTAACACTTTTTCAATCTTGGATCCATCGTGTTTTGCAGCTACAGAATTATAAAATATTGTAATTCCATTTTCATCTACAGCGTGTATAGCCTCATCAATACTGCCCAAAATCGCTTCAATGACTTCTTGTGTCGAAACTGCTAGCAATGTCATCCCCCCCTCTTGCCGAAAATCCAGCAATTACATGCCGGATTTTCGGCACACCTATGTGCGATTGTAAGCATGACGATTCCGTTCTATAATTTTGACCAATTTTATATTTTAATTAGATAACTCGAAACTCTAATTAGTACAGCTTTTCGAACACCCAGCTCCACCTAACTGTTTTGCTTTACAACCAAATTTTGAGACGGAAGTTTTACTGCTTTCGAATAACTAGATAGATCTTTCACCCATATATTCATATCTTCCAACTTATCGAAAATGTAGCAATTATTCGCCAGTCTTCCTGTATACGTATAGCCTAATTGATGAAAGGCAGCATTCATTCCGAAAGAAAGGGATCGAGCAATTGTATAGGAGCAGAAAATAGATCTTTCTCGAAGCTCTTCCTCTAATTTAATTAGTAAACTTTTCATAAATCCATGTTTACGATATTCAGGTAAAGTAGCACAATTCGTTAATTCTGCATTCCCTTCCTTTATGTTCATTTCTGCAGATGCTGTACTAATAATTTTCCCCTCAAATTCATACACGTAGTAAATTGTATCGTCTTCTTTCATCGTCTGTAATACATAACTCGCTTCATTTAAAGGTGTCGGATACACTTCAAATACTTTTCCGAAGACAGTTGCTAATTCTTCTGCATCTTCTTCAGTCGCTTTTCTCAGCAAAAATTTCTCTGGAACTACTTTTTCTTTTATTTCTTTTCCTTTTACACCGCTTAATATAGTATCTTCCTCAGTCCAATGCATACTATTTCGTCTTTCATCATTATTATATTTCACAAAAAAGTATGCATCGTGTCCTTGAAAATAATGAGGTATCGTTGCTTCCAACAAAAAACCGAAAGAGAGCCATGTTGAAACATGCTCTCCCTTTCCTTTAATAATACATTTAGTGAAAGAATGTTTCTCTGCTAGTTCGTCAATTGTCTGTATAATACTTTCAACATTTCCTGTATAGTGATCTACCCGGATACGTTTATTAAAATAATCTAAAACGCCTTCTACTGTATAACAATTCGTCTGTTCTCTAAAAGATTCATAGTATTTCATTTTTTCACCTCACACCAATCTAGTAATGTACATGCAATAATTTTTGCGGCAGCTATCATTTTATCAACTTCTATATATTCGTTTGGATAGTGTGCTACTTTCGTCTCTCCTGGACCAAATACTATTGTTGGTACGTTTGCAATTTGTGTAAATAAACCTCCATCAGTCCCCCACGGAGATGCTTCAATAATTGGTTCGTTCCCTTCGATTTCAACAAAGTTATGATGAAGTGTTGTAATGAGTTCATGATTTTCTTCTAATTCACCAGGAACCCATCTCGCTCCAAACCATTCTACTTCTACCGGATTTTCAACAAACCAATTGTCCACATCATTTAATTCAACAATCCAATTCTCAAACTCTTCTTTTGCCGCCTCTATAGTCTCATTCGGCGCAACACCGCATCTTCCTTCTAAAATTAATTCATCGGGAACAGAACTTGGCCAACTCCCTCCTTCAATTTTGCCAATGTTAATTGGAATTGGAATTGGAATTCCTTTAAATAACGGATCTGTAATTCGACTATTTCTTTTCTCCTCTAGCTTTCTTACATGTTCTATAACAAACATGCTTTTTTCAATTGCACTAACCCCTTCATAGCGCGTTCCACCGTGTGCAGCTTTCCCTTTTACACGTAGACGAAACCACATGGAACCTTGTTGTTTCGGGAAAAACTTCATATTAGTAGGCTCTGGAATAATGACACCATCTGCTTTATATCCTCGTAATATAGTTGCTAATGTCCCTGCTCCGCCACTTTCCTCTTCTATTACACTTTGAAAATAGATGTCTCCTTTTAATTCAATACTAGATTCAATGATCGCTTCCATCGCAAGCATAAGTGCGACATTTCCGCCCTTCATATCCGTCGTTCCACGGCCATATATACGATTCCCTATTTTCTCACCGCTATAAGGATGATGTTCCCACTGATTCACATCCCCTTCTGGAACTACATCAATATGCCCATTTAATATCATAGATTTCCCGTCGCCACTTCCTTTTAAAGTTGCTACAATATTTGGGCTATCTGAAAAACTTGTACGGGGTGATACAAAATAAGGATGATCTTTCATTTTAGAAAAGGAGGGCTCCCATATATCGAGATCTAAACCTAATTCACGTAATTTTTCAATCACAATTGCCTGCGCACCGCTTTCATCACCAGATACGCTCTTTTCTTGAATTAATCGTTTTAAAAATTTCACACTTTCCTCTTCATGGCTCTCAATATAATCACAAACTTGCTTTTTTAATTGCTCCATATATTACATCTCCCTTCATTCAATTACTAGTAAGTTAGAACTAATTTGAAAATCAGCTTCTGTATGTCGTTTTACATCTTCTACTGTGTATGGGCTCATTAATTCTTGTAATATAAGTCCACTCGGAGTTACCTCCATGACTGCCATATCAGTAATAATTAAATCTACACATTTCTTTGAAGTTAATGGCAATGTACACTCTGAAACAATTTTTGCATTTCCGTACTTATCAACATGATTCATCACAACAACGACCCGCTTCGCTTTTTGTGCTAAATCCATTGCTCCACCAATACCTGGAACACGTTTTCCAGGTACAATCCAGTTTGCTAAATCGCCATTTTCACTTACTTGTAATGAACCAAGAATCGTTATGTCTAGCAAACCTTTTCGAATCATCCCAAACGCTGTGCAGCTATCGAAATAACTCGCTCCTGTTATAAGAGAAGTTGGTAAACCTGCTGCATTACACAAATTTTCGTCTTCATTTCCTTTACTTGGCGTTGGTCCCATGCCCACGATTCCATTTTCGGCATGAAACATAACATTTATATCGTCAGGCAAATGATTTGGTACAAGCGATGGTATGCCAATACCTAAATTTACAATCATACCATTTTGTATTTCTTTCGCCGCACGCCTAGCAATCTTATCCCTCACTTCTACGCCCATACCCATTTCCAGTTCACTCCTTCCGACGGTACAATATAATTTACGAAAACACCTGGAACGACAATTTCCTCTGGATCTAAACTTCCAAGCGGGACTATTTCTTCCGCTTCTACAATTGTTATATCCCCAGCCATCGCTACGTGAGGATTCATATTTCGTGCACTTTTGTCAAATACAAGGTTACCAAACGGATCTGCCTTTTTTGCATATACAATTGAAACTTCAGCAGTTAATGCTGTTTCAACTAAGTAGGTCTTACCATTCATTTCAACTGTTCGTTTTCCCTCTTCCACAATCGTATCAACACCAACATCAACTAAAACACCACCAAGACCAACGCCACCAGCGCGAATGCGCTCTGCTAATGTTCCCTGCGGAGAAAACTCAATTTGTAATCTTCCCTCGTTTAGTTGCCTTCCTGCATTTGGATTGGAGCCAATGTGAGAAGTAATTAGTGATTTAACTCTTTCATTTGTAACAAGACGACCGATACCTACATCAGGAAATCCAGTGTCATTTCCAATCAAATTTAAATTTGTAACGCCTTTTTCTAAAATTGCCTGTATTAAAGATGGAGGGGATCCAATCCCTCCAAATCCCCCAAACATTAATGTCATATCATCATGGAACAAAGAAATTACTTCCTCAATTTCTTTTAATTTACCGAATGTATTTGTAATAGTTGTCATGCGATACTATGCCCTCCTTTTTGCATCATCTCTTCCACACTTTTAGAGAAAATTGAAAGTAATTCATCTAACTCGGAATATGTAGTTGTCATTGGCGGTGCTACAAGCAGTGCACTATCTTCTTTTCCTGCTTGCCCTGAAACTGCTTGATATAAAAGCAGGCCGTTTTTAGCTGCAACTGAAATAAGCTCTGACGCTTTTGTAAACGGTTGCAATTCTACTCCGATTAGCAACCCTTTTCCGCGCACATCAGCAATGATTGTCGATTGTTGCTGAACTTTCTGTAAGCCTTTTATTAAATACTCTCCCTTTTCTGCTGTTTTTTCAGGAAGATTATGTTTCTCCATATATTCAATAACAGCTAAAGCCGTTGCTGCAGACAATGGATTTGCACTTAACGTATGACCGCTCATTACTGAACGTGATCCACGTAATATTGGTTCCATAACACGATCACTTACAACTGTCGCTGCCATCGGTGTATATCCCGCTCCTAACCCTTTACCAAGTGTCATAATATCCGGCTCTACGCCCCAATGCTCCATCGCAAACCATGCTCCAGTACGACCAAGCCCAGTCATTACTTCATCCGCAATAAATAAAATATCGTAATGATTACAAATCTCTTTAATGACTTTATAATAGTCTTTCGGCGGAACAACCGCGCCTCCAGCTGCTCCGATAATCGGCTCAGCAATAAAAGCAGCAATATGCTCTGCACCAATTCTTTCAATTGATCTTTCTAGTTCAGTCGCACATGCCAGCTGACAAGTTGGATATACCTTTTGAACAGGACATCTGAAACAATATGGAGCTGGTATAGTCGGATAATCTTCCAAAATAGATACGAAACGTTGTCTACGTAGTGGATGCCCAGACATTGATAAAGCACCCATCGTAATACCGTGATAACTCATCCATCTTGATAAAATTTTATGTTTCCCTTGAATACCTCGCTCTTGAAAATGCTGAATTGCAATTTTCATAGCTGTTTCATTCGCTTCCGTACCACTATTTACAAAAAAACTCCAGTTCAAATCTCCTACACTTAAATCACTTAACTTCTTCGCTAATTTTTCAGCTGGTTCACTCGTAAACTGTGATCTATAAACGAAAGCAATCTCCTCAGCTTGCTTTTTAATAACGTCTGCAATCTCCTTTACGCCATGCCCAATACCTGCCGTAATTGCTCCTGACGAACCATCAAAATATTTATTGCCATTTTGATCATACAAATAAACACCTTTTCCATGTGAAATCATTGGATACGGCTGACCAACAAGTGGTTTAATTAAGTAATCGCGCATAGCGCTCCCCCATTTCTCCAATTTGTATATATATATGAAGAAAATTGACGTTTCTTTCATAAAAAAGAATCCTCTGCAAAAGCAGTGAATTTATCAAAAAACTATTATAAAATATACAAATGAGTGCTTAAAAAATTTTATAAAACAGAAAATTCAGAACTAAAAAACCGAAGACCAACCCTTTTCTATACGCCCAAATGACCCTCCTTTTTATATGAAATGACTGCATCACCAAATGTTTTTATAGCATAATGCCAGCTGTCCTTAAATACCGACATTCTGTACACTTCGACGGAACTCCCGTTAAACTCCTTCCTATTATCCTACTTTAAATTGCATATTTTAAAACAAATTTCGACACCCACCTTACTAATCAATTCAGATTCCTATTCATTATGTAAACTTTTCATTTTTAAACTATAAAAAAAGAACCGATTAACCACACTAATCAGTTCGTCATGACGCTCTCTTATGGGTTAATACTGTCAATTGCTAAAATAAATAGAAAAATGAAGTTTACAAATTCATCCTACAGTCTATAACACAAAACCTTTTCATAACTTCATTCACAATTACTATCGGGATATCCCTATCCCGAAGTGGCACTCCTTTCCTCAGATTCAAAGTATCTTTCCTTTATAATTTATGTAGGACAATTATCACTTTGTATGTGTATTTGCCTATAATTAAAAAAATCCCTAGTTTTCTAGCGATTTTTGGACATGTATTCAATATGTTAATTGAAATGCACTTTCAATTTGGCATTTATTTTACTTTCGTACAGTCATATGTACTGCTTTACTCTGTGAAATTCTCGTAAGCACCAGCACCTCTTTATGAAAACATATTTGTTGTCACTTTTTAATTTTCCCTTTATAAAATCATTTTTTTTGCATAACCGCTTTCTTGCTTCGCATATAGTTTTAATGATGACAAAGGAGGAATGTTCATGTCTCAATCTGAAATCGAAAAATATGGACAAGAAGTTACGCAATACGAACAGCTCGCACGTTACTATCAGTTTCGTAACCCTAAAAAATATATAGAATTATATATGAAATATTACGATGCACTATCAAAACTTGTACAGGCGTATGAAACAAGAGACTCACAAGAAGCTGCTTTACCATCACATATAAGAATTTTTCATGCCGATCCAAATATACCGGCGGTTGACATTTTAGTAAACGGACAAAAGGTTATTAAAAATATTTCATTTAAGCAATTCAGCCCTTATTTATCATTAGTGCAAGGGAAATACCGTATAGATATTGTTCCTGTCGGAAATGAAACTCCAATCTTTTCAGCGTTGGTACCAATAATGGGAAATCATACTTATACTCTTGCTGCAATAAATAGTGATAATCACCTACAATTACAACCTATACTTGATAATACACATTTACCAGCTGGTCAAGCAAAAATACGCTTTGCACATTTCTCTCCAGATACCCCTGTTGTAAATGTAGATTTAAAAGATGGAGATCATTTATTTGAAAATGTACTCTTTAAACAAATAACCGATTTTTTGCAAGTTAGCCCTGGTACAGCAGATATTGAAATTTCACTCGCAGATAATAAAAACATTTTATTGACTATACCGAAATTCAATGTTGAACCAAATGTTATTTATACAATTTCAATAGTAGGTTATTCAACTAAAGATCCTAAATTAGAAGCCGTTATACTCACAAATTAAAACAGTCTACACCATTCATTTGGTGTAGACTGTTTATTTTTGAAATGCAATTTGAAATTCTGTCCAATCGTTATCTGATCGACACATAATGGATCCATTATGTTTTTCCACAATTTGTTTACATACAAATAATCCAATACCAGTTCCTAACTTTTTAGTAGTTACAAATGGTTCAAAAATCGTTTCTACATTTTCAGCTGGAATCATTGGTCCATTATTTTTTATCACAATTCGAATAGCTTGATCTTCTTCAAATACATCAATGATAATTTTTCGTTCTTCTTTCATTGATTCAAGAGCATCAATTGAATTCATTAATATGTTTAAAAATACTTGTCTCACTTCACTCCGATAACCAACAAGCGGAATTGGATACGGTAAATTCTTTTCAATCAAAACATTCGCATTGACCAAACTCGGATATAAGAATTGTATAATGTCTTGAAACAAGTCATTAAGCCAAAACCGTTCCGATTCATTCCACATTTCTTTTTTTGATACGAGTAAAAATTGCGAAATACGAAAATTTAATTGATCTAATTCATGCGAAATAATATCTAAATACGATAAACTCGGATGATCTGCCTTTAATAATTTGACAAACCCCATAATGGAAGTAAGCGGATTACGAAATTCATGTACAAAACTAGCTGACATTTGTCCTAAAATCGTCAGTCTTTCTTTATGTGTTTCGTTAATATATTGCTGTTTTTCCTCTAAATTCTTCGATATAATTTCCGAGTATTTTAAAACGGTATAATAAATTAATTTGTCAAAACAAGTATGTATTTTTGCCATAATTGGTTTCAATTCACGAGCGCTAACATCTAATTCACACATCGCTTCGAAAAGTTCATTTCTTCCCACGTTTGCGTTATAAACAAAATCTCCAATATTCGCATCTGCTCCAGCACGTTCAATAGCAATTTTCTCACATAACGGTTGAAGATAATTTATATCTTTATCTTCCATAGTAAGTTCGATAATTAACTCTAGTAAATCCTCTCCATTTTGAACTACTTCTAGTTTAAATGGATCTTTTTCGGAAATTATCATTTTGTTTTTCCAGTTCTCTACGAATTGGTGCCTATTGTTTTTCAAGTGTGAACAAAATATTTCTTTAATATCCTTATCGATTGGAAAAACCTCCATTCCCTCCATTTCCATACGACGAATACCCTTTATATTTTGAATATTAACACAAAAAATACGATTCGTTAATAGATTTTTGTCACATTTTGTTAATTTCTGTTGATAAAATTATTTTTTCTTTCTTATTTAACTAATTGTATGCAAATCCCCTTTTTCCTTCACATATTTTCATTATTTCCGTAGTCAAAACGACTTTTTTTGCATCATTTTTAATTCTTGCGTACAATAGAAAATGAAAGGTGTGAAAAATATGGTAAATAAAAATGTGGAAGATTATCTCCAAGAAGGCATTTACGGCCAAAAGCAAAACAAACCAGAAGAACGTAATATGTATTTAACTACATTACGTGAGCGTGTGGAAATCGCTTTAACGATCGGTCAAGTAATGCAAAGTAATGTATACTCTGAAGTGGCGGGTAGCATGCGCCCTTCTCAATCATTACAACTCCTCCTAAATGGTGGCATTGCTTACCCACATTTATCAAAATACATTAAATTAGCAAACGAAAAAAATGTTCCTTTTACAATTGTTCAAAATAAAGATACAAAAACACCAATCGGTTTAGTATTAACTCATGCTACTGCTGTAGATAAAGAACAAATTTATGTAGAAGATACTATTTTCAAACAAGAAATGAAGTAAAAGTTACACTTAATTAAATAGTTACTAGAAGCGTAAAAAACGAGTATGGAATCGTAAACATTTCCTACTCGTTTTTTAGTGCAAGTTTTAAGTTTTTCTACTTTATTTTTTAATACATACTAATTTCATTTCTGTCATTTCTTCTATTGCATATTTAATTCCTTCACGCCCCGTACCACTTTCTTTCACGCCACCATAAGGCATATGATCTACTCTGAACGTTGGAATATCATTAATCATGACACCACCAACCTCTAGCTCATCAATTGCACGCATTGCTTTAAATAAATTATTTGTGAATACACCTGCCTGTAAGCCGTAACGCGAATTATTTACTTGTTCAATCGCTTCATCAAATTCTTTAAATGTATTTACTGTCATGAGTGGACCGAATACTTCTTGGCACTGCACAGATACATGATCTGGAACATTTGTTAATACAGTCGGTTCAAAAATTCTTGCATCCCGCTTCTTACCACCGCATAAAACAGTTGCTCCTTCCTTAATTGCTTCTTGAACCCACATATCAATTCGCTCTACATCTCTTTTTGAAATTAAAGCTGATACATCCGTTTCCTCAAGCAGTGGATCACCAACAACAACTGATTCCATCGCTTTCTTTAGCTTCGAAAGAAATTCATGCATTTTCGTTTCATGTACAAAAACACGTTGTACTGAAATACAAACTTGCCCATTATTAACAAATGCTCCCCATTTTACACGTTCAATTATTTCATCTGTTAACTCTACATCTTCATCAATGATAACAGCAGCATTTGAGCCTAGTTCTAACGTAACTCGTTTTAGCCCAGCCTTTTGTTTTATTCCGATTCCAACTTTTGGACTTCCGGTAAAAGTAATAGAAGCAACGTAATCATTTTTGACGATTGCCTCACCAACCGTGGAGCCAGGACCAGAAATGATATTTAAAGCTCCATTTGGCAATCCTGCCTCTTCAAATAACTCAACTAATGCATAAGATGATAATGGCGTTTGATCAGCTGGCTTTAATACAACTGTATTTCCGGCAGCGATTGCTGGTCCAACTTTATGCGCTACTAAATTTAATGGGAAATTAAATGGTGTAATAGCCCCTATAACCCCAATCGGCTTTCGGATTGTATATGCAATACGCCCATCTGCACCAGGTGCGGCGTCTAATGGCAATGTCTCACCATATATACGCTTCGCTTCTTCAGCTGCAAATTTGTATGTTTGAACAGTACGATCTACTTCTCCCCTTGCAGCACGTATTGGTTTTGCAGCTTCTTTTGCAATAATCTCTGCAAATTCTTCTCTTCTTTCATCCATTTTTTGTGCAACTTTCTCTAAAATAGTCGCACGATCATATGCAGATAATGTATTCATTTTTGTCATTGCATTTTTTGCAGCGGTAACAGCCTCTTTTACATCTTCTTCCGTGCCTTGTGCAATTTCAGCTAGTGTTTCTTCAGAATATGGTGCATATAATGGTTTATACGTGTTTACAGATTTCCAATCTCCATTTATATATAAATGCTTTTTCATACTTCTTCTCCTTCCAAATATATGTATACAACAATACTTCACCTAGTGAAAGGTTTGACTTATGTCATTGTATCATAGCCCTTATCCCTCAAAAAACATTATGCTCAAAAAAACTCTGCTATATAGCAGAGTTTACGAGCTAATTTGCTCTTGTAACGAAATTTGTTTTTCATCTTCTAAAATAACAATCGATTCTACTATCTTTGTAACTTCTAATCTTTTTATATAATGTCCATCTAATTCTTTCACACAAAACTTATAATTTTCAATTTCAATGGAATCCTCTTCAGCAATCTCTATATTCTTCGTTAAAATCCAACCACCGATTGTATCAACACCATCATCATCAATCCCTAAACCAAATAACATATTCACTTCACTAACAAGTACTTTTCCCTCTAGTATCGTCTTCGTTTCACTAACCTTTTGAATTTCTGGCTGCTCATCCGTATCAAACTCATCCTGAATATCTCCAACAATTTCTTCCAGAATATCTTCAACAGTAACAAGTCCAGATGTTCCACCATATTCATCTATCAATATAGCAATATGTGTTCTTTCTTTTTGCATTTTTAAAAACAAATCATGAATTGGAATAGAATCGATAACTAAAATAATTGGTCTCATATATTGCTCTACTGTCTTCTTATTAACAGCTTTATGTTGTACAAATTCAGTAAAAATATCTTTAAAATTCACAAAACCTATTACGTGGTCTTTGTCGCCATCAACAACTGGATACCTTGTATATTTTTCACGAGACATTTTTTGCAGAGCTTCTTCAGCAGACATCTCTTTACTTATAATATTCATTTCAGTTCGAGGTACCATTATTTCTTTTGCAATCCGATCATCAAATTCAAAAATTTTATTCACATATTTATATTCAGATTGATTAATCTCACCATTTCTATAACTTTCTGAAACTAACAACCGTAATTCTTCTTCTGAATGAACCTCATCATGTCCCTTCGGCGGTTTCAGCCCTAGCAGCTTCGTAATGATTCGAGCTGAACCATTTAATAGCCAAATGAATGGGAATGCAATACGATAAAAGAAAATTAACGGCTTAGAAACAAGTAAACTCACTTGTTCAGATTTTTGAATTGCAAATGTTTTTGGGGCCAATTCACCTATTACAACATGCAAAAAAGTAATTAACAAAAACACTAAAATCACAGCAAAAATGTCTGCTAGTTGAGTAGAGATATTCCAATTTGCAAAAAGCGTATCAAACATTTGCTTTAACGCAGGTTTACCAAACCACCCAATTCCTAAAGCTGTAACAGTAATTCCCAGCTGACAAGCAGATAAATATTCGTCTAAGTTTGTAATGACTGTTTTGACCGATGTTGCACGATTATTTCCTTCTGCAATTAAATAGTCAATTCGTGAACTTCTCACTTTAACAATTGCAAATTCTGCTGCAACGAAAAATGCCGTTAAAGCAATTAAAACAATCACTATACTTATACTATATATGTCCAAATACTTTTCCTTACTTACTTTGTAAGCAAGGAAGCCACCTCCTACTTAATTTTATTCAAGTGAAGTAAGCATTCTAATACTCTAACAAAATTCTACATTAGCAACCACCTTTTTATATATTATATGCATACATAAAAAAGATATTTATCATTATGATAATCTAATTCATTTACACTCGTCAAATTATTCTAAATGTTACGATAAAACATTTTTATTTAAACGAACTATTCTTCTCAACTCAATTTCGTGAAAAAACACTTTCTTTGCCGATTCCACACTTCTTTTGTCGCACTAGAAGGGAACTTACTTCATAGCTCGAAATCATTCAACAGGATATATATAGGAGGGATTATTTTGGAATATAAAACACCATTTATCGCAAAGAAATTAGGTGTTAGCCCAAAGGCTGTTGTCCGGATCGCACAACAATTAAATCTTACGATAGAGAAAAACAAATATGGCCACTTTATTTTCACACAAGAGGATGTCGATCAAATGTTAGAACACCATCGATTTCAAATAGAGCAATCTCAAAATTCTCAATCTACTCAAAAGGCTTCCTCAAATGAAGTTGAGGAATTAAAAACTCAAGTTAATACAATTGTTCAAAACATATTACCCAATGATTTTGAGCAATTAGCTGATCAATTAAACACTATTACGAGAAGACTTGATCGAATGGAAGAACAAATGCAAGATAAGGCAAATGATGTCGTCACGTACCAACTTTTACAACACCGTCGTGAAATGGAGGAAATGTTAGAGCGAATTCAAAAATTAGAAGCTGCCCTAACGAAAGAAGAACCCATTTATATTACTCCTGATTCAAAACCAACATATGAACGAGAAAAGAAACCGAAGCGCCGCAAAATGATTTTTAGTATATTTGGATTATAATTTTTAGACCCTTATTAAAATAATAAGGGTCTTTTTTAATGAAGAGTTATATCCTATACAAATATTATTCTCTTTATTATACATATTCACTTCGCTTTATTTCGTTAACATAATATTTTTACTGTATTCTGCAATTAATGCCTGTGCATGAGCATTCCCTTGAATCACATCACGAAATTCTTTTAAAGAATACAAATGCGTAACCCCTTTTCGAGCATGAATTCTTACTGGTACACCTTGTAAAGTATCATGAAACTGAAATGGATTATCTATTGGCTCAATTGGAAAACCAAGTGTAAGTAAATACATATACATTCTTTTTGTTACTGCTGCAATGTACCATTCAGCTTTTGTTTCTAACGCATGTATAAATAAAATAGCTGTTAGCCTTTTGAAATGTCCTCTCCCACGAGACGTTTTCGAAATACTTAACTTGCCTATTTCATATACATTCTTCAAATCTTTTACTAAATCATTTTTAGAAAACGGATAGAAAAACTCAGAATTTGATTGTTCAGGTACCGTATACTTAATACATTCCACTGTACCAATAGGATGTTCATCTTCTATTAATAAAAATCGTGATGGATTTAAATTACGTTCTACGAACATTAAGTTTCTTTCCTCACAAAAATCTCCCCATAGTTGCTCGAACCCAAAATGTTCTTCCTTTGTTTGAACACGCTGGAACATATTTAACCGCCTTTCCCATCGCCGCTCTGTTTTTGATAACGCTTTCACTATCTATCATATAAGAACAAATCTTCGTATGCAACTAAAAATATTTATGACTTATTATATTCTGCAAAACGAATTAGATTCCAATTTAATCGACTTTTATCCCGCGCTCAAATTCCTTTTAATAACACATTTGTAGCACTTTTCAAATCTAAATTACATTATGTTTCTTTCCATACAGCATATAATTCTTCTTAATCTAAAGAAATCCTTTATGAAAAAGGATTTCTTTTACTTCTTAATGCTTTTTAACCATTTTTCAAAAATTTGTACCATCCCATGTTTTCCAGCTAATTTCTCTTCCCCTTGTTTCGTCTTATATGGATATAACTGCAAGAAAACACCGCATCCAGACTCAATTTTTTTACTATGCATATGGCTTCCTGGATATACACAAATGACTTCATAAATTGACCTTCGATAATAGACTCGCTTTCCATCCTGTTCTTCTACATACTTTATAGACCAGTACTTATACATTTGCTCAGTTGCTTTCGTATTTCCGACGTGCTGAAAAATATTGTACATTGGACTATACTTCACTTCAATAATAATAGAAGATTTATATACGTATTTCCCATCTTCTTTTACATAACAGTCTAAGCGAATATCTGGCTTCTTCGTATCCTCACCATTGTAAAAATTACTACCTTTACTTAATGCAATAAGAGGATGTGTTTCAATTAAGTCATTAAATGCAACATGCACCTTTATATCATCTCGTTCTAAAACTACTGTCGTTCCATCTTGTAATCCATCTACATAAAAATGTTCTTGTATTTGTTCACGGATAGGGTTTCTAGCTTCAAAACCAATTTGCTCTAAAATTGAAATAACGATAAAAAAAGCGTAATATTCATACACTAAAAATGTTGGCTTATAAACAAATAATAACGATGGAGATTGATCCGTATATTGCGGGAGTACTTCTAAATGATGTAGTAATTGTTGATGTGGTATCGGTAAATCATGTAAGTTCATGTTACTTGTTTCAGTAACTTCCCTCCAAAACGAAGAATGCATTAACATTTGAAAGTATTGTACATTTTCACGCACAATATGCGCCAATATTTTATATTCTTGTATTTTCATTGAGCTCTTTCGTAAATCAGCTTCTTTTAGTAAATGTATATTTTTATATTTTTGCTTCTCTCTATCAGTTACCGATCCATTACGCTCAATTGTTTGTATAATCGTTTTTACGGCTTGAAACTCTTCTGATTTTTTCTTTTTTTCTCTTTCTAAGATTTCAATTGTTTGACGTAAAAAACTTTTTGCTTCAATTAAATAATGATAAAATTGCATCGCTTTATATTTAAGAAATGCATTTTCCTTACTATTTTTTTGTTCCATAAACTTACGATTATAATGTTTGGCATAAGGTTTTCGTTCTGCCACTATAGTTCCTTTTCTTGTTGGCCTTCGCTCTTTTCCTTCCCATTTATATTCATTTATAAATTTTGAGCTTGATTCTATTTTCTTAAAGATTTGCTTTATCATTTTCATTTTTTGGGGTAACTTTCTAAGTAACACTAAATAAGAAGAATCCTCAATATCGCTAAGTGCAGAGAAGGTCTTTTTATAGTAACCTCTATCCAAAATCAACTCATTTAAAATTGACTTCACATAGTCTTGAATCATTTCAAATTGATCATCAAAAAAGTTTTTCGGTACGATTTGAAATGCGCCATAATACGTTGTATCTTCTATACGCACTTCAAAATGGTATAAACCACAGCGCCATGGATAAAAGAATTCTGTTTTCCCATGTTCATATATTAATACTCTTTGTTTTTTTTCATTTATTTCATATTGAGCCTCTTTTATATTTTTCTGTCCCTCATATACTTTATTCCATATAAAAGTAATATTCATTGGAATTTCATAATTGTACTGCAATCTTATTGGTTTTAATTCTTGTACTTTATAAATACATTGAACTAATGCTGTAGTAGATGTACAAAGACGATTTAATAAAATATAATCTCCTTTCCCCTCATTTCCAATGATTAACTTTAATACAAAAGGGAGCGTTTCATTCGTATCAACGATTTTTGTTTCGTAACGCCCTTCATTTTGCATATCCATACAGCTCCAGTTCTCTACGTTTTTCTCGTATATATGCTAAAGAGTGTTCAAATGTAGATACTCTGTTTGCAAGTGCAGATTGCAAAAGAGGTACTAAGGTCGCCCCCCTTTTTGCTTCTTCAGAAAGTAAAGGCCCAACCATCATTTCGGTCCCTCTGATTTTCGTCAATACACGCTGCTTTATTTGTAAATCAAACCCCTCTTCTCTACTGATCATATAGGTATGATTATTTTGGAAAGGTATGTTTTGCAAATAAGTCGCAATTGCATTTGCACATCGGAAAGAAATTCCCTTAGACGCGTCATGTGATGACAATACGACATGCAACTTATCTAATAGCTCTAATTCTTCTTCAGAAAACACTTCAATCATCGCTTTATTTCTCATCCAATTTATCCGAAATTCTCCCGCTGTTACTTTCAAAGGTGGATGTAATACGACTTTCCCCTGTTCCATGTCCATCTCACAAAACGGAATTTTCTGTAACGTTATTAGGTTCGTTCGATCTAATAATCGATCAGAGAGCTCTTTTGTTGTTTCATCAAAATTCACAGTACCTACAAATATAATATTTTCTCCAATTTCAATTGTTGATGGAATTGAATTCTCTATGTCCTGTACACCCTCATACAAGTTTAAAATACGATTTTTTGTTTCAAGTTCAAGAACAGATAGAAACGGAGTAAACCAATGCTCAATATGAGACATGTTCATTTCATCAAAAACGATTATATACAGTTGATTTGGATTTTCTTTCGCCTTCATTAACGTCCTAACTAACTTCGTTTCACTTTCAATAAAAGTACCATTTGGATGAAGGTAACCAAGTAAATCATGTGGTTCTTGATACGATGGCGAAATCGGAATCCAAACCAACTCTTCCCCATACTGTAACCCTAATGCTTCTGCATAAGTTTGCACAAACCGTGATTTCCCAACGCCCGGTATACCACCAAGAATCGTTAACATATTTGTTTTTACACTTATATGGAAATTATAAATATCCGTTTCATCCAAATATAACCCTTTATTATGCACCATACTTTGTACATACTGTAAAAAAGACGATTCACGCTCATCCCATTCCCATTCATCTTTTTGTACTTTTATATCCTCTACTTCAACTAGCTTACCTTCTTCATGCATTCGTTTTTTTAATTGCTCATACACATAATCACTTACAAAATATAATTGATCTTCTACCGCTATTTCTACATACTTCGTCCAGTCACTGCAGTTTATATATTTACATTCACGTTTCTGTTCAAAATAGGCAATTGAGCTAATTGATGACTTTAGGGATATGTTTCCGTAAAGTCTTCCATCGTGCCACAATAATTCGGGAGGCTCAAAGTCTTTCGGAAATTTTGGCATAAGAAATGATAAATAACCGTTGCTAAGTTTTCGTTCTAAAGATTCTCTTTTTTTATTATTTGTAACTTTAGGTGCCGGAATCATTTTATAGCTGCTTGCTATTTCTTTCGGTTCTTCTGTACATATTAACTCCACGTATACATTTCCTCTTTCATAATAAAGACGAAACATTACTAGTTGCTTTTCTACTTTCCTCTTCTTTAATTCCGAAAAGATTTTTTCATTCTTTTTATTGCTACATAACCCTTCAAATACATATGGTTCATTTGTAAATTGTTCCTGTAAAGTGAATGGTATTGGCGATAAGCATTGTACAAAGAAATTCTCTCCACTCTTCTCTTTCTCAGCTTTTGTAAATTTCCCTAAAAATCTCATATAGTACATTCGTTTTATAAAACTTGGCTGAAGAGCTTTATGTAATTTCACCTTAGTCACCTTCTTTTTTCATACTATTCTTAGTGTATGAAAGAAACGAAAAACTAGAAATAAAAAACCTGACGTTATCCGCCAGGTTCAAAATAAAAACTTATATTAATGAGAAGGAAATGCTTTTTTCTCTTGTAAAATTGCATTATGAGCAATTTTCATTTTCGCAAGTACGTAACGTAATCGATCTTCAGCGTTTTCATCTTTACTTATTTGTAATTCCGCCAAATTTTCAACAGAACTTGCTAAATTTTCAATGACTCCTCTCAGTTCAGGATGATGATTAAAAAAAGATTCTTGCACTAATACTTTCCTTAACTCACTAGCTAAATCAATTATTCTAGACAACTGTTCTTTTTTTTCCATTCTCATCCCTCCTGAATATCTTATGTAGTAAATATTCTCTAAACAAAGAAAAAAGCCCTTTAAATGAAAAGGACTTTTTACATTTTTATATTTCCAGTTAATAACATATATATGGATGTGATAGCCGCAACAATAATTGCCCACATCACATATTTCTCTGCACCTACAAAGCAACGGTTCCCTTGTTCTTTTCTTGCAAACGTGTAAACAATAATTCCAATTCCATACACAATTGAAACGAGTAGTAAATTCTTTAAACCAGCTGCATAAAGAAGCCATACAGAGTAAATAGAAGCAATTAAAGCCAACGCTCCGTTTTTTAATTTTGCGTCTTTTAGCTCGTTTGTAATGACTAATTTAAATTGGAATAACGCTGATAATAAATATGGTAATAAAATTGATGTTGATGCAATGAAATACATAATTTGATATGTTGATTCCGAAAACAAAACGATGATAAATATAATTTGGGCAACACCATTTGAAATCCATAATGCCATGTGCGGTGTTTGCTTTTTATTTGTTTTCGTAAAGACTTTCGGAAATACGCCATCTTTTCCTGCTACATGAGAAATTTCAGAAACAAGTAAAAACCAGCCAATTAATGTACCGACAAGTGAAGCAACTAATCCGATGTTAATCGCAACTGCACCCCATGGGCCAACAACGTGCTCTAATACATGTCCCATTGACGGAGTTTCTAACACAGAAAGTTCGCCTCTTGTCATAGCTCCCATTGACAGGACAGAAATTAAAATATAAATGGACATTACTAAAATAAGTCCCAATACTGTTGCCTTACCAACATCTCGACTATTCTTCGCTCTTCCAGATAATACAACCGCTCCTTCAACTCCAATGAAAACCCAAAGTGTTACAAGCATTGTATTTTTCACTTGACCAAGTATAGCGGAAAGTGAGATCGTTCCTTCTCCCCAAAAATCATGTGTAAATGTGTCCCAGCGAAAGGCTGTTACCATTACAACAATAAATAAAACGATTGGAACTAACTTCCCTATTGTTGCGATAACATTCATAATAGAAGCTTCACGGATCCCAAATAAAATTAGAAAATGAAGTGTCCATAATAAAAGTGATGCCCCAACGATAGACGCAACATTATTTCCTCCTTTGAAAATTGGAAAGAAATAACCTAATGTACTAAACAGTAACATAATTGTTGCGACATTACCTAAGATTCCTGCTAGCCAATATCCCCAAGCACTATTAAATCCAATATATTCACCAAAACCAGCACGTGCATAACTATAAATTCCACCTTCAAGTTCCGGTTTTTGTCTTGCTAACGTTTGATATACGAGCGCAAGGGGAATCATTCCCATCGCTGTAATACACCAGCCAATTATTATTGCACCACTGTTTGCTCCTACTGCTAAATCATGCGGTAAACTAAAAACACCGCCACCAACCATTGTTCCAACTACTAATGCGATTAATGGAAAAAATCCTAACTTCTTTTCTATTTGTACCACCCCATCTGTCATTCTAGGTGTTATGTTCGTTCAACTATTAAAGTCACCTTTTTCTCTAATAGACGTTTCTCTTATATTTTTTCAGGAAAACATTACTTATTCTAAAAGAAAATGAGCAAAAATGGAATACTTTTTTGAAAAAATGTATAAGTATGCACAAAAAAACCGCTCATTTTGTAATGAACGGTCATTTCAAACATATAAATTTGTATATTTCTTGTAAATTTAACGAAGTAAATTCTCTTTTTGTAAAAATTGTTTTGCGACTTCTTCACTACTTTTACCATTTACGTTAACTTCATAATTCATTTTTCGCATTTCTTCATCTGTAATCTTTCCAGATAATTTATTTAATACCTTTTCAAGTTCAGGATATTTCTGTAACGTTTCTTTTCTTAATAATGGT
The DNA here is from genome assembly GCF_051916765.1 of Bacillus cereus group sp. MYBK15-3. NCBI lineage: Bacteria > Bacillati > Bacillota > Bacilli > Caryophanales > Bacillaceae > Bacillus > Bacillus cereus group sp. MYBK15-3. The sequence continues at coordinate 665,141 of NZ_JBQAHG010000001.1, forward strand.
GCTCCTTGATAAGGTGGGAATAACCCTTTATCATCTTTTAGCACTTTCAGTCCGTATTGCTCCAATTCACTATCTGTTGAATATGCATCAATTACGTTAACATCTCCAGATTCAATTGCGCTATAACGCAGCTTCGGCTCCATCGTTTTAACATTTGAGAACTTATAGTTATATAATTTTTGCATTCCTTTATAACCATCTTCACGATCAGCAAATTCCAATGTAAATCCTACTTTGGCTTCCTGCGCAACATTCCCTAAATCAGAAATTGTATTTATATTCTTTTGATCTGCTATTTTTTTCGGCATGGCTAGTGCATATGTATTGTTATACTCCATTGGCTTCAACATAATCATATTATATTTCTTTTCCATTCCAACGCGAGCCTGCTCATATACTTCATCACGATTTGTACTCTTTGGTTCTTCTTTCACGAAAGTAGATAAAGCTGTTCCTGAAAATTCTGGGTATATATCTACTTCCCCTGATTTCAACGCTTCAAATACAAATGCTGTTTTCCCAAGACCTGGTTTTAATTGTACGTGTAAATCTGTATCTTGTTCAATAAGCTGCTTATACATTTGAATTAAAATTTCAGGTTCTGATCCAAGTTTGCCCGCAATAACAATATCTTTCTTTTCTGTACTCCAAAGAAGTGGAGAAGCAATCATTATACAAACAATACATATCGTCAATATAACACGCTTAGAAGAGCGTTTCGGTCGTTCAAGTATGCGAAGTACTATATCAAAGAATAAAGCGAGTAACGCGGCTGGTACGGCCCCTAAAATGATAAGTGCATGATCATTTCGATCTATACCTAATAATATAAGCTTACCGAGCCCACCAGCACCAATGAGAGCTGCTAATGTAGCCGTTCCAACAATTAATACCATCGCTGTACGAATACCGGCCATAATAATAGGCAATGCAAGAGGAAGTTCTACCTTCCACAATCTTCTCCAACTATTCATCCCCATAGCTTTCGCGGCTTCTATTAGAGATTCATCTAATTCCCTTATTCCTGTATATGTATTTCGTAAAATAGGTAATAGTGCATACACAACTAATGCGATAATCGCTGGAAGTTTTCCGATTCCTACTAACGGAATTAAGAGTCCAAGCAATGCAAGTGATGGCACTGTCTGCATTACTGCAGAAGTTCCTATTATAAATTCAGCCATTCGTTCTTTTCTTGTTAATAAGATGCCAAGTGGCACTGCTATAATTACTGCAAAAAATAATGAAATAAGCGATATTTGTAAATGCTCACTTAATGCAGTTAGTAATTCTATTTTTCGTTCTTGGAACGTTTGTATAAAATTAGTCACTGTTTAGCCTCTTTCCTTCATTTGTTCAACAATGTAATTGACAATATGACGACTTGTTAACGCTCCAATATATTGACCGTTTTCTTCAACTGGAACGACCTCTTCATCACGCACACGAACTAGTGCTTCTTGTAAGGAAGAATGTAATGATAGCGCCTGCCCTTCTAATTGCACACTTTGATCAAGTGGCAATACATCTGCTACACTTTTCCCCTCATACCAAGTTCGCCCATGATTTCCAATGAACTCCTCTACAAATTCATTTTTCGGATTATGTATAATTCCTTCTGGTGTATCTAGTTGAACAACTTTTCCTTCTTTCATAATACAAATGCGATCTCCAAGTGATAATGCTTCTTGCATATCATGTGTTACGAACACGATTGTTTTTTGAATCTTTTTTTGCAACTGTACAATATCCTTCTGAAGCTGTTCCCTACTTAATGGATCTAACGCACTAAATGGTTCATCCATAAGAACGATTTTCGGGTTTGCGGCTAATGCTCGCACGACACCGACACGTTGTTTTTGTCCTCCTGACAATTCATCAGGCATACGATCTCGATATATATCCGGCTCTAATCCAACCATATGTAACAAGTCATCGACGCGTGCTTTAATTTCTTTTTTGCTCCATTGCCTCATTTCAGGAACAACTGCAATATTTTCAGCGATTGTCATATGAGGAAACAAAGCAATCTGTTGCAACACGTATCCTATATCCCAACGTAATTCGTTTATATTATATTGTTGAATATCTTTTCCATCGATTAAAATCGATCCTTCAGTCGTTTCGATTAAACGATTAATCATCTTCATTGTCGTGGTTTTCCCGCAACCACTCGGACCGATAAGAACAAAAAATTCTCCCTTTTTAATTTCTAAATGCAATGAATCCACTGCTTTCGTGCCATCTTCATACGATTTTGACACATGATTAAATTGAATCACAAATACAACTCCTTTACTGTTGTTTCCTTTATTTTGATGGAATATGGCATTCATTTCAAATGATACGCTTTTAAATTAAAAAAGAGCTCACATTTGAGCTCTAACGGTCGAACAATATTGTTTTCATAATAGCAGCATATTCGCGAACATACATTTTTCTCTTAGAACGAATTGGTGTTTCAGCAGCTAGTGCCTCCATCTTCATGCCTAAACGCTTTGCAATTATTTTCGTTCGATATAAATGATACGTATTACTTACAACTACCGCATGTTTCACATTATATAAATCCATACTAAACTTTAAGTTTTCATACGTATTTGTAGATTGATCTTCTATTAAAATACGACTCTCATCTATACCGTGTACCATTAAATAGTTTCTCATGCTGTGAGCTTCCGGTATATCTTCATCTTCTCCTTGACCACCTGAAACAATTACTTTCGCTTCAGGATGGGAAAATAAATACTCCAACGCTACATCCAAACGATTTTGAAGAGATAAAGACGGTCTATCTCCAAATAACTTTGCACCCAGTATAAGAACGTACGGAGAGTGATAGCTCAACTTTTCACGAGCAACTTTGTTCATTCTAAACGTCATATAAATGATGTATAGTGGCGGTAATAATAAAATGATAAGAAAGATCCATTTGTTCATAAATAAGTTTGCACTCCCTTTCTTTTTATTATACAGAAAAAGAAAGGGCGGCAGAAGTGTTTTTTTTAAACGATTGATTTATTAGAAACATTCGCCGCTACTTTACGTTGTGATAGTACATAATAAATAGCGATTCCTAATGAGAAGATCAATATGCAGCTTAATACGTAAAACGGAAGCATTACTCCGGCTTTAGATACACCCGCTGTAAACAGCATTAATAATACAATTCGTATTCCAGTACCAATTAGGCGAAATAAGCTGTCTACACGTCCCATTACTTCGTTTGGAATTTCCTCCATCATCAATACATTTCTCGCCACTCTTGTACCCGCATTTCCAACTGCTTGAAAAATTGCAAGTCCATATAAGAAAATTACGGAAGGTTCAATAATCATTACGGTAATTGAAATTACATAAATGAACATCGTCATAACGATTGAAACTTCTGTTTTTACATATTTCATTATGAGTGGAATACAGATTCCTGCAACAACCGCTCCGACACCGTACATCATCCCCTCTATTGCGTATACAGAGGCATTGGCTTTAAGTATATCCGAAATATAAACTGGTATTAAATAATTTGCCATCATAACACCTATAAACGGCATATAAGTGGCCAGTAAGAACCAAAAGAGCTTAGGACGTTTTTTCATAAAGTGAATTCCTTCAAACAATTGCTTCTTAAATGTTATTTTTCTTTTCACTTCTTTTTTCTTTACGTACGGTATACATAAGAAAAGAAAAAATGCTCCAGCAAAAGTTAACATGTCTACTAACAAAATCCACTTCAAAGATACAATTTCAATTAAGAAGCTCGCCGCCGCTCCAGAAATAACTTGTGTTAACTGTCCTTGTATTTCCATCGTTCCACTTAAACTTTTATAATGTTCTGCTTGAAATATCTCTTGGTTGAACGCAAATATTGTAGGATAAAATAATAAATAGTAGAATGATCCGGCTATATAAATAAGAATATAGTGAATAGAATGATAAGGTTGCCCAGCAAATCCCCATATAACCATTATTCCGATTACGGCTATTCCGATTCCTTCGTTACATAGCAATAAAGATTTTCTTGAAAAACGATCAATACTTTGCCCAATGAATGGTGTTAATAAAAACATAATGAGGGTTGCAATGATAGAAACATAACCAAATGTTGTCTCTCCTCCACTCTCTTTAATTAACAGCCAAGGAATCGTTATCATAACAATTCCGGAACCAATAGCAGATAGACTATTGGCTCCTAGAATGTAATACAAGCGAGAATCATGATAAAGTGAGGACATATCATTCCACTCCTAGTTGTTTTTTCACCTCTTTATATACGCTCATATATGCTTTCAATTCTTTAACTACATCATGAATTAATGGTTTTGCATCTTCCCCAAGTTCACCATCTTGCACATGTAATCCATCAAGCACAACTTGTTTTGGAATTGCATTTGCATAAACACCTCTAGCGACCGTTCGCATGCTGTTTAATGCATTTATTCCACCTTTACCGCCACCAGCAACCGCTAACAATGCAACTGGTTTATGAATAAATTCACTACTACTTAAGTAATCTAAAGAGTTTTTCAGCGCACCGCTCATCGCATTATGATATTCTGGTGTACATAATACAACCCCATCCGCAGCTTTCACTAACGTTTTTAATTTTTTTACTGCCTCTAAATCACGTTGCGACTCTTCTCCATTGTATAAAGGTAACTCCTCAATTGCTAAATCATATAATTCCCCTTCAAATTGATCCGCAATATATTTTGCCACCACGCGAGTTCTACCAAATTTTCTTGGTGTACCGTTAATAACGACTAGTTTCATGATTATTTCTCCCCTTTGTTTTCAAGTTCTACTTATTATATTATCAGAAATTTCTATACAAAACACAATATAAAGAGTTAACTTGTTTCATAAAATAGTATGATAAACAAAAAAGAACTCATACTTTCGTATGAGTTTCGTACAATTACTTTGATTCATCTCTCATGCTCAATGTACCTAAACTTTCATTTGCTTCAAAATGATTATATGCTTTTTCCGCTAATCTTTTCCGTTCTTCTGGTAATTCTATATATTTCATTACGTTTTCAATTATTTTTTCGTACGGAGTAAATACAATTCCTGGCCACTCTACCTCATCTTCTGGATTACTATTTTCGGAAATAATAAATTTCTTATTCGCAACTGCATAAGACACGCGAGGTGTTTCAAGAATTCCTGATAAGTAAAAATGAATATTTAATATAATTTTAGCTCTAGCAATCAATTCATTTCTAACAATTCCCCACGCATTATTTTTAAAAACTATATTTAAATTCGGGGCAATCGCTTTTAGATGATCAAAAATAGCTTGTCGCCTCGGATTAAGAGCACCTATAAACAGAATATCAATATCTTCAATAATCTCATCTTCAAACGCATCTTTTTTTATTTCCAAAGTTGGAGCATAGTTCATTTCTACATGTTTTATTTCTTTTCCTACCCCTTTTTGTTGAAGCCATTCTATATTTTGTTTACTATAATCCCAAATCACTCTATCTTTTAATAATATTAAATAAAGGGGATGCGCATATGGACTTCCTTCGTATAGCTGTTCTAAATTATAAATAATTGCATCTTTCGGAAGAAGATTCGGGTTATATGCGTATGTATGTGCTCCAAAAACAACTGTATTCTTTGCATTTTCCAGTATTGTTTCTGATATAATTACTGTATTACCCTCCTGCTCCAACCGCCACTTTAAAGCTCGCGCAACATCTATGAAACTACCGTATGTCTTTGGGCATATAAAAAGACAATAATCATATTCTTTATTCAAATAAACTTCCATTAATCTTAAATTATTTTTATATAAATCTACATCTGGATGTTTAAGTACCAACTCATTTGCATGTTTTCTTGCTACTTTATATAATCCAGCATAATAAGCAGCGATGCATCTTCTTAATTCGATTCTTTCCCGGTCCTCATCTAATACATCCATGTTTAAAAGAAGATTTGCGATACAATACGCTTTTAAATGATCACGATCATAATAATAGTCTAGTAGTGGCATCAATTCTTCATACGTATTTCCATGCACCGATTCTCCTAGTTCAATCGCCCATCTCATTAATTCCATGATTACTCCACTACTCCTTTAACCGAAAATGTATTTAATAAAATTTCGCATTATTCTCTACTATATTTGCTATATGAAATGGAATCTTTTCTTTTATCGATTCCAAATACTTTTGCGATACCGCCCCTAAATGTTTTTTATGAGGTATATAGAAAGCACTAATAGAAATTTCATAGTCAAATAAGTAATCATACACATGATAATCTACAAATAGAAGATCATCCTTTGGAAAAGGAATTTCCTTCCCTTGCAGAGCGTACATCAAAGCAATATTGTTTTGAGATCGTAATCGATACAACCTTGCAAGTTGGTATAATGGTTCAGCCCGGGTTGGTCTATATTCCCAAGCTTTTTGAAAATAAAAAACAGCTAATGCTAAATATTGCTCTTCTTGCCCTTTAACAGTTTCTTTTTCATCAGCATCTGTCACTTCATTTTGTTTATTTGCTGAACGATTTGCTAACTGCTCATAACAAAATCCTATTCGCAATAACGAATAGAATACCTCTTCAACCCATCCTCCTGCTTCCACTCGTTTTTTATACCATTTAATTGAATTCTCAAATTGACTTAAATGAAAATAAGTCTGAGCTAAATAAAATAAATATCTTATATGCAAATCTGGCGTTGTTTCTGGGTCGTTTATTCCTTGTAACAACAACCTCTCATCTCTTTCAAATTTATCAGCTTTGCTCCCGCCATCTCCGGGATCATTCACGACAAGAGTCTCTAACCGAGCTACCCTCGTATTGTAATTCGCTCCAACTTTTGAACGATCTATATCCCAATACTCATGAGTAACACCGACAGATTTCCATGGTAAAGAAGCTTTTAAAAGACGCGTAAGCCAATATTTAATATGAACATCATATTGTAATGTAAGATAATGATCTTCCGTTAAGCTCGTTTTATCGAAATTCGGATCAACCTCTAAAATCATATCCGCATCTAATATTAATAAATAATCTGCTTCTGGGTATGTTTTTTGCGCTAACGAAACAGCTAAGCTTCTGTTATAACCAAAGTTTTTAAACGGCTCATGATGAACCGTCCCAGGTATCTCATTTTCCTTACACCAATTTTCAATAATTTCAGGCGTATTATCCGTCGATCCAGTATCACAAATAGAAACAAAGTCTACAATTGATTTTGTTGCATTTAAACATCTTTCCATAATTCTAGACTCATTTTTGACGATCATACAAAGACATAACTTTTTTTCTTCCTTTACAGACTTCACTTGCTCATTTCCCATTTAACCACCTCATATTTTATTAACACGCTCTTCTCATATGTAACAACATTTCTTAGCTATACTGATGACATAAGCACCCTTTTACTATTTATGAAAACTTCATTTTATTTATTCTTACTTTTATGTTGGGACATATTTCATGCAGCGCTTTATATTTGATACAATCAATACAAAAAACATAATGCGGGAATCCGTACATTTCAAAGTCTAAGAGGAGGTTAGTGTCATTTGTGACAAAAAAACGATGATTGATTGGTATTTTTAAATTAGTAGTTTCTTAAACTATAAAAAAGAAACTTGCGCTTATGCACAAGTTTCTTTTCAAAAACATCCTTATTTTTTCACAACTTCATGTCCACCGAACTGATTACGTAGTGCTGAAACTACTTTTCCATGGAATGTATCATCTTCCTGAGAACGATAGCGCATAAATAATGACATAGCGATTACTGGTGCTGCAGCTTGAAGTTCAAGTGCAGTTTCAACAGTCCATTTTCCTTCTCCTGAAGAGTTCATTACACCTTTAATGCCATCTAGTTTCGGATCTTCTGCAAATGCTTTTTCAGTTAAGTCCATTAACCAACCACGGATAACTGATCCGTTCGCCCATACTTTTGCAACATCTTCATAATTGAAATCAAAGTCACTCTTATCTAGTACTTCAAATCCTTCAGCGATTGCTTGCATCATGCCGTACTCAATACCGTTATGAACCATTTTTAAGAAATGACCACTACCAACACGGCCAGCATAAGAATAGCCATTTTCTACTGCTAAATCTTTAAATAAAGGTTCTAATTGGTCGTAAATTTCTTTTTCTCCACCAACCATTAAGCAAGCACCGTATCTAGCTCCTTCTACACCGCCTGATGTACCGATATCTACATAATGTAATCCGAAGCTTTTTGCTTCTTCAGCACGGCGTAACGTATCTTTATAGAATGAATTTCCGCCTTCAATAACGATATCACCTTCATCTAATAATGGATAAACATCTTTTAGTACTGACTCTACAACTTCTCCTGCAGGCACCATTACCCAAATTGTACGAGGAGCTTCTAGTTCAGCGATCATTTCTTTTAATGTATGACGTGCAGTAATTCCTAGTTTTCCTGCCTTTTCAACAAGCTCTTTATTTACATCGTATACTACTACTTCATGCTTGTCTTCATATAAGTGTTCAGCTAATGGGAATCCCATTTTTCCTAATCCAATTAAACCTAGTTTCATATTAATCAATCTCCTATTCTATACAAATATATTTAATATCGAAATTAGCCCAAGTGCTACTACAGATAATATAGTCTCCATTGCAGTCCATGTTAATAATGTTTCTTTCACAGTCATTCCGAAATACTCTTTAATCATCCAAAATCCTGAATCATTCACGTGTGATAAAATTAATGACCCTGCACCAGTTGCAAGTGCTAATAATTCAACATTTACACCTGGTGTGCTTGCTGCAATCGGCGCAACAATACCAGCTGCTGTCATCATAGAAACAGTTGCCGATCCAGTTGCAATTCGAATAAGTGCCGCAATTCCCCACCCTAATAATATCGGTGAAATATGTGATTCTTTCGCCATATCTGCAATTGTCGTTCCAATTCCAGAATCTAATAGTACTTTATTAAATGCGCCGCCTGCACCAATAACTAATAATATGTTTGCAATAGGTCCAAAGCAATCATTTGTAAATTGTAACACTTTATCTTTTGAGAAACCTTTTGCATATCCAAGACTAAAGAAAGAGTAAATGGTTGCAATTAATAAAGCGACAATCGGATCTCCAATAAAGTGTAATACTTGTGCTAGTTGACTTGTTTTATTTAATGCAACTTCCGCTATTGATGCACCAAGCATAAGAAATACTGGAAGTAAAATTGTAAACAATGTATTCCCAAAGCTTGGAAGCTCTTTTTTATTATCTTTTTCAATAAATTGCTCCGCTATATCTAATGGTACTTCCTTATGTATACGAGCACCAATCCATTTCCCGTAAAGTGGACCTGAAATAATTGCAGTTGGAAGTCCGACAATTAATGCATATAAAATTGTCTTCCCTACATCTGCTTTAAAAATACCAACTGCCGCCATTGCCGCTGGATGCGGTGGCACTAGTCCGTGCACAACGGATAGTCCTGCTACTAGCGGGATACCGATTGTAATAAGTGATACCCCTGTTTCTAATGCAATTGTAAATACTAACGGAATTAATAGTACAAATCCAACTTGGAAAAATACCGGAATCCCTACTAAAAATGCAACGAACATCATCGCCCAGTGAACTCGTTTCTTCCCAAAACGATTAATTAATGTGTTAGCGATACGTTCAGCACCACCAGATTCGGCCATCATTTTTCCAAGCATCGTTCCTAGTGCTAAAACTATTGCTAAAAATCCTAACGTATTACCAAGCCCTAGTTTAATAGAATCAATAATCCCTGGATCTTTTGGTGAAGTTCCAATTAAAGGCATTCCCATTGCTAATCCTACACCAATTGCTGTTAAAATTAATGCGACAAATGGATGCCATTTTACTACCGTAATAAGTAAAAGTAGTATGACAACTGCCGCTAGTACGATCCCAACTACCATTTCTCCCAATCCCCCTATTGTTTACGTTGGAAAGCAGCTATACAATCAAATTCTTCTTTCAAGCGATTGTAAAGTCGTTCATACATATAAAACATTTCTAAATATATAGCCGTATTTTCTTTATTCGGTACATGATGATGGACAATATCAATCCAATCCTTTACCTCTTCAAGAGAATCAATTTTTCCTACAGCATACAAAGCAACTGCCGCTGCCCCAAGCGCAGATGCTTCATGACTTTCAGGTACAAGCAATTCTTTTCCCATCATATCGGACAACATTTGTCTCCAAAATGCAGATTTTGCAAACCCTCCTGAAACTCGTATTTCAGTAAGTGGCCCTGTACAATCCCTGATTGCGAGTGCTACTGAATATACACTCATACAAACACCTTCCATCACTGCACGTATAAAATGTTCTCGCTTATGCTGAAGATTGATTCCAAAGAATGTACCACGAGCATTTGCATTCCAGTAAGGTGCGCGTTCTCCAGATAAGAAAGGTAAGAACAATAGCCCATCCGCTCCAGCTGGTACGCTTTCTGCATATTTAATTAATAAATCATAAGGATCAATGCCGAGCTTTCTTGCTACTTCTTGCTCTGGACTACCAAATTCATCACGTAACCATCTCAGTAATATTCCGCCGTTATTCGTTGGACCACCGATTACCCAGTGCTCATCTGTTAATGCGTAACAAAACGTTCTCCCTTTCTCATCTGTATTTATATTTGATGAGATTGTTCGAACTGCACCACTCGTTCCAATCGTAATCGCAGCTGAGCCAGGCGATATTGCCCCAACGCCTACATTCGCAAGAACACCATCACTTGCACCAATAACAACTGGAGTATCTTCACGAATACCCATCTTTTGTGCTATTTCTCGTTTCATACCCGATAAAATATATGTAGTTGGTACTGGGGTTGATAATTGTTCTGGTGACATATGTAACATAGTTAAAACATCTTCATCCCAGTTTAATGTTTCTAAATTAAATAACCCTGTAGCAGAAGCAATCGAATAATCAACTACGTAGCGTGAAAATAATTGGTAAATCACATACTCTTTAATGGAAATGAATTTATAGGCACTTGTATATAACTCTGGTTCCTCTTCTTTCATCCATAACAATTTAGAAAGTGGTGACATCGGATGAATCGGTGTACCTGTACGTCTATAAATTTCATGCCCATTCATTTGTTGTAATAATTTTTCTGATTGCTTCGTACTTCGATTATCTGCCCAAATGATAGAACGCGTTAATGGCGCACCATTTTCATCTACTGCAATTAATGCGTGCATAGCTGTACTAATACCGATTGAAGAAATATCTTCTGGTAATACATTACCTTTTTCAATGGCAACGCTTACACTTTTGTATACAGCGGCACATATTACATCAGGATCTTGCTCAGCCCATCCTACATTCGGTTGAATAATTGGGTAATCGATTGCATGTGATGCAATGACTTTTCCTTTTTCTGTGAACACAACCGTTTTTGTACTTGTGGTACCGATATCAATCCCGATTACTCTCCCCCTTGTTTCCATGCGAATCTTCCCTTCATTTCTAGCAAAATACGATTTAGTAAACCGTTTACATGAATTAGTATATAAAATATTTTTTCATTTATCAAGTTATATAAAGAAAATTTTTTTCATACCAAAAAAATAAATCCCCTCATTCCATTTCACTTATATACTACATTTAGCTTTTCCATGCGGTAAACTTACGTTATATTCGTTACGCAATACACTCTTTCCTCCCATTAACAATACATACATACTCCTCCATACGTTCTACTTATTTGCATGAAGAAAGAGTTGAAACGCAATATTCATTTTTAGGGTTCACGTAACATCACCATCAAGCCAAGAAAAGTAACTAACCGCAGAATGAGAATTCTGTGCATTTTGCTCTTGTTTATTGTTTTAGGTTCACTAGTCCTTTTATCTTGATAAACATAGAGCGCGGCCCCCCTACTATCACTTTTTTATCTTGTAAATATATCTTGCATACTATAAAACCGAAAAGTATTTTTATTTTTCAGAAAAATAAAAACAATAACATGAAATTTATTGTATAATGTTGTAAAAAGATGTCGGAGGGATTTAATGTTAAATAAAATATCTCAATTCACAATTAAGCTTTCATCAATTCTTTTATCACTCTTACTATTATTAAATTTACCTTATTTATTTATCACTCAACAAGGATTTACCTTTCAACCAATTTATTTTTTTAATCAGACCGTTACTATGTTAAAACAGGTTTTTTCCCCTGAATCATTAGTGATTATAGGATCAGACCCGAAGTTTGGCCATTTCAAAAAAACACCATTATTTCCAACTGTTTTAGAACCTTACCTATATTCATTTACTATATTATTTTTAGCCTTTTTTCTTGCTCTCTTTTTATCATCTAGCATGGCATTTTTTTATTTTTTAGCAAAAGATTATATAAAAAAATGGATAAACCGAATTGTGTTCATATTAGAAGCTGTCCCTGATATGATGATGATGATTTGTTTGCAAATATTTTTCATATGGGTACTTCAGAAATTTGGGGAATCTCCTGTCACTATTATTTCTTTTAATGAAAATCGAGCTTATTTACTTCCTATTTTATCATTAGCTGTCTTACCTACATTACAAATGTTTCGGATGATGGTGTTATACATAAAAGAAGAGCAAGGAAAACATTACGTAGAGGTTGCATATGGAAAAGGCCTTTCATCAAGTTATATACTATGCATTCATTTATTCAAAAATATATCTATCCACTTCTTCCACCATTTAAAAACGATTTTTGTTTTCTTACTTTCTAATTTATTCATTTTAGAATTTGTTTTTAATATGGAAGGCATTATTCAATTTTTATTTAATAAGGCGTTTGTTTCACCTCCAGCTGCATTTATCATACTTGTTATGATTGTTTTACCATTTTACGCCATTTTCCAAATAGTCTCATTCATGATGAATAGATGGAAAAAGCAATTGAAAGGAGTATCATTATGAAATCTATTTGGAAATCAAAACGCTTTTTAATCGGCTTTGCTTATCTATTCATACTTATTTCAGCTAGTTTTATTTATAGTTGGTTCTTTAAAGATAACATCCCAAAACCTCCTCAGTTACTTTACAATGAAAATAACGAATTACTTGGAAAGGCCCCCTTTCCGCCATCGTTAATTCCACCTTTTGGATCTGATCGTTTTGGAGAGTCTGTTTTCTTACAAATTGTAGAAGGAGCAAAATTCACTATTTTATTAGCCGTGGCAATTAGCTTCTTTCGAATTTTATGCGGAACATGTATAGGAATCCTCTTAAGTTTATTTGCTCCAAAACTCAAGAGATTTTTCCAGTCATGCTCAGAAGTTTTTTATTATATTCCAACTCTATTTATCGCATTCATACTCATCACGCCCGTTAATATTATAATCACATCAAATTCTGATGGGGTAGATCCAAATATTTCATTTACGTTTTATCAAGTACTCGTACTTATTTTCGTCGCTCTGCCTACACTTTCTTTATACATATCCTCAGAAGTTGATGAATTTATGAAACAAGATTACATCTTAAGTTCACAATTACTGGGGGCTAGTCGTTTTCATATTATAAAAAAACACTTACGAGTCTTATTACTTGACCGCTTATTTGTATTATTTATGGAACATATCGTCCAAACACTCATACTCGTTATCCATTTAGCGTTGCTTAACATTGTAATTGGCGGCATACAAATGCGTGAACTCTATGACGGAGTGCTCAAACCTGTTTCTCTATCTAATGATTGGGCAGGTCTTATTGGATTAAATCGTAATGAAATGAATCTTTCATGGTGGATTATTTTTTATACTCTCGCTTCATTCTTTATTACGATTCTATTTATTAAGCTTATGACCATCGGGATTCAAGATGCACTGAAAGCAAGAGATTCGCAAATTGTAGCAATTCAAAACGTTCCAGATCATAAAAAATTTGTTAAACATAAAGATTCCTTTTCGTTTGCAAATAAAGTAAACCTTTAATCATTTCTCATTTCTCATTAATCAAGTATTAATTGGCATTGATATTATAGAAAATAAAGAAGATGATTCCTATTAAATACAGGGATCATCTTCTTATGCTGTCTAACTTTTTTACATGTATTTGCTAGACTCATGCTTTTTATATTTAAAGTGAATTATTTGCAATCACAATTATGTTTTTTAAAATCAATTACCATACGCCCTTGAATTCTACCTTGTTCCATTTCTTCGAATACATTTTGTACTTTATCTAGAGAACAAGTTTGAACAACTGGCACTACTTTTCCTTCTGCCCCGAACATAAACGCCTCTTCCAAATCTTTACGAGTACCAACTAGAGAACCAACTACTTCAATTCCATCCAGTACAAGTCGTGGGATGTTTAAGTCCATTGTTTCTACTGGTAGCCCTACTGCAACTACTTTACCGCAAGCACGTACTGCATCAACTGCTGAGTTAAAGGCTACTTTAGAGACTGCTGTTACTACCGCAGCATAAGCGCCACCAAACTCCTCTTGCACAATTTTATCAGCAGGACCTTGAGAAATTGGATTGATAGTCATATCAGCACCAACTTCTTTCGCTAAGGCTAATTTGTCGTCATTAATATCTACTGCGATTACCTTTGCACCAAATACATTTTTAGCATATTGGATAGCTAAGTTACCTAATCCACCGCAGCCATAGATTACAATAGGTTGACTAGGTTTAATATCTGATACTTTAATAGCTTTATATGTAGTTACACCAGCACAAGTAATTGATGATGCTTGAGCAGGATCTAATCCTTCTGGTACTTTTACCGCATAATCAGCTGTAACGATACATTGTTCAGCCATACCACCATCCACTGAATAACCAGCGTTTTTAACTTCACGGCAAAATGTTTCTCTACCAGTTACGCAATATTCACAACGTCCACAAGATTGGAACATCCATGCAATACTTACACGGTCACCTATCTTTAGTGAAGTAACATCATCAGCTATTTTCGTAACAATACCTACACCCTCATGACCAAGAATACGGCCATCAGTGTTACCAAAATCATGATTCGCAACGTGTAAATCAGTGTGGCAAACTCCACAATACTCTACATCTACTAACGCTTCACCTGAGTGTAACGGACGTAATTCTTTGTCAATCACTTCGATGTTTGCTTTGCTGTTTTTATTAACCACTACTGCTTTCATATGTGATCTCCCCTTTAGTGTTTTAGCATTTTAATGAGTTTATCTCACAACTACTTTCTTCACTACTTTGGCTAGTTATTCTACCAAATTTAAGTGTTCAATCATCATTACATCTTCATCATAACATGACACTTCATAAACAACTTGTGAAATTATGAACAATATTTGAATTATTACACAAATCGGTCTTTATTTTAAATTTTTAAAAATGAGAGTTTATCATTGACTATAAGTAAGTCACATATTTCTAAAACAAAATAAATTAACAAACTTCTCACCGATAAAAAAGCTCTTCACTCAATATTTTCTACATGTAAACACTTAGTTTCACAGTAATATCCTTTGCCACCAACATAAACTTTTTCTATTTTATTTTTGCTATTGGTTGCTAATTTAACTAATATTTCAGAAGGCGAGTGTAAAGAATAACCTTGTTCAAATACATAGACTTCTTTTTTCAAGTAGTCCTGTTCATAAAGGTAGCAAGCTAATGCACCGTTCGAAGTTCCAGTCGCTGCTTCTTCATTGATGTCGTATAGCGGAGCAAAATTTCTGCATATAATTCGATTGTCATTAAAAGTATATAGATGCATCCCGACAACATTATAATACTTGCTAATTTCTTTAATTTTTTCAAAATTAGGTTGCAGTGCATGTAATTGTGTTTCGCTTTTTATAGGAATTAAAATATCTTTTAAGCCCGTGGAGACAATTTGAATTGGGTATTTATTTTCTATATCTTTACTATCAAAACAGTCGATGAACTCGTTTGGAGATACAACATCATAGAATATCGGTTTATTTTGTTCCATGAATATGATGTCATCTTTTATAGTAATAGTAAGAACACCGCTGTTCGTTTCAATCGTATAGCGATTCCTGAAAAGTTTATTTAAATGCATCAGTATCGCGAAAGAGCCAATTGTGGCATGACCACATAAATCAACTTCTTCTTTTGGTGTAAAATACTCAAATTTATAATCAGCAATTTCAGATTCTGATATAAATGCGGTTTCCGCATAGCCCAGTTGTTTGGCTATTTCCATTTTTTGAGTAGTGGTCAATGTATTCTCAATAAATACCACTCCTGCTTTATTTCCGCCTTTATGATCCTTGCTAAATGCACTTGCAACATAAACAGATATTTTCATAAGACACCTTCCTCACTTATAGTAAATTATAGTATAGAAAGCACTACATATAAATTCCATTGGATAAATTATCCCTAAAATAAGAAACAAACTATTTTTAGCATTTGAACTCTCCAAAAATAGTTTGTCTACAGTCTGAAAGCTCTTCATTTGAAGAGCTTTTTTATATTCGCTTCATCGAAATCGTTTCACGTATACTTTGTAAATTTTTTAGAGTTTCCTCTTGTCGCTGCAACGACAACCCTACATACAAAGTATCTAATAAGCTTAACTGTGCTAATCGTGATGAACTTGCTTCTGTGCGGAATTCAGTCTCACGTGTTGATGTATATAACGTTATATCAGCAAGTTGACTTAATGCTGATTTCTTATAGCTCGTAATCGCAATAATTTTGGCTCCTCTTGCTTTCGCTACTTCTAACGCTTCAAGTAATCCTTTATTGCTACCAGAATGAGAAATACCAATAACAACTGAATTTTCCGAGAGTAAACCTGCCCCCATAATTTGAAAATGCGAATCAGTATGAGCGATACAAGAAATACCCGTTCTCATAAACTTATGATACGCATCCATTGCAATAATACCAGAGCCACCATTTCCATAAAACTCAATTCGACTTGCTTCTTGTAAGGCTCGTACAGCCTGCTCAAGTGCCGTTTCATTAAGCAAATGTAAAGTATCTTGCAGTCCTGTAATATGCGAATGAAAAACTTTTTTAGCAACAGTTACCATACTATCTTCTGCTGATACCTCTTCATGGATATTTTGCATCGGTGTATGTACAATTTCACGAGCTAATGTAATCTTTAAATCTTGAAAACCTTGCAAACCAAGGTTTTTACATAAGCGGAATATCGTAGCTTCGGAACTATTCGTAACTTCAGCTAATTCTGTAATAGATTTATGTACAACATCTTGTGGATGTTTCAAAATATGTTCGGCAATACTTCGCAATTTCGGTGATAAACCATTTAACGAAGCCTGAATCTTTCCAATCCCACTTCTTGTACCAGGCATAGCATATCCTCCCCTTCCATCGTAGCTTTATCCTGTAAAAACCGATTAGTTGAACTAATCATCAGTGGGGATGGTCCTCCACTGATTAGAGTTTCACTTTATTGTACCTAATTATCGAAAGAAGAAAAACCTATATTAGGGATTACTATAATTTTTAATTGCTCCTATGTATTCTGTCATACGATATAACAGAATTATTCATGCTTATGAATAATTCTCTCCATGTTTCACTGCGTATAATGCGGCTTGCGTACGATCATCCACTTCCAATTTAGCTAAAACGTTTGAAACGTGTGTTTTCACAGTTTGTTCTGTAATATGAAGTTCTGCTGCAATCTCCTTGTTGCTTCTTCCTTTCGCAATTTCGCGAAGTACCTCTTGCTCTCTTTTCGTTAACATTGAAAAAGGATTTTCTACTTCCTTCTTTACTGCAGAACGCCCCATTAATGCAGGTGTTACTTTCGGGTGAAAATTCGCATTTCCTTGATGTACTGCAATAATAGAAGCGACAAGTTGCTCAGGTTGTACTTCTTTTAATTGATAACCATCTGCTCCAGCTTCAAGTGCTGGTATAACATAATCTTGCTCTGAAAAACTACTTAATATAAGTACCTTTATTGTCTCATCATATTGCTTTAGACGTTTTGTTGCCTCAATTCCATCCATTTTCGGCATCGATACATCCATTAGTACGACATCTGGTCTTTCTTTTTGCACGAAATGTAATGCCTCTTCGCCATTTTCCGCTTCCCCAATAATTTCAAATTCTTCTCTCGTTTTCAAAAAGAATACAAGTCCTCTTCGAACGATATGATGATCCTCAACTAGTAGCAGTTTAATCTTCAACCTTATTCTCCCCTTCAAATCGGCAATTGAATTTCTATTTTTGTACCCTTTTTCAGCTCTGTTATAATTTGAAACGATCCCTTCATTAACTGAATACGTTCCTTCATACTTTTCAGGCCAAGTGCTGATTCCCTTACTTGTTCTTGTATAAATCCTATTCCATTGTCTTCTATGTAAAAATGTAACTGGTTATTTTCTATTTTCAAAAGAATATGTACCTTTTCACACGAAGCATGCTTTTTACAATTATGTAGCGCCTCTTGGCTAATACGCCATAAAACTTCTTCTATTTCATCCCCCATTGAAACCATCCCATCAATTCGAACTTCCACTTGAACTCCTAATAACTTCCCGTAATTTTGAATTGCTTCTGCTAATCCTTTCTCCAATCCTTCAGGTCTTAATTGCCAAATTAATAGCGTCATCTCTTGTAATGCTTCTTGTGATAATTCCCCAATATAACTTAACATCTCTTGCAATTCTCTATCTTGCGTCATATTCAGAGTACCTTTCGCTGTTAGCATAATAGAAAATAACAATTGTTTTACTGAATCATGTAAATCACGTGCAAGTCGATTTCTTTCCGCTACCACTACATATTTACGTTCTTTCTCAACTAATTGAATACGTTGTATTGTCGTTCCAATTTGAAATGCAATTGATTCTAATAATGCTAACTCTTCCTCAGAAAAATGAGTCTTATGAGGTGCAGCCACATTTAGTAGACCAAATTTTTCTGATCCAGACCTAAGCGGAATTGTCGCATGATGTGTAACATCTTCTGTCTCTCCCCAATTACATTCAATTGCATCTTCTATTCGCTTACATTCAATAATATTAGTCGCTTTTTCCAATCTCCCATTCACAAAACGTTCTACACACCAACAGTTTCCTTCACACATCGGCTTCTTCTTTTGCCACGTAAGAGCCTCTGGTAAATTTTCGTCTACAAGCATACTGTGCTTTCCACTTTCATCAATAAAGAATATCCACCCTGTTTGTAAATTCATTACTTGTAACAATGTATGCAACACTTTTTCTAACATATCCTGTAAGTTTGTTGCTTCATTTAATAATTCAGCAATTTCTTTTAATGCTTCTAAACGACGCATCTCTTTTTCTTCAAAGTTCATTCTCATCACCAACTACAATTATAACATTAAGAAATTTCTAAATTCTATAAATAAAAAAAGAACCGAATTCCTTCAGCCCTTTCTTTATATCAATCATTTTATTATTGTTATTCTATCCAATGTTGGAAGCAGAATTTTTGTTAACAAACGATTCTACTTTAGCTGTCCGATAAAGATTGTCCACCATGGATATGCTGTAAACCTTCAGTAGTAACAACCATATTCGCTGCTGGCATTTGCACTTGATTTTTATGGAACATAGACATTAATTCAAATCTTACTTGTCTAGAAGTTTCAAAATAATCTTCTGGCTTTATTAAACCTGTAATACAAAATTCATAGCCAACATATTTCAAGTTAGGATTTAAGTCTGTAACACCGACGTATTTAAATGGTTCAACAGCCTCATCCTCTACTCTATAAAGAGTTTGATTCAATTTTTCATTGCATATAACACATACTTCTTCTAACAATTCCTTCACTCTTGTTGGATCTTCCTGATAACTTACCGTGATGCGTTCAATTACACGCATCCATCCTTTATTAAAATTTTGTATCGTTCTAATCTCTCCGTGCGGGATGGTAAGTAGTTTTCCTGACCATTCACGAATTTGCATAAAACGAATACTAATCTCTTCAATAGTTCCTGAATTTGTTCCGTTAAAAGTTACAAAATCACCAACCCGAAACTCTTTGTCCGCTAATCTTGCAAAGCCTAATATAACATCTTTTAGCATCTGTTGTGCAGCAAAACCGATGACAACTCCAGCTATCCCTGCACCTGCAATAATACTTTTTATATCTACAAATTGGCTAATTAAATATATGATAAGACTGATGATAATGATATATCTAAAAATAGATCGAATTACACTTTGAATTGTCTGCTCTACCTCTTCATCAAAAAAGCTTGATTTCCTAAAAAACCAATCAATAATACGGTTTATTACAAAAGAAATAATGATTAAAACTAAAGCAAATAGTAAAAATCTTAAAAGTAAAAACTCTCGTACATAATTAAAAAATTCTTCCGTATACGTTAATAAGCTCATTTAACCACTTCCTTACTAATTAAAAAATTCATAATCGCCTAAGTTTGTTCCAGAAAAATCTATTATCCTAATCTTAAATGCCACTACCCTTACTATGTATTTTGACTCTATTACTAATTCACTTTAAACAGTATGTCTAGCTGTTCTTTTTCCTGTCCCTTTAAATATACCCTTTTTAATAATCTAAAGGGAGCTAATAGTGATTTTTTAATATTACAACTTTATTCTACTCATTACGATTTCAATTAATTTATTAACTAAGTACAAAAAAGAGCTGAAATCATCAGCTCTTTTATTCGATGTTAATTGTTGTCTTACTGTTTTTTTCTTCTTTCAGTTTTGGTAATTCTATTGTCAGTACGCCATCTTTATAATTTGCTCTAACATTTTCTTCCTCAACTTGTTTAAAACTAAAGCGTCGAGTTACAGAACCTATAGAACGTTCTTTACGAATATATGTGCCATTCTCATTTTTTTCTTCTACTTCATTATGGTTAGTTGCTTGAATCGTTAATACATCTTGTTCAAAATCAACTTGAATGTTTTCTTTTTGAAAACCTGGTAAATCTGCTTTCACAGTATATTTATCAGATTGCTCATGAACATCTACTTTAAAAGTATCCATGTTCAGTGGCTTAAAGAAAGCATCTGTCATCCCTTCTAATAAAGAAGGCCCAAAATCAAAAATACCATTTTGACGTTTTGTTATCTCTGGAAATAAATTACGCATATTTTTTCCTCCTTATTATTTATGAATGAAAGATTATCTCTTTCTGCCTTTATTATAACATTTGGTCAAAAAAGGTCAAAGGTTTTGTTTGACCTTTTTTGATGTATATTTTACCAAATAACACAAATAAGTTATATGTCTTCTCTCCCCTTATAAAGAGGAATATATTTACATAATAACGAATAGTTTATTTGCTCTTATTTTTTCTTACGGAGGTTACATACAATGGGATATATTGAAGAACTTAGAAAAGTTGTCGGATCAAGACCACTCAATTTATTAGGCGTTGCGGTAGCTGTTTTCAATGAACAAGGACAAATAAAAGAGACCTTTTTTAAAGGCCTCTTTTTTCACTTCACTTCTGCATGTAAGCATGACTTAAAATGTCCAAGTGCAAATTCATGTCCTTGCGCATTAAAAGATGCAACTGCCTTTTCATAAACAACAATTTTAAACCCTTTATTATACGCATCTACTGCTGTATGAAGAACACAAATATCAGTACATACCCCTACAAGATGAACCTCTTCAATTCCTCTTTCTCTTAGCTTCATCTCTAAATCCGTTCCAGCAAATGCACTATACCGTGTTTTATCCATGTAATATACATTCTCTGCATTTTTATATGTTTCGTACACATCTTGTAATTCACCAAACAAATCTCTTCCATTTGTACCAGCTATATTATGAGACGGGAATAACTTTGATTCTGGATGATATACATCATTTTCTTCATGTTTATCAATAGCAAAGACAACGTAATCTCCATTTTCAATATATTGCTTCGTTATATGTACAATTTCCTTCTCAATTTCCTGTCCTGGTTTCCCGCATGTTAAAGCGCCTTTCTCAGCTACAAAATCATATGTATAATCAATATTTATAAGAGCTCGTTTCATTACTATCTCTCCTTCTTCTGTTTCACAGTAAACAATAGAAAATTTGTTATTACGACATCGTATGTACTATTCGACATTTCAAATGAAATACCTACATTTTTCTTCTGAAACTTACCTTAGCCCGAGTTTATCATATAATAGTTAAACAATGGTAAAACAAATAGCTCCTATTAACAAGTCATGAATTTGATAATTGAGCGTTATTTGCATAAACTCTTGTATCGTAAACCAAATTACTGCCATCATTAGGCTAATCAAAATGATACGAATACACCGATTCACATCTTCAACCTCTTTCTCTGTCATAGTAGTAACAAGTGATTACTTCCTATTTAATCGTATTAGAAAATGAAATAAGTTATTCACTCTTGCACACTCTAGTCCAAACAAAAAAGCACACTACTTTTTGAGTAATGTACTTTTTATTCATATTAAGACGCTGGTTTTGTCTCAAATGTTGCTTGATTAAAACTAATAACCTTTCCTTTCGGGTCATTGTTTTCATACTGAACTGCAGTAATTGTATGACTACCTGTTTCCAGCGTTTTTTCTTTTAACTGCACTGTTGTCTGCGTTGTACTAGTTACTTGATGTTTATCCGTATACATTTGATCTACAAATACGAATGTTTCTTTATCACTTTGAAAATTAGAAAGCTCTAATTCAACTTGCTGAATTAACGTATCCTTTTTGATGAATACAGTCGGTATATTGCCGTTTTCAGAAGTACCATCTGGAGTAATAACTTTTACTTTCCCTTCTCCAATTGACATTGCTCCTTCAGGAAATACAACCATATTCTCATCACTTGCGTTTACAACTTGTTCTTCCTGTTTTGATTGCGCGTCCTCTTTTTCCTGTGGAGCACCGCAACCAACTAATAACAATACAGACAATCCAGTGATTATGAATTTTTTCAAAATTCATCCCCCCTGTAACTTCATTATAATTTATTATACAAAAATAACTTTTAAATTTTGAGACTACTTTCAACACTTTCATGAACAAATAGAATCTTGCTCACGATTAATGTATCATACTTTCCTTAATAGAACATTAATTTTTTTTATGAAATAAATAGTAATTTCCTCTTATCTATCATTTTAGCCCAACATATGAATTACATACCCTCAAAAATAAAAAGACATTGTTAGTTCAATGTCTTTTCTATACAGCAATTAAAAAACAAACGTTGTAATCTCATCTACTTCTTTTCTTGGAAGTTTCTTCGGTTTATCTTTCGGAAATCCGAGTGAAATAACCATATTTATTTGTTTTTCAGGCTCAATTTGTAAATATTGGCGCAGTTCATCTTGAGCTAGCAATACTGGCCCTGTCATTGGACAAGTACCAAGTCCCTTTGCATGTGCAGCTAACATTAAGTTTTGTGCCGCTAAACAGCTACTCTTAATGCCTTCTTCTTCCCAAACTGAATCTGGAACAAAAGCAATTGGATCAAATATCTTTTCACGGAACTTTGATTCATATGGTGTTGCCAAACATACGATTAATACTGGTGCCTCCGAGAAAGCTGTTGCATATGGTCCGAAAGAACGTGTAAGTAATTTCCCTGCTTTCTCTTCTCCATTTTCTGCTGCTTTTGTCGCAAGTTTATGTAATGCATCCCATGTCATTTGTTCAATTTCTTTAATCTTCTCTCGATTCATGATAACTACGAATTCCCACGTTTGTGAATTCGTATCACTCGGTGCGTAACGAGCACAATCAATTATTTCTTTTATATCATTAGTAGATACTTCTTGATCTGTAAACTTTCTAACACTTCGTCTTCCGTGAATTACTTCTTTAAAATCTTCATAATTCATATATTAAATCCCCTTTTTACAGCGTTTTCAAAACTTGTCCTATGCTTGAATTATATCATGAAAAAAAGCCGGAAGAATACCAGCTTTTTTCTTCATAATTAATTTGTCACTTTAAATAAACGAATACTCTCTTCGTATGCAGCTTGTAGTTTTTTCGTAATTGGTCCTCTTTCACCAGCCCCGAACTGTTCATCACCAATTTGAACGACTGGGAATATTTCAAGCGGCGTCGCTGTAAAGAAGCACTCCTCAGCGTCATATACTTCTTGTAATGAAAACTCTCGTTCCTCTACATCGATATGTAACTCTTTCGCTAATGTAATTACGTAGTGACGTGTAATACCATGTAAAATGAAATGATCCGCTGGATGTGTAATCAACTTATTATTCTTCACGATAAAGAAATTGGAATGACACCCTTCAGTCACAATACCATCTCGTACTAATATTGCTTCTTGATACCCTTGTTCATTTATTTTGTTTTTGATCATGATATTAGGAAGCAGATTTAAAGATTTTATATGGCAAAACTTCCACCTGATATCCTCTTCTACTGTCACCTTAATCCCTGCCTCCATTGAAGCAACTGGTCTTGGGAACGAAACGAGATTTGCAAAATATGTCGGTTGTAAATCTGATTCATATACATGATTGCGCGGTTGTGCCCCTCTTGATATTTGTAAATATACATTCCCATCTTCTTGAAATTGATTTTTTTTAATCATTTGATATAACTCTTCTACTAATTCTTCCTTCGTAAATGGTGGAATTAGTTTTATTTCCGCCATAGAGTTAAAGAATCGTTCCAAATGTAAATCTAATAAATGAGGCTTGCCATCGTATAGTCTAAATACTTCATAAATCCCATCACCAAATTGGAAGCCTCGCTCTTCTAATGCGACCATCGGCTGTTCTTCCTTCGTATTAATCATTCTCCCATTAAACAAGATCCAATCTTTATGAGTAGCTTTCATTCTTCCCCACTCCTTTATCACATGATTGATTTTATTGTACAACTTATGACACCCTGAAAGAAGGAATTTTCTGTATTTTCACAAACAAAAAATACATCACTTCGTAAAAGTGATGTATTTTATCATTTATTTAAGGAAATATTTTTCAATATCATCTAACATAAGGTTCGCAGCTTTAATACCGCCTGCTGTATTCCAGATTACCTCATCTACTTGGAATACTTTGTTATTTTTAGAAGCCTGTAGTTGCTTAAAGAGTGGATCTTCTGTCCATTCCTTTGCTAACGAATTTCCTTCATTATTCTTATCTGCATCTTTATCAGACGTGAAATAGAATAAGTAGTCTCCGTCCATATTTGGAATCTGCTCTTTTGTAATTCCTTTTATCGCAAAATCATATTTATCTTGTAATGGTGGTCGTTTAAATCCAATATCATTTAAAACAACGCCCGAGAATGAGTTTTTTTGATAAATGCGAACATCACCTGGCACGAAACGAATAATAGAAACTTTAGAATTCAATTTATCGCCTAACTTCTCTTTCATTCCTTCAATGCGTTTTTTATAATCATCAAGAGCTTTTTGCCCTTCTTTTTCTTTATTTACAGCTTTTGTATAAAGTGTAAAGTTTTCTTTCCAATCACCGCGTAATGTTTCTGCATAAACAGTTGGTGCGATTTCTTTTAGCTGATCATATATTTTTTCATGACGCATTTTATTTCCGATAATTAAATCTGGCTTAAGCTTCATTACAGCCTCTAAATTAATATCACGTTCAGTTCCTACAACTTTCGTGTTTTTTAACTCTTTCGCTAAATGAGGATACCATTCATCACCAGCACGTGGTTTCGTAGTCCCCACTGGCGTTACGCCCACAGCTAGGAGAGCCTCTGCGCCTTCATTTGTTAAAACAACAACTTTTTTAGGTGTACCATTTACTGTCGTTTCACCCATTGCATGCTTTACCGTATATGAATCTTTTGCTTTCGCTGATATATTATTTTCTTTTTTCTCTTCTTTACTACATCCTGCAATTACAACCATGAGTATCATAATGCAGAACATAATTAGTTTTTTAGTATGTATCATATGTCCTCCCTAGATGAAATCGATTATCATTAACATTTAAAGATTAATGTATCTTACATACATTGTCAATGTATATAAGAAAACTTTTTTAATATATACTTTTTAGATTCTATCCGCTTTTCTAATGTTTCTTTTTAAAATATAGTGCATAAGTATGAAAATAAATGTTGTTATTAAAATGCGCATCCTTGTTATACATAACAAGGATACGCATCCATATTGCATTATCATTTTAATTCCTAATATTGAGTATATTTAATATACGCTGGGTCATTATATACCCACTGATTTCCACCAAGGTTTAACCAACCATTTTCATTTATATATACTAAATAAGATTCTGGAGAATTTAATTGGCGGATAACTGCAGATGTAGTTGATGGACCACTTCTTAAATTTACATTCATCCCTTGTATATATGCAACCCCAATCGGGCTTCCATCACTATTGCTTGTCTTTACAAAATTAATGTACGAAGGATCATTATACACCCATTGTCCATTCCCCAAATCTAGCCATCCGTTACTTTCCTGATATACAACGTAAGATTCTGGTGAATTTAATTGACGAATAACTGAGGAAGAAGTTGATGGACCATTTCTTAAATTTACATTTTTCCCAAGAATATAAGCGATTCCCTTCGTTTGAGGTGTCGGTTGTGGGTTAGGAGGTTGTGGATTTGGAGCTACTCCAAAAATAGCTGCTATTCCATTTGCATACGCTTGACTTAGATCTTCAATAAATTGTGGATTTTTTAATAAATTTGCATCAAACGCTGTATCAATAAAAGCAGTCTCAGTTAAAATTGCATCCATTGCGGTTTCTCTTAATACCGCATAATTTTCTTTTTTTGCTCCTCGATCACGAAGACCATATTTTGTTAATACAGGATTGACAGCTGTATGCATTTTTTGTTGCTTTGCATATGCAGTGCTGCTATTGGATAACGCATTATAAATATAACTTTCAAAACCTGTACCCCCGCCGCTATTAATATGAAATGAAATAAAATAATCCGCACTGAAAGCATTAGCAATATTAGCACGTTCCGATAAAGAAATAAACACATCACTATCACGTGTCATTTTAATTGTAATTGGGTAATTTACCGTTAAAATGTCTCGAACGCGTCTAGCAATTTGAAGTGTTAAGTTTTTTTCTACTAAACCATTACCAACAGCACCAGAATCATATCCACCGTGCCCTGCGTCTATAACAAGTTTCATTTTATTGCCCCGCCCCTTTCTTGTAATATGTTTGCATTTCTACTCGTCCTATTTTATGTGAAATGTACAGGTTCTGTTACAATTGCAAATAAAAAAACCGCCTTATGTAAGGCGGTTTCTATCATCTTGCTTTAACCAATTTAAAATAAATATATACGATTGATAGTGAACATAACGTATGCAAAATAAAATAAATAAAAGTGCTATTCCAACACCACTATAAAGTAAACCAAACTTTAAAAAAACATTTACAAGTGGTGGAAAGTTCATTAAATTTTGTAATGTACTAAGCATACAAAACATAATGAAAAAGACAGGGATGTATTGTAATTCATACGGCTTTTTTTTCTTACTCATTCTTTTCCGAATGATTATATGACATAATTCTGCTACTATAAAGCACCCTCCAATTAATACAAGACCAGAAGTCATCGTCATACATCCACCTGCCTTATATTTATTGTATCGCATAAATAATCATCGTTATATTTTCTTTACATACTCTTCATCTTCTGAAGCAAAACCAAAACTCTCTATGAAAGACTTCGCCTTTTCTGTTAATTTCTCTTGTAGCACTTTTATTTCTTTCACATTTCTTTGTTTCATCATTTCTTCAAATGTAAAATACGTATTTGTACCATAACCGTAACCTTGGTAATCAAAATGAATAATTAGCTGTGATAAAACAGCCCGTTCCTCTTGTACACTATAATCTATTACACCAATATATGTATCATCAACTTTCACACAGTACTGTACCTTTTTCTCACCTAAACTATGCGATTTAAACATTTCTTTAACAACGCTTTCATTTTCTACAGTAACTTTCTCAAACGTAATCATATGTTGTCCATCCTTTTACTATTATTGTATCAATAATACTTCCTATTTATGAAAAAAACCTTAAGACCGTATGCGATCTTAAGGTTTTTCTAATTAAACTAAGCTATACGCACGTTTTGTTTCTTCATGGAACTTATTCGTATCGTATTTATGCTCAACATAAATTTGGTGCCATACCATAAACGCAAGTACAGTCCAAATTTTACGGCTATAATCGCCTTTATCTGCACAATGTGCTTCCAGTAAGTTTAATACATACTGTTTGTCGATTAAATGCTCTGTCTTACTTTCGTTTATAATATTTATAGCCCAATCATGCATTTCGTCTTTTAACCAGTGACGAATTGGTACTGGGAATCCAAGTTTTTTACGATCTAATACGTGATCTGGAACGATTCCGCGTGCTGCTTCACGTAAAATAGCTTTCGTAGTTCCGTTAGCAATCTTAAATTCAGTTGGAATTTTAGATGCAACATCGAATACTTCTTTATCTAAGAACGGTACACGAAGTTCTAATGAGTTTGCCATTGTCATTTTATCAGCTTTTAATAAAATGTCACCGCGTAGCCATGTGAACATGTCAATGTACTGCATTTTACTTACATCATCATAATCTTTAATCTCGTTATACAATGGTTTCGTGATATCCATATAGTTAACACTTTCATTGTAATACTTCATTAATTCAGCTTTTTCTTCTTCACGGAAGATTTTAGCATTTCCATAGTAACGCTCTTCAATTGGTGTACATCCACGCTCTAGGAAGCTCTTACCTTTAAATCCTTCTTTAAGAGCACCACTTAATGCTTTTAGAACGCTCTTACCTGGGCTAGGAATGTAAGAGAACATTTTTAGTGAGTTTGGCTCACGGTAAATGTTATAACCACCAAATAGCTCGTCTGCGCCTTCACCAGAAAGAACAACTGTTACATGTTTACGTGCTTCTTTCGCAACGAAGTACAATGGTACAGCTGCTGGATCAGCTAAAGGATCATCCATATGCCAAATGATTTTTGGGAACTCATCCATAAATTCTTTCGCTGAAATGAATACGTTATGGTTTTTAACGCCTAATTTCTCAGCAGTTTCTTTCGCAACATCAACTTCACTGAAACCACGTTGCTCAAAACCAACAGAGAATGTTAAAAGATTTGGATTCATTTCTCTTGCGATAGAAGCGATGATAGATGAATCGATACCACCAGATAAGAATGAACCTACTGGTACATCACTACGCATATGCACTTTTACTGAATCATATAACACATCACGAATTGCTTGGATATGCTCCTCTTTCGTTGCACTTGAAGCGTTGAAATAAGGTTTCCAGTAGCGATGGATTTCCATCTCTTTACCGATTTCTTTTACGAAATAATGACCAGGCTCGATTTTATTAACATCAATTGTTAACGTTTCTGGCTCTGGACCATATTGGTACGTAAAGTAATGTTGTAGTGACGTTGGATTAACGCCTTTATCTTCCATCACATGCATAATACTTTTCTTCTCAGATGCGAAGAATGTAGTATCACCTTGTTGTGCAATGTATAAAGGTTTAATACCGAAGTGGTCACGTGCACCGAAAAGTTTCTTTTCCTCACGATCCCAAATCATAAATGCAAACATACCACGAAGGTAGTCTACACATTTTTCTTTCATATGTGCATACAATGCAATGATAACTTCTGTATCAGATTGCGTTGCAAACGTTGCACCTTTTTCAAGTAACATTTCACGTAATTCTACATAGTTGTAAATTTCACCATTAAAAATAATTACATATCGATCATTTTCATAAGTTAGCGGCTGATGTCCTGCCTCTAAGTCAATGATGCTTAAACGGCGGAAGCCAAATTGTACATGTTCATCACGAAAATATCCTTCGTCATCTGGACCACGGTGGAAAATCATCGTGTTCATATTTTCAAATTGATGTTTTTCTGTTTCTGAAAACTCTCTAGGGTTTTCACATAAACATCCTACAAAACCACACATACTTCTTACCCTCTTTCAGTTTTCATTCTGTCTCTATACTACTATATCAACCCTATTTATACTAGCATAATCAACTGAATATGGCGACCAAAAACTATAAAAAAATCACTCCATTTCACATTTTTAACAATTTTTTATGAAAACATGAAAACTAGGCACTCACCTTTCTCCGCTTTTGTCATATGATATTGCAAATTGATTTCTAGGAGGAAATACCATGAGTGAAGAAAAAAAAGATTCTTCTCGCCCACCGGTTCGTAATTACTTAAAGCAAATTGATGATTTCTTCGAGCAAACACCTCTTCGCAATGTAATCGCTGATTTAAATCATTTTTTCCAAAAAGGAAACCGTTTATTAACATTCCCTGTAGATTTATATGAAGTTGGTGAAGAACTCGTTGTTACAGCTGAACTACCAGGTATACAAAAAGAACAAATCCAAATTGAAATACAAAGTGAATACTTAAAAGTCTCTGTAAAAGAAGAGATACTTGAAGAAGAAGAAGAACAAACATCCCATAACTATTATCGCCGAGAACGTTCCATTTCAGAAGCATCAAGATTGATTAAATTGCCGTATTCAATTAATAAAAAAGCGGCAAAAGCTTCTTATCAAAACGGCGTATTAGAAATTCGTGCGCCGAAACTTCCCCAGCAACATGACATTTTATCGATAGACTAATACAAAAAAAATAAGGGTGCTATGCACCCTTATTTTTAACCCACTAATCGCTTCATATCACGTATAATGTCTTCGTATGGCGTATTACTAATGCCACTATACTTTTTCATTACTTTTCCGTTTTGATCAATTAAATAAAATGATGTCCCATGCATGACCTGACCGTTCTCCGGCTTATCAACAAGTGATTGGAAATTATCTTTTGAAAACTTTGTAATATCTTCTAACGAATACCCCGTTAATAAATTCCAGTTACTAGTATCCTCTGTAAACTTTTGAATAAAAGCTTTCAGATTTTCTGGCTTATCAAGGTCTGGATCTACACTAAATGAAACAAACTGAACGTCTAATTTCTCTTCTTTTGCCATCTTTTGAAGCTTGGCCATATTTGCAGTCATTGGTGGACAAACTGTCTGACAATTTGTGAACATAAAATCTGCAACCCAAACTTTCCCTTTTAAATCTTTTGTACCAAATTTCTTTCCATCTTGATTTGTAAATTGGAAGGTTTCTAAATCCCAATTTAATGGTTTACGAAGCTTTGAACCTGATTCACTACATCCAGCAAGTACAAAGAGACAAAATACAACCATAAGACCAATTATTTTTTGATAACGCTTCATTTATAAACCTCTTTTCTCTATCCTAAATTTAAATAGGTTATGTTTATAATAACAAAAGTTAACACTACGAGAAAATTGTTTACTACATTTGTTCACGAAATCGTACGAATTTACGTATGTTACTTCTTTATTTCAAGCGAATTACTAGACAAAATATATTTTTTTACTATTATTTCTCTAAATAAAAGTGATAAAACTAATTTCATTGTTACTTTTGTAAATACCTCTCCCTATTTTTTAACAATTCCTTAAACATTAATCCATGTTTTACACTGTATTCCTTAACAACATTTCGGTACAATACAAATACAACGATTTTAAATGAGGTGATGTTCATGGCAAAGCGCTATGAAAATATGGATAATGTTAGTACAAAAAAATCAATTCGCTCTTTTTTACGCTGGCGTAAAGAACGAAAGCAAAACAAAAAAGATTTTTCTTTCTTAGTAGAACAATCACCCGTTAAACAAAGTGCATTTTTGCAAAGTAATGTTGAAAAAACGACTATCACATGGATTGGGCATTCCACTTTTCTTATCCAAACGAATGGACTTAATATATTAACAGATCCAGTATGGGCTAATAAATTAAAGCTAGTTCCAAGACTTACAGAACCTGGACTCTCTATAGAAGCACTACCTAAAATTGATATTGTCCTTATTTCACATGGTCATTATGATCATTTAGATTTTTCAACTCTTCGTCAGTTGAATGATGATGTTCTATATCTTGTACCTATTGGATTAAAAAAATTATTTACTCGTAAGAAATTTAAACATGTAGAAGAGTATAAATGGTGGGAAAGTACGATAATTAACGAAGTTTCTTTTCACTTCGTACCTGCTCAGCACTGGACGAGAAGATTCTTATTTGATATGAATACGTCTCACTGGGGCGGATGGATTATTGATAATGAAACGACTATGGAAACCATATATTTTTGTGGCGACAGTGGCTATTTCCAAGGTTTCAAAGAAATTGGTGAACGCTTTTTAATTGATATTGCTCTTATGCCCATTGGCGCTTATGAACCAGAATGGTTTATGAAAGTATCTCATGTTTCACCTGAAGAGGCCGTGCAAGCTTATTTAGATTTAAACGCTACACATTTTATACCAATGCATTACGGAGCTTTTGCACTCGCCGATGAAACACCTCGTGAAGCAATAACTAGACTTCGAAATAATTGGAATTTGCGCATGTTACCGTGGGAACAACTGCATGTACTCTTTTTAGGTCAAACTTTTATTTATAGTAACGCAACAAATGATAAGCAAATAAACGAAAAAATTGAAACTTTACATGTGTAACGTAATGACTGATTTTCTATATCCAACATATAATATAGAAAATCCTATAGTGAAACTTTAATTAGTGGGATTTCTTCATCCCCACTGATTATTTACCTTCATCAATCAAGCTTTTACGGGCAGCCCGCTACCTAACCTCTTTGCTCCAGCTAAATTTGAGGTAGAGAGTTTTACTGTCCGCAAATAGCGGGATAAAGGGTGTTTTCTATGAATGAATATTTACAGACTCGCTATATCATTAGCGGTAGTGCCTGTGTAGCTCTTCTTATTTCTTACTTTCTATTTACATAAAAAAGCTACTTGAAATATATTTTCAAGTAGCTTTTTTATTACTCTGCTAAATACATAAATCCGATTGCGCCCGGACCTGTATGAGTACTAATAATAGGCGTTGTGTAGAAAATTTCTGATTGAGCAAATCCACTCACTTTTTCAACCGCCGCTTTCATACTTTCAGCTAAAGGAATTGCTTTCGCATGCGGAATTGCAACAGCTTTTACGACTTTTCCAGCCGTATCTTGCTCAAATAACTTAGCTAATGTTTTTACAATTTGGCCTTGGCTACGAACTTTCGTTACAGGATTATAAACACCGTCTTCAAGACTAGCAATCGGCTTTATATTAAGTAGCGAACCGATAAACGCTTTTCCTTTACCGATACGTCCACCCTTCACTAAGTTTTCTAATGTATCCACTACTACATATAAACGAGTATTCTTTCTTACTTCATCTACACGTTTTAAAATTTCTTCTAGTGAGCGTCCGTCATTTGCCATTTTGGCAGCTTCAATTACTTGATATGCTAAAGCATGTGTAATAAATTGAGAATCAACAACTGTTACTTTTGTATCAGTCATTGATGCAGCGCTATTTGCAGTTGCTACAGTACCGCTCATTCCACTTGTCATATGGATAGAAAGGACTTCGCTTCCATCTTCCCCTAGCTTGTCATACATTTCTACAAATGTACCCATAGCTGGTTGTGATGTTTTTGGTAATTCCTCTGATTTAATCATTTCTTCAATAAATTCGTCAGGTTGTAAATCAACGCGATCTAAATATGTTTTTCCATTTACAGAGATTGATAATGGTAAAACATGAATGTCATACTTTTCGATTACGTCTTGTGATAAATCTGCCGTTGAATCTGTTACAATTTTAATTTTTTGCATACTATACTTCTTCCCTTTCCAATACGCTCTCCTTGTTATTATACTAGTATTCCCATTGCTTTCAACAATTTGGAACGAAATTTCATCAAATTAATTATATTTTCATATCTAAAATGAAAAAGACAGAGTTTACTAACCCTGTCCGTACTTCGTATCATGCATTTTTTTCAAGGGTATTTGTTTTATATACATTTAAATAATCATTCCACTTCAAACAATTTTGTAAATATTCACGGAAAGAATACGAAAATCTTGGGTGTTTTTGTTTTTGAATTTTTGCAATAAATAATTGAAGACGAGACTGAATTAGAAACGATAATGGATGCTGTGCCTGTAGGACAGGGATTTCGAATATTTTAATGCAATCCCCTGTTGAATGAGTGAAATAAAAACTTTTCGTAATCACAATATCAATCCTCTTTTTCATTGGATTTTTGAACTTCCTCTACTTTGCGCTGTAACACGTTGTTTAAAGTGGAGTAAAATCAGACTTATATGATTTCTGTAGTCCTTATGGCTAGAAGATTTATACTCTATTCATCTCCACCTAATTCACCTTCCCGTCCTAAATATCTCTGAGACGGGAATCTCATTATCCATCAATTGTTTAATACATTTAGTATAAGCTTATAAAAGCGCAAAGTTTGTCTAAATTTTGGAGATTCTATAATTTTTTTCTTCTATATATTGTATACGTTTATAGCTATAGTATAACAAATAAATAAAAAAGTGCCTTTATAACGAGGCACTTTTCGACTGCATTTCTTCTCTTTTCTTTTTCCTCTTACTAACAACCTTTGATAACGCAATACTTACTTCATAAATACAAATAAGCGGCACTGCAACTAAACTATGAGATAAAAAGTCTGGCGGTGATATACAAGATGCAATGATAATTAATGCTACGTAAGCATACCTTCTTATTTTTATTAAAAATTCCGCCGTAAGTATTCCAATACTAGTTAAAAACATTACAACGACTGGCAATTCAAAAATCACAGCAAATGGAACTGTTAAATTAAGTACAAAATGAAAATACTTTTCTGTCGTAAACATCGTATTAAACATTTCATTACCTATCGTAGTTAAAAAGTGAAATAGAAACGGCATTACAATGAAATATCCAAAACATAAACCTGCGAGAAATAATATAGACAATACCGGTATATACATTATTGTCATCTTTTGTTCATTTGGATGTAAACCCGGTTTTACAAATAACCAAATTTGTATAGCAGCAAAAGGAATTGTACAAACGATAGCAAATACTGTAGCAATCGAGAAAAAAATCCACAATACATCACTTGGACCGAGAACAGTTAATTTCATTGGTAAATCTTTTACAAGCCAAAAATAAATATCCTTTGTAAAAGTAAATCCAATAATTAAAAATAGTACAAAGGATAACACCGTATATATTACTCTTTTTCGAAGCTCAACAATATGTTCTACTACGCTCATTTCCCGATCTTCCATCTCGTTCACCACACTTTATTTATCCATTACAAGGAAAATACACTACATTTTTTCTTTCTTTTCCTTTTCTTGAAATGCGTCATCTGTCAATTCTTTCGTTGATTTTTTAAACTCTTTTAACGTTTCTCCTAAAGCCTTCCCGATTTCCGGCAATTTTTTAGGTCCAAATAAAATGAGTACTGCTACTAAAATTAAAATTAACCCTGGAAAGCCAATATTTGAAAACATTTCCCCATCCCCTTTATTAGTAGTTTCCTTGTCCTACTATTACATAATTTTATTTTGTCAAAAAAGTTTGAAAACGTCAACAAATCCATTGTCTTTTGTCAAAAAAATTCAAAAATATAATCAATTATACAAATTTCATTTTCTATTGCTCTTGTGTATGATATGGTAAGGGAAATGACATATTATTTTATGATAGTAGAAAGGATTTGCATTATGACTGAAAAAATGACACGAATGACTCAATTTGTAAAAGAAGAAATTGCAAATGCAATTACACATGGTATCGGTGCCATTTTAAGCATTCCTGCCTTAATCATATTGATTATTCATGCTTCTAAGCACGGTACCGCATCAGCTGTAGTTGCATTTACTGTTTATGGTGTAAGCATGTTCTTACTGTACTTGTTTTCAACATTGCTACATAGCATTCATCATCCTAAAGTAGAAAAAATATTTACTATTTTAGATCATTCAGCCATTTACTTATTGATTGCTGGCACGTATACTCCTTTTCTACTTATTACACTTCGTGGCCCATTAGGATGGACGTTGCTTGCTATAATATGGACACTAGCAATCGGAGGTATCGTCTTCAAAATTTTCTTTGTACGTCGCTTTATAAAGGCTTCAACTTTATGTTACATCATTATGGGTTGG
The DNA here is from genome assembly GCF_051916765.1 of Bacillus cereus group sp. MYBK15-3. NCBI lineage: Bacteria > Bacillati > Bacillota > Bacilli > Caryophanales > Bacillaceae > Bacillus > Bacillus cereus group sp. MYBK15-3. The sequence goes on from NZ_JBQAHG010000001.1 coordinate 701,226, forward strand.
CTCATAATCGTTGCCATTAAACCACTTTATGAAAATCTAACTGGACATGGTTTTTCACTACTTTTAGCAGGTGGAATTTTATATTCTGTCGGAGCTATATTCTTCCTTTGGGAAAAGCTACCTTTCAACCATGCTATATGGCACCTGTTCGTTTTAGGTGGTAGTGCGATGATGTTCTTCTGTGTACTCTTTTATGTCTTACCTACAGCATAATAAAAAAGGATTCAGCTTACTATAAGCTGAATCCTTTTTTATTACTTATGTAATTGTGATGCGATAACTTCCTGTGTATGCTTCGTTAATTCTTTAATATCCATATTCGCATAATCTTCAGGTGTAATCGGCTTAGAAATTGTTACTGTTGCATGAGCTGGCTTCATACGATTTCCATTCGCTTCAAACATCTTATATGTACCATCTAACGTTACAGGTAAAATTGCTACACCTGACTTTACTGCCAGATGAAAACTACCAGCCTTAAACTCTCCAACTTCGCCACCCTTACTTCTCGTTCCTTCAGGGAAAATTACGATAGAATGTCCATTCTTTAATAGTTCAATTCCATCTTTAATCGCTTGAAGAGATTGACGACGATCGCTACGATCCATAAATACACAATTCATAAGTTCCATCCAAGTTGGTACAACTGGGAACTTTTTAATCTCTGCTTTTGAAACGAATCCAATTGGTTTATTTAAGTAACCTAGTAAAACAGGGATATCCATATTACTTTGGTGATTACTTACAACTAGTACTGGCTTGTCTTTCGGAACATTTTCAAGTCCTTTCACTTCTACTGCCCCTCCAGCTACACGTACCATTTTCTTACCAAACCAATTTGTCGTTTTATACACAGCATTATCTTTTTCTTTTGGCGCCATCGTATTTACTTGTCTTTTAAGACGCCACATTCTCGGTGTAATCGCAATTACGATTAAAATTAAATAAAAGATTTTAAAAAACGTTTGAATCATACAGAACCCCCACCTATTATCATTCCGACCTTCATTATACTAGACAAACGAAGGAAAAAGAAGAAAAAAAGTCCAAACAGCAAGTGTTCGGACTTTTTAAGCATTCTATATTAGAAACGTTTTGCTAATTCACGAGCATTAGCAATTGCTGCTTCTTTAATTTCTTGTGCTTTTTCAGGGTTTGCATTCATACCTTCAACTGCGATATATTCAGTATCATTTACACCAACAAATCCTAATACAGTCTTTAAGTGATTGCGACCGAAGTCTACAGCTGCGTATGCTCCTTCAGAATATACGCCACCTGTTGCCTGAATGTGAAGTGCTTTTTTACCTTCTAATAAGCCGACTGGACCATTTTCAGTATATTTGAATGTTTTACCTGCGATTGCTACGTTATCTAAGTATGCTTTTACTACTGGTGGATAGCTAAAGTTCCACATTGGAGTTACGAATACATAACGATCTGCATTCATAAATGTTTCTAAGTTTGTGTTCATTGCTGCTACTTTTTGTTGTTGAACTTCAGTTAAAGCTTCAAAGCCTTCACCTGCTGCAAATTTACCCCAAGCAGCAAATACATCTGCATCAATTGCTGGTACTGTAGTGTTGAATAAATCAATTGTTACAACTTCGTCTTGTGGATGTTCGTTTTTATAAGCTTCGATGAAAGCTTCCCCTACTGCCATTCCGAAAGAACCTTCTGCTGAATTTGGATTTGCTGTGATAAATAGTACTTTTGTCATTGTATTCTCTCCCTTTTTTCTCTTTATCTTTAATTCAAGATTTGTTTTTTAAAAGTTAATAACTTACCTTATGTAAGTATAATACAAAAAGTTTTAATCAATGTCAATAAAAAATAGCTACTTTTTTTTCGTAAGTTAGATTTACTTTGTTTCCTTAAAATTCAGTATACAGATATTAAGAACTCTTTCATATAAAAAGGCTACCTCTACAACTTATAGAGATAGCCTACTATTACATATTATTTTTGAAATACATGTTTTACTTTTTCAGCTGGAATATTACTTCCGCCTCTACCTTTTACATCTTCAATCATCATTGTAATGACCATATCTGGGGAATTTAAATCAAATGCAGCGAACCAACCTAGTTCTTTTCCTTCGGCCTCTTTTGATACTTTTAATTCCGCTGTACCTGTTTTTCCAGCAAGAGTCATGCCATCAATTTTAGCAATTTTCCCTGTACCATCTGGATCATTAATTACTTTCGTCATTGCAGTTTTTAATATATCCTGATTTCCTTTAGAAATTACATTTTCTTTCCAAGCTTTTGGTTGTTTATCTGTTTTAATAATATACGGTGACGGAATCGTTCCATCATTTACAATTGGCGCATACGTTAAAGCTAAATGAAGAGGAGTCATTAATACTTGTCCTTGTCCATATCCCGTATCTGCCATTTGAATATCATTTTTAATGCCGTCATTTGCAATTTTAGAAGCAGGGAATCCATATTCAATTGGTAGTTTCTCATCGAATCCGAATTTTTTTGCTTCACTCATAAACTTGTCTTTTCCAATTTTCAAAGCTTCTTGTGCGAAGTAAATATTATCCGAGTATTTCATCGCCTTATCAAGATCAATCGGATTTGCATCTTTCACACGCGTTACATAGTAATTACCCCAAGAAGAATCTTTTGTCCATTTTAATCCTTCAATTTTCAACTCTTCTTTTGGATCAATCGTTTTCGTTTCAAGACCAATTGCAGCTGTAATAGGTTTAAATACAGAACCTGGTACCGACAATTGTGTAAAGCGATTTGTCATTGGTTTTTTCGGATCATTATTCCAAGCTTCGCGTTGTGCCTTCGATGTCCCTCGTGCAATTATATTAGGATCATATGCTGGACTACTTACTAGTGCAATTGTTTCTCCACTTTTCGGATTAATTGCTGCACTTGAACCAGCTTCGCCCTTCATTTCATTATACGTTTTTTCTTGAACAGCACTATCAATAGTTAAAGTTACATTTTCTCCATCAACAGCATCTGTTTTTGCTAAATTTTTAATTTCTTTTCCTTGCGCATCTTCTACAAAGACACGGCCACCTTTTTTACCGCGTAGCTTTTCCTCTAATACTTGCTCTAAGCCAGCTTTACCAACTGGGTCATCAGCTTGATAGCCTTTCTTTTGTAGCGTTTTTAAATCTTCAGCATTTACCTTTCCAATATAACCAGTCAGATGAGCTGCCGCTTCCCCTAACGGATATGTACGAACATTTACAGGTTTTGTTGAAACACCTGGTAAATCAATGTACGTATTTTGTGTTGCCCCTTCAGGCAAAATTCCAATTGGTACGAGATACCCTGGTTTTACCCATTTAGCAGCTAATTTTTGATCAATTTCTTCTACAGACATATTTAATAACTTCGCTACTGTTTCTTTCGTTTGCGGAGCAGTATCGCCTAACTTTTCAGGAATCAATCCGATTTCAGAAGCTTTCCCATTCGTTGCAAGACCTTTTCCATTACGATCGTATATTTCACCACGTTTTGGCTGTGTTGTCTGCATACGCACTTTACTATCTTTCGTCATGCCAGGGAAAATAAAATCAGGAGTCCAATCTATTTTCCAAGATTCTTTATCTCCATCTTTTTCTTTCACCATTTTTGCTTCATGACCAAATGTGATTTTACCACCAACTGTATCCATGCTTACTTTAAAAGGAACAGGACCTTCATCTTTTTTATCTTCTTTTACTTCCCCTGTTTCTACCTTTAAGTCTTTCACTTCGATACCAGAATAAATTTTTTCATATTTCTCAGTAAACTCTTTCTTTGAAATATCTTTTTTTGCATTTTTTGATAGTTGATCATACATATCTGCAAATTTTTGTTTATTCCACGCTTTTACATATGTATCAAACGCTTCTTGTGGTTTTTCTTCTTTACCACATCCAACTAACATGAATGTTAAGCAAAGAAAAAGAATCCCCCATATCTTTCTCAATCGATTCTCCTCCTCTTTCTATATTAGTACTTTTGAAAATTTTAGCATTTTTACATGCTACCTATCATTATAGCACTATCGAATCTCATCTATAAACTTATATTGGTGAATATAAATAAAAAGATTGATGCGAATTCTCACATCAATCTTTTTTATTATTGTTGCTTCTCATATACATGGTAATAATACGTATACGGGTTTTTTTCATCCGTTAAACCTTTTTCTACAAAAATCTCTTTCCAATTTGTCATATCCATTTCTGGGAAGAATGTATCTCCTTCAAATGCATGATGGATTTTTGTTATATATAACTTGTCTACATAAGGTAAAAAGAGGTCGTAAATTTGCGCTCCACCAAAAATAAAAATCTCTTCTTCATTTTTACATAGTTCAAACACTTCTTCTACAGAATGAACAACTTCACAACCTTCAACATGATACCCTTCATTACGAGTTACAATAATATTACGTCTTCCAGGCAGTGGTCTACCAATCGCTTCATAGTTCTTTCTTCCCATAATAAGCGGGTGACCCATCGTTGTTTTCTTCACGTATTGTAATTCACTCGGCAAACGCCAAGGTAAATTATTATCTTTACCAATTACTCTATTTTCGTCCATCGCGACCATAAATGAAACAATCATTTTTTCATCTCCTCTACAATTATACTGCAACCGGTGCTTTAATTGCTGGATGCGGATCGTATCCTTCAATCGTTAAATCTTCCATTTCAAAATCAAACACAGATTTCACATCTGGATTTAATGTAAGTTTCGGGAATGGACGTGGTTCACGTGCCAATTGCTTTTCTACTTGTTCAAAATGATTCGTATAAATGTGTGCATCTCCAATTGTATGAACAAATTCTCCTACTTCAAGACCACATTCATGTGCAATTAAATGTGTTAGTAGTGAATAACTTGCGATGTTAAATGGAATTCCAAGGAATATGTCACCACTTCTTTGATATAGCTGACAAGAAAGTTTTCCGTCCGCTACATAAAATTGGAATAATGTATGACAAGGCGGTAATGCCATACTCGGTACGTCTTCAGGATTCCAAGCAGAAACGATTAAACGACGTGAGTCTGGTGTTTTTTTAATCATTTCAATTACATCTTTTAATTGATCAAGTGTCTCACCAGCTGTCGTTTTCCAAGCACGCCATTGTTTACCGTAAACGTCTCCTAAATAACCATATTTATTTGAGAACTCATCATCTTCTAAAACGTTCTTTTTAAACAATTCCATTTGCTCATCGTACTGTACTTTAAATTCTTCATCTTGTTGTGAGCGAAGACCAAAATCAGTCATGTCAGGACCAGTATACTCATCACTTTCTACCCAGCTCTTAAACGCCCATTCATTCCAAATGTTATTATTATGCTGCAATAAATAGCGAATATTTGTATCACCTTTCATAAACCAAAGTAGTTCACTTGCTACAAGGCGAAATGGTACTCTTTTTGTCGTTAATAAAGGAAATCCTTTGCTCAAATCAAAACGCATTTGATATCCAAATACAGATACAGTTCCTGTCCCTGTACGATCTTCTTTCTTCGTACCATGTTCCATTACATGGCGGCATAAATTTAAGTATTCATTTTCAGCATGTTTCATATGTAGGAAAACCTTCTTTCAATCGTATATGGAATTTATCATAACATGAAAAATGGTAAATTTAATAATCTTAATTAATAAAATTTCTTATGCTAATTCTTACAAAATTATTAACTTTCCATATTTTAAAAGGTTTTCATTTTCTATTACCGAAAGTATAGTGCGGTAGATCAAAATTTATATTTGGAGGTTAGAAATATGTCTAAAATTGAAACACCTGTTATGACTTCTTTACAAACCACGGTTGAAAAAATGATGAAGGATTTAAATGTTCCTGGTGTTGCTGTCGCTGTTATAAAAGACGGTGAAGTTATTCTTTCAGAAGGTTTCGGCTATCGTAATATAGAAACAAAAGAGGCTGTTACACCGAATACTCGATTCGCAATCGGTTCCTCAACGAAAGCGTTTGGTACACTTTCATTAAGCTTGTTAGCACAGCAAAAAAAGTTTAATTGGGATGCTCCTGTCCCGTCTTATATACCTAACTTTACTTTATCTGAACTACTTGCTAGCTCACAAGTTACAGGACGGGATTTAGCTTCTCATCGAACTGGAGTGAGTCGTCATGAGACTCTTTGGTACAGTTCTTCCTTATCTCGAAAAGATCTCGTTGAAAAAATAAAACATTTACCACTTGATGCACCGTTCCGGACTGCATTTCTATATAACAACTTAATGTATGCAACAATTAGCTACATTGTTGAAAACATTACAAATCAAACGTGGGAGCAATACACTACAGAACATATTTTAGAACCTTTAAATATGAGACATACAAACTTCTCTGTTAACGATTCACAAACTACAGATGATTACGCTTTACCTTACATTGAAAATGACGGTGAAATAAAAGCAGTTCCATTCCGTAACATCGATACAGTTGGCGCTGCTGGGTGTATTAATTCCACAATTGAAGATATGGCAAATTGGGTACTTCTCCACTTAAATGAAGGAAAATTTGGAGATCATGAATTAATCTCCTCTGAATTATTACAACAAATGTATACACCACACAATTCAATTCCAGACCAACCGGTTTTATCACTCCCTGAATCTCCATTAAATAGTTACGGTCTTGGTTGGTTTATTAGCGCTTATCGTGGTAAAAAAGTGATTCATCATGGCGGTAATATCGATGGATTTTCAGCGCTTGTTTCATTCATACCAACAGAAAACATAGGCCTTGTTATTTTAACGAATGCTGGAGGAACATTACTTCCTACTTATCTCGCTAATCAAATTTATGACGAACTACTTGAATTAGAATCCATTGATTGGCATAAACGTGCTGTAGAAGATACTAAAAAAATGAAGGAAATGATGAAAGAAGCAACTGAATCCCTCCCTGAACAAATTAAAGGGACTACACCTTCGCACAAGTTAGAGGATTATACTGGTACTTTTGAACATCCTGCATACGGAACATTACAAGTATACAAACGAGATGATTCGTTATATGTACAATTTATGGAAATGGATATTCAATTAGGGCATCATCATTACGACATCTTCTCCACAAAAGTTGACTTATTCCAAATGAAAATGAGCTTATTATTCGCTTATGAAATGAATGTAAGTGGTGAATTCCCATCCCTTCAGTTACATGTACCAGCTACATTAAGTACTCAGCCGCTTACATTTAAGAAAATTAAATAAGTATCTTGATGTTAAAAAATAAAGGTAGGTGCGAATCACACCTACCTTTTCTATTTCATATCAATCTTATCTGGTTGAAACCAAATTGGCTTCGATAACTCAAAGTTATTATGATCCTCTAAAACTATAGTAAGACGCTCCAACATATCATCTAACATATGCGGCGCTGCTCGTAATGTCCAGACAACTGAGGAGAAAACTGTCATGCCAACGTACACCGTGTATAATTTCCAGAACTCCTCTGGTATTTTCCTATTAAAGTATCCTTCTATTTGTCCGATTGAATACGGAATACTAATATCCCTTGCAAACAGTGCAATTTTTACGAAATCATGAATTGGGTCGCCCCAGTCATAGCCATTAAAATCAACAACACCTACATATTTTCCATCCCGTACAATTATATTTTCTAAATGAAAATCATCGTGTTGAAATCGATTCGGGCGGCTCTTTAAATATATTTCATTTTCTTCTATAAACTTTATGATTTTATCATCATTTTTTATTTTTATTCCGCATGTTTTATATACCTCTACATATTTACTATGTTTTTTCATAGCTCTTTCATACCATGGAAGTATATCCTTAGGAGCTTCAAATGTATGCATTTTTGCTAAATCTTTTCCTGCCTCTATACCAATATCATATTGTTCTTTTGGTGAATACGTAGGCAATAGCTTCTTCGCATCTTCCCCTTCTAAATATGAAAAAATACTATAGCATACACCTTCTTCTTCCAATATACCTATTTCAATTGGCCTTTGTGCCTGTACGTTACGTTTTACCATTTCATTTAAAATTTGAAACTCTATTTTCTTTCTTTCATACTCTTTTATATCGCCTGTCCGAAATAAATATTTTTCATTATTTGCATTCGTAATTACATATTTCTTATCTGGAGAGAAACCTTTAGAAATTTCTTCAATATTCGCTGCATCTTTTACTATTTGTATATTGCTTTGCCGTGCTGTAATTATCTTCATATCTATTCCCCTTACATTTCTGCATTTGGTGTATAGGCAACTTCTACAATAAATCCATTCGGATCGTAAAAATCAATCGTATAGTAACCTTCCGAATAATGATTCATTTCAATTGGACCACGTATTACCTTCACTTTCGTACTAGAAAGAAAATCTGCTACTTCATCAACTACTTCTCTATGAATAGCTTGATAACAAATATGTCTAGGCCCTAACGTCCTTACAATTTCCTCATCTACTTCTTTAAAGTATATTTCACTTTCTCCTGTGCTATATGCTACTTCATTTAACTTTCTCCACCCAATTATGGAAAACAACTTATTATAAAAAGAAATGGACTCCTCTAAATTTGCTACCCAAAATTCAATATGATGAATGCCTGCTCGCAGTGTATTCATATTAAGAATACGCTCCTTGTACTACTTGCACAATTTCCATCGGCTTATGAACCATGTAATCTGGTGCATCTTTTTTCACTGTTTCAATAACATCATATCCCCAAGATACCCAAATTACGTTCACTCCAGCCTTTTTACACGCTGCTACGTCTCGCTGTTCATCACCGACATATAACATATCTTTCTCTGTTATCTTTTTCGATTTTAAAAATCTTTTTATCATCTTGTCTTTACCGAACAAATTTTTAGAACAATACACTTCTTGTATATTTTCTATATCATTCTTTTGTAAAAACGCCCGAATATGCTCTTCTGAGTTCGATGATATGACTGCAATTCCGTAGCCTTTTTTATGTAGTTCATCTAATACTTCCTTCATCCCATGGAACAAAATAAGATCTTTTATAGCAGGTTGATACAATTTATAAAACTCCAGCGCTAATATCGGTAGTTTATACAGTGGTACATCGAGTTGTTTACATCTCTCCGCCATCGTTAACTTGCGTAAATACTCAATTTCTTCTTCTCTTACCGTTTTATATCCGTGCTTTTCAGCAATTTGATTATAAATTGGTACAAATATATTTTGTGAATCTACTAATGTGCCATCAAAGTCAAAAACAATATATTTTTGCATTCCCATACTCCCTTTGCTTCTTTTTTCTAAACCTATGTTATTCAACAACATGGTTGTCTGTCCCTTCTATAAAAATAAAAAAGAACAAGATTTTCTCTTGTTCTTTTTAAGAAAGCCATTTCGGCGGTACATTCGTATTCCAATAAATATTTCCTAACTCATGATGTCCTGAGTATCCATCATCAAAACGATGATAATGGAAATTAAAATAATAACCATCTTGCGGTGGATGATCTCTTCTTACATGGAAACGCAATAAATCATTTCCTGATTTCGTATCGTAGACATGAAAAATCTTTTCATTATTCCCACCAGCTGGTTTTTGAGAAATCGCTAATGATTGTAGTGAATCTTCTGGTACATCACTAGCAAGCTCAGCAATTGCCTCTTCAATCTTTGGTAATATTACATCTTTAAATTCATCTTCAATTACTGGACCAATTTTAGTACCAAACTTTTGCATCGACTGCTTCTCTGCTTCTTGCATCGCATAAGTAATAAAAGTATCGGTGGTTAACCTGTCATTCGTTTCTTCATATGTATAGGACGTACTCTCCAAACTTTGTTGCCCAGCTGTGCTCGTAGGCTTGTCCGCAGCTTTGGCATTATCAAGCAATATGGAAGGAGGCGTCACTAAACCAAATGTAAATACGGTAATTAATGCGACTAAGGTTTTTCTAAACCAATTTGGCATTTATGTTCCCTCCCCTTTCACTCATTATTTTTTATATAACGGTGGTTTCTTCTATTATACAAAATGATTGTAATTTTTGCACTTTACAATTTTGTTAACGTTCACATATTTTTCACTTGAATATGAAATTGTAAGATTTCATACAATATTAATACCACGATATTGAGGAGGCACTTGAATGACTTTAGATGTCATGTATTCCGCCGCAAGCATACTCGTTTTAGTATATTTTATTTATCAATGTGTTACAGACTAGAAAAAGAGCCGTCAATGGCTCTTTTTTAATGGTAGAAATACAATCCATACAATTAATAAAATAAAAACAACGCTGCCTACCACAGCTGGCAATAAATAAAACTGTGAAAGTATAACTATTCCATATAAAAGTATTGCTGGTAGTAGTAAATAACGATCTGCCTTCCATCTTAACAATAGTAATTTCCCTTCATCACAATATAAACGAAGAAACATCTTATTCGTAAATTCATTCCAATAATCACGTGCATAGCGAGAAATTGCAACTACAGCAAATACGAGAACAATAGCTGCAATCCACCTTGGAGTCATAATTATACTTGCAGTACTGATACATACAATTTGAATATAAAATATTCGTGCAGTACTTGTACGGAAAAATTCTTTCAAAAAAGATTCGACAATACGAGAATCAGCTTTTTTCCCTAAAAGTCTTTTAGAGCGCGGAAACATCCACGGTTTTTTATTCGAACTACTCGGTTTAGCCGCATGACCACCAACTTGCATAATTCCGCTCGTCCAGCGCATGCTTTCCTCCTTTTCTTTCTCGATTTCTTTAAAAAAGAACTTTTTATAATTCATTTTCTCTTTTACTAATACACTACTTAAGAAAATTACTAGACCGATAAATAAAATTGAATACAACGGATTTTTATAAATAAAAAATAAACTAATTCCAAAAAAGGACACGCTCATAGAAAATACTACATTTTTTACAATCCATAAAACCCATCGTTTCCCCACATGTACATGAACAAATCTCGTTAACAACGACAACATAAATCGAAATATAGTAAAGAATACCCAAAATAATAGGACTTGTATCTCTGTTACTTCGATACTTTTCATCAACACCGGTAACATAATAACGACTACTATTATATTCGTTATCGCTATTCGAACAAATGTGTACATCATGCCATACTGGACTAATTTTCGCATATGTGTTGCATACGAAATTAAAAATAAACTATCCGCTTGCTCAAAAAATGAACGAACTCCTCTTGGATATGTTACTAGATAAAATGCGAGTAATCCTAATCCGAAATAAATCGTCTCTTCCGTTGATAATTCATTTATCCATAGCGATCGATAATAGATTCCCATAAATATAAGTGCTGGAATAATAATATATAATGCGACTGTCCAATCTGTTACCGAACGTATAGACTTCCATTTCCGCTGGAGTTCATGGCGTAATCTCTTATAAAATTGTTGTTTAATCATGTTGTTCACGCCTTACAATTACATCAAAGCAGTCTAATAATGAACTACCCGGCATTTCCGCTAATATTTGAATAGATTCTAAATGTCCATCTGCGACTAATGTACCTTGTGAAATGAGTAAAAATCTTTCACAAATTTTTTCAGCAGTATCTAATACGTGCGTACAAAGTAAAATTCCTGCCCCGCGCTCTTTTTCTTTATATAAATAATTTAAAAACTCTTTCGTAGCTACCGGATCTAAACCGATAAAAGGTTCGTCAATGATATAAAAATCTGGCTCAGTTAAAAACGCCAATATTAGCATCGATTTTTGTTTCATGCCTTTTGAAAATTTTGATAAATACTCATGTTTATGCTTATTCATTCGAAAAGTATGTAATAATTGTTCCGCTCGTTCTTCCCAACTTCCCATTTCACTTCCACGAGCTGCCATTAATAATTCAATATGTTCCCAGAGCGTCAAGTAATCATAGTATGTTGGATGTTCTGGTACGTATGCATACGGATTTTTCTTTTCACCGAATGATATTTCACCGTCCATATTTACAAGTAATCCGAGTATCGTTTTAATCGTCGTACTCTTCCCAGCACCATTTGCTCCAATAAGAGCAACTAGTTCACCTTTTTCGATAGAAAAAGCTATATCATGAATTATTTTTTCGCCCATTTCATATCCAGCTGAGCGGATATTTACTTTTAACATGCATTCCCCTTCTTTCCATTTCTAATACAATCAAGGAAAAGAATAACATATAACTATCTATATATCATTATAAAATATTTATTTTCATAGCAGGAAAAAACATTTTTTAACAGAATATTAAATGTTTGATTACATTTTATTGGAGTGGATAATATGTCTTTTCAAATTCGTGAAGCAACGATAGATGATATAGACGCACTTTGTTCTTTAACGAAAGAATTAAAAGGTTCCTCTATTTCCTATGAAGATATGAACAACCGATTACAATTCGTACAAATGAGTCCGTTTGATTTTTTATATGTTTACGAGGAAGAAGAAGCTATATTTGGATTACTTGGATTTCGTATACGTGAAAATTTAGAAGATGTAACACGTTATGGAGAGATTTCAATTATTAGCGTTGATTCTAACATACGACGGAAAGGCATTGGACAAGTGTTGATGGATTATGCCGAGCAATTAGCAAAGAAACATAATTGCATTGGCACATGGCTAGTTAGTGGAACAAAAAGAGTAGAAGCTCATCCTTTTTACAAAAAATTAGGATATGAAGTAAATGGCTACAGATTTGTAAAACATTTTTAAACTACTTATAAATTGAAGGGACTATAACTATGACAAACATTAAAGCAATTTTCATTGATCGTGACGGTACAATTGGTGGTGACACTACAATACATTATCCAGGATCTTTTTCATTATTTCCATTCACAAAAACATCCTTGCAAAAACTAAAAGCTAAAAATATAAAAATTTTCTCTTTCACAAATCAACCTGGTATCGCAGATGGAATTGCAACTGTAGCCGATTTTGTACAAGAATTAGAAGGCTTCGGTTTTGATGATATTTATGTATGTCCTCATAAACACGGTGATGGTTGTGAATGCCGTAAACCAAGTACAGGCATGCTGCTTAAAGCAGCAAAAAAACATGGACTTAATTTAACACAATGTGCTGTAGTTGGTGATCGCTGGACTGATATTGTTGCAGGAGCAAAAGTAAATGCGACTACGATTCTAGTCCGAACAGGCGCTGGATATGATGCTTTGCATACGTACCGAGACAAATGGGCACATATTGAACCAAACTACATTGCAGATAACTTTGAAGATGCAACGAACTGGGTTTTAAATCAACTATAATACAAATGAAGTTTTTGATTCACTCGAAATAATTTAAAACATAGTTTAAATAGCCTTTTTGGCAAATAATTGTCTTCCACAAAACGGATCACCTCAAAAGGTAGCAAGTTCCCTTTTGATACGCAAACATTGCAATTCAAATTATATTTTTTATTAGTAACAGCAATTAACGTAAAGAAGGAATAGCTTAGTGGCTATCCCTTCTTTATTGACTTCTATTATTTACATTTGTTATCTGTTTTTATTGAGTATTCTCATCGTTTTTATACTCCAAAACATCCCCTGGCTGACACTCCAAAGCTTTACATATCGCTTCTAATGTTGAAAAACGAACCGCTTTTGCTTTCCCATTTTTCAAAATAGAAAGATTCGCCATCGTAATTCCAACCTTCTCCGAAAGCTCCGTTACACTCATTTTTCGTTTTGCTAACATGACGTCAATATTAATAATGATTGTCATATCCGCCACCTCAGACCGTCAAATCATTTTCTGATTTTATGTTAATTGCCTCTTGTAGAAGTCGTTGGAGGATAGCAGCAAAAACGGCGATAACGAGCGAAGCAAAAACGATAATGAGTCCCACTAGCCCAATAGGAGGGTCCATTTTTTTCGCTATAAAATGAAAAAGTGGCAAACTTAATACATACAAACCACTGATTGTAATTGCACAGCGCTTTATATTCTTTAACGCCTTTACTGATAATTCCGAGAACGCTGTGTTCTCATCAATGTACTGTAAAAGATTGAAAGCCTGATAAAGAGCAACGTAAAAAGGCACAGCTGCTCCATACATCACAATGAAAACAAGATATTTCATCGGAGCAATATTAGGATACAAATTTGCTGCGAAATTCGCCATTTCCGGCACTAAAAATATGCATAAAGCAAGTACTGAAATTCCAGCAAGAAAAATAATTACTTTTAAGAACGTTGTTGAACTTCGTTTAAGATTCATTTATAATACCTCACTTATTTAATGGCAACATAATTTTATCACAACATTTATTGTTTAACAATAAATAAATATCGTTTTATTTTTGTCATGTTTTTTAATTTAGGCAAAAATAAAAAAGAATTTCTCATTACAAAGAAATTCTTTTTCTTGAAAATGTCTCTTTCAACTTAATTTTTTAAAACGTTAATTCGTAATGGAAATAACGATTATCTCTCAAATAACCATTTTCAGCGTATAATCGTTGTGCTGATAAATTATCAATCTCCGTTTGCAGCTTTACACCTTTTGCTCCATTTTCTAATGCGTATTCTTTAGCAGCTTCTAATAATTTTTTACCTGTTCCGGCTCCACGCTTCGCCGCTTGTACAAATAAATCATTTAAAATCCATAATTCTTTCATTGAAATAGAAGAAAATGATGGATATAGTTGCGTGAACCCAATATATTCGCCGTCTTCAACTGCTACGAAAATAACAGACTCTTTTTTCTCAATTCTATTTCGTAAAAATACTTTTGCCCCTTCTAAATCAGAATCTTGCCTATAAAACATGCGATAGTTATTAAAAACTGATGCTAGTCCATCTAAATCTGCAATTGTTGCCTCATATATTCTCATTTTACTCCATTCCCCTTCCAATACTGTCTCATTATATCCGTTGCCCATTTAGGCTGGTGTATTTCTTCTGTCGGCATAAACTCTTTCATTATTGGTTTTATATCCAATATAGGAGTGCCATCAATAGCATCTAATCCCTCAACAATAATTGATTTACCTTCTCTTTTGATCACCTTTACAATTGTTACACCTATGCGATTTGGGCGATTTTTCCCGCGCTGTGCAAAAATACCTACTTCAGGATAATCCTTATTATTTCTAGGATGTCTAGCAAAATACTGAATTTGCTCGTCAGTTACTTTATGAAAATAAAAAACAACTTCAATATGAGAAAAATCTTCAACCCCTTGTATACTCTCTTCTGCATACATTTCAGTTAAAGTTATACGAGATCTTACTTCTCCCCACTCATCATCTTTTATTTCCTTTCTTTCATTATGTACAAATGCGATTGGTTGAACTGAAAACATACGCATTCCCCCTTAAATGTAACCACTTACATTATAAAATATTTTCTGAATGTTTTCCAGATATACGAATAAAGTTTACATAATATAATTATACTCTATCTAGAGCTACCTTGACTGCTTCAATTGCATGTATATGAGTTGTATCAAATATCGGGACAGATACGTTTTCTTGCTTTATTAATAACCCTATTTCTGTACAACCTAATATGATTCCCTGTGCTCCTTTTTGCACTAACTCTTCGATGACTCTTTTATAATATTCTCTAGATTGAGATACTATTTTTCCTAAACATAATTCTGTATATATTACTTTATTTATTTCTTTTCTATTTTTTTCTGATGGTACTATTACTTTTATATCATGCTCTTCAATACGTGACTTATAGAAATCTTGCTCCATTGTATATTTAGTTCCAAGCAGACCAACCTTTTGAATGTCTTTTCTTTTAATTTCTTTTGCAGTTGCATCAGCAATATGTAAGACTGGAATATCAATTTTGGCCTTTATTTTTCCAACTACCTTATGCATTGTATTTGTACAAATGATTATAAAGTCTGCTCCTCCCTTTTGTAATGAATATGCCGCATTCCCTAGAATTTCTCCAGCACCATCCCAATCTCCGCTAGACTGACATCGTTCAATCTCTTCAAAATCCACACTATTAATCAAACATTTTGCTGAATGTAGCCCTCCTAATCTCTCTTTTATTTCTTCATTAATAATTCGATAATATTCAGAAGTTGATTCCCAACTCATACCACCTATAAGACCTATCGTTTTCATATAAACACCTACCTAAACTTTTTTATAAAACTAATAACAACGTTTTATTATGTATATTATACACAATAAAACAAGACTTTAAGTTTGGAATATAAAGTCTTGTTTTAACGTAATAATATAGAATAATTGTACTTTCATTTCCAAGGAAATTTTTATAGAATATTCCGAAATTAATAATCTGATATTTTTATAAATTCTTTATACTTATAATTAAAACACTCTCGATACAACTCTTTGATTTCATCATATGATGGAACACGTGGGTTATTAGCTGGGCTACCACTTTCAATTGCATCTGATGCCATTTTAGAGATAGCATTTTCAAATTCAATTTCATCGATACCGTATTCTTTTAAATTTGGAATACGAAGATCATAGCAAAGCTTTTTTATTTCCCCAATCGTGTAGTCTGCTACTTCCTCATCAGAATTCGAATACAAATCCTTATTTAAGTTACGTCCAATTTTTGCTAACCTTTTCACTGCACTTGTTTTTGTAAACTCTAACACTGTAGGTAATAGTATGGCATTTGATATTCCATGCGGTACATGAAATAATGCTCCCACTGGCCTTGACATTCCATGAACTAATGTAACTGATGCATTCGAAAATGCAATTCCAGCTTGTAAGGAAGCAATCATCATCGCTTCTCTTGCCTCCATATTATGTCCATCTTCATATGCTATACGTAAATATTTCATAATACTTTCAATAGCTGAAAGAGCAAGTACATCTGTAAGTGGTTGTGAAAATTTAGAAATATAAGCTTCAATCGCATGACATAACGCATCTATTCCTGTTGCTGCCGTAATTTGTGGTGGTAACGAACTTGTCAAAACTGGATCTATAATTGCTACTTTCGGTATAAAACTAGGATGCTTCATCATCATTTTTACATCTGTTTTTTTATTCGTAATTACTGCTACACTTGTAACTTCCGAACCAGTACCAGAAGTTGTTGGAATTGCAATAAGTGGTAGTGGATTGTTTTCTATTTCAATATCCTTTTGGACATAATCCTCAACTTCTCCACCATTTGTATATAAAACCGATACCGCTTTCGCAGCATCAATACAACTTCCACCACCAATACCGATAATAAAATCGCACTTTTCCTCTTTACAAAGAGATAACGCTTCTAATACGTGTATATTTGTAGGCTCAGCATCCACTTTATTATATGTGCTAACAATAATACCTTTCTTATTTAGTTGTTGCATACACTTTTCAACATATCCTAATTTCTCCATAATTGTATCAGTAACTATAAAAGCTCTTTTCCCTAACTTTTTTGATTGTTCTCCCAGTTTTTCAAGCGAATTCCTTCCATATAATACCGACTTTGGCATACGAAACTCAGAAACCTCTTGCAAGTCCCCCACCCCTTCTTATCCTAATTAATATTTTATAATATAAATTATCGATTTGATGAATCTTTACGATTCAAATTTTTTAATAGAGTCCTGTTAAAGTATAGAATGCGATAACTAAAAATACAGCAACCGTTTTCAAAATAGTAATAGCAAATATATCTTTATATGACTGTTTATGTGTTAATCCCGTTACTGTAAGAATAGTAATAATAGCCCCGTTATGTGGTAGTGTATCCATTCCTCCTGATGCCATTGATACGATACGGTGCATAACTTCTAATGGAATATCAAATTGATTGGCCGCTGCAATAAATTTATCTCCCATTGCGCTTAATACTATTCCCATTCCTCCTGATGCCGAGCCTGTAATTCCAGCTAAAATATTCGTCGTTACTGCACCATTCACTAACGGATTTGTGAAAGTAGCAGAGATGCCATCTCTCATAATTGCGAAGCCTGGAAGTGCTGCAATGACACCACCGAATCCAAACTCAGCTCCTGTATTCATCGTTGCAAGTAGCGCTCCACCAATACTTGTATTCAATCCAGCTTGGAAACCTGTTACTACTCGCTTCCAATATAATAATAACGTTGTTAAGATCCCTATAATAAGTGCCAATTCTACAGACCAAATTCCTACTACTGCACTTAATTCTACTTTTCCAAATGCTTTCATACCAATTGCAGAAAAATCAAAACCGCTTGGATACCACTTCGGTATCATAATAGTAAACACTTTATTCATTACACCTACTAAAATAAGTGGTATAAATGCAATAAGTTGTTGCGCTCTTGTGATTTCAATGTTATTAATTAATGGCATATTTTTTTGTTCTACTTGCAAAGATGCTGCCATTTCAGTATTTCCATCATTAAAACCAAAATATCCTTCACCTGCTGCTTTTGCCTTCTTACGTCTACTCTCTAAATATAGTAAACCTAATGTAAGAACAAAAATTGCTCCTACAATCCCAAGTATCGGTGCAGCATAAATATCCGTTTTAAAAAATGTTGTAGGTATTACATTTTGAATTTGTGGTGATCCAGGTAGCGCATCCATTGTAAACGTTACTGCTCCAAGAACAATCGTTCCAGGGATTAAACGCTTTGGAATATTAGCTTGTCGAAACAACTTAGCTGCGAACGGATAAACAGCAAACACTACTACATACACACTAACACCACTATACGTTAAAATAGCCCCCATTAATACAATCGCTAATATAGTACGTTTTTCACCAACTAACTCAATAATTGTTTTTGCGATAGAATCTGCAATTCCTGACATTTCCACTACTTTTCCAAATATTGCTCCTAATAAAAACACAGGAAAATATAATTTTATAAATCCAACCATTTTCTCCATAAAGATATTAGAAAAGAAAGGTAATACATAACTAGGTTCTGTCAAAAATACTGCAAATAATGCAAATATCGGCGCGAATAAAATAACAGAAAAACCTCTGTATGCTACGAACATAAGTAAACTTAGTGCTAATAATATAATAACTAACTCCAATTTTACCCCTCCATTAAACAGAATATTCTAAATTTTATTGATAAATTTCTACTAACCTTTCAATTCTGACATCCCTCCTCTTATTCATACAAATTTTTATGCTAAAAATGTCTAATTATAATTATTCGATTACATATGAAAAATCCCTTTAAACAGAAACGAATTCATCGTCATACGTTATAAAGGGATTGCTAGAATCTATATTTACTGCTGTATTAAATTTTTCTCTACACAAAAATGATACAGTTCTTCAACATCTTTCACTATGTAGGTCGCACTAACTTCAGTCAGTTCTTTTTCACAGCCATAGCCATATAAAACACCAATTGAAGCAATTCCATTCTGATTTGCACCTATTATATCGTGCTTTCTATCACCAATCATTATCATTTCTTCTTTATTTAGTTCTTCATGTGTTTGTAAAATATGAGCAATTATTTCTTCTTTTTTTATTCTCGTACCATCTAAATTACTTCCAATGATGTCTTCGAAATAATTCGTTAATCGAAAATGCTCTATAACTTGTTTCGCAAATACAGTGGGCTTTGAAGTTGCTACGAATATGCGATTCCCTGAACTTTTTAATTGTTGCAAGAGCTTCAGAATCCCCTCGTATACATTATTTTCAAACAATCCACGCTGCTTTAAATACTCACGGAAGTAAAAAACAGCACGTTCAACCTCTCCTTCACTCATATTATATCTCTCTATGAATGATTGCTGAATAGGAGGACCTATAAATGAATCTAACTCACTTATATGTACTTCTTCAATTCCTACTTTTTTTAATGCATATAAAACCGAGTTTACAATCCCTTCTTTCGGATCCGTTAAAGTTCCATCTAAATCAAATAGAAATGTTTTATACATGCTTCATTCCTCCACTTAATTTGCTGTATAAATAAGTGCTAACATCTCTTCCACTTCTCCCTATTATACTATTATTATCTATTTTTTCGAAAAATCAATTTCCATATGTCACATACTTTCAGTTACAAAATACGATAGATATGATACAGTAAAAAAGTTACAATTATTTTAATAGAAACTGGTGAAACAAATGTCAATTACGTTAATTTTTATAATGGCTTTCACAATTGTGATCCACGCAGTTGAAACAAGCTCTTATAGTATTCGATTAGCTGGAGTACGTTTAAAGAAGATTGCGGTTGCCTTGTCTGTTGTAGGAATGGTCTTACTTATTTCAAGAACATCAAACTTACTACAAGCCTTTTTAATCGGTGGTATTGTCGATGAAGCAAAACTAGATTCTTCTATTAATTTAGAGCATATTATACGACTCGTACTATTATCGGCTTCTATCGGTACATTAATCGCGATCATTCTTTATCCAACTTTGACAAAATTATTTGGATATGTCATTCAAAACTTTGAAACAGACGGTTCTTTCATTCGAATGATGAAAACGAATAACATTCAAAAATTAAAGTACACAAAAAAATATGTCCGTTTTCCAAAGTTAGAAATGATTCATAGACTGCGTATCGGTGGTATTCCAAAGCGTATTATGCTTATTAACATGTTTGCTACTGCTATTTATACAGCAGGGGTACTTTCAGCCCTTTACGCTTCTTTTTTAAATCCAGATTATGCAACAAATGCAAGTACAGCTTCTGGCCTTGTAAATGGTTTCGCCACTATTTTATTAACTGTATTACTCGATCCACGCATTGCTCTTTTAACAGAACGTGCTCTACAATCAGAAAGCGGTGCTGAATCTATGAGTAAAATGTATGGTTGGCTAATGATTTCTAGACTTCTCGGCACATTATTAGCACAACTGCTATTTGTACCAGGTGCTTACTGGATTTTATGGATTATTGAACTGATGCATTAATTTACTAGAAAGGTGAATTTATCAATGAAGATCAAAACAGAGAAAGATATAATTCGCTTAATAGAAAACGACGAATGGATGATGAATGTATTACAAATGGCAAAATCACTAGAGCTACCTGATTGGTGGATTTGTGCCGGATTTGTTCGTTCTAAAATTTGGGATACTTTACATGACTATGAAGCTAAAACGGCTATGCCTGATGTTGATGTGATTTATTATGATAGTCTACATCAAGATGAGATATACGAACAATCATTAGAAACGAAATTAATGAATATTGATGCTACTATCCCTTGGTCTGTAAAAAATCAAGCTCGTATGCATGTAGTGAATAATATGCCACCATATTCTTCTTCTGTTAATGCTATTTCTAAATTCCCTGAAACAGCAACGGCTTTAGGAGTTACACTTGATGAACTAAACAACGTTATCTTAACAGCCCCATGTGGTATTGAAGATGTCCTTTCCTTACAAGTGAAACCAACAGCTCATTTTCTTGAATCGAAAGAACGATTACATTTGTACAAAAACAGAGTTATAAAAAAGAATTGGCAAAGTAAGTGGCCTAACATCACAATCACATATCCAGAAATTTAGAAAGGGTGCCTCTCATTTATAGAAGCACCCTTTTCTTCATTTCAAAAAATGTATGACTGTTTCTGCAAATCTATCTGCTTCCTCATAATGAGGTGAATGACCGCTCTCTTCAAATACGATATACTTGCCGTTTCGGGCATCTTTATTAAATGTTTTAATTTGTTCTTCACACGTTACTACATCATCTTTTCCTACTATTAATAACATTAGATTTTGTACATCTTTTATTTTTGATAATAATGATGTATGACATGCTCCCTCTAATTTTAATCTATCAAAGTGAATTTTGGAGCGATTTGAAAATATTTCCCACTCTTCATCACTGTATAAACTCTCATCTGTCCTATCTTCCTTATTATTGTAAATCTCCATTCTTTTTTCTTCTAATTCAGCGCTTAGTCTTATATAAGCTTCTAACAACTCTTCTGAACTAGCCTCGCTAGATGAATAAGCAAAGCACTCTTCTGCTACTTCTTCTTTTCCATACTTTTTTAATAAATGCCCTGTCTTTTGTAACAAAGCCCTACTTGTTAATGCAAAATCAAAAGTTGGTCCTTCAAATATTATTTTCTCTATTGAACTTGGATATATCGACGCATAAAGCAATGCTACATATCCACCGAAAGAGTGTCCAATTATAGACCACTTCTCAATTTGTAATACTTTTTTTAATTCCTCACAGTCTTCAATCAAATCATTTAATCCAAAAGCTTCGTCTTCAGTAATTTCTTCTGAGCGACAAACACCTCTTTGATCTATCATAATTACATATAGAGAATCTTTTAAACGTTCCGCTTGATGAAATGAAAAATCATAACAACTTTCTCCTGGTCCACCATGCAAGTATAAGACTGGCTTATTTTTAGGATTTCCATGTGTTTCAACGTATAGCTTTTTCCCTCTAATATTCATATATTTCCCTGCTTCTATCAAATTTTTCTTTATGATCATCACCCCTTTTTTTTACTGAATATTATAACATTTAATATTAAATAATCCCTATCACATTTAAGAAGACGATAATTATTGCAAGTGGTGCTACAAATCGAAGTAAAAATACCCAACAAGTAAATACTTTCTTTCCATAATTTCCACCTACAAAAAACTCTGCTTCTAGTACCTTCTTCTCCATTTTGAATGAAACGAAAATACTAATAAATAGTGCTCCAAGTGGCATTAATATATTACTAGATAAAAAGTCTACTGCATCAAAAATATTCTTTCCAAAAATCGTAATATCACTCCATACTCCAAATGATAACGCAGATGGTATACCTACTAAGAAAATGCAGAAGCCGATCATCCATGATAATTTCGTTCTTCTTTCTTGTTCACCATTTGCTAATGCTGAAACAACAGTTTCTAGTAGAGAAAATGCTGATGTTAATGTCGCAAATGTAAATAGTGCAAGAAATACTGTTAAGAAAAATCCACCGAATGGGATTTGACTAAATACAGATGGTAATACGATAAACAGTAATCCAGGTCCTTCTGTTGGCTCCATTCCTAATGAAAATACGGCTGGAAAAATAGCAAGACCTGCAAATAATGAAACAAATAAATTTAATCCAACAATTGTTATTGCTGATTTTGGTAAACTTTCTTTTTTATTTAAATAGGAACTATACGTAACCATAATTGAAATCCCGATACTAATTGCAAAGAATGATTGCCCCATTGCGAACAAAATACTTTCCGAAGTAATCTTTGAGAAATCTGGTTGTAAGAAAAACTTCACACCTTTCATTGCATCATCAAGTGTTAACGAACGAATAATAAGAGCGACAAATAAAACGAACAATGCTGGCAACATATATTTACTTGCTTTTTCAATTCCGTTTTGTACACCCTTTGATACAACCCATATCGTAATGAACATAAAAGCGAAATGTCCCATAATAGCCCAAGCAGGATTCCCAATTGTTTCAGTAAATAATGTACCGTAATTTTGTCCTGGAATAATCAGTTGTCCAGTTATTCCTCTGAATAAATAAATTAGTACCCATCCACCTACAACACTATAAAACGAAAGTAGTATAAAACAAGTTCCAACACCAAGGCGTCCAATCCAATGCCATCCTGTATTTGGTGCGATGCTTTTAAATGCTCCAACTGCTTGTTTCTGCGTACTGCGTCCAATCATAAATTCAGCTATAAGTAGCGGTAGTCCAATTAAAACAGTAAATAATATAAATATTAAAAAGAACGCTCCTCCCCCACTCTTCCCAGCGATATAAGGGAACTTCCATATCGCACCAAGTCCAATTGCTGATCCGGCTGCCGCCATTATAAAACCTAATTTCGAAGTCCATTGCTCCGTCTGTTTCATCTCATTTTCCTCCTAATTAAATCTTTTTTATATGAATAAATAAATTTTATAAACCTATTCAAATAAACCCTCCATTTCTTCTTCCATATAATAAAAAAATGGCCTAGCATCTCTATATAAAGAGACGCTAAGCCATTTACTTAACGCGGTACCACCCTTATTGATTCCATTATGAATCCACCTTAGTAGTAATCGTTTGATTACAAACCTAATATCGAAGGTTAACCGTTAAGATTTACTAAGAATGTAATTCCGTTCCACCTTACTGCTCCTAGGCGAGTTCAGGATGTCATTTGACTATGTCACACCAACCCATAGCTCTCTGTACAAATACATGACCTTACTACTCCTATTCAACACATTTTAATATTTAGAATATATTTTCTTTTGAAATTAATATGAAGTATATCTGTTATATTTGTAACTGTCAAGGGTATATTGATTTTTTTGTCGAAATGGTTCATATTTCAACTGACTTTTACTAAGCTTATTAGAAAAAGAAAGAGTCTATATTTTCACCTTTTTAAACGAACTATAAAAAAAGAATCTTCGCGATAATCGCGAAGATTTTTTTTACGGTATGAGACGAGTACAATCTCTCGGAAAAGCACTCGCCTCTCGTACATTTGTTAATTCTAAAAGTTTATATACAACCCTTTCTAACCCAATTCCGAAACCTCCATGTGGTGGACAACCATATCGAAATGTATTTAAATAAGATTGAAATTTATCTGGGTGTAATCCTTTTTCTTTAAACGAAGCGAGTAACATTTCATAATTATGAATTCGCTGTGCCCCTGACGTTATTTCTAATCCTTTATATAATAAGTCGAATGAATCAGTAATAGCTGGATTCTCTTTATTCAGCATCGTATACATCGGTCTCGCTTTTTTCGGATAATGCGTAATAAAAACAAATTCACTATTATATATTTCCTTCACATATTTCCCTAGTAACTTTTCACCTTCTGTATCTAAATCCCCTACAGGAGATTCTTTACGATACTTACTTTTCAAAATTTCTTGTGCTTCTAACAATGTAATTTTAGGTATTTCAGTAATAACAGGTACTTCTATTTGTAATAGTTGTAGTTCTATTTCACATTTTTTCGCTACTTGTTGAAACATATATCGTAAAACATCCGTTTCTAGTTGCATCACTTCATAAAAATCATGAATAAAACCAAGCTCTACGTCTAACGATATATATTCATTCAAATGACGGGAAGAATTATGATGTTCCGCTCTATATACAGGTGCAATTTCAAAAACTCGTTCTAACCCACCTGCCACCATCATTTGCTTATAGAACTGTGGTGATTGTGCTAAATAAGCTTCTTTTTGGAAGTATGGAAGCTTAAAAACATTTGCTCCTCCTTCTGCCCCTTGCGAAACAATTTTCGGCGTAAATATTCGCGTGAAATCGTTCTCTATAAGAAATTCACTAAAGCTTTGAACGAGTGTAGATTTCACTTTAAAAATTGCTGCGGTTCGCTCATGCCTTAATGATATTACTCGCTCATTAAGTAGTTGATCTAAGCCAACTTGTAACTTCTTTTTATTTATTTCAAATGGAAGTGGCTCTGCACCGTTTATTACTTTCACTTCATGAGCAAGTACTTCAACACCCAATTTTGTTTTCGATGTCTCGACTATTTCACCAATTACGTGGACGACACTTTCTACATCAACTTTATATCCAGCCAATTCATTTTCTAATACACATTGAATTACTCCTGTTCTGTCTCGTAATAATAAAAAACTAACATTTCCAAGATGTCGAATCTTTTTTACCCATCCTTGAAGTAATACAACTTTTCCACTTTGCTTTGTACATTCTTTTGTGAGTGAACGCTTCATTATTGAATCCATTATTTTTCCCTCCAGTAATTTTATATTTATTTACGTTATTGTTGTCATCGTCATCATCCACGGTCACTCACCCCCTTTCAAAGAATACAAAAATCCGCCCCTATAAATATAGGGACGGATTTTTTCCGCGGTACCACCCAAATTGTCATACTGACCATCTTAGCCCTGATAACGGTAGGTACCGTTTGCTTTTACTAATAATCACGTTCAAAGCAACACTCACAGGTGTCTTTCCATCATGCGGTATCGCAACCTTCCCAGCAACTGGTTGCTCTCTGTAGACCTTTGCACCATGTACTTTTCCTGATCATCACTTTTTATATTTACAGAGTATTCTAACTCCTTACCTTATAAAACGCAAGCTTTTTTTGAAACATTCTGGTTTTATAACTCCTAACTTCTTCTAAAGTGTGAAAAGTTAATTTTGTAATACATATTCTTATGTATTACATCCAAAATTACACCTTTAATATTTTCCAATTTTTACATAAAAACTAATTCATTTACGCATATTAATAAAAATTTTAAAGCGAGGTGTGTATATGCAAAAAGCAATTAGTTTCTTTCTCCTTTTGTTTTGCTTAATTGTAGTAAACGAAACGTATGCCTATTCACCAAAATCTTTACCAATCTCTCAAAACTCTGATCAATGGCAAGTGAATATTGATAAACCGAAAAAAACAAACAAGAATATGCTTCAAGCTAAAAAAGATGAATTTCAAACATATCATTTTTCAGTAAAGAATGTCGGGAATAGTGAAGTATATAATGTAAACGTCGAAGTATTCCGCAACGAACCAAATAAGAAAACGAAATATGAACTCTTTTCCCTAAAGGAAAGTCGTTTGGCAAGTGGAAAAACTGGATTTGAACACGCTAATTTACCCGTTGCTACAAAAGCAGATGAAGTTGATGTTATTATTACATGGCAAGAACACCCATTCCGATCGATGCGAAATGGTCAAAAAGTTGAATCTAGAAAATTTAAAGAGCATTTTGTTTTTAAAGAAGCTAAAAAGTAAATGGGATACGGATATATTCACACTATCATTGATATAGCTTTATTTACTAGTACCAGTTCTTAAGCAAATTAAAAAGTCGTGGCTTATAAATGCCACGACTTTTTATATTAATTCGTACTAATGCCTCTCGCTGCCCAAATGCGATCGATATCAGCAGCATGTTGTCCGCCATATAAAAGAGCATCCGCTTGCTTAATCGCTTTCGCTCCATCACTGAATTTAGAGTTTGGTGTTAATGACCAGTGCGATTGTAAAATAATTTTCGTTGCTACATCACGGCCAAAAGCTTGTGCCATTTCGTATTGACCTTGAGCCCAAATTTCACCATCATCATGCACTTCATTCGTTATATCTTTCGGATATACTTTATTCGTATCTAATCGGCGTAAGCATGTTGGATCTGAACTAGAATAAGCTGTCGCATCCCATTCTCCAACACATGCTTTACCATATCCAGTAGTCGATACTGCGTCTTCATATGTAGCACCTAAGAAGTCGCCAAATCCTTCTCCCATCGCTCCACCTTCTGCTGAACTACCAAAGCCAGGAACTTGGTTATCTTGAATCGAATGCCCATATTCATGTGCGATAATACCAGCATCTTCTGCATCATCAACACCGCCAGTACCAAATGTTAAAGCTTTCGTTGTCGGTGAATAGAATGAGTTATCAGCTGTTGTTCCATTCACATTCACTTTAATCGAACGATTATTAATATTTTTAAACCCTAGACTTTGAATGTAACGTTGCAATGTATCAATATGATAATATGACATTACATCTTCAAAGCTATCATTTGCACGTGTATAGTTGAATTGTAAGTTTGTAGATTTTGTTTTCGCTTTTGAAGAAATCGTTACATATTCTCCAATTAAAAATCCTGTTCCATCTAAACCTTTTAACGTAACAGTTTTTAATTGGTTCGTTAGAGCTGTTGAATCTGCATCGTTATTATCTTTTAAGCCTACTTTACTACCGCTAGATACGACTGGGTTAGGTAAAAATACTTTTCCTGACCCTTCAGCTTTTCGGTTTATATCAACCTTTTTAATTAACTTTCCATTTTCTGCATCAATAAATGTTTCCCATGCACCAAATGGATTATTAGAATGGACTACAACTTTATATACTGGACGAGCAATTCCTTCTTCAACAATATATCCGAACTCTTTATCTGTAGGAGCCCATAAATTTTGCTCACTTGCTTCTCCAACATACGCCATTGATTTTTGTATTGCATCTTTTTCACTAATTTTTGTCGTTACTTCCTTCACACCTGTAACAGGCTGATAATCAGAAACAGCGAGTACTCCCTTTCCCTCTCCGTTAAGCGTAACTGTTATTTGTTTTGAAAATACAGGTGCACCATTAACAACTTGTTGGAACCTAACATATGAAGCTACTGACGTTTCTGTTGTAGAAATATATTGCAAGTCTGAAAGGTCTGTTTTCAATCCATACTGCGCAGCATTTTCTTTTAAATATTCAGTTGCTTTTTTCTGTGGCGAATAAGCTTCTAACTTTACTTGCTGTTGTTTTTCCAATGCCGAAACCGTAGAAATCGTCCCCATTACTAACGGCACGGTCATTGCCATTGCCACCATTTTTTTATTAAACATAGAACCACTCCCCCTAATAAAGTAGCTCAACCTTATCCCATTACCACTAGGCAATCATTCCCCGCAAAACGGATGGATAAAAATTGAATCTACGAGTAATTCTCTATGAACACTTCTATTACCTTTCCATTTAGGGTAAGTGAAATTTTCTCAATATTTATGTGTAAAGTGAACACAATACTTTAGAAAGAAATTTCTAAATCCATTCCTTATCCCTAAAGCTTTTCATATTACTGTTTAAAAAATAGACTTTTTTTTACCTAACGGTAGGTTGAAAAAATCACTTGTAAATGATACGATTTAAATAACCTTTTTTTAGGAGGATCTATATGAGTAAAAGTGAAGAAACACTCTCTTCAATAATGGAAGCAAGTTATCGCCTTTTTGCTACGTACGGTATTGTTAAAACAACTTATACGATGATTGGTGAGGAGGTTGGTATCGCAAAACCATCTATATATTACTACTTTAAGTCTAAAGATGCTTTAATTGAATGTATTTTTACTGAATTATGTAAAGCTATGCAGTTCTCTTCTTATTTCCATACAGAAGAGTTTACAAAGTCAAATTTTATTGAAAAATGTATTGCAATTGGCCTTAAAATAATTGATGAACAGCGAAACGACCCTTATTTTAACCGAGTGTTACAAGAATATGTATTACTATCTTCAAGAAACAAGATGTACAAAGATCGATTACTAACTGTGCAAACAGAATACTTACATGGATTTGAAGTACTCCTTACAAAAGCAAATGAACTTCAATTAATTGAAAATAAAAATCTAGTTTCAAAAGCTCATATGTTAGCATTAGTGCTTGATAATATCGGAAATTTTATGATGATTGATGCAAAGATAGATTATAAACAAATTTGGATTGAAGCTGTAAATAACATTTTTGAAAGAAGGGGTTGAAGTGAATACAAAAAAACGCATTATCGGCTTAGATTTTGCTAGAGCTTGGGCGATGTTTGGTATGCTACTTGTTAATTTCATGGTGATAACAGGTGCAGAAGGAAATGGTCCCCCTTTTTTAATAACCTTCATGTCACTATTTGAAGGTAGAGCCTCTGCTTTGTTTGTTATACTTGCTGGCATTGGTATAACTTTAATGACTAGGTCAGCCGTTGCTAGCAATGAACAAATAAAAATTTCTAATAGCCGAAAGACCATATGGAAACGATCACTTTTCTTATTTATTTTAGGATTACTACTATATGTAATGGAGTGGACTGGGGATATATTACACTACTATGGTGTTTACCTTTTCGTTGCTGCATTACTCATGACAGTACGCAAAAAACTATTACTTTTTCTTTCTATCATTATTTTATTGTTCGCACAATCTCTTCAGCTTACTTTCAATACTTTCGAGGGTTGGGTAGGTCCAACTCCATTTATAAATTATGTAGACTTCTGGACAATAAAGGGTTTTCTTCGCAACTTATTCTTTAATGGCTATCACCCTATTTTCCCTTGGTTCTCGTTCTTCTTAATCGGTATGTTAATTGGCAGGTTAGATCTTCATAATAAAAAAATAAAAAAAAGATTACTCTTACTCGGTATTACAATCACAATATTGACAGAACTTTTATCAAAAGGACTTACACACTTTTTTATTCCATACATCGGCAGAGAGACCGCCACATTTTTATTTAATACAGGTCCCATCTTACCAAATGTATTATATATTTTATCTGCTACAGGATCCTCTATTGCTATATTAATCATTTGCCTCTATATCGCTGAAAAATATAGAAATAATTGGTTTGTCACTTCCATTGTGCAAACAGGACAATTAACATTAACTCATTATGTCAGTCATGTATTTATCGGTATTGGGACATTAATTCTATTAAATAGAATGGAAAATCAATCACTACTATTCGTTTTATTATTTGCTACTGCATTTTTCATTTTCAGCATTTTAATTAGTGTGTTATGGAGAAAGAAATTTTCTAGAGGTCCTATCGAATGGATTATGAGGAAATTAGCCGGATAAATTTCCATCATACAAAAAGGAAGTTGGAATCATTCCAACTTCCTTTTTTCTTTAATTAGCTGCACTTAATTTAATTCTAAGTTTTGTTTCACCCAAAGAAAGTTCATCGTCTTCGTTCGTTAAGTGACCAAATGTAAATTGTTTAACGAGTAAGTTTTCTTCCAATAAATCTTTATGGTTCGTTAACGTTCGCTGTAGCTCTACTTCTGTATCAAGAATAACATCGACTCGTAAATTAACTGGTAAATTCAACTGTTTACGATATTCTTGAACCGCACGAATGAATTCACGCGCTACTCCTTCTTGCAACAATTCTTCCGTTACATTCGTATCTAACATAACTGTATATTGTCCGTTAGTCGTATTAGAGAATCCTGATTTTGCAACTTTCTCAACTAACACATCTTCAGCAGTTACAACTACTTCTTCTCCTGGTGTTGCTTCGTAAACTGCTCTTCCTGTTGATACAAAGTTTTGCACTTCTTCTTGTGATAATTGTTTTAGCCAACCATTCACTGCATTCACATTTTTACCGAACTTCGGCCCCGCTGTTTTAAAATTAAGCTTCAATTGATATGATGTGTATTTTGTTTCATCGAGTTCAACATGGAACGCTTTTACATTTAACTCATCCATAACGATATCACGATAAGATTCCCAATCCATATCATTCTCGTTATGCTCAAGTAATACAAGTTCTGCTAGCGGCTGTTTTACTTTTAAAGAATGCTGATTACGGTTACTTCTTCCAAGTTCAACAACTTGTAAAACAGCATCCATTTCCGCTTCTAATTTCGGCTGAAGTAGTGATTCATTTACAACTGGATAATCGGCTAAATGAACGCTGCTTCCTTCTAAATTCAGATGAATGTCTTCCGCGACAAATGGTGTAAATGGTGCAATTAATTTACTAATTGTTACAAGTACTTCATGAAGTGTCTCATACGCAGCTGCTTTCTCAGCGTTCATACCAGATTCCCAGAAACGATTACGTGAGCGTCTTACATACCAGTTACTCACTTCATCTACAAGTGTTGCAATTTCACGAGCTGCATTCGTAAATTGATAATCATCAAGTCCAGTTCTCACTTTTTTCGTTGTACTATGCAACCTTGATAATACCCATTCGTCTAATTTCGTAAGCTTTACATCATACGTTTCTTTCGGATTATACTCATCTAAATTTGCATATAAAACGTAGAAGCTATACACATTGACTAATGTATCTACAAATTTAGATTTCGCTTCCAGTACTGTTCTTTCAGAAAAACGCTTCGCATTCCACGGGGCACTATCAACAAGTAAAGCCCATCTTAGCGCATCTGCACCAAATTTATCTACTAAATCAACTGGGTCTAGTGCATTTCCTTTACTTTTAGACATTTTCTGCCCTTCTTCATCTAAAACATGCCCTAGTGATAACACTCGTTTATACGGTACTTTTCCTGTATATAGTGCTGATACTGCTAATAAACTATAAAACCAGCCGCGTGTTTGATCAATTCCTTCTGCAATAACATCCGCTGGAAACTGCTCTTCAAATAACTCTTTATTTTCAAATGGGTAATGATATTGTGCAAATGGCATAGAACCACTATCAAACCAAACATCAATTACTTCTGGTGTACGATTCATTGTTCCTCCGCATTTCTCGCAGCAGACTTGCACTTCATCTACATACGGCTTATGCAATTCCAAATCTTCCGGTGTTTCTTTCGTACTATGCTTTCTTAATTCGGCAATGCTCTTCGGTGCGAACTGATGATTACAACTTTCACATTCCCACACGTTTAATGGTGTTCCCCAATATCTATTTCGGCTAATATTCCAGTCCACCATATTTTCTAAAAACTTACCAAAACGTCCATGTTTCATATGATCCGGATACCAAGTAACAGAATCATTATTTTGTAAAAATGTATCTTTAATTGCAGTTGTTCGGATTAACCAACTTTCTCCTGCATAATAAAGTAGTGGTGAATCACAACGCCAGCAATGCGGATAGCTATGTTCATATTTTTCTTTATGATACAGTAAACCTTCCTTCGCTAAATAACGAACGATATCCACGTCACAATCTTTTACAAATCTCCCTTTCAAAAATGGTACCGCTTCTGTATACTCACCTTTTTCATCTACAACGTGCAAGAATGACAATCCTTCACTTTGAACGACTCTATAATCGTCCTCTCCATATGCTGGAGCAATATGAACAAGTCCTGTACCACTATCTCCCGTTACAAAATCTGCTGCAATAACGCGGTAACCATTTGTAACTTCTTTCATCGGAAATGGCACTGTATAAGATGTGTTTAATAATTCTTCGCCTTTATGAACAGATAATACTTCATAGTTCTCTTTTAATACTTCTTGTACACGTTCTTTCGCAACAATGTATACATGACTTTCTTGTTTTGCTTTAACGTATTCCATATTTGGATGGACAGCAAGCGCAACGTTTGCTGGAAGTGTCCAAGGTGTTGTGGTCCAACCTAAGAAATACTCATTTTCACTATCTTTCACTTTAAACTTCACAGTTGCACTTAAATCTTTTACTGTTTTATACCCTTGTGCAACCTCATGTGAGCTCAATGAGGTTTGGCAGCTTGGGCAGTATGGTGAAACTCTATGTCCTTTATATAACAATCCTTTTTCATGGATTGTCCCCAAAATATGCCATACACTTTCGATATATGGATTCTTTAAAGTTACATATGGATCATCCATATCTACCCAATAACCAATACTTTCAGTGAATTCACGCCACTGCTTCTCATATGTGAAAACACTCTCTTTACACTTTTGAATAAATGGTTCAATGCCATATTCTTCGATCTCATGTTTACCAGAAATACCAAGTTGCTTCTCAACGCCTAATTCTACAGGTAAACCATGTGTATCCCATCCCGCTTTTCTTAACACTTTATAACCAGCCATCGTTTTATATCTTGCTACTAAGTCTTTAATTGTTCGTCCAAGTGCATGACCTACATGCGGTAGTCCGTTCGCCGTTGGTGGTCCTTCATAAAATACGAAAGACTGTGCGCCTTCTCGATTCTGAATTGATTGTTCGAAAATATTTTGTTCGTTCCACTGTTTGCGAATTCGCATTTCTCTTCCTACAGCTGATTCTTTTACATCTACTTTTTCCATATACAATCACTCCTTTGAATATTTTAAAGCACACAAAAAACCCGTCCCTATAAAGTAGGGACGGGTTTACCCGCGATACCACCCTAATTCTATTAGCTTTTTCACTAATAGCACTTAGCAACGTACTATCATACGTGTTCTTTGTAACGGTAGACATCCGTCCGGGCTTACTTACTTTCAGCCTCAGCTCCTCGGAGATGATTTTCAAATAACGTCTGCACACCGGCTTTCAGCAATATACCGGCTCTCTGGAGAACAGCTCACTATTTTACTCTTTCTCGTCTTCAGATTTGTATACTTTGTTAAAAGTTATTTTATGCCATTTAGCAACTAATTGTCAACTAATTCAAAATATATCCTTATCTTTTTCCCCTATTCTTATACAATTACTTTTCAAATTCTCGCAATGCTGCTAAATTTTCATCATCCTCAATAAGTTCAACAAAGAATCCCGAGTCATCCTCACGAAGGACAATTTCAAGCTCTTCCTTCGCCTCTTCATTTCTATTTAACTGTGCTAAATAACAAGCACGATCATATCTTGCTAACAAATCACTTGCATCCATTGTTAATACTTCATTTGTTATTTTTTCTGCCTTTAGTGTTTGGCCGGCACCATGATATGAAGACGCTAAAGAAAGAAGAATTACTGTTTCATTTGGATGATGTATAGAAGCATTTTCTAATACTTGAATTGCCTCTTCAAACCTTTCTTGACTTTGATATATTTCTCCTAAAGCAAGAAATGCTCTACTTACAAACGGTGTTTGCTCTGTTAATTGTAAGATAATCTTTTCTGCTTTTCTTTCTTCCCCTGCTTTAAAGAATACTTGTGCTTGCAGAAGAAGAGTATCATAATCATCTGGTAGTTCTCGAACCATTTGTTTCGTTAATTCCAAAGCATCTCTTAACATATCTTCTTCCTCGCACTCAACGAAAAGATTTACAAGTTGCTTCGCTACGTCATAATCCCATTTATTTTCTAGTGACGTGTGCAGAATCTCTATTGCTTCTTTATTCATCTCTACATTCTCATAAAATAGCGCAAATCGCTGTGCTGCCATACTATTTTTCGGATTTAACTTTAAAGAGATTTCATATAAATCAATTATCATAGTAACCATTGAAATTTCTTTCGCACGATTTTTCATACGATAAAAAGCTCTCGTAATGATAGATCGTTTCGGCTGTTCATGCAGCTGGCGTTCAATCCATATTTCCGTAACCGCAGCTGCAGCATACATGAATGCTGCACTTCTTTCTGCTTTTTTCACCTTTAATGTATGAAGAAAATCTCGTATGTTAGACAATTTTTTATGTTGCTCTACTGCTTTTACATAAACATCAAATATACGTTCATTATCAAAATCTTTTTGTATTACTTTCATTGCAACTTCAATTGCTTTTACATTTCTTTTTTTCACTAATACTTTTGCATAATGATATAGTACTTCTATATGCTCACCATCTAATTGTAGCGCGTATTCAATCTGTGCTTGTTCTTTATCTGTTTCATTCATCGCTCCGTACACATATGCAATCGCATCTAAACGCCATATTTCAGGTACTTCGTCCGCTAATTGTTCTAGTTCAATCAGCAATTCTTCCTGAAGGTTCATTTCTACTGAAAGCTGTGCCAAATATTCCATATTAATATGCAACGGCTCTTCTTTCATCGCCTGAACCATATGACTTTGTTCTTTAGAACGGTTTTCTTCTTTTTCGTATATTTCCGCAAGCTGTAAATGTACACCTACGAAATTCCCATCAAGCTCTAAACATGTTTCATACGCCTGCTTTGCTTCCGTCAATTGCCCTAATGCCATAAGTGTTTCGCCAATTCGGTAATACGGTAATGCCGTTTCCATTTGTTCTATCGCCTTATTATATCTTTTCATCGCTTGGCCGTACTGTCCAATAGATTCATACAAAATACCTGCATAACAACCGTACTCACTTACTTCATTTCTTTCTTTGTGTAACGTTCTTAAAAATGCTATACCTCGTTGTACAAATTCCGTTCCTTTAATTCGATTCACATATTCATCTAACGCACTTGCTACATTATAATCACTTTTCTTTATACCATTTTCTAACTTAGATAGCGCTACTTTAAATCCTTCTTCATTTCCACCAAGTTCAATTTCAGCATCCCATAAAACCATTCCTGCATTCATGAGGAAATCTTGGCTCTTTTCAATTTGCTTCTCAAGACCAAGAATATATTCTTTTGCTTCCTTATATTGTTCTCTTGCCATATAAACTTGTGTAAGTCCGAAGTGAGAATAAACATCCTCATCATTTTCTTCTAAAGCACGCTTATACAATACTTCTGCTTCTTCCAAGCTATCATTTTGAAAATGATAGTCACCTAATTTTACGTAAAGAGGTGCTTTATCATCACAATTCTCAATACCGTTTAATAAAATTTCTTTCGCACTTTCCTCATCCTTCAAATCAGATTCGTATATTTCCGAAAGTTTCGTATAAATGTAAGGTGCATTACTATCCAAATGAATCGCTACTTTAAGCCCTTTTATTGCTAAATATAATTTCCCTAGTTGATGTGCACATCTCGCTCGTTCATACCATACATGCGCTTCATATTTATACTCTTTTAACAAGTCATTAAAGATTTCATATGCTTCTTCATATCTTTCTAAATCTATTAATATTAAACCGTGATTTGTTAAAGTGAACCTTTCAGGACTACGCTCTAACGCAACTTGAGAGTATTGCAATGCTTTTTCAGATTGATCAATATACATATAGGATAAAGCGAGAAAACTCCAAGCAATAGGCTGATCTGCGTCTAATTGTAACGATGAACGAAAGCTTGAAATCGCTTCTAGATAACTTTCCTGTTCAAACGCATATCTTCCGTTTATTAAATGATATAAAGCACGATTATTTTTCTTCTCAACGCTTGTCAGCATTTGCTCCGCTTTCTCTACTTCCTGAAGACGAATAAAACACTGTGCACCATGCAATTTAACAAAGTCCGAGTTCGGAAACTTTTCCATTAACTTATCGATACAATATAAAATAAATTCTTTATCTACTTCAACATCTAAGTGCTTTATCGTATATAACCACGTATTTGGATTATCACTCGTTTCTTTTAAAAATTGTACTAAGTTACTAATTCCCTCTTTGTCATGTTCATCTAAATGATCCGTAAGAGAAAAAATAGATTTAAAATAACGATCTTCTTCTTCACTTAGAAACGCTAGTTGCTCCTTCTTTTCTTTCGGAACAAACGTGATTGCTAAACAGCCTGTATAACGATATTTTTCTTGTAATTTACTATATTCCACAAGAACTGGTTCTATAAAGTTTGGATCTTGAACATAGAAAGCTTGCAATGTATCGTCATATCCAGATAGAACTTGTACGTGTGAAGCATGCTCAATATCTATACTTAATAAAACAGGAATTCCTTCGTCAATCAGTCTCTTATAATTCTCTTCATTCCCTTTAAAATAACGATATTCATAACCTAATTCTTCTAAATAAGAAACAGTATCTGAAAACTTCGAACCTGTCATATCAAAAATAAACTCTGCTATTTCATCTTGTGTACGTTTCTCTCCCCATATACGCAACATCATCTCTAAGCTTGTCGGAACACAATAATTATCCTTTTGTACAATAGGAACTATCGGCAAGTGAACCTTTTTTCCATCCGGATTTTTTTCTAAATTATGATATAAAGATTCTTTTAAACTCTTTTCTTCTTTTAATAGTTTTTGTAAATCTGCAAATTTATTCATTTTGTACAGTGCTTCTGCACGTAAATGTACAAAGTAAGTATTATAGGCATGATATGGCAGCTGAGTATTTATGTTATCTATTACCGCTAACATCTCTTCATATTGCTCTAAATCTAATAAATACTTTATCTTCTCAAAATGAAAATATGGTACTTGTGGGAATTTTACAATCGCATCATCGATTAACTGTATCGCGCGTTTTTGTTCTCCTTTATTCGCATACAATTGTGATAATAAATAGGTAGATAACTCTTCACAATCTTCATGCTGCATGCCAGCAATAAATTGTTCTTCCGCTTTCTCCCATTCACCTGTATGCATATAAACGTAGCCCCATTTATCAAACACTGCGCGCGCACTGTACTCCTCTGCTTTTTGCATATACATTAACGCTTCTTCGTTTCGTTTCATTTCTAAAAGACATCGTACTAACGTAAAATATGTTTTCGCTAAAAAATCTGCATCTATTTCTTCTTTACTTAACTCTTCTAAAGAAGATTTTAACAACTGCTCTGCTTCAAGAATTTTCCGCTCATCAATTAACTCATCACAATATAAAGAGAGCGTTCTCATATTTGGGAATTTTTTATAAGCGTAACGAATGAGGAATGAACTGTATTGGTGCATAAGCCCTTCATCAGTAAGGCGAATTAATATATCGAACTCCTTATGCGAAGGAATATTGGCAAGCCAATTCTTCACATAGGATAAAGTATTCGTTTCTTTTATATATGCAATTTCATTATTTATTTCCTGTAATCCATCTACAAATCTCTTGTCTTTTAAACAAGTTTCTAATTGCTTAAAATCTAGCATGCATTCACCTCGAATTTATATTTAAACTGCTACTTGCTTAGATTTTACACACCATATAGTATGTATTCAACTAAAATCTCTTAAAATGGATGGTATTAATTAAT
Organism: Bacillus cereus group sp. MYBK15-3; assembly: GCF_051916765.1. NCBI lineage: Bacteria > Bacillati > Bacillota > Bacilli > Caryophanales > Bacillaceae > Bacillus > Bacillus cereus group sp. MYBK15-3. The sequence continues at coordinate 739,351 of NZ_JBQAHG010000001.1, forward strand.
ATTATTCAAATTTATAACAAAATATAGTAAAAACGATTGTTTTTCTCCGTATTTTGTTTAATTATATGGAATAACGTAACATGCGGTTTTTATCTTGTAGAAGCTGAAATTAGTACATAAAATTATATCGGCGATAATTCAAATATATCAGCGATTCTTTCATTTTATCGGCGATTTTCAAATTATATCGACCGATTCTTAACATTTATCAGCGATTATATGTCGAATATCGACTTATCGACATTAAACGACAAGCCTTATACATCATACCTTTTAACAAACTATGTCACCAAATGTAATTTTCATATTGGGAGCGTATACAAAAGAAGAATACACATGAAATATTTTAAAAAATCGTAGTTCAGCTTCATATTGAGCTAGCGCATTATCATATGTTAATCCTCTGGCTATTAAACGTTCTACAAATTGTTGCTTATCACCCGGATCACCTGCAATCCCCTCTTCTTTTAATGATTGATACAAATCGTTTTTATCATTGTGATGCATATTTGAATCTAAAAAGTTCACTTTATCGCTTACTCTACATTCAATATTTTTCACACCTAATTCACTTAAATATATCGGTATTTTCATGCCTATATTGCCATCTTTACCATTTCTTTGCGTATCACTTTCAAATAATTTCTGCAAAACACCTAGCTGAATAAATTCCGATTGTTTCTCCCCATCTAGTAAATAAGAAGCCATATTAGAAATCCAATGTGGTTCAAAACAGATTATTTTTCCACCCTTTTTAACTGAATGTATCATTTTTTGTAGCATTGTTTCTGGAGTAGTCATATGTAATAAGAAAGCATGACAGATTGCTATATCGTATTTATCGTTCAGTTCAATTTCTGTAGCATCTCCTTCAAGAAATTCTGAATCATACGGAAGTAAACGAAACAACTCTCTGGCTTCAGCTAATAATGTTTCTCCACTATCAATACCTGTATACTTTGAACCTTCTGGGAGTAATGGCATTAATACTAATCCTAAATAACCATATCCACAACCGTAATCAACGATATGTACAGGCTTAGTAATCTTCCAAACTGTATTTACTAAAAAGCTTACATAATCGTCGTTGTAATATAAATCTCTCGTGTTTTTTAAATATGTTAGTTTATTGTTCCAATTATACGTTTCCAACATCTAACGCCTCCTTTTATATACAAAACTAAAGTTCTCTATATAATAGCCGTATTCCTACACTTTTCTTAAAACTTCAAAGCAAAAAAGCTAGTGTATTTTTAATAATACACTAGCTTTTTATTTGGAAGAAAAATTTAACAAGTACAATCACAATCAAAACAATCCGTACAGTCTAAATCGTCACAATCTGCTTTTCTCTTTCTTTTGTTTCTTTTAAGATAATAATACAGTAGCCCAAACAATAGTATACAAATAACAAAAGCTATTATTGCTTCTGTATACTTATTTTGAATCATAAAACCAATTCCACTTCCGCCTGAAATAAAAATTAGAATTAAATAAATCCAGAACATCTATGTAAATACCTCCATTACTATATATCTTAAGATAATATCCATATAACACTAGAGGAAATGAATAATCCCATACCATTACCGCTTAATACACCAGTAGTTATTCTTAGCAAATTTGAGCTACTTCTCCATTTCCACTTTTGGGTGAACCCATCGATAAGTAACGGAATTTGAGCGAAAAATGATAGTATGATTGCCAAAAGAAATGAAGGTGTCATATAAAAATAAATTGGAAACATTAAAATACCAATAAGCATGCCTGTACAACGCGCACATAAAGGTATGTACTTTTGTAGTTTAAAAAAACTCCTATCTAATCTTCTATGACAAGGAATTTGTAAAATAAAAGTTCGAATCAATATGAATCACCCTCTCTAAAAAGATTTTAATTGATTTTGCAAAAAAAATATATATCCAATAAAAAAACAAACCAGGTTTATACTAGACCCAGTTTGTCAGTTTACTACTATGTTACATCTCCTCAGGTGCCTCCACCCCAAGTAAACGTAATCCTTCTTTTAATACAACCGTCACAGCATAAACCAATGCGAGTCTGCTGTCTTTTTCTTCGCTCTCTTCTAATATACGAACATTACCGTAATATTTATTGAATGATTGTGCTACATCTAATATATATTTCGAAATAATAGATGGCTCATTTTTATTGAAAGCTGCTTCAATTACTTGAGGGAATTTATTAAGTAATTTTACGACACTCCAGCTATAATCATCTTTTAAAGCAAACGTACATGTTTCAAATTCTACACTTTCTTTTCTTAAAATAGAGCAAGCACGTGCATGTGTGTACTGTACGTAAGGTCCTGTTTCTCCTTCAAATTTCAGCATATTTTCTAATGAGAATTCGATATTATGCATACGCTCATTTTTTAAATCGTGGAAGATGACTGCACCAACACCGACTTGCTTTGCTACTACTTCTTTTTGTTTTAAGTTTGGATTTTTCTCTTCAATATTCTGTTTTGCAAGTTCGATTGCTTCTTCGAGTACTTCTTCAAGTAAAATAACTCTTCCTTTACGTGTCGACATTTTCTTACCATCTTTTAAAATGAAGCCAAACGGTACGTGTTCCATACCATCAACCCAAGTATAGCCAAGTTTTTTTAATACGGTGAAAAATTGATTGAAATGTAAGCTTTGTTCTGGACCAACAACATATAGCGCTTTATCAAACCCATAAGTGTTTTGACGATATAAAGCTGCCGTTAAGTCACGCGTTGCATAAATCGTCGCACCATCTGATTTTCTAATTAAACAAGGCGGCATTCCTTCTTCTTCTAAATTAACGACTAATGCACCTTCTGATTCTTCAAGCAACTCATGTTCTTCTAAAATCCCAATAAAATCTTCCATTAAATTATTATAAAATGCTTCTCCCTGAAAATTAGTAAATTCTACGCCGAGAAGTTCATAAATGCGAGAAAATTCTTTAAGGGACTCATGACGGAACCAATTCCAAAGCTCTACCGCTTCTTCATCACCTTCTTCTAATTTCTTAAACCAAGCACGTCCTTCTTCTTCTAGTTCTTCGTCGTCTTTTACCTCTTCATGGAATTGGACATATAACTTAAATAGCTCACGTATTGGATCTTCTTTAACTACTGCTTCATTTCCCCATTTTTTATAAGCCGTAATTAACTTTCCAAACTGTGTTCCCCAATCTCCTATATAATTAATCCCTACAACTTCATAGCCACATTTTTCAGCGATATGTTTCAGCGAATTTCCTATCATTGTAGAACGTAAATGCCCCATCGAAAAAGGTTTCGCGATATTAGGAGAGGAATAATCAATTACTACTGTTTTTTCACAGCCAAAGTGGTTTTGACCGAACTCTTCTTTCTCCGCTAAAACTGTTTTTAATACTGCATCACTTACAGTTTCACGATTGAAAAATACATTTACATAAGGACCAACGGCTTCTACTTTCGTAAAAAACGGATCATTGAATTTCTCAGCAACTTCCTTTGCGATAAAAGCTGGTGCTTTTTTATATTGCTTCGCTAATGAAAAGCATGGGAACGCTGCATCTCCAAATTCATCTTGTTTCGGTGTTTCAATTAAATCTAAAATTTGTTTTTGCGTTAATTCATTCGTGAAAATATTAGATAAACTTTCCACAAACTGCATTTTATAATCCATGATACAACCTCCTTATTTTTTAAAACACAAAAAACTCGTCTCTAAAAAAGAGACGAGTTTTAACCCGTGGTACCACCCTTGTTGTTCGTTACGAACCACTTTCCCGTTTATAACGAGGACAGGGGGCCTCGGCTTTCTCTACTATTCGTTCAAGAAGCATCTCCGAAGTGCGCTTCATCTTTTTCTTCCGTACTAGGCTCACACCATCCCTAGCTCGCTTTCCTTCTAAAAAAGACTACTCTCTTCATCACAGACAGTATATTTAATTAATTATTGCTTATTATACATCTTTTCAAACAATTAGCAAGGGTCAATTACACCAAAGTGAAACTTAGCACTTTTTCTTTTGTATACATAAAAATTGTGTTTTTCAAATCTAGAACTACGAAAATGATCTTTTAAAACGACACGTTTTCTCGCCACTCGTTTTGCCTCCGCAATTGTTTCATCAGTAATATCATGATACAAAGCGAAGTGTTTTAATCCTTTAATTCCGTCGGATTCTATGACAGTTTCTTCAAACATCGGATCAAGGTAAACGACATCGTAACTATTGTCTTCACATTGCGCTAAAAATGAAAAATGCTCCATTTGCTTTACTTGAATTCTTTGCATTGCTTCATCAATTTCAGAAACGGATGAAGACCATGTTTTCAAACCATTTTCCATAATATAAGCCATATACTCATTGCCTTCAAGTCCTGTTACTTTTCCGCTTTCACCAACAACATAACTAGCTACAATACTATCTGATGCCATACCGAGCGTACAATCTAACACTGTCATTCCTCTCTCTAATTGCGTGGCTTGTACAAACGGATCGTGTTCTCCACGCATTAACCTTTTCACACGAAACATCGCTGAGTTCGGATGAAAGAAAAACGATTCTTCCGTACCTTTCGGATAAATAGCTAATCGGTTCTTCCCTACGACAAGCACATCTTGTTCATACTGCTCATGCAGCTTATGTACTGGTATGTCATTACGTTTAACGAAAGAAGCATTTAATTCTGCTGCTACCTCGTTTGCATAATCTGTCATTTCTTTATTCGTTCTTCCTGCTGTTGTTACGATCATGGTTTCACCTCTATATAAAGAAAAGAGGGAGATTTACTCTCCCCCTTCTTTAGCAATTCTTTTCGAAAGCTTGTTCTAAGTTCGTAATAATTTCGTCCATAGTTGCACCTTCAATTTCATGACGGTGAATGAAGTGAACAACTTCTTTTCCTTTTAATAATGCCATAGATGGTGAAGATGGAGGAATTTCTCCGAAGTATTCACGCATTTTTGCAGTAGCATCTTTATCTTGACCTGCGAATACAGTTACAAGATGATCAGGTTGTTTTTCAGCACGAACAACCGCTTGACCTGCTGATGGACGTGCTAAACCAGCTGCACAACCACAAACAGAGTTTACAACTACTAAAGTTGTACCTGATGTATTTTCCATAAATTCTGTTACAGCTTCTTCTGTAGTTAACTCTTCAAACCCAGAACGCACTAACTCTTGGCGCATTGGGATTACCATTTGGCGCATGTATTCTTCATAAGCATTTGACATCTTGTAATCTCTCCTTCAACTTTCATTCCAAATTCATCATATCACGCTCTATTAATAGGTGCAAAAGAAAGATAACGATGATTTCATTTTTTTGTAGGGATTTCACAAACCCCACCGCGGCAATGTCCCACTGGAACAAGTTTTCTATTATTAGCGATATAATCGTATACTTTACTTCCAAAACCAAGTACGATAGATAGCTTTATAAAAGGAACTGCAAACCAATAAGATGGAACGGCCTTTGCTAATACATCTATGCTCTGAATACCGTCATACCACTTATTATTTTTTAAAATATACAGTCTTTGTTCCATCTTACTTTGTAGTTCTTGAGAAAGCTCATACTTCTCAACTACATCTTCATTTCGAAATGAAACAAATTTCATCTTACCCTTTTTATCTAATTTTTTCGTACGTTCTGCAACGGCCGTACACATCGGACACCAACTATCATAGAAAACAATCATACATTATTCCCCTTTACGTGACTCCGTCATTTGTTTCCATACAGAACCTTTTGCTTCTTCTCCGCCTTCAATACGCTCTAATGCTAGACGTGCTTGCATCGCTACTTCAAACTCTGGATCATCTTGCGCTGCTTTTAATGCTGGAATCGCACTTTCATCTCCAAGTTCAAATAAGAACATCGCTGCACGCCAGCGTACTAATTTACTTGGATCTTTCAGAGATTTAATCATAACGAACATCGCTGCCGGATCACCTACATCTGATAAACAATCTCCTGCAGTACGGCGAACACTTACAGAGCGATCTAACAACGCTTTATATAATAACGGTAATACTTCATCACCTTTTACCATACCTAAATACGCTGTTGCTAAGCGGCGTATTGAAACTTTTTCATCATCTAACGCCATCTTCAACACTGGAATATCTTCTTCAGTAGGATCCATTTGTTCTAATGCTGCAAAACGGTTTTTCCAGTCAGAATCTTTCATCATCTCTTCTGTTACTTTATATGGCTCACGCTTTTGAATCGTTACTTCAACAGCACCTGCTTGATTTAATAATTCTTTAACCGTTTCATTTACACGTTCTTCTGAATAAGCAGCAACAATCTCTTCCACTACTTCTTTCCCAATTTCTTCAAAATTACCGTAACGTGTACTTTGTTCCACCCATTTACGCTCTTTTACAACGTTTGGTGCAGACATTTGCACTTTCATAATTGATTCTTTAAAACGATCTGGTAAACCAACACGTTCTTCCGTCGTTCCATCTGTTAACTTTACTTGCATTGGAATTGTAAAGAACATTTGAACAAACACTTTCACTTCTCCAAAATGAGCAAGTTGTTGTTCTTCACTTTCTTCCACTACTTCTTCGCCGAAAACAGCACGAACTTGTTGTAATAAAACTTTCCAGTCATACTTCGCATTTCGCTCCACTGCTAAAAAGTCGGCTACATGATATACACCTTTAATGCCTTCAATTTTCAAAATTTCTTGCACTTGCATTGGTGCTTGTTCTTTATTTTCATTTGTATAATTATTACGCGCTCCTGATGGTAATACTTCATTCAAAATAACTTTCATTGTATTTGGACTTGGCGTCGGTTCAATTGCTTTAATCTTCACGTAAAAAACTCTCCTTTATTGCATGTTCTTAGCTGTATTGTAACATGTTATCACTCTATACTCCTACTCGGATGCTTAATTTTACTACTTTCTTCCCGCTACCATACTATTTCATTCTTTTTACATTTTAAATTAGGAACGGGATTTTAAAAGCTTTCGTTTCCGATGATTTTTATTTTTTATCCATTTCTTGAGGCATCGCCATTATTTTTGAAAAAAACACGCTAAGCAAAAAAATATAATAAGCTATCCATATGGATAGCTTATTTACATAATTTTCGTTATTGGAAGTTGATTAAGGGGTCCAGTCTCGAAAATGCGGATTTACAATGCCTAAGCTACTTACTAAGAACAACACATTATAGCATCATCAAATGCATCTTCTGGAATATATACTTTATTGCCCTCTACTTTATAGGGAATGTTATTTCTTTCTAGCCTTTCTGTGTTAACAGTTTCTATAGTGTCGCCCCATTTTACATATTTTCCATTGTATTCTTTTTGACAAGCAGACAATATGAATAAAATAGATAGACAAAAAATCAGTATCAAATTCTTTTTCAAAGTCTTTGTCTCCTTTTAATTCCATTTTATCAGAAGGGATACTGTATAACACCATGTATATTCTATACATGTAAAGTTAACATAACGTCTCATTATCGGTAGCAACAAAAAGGAGGATTCCTTACGCTCAGAAGGAATCCCTTTTTTTATTTTCTATCACTCGATTCATCTTTTTATACATTCCTATCCTGTGATGGGTTTTACGATTCTCGTTTGTTACTGGATTAGCCAAAAAACGTTCTAAAATTTTGTATACTCTTTACTTGTTTTTTCAAAAAAGCTGGCGGTATCCCCCTCTTTAAGTTTATTAAAATACTTTCCACAATTTTTTCCGAAGCTATTACTTCAAATCACCTTTTATTACGATGCCCCCTCCCGCCTTCTCTCCAAAAAGGTAATACTCTCAATCACAACTTCAGTTCTATATATTCTCTTGCCTTGTTCATCATCGTAATTACTAGTCTGAATACGCCCTGTAATCCCAACGAGCGACCCCTTCTTACAATATTCAGCTACATTCTCAGCCGATTTGCGCCAAACGACACAATTAATAAAATCGACTTGTTGTTCACCTAAACTATTTCGAAATCCTCTATTCACCGCAACACATATCCGTGCATAAGCGACGCCTTGTTTTGTGTAGTATAATTCTGGCTCCTTTGTCAATCTACCGATTAATACAACTCGATTCATCATAAGTTATACCACCTCACATGTTTTTCTTCATTGTAAGGAGAAATGTTTGAATGGTAAAAAGCACAAAATGATATATCCGTAAGTAGAAAGTATTATTTTGGACCTTACAAAACAAAAAAAGAAACCATACATAGTTCAAACATGTATAGTTTCAAAATTTATTACACTTCAGTACAAGATATGTAATATCCTCCGCGAGCCATCTTTATTTCAGCACGGTACATTACATTTTCTAAGTAGAAAGTAATCGGTTTAACTTTACTCTCAAATTTTAGTCTTTCATTGCATTCAGCCGCATATCTCTCTATTGCTGAAGTAATGACTTTTGATGATGGATACGTTAAAGCATCATCTAGCTCTATGAAAAAACTTTTAGAAAATAGCTTTTTCATAACCCCTTTCTTCTCTTTCATCATATTCCATCCCCCCTTAACTCAAGTTACAAATATCCATATTATACCATAAAATCAATTTATCTTTAAAAATAAAAAAATCCTGCATTTCTCATGCAGGATTTTTTTATTAGTCATTTTTCGTAAAGTAAGAAACGAAACGAAGAATTTCTAAGTATAACCATACTAATGTAAGCATTAGTCCCATCGCAGTGTACCACTCCATATATTTCGGAGCTTGACTACGTACACCATTTTCGATTAAATCGAAATCTAGTAATAAGTTTAATGCAGCAACTACAATAACAACTGCACTAATAATAATACCGATTGTACCACCTTGGTGAATGTATGGAACAGTTACACCAAACATATTTAGTAGGAATACGACTAAATACATAACCATAATTCCAAGTGTTGCTGCCATAACGCCTGTACGGAATTTATCCGTTACTTTTACTACGCGTGTTGCATATAACACTAACATTGCAAATAGAATTGAGATTGTTAGTAATACAGCATTTAAAACGATAGAATCGCCAAATTTCATTGTATAAACTGCTGAAATACTTCCTAACACAACCCCTTCTACCGCTGCATAGATTGGTGCACCAAAAGGTGAAATACGCGGGAAGAACATAGACGCGAATGCGATGATTGCCGCAACGATTAAAGCACCAATTAATACTGGCATCTTCATCGTCCCCTGCATCATCTGTATGTATGAATAGACAGACGTTGCAAGTAGCAAGATAAGCATAATAAACGTTTTGCCTACTGTTCCGCCAATCGTCATCGCAGAAGCGCTTGCTCCCTCTTTACGGAATGCCTCTTTTTTCAACATTGGATTAGATGTTCTCATTTTTTCCCTCCTAAAATAGGTTCTACCAATAGTGTAAAGTTTTTCTCTTTACTTTTCAATATATGCAGCTTGTTTTTATTTTAATCCTTCAACGATGTCTGATAGTTCACTCCATCTTTCCATCTTTTTTTCTAGCTCTTCTTCTGTTTTCTGCTGTGCTTCAGATAATTCTTGTGCCTTTGTGAAGTCAGATCCAACTTTCGCAAGTTCTTCTCCAATTGACTCAATTTTTTCTTCAAGTTCGGCAATTGTATCTTCAATCGTTTCCCATTCACGCTGCTCATTGTATGAAAGTTTACGTTTACGTTGTTGTTTTGGAGCTTCTTCTACTACTTTTTTCTCTTTTTGAACTTCCGCTTTCTCCATAAGTTCTCTCGTTTTTTCCATTTCTAAATAATCTGTATAACTACCTAGAAACTCACGCACTTCGCCTCCGCCAGTAAAGATGAACAGTTCATCTACTACTTTATCTAAGAAGTAACGGTCATGCGATACAGTTAAAACGACACCTGGGAAATCCTCTAAATAATCTTCTAGTACTGTTAATGTTTGTGTATCTAGATCATTCGTAGGTTCATCAAGTAAAAGTACGTTTGGTTCTCCCATTAAAATACGTAATAAATATAAACGTCTTCTTTCACCACCAGATAGTTTACCAAGTGGTGTACCATGTGAATGCGTCGGGAATAAGAAACGTTCTAACATTTGAGATGCACCAATTACTTTTCCATCTGTCGTATGAATAACTTCTGCAATCTCTTTAATGTATTCAATCATACGCTGATTTAAATTCATCTCTTCATTTTCTTGCGTATAATAAGCAACTTTTACAGTTTGTCCTACTTCCACTTCACCACTATCAGGAGATAACTTACCTGCAAGCATATTTAATAGGGAAGATTTCCCGCTTCCATTCGCCCCAATAATTCCGATACGATCACCCGGTTTCACAATATGATTAAAATTATGTAATACCGTCTTATCGCCAAATTTTTTCGTTACATCTTTTAACTCAAGTACTTTCTTTCCTAGACGACTTCCGCTTAGTGCAATATCAACTGACTGTTTTGCAGCTGGTCCTTCTTGTGCCTTTAGCTCATCAAAACGCTGAATACGCGCCTTTTGTTTCGTAGAACGGGCTTTTGCACCACGACGAATCCAAGCAAGTTCACGACGATATAAATTTTGGCGTTTCGATTCTTGTGCCAATTCTTGCTCTTCACGAAGTGCTTTCGCTTCTAAAAATGTACTATAGTTTCCTTCGTAGCTATATAATTTACCATTATCTAATTCAAAAATACGATTCGTCACACGATCTAAGAAATAACGATCATGGGTTACAAGTAATACCGAACCTGTATATCTCGCTAAATATTCTTCTAACCATTCAACTGTCTCATGGTCAAGATGGTTCGTAGGCTCGTCTAAAATTAATAAATCAGGTGTTTCAATAAAACATTGTGCCATTGCGATACGTTTTTTCTGTCCACCAGATAAGTTCCCAACAATTGCAGTGAAGTCCGTAATTCCTAATTTCGTTAAAAGAGATTTCGCATTTGCATTTGCTTCCCATGCACTCATTGCATCCATACGTTGCTGCACTGCAAATAATTGTTCCTGTACTTTTTCATTACTTGGATCTTTTTCAATATTTAATAGTGCTTTTTCATAATCACGAAGAAGACGAATTAAAGGTGTATCACCATGGAACACTTGCTCTAATACTGTCAGTTTTTCATCAAACTCTGGTTGCTGTGATAAATAACTAATTGTATACCCACGTGAATGCGTCATATCACCTGTATCAGGAGTTTCTAATCCTGCAATAATTTTTAATAATGTCGATTTACCAGTTCCGTTTACACCAATAATTCCGACACGTTGTCCTTCTGTAATACTACATGATAATCCATCAAATAACGGCTTTTCCCCATATGATTTTGATAAGTTCTCCACAGTTAACATTTTCATATTTGTGCATTCCACTCTTTCATAAATTGTTCAATAAACTGTTCCATATAACGATGACGAATTTCAGCCTCTTGTTTTGCTGCATTCGTATTCATTAAATCTTTTAATTTCAAAAGTTTTTCATAAAAATGATTTAAAGATGGATCATTATTTTTTCTATATTCTTCTTTCGTCATTTCTTCACGCGGCGGAATAGTTGGGTCATACATTAATCTCCCTTTCGCCCCACCATATGCAAATGTACGAGCAATTCCTATTGCACCAAGAGCATCTAAACGATCCGCATCTTGAACAATTTTCCCTTCAAGTGACTCTACTGTGCCGCCATGGCCACCTTTATAAGACATATTGGCGATGATATGAAGAATATGTTTACTTTCCTCTTCTTCAACCCGTAGCTCTTCTAACCAATCAGAAACTTTTTTCATTCCTGCTTCTTCACTTTCATTTAGCTTTTCATCTGCCACATCGTGAAGTAATGCTGCCATTTCAATTATAAAACGATTTCCACCTTCTTGCTCAGATAAAGAAATCGCCATTTTATGTACACGTTCAATATGATACCAATCATGCCCACTCGCATCTTTTTCTAAAATATGTTTTACAAAAGTAATTGTTTTTTGAATTTTTTCTTGTTTTGTCATTTTATCTTCACCCAGTTACTTATTGTAACACGCCCGCATTTTTTCATCACATATTTTCTTGTCCGCCCATACACTAGGTGGTAGGCATCATCATGAAGGAGGAATAAACATGTTCTATAATAATCAACCGCCTTATCCAAGGCAACCATTGTATCCTCAACAACAAGAACAGAGATACACAGAACAATACGAAGAACAAGAGTTACAACAGCAAGAGCCACAATATGACGAAAACCCATATGCAACAACGCAAAACCAAGAAACTGAATTTCAACAAAATCCATATGACACACGTCCAAATTATGAATATCCTCAAAATCCATATGCAGCACTACAAAATCAAGAACAGCGATATCCTCAAAATCCATATGTAATACCACAAAACCAAGAACAACAATATCAACAAAATCCATATGCAGCACCACAAAACCAAGAACAACAATATCCTCAAAATCCATATGTAGCACCACAAAACCAAGAACAACAATATCCTCAAAATCCATATGTAGCACCACAAAACCCATACACAACTCAACCACAACAACCGCAATACCAACAACAAATGTATCAACCAAACTACGACGCACGTGTCTCACCACCTAAACCACCAACAATAGATCCAACTCAACCACAAATTTTACCGCCTGGACCAACACTAGACATTACACAACCACAAATATTGCCACCTGGACCAATTACTGAACCAACACAACAACAAATTCAACAAGTTGTCGGTACACAGTTTTTACCTTTCAAGAAACCCGTACTAGATTTCGTAAAACCATGGGTAGATTACGGTTTAAATGAAGCAAAACATACATCACATGAACACTCATTAACAGAAGTTGCTGCGATTATGTTTTTAGTTGGTAAAGGCTTCAATCCGACGATCGCACATTATATCGTTGAATCTTGGGAGAAGAATGAACAGTTTTAGAATTGTTTATTTGATAAAATATAAAAAACACAAAAGTGCCAAACCCCTTATACCACAAGGGTTTTGGCACTTTTTAATATATAAAACAAATTTTATTGAAATAATTATTTTTATAGATTTTCATACTTTTTTATATAGTACGTGAACATATACAGTACAAAATTACACCTTTGTATACACATTTTTAGAAACATCTTACGTTTATCAAACAATAACCAAAAGACGTACCTGCAACCTCATCATATAAATAATAGATATTAAAAAGAGGACACTATAAGCGCCCTCTTCCTTAGGTTTTAAATATGTTCTCCATGATCCATAAACACTTCAATTGCTTCGTTTTGTGGTATGTCTTTTACATTAGTAAGACCAAAAGTAAAAACAGCGGATAACATCATCATTAATAAGATTGCTTTTTTCATTTTAGCGCCCTTCTTTCTATGCTCTTTTTGTCTGCATCTAAAGCGATGTGCAAATACTTGCTTGCTTTTCTGTGATTTTCTGAACCATAGAATCTTTCACCTAAAAGAGAAGCATATTCTTTTACCCAATCATATAATTCTTCTTTTTCAAAATACGAAATACCTTCTATAACCACATTTTCTAATTCTTCTTGCGGTACATAGTTATGTACTGCTTTTAAAATTCGGAAATGATGACGATAACATAAGTCGCTAATCTTATAGCCATTCTCAATATATTCATTAGCGATATGACTATAACCTAACTTAAAATGTTCTCTTGCTAAAAGAAACATAGTTTTAGCGTTATTTTCTAATGAATCCTCTAAGTGTTTAATTGCTAACTCTGGCATGTTTTGACTTGCGTATAAAAGTCCTAAATTATGCTTAACTCGTTTAATAAGAAGTTCATCATTAGATTTTTGGAAGGTACCTAGTGCTGAAAGTAAATATTCCTCTGCACTTTCGAATTCATTTAGTCGAATGTGTGCCATTCCTAAAGTATTTAAGCATGCTGCAGTTTTTAATTCATACCCTGGACTAATTGAAAATACTTCATTCGCCTTTGTAGCAAATTGAACTGCTAGGATTGGTTTTAATACGTGATAGTAATGGACTGCAAGCCAATAATTAAATTCAGCTTTTTCAATTTCATCATGCATGTACTCTAAAAACGTTTCAGCTTTTTCAAATTGCATTCTTGCTTCACTATGGTTTGCTTTATTAATAGCGTAAATTGCTTTAAATAAATGATGATAGTACTCTAAAAATGTTTCTGTAGACTCTGGTAAAGGCTCGATTTTGTCCAGAATATCTTTTGTACTATCCATATCCCGAATTAGCAGTTTATACCGGGCATTCAATAAAGCGTAGTAGACTAATATTGTTTGGTCTTCCTTAATATTATTGATTTTATTTGCAATATCTTCTTTTATTTTCTGAGACTGTAATACACGTTGTGAAATCATAGCTTGATACCATTCGTTTAATAATTTTGTGATTTCTTCTTTAGAAATAATGTCAACACTCATCTACTTCTACCCCCTTTTGTTAAATGTTATCATGACATGCTTGTTTGCATAAATAAGTTTTTGAATATTCTAACTTGAAAAAATTATTTTTGAATATTCATGTTAACAAAATGGTCCCTTTTCAAACCTTAAAAAAGAACACATGTTTGTAGCGGAGTTAAAAAAACAAAAGTGAGGTATTACATCATGGAATATAACAGCTTTCCTGTAGTACGTGGAAGAGGTATGGTGAAATGGAATCCGTTTGCTTCAATACCGGAGCAATACGAGGAAATACATAGAATGTTTGAGGAACAATATAAAGTACCTAAACCTTTTTTAACACAAGATACTATGGAACGAATAGAAAGAGCGTTAATGCAATCTTTTCATGAGGAAGAAGAAATACATATCTCATACTATCGTGATGGAATGGTGCAAGACATGTACATAAATGTATTACATATTGAACCGATGACGAAAACTATATATTGTACAGATGCCTTTGGTTTGAATACTAAGTTTAAGTTTGATGAATTGGTGAATATAAATTAAAAGAAGCCGCCCGACAGGACTGAAGTGCACCCCAATTGTTAGACACAGCCTAACAATTGGGGTGCACTTCACATATATAGGTGGCTTTTGTACGACAAAAAAAAGAGCTCTGCTATACAGCAGAGCAAAAGAAAAATATATAACCCTATAAAAATAATACAAATTATTGATACTTTCAAAAGACGAAATTTAAATTTCCATCACAATAATAGCTATGTTTAAGTATGAAACATTCTACCTTCACTATAGCTATGAATATTCTTATTTTAGAATTCCATAGTATCCAAATAGCTCTTTGAGAAATACCTCAATACCGAACTTCTTCAAAGAATCTTTTCTTTGTTCAAAGAGAAGTTCTAAAACTTTTTTCTTATCTTTGTCTCTTCCATAATGAATCAACCTATGACAGTTCGGACATATACTAACTATATTTCCAACAATATCTAAACTATTTTCAAAATCAATTCATTTATACGATTAATTGTGTAAGAATTATGATGTGTGATTTCTCCTAATTCCTTGTACTGCCTTACGTTTTTTTCCATTTCACAATTACAACATTATTTTTTTGTAACTGTTTAAATTGCTCTTGTGTTTCAAAGTTTACAAAATTCATATCAATTCCCCTTTGTATGAAAATGAAATTTCTATAATAAAACTTTATAAGCTTTATATATCCATTCTTCATCTTTGTCTTCTTCCACATAAAAGATTTCTATTTTTATTTCCATACCATTTTCCATTAAAACGTGCGCTTCATATTTCCCATCTACATAACTAGCACAATCAATATTGTCTGCTACTATTTCTCTCCATTTATCAGGTAAACTATCATAAAAACGTTCAATGGCCGCTACTAAAACTAAATCTTCTAAATGAGCAGTTTTAAGGTTGTTTATTTTTAAAAACATCAAAAATGCCAAATCCCTTATATCACAAAGGATTTGGCATTTTTAAGTATCTAGAACACGCGCTAAATTTAAGGAGAAATTAACAGACATGAGTCCGGTATAATGCCGTGTCCACACCCAAGGATCGGTTACATAAAATAACGTATCTAACCTGGGAAGTCTATTAGCTTTTCCCCTTATAGTAACGCTCTCTTCTACTAAGACCTTTTCTTTCTAGGGCCTACAATTAATTTAATCGCTGTTCTCTCTTCATTATTGATAGAAATCTCTTGAAACGCTGGAACAAAAGCTAAGTCAATACCACTTGGAGCGACGAACCCTCTTGCAATCGCAATTGCTTTAATCGCTTGATTTATAGCTCCAGCCCCAATCGCTTGAATTTCCACATTACCACTTGTTCTTAGTACTCCTGCTATTGCACCTGCGACTGAATTTGGGCTTGATTTTGAAGATACCTTTAATATATTTTCCATGTAAGTTGCTCCTTCTATTATTTAATCTCTCTTTCGTTACAATTTTAAATATTTTAGCGTATCTTTAATTACTATTCACACCAAAAACAAATGATGCTTCATATGTACATTATTCTATATTTTCTGACTTTTTCCTGCTCAGCTACGCAAATAAAAGATAAACTGAATAGCCTAATATACATACAGTTAAATATCATAACTTCACCAAATGATAACATCCATACAGCTAAAGGTAATATTTCTGTTTTGTCAGACTAAATAAATATAGTAAAGTGAAATTTTAATGAGTGGGGGTTTAATTCATCCCCCACCTAACTTCTTTGCTTTCGCTGAATTTTGAGATGGGAGTCTTACTGCTCGGAAAATAGTGGGATAAACGTTTCCTCGTTACTTCAATCTATTTAGAAATTCCATTTATTTTTCTATCAAATTATAAACCTTATCATCTTCAAAAGGTGTTACAGGTAATACCCAAATACTACACTTCATCATTTGACCACTTTATATTCCAAATCTATTTCCTTTTATAGTACAAGCATACACGCCAATTGTGATTCATCTTCATAAACTACTATGTGGTTTAAATTTATTAAGAATAGGAGGTAATATTTTGGGTTCATACTATCATTCTTCAAACTCGTATAAAAAATGCTCATGCAAATCTTCTTCCAGTTCAAATAAAAAATGTTCATGTGACCATTCACATAAACGAAGCTGTCCTGCATACGGAACTTTTTGGCAAACTGAATTTATAACTGTTCCTTTTGGAGATCCTTTTCCATTTAATCACGTTGGACCTTTAGCAGGAGGTGTTTTCTTACTAAATCCTACTACTATACACTTTAGACAAGCTGGTGATTATAGAGTTTCGTTCATTTCCAGTATTAATACTACTTTAAATCCTGTATTTCCACATATCCCAGTCATAACTATATTTTTAAATAACAATCCACTTGCTAATAGTCAAGGTGACTTCGCTATTCAAATGAATACTTCATCAAATAACGAATGTCTTCAACTCGTTGGCGAAACAATTGTTACAGTGCCTGCTAATTCAACTCTTCAACTTAGAAATAATAGTGGTTTTAATCGTCAAAGTATTGTAACTTGTGACAATGGTATAAATTCAGTTGAATTAACAGTTACAAAACTAAGTTAAAATTATTTCTTCACATTCAGATGCTATTTCAGCATCTTTTTTTATTGAATAACAGTTTTTTCAACTTTTATTATCTCTCCCCACATAAAAAAGTGCAGAATTCTTTCTAACACAAGATTTCTGCACTTTTTATTATACTTATTTATTCTTCCTTATTTCTCTACATAAACCGACTTAACAATCGTACGATTATATGGTTTTCCTTCTTTATTCATCCCTTTTATATCCATCGTAACGTTATATACTCCCGGTTGTTTTATATCTTTCAAAGCACCTGTAAATGTATTCGTATTAACATTTTGTAATTCATTAAATTCAGAGACTAACTTACCTTCTTTATTAACGACTCTTACTGTTATGGAAAGATCCCCTTTCATTTCAGGTGCTACAGGTGATTTTTTCAGTTTATACTCAGGTTGATTTATTTTAACTTTTGTAGGCATTCGAAGAACAAATGGTGCGTCATCCTTGTAATCGCTTACAACTAAATATGCATCTTTCGACTGCTTCGCCATCATTTTGATTTTCCATTCGCCTACTTCTAATTTATCAAACTTAAACGTTCTAATTGTCGCCCCATTAAAAAAAGATTCGCCTTCACCAGTAGTTATAGCGCTATCTTTATTTGCATAGATTTTTCCTTTTGGAGATACCATTTGTACTTCTACATCAGAAGAAGCAGTTAGTATAGAAACGATTCCTTCCGCTTTTTTATCAACTGTAACGGTTTGCTCTATCCACTGATTTTGTGGTAATTCGCCTCCTAAAATATTTTGATTTGAAGTTGTATTTAATTGTTCTAGATCTCCATTTGAACTAGTGCTGGATGCTACTAAAGCTGGTAATCCCACATTTGTCGTACGTAAATATGGTTCAATTCGTGCAAAAACAGCTGATCCTTTTCTTATATTGTCATGATCAAATCTGGAATCTGTAAATAAATGTGTACCGTACGATAGCTTCGCACTCCATTCATTTACTAGTCCATCATTTGAACCGTACGATGATAAATATAACCCACCCATAGATAATGCAGAAAATGTTGGCCCCCAGCTAGTTCCAGTAGCCGTATAGTAACGGTTTAATTTAGCTGCTGGGTTGTTATCTATTATTGAACGAAACTTTGCCATTTCACCTATTTGTAACGAATACGTACCATCATCTTTTTGACCTAATATAGAAGCAAGCCACCCTGCCCACCAACTATATGACAAATCTGCTAAATTTGAGCCGTGATGCGGTGTAGCAAGTGTAATAACATTTCCAACAAATCGATTCGCACCATATTCAACTAATGCGGCTTGTGTATCAATACCACCTTTACTATGCGCTACAATATTAACTTTTTTACCGAAATGATTATATATTTCTTCAAGTTTTTGTGCTAACAACTTTCCGTTATCCCACTGACTAGCCGAACCTTTCCCTGCAGCATCATACAATTGTATAAACACTGTTTGATAGCCTGCTTTTAAAGCATAATCATACATATCATTTATATCATGATATACTGTCTTTCCATACCAACTATCAGCATTACCATTTCTTCCTTGTACAAAGAGAATTGGCGGTTTATTCTCATCATAATTAGCAGGTTTTTGGCCTAAAAACCATTCTCCAGGTGTGAATACTTCTGTATCAGGAAACCCCTTTCCAAGCTCTTTTATAACTTCTGCCTGTACATTTGTGCTAATCGTTGGAGCCATGATAAAAAATACAATTAGTAAGGCCACACATCTTCTCATCAGTCGCATATTACTCCCCCTATTTTTTTGAAAGAAGGTGTTCTTTATAATATTTTATATTTTCCCTTCCTTAATAATAGCTAATCTTTTATTTTTAAAAGATGTTAACCCTATTTTTAGAAGGTTACTAGTTGTATACCCTCTTCCTTAACTCTCGTTATTCTCTTTGTTTCTACCTCTTCCTTTTGATAGAATACGACAAAAAAGTTTCTCAATAATTGTTACCTTCGCTACACCCAGATATTTTTTAAATCATTATTGTTTATATAAAGCATACAAATCTTGAAAAAATTTTAGTAAAAAAACATTTTATTACTAGTTAGTTATTTAAAAATATAATAAAGATATGTACTTTCTTTTCATTAAATACAAACTAATTTTAAAGGAGCTTGTATTATAAGACTTTCCTACGATTAAAAATTAAACTGAAATTTCCGAATAGAAAATCATATTTCCAGAAACATATATTATGATAATTTCTGCACACTTGAATTAACTTTTTAGAAGTACTAACCTATCGGTGAACAGAAGAAAATTCTGTAAAAAGAAAGGAGAATACTTTATGATGACCAAATTACAAAAGGAGTTTTTTAAACGCTTAGAAATTCCTGCAAAAGAAATAACATTTGATGATTTAGATGAAATTCTCTTGAAAATGGGAATGATTCTCCCCTATGAAAATCTTGATATTATGGCTGGTACTATTAAAAATATCTCAAAAGATAACTTAATAGAAAAGTTACTTATTCAAAAACGAGGTGGACTTTGTTATGAATTAAACTCCCTATTGTATTATTTTTTAATTGATTGTGGGTTTCAAGTATACAAAGTAGCCGGTACTGTTTATGACCTTTACGATAATAAATGGAAACCCGATGATGGTCATGTCATTATCATATTAAGTCATGAGGATAAAGATTATGTTGTGGATGCAGGTTTTGCATCTCATCTCCCTTTACATCCAGTCCCTTTTAACGGAGAAGTCATCTCCTCTCAAACAGGAGAATATCGAATTCGTAAGCGAAATACTCGAAAAGGTACGCATATTTTAGAAATGAGAAAAGGAGCTAACGGGGAATCTACAAGTTTCTTACAGTCTGAACCTTCAAACGAATGGAAAATAGGCTATGCTTTCACTGTAGATCCAATAGATGAGAAAAAAGTGAATAAGATTCAAAAAGTGATTGTAGAGCATAAAGAATCTCCTTTTAATAAAGGAGCTATCACTTGTAAATTAACTACTTATGGTCACATATCATTAACAAATAAAAATTATACAGAAACCTTTAAAGGCACCAAAAATAAACGACCAATAGAATCTAAAGATTATGCTCGCATTCTTCGTGACTCTTTTGGAATAACGCAAGAGAAATATGTAGGAAAAACACTAGAAAGAGGCTAGTTGACTACAAGTATTTCATAATAAAGCAGATTCTATATTTAGAATCTGCTTTATTTTATATTTTGTTATAAATTAATTTAATTTTGTTGTTACCCTTTAATTTTCAATTATATACTCATCATCATATTTATCGTATTGTAGCCCTTTCCCTATCTTTGACTCCGTAACTTGATCTTTTAAAAACGGTGCAGCATCCATTTTACTAGTTGCAATTTCAATTCCATATTTTTTCGTTAAATGAGCTAACTCTATTAAAAACCACTCTCTTCGCAATGTAACTGGAATATCCAATGTTTTTCTTTTCATATATAATAGCACCTCTTTTATTTTCATAGCTTAAAAATATCACTGGATGCACTTATTAAAACTACCTTTCACCGCTAACATCCAATGAAACATTATAGTATATGCATGTCCATTTCAAACGTGCTATCACAAATATGATATTTAAGTTTACATAATTATATTATGTAATAGTAGAAAAGGAAGGCATGTCCCTTCCCCTTCTACTATAGAGATTTAAATTAAGAACATCTTGGTACACCTAAAGCTAAAAATAAACCTGCTACTCCCGCAGTAATCGGTACTTTTAACGTAATAACATCATCTACCTTCGTTACTAAAAAGTAAGCATTACCTTCTTGTAATATACAAGTTACCAACAATTGAAATTCCATTCAAATCTCCTCCTTTCAATCGATATACTATAATTTATGAAATCTCTTTCAAAAAGTAATAGGAAATATATCCATTTTTCCTTATATATAAAATAAATGTTTATAAGTCTATTAAAAATATTAATTTTCTAAATTTATACAAACCGTGTAATATCCAATAAACTCCTATATAATCAATAAGAAGAATCTTACAAATGGAGGTATGAAAATGTCGATTTTAAGTAATATTGGTGCAGCTTTATTTTTTATTGCTTTTATTCTTTTAATCTTATGTATCATTTCATTCTTTAAGAAAAATGGAAAAGCAAAACAATATGGACGTCCTACCGTTATTCTTTTTATGATTTCTATTATATTAATAACGGCCGGTACAACAAAATCGGAACACCCCGTCGTCGAGTTTTTTTCTACTTTAAGTTTCATTCTATTTATATTCTTCCTTGTTCTAGCAATCTTATCTGTTATTAAGAAAACAGGTGTAGCGAAAAAACAATTTATTATTACAGCTGTATTATTTGTCATTTTTGTTGCGTTATTAGGTATTTCAGCTCCTTCTTCTGAAAAAACGACAGCAACTAGTACAAAAGTTGCCTCTAATAATGAAGAGCCAAAAGATAGCGAACAGAAAAAAGAGCTAGAAAAGAAAGAGGCAGACGAAAAAACTCAAAAGCAAGAAGATGAGAAGCGTCTAGCCGAAGAACAAGCTCGTAAGCAAGAGGATGAAAAACGTCAGGCTGATGAACAAGCTCGTAAACAACAAGAAGAGCAAAAACGTCAGGCTGATGAACAAGCTCGTAAACAACAAGAAGAGCAAAAACGTCAGGCTGATGAACAAGCTCGTAAACAACAAGAAGAACAAAAACGTCAGGCTGATGAACAAGCTCGTAAACAACAAGAAGAACAAAAAGCACAGCAAGCTCAAACACAACCAGCTAATGGTAATACTGATAGTGCATACTACAAAAATTGTGCTGCAGTTAGAGCAGCTGGGAAAGCTCCTTTACATAAAGGGCAACCAGGTTATAGCTCTCATCTTGATCGTGATGGCGATGGAATTGCATGTGAAAAATAGTAATAAAAAAGAAGCTTTTACTAAGCTTCTTTTTTATTAACGTAAAATATTACCACTTATTACTTTCCCCCTTATTTTAATAACATTCTTCTTATTATTCTCAAAAACGACACAGAATAAGTGATTTCAATCACTACATAGATTTTAATTTATCGCTATTCTTAATTTAGATATTACATTAAAACTTTATGGAGGCATTCATATGGAACATACATTTACTGAAACTTCAATTGTTGGTGAGATTGTTACACAATTTCCGAAAGCTAGTGATCTTTTTAAATCATATAGAATAGATTTTTGTTGTGGCGGTAATAAGCCACTTATTGATGCAATTCATGAAAGAAATTTATCAGCTACTGAAGTGCTTACAGAGTTAAATACGCTTTATCATAATACGAAACGATTAAATGAATCGGAAATTGATTGGAAAAATGCTTCTTATCGTGAATTGATTGATTATGTTATAAATAAGCATCATCGCTATTTAAATGAAGAATTACCACAGTTAAGTCCATATGTGACAAAAGTATTACGTGTTCATGGGGCAAGTCAGCCTCATTTAGCTCAAATTCATAAGCTATTTCATGAACTTAAAATGGAATTAGAACAGCATTTAATTAAAGAAGAAATGGAAGATTTCCCATTAATTTTAGAATTTGAACAAAATCCAACTGATGAAAATTATACAAAGTTACGTAAAGTAGTGGATGAACTAGAAAATGAGCACAATCATGCCGGAAATATTATAAAAGAACTTCGTAAAGTGACAAATGACTTTACTCCTCCAGAAGGCGCTTGCGGTACTTATCGACTTGTCTACCAACGTCTTGAAGCTCTAGAGTATGATTTATTTGAGCATATTCATTTAGAAAATAATATTTTATTTCCGCGTGCCATTACGAAAGCATAAATCAAGTGCAGGACATGAGTGTAAATACTTATGGCCTGCTTTTTCGTTTTGCGAAAAATATTCACATCCCCTTCACATAAAACCGAATTTTAACAATTTGTGAATCATTATAAAAATGTGATAAATATCACATCTTCCCCTTATTTGATTTTCTATAATAAAAATATAATCCTTTGTTCAATATTTCACATAAAAAGGGGAAACGAAAATGAAAAAACGTTTAGTTATGATCGGAAATGGTATGGCTGGCATTCGCTGTATGGAAGAAATCTTAAAACATGATAGTGATTCATATGAGATTACTATTTTTGGAGATGAACCGCATCCAAACTACAACCGCATTATGCTTTCTCATGTTTTACAAGGCAAAACAAATATGCAAGATATCATTATGAATGAATACAGTTGGTATGAAGAAAACGAAATAACTTTGTATACGAATGAAAGAGTTCAAAGTATTAACCGAGAAGAAAAAATTATTATTACAGAAAAGAAGCGTACTCTTACATACGACAAGCTCATTATCGCAACAGGTTCTAGTGCTTTTATTTTACCTGTTGAAGGTTCCGCACTTTCTGGTGTAACAGGATTTCGAACTATTGAAGATACACAATTTATGATAGATACCGCTAAAGAAAAGAAAAAGGCCGTTGTCATTGGTGGCGGGTTACTCGGTTTAGAAGCCGCAAGAGGTCTAATTGATTTAGGAATGGACGTACATGTTGTTCATTTAATGCCTAGCTTAATGGAGCAACAACTAGATACGAAAGCAGCTGCTCTTCTGCGTGAAGATTTAGAAGCACAAAGCATGAAGTTTTTAATGGAAAAGAAAACTGTAAAAATTCTTGGTACAGACCATGTTGAGGGCATTCAATTTGAAGATGGTGAAGTTGTAGATTGTGATTTAATCGTAATGGCTGTCGGTATACGCCCAAATACGCAAATAGCAAAAGATGCTGGTCTAATTGTAAATCGCGGTATTGTAGTCAATGACTATATGCTAACAAATGATGAGTCCATTTATGCAGTTGGAGAATGTGCAGAGCATGACGGTATCGCATATGGACTTGTTGCTCCTCTTTATGAACAAGGTGCGATATTAGCAAAACATATAACAAATTTACAAACTGATGGATATTCGGGCAGTATCGTCGGTACACAATTAAAAGTTGCTGGTTGTGATTTATTCTCTGCTGGCCAAATTTATGAAGATGATCAAACGAAAGCAATATCCATCTTTAATGAATGTAAACGTTCCTATAAAAAAGTATTAATTCGTGATAATAAAGTCGTCGGTATCGTTTTATACGGTGATACAGCTGACGGTACCCGCCTCTTTAGCATGTTAAAGAAAGAAGAAGATATACAAGAATATACACCAGCTTCCATTCTTCACAAAGCTGGTGAAGAATGTGAACTTGACGTTGCTACTATGAGTGCGGATGACACAATTTGCGGATGTAATGGTGTTACGAAAGGCACAATCGTTCACGCCATTTTAGAACAGGAGTTAAAGACTTTTGAAGAAGTTAAAGCCTGTACGAAAGCCGCAGGGTCTTGTGGTAAATGTCGTCCGCTTGTAGAACAAGTTTTATCTCATACACTTGGAGATGCTTTTGATGCTTCTGCACAGTCTACCGGTATGTGCGGATGTACACCTTTATCACGTGATGAAGTCGTAGCGGCCATTCATGAGAAAGGTTTAAAATCTCCAAAAGAAGTACGAAACGTTCTTGGTTTTGTACATGAAGATGGATGTTCGAAATGTCGTCCTGCTTTAAACTACTATTTACGTATGGCGATTCCAGAAGAATATGAAGATGATAAATCATCCCGTTTCGTGAATGAAAGAATGAATGGTAACATCCAGCACGATGGTACCTTCTCTGTTATTCCACGTATGTACGGAGGCGTTACAACAGCAGATGATTTAATGAAAATTGCTGAAGTTGCGAAAAAGTACGATGTTCCACTTGTGAAAATTACAGGTGCGAGCCGAATTGGCTTATACGGTGTTAAGAAACAAGATTTACCTAACGTATGGGCTGAATTAAATATGGCTTCTGGATATGCGTATTCAAAATCTCTTCGTAATGTAAAATCATGTGTTGGCTCTCGTTTCTGCCGTTTCGGTACGAAAGATTCATTAGGACTTGGTATGTTGCTTGAACAATCATTAGAAATGGTAGATACACCTCATAAAATGAAGATGGGTGTAACGGGCTGTCCACGTAACTGTGCGGAAGTACTGACGAAAGATTTTGGCGTTGTTTGTGTCGAAAATGGATACCAACTTTATATTGGCGGAAATGGTGGTACGGAAGTACGCGAAGCTGATTTTGTAATGATTGTCCCTACTGAAGATGATGTCCTTCGCATCGCTACAGCTTACATGCAATATTATCGTGAAACTGGTATTTATGGAGAGCGTACTGCCTACTGGACAGAACGATTAGGCTTCGATCACATAAAGGAAATACTGCAAGATGCAAATATGGTCACTAAGTTAAATGAACGTTTCCAAAAAGCTCGTGGCACATATAAAGAAGCATGGGGACAAGCACTAGAAACGAAATCATTAAAAGCGATGTATGAAGTAGAAACTGTGAAATAAGGAGCTGTGATCTATATGATACAAACGAAAGAAAAAATAAAAGTTATGCGTGCAGAAGACCTTCCTATTCAAATCGGTAAAGAGGTGCAAATGAAAGGTATGTCTTTCGCCCTATTCCGCCTTTCAAATGGCGATATTCGAGCTGTAGAAAATCGTTGTCCTCATAAAAAAGGGCCATTAGCGGAAGGTATTGTATCTGGAGAATTCGTCTTTTGTCCCCTACATGATTGGAAAATTTCACTACTAACAGGTGAAGTTCAAAAACCTGATGACGGTTGTATTCAAACGTATGAAGTAGAAGTTATTGACGGGGATATTTATATATACATGTAATTTAAAAAAGGAAGCCTCCCCTGGCTTCCTTTTAAATAAAAATAGACGAGGTGCGAATATGAACGGATATGTATATTTAGTTGGTGCAGGACCAGGTGATGAAGGGCTTATTACAAAAAAAGCGATAGAGTGCTTAAATCGTGCAGATATCGTCTTATATGACCGCTTATTAAACCCGTCCTTTCTTAATTATACAAAAGAAACATGTGAACTTATTTATTGCGGAAAAATGCCAAAGAATCATACTATGCGTCAAGAAATGATTAACTCACACCTCCTTCAATTTGCGAAAGAAGGAAAAATCATAGTCCGCTTAAAAGGCGGAGATCCATCTATTTTTGGCCGTGTTGGTGAAGAAGCAGAAACTTTAGCATCAGCAAATATTCCATATGAAATTGTACCAGGTATTACATCTAGCATCGCCGCTAGTATCTATGCAGGTATTCCCCTCACCCACCGTGACTACAGTAATAGCGTCACTTTATTAACCGGACATGCAAAAGGTCCTTTAACCGATCATGGAAAATATAATTCATCTTACAATAGCGACACGATTGCCTACTACATGGGTATAAAAAACTTACCTACAATTTGTGAAAACTTACTACAAGCAGGAAAAAAAGAAGATACGCCAGTAGCAGTCATTGAATGGGGTACAACTGGTAAACAGCGCGTTGTCACAGGGACACTGTCTACCATTGTTTCTATTGTCAAAAACGAAAATATTTCTAATCCTTCTATGACAATTGTTGGTGATGTCGTTTCCTTACGGGATCAAATCTCTTGGAAAGAACGCAAGCCATTGCACGGCAAGAAAGTTTTATTTGCATCTGCAACGAATAAAACAAGTTCAATGAAGCAAAAGTTACAAGAAGCCGGTGCAGAAATATATCAAATTCCTACTTTCAAAAAGGTAGAATACACATTAACACTTGAACAAATCAATGAAATTTTTAACGTTAATCGTCTTGTTTTTTGTTCAGCTGAAAGTGTAGAAATATTGATGCAATCATGTAGTAAACACCAAAAAGATATTCGTTCTTTACAAGCGCAACTACAACATATGAACGTTGCCACTCAAGAAAAACTTATGCAATATGGGCTACTAAGTAAACAAGCAGAGT
Organism: Bacillus cereus group sp. MYBK15-3; assembly: GCF_051916765.1. Lineage (NCBI taxonomy): Bacteria > Bacillati > Bacillota > Bacilli > Caryophanales > Bacillaceae > Bacillus > Bacillus cereus group sp. MYBK15-3. The sequence goes on from NZ_JBQAHG010000001.1 coordinate 766,690, forward strand.
TCTCTTCCAATACAACAGTTTATTTAGGACGAAACATTAACCGAATTGCTTTTATACAAGAAAAAATTGGTGCTGGTTCCTATATGATGACTCATGAGTACACAATTGATCATCGCTTCGATGAAATTCATTCACGTATGCTTTCTGAATTCTCATGGGATAGCATTGTATTTGAAGGTCGTGCTTCTATTGATACGTTTCTAGCAGAAATAAAACGCCTTGGCTTTATCAATATTCTTACTCTCCCATTCTCGTATACCGACGTTCCAACTTTATACTATGCAAATAAAGTTGGGTTTCATAACGTAGATCATCAATTACAAGAAACTCTTATGAAGAAAGACATGGTGAGACAATGAAAGGAATTGTATATGTTGGACATGGGAGCCGGCTACAAGAAGGTAATGAACAATTCATTCAATTTATTCAATCTGTTATGAAAGAGCGAAACGAAAGAATTCAAAAAATAGCTTTTCTAGAACTAACGACACCTACTATTTCGGATGCAGTTACAGAAACGATAATAGAGGGAGTAACTGAAATAATGATTGTACCTGTTTTATTATTTGCAGCAGCTCACTATAAACGTGATATTCCTTTTGAAATAGAACAACTACAAAAGAAATATCCACAAATAACATTTTCAGTTGTACCTCCTTTTAGTACACATCCACATATGGTGGAACTTGTAGTGAAAAGAATACGTGAAGCTATGCCAATGCAAAATAGTAGTATTTTACTCGTAGGACGAGGCAGTAGTGATACACAACCGATACATGAGTTACAACTAATCGGAGCAGCTGTCGAACGAAAACTTGGTATGCCAGTATCCTGTTCCTTTTTAACGAAAGGAACTCCCTCTTTTACTGCCGAGCTCAAGGATATAACATCGACTGCGTCCCATGTATATGTCATGCCATACCTTCTCTTTACCGGATTATTACTTCAAAAAATTGAATTGCATACAAAAAAATATAATCATGTTACGACTTGTAACTGTCTTCAGTTTGATACATATATGAAACTAACATTGTTAGAACGAATGGAGGAATGCATATATGTATAACATGTACCCTCTTATGTTTAATCTACAAAATAAAGTCGTTGTTATCATTGGTGGAGGTAAAATTGCATATCGAAAAGCGTCTGGATTAAAAGATACAGGCGCTTTCGTCACTGTTGTCAGCCCAGAAATTTGCGAGGAAATGAAGGAACTTTCTTATATTACTTGGAAGCAAAAAGCTTTTAGTAATGATGATATTAAAGATGCTCACCTTATTTATGCAGCTACAAATCAACACGCTGTAAATATGATGGTCAAACAGGCCGCTCATGATTTCCAGTGGGTTAACGTTGTAAGTGATGGTACAGAATCATCTTTTCACACACCTGGCGTTATAAGAAATAATGAATATGTTGTCACTATTTCAACTTCTGGTAAAGATCCATCATTTACGAAGCGTTTGAAGCAAGAACTAACATCTATATTGCCTAAACTTATAAAAAAGATTTCTCGTACACATAAATTGTAATCTATTTCTTAGTTAAAATAGTAATTACCTTTGGACAAACGTTTTTTAGGGGACGTTTGTTCTTTTTGTTGTAGTTCCGTTCTTTTATTTCACAAGTAATCTATGAAGAAAATAAATGGTGTTTGCAACTTGTAAACAAATAAATTTCATGACAAGTGTAACATTACGAGCAACTCTTTCTATTCAGTTTTTATATTGGATATTCATTCAACCAAATTAGCGCTTGTTCATAATCATCAAAAAACTCCACGGATTCTTTTGTATTGGATTGTTGTAAATACTTCAGTATCTCTCCTTCTTCAAGAAGAAATGCAATTGCCTTACTATGATTCAAAATGGTTTCATTGAAGAACTTATCTTTCCATACTTTTTGAACAGAAAAATGATTTGGGGTATACCCTTTTCTATCCACCAACACTTTGTATTTCCGACCCTCAGAAATAAATTGCTGACAAACCTGCTCAAAATCATTAAACCATTCATACACATCTTCTGTATTAATCTGGCCAATTAGATGGGTAACAATCAAATCTCCTGAAACTATTGTGCTGATATTCTGTTTACTCAACTTTTAATCATCTCCCTTAGTGGCAATTATGCATAAAATTCTTACTTGACACTCCCACCCCATCGCTATCACCCTAAGCTCATATAACTTTAATTATAAGCGAGATTGTGTCTTTTTTTCGCCAGTCTATATGTAAATACTTTAAAGATTTCCATACGAAATAAACCCTAATAAGTTTCTTTTTTTGAATTAAATCACTAGATTTTGAAACATGGTACAATTGTAAACGACACCCAATATATGAAAGACTGCTTTCTTCTCATATCTATAGGACTTCTGTCCATCATTTACCGCCTCAAATCTTTTCGTTTTTGCACGTATATTCAAAACAAAATATATGATAAATAAATAACGACAGTTACTGTAATAATGCTGAAAATTGTTGAAAATAAAACGATTTGTGCATGTAATTCAGGCTCTATTTGATATTCCATAGCAATGGTTGATGTATTTCTTGAAGTAGGAAAAGAACTTGCAATAAATAACGATTGTGCAACAATACCATCGATGTTTAGTATGTATATTACAGCAAGTGCTAATAATGGTCCCATCAGTAACCTTCCAATTAAAGCCCATGTTATGACTCGATGGAAAAAATTAAGTTTAATGTTGGATAATTGCGCCCCTAGCAATATGAGTGCTATTGCAACAAAACCATTCGCAAGCTGATTAAGAGGTAGCAAGATAGAATTAGGTATTTGAATTTTAAAAGATTGAAAGAGAACCCCTAATACGAGCGCATGAAATACAGGCAGTCTTAGAAATGATTGAATAATACCTCCGATTGTTTTTGTTGCTGATAGTAAGTTATATATCCCATATGAATAAGTTAAAAGATTCTGGAAAATCACAATAAAAATCTGAATGGAAACCCCCACTGGATTGTGACTGAAAATCAATTGACTTACTGGTAACCCATAATTACCGGAATTCATTAACGAAATGCTATTTTTTAGAGCTGCACTTTCTCCTTTTTCTAACTTTAATGTTTTTGAAATGAAATGACTTACTATGATCAGACTCAGACTATAAAGCATTAAATAGTATATTATTTGGAGCAACAAACCTGTCTCTATACTAATATCATATATATTCACAAATACAGCCGCTGGCATTAAGCAATAAGTAATAAGTGTAGAAAGCTGCTTTAAGTTAAATTGGAACTTTCTTTGTAAGATTGCACCAATTAGCATTAATATTAATATTGGTAATATTACGTCTAGTATAATAAAAACAAACATGTAAAACCTCATTCTAAATATATTTTAGTTGGATTAAACACTTTACTAAATATGAATCACATTTAATCAGTCGGAAAACCCCTTCAATTCTCAATAATCAGAAAAACTTAAACCAATAATATGAAAATGTGCATCAAAAATTCTTATTTCATTTCCCTCTCCTCTCTTTTCTTTAACATACCAAATATAAATCATAAAGAAAATTATGGATTATTTATACAAATTCATAATTTTATCTTATTGACCTAAACTATCTTCTTTATTTTAAGTATACTTTTTCACAATATCCATTAACCTTACCAAAAAATTTGGCCCTAAAAAAATCTGATAATGCAGTTACTATGCGAAGGATACTTGCATCAATCCTATACTTGTCGCTTAAACTACCTAACACACCTGATACTTGTTTATCTTGAGTGGACTTATATTTTTTTCATCTAAACATCCCGATTCAATTAAATATTTGCATTCTAAAAATGAGTTCGATCTTTAGAATAGATTTAAGATTTCCTTAACTAATCTGCCCTTTAATTGAATAACTTTTGACATCTTCATTTTAAAAGCACATTCTTATAGAAAATAAGCGTTTATTGAGAGATCAATAAAAACATGTTGAAGCCTATTACTAAAAGAACCATCCCAAAATACTTTGGGATGGTTCTTTTTCCTTATTAATGATTTTTTAACATCACTAACAGCTTTTCTTGACTATACATCCACACTGTAATGATTAAACAAGCAAGTGCGACTTCTGATAATGCCATAAATCCAATTGCATAATGGCCTGTTAGTTGGAATAGTAATGTTAAAATTAGGGGCGGGAAGAACCCTCCTAGTCCGCCTAAAGCTGAAACGAGTCCATTTACAATACCTGCTTGTTCTGAGAAGTACATTGGAACGAGTTTAAAGATTGTACCATTACCAATGCCTGCACAAAATGCGACTAGTAAGCAACCAAATGTATACACGTTCATACTAGGCATGAATGATAAAATAATACCTGAAAGTGTTAAACCGATAAATACGAAGATTAATATTTTAAATGGATTAAACTTATCGCCGAGCCAACCACCAATCGGACGCATAATTGTTGCGAGTACGATGAATCCTGCAGTTCGCATACCAGCATCTACTTTCTCTAATCCGAAGTGAGATACTAAAAAGTTTGGTAAGTATACTGTAAATGCGACGAATGATCCGAATGTTAAAAAGTAAAAGATACATAAAAACCAAAGTTTCTCATTTTTATATACACCTTTTATTTGTTCCATTAATGGTGTATTCACCTTTTTCTCCTTACGATCACCTAATAAAAAGTTCATAAGTGCAAATGCTGCAAGTAAAACTAAATAACATTGTACTGTCGTTCTCCAGCCAACTGAAGTTGCGATAACAGGCGCTAAAAATGAAGTAATTGCTGTTCCGGCGTTACCGACACCGTAAATACCATTTACAAAACCATGACTCTCTTTCGGAAAGTATTTTGGTAAAGAAGTTACTCCTACAGAGAATACAGCACCACCGATTCCTACAAATAATCCACCAATAATTAAATCCATCATAGAATTGGCAACACTAATATAAAAGACAGGAAGTAATAATAGAATAAAACTAATAAAGAATAATTTTCTTGCTCCGAAACGATTTGTCCAATAACCAATTGGAATGCGAAGAACAGAACCTAAAATAACGGGTACTGCTGTGACCATAGAAATTTGCCCCGCAGTTAATGGGATATCCACTTTAATATAAGGCATTAATGATGATAAAATGACCCATACCATAAAACCTATAATTAGATTAGAAGTTTGTAAACTTAATTGAAAATTAGGACTTTTCATCCTGTTCCCTCCTATGTATGCATATTTATATTCATTCTCTCCAGCCTAATCACGTCGTAACATGATTAAGTCGAAAAGAATCAACCACCACTTACTGGCGGAATTATCGCTATGACATCGCCAGTTTGAATGATGTCATCCTCATTTGCATACTCTTCATTTATAGCTACCATGATTTCATTTGAAATCGCTACGTTGTATTTCTTAATGAGTACCTTCTTTAGTTCAGCAACTGTAATATTTTCACAATCGATTTGTAATGCTGGCTTACTTACTTCTTCTTGTAAATGTGCAAATAATAGTACTTCAATCATATTCTCATCTCCTCTTCAGGCTCACCATTCTCATATGCTACATTCTCTAACTGATCACCAATCCATGATTCACCATCTTCCCAAAATTCTTTCTTCCAAATTGGAACGATTTGTTTTATACGCTCCATAATATATTCGTTCGCCTCATATGCAGCTTTCCGGTGTGGTGTAGAAACAGCGACGACAACAGCAAGATCAGAAATTTGTAATGTACCAATGCGATGTGTAATGGCGACAAATGTCCCAGGCCACCTCTCTCCTACTTCAGTACCAATTCTCTCAAGTTGTTTTTCTGCCATTGTTTTATATGCTACATACTCTAAATGTAGCGTACGACGCCCTTTCGTAAATTCTCTAACAGTACCAACGAAAGTAGTAACTGCGCCGCACTCACGACGAATTACTTTGTTTGTAACTTCCTCAATTGAAATAGGTGTATCAATTACTTCATAATACGTTTGTATCATTTTGCACCTCTTATCTTTGTATAAGTTAGTAATCTATTTTTCTATTATTTGTATGATCGAAGTGGTTCTTCCCACGGCCACTCACTTCCAGCGTTTGATTCTAATAACAGTACCGAAACAGTTATTCCTGCTTCAAATCCTCTCGTTCCTCCTGGCAGGACGATAAATGCGTTCGCCTCTGCAAGTGAAGAAATTGCACTAGATTTATCTAAACCAACTGGTGTAACTTGTAATTGACCATCTACAAATTCCACTCTCCCTCTTACAAAACGAGTAAACGGATTTGCTTTCGAAATGTCTTTCTGTAATATTGCCTCTGCACGATATATGTGCGGATCTTTCCTATGCAAGTATGTTCCAATGACAGGTCGAACAAACAATTCACATCCGACATAACAAGCAGAAGGATTACCAGATAGACCAAATAATAGTTTTCCCTCTAACTCAGCTACAGTTGTCACACTTCCTGGTCGCATCGCTATTTTGTTAAAAAGTACATTAGCTTGTAATCTCTCATAAATAGCCGGTAAATAATCATAGTCTCCTACTGAAACGCCACCAGTTGTAATTAATATATCAACTTCTTTTATCGCTTTTTTTACAGTGTTATAACACGTCTCAAAATTGTCAGCGAATTGCCCATAATACTGTACAATTCCACCTGCTCGTTCAATTTGAGCAGCTACCATATAAGAGTTACTATTTCGAATCTTCCCTGGCTTTAATTGTTCATGTACTTCGAGCAGTTCACTTCCTGTCGTTACAATTCCAATGACTGGCTGTTTTACAACATATACCGTACTATAACCAAACGTAGCAAGAAGCGCTGCAACTCCAGGATTAATAACAGTCCCTTTTTTCACAAAGATGCTATTTTGGTTTACATCTTCTCCTTTAAAAGAAATGTTATCGCCAGAAGAGAAAGAGCGTTTTAATACCATATAAATCTTTTCGTTTTCTTCAAATCCTTCCGTTAGCTCTAACATAACAACCGCATTACACCCTTCCGGAATTGCGGCACCTGTCATAATACGGACAGCTTGAAATGCTTTCACTTCTTCTGTAAAAACAAAGCCTGCTCCAATTTCGCCAATTACTTCAAACTGAATGGGGTTACTACTACTCGCTTCTTTTGTATCTTCCGCTCGAATCGCAAACCCGTCGTATGGAGAGCGATCAAAATGCGGAACATCATGATCTGCAATAACATCTTCTCCAAGTGTTCTACCGTAGCTTTCTATAAGAGAAACCTTTTCCATTTCACCTTGGTAGGCATATTTCATTACACGAGCAACTGCTTCTGCTACTGGAATTGGTATACGTTTATCTAACATTCTTTTTCACCTCGTTTTAATAAGGAAAAAACGATTTTTCTGTTCATCCTATATATTTGGCGTATAATCGTTTTGCTATTTTCACATCATTTGTCCCATGAATAAATGCCCTACCGTCTATAAATAAAACAAAACGATATTCATCAACTAGAAATGATAGTAAGTAAGGCGTTTTTTTGACATGTACACTTTTTTGTAATCGTTTTTGAATTTCGGTTAAATTAAGATTTCTCTTTATTCCTGAACGGATTTGAACTGTATTCCGTCCGCATAACACTTCCGTTTTCATTTGCGCTTCAAATATTAAGCTTGGATACGTTCGTGATTTCCCACAAGAAGGACATGTACTTTTCTTCTGTCTATTTACTTTTAATGAGAGATATTGATTGTTCCAAATATCAAATGACAACATCGTCCCTCTTAATGATTCATAATCACCCACCAATATTTTCATCGCCTCTGTAACTTGGTGAGCAACGACCATTTGTACAGCTGGCTGAATGATTCCGGCTGTATCGCATGTTGCACCGCCCATAGGATGATCCATTAGACAGCGAAAACATGGTGTTTTCCCAGGAAGAATTGTATACGTTACACCGTAACTCCCAATACATCCGCCATATATCCAAGGTATATTTTCTTTTTGTGAAATGTCATTTATAAGTAGACGCGTATCGAAATTGTCAGTCGCATCTAATATGAGATCCACATCTTTTGTTAACTCTTCTATTTCTCGCATTGTGACATCTGTTACAACTGGTACAATTTCCACTTCAGAATTAATCTTTCTTACATGTTCTGCTGCTGCAATTGCTTTTGGTTTACACTGCTGCGCATCTTCTTCTGTATATAACTGCTGCCGCTGTAAATTACTCCATTCGACGTAGTCACGATCAGCAATTGTCAATTTCCCAATTCCCATCCTAGCAAGTGCTTCTGCATTCGCAGCTCCTAGCGCACCCGCACCGATTAGGAGCACATGCTTTTCTCTTATTTTTCTTTGTCCCATTTCACCAATTCCAGAAAACAACACTTGTCTTGAATAACGCTCTTGCATAAGAAATCCTCCTTTCACTATCCACCAATGTAAGACATTTCAACTTTTGGACGTTTACTTGTATTCTCAACCGTTCTTTCATCTGAATATCGATCTGTTCTATATCGCCATGTATCATTTAAAATTTTTAATAGTGATGCATCAGAAATATTTTCTCGAAGAAGCGTTCGCAAATCCGTTCCTTTCGCTCCAAATAGGCATGTGAAAAACTTGCCGTCTGCCGAAATACGAGCTCTCGTACAAGAAGAACAAAATGACTCAGAAACAGAAGTAATAAATCCAACTTCTGCATTACTCCCTACATATCGATACAATTTCGCAACCTCTCCAAAATAACGAGGCTGAGCGGGCTCAATTGGATATACACGATTAATTTTCTCTATTAATTGTTCCTTCGTAATGACTTCTTCAAAATTCCATCCGTTTGTACTGCCTACATCCATAAACTCAATGAAACGGAGCTGAATTTCTTTTTCTTTAAAATAACGCGCCATATGAAGAATTTGACTATCATTCATCCCTTTTTTTACGACCATATTTACCTTTACTTCTAATCCAGCAGCATTTGCTGCTTCTATTCCTTTCAGTACAGGTTTTGTACTTACATTTCTTCCGTTAATTTTTTTGAAGACATGGTCCTCTATCGCATCTAAACTAATATTTACACGTTTTAATCCCGCGTCTTTTAGCGCCTTAGCTTGTTTTGCTAAATGAATTCCGTTTGTTGTGAGTCCAATGTCTTTTAAGCCTTCTAGATTTGTAAGTCTTGCAATTAATTTCGGTAAGTCTTTACGCAATAAAGGTTCACCGCCAGTAAGCCTAATTTTATTAACTCCCATACTTATAAATAATCTAGCTAACCTTTCTATTTCATTAAATGTTAATAAACACTCTTCCTGTAAAAAAGCATAATCAGGTCCGAACACTTCAGCAGGCATACAATATGTGCACCTAAAATTACAACGATCAATAACTGAAATGCGTAAATCTTGAAGTGGCCGCTTTAAAGAATCTTTCATGTTCTCGTGCATCTATATCCCTTCTTTTCTGCTGCAATCCTTAGTAAGTTTTCATTTTTTTATTTGCCTTCATTATAAAAAAGAAGCTACATATTCAATGTGACTTTTCTCACATCACTTTCCCCATTCAAAAAATTTTCACAAATCTGTTCGCATTTTGTTCACATCTTTAGCTACTCCTCCTTACGGTCATTGAAATTTCAATTTATTTTTAAATAGCTCTTGCATTTTCATCATACTTACACTCAAAATAGGAAATGTATTGCTTATAAGAAGAAAGGTGATCACTGTGGCAAACAGTATGACATTATCTCAAGATTTAAAAGAATTACTTGCATCTGTTGAATATAAAATGCAGATAAAAAAAGGTAGTTTTATTTTTCAAGAAGGTATGGAGGCAACAGAACTCTATATCATTCACTCAGGGAAAGTACAAATTAGTAAACTTAGTGCTGACGGACAAGAATTAACACTTCGAATTTGTTCGGAATATGACATTATTGGAGAATTAACATTGTTCACGGATAATGCAAAATATTTATTAAACTCAAAATGTCTTGAAGATGTTGAAGTAGGTGTAATAAAACGTGAAGCGTTAGAAAAAGCATTACTCCAAAAACCCGCTCTTGTATTTGAATTTATGAAATGGATTAGTGAACATTTAAGAAGAATGCAAACGAAGTTCCGAGATTTAGTATTACACGGCAAAAAAGGTGCCCTGTACTCTACTCTTATACGAATGACAAATAGTTACGGTGTATTAAAAGAAAATGGTATTCTCATCGATTTACCATTAACGAATCAAGAACTCGCTAATTTCTGTGCAACTTCACGTGAAAGTGTAAATCGAATGTTAAATGAATTAAAAAAGCAAGGTACAATTTCAATTCATAAAGGAAAGATTACAATCCACGATTTACAATTTTTAAAATGTGAAATTGCTTGTGAAGATTGCTCTGCTTCTGTTTGTAGCATTGATTAGCATCTTATTTAGATGCTAATCTTTTTTCAATTTAAACTACTTATTAACATTTATTCCCTATGTAAACAAAAACGAGGCCTTCCATATTAGACCTCGTTTCGTTTTAACCATTAGCTCCTATCCGTTTACAGCAGTATTATTTTTTCAACTCATTAGGAATACGTCTTCTGTAAATCACATAACTACGGCTTACATATTTAATTGGGGCACTAAATACATGTACAAGTCTTGTAAATGGCCACACTGCGAAAAGCCCCATCCCTGCGAGAATGTGAATTTTAAACCATATTGGTACTTCCATCATATATTCAACTTTCGGTTGGAAAATAAAGAGACTTCGGAACCAAGGGCCAATCGTTGTACGATAATCAAATCCTTTTGAATCGATATTTAAAAATGTTGAGGAAAGTCCTGCTAGCATTACGATAAGTAATAAAATAAGCGCAATATAATCTCCCTTTGTACTCGTTGCAATGATACGTTTTACAGTTACGCGGCGGTACGTTAATATAATTAAACCGCTAATAGAAGCAACACCTGCCGGAAGCCCAAAACTAATTGCTACTACATGATACATATGCTCAGAGATACCTACTGAACGGTATACAGCTTCTGGAATTAAAATCCCCATAACATGACCGCCAATTACGAACATGATCCCAAAGTGAAATAATAGACTTCCGAGTCGGAGCATTTTCTTTTCTAATAGTTCACTAGATTTTGATGTCCATCCAAATTGATCATAGTTGTATCTAAAAATATGTCCACCGATAAAGATTGCAAAAATGATATAGGGAAACAATACCCATAGAAATTGATCCATCATTTTAACAACTCTCCTTTCTAATTTGTCTGTACACCCCATGTTTCGATAGCGAGTAGAACAGCCGCAAGAATTGGTTCATACATACTGTCTGCTTCTTTTAATTGAACGTGTAACGCTTGTATATTCTCCGTGTATTTACTCATAATTGATTCACTGTCTATCTCATTTGCATTTGCAAAGAACTCAAGCAATAGCGGTAAATAATCAGGTAATTCTTTATCTGTTACTTCAAAACCAGATTTTTTATAATGCTGTTTTAACTCCAGTAATTCAATACCTCTTTCTCTTTGTTCACCAGTGTTCATATAAGTAAGATACATATTTGTTTTCTTACCAAAATCGAATGTATATACGTAACTATCAATGAGTTGATCATTCGTTTTATTTAGCACTTGCTTTATAAAGGCTGTAAGTGACGCTTTAACGTCTTCCTGTTTTATTGTTTCAACCTCTTCTTGCAATTCAGTTACAGCTTCTCTCCACCCTAGTTCAGGATAGGAGAGAAGAAAAGAAGAACAAGAAAAAGCTGTTTGTAAACTTTGTCTCATAATTTTCTGCCCCCTTTATTTAAGAAATTGTCATACAAGAGCCTGGACCACCTGTGAATGATAAACCACAGCTTCCTTGTTCGCTATATAAATCTGCCACTTGTTCACGGTGAGATGTCGGGATAACGAAGCGATCTTTATATTTCGCAATGGCAAGAAGACGATACATATCTTCTACATCCTGTTTCGTTAAACCAAGTTCTTTTAATACAGCTTCATTTGGCTCTTTATTAATTTGCAGTGCTCTCATATATGTTCGCATAACAGCCATTTTTTTCAATGTAAGACGAATGTGTGATTCATCCCCTGCAGTGAGTAAATTCGCTAAATATTGAATTGGAATACGCATATTATCAATTGCAGGGAAAACCTCTTCTGCTTGCCAGTTACTACCTTTCCCTTCCACCATGTTCATAATTGGGCTAAGCGGAGGGATATACCAAACCATCGGCATTGTACGATACTCCGGGTGAAGAGGCAGAGCAATTTTCCAATCGATAATCATTTTATAGATAGGTGACTGTTGTGCTGCTTTAATCCATTCTTCAGGAATGCCTTGTTTTTTCGCTTCAGCTGCTATTTCTGGATCATTTGGATCTAGGAAAACAGTAAGCTGAGATTCATATAAATCTTTTTCGTCTTCAACAGAAGCTGCTTCTTTTACTTTATCAGCGTCATATAGCATTACTCCAATATACCTGATACGTCCTACACATGTTTCTGAACAAATTGTTGGCATACCAGCTTCAATACGTGGGAAGCACATTGTACATTTTTCAGCTTTATTCGTTTGCCAGTTAAAATACACTTTTTTATATGGACAAGATGATACGCAGAATCTCCATGCGCGACATGCATTTTGATCTACAAGAACAATTCCATCTTCTTCACGTTTATACATCGCACCAGATGGACAAGATGATACGCAAGATGGATTCATACAATGTTCACATATGCGTGGTAAATACATCATAAAGACGTTTTCAAAATCTGTTTTAATTTCTTCTTCCATTTTCTTTACGTTTGGATCTTGCAATCCAGTTATATGTCCGCCTGCTAAGTCATCTTCCCAGTTTGGACCCCATTCAATTTTGTCGATAAATTCGCCTGTAATTGCTGATTTCGGACGAGCAACTGGCTGATGCTTACGCTGCGGACTATTTGTTAACGTTTCATAATCATAGTTCCAAGGTTCAAAGTAATCATCAATCGTTGGTTGATCTGGATTGTGGAAAATATTCATAAGACGTTTCATTTTCGAACCGGATTTTAGCTGAATTTCACCATTTTTCAATTCCCAACCGCCTTTATATTTCTCCTGATCTTCCCATTGTTTCGGATAACCAATACCTGGTTTCGTTTCTACGTTATTGAAATACATATATTCAGCACCTGGACGATTTGTCCAGGTGTTTTTGCATGTTACGCTACAAGTATGACAGCCGATGCATTTATCTAGGTTCATTACCATTCCGACTTGTGCTTTAATCTTCAAGCCAATCTACCTCCTTCAGTTTACGGATTACAACATTTAAATCACGCTGGTTCCCAGTTGGACCATAATAGTTAAATCCATAACTTAATTGACCATATCCACCAATCATATGTGTCGGTTTTACGTGAATTCGAGTTGGACTATTATGCGTTCCCCCGCGATTACTTGTTAATTTCGTACCAGGTACGTTAATGTGACGATCTTGCGCATGATGCATAAATGCCATTCCTCTCGGTATACGGTGCGTTACAACAGCACGCGCTACAACAACACCGTTACGATTAAAGCACTCAATCCAATCATTATCTGCAACACCCGCTTCAGCAGCGTCCTCTTTATTCATCCAAACAGTTGGACCACCTCTAAATAGCGTTAACATCGGTAATGAATCGAAGTACATACTATGAATCGACCACTTATTATGCGGTGTTAAATAGTTTAATGTAATTTCTTTCCCTTCTACTTCAGGTCGTGATTTACGGAACGGTTTATGTTGCAGAATTGGTTTAAATGTTGCCATCGTTTCACCAAATTCTTTCATCATGTCATGGTCTAAGTAGAAAGATTGTCGACCAGTTATCGTTCTCCAAGGGATGAGACGTTCCACATTTGTTGTAAACGGTGAGTAACGTCGTCCACCTTTTTCTGAACCTGTAAAGGCCGGAGAAGTAATTACTGTTTTCGGTTGTGCTGTAATTTGTTCGAATGTAAAGCATTCTTCTTCACGTTCTTCTGCTAAATCACGTAGTTTTAAATCTGTTTGTTTTTCAAGTGCTTCCCATGCTTTTACTGCCATATGACCGTTTGTTGTAGAAGATAGTGTTAATACCGCTTCAGCAGCATTGATTGCTTCTTTGATGTCTGGACAACCTTTCGCGATAGAATCCGTTCGAACGACTCCTAATTTGCTCTTTAATTGCTCATACTCTTTTTCTGCTGACCAAGAGATCCCTTTCGTACCAATCGGTTGTTTTCCGGCATTTGGTCCAAGCGCAGTCATTTTGTCATAAATCGTTTTATAATCCCTTTCAACAACGTGAATTTGTGGCATCGTTTTACCTGGAATCGGTTCACACTCGCCTTTACTCCAGTCTTTAATTTTGCCAAGTGGTTGCGCTAATTCTTGCGGTGTATCATGAAGAAGCGGTGTTGCCACAACTTCTTTCATTGGTTCAAGATCGATTTTCTTCGCTAAATCAGACACTGCTTTAGAAAGAGAAGTGAAAATATCCCAGTCAGAGCGCGCTTCCCACGGTGAACCGATTGCCGGATTAAATGGATGTACAAATGGATGCATATCTGTACTGCTTAAATCGTGTTTTTCGTACCAAGTTGAAGCAGGTAAGACGATATCAGAATACAGTGCTGTTCCAGCCATACGGAAATCTAAATTAATGAGTAAATCAAGCTTCCCTTCTGGCGCTTCTTCATGCCACTTTATTTCTTCTGGTCGTAATGAATCACTGTCGTCATTCATTAACCCGTTTGTTGTACCTAATAAATGTTTTAAGAAATATTCATGTCCTTTACCAGAACTCGAAATTAAATTCGCACGCCATACGAATAAGTTGCGCGGGAAGTTGTTTTTGTTATCTGGATCTTCAATCGCAAATTTCAGTTCTTTTTCTTTTAATTTTTGTGCAACATATTTTCCGATTTCTTCTTGCGTTGTTGCACCAGCAGCAACAGCCTCTTTATATAATTCAATTCCATTTTTCTCGAATGTTGGATAAGAAGGTAACCAGCCAAGTCGTGCAGCTAATACGTTGTAATCACCGTGATGTTGATAACGAGAGTTACCTTCAACTGGTGATGCTAAATGTCCAACAGGTGTATCTTCATAACGCCATTGATCTGTTACGAAATAGAAGAAGGATGTACCGTTTTGTAATTTCGGTGGACCTTGCCAATCTTTTGCCATCGCGATTGTTTGCCATCCTTCTGCTGGTCTTAATTTTTCTTGACCAACATAATGAGCCCAACCACCGCCGTTTACACCTTGTGCTCCAACGAGAAGAACAAGATTTAAAACGGCGCGATAAATCGTATCAGAGTTAAACCAATGGTTAATACCCGCTCCGACAATTATCATTGAGCGACCATTCGTATCAACAGCATTTTGTGCGAACTCACGAGCGATTTGAATAATAAGCTCACGTTTTACTCCTGTCATTTTCTCTTGCCATGCAGGTGTAAACGGTATATCATCATTGAAGTCTTTCGGTTCTTGTCCGCCAAGCCCTCGGTTCACACCGTAATTTGCTAACGTTAAGTCGTATACAGTTGTAACGAACAATTCGCCCTCTTCTGTCATAACCTTTTTCACTGGAATTGTACGTTCTAATACTTTGTTTCCATCATCAGAGAAGTACGGAATTTGTACAGTTCCAATCGCTTCTTCCATTCCAAGTAAAGAAAGACGTGGATCAATCTTTTCACCTGTTTCTTCATCTTCTAAACGCAAGTTCCATTTCTTTTCATTATCCCAACGTGACCCCATTGTGCCGTGAGGTGTTGCAAAATCATTCGTATTCTCGTTCCAAAGAACAGGTTTCCATTCCCCTAACTTCGTTTCTCGTCCAATATCAGAAGCATTTAAGAACCGATCAGCAACGAATTGATCTCCTTTTTGTTTCAATGTGACAAAGAAAGGAAAATCAGTATATTGCTTCGCATACTTTGTGAAATATTCCACTTGATTATCCACGTAAAATTCTTGTAAGATTACGTGTCCCATTGCCATCGCAAGTGCACCGTCTGTACCTTGTTTCACACTAATCCAATCATCCGCAAACTTTGTTGATTCAGCGAAATCAGGACTGACAGAAACGACTTTCGTTCCTTTATATCGAACCTCTGCTAAAAAGTGTGCATCTGGTGTTCTCGTCATTGGTACATTTGAACCCCATGTCATAATGTAACCAGAGTTATACCAGTCACTACTTTCTGGTACATCTGTTTGATCACCCCAAATTTGAGGAGAAGCTGGTGGTAAATCCGCATACCAATCATAGAAGCTAAGCATCGGTCCACCCATAAGTTGCATAAAGCGACTACCAGCAGCATGACTTAACATCGACATAGCTGGAATTGGTGAAAAGCCAACATTTCGGTCTGGACCGTATTTCATTACTGTGTACAGTAATGAAGCTGAAACGAGTTGTAACACTTCATCCCAATTCGCACGAATGAATCCCCCTTTACCACGCGCCTGCTTATACGTACGTGCCTTTTCACGGTTTTCCACAATGCTTTTCCAAGCCTCTAATGGTGACTCGTTATTTTGCAATTCTTCTTGCCACATATTCCAAAGAACACCACGTACATACGGGTATTTCACACGAAGTGGACTATAAATGTACCAAGAAAAACTCGCTCCACGTGGGCATCCTCGCGGTTCAAAATCTGGCATATCAGGACCTGTAGTCGGATAGTTAAGCTCCTGCCCTTCCCAAGTTACAATTCCATCTTTCACATATATATTCCAGCTACATGAACCAGTACAGTTCACGCCGTGTGTAGAACGAATTACTTTATCATGCTGCCAACGCTTTCTGTACACATTTTCCCATTCGCGATCTTCATATGTTTCTTGTGTATGATTATCGTTATAACGATCTATTGGTGAAAAATATTTTAAACGTCTCATTAGTGCTGAAGTTTTTTTCTTCATACTGTTCACTCCTTTAATACGTCTCTCTTACATACCCTTACTATAAGAGAGGTTGTAAAATACAGATGTGACATTTCGCACAGTTCAAGAGATTGTCAAAAATTCCGGAAAAAATATAAAAAAGTGAAAATCTAATCAGTGTGGAGGGCTCACATCCTTCACCGACTGTTAAATTACTTCCTTGCTTCTAGCAAAGTTTAAGATGAAGTACAGATAATAATGAGCTTGCAAAAAATTTCTTATATAATAGAGGCAGTAATTTGGGAGTAGTTAAATTTAATATACCTAAATCGTTAGATGAGTTAATAAATGAAAATACAATACTTTAAATCCACCATATCAAGGGCAACTATCCTGAAAATAGTTGAACAAAAAACGCCAGGAAATCCATATGAATTGTCAGCAACTTAGATTGAATCAATAGAAGAATACAACAAGAATGGCAGGATTTTAAGATAATAATACAAGGAGTATATTATGAAATTAGAACCGCTTTACGCAGAAAACATTATAGTAGCCGTCATATATAAAAATGAGTTTAGATGGTATGTAACAGATAAAGAACTATGGTTTTTAGATTATAATAAATTAGATAATGCATATAAAAATTTAGGTATAAGCATTGAAGATAATGACGAAACGGAAGAAAGAAATGGAATAAAAGTATTAGATCATGAAAATGTAGAAGTATTTTTAGTAAGGATTAATCAATATAAAACAACTAAAGAAGAATTAAATTATTTACTACTTGAAAATATTAAAAGGAAAAATGCAGGAGAAGATCTATTAGATTTTAGTCCAATCTTATTAATTAACTTTGATAATAAAATACTATATTCAATGTTTCCAGAACTGGCATCCTACGAAAACTATGTACCAAAAGATTGGAGTGGTACATATGAAGATTTCACTGAATTCATACCTACATCAGAGAAATATTGGATAGATAAGTTTAATAATAATCTATTTTCACTATAATTTAAGTAGGAAAATAGTGATGATAGTATAAGAATTTATTACCTTAATAGAGCTTATGAGATTAATAGAGAAGTAAATAGAGTCACTAAAGCCAGAAATAAAGGAGTAAAATAGTCATGAAATATCCATATAGTTTTGAAGTGCTTAACAGTAGTGATTTAGTTATGAGACTTCCTCAAGAAATTAAACTTGTTGAAACTTTTTTAGGAATTGAAGTTACAGCTTTTGGAGATTGGATTTTAGAAGAAATACATAATGTTTTAAACGGAGAAAAAAATTATGTAGTAGTAAATGGCAATATTTGTGGTTTAGAAATTCGGAACGACACAACTACTGTATTAGACAATTTAGCCGAAGATGGTAAAGGAGAATATTGTGAGATTGAAACAATGGAATTGGTAGAATTAATTCATATTTGGTTAAATAAACGAAAAGAATATAAGAAAGATAAAAAATAAAAGAGTGTAATAAATTAAATAGCTGACCTCTTCATGTGAAGTCGACTTTATTTTTTATTCATATACATTTTAATCACAAGGCATATTAATATATGTTCCAAACTTTACGCGTAGGGTTTCCTACGCTATTTATTTTGCTCATTGAGGACAATCTTTCCTTCCCTTCCTATATGTTTTACCCACAACAATAGTTTATATCAAGATATATTTTACATAAAACTACAAATCATTATTTACTGTATTGCCCTTAGTTACGGAAACAATTATACTAGATGTAATCGAAATAAATAATCTGAATATTCTCAGAATTAAAGGTGGAAGTTTTACTATCTACAAATAGAATTAGAAATATGTCCACTAAATAGATTAGAAAACGATAATAACATTAGGAGGATTACGATGCCCCAGCTTGATTCATTACATCCCACTGTAGAAAAAATAATCAATAATATTGAAAAAATAATGGTCGGAAAACGAAAAGAAACCATCTTAGTTTTGACAACTCTCTTAGCTGAAGGTCATGTGCTATTAGAAGATGTTCCTGGTGTCGGGAAAACAATGCTAGTACGTGCTCTTTCTAAATCCATTGATGCTGATTATAAGCGAATTCAATTTACACCTGATTTATTGCCGTCAGATGTAACAGGAGTTTCTATTTATAATCCGAAAGAGCTCCAATTTGAGTTCAAGCCTGGACCAATTATGGGGAATCTTGTACTTGCTGATGAAATTAATCGTACATCTCCAAAGACACAATCTGCTTTACTTGAATGTATGGAAGAAGGCAATATTACAATAGATGGTATTACAAGACCTTTACCAAAGCCGTTCTTTGTCATGGCTACACAAAATCCGGTCGAATATGAAGGAACATATTCTCTACCAGAAGCTCAGCTCGATCGTTTCTTATTGAAACTAAAAATGGGATATCCTACACCAGAAGAAGAATTTGAAATTTTAAACCGGATGGAAAAAACAAATCCACTCTCTCAATTACAGACCATTACTACAATACAAGAATTAATTTATTTACAACAAAGCGTACGGGTAGTAAGTATGGACAAAGCAATTAAGCATTACATTGTAAAGCTTGTTAATCAGACTCGTACGTACAGTTCTATACAGTTAGGTGCAAGTCCACGTGGTTCGATTGCTTTAATGAAAGCTTCACAAGCTTATGCATTTATCCATGGCAGGAATTATGTTATTCCAGACGATGTTAAACTTTTAGCCCCTTACGTTTTAGCACATAGACTCATTATAAAAATGGAAGCAAAATTTGAAGGAATAACTGGCGAACAAGTTATCGCAAAAATCGTTGCACGAACTACTGTGCCTACTCAAAGGGCGATGAACCCTTGATGAAACGAATACTGCGAGCGCTATATCACGTTACGAAGTTATTGCTACTCCCTTTTTGCCTAGTCTTAACATTTGTGTACGCTATGTTTCAAGGAGGGTTTGTAAGTTGGTTTTTATTTTACAGCATAATTCCCATTGCTCTTTATTCACTACTACTCCCCTTCTACGCTTTACGGGACGCTGAAGTAAAGCGAATAACAAACCAAAATGGATATGTAGTAGGAGAACAATTTGTAAGCATGATTACAATAAAAAGAAAATTTCCTTTTCCCTTACTTTATTTAGTTATAGAAGATGAACTGCCACCACAATTTATAAGTTGTAAACAAATAAAGATGAATAAGGTAGTACTCTTCCCAGGATTGAAACGAAATATTTCGTTTCAATATGTTATTGACACAATCCCTAGAGGCGAGCACACTTTTTCAAGCGTTCGTGTCAAAACTGGCGATTTATTCGGCATGATGGAGAAAGAAGTAACTTTTTCAGTTCCAAATACATTTTTAGTCTATCCCCAGTATGTAGATATAGCGTATCAACAATTGGAAAATCATTTCGAACAAGGAGTGCTTTCAGCAAATATAAATTCAGCAAAAGACTCTACAATCTCGGTCGGTGTCAGAGACTATAAACCTGGCGATCGCTTTTCATGGATCGATTGGAAAGCAACTGCACGAACAAACAATATTATGACAAAAGAGTTTGAACAACAGCGCAGCCATAATATCATGATATTCATAGACAGAACCGAGTCTCCTCTATTCGAATCAGTCGTCACATTTACTGCCTCTATCGTAAGGGCTGTCTTGAAACAAAATTCACCAGCATCATTCGTGTCTATCGGAAAAGAACAAACTATTTTCCCTTTAGACAATGGAGATACGCAGTTACAACAAATCCTTTGTCATTTAGCAAAAGTACAAGCAGACAGTGTATTCCCGCTCTCCCAGAGTGTAGACATGGAACTAAGAAAAATTTATGAGCCCGTCACGGTTATACTCGTGACCAGTAATCTTTCTCCCGATATTCAAAAGGCGGCTGATTGTGCTGCTATAAGAAATAGAAAATGTATGGTTTTTGTCGTGAAAGAAAAAGCGAATCAACTTTCACACCGAGAAATCAGTATAATAGAAACTCTAAAAAAACGACAAATATTTGTAAACACGGTTTATGAAAACCGGTATACAAACGTGTTTTTTGAGGTGAGCAAATGATAACATTACAAACAAAATACAAGTGGGATACGAACAGATTCTTCATGCATGCATGTGTATTTCTTCTTTTACTAGAATGGCTAAGACCTCTTATAGGTATTACAAATGTAGGTAGATTAGATATTTTCGTAACATTTATAGGAATTTGCTTCGCTCTCTCTTTTTTTCAAACGAGGTGGCAGATTCCAATAAAAATTGTCACAGTCCTATTTATCATTCATTCCCTATATTATAAAAATGCTTTTATAAATCCATCTTGGCTAACAGCATTCTTTTCTGATATGTTTCGAAATTCCTCCCTGTTTTTCCAAGGGAATTTACTAGATATTTCTCCAGTTTTTCCGACGGTTTTATTTTTTCTCTCATTTTGGTTTTTGAGTTCTTTTACTTCATTTTGGATTATTCATAAAAAACGTGGGTTTCTATTTCTTGTATTGACTATTATTTATATCGCAACTTTTCATAACTTACATTTATACAATGCAAACTACGCTATTATTCGTACTGTTGTCATCGGCTTTTTTATGCTTAGTCTTCTTCAAGTAGAACGAATAAAAGAACGTGAACACTTACAAAATTATGCTAGGGAAATCTCAAAATTACTTAGACCACTTACAATATTTATTGTATTATTAGCAACCATCGCATACTTTGCTCCCAAATTTGGCCCTCAATGGCCAAACACAATGGATTTTTTAAAATTCAACACATCTGAAGCAAGTAAAGAAAAAAAAGTTTCTACAATTGGGTATGGTTTAGATGACTCACGATTAGGTGGTCCTTTTAAGGCGGATCCTACAATTGTTTTCACAGCACGAACGCAAAACAAACAATATTGGAGAGTCGAAACGAAAGATTTTTATACCGGAAAAGGCTGGGAGGTTTCTGAAAATCCGAAAAAGGTTTCTTTTAAAAATAAAAACGACGTCGTAAGCTGGTACGAACAAAATACAAAAACGGAAACTACTGAGGCAACAATTACCATGCAAAAAAGTTACCCTCACCTTACCTATCCAGCAGGATTAGTATCAGTTGAGGCTTCTTCTGATGTATCATACAGTGTTGACCCGTTTTTAGAAAAAATTTATACAATGAATGGAGACTCTTCTACTACTTTACATTCGTATAAAGTAACATATGAGATCCCTGAGTTTTCCATAGAAAACTTGAAAGCTGTAAAAACAAATGAAGGTCAAGAAACAAATCCTTATTTTATGACAAAGTACACACAACTTCCCGAGTCATTACCACAGCGCGTAAAAGACTTGGCTATCAATCTTACAAATGATAAAGACAACCGATATGATAAAGTATTAGCTATTGAAAATTACTTCACAGACAACTCTTTTACATACGAATCAACGAATGTCTCATTCCCTGCCAAAAGCCAAGATTATGTAGATCAATTCCTTTTCGATACAAAAAGCGGCTACTGTAATAATTTTTCGACGTCTATGATTATACTACTTCGTTCTGCCGGGATTCCAGCTCGCTGGGTGAAAGGCTATACAGAAGGAACTCTTGACAATACACTTGCCTCTGCAGAAGGTGAGGATGTTTATACAATCACGAACGATAACGCACACTCTTGGGTCGAAGTATATTTCCCAGAATACGGATGGATTCCATTCGAACCGACAAAAGGATTTACTAATCCCTATAATTTTATAAATAATACGCCTGCTCCTATTTCACAAAATAGCGAAGCAAATAATTCTAATAACGAGCAAATACAACAACGAAATAATGAAGCAAAACTTAAAAGTTTAATTGAAAATACAGAAGAAGCTTCTACTAAAAAGGTCACAAATTCTAAAACTAGTTTTTCTTGGTGGTACGTATTCCTCTCTACGATACTAATTAGTATTATAGGATACATTCTCTTCACCACTAGAATGAAATGGATGACATTTCTTATTATTCATTTCTATAAATACCGAAAAGATGATGCTGTTTATCAAAAAGCTTACGGTGCACTTTTAAAACAATTTGCGAGAATTGGCATACCACGGGGTGAAAGTCAAACATTCCGAGAATACGCTCTCCATATCGATACACTTTACAACTCGGCCGATATGCAACAACTTACTGCCAGTTATGAGAACGCTATGTATCAACAGGGACAGGCTACGGTAGAATGGAAGAAATCCGTACACTTATGGGAAGTGCTTATGAAAAAAGCAGGTTCTCTACCTAAATCAGATGGCTTTGATACAGTTATTTAATCTTGAAAATTTGAGTTTAAAGAAAACGTCTCAAAGAACTACATTGTTCTTTGAGACGTTTTTTAATAAAGTGAAACTCCTACTTATTCCCCAAGCACCTTCTCAATCTCAACTTCTAAATCTACCGGCTTCGTCTGCGGAGCAAAACGCCCTACTACTTTCCCGTCTTTTCCGATTAAAAACTTCGTAAAATTCCATTTCACTGCTTTCATACCAAGTAAACCTGGTGCTTGTTCTGTCATGTATGTATATAGAGGGTGAGCCTTATCACCTTTCACATCAACCTTTGCAAACATCGGGAAGTTTACACCGTAGTTTAATTCACAAAAACTAGTAATGTCCGCTTCTGTACCTGGTTCTTGTCCCCCGAATTGGTTACAAGGAAATCCGAGTATTTCGAGTCCTTGGTCTTTATATTTATCATATACCTCTTGTAATCCTTTATATTGCGGTGTGAAACCACATTTACTAGCTACATTTACAATAAGAAGTGCTTTTCCTTCGTAATCTTTTAACGATTTTTCTTCACCGGTAATTGTTTTAGCTGAAAAATCATAAACTGTCATTGTCTTTGCCCCTCTCTTCACTATCATTCTATGTTTATACTATACTACATTCGTGAATATACATCTCTTATTACGTACTTATAAGATATAATGATAACGCTTTATTTCCGTTCAAAATTCGACACATACTACTAGACTTTTATGATGGAAAGTTTTACAATTGAAATGTGAACAAAATGTGACAGTTTATATTCCATTATAAAAGAAAAGGATGGTGTCCATTATGAAAACTGCACAACATGAAACGATTTCAAATCGCGAGTTTTATTTCGTACTATATATGATGTTATTGTATGTTACTGGCTGGGTAATCGATGTAAATGGTTTATTCTTAAGCTCCTACTTTAATTTAGCAGGAGAAATTATGCTTCCATTAGTAGGCGGGATTGTTGGACTGTTCATTATGTCTATTAATAAACAACAAACGAAATAATAATATTACAAAAAGGCAGAAGACGAGCTTCGTTTTCTGCCTTTTTTCTATTTTAGCGTATAATAGAAACATGAAGTATATAAGGAGTGGTAAATATGAAAAAAGTAGAGCAATTATCTTCTCACCTATATCTGATTGATGATTTCGATTTACAACATAATGAACGAACTGGTACGTACGTTTTATTAGGTGACGATATTACTTTAATTGAAACTTGTGCAGCCCCTTCTCTTCCGTATATTTTAGACGGCTTACAACAATTACATATTGATTTAAACGCAGTTAAAAACATTATCGTTACACACGTTCATTTAGATCACGCAGGGGCTGCTGGTTTAATGATGGAAAAGTGCCCAAATGCTACTTTATATGTGCATTCTCGCGGTGCTCGTCATATGATTGACCCAACAAAACTCATTTTAGGTGCAAAAGCTGTATACAAAGAAGATTTTGATAAACTATTTGATCCAATTCTTCCTATAGAAGAAGAACGTGTTCGTATTGTACAACATGGTGATACGTTAAAAATTGCCGAAGAACGTATCCTTACATTTTACGATACACCGGGGCATGCTAAGCACCATATTAGCATTCACGATTCATTAACAAACGGGATTTTCACTGGTGATACAATTGGAATTTATTATAGAGAACTCGCAAACGTTGGTGTAGAACTGTATCTACCATCAACGTCCCCTTCACAATTTCAACCAGATGCGATGATTGCTTCTAAAAATCATATTCAAAGTATGGATGTAGATACTATTTATTTCGGTCATTACGGCGCATCCTCTCATGTTACAGAAGTATACAATCAACTGGAACATTGGCTACCTATTTTCGTTCAGACTGGTAAGGAAGTCTTTGAAAAGTATAATGATTTCGATGAAGCGACTAAAGCTTTACAAACTTTGTTAATGGATAAAATATCTTCTCATCTTACAAAGTTAAACGTTCCATCAGATCATTCCGTTTATAATATTTTACATCTAGATATAGAAATTAGTGCAATGGGCATTATTGATTATTTCACGAAGCAAGAAAAAGCAAACTCCACTATTAACTAACAGTAAAAGAAGAGATATACAACAGTAGTTATTGTATATCTCTTCTTTTTTTGAATATATTTTGAGTAAAGGATGGTGGAATATAATGCAAAAATTGATGCTATACCTCTGCTTTACATTATTTATCGTCTTATTATTATTTGTAGGAGTAAAAATTCAATTTTATTTAGATACAGACACGCAAGTGAACTTTAACGTTTATCCAAGATTATTCTACTTTACACTCTTCCCTCTTATAGTTGGCATTTTATTACGATTCCTTCAATCTATTAATCGCGAAACAAGTAAACAAAACTGGAGCTTTCAACCGGATAAATTTATTGCTATTACAGTGCCTACACTATTCATTTCCTTTTCCCCAGCACTACTCTTTTCACCACTTGCAGAATACCTACCTTATTTAGTTAATATTATTCTAATAAATACAACTTTTGTTACGATAATTAGTTTAATAGCTGGTTATTCCCTTTTAGATTGTTTTATACAAAAAGATAATGCAAATATGAAAAAGTATAATTGAACACTCTTTTTTGTTTCAATAAAAAAGCTCAAAGCTAAGGCTATGAGCTTTTCTAATTATTGCACCTTTTCATTTACATATTCCATAAACTGCTCTGCTTTAATAAATCTTTCTTTGTACGCCTCAGGTACTTCTTCTACTTTCATCCCACCAGTTGATTTTGTCTTCACTTGTACGATTTCATATGTCATTAAAGCTTCCACATAACGGTCAAACTCTTTTTGTGTTAATACTTCTTTACTAGACTTATGACCATTTAATTTATCAAAGTATGGCTGAAGACCCATACTTACCTTTTTCATTTCTTCTCTTTTTGCTGGTGATAATTGATCATAATCAATATTACCGTTCGAATCTCCGTACGTAAGTTTTGCATTTGTTAATTTTTTTAGTTCTTTTGTAAACTCTTCATATTCCTTCGTACCCATTTCATCTTTCGCCTCTGATAATTTTGCACTAAAACGCATATACGCCTCTAATGTCATCGTTCCGGCATGTTTTTTTAAATTCTCGAAAGATCCGTATATACCATCCGCCATAATAGATTGATACGCAAAACCAGTCGTCGGGATTAAAAGAGCTGCTGCAAGTACTCCTGCGATAAGGCGTTTCTTCCTCTTACTCCGCCCGTGCTTCATTTTTATTTGTACGATTACTTTTTCTTTTAAATCCGGCGGGGCAACAATACCTTTTGCTTCTTCTTGTATAGATTCCCTAACTCTACAATCTAAACTCATTTCACATTCCCTACCTCTCCTAAAAAGATTTCTTCTACTTGCTCTTTTTGACGTAGTTTCTTTAATGCTGCGTGAATTCTAGATTTCACAGTACCAATTGGAATATGTAATATTTGTGCTACTTCTTCTTGTGAATAATCGTGTAAGTATCTTAAGATAATAACTTGTTTCAATTTATACGGTAATTTATGAATGAGTTCAATTAGTTTTTGGTTTGATATTTTACTTACAACATCGTTAGAAAAATCAATTTGCACTGACTTTCTTTGCTCTTCTGCTTTTTTTATAATTCGTAGTCGCATCCACCTCTTTCTTCTATAAGAGTAAATTTGTTTAATCGCAAGTCCAATTAGCCAAGGACGAAATGGCTTCTCGCTATCATACTTACGAAGCGATTCATATAGTTGTATGTATATTTCTTGAACGACATCATCTACATCCGTTTTATCCTCTATTAAAAAATGTGCTGTTTTATATACTTCTTGAATCGTTTTATCATACAACTTGCTATATGCTTCTTTATTTCCTGATAAAGTTAATTGGATTAAATGTGCGTAATCTATTTCACCCTTCATATTCCAGCCCTCCTTTGTCTTACACTATATATTGGCAGGTAATTCATATTTCGTTCGATTTTTTTAAAGTTTTTTTATATAAATTAATATTATGATTCATTGAGTTCATAAGCTTCACTTATAACCACACATAACTATTATATAATTTTCCAATTTCTGATAAAGATTTAAAATAATTTATATAGTCAAATTTAGGAGGATATATGATGAAAGCTATCGTTGTAACGTCGTTCGGTGGTCCTGAAGTGATGAAATATAAAGATTTGGATATACCGGCTATTTCAGAAGATCAAGTTTTAATTCGCGTTGTTGCTACTAGTGTAAATTTCGCTGATATTAAATCACGTTATGGTAAAAAAGGAAATAAAGCACTACCTTTTATTCCAGGTATAGATGCCACTGGTATTGTAGAACGTGTCGGTTCTCATGTGAAAAATATTCACCCTGGACAACGTGTCATTGCTTTTCCTCAAAATGGATCTTACGCAGAATACGTTGTTGCAAATGAAAATCTTACTTTCGTATTACCCCATGAAGTTGACTTTCAAACTGCAGCCGCTTGTCCAATCGTATCTTTTACAAGCTATAATTTACTCGCAAATGTTACAAGGCTTCAACAAGGTGAATCTGTACTCATTCATGCGGCTGCTGGCGGAATTGGCACTACTGCTATTCAACTTGCTAAACTATTAGAGGCTGGAACAGTTATAGGCACTGTCGGAAGTGAAGCAAAAAAAGAAATTGCTTTAGATGCTGGAGCTGATTATGTTATTTGTCATCAAGATGAAGATTTTGTAGAGAAAGTCAATGAACTGACAAATGGTGAAGGGGTTGATGTAATTTTAGACTCTATTTCTGGAACGGTTTCTGAAAGAAGTTTAAACTGCCTTGCTTATTACGGTCGCCTCGTTCATTTCGGTAATGCTAGCGGTGAAATTGGTAACTTTCAAACGAAAGATTTACATGCAAGTTGCCGCTCTATACTCGGTTTTAGCTTTGGAACCACACGAAAAAAGCGTCCTGAACTGCTCCAAGAAACTGCAAATGAAGTTTTCCGTTATTTGCGTGACGGACGTTTACAAATTAAGGCTACGAAATCTTTTCCACTTCAAAATGCAGGGAAAGCACATGAATGGGTCGAAAGTAGAAAAAGTACAGGGAAAGTAATACTAACTGTTTAGTCCTCTTCCTGAAATGAATACTGGAAACAGAGGTGGCATTCATGGGATCACGAATTATGCATGTTATTATCGCTAGTGGTATTGCTGAGAAACTATCAATTCACGATAAGACTTCTTTCTTACTTGGAGCTGTAGCCCCTGATGCTGTTCATTCAAAAAAAGAAAAAGGAACCTCACATTTTTATGCCGGTACAACGAAGAACTATACGAGAAGAATAGATTATGATTCATTTTTTCATAAATATGAATCACATATAGATTCCCCATTTATTTTAGGCTATTATACCCACCTCATTGCCGATGATAATTGGCTAAGTGGATTTTTTCTACCTTGGCTAAAAAATAGAATAGAGAATGACGAAACTATCGCCCCCCTGTACTATAACGATTTTAAATTGTTAAATGCAAAGTTGCTTCATCATTACGATCAAGAACAACAGCTTTTCTCTCTTCTCAATCAAGAGGCTCACATTGTGGATATTGAAGAGGTTTCTAAAGAAAACGTTTTAGCTTTTCGAAAGTATCTTTTTGAAGATATGTTGTATCCAAAGCAACATCTGCATGAAGACTTACAAGTATTTACGTTTGATCAAATCGTTGGCTATATTGAGACAGCTATTGAAAAAGGAGTATTTTTTATTAAACAACTCTCTAATGAAAAATCCACTTCAAAAATTTAATCCCCCTCAAATATATTTGAGGGGGATTTTCACATAGCAATATTATTATTGGTTCTTCTCCATAACTGCAAAATAATTCCCTTCGCTATCAGCAAAGTTAAACACTTTACCAGAAGGCATAGTTACCATTTCTCCAACAGTAACATTTTTATTTGTTAAATCTGTATATAGTTGATCAAGATTTTCTGAGAAGAACATTAAAGACGGTGTACCAAGATTCAATTCTGGGCTCATTTTCGAAATAACTTCTTTATTATGTAATATAATGCTCGTTTCCGCACCGCTTTTCGGAGCGATTTCAATCCATCTCATTCCTTGCTTATTATCTTCCTCTGCAACTACATGAAACCCTACCTTCTCCGTCCAAAAATTTACTGCCTCATCTTGATTATTTACATATAACATAATTTGTCCTACTTTATGAATCATTACATTTCCCCCTAATGGTTTTTATATTCTATGTAGCTTTCTACAAATACTATCGTTATTCCTTTTGAGTTGGTATGTACTTCTTTGCAAAATTTATCGACTGACTCATCCCATCCAGTTCATCAAAATAATCATTTCTTTCAATCATGTTATATCCGTCGAATCCAATTTTATCTAATACTTTGAAGAATATATCGAAATCTACTTCACCATTCCCTGCTGCGACTTCTATATACTTAGTTGAACGATCACTTTTCACTTCTTTACAATCTTTAATATGAGTTTGTACTATATAATCTTTTAATAGTAATAAACCTTCTCCCGGATTTTCATTTACATCACTTATTAAATTTGCTGGGTCAAAGTTAACAGCTAGTCCTTTCGAGTTTGCAGTTTCTAAAAATCGTTTTAATACTATTGCTTTTTCAGATCCCGTCTCAATGGCAAAGAATCCTCCAAATCTGAACGCTAAGTCCCCTATTTCATTACAAACACGTAGCATTTTATCATAGTAGGCACTTTTTTTATCATCTGGAACTTTCCCAATATGAGCTGTTATGATCTTTGCCCCAAGCTCCAAACCTCTGTCAGTAATATATTTAAACTGATCTATTGCACTCTCAGCTTCTATTCCCATAATTCCATTTTCTCCAAAACTAATTGCTAATGATGGAATCTTTATTCCATTAAAAGATACGCTTTTCTTTAAAGCATTCCACTCTGCCATTGGAATATTAGCTAAGTTAAAGTTTTTATTCATAGCATATAATTGAATATATTCTAACCCCCATTCTCTCGCCTTTTTTATTCCTTCGTTTACTTCAATATATTTCGTATTCAAAAACATTCCTAATTTCCTATCCATATATGTACCTTCTTTTTATTATTTCGCATCATTTTAATATACGACTTTTTTATATTATTTCCTCGTATAAACCAAATAAATAAACTACCCTTTTTTCGATACTCCCAGTAGAAGCATATATATGATAGGCACATTAAAAACACTAATACAATTCCCATTATCACTTGTTTACAAACAAAAAAGACGTAACTACAAATAGTTACGCCTTCTCCATCATTTATCTAGGCTTTTTCTTCCCAGTAAATGCTGGTTTCTTTTTCTTTGGTGCTTTCGGTTTCGTTTCTACAAATGATCCTTTGAACATTTCTTGCTTCGTAAATACGATGCCTAGTTTTTTCGCAAATTGCAGTAATTTGCGCTCTTCTTGTGGTGTTACAAGAGATACGACAGTTCCTTCTTTGCCCATACGTCCAGTACGTCCTGAGCGGTGAATATATTGGTCTACTGTGTCTGGTAATTCTAGGTGAATTACGTGTGTTAAATCGTCAATGTCGATACCGCGCGCTGCAATATCAGTAGCAAGTAGAATTTCTAATTTCCCTCCGCGGAAAGCACGCATTGTCGCTTCACGCTCTTGTTTACTTGCTTCTGCATGAAGAGCCGCTGCTTTCATTTTACGGAATTTCAATTTCTCAGTAATTTCATCTAAACGGAATGGGTCGTTTAAGAAAGCAACTGCTTTTACATCGCCCATATGCATAATTCTTCTTACGTAATCATTTTTTTCGCGTCGCTCACAAATGATATACGTATGCTCAACTAAGCTTTTTGATTCTGCACGTGTTACACGTACTAATTGTGGTTCAACTGCTAAATCACGTGCCGCATCTTCTGCCGCTTTTGTCATTGTCGCCGAGAAGAATACTAATTGACGATCGCGCATCGTTGATTTAATTACATCTTGCACTGCGCCCATCATTTTTTGCTTTACAATTTGATCAAACTCATCAAATACAATTGTTTTTACTTCATGCATTTTTAGCTTTTTCATACGAATTAATTCTAAAATACGGCCTGGTGAACCGACAATTACTCTTGGGTGTTTCTTTAATTTTTCAACTTGGCGCTTAATATCTGCACCACCAATTAAAGATGCACCTGAAATTTCAGTTCCTGCTGTAAACTTTTGAACCTCTTCATGAATTTGCATTACAAGTTCACGTGTTGGCGCTAAAACAACAACTTGTGGCTGTTTTACTTCAGGATTAATTTTATGTAAAAGTGGTAATAAGTACGCTAATGTTTTTCCTGTTCCAGTTGGAGATTCAGCTATAACGTCTTGTCCTTCTAAAATAGTTGGAATCGCTTGTTTTTGAATTTCAGTTAACTCTTTAAAACCAGCCTTCTCCCAAGCTTGTTGTAAAAATGGTTGCATATCTTTTATCATTTGTTTTTCTCCTTTATCTCTATTTTTGAAGAAAATGCTGTATTGTTCGCACCGTTTCTATCATGTGTGAAATAACAGCTATTAAATCATCAACATGGTCTTCTGTAATCGCTTTTTGAAATAGAATCTCTACCTTATTATGATATGAAATCGCTTGCTTATTATATTCGTATGAAACTTTCTGCATAATCATTCTTTCTTTTCCCCATATAGAACGTATTAATGTTTCAATTTCTTCGCATTTTACTTCTGGTTGCTCTAACGGGAATGAAAATGCTAGCTTCATTTCACAACCTGGTGTAAACTGAGGCACTTCTAGTATTTCACCAGACAAGTTCTTTGCATCCACAGATAATGAAAATGTTGCTTCTACTAATGGTTCAAACGGTTCTGTTAATTGAAATGAGATATGATATATACGACTTAATGAAGCAAGATCCATCATATCTTTTCGATCTGTTACAAGAATATCTCCATGTAGATCAAAATCATACACAGCACCTTCTACGATTACTTTTAAATTGTCAAAAGCAGTTGGATCAAACATAATTTCCTCCAAAAAACAGGCGCCTTTCGATGGAAAGGCGCCACTTGATGTATATATAGTTTACAGATAAACGAGATGAATTACAACCTTTTAGAATAAACCTACTGCTTTTCCATCTTCATTTACATCCATTTGAAGTGCTGCTGGTTGTTTTGGAAGACCTGGCATTGTTAACATTGTACCTGTTAACGCAACGATAAAGCCTGCACCGATAGATGGTTTTAACTCACGAATTGTAACGATAAAGTCAGATGGACGACCTAATTTTGTTGCATCGTCAGAAAGAGAGTATTGTGTTTTCGCCATACAAACTGGTAGGTTACTCCAACCTTCTCCTTCATATTGAGCTAATTGCTTACGTGCTTTCGGAGCAAATTCAATATCTTTTGCGCCATATACTTTTTGAGCAATTGTACGAATTTTTTCTTCTAAGGGTAATTCTAATTCATAAAGTGGTGCGTAGTTGTTTTCACCTTTTTCGATTTCTTTTAGTACTTTTTCAGCAAGGTCAACTCCGCCTTGGCCACCTTTCTCCCAAACTTCTGTTAAGGATACTGCATAGCCACGCTCATTACACCACTCTTGTAAGTATGTAACTTCTGCATCTGTATCTGTAATGAATTTATTAATTGCAATTACGAAAGGCACACCGAAGCTTTGAATTGTTTCAACATGCTTCTGTAAGTTTTCCATACCTTTTGCTAATGCATCTACATTTTCTTCTTTTAATTGATCTTTTGCAACGCCGCCATGCATTTTAAGCGCACGAATCGTCGCAACAATAACAACTGCTTCTGGTTTAATGCCAGCTGCACGAGCTTTAATATCTAAAAACTTCTCAGCGCCTAAATCAGCACCGAATCCAGCTTCTGTAATAACATAATCACCTAATTTTGCTGCCATTGTTGTAGCGATAACACTGTTACAACCGTGAGCGATATTCGCAAATGGTCCGCCGTGAATGATAGCTGGTGTATTTTCTAACGTTTGTACTAAGTTTGGTTTTAATGCATCTTTTAATAATAATGTTAACGCACCTTCTACACCTAAATCTTTAACCGTTACAGGTTGATTTGCAAAGTTATAAGCAACTACGATGCGTGATAGACGCGCTTTTAAATCTTGAATATCTGTTGCAAGGCAGAATACCGCCATAATTTCAGATGCTACTGTAATATCAAAACCGTCTTCACGTGGTACACCTTGAACTGGTCCACCAAGACCAATTACTACGTTACGAAGGGCACGATCATTTAAGTCAACACAGCGTTTCCAAACGATTTTACGTGTATCAATTCCAAGTGTGTTTCCTTGTTGGATATGATTATCAATAAACGCTGCTAATGCGTTATTAGCAGTTGTGATCGCATGGATATCTCCAGTAAAGTGAAGGTTAATGTCTTCCATAGGTACGACTTGTGAAAAACCGCCACCCGCTGCTCCACCTTTTAATCCCATCGTCGGTCCAAGAGATGGTTCACGAAGTGCAATTACTGTTTTCTTACCAATTTTGTTAAAAGCTTGACCTAAACCAACTGTTACTGTTGATTTACCTTCTCCAGCTGGAGTTGGGTTAATCGCTGTTACTAAAACAACTTTACCGTCTTCCTCATCTTGTAAGCGCTTAAAAATATCAAGAGATAACTTACCTTTATAATGCCCGTATGGCTCTAATTCATCTTCTAAAATATTTAAATCAGCTGCAATTTCTTGAATCTTCTTCATACTCGCTTCTTGTGCGATTTCAATATCGGATTTCACTGTTGTAGTAGTTGTCATATACCCTAGTCCCCCTTTAATTGGTTCTGATGATATTGTATCAGTTTTTTGTATTTTCTGCACTTATTTACCTCCTAAAAATTCTTTCATTTCTTTATACGTTTTTTAACATAAATACCCATAAGAATGTTAACGATTGTTGCAACTCTGTAGGTAGTTGACCTAACATCTTCTCATTTACTCCGCGCTTATATACGCCGATGCCATCTATAACTTTAAAACCTTGTTCTTTCGCTAACTGTTCAAATTCCCAAGGCATCATCGTATTACAAACAACGTCTTTTCCGTACAAGCGAGGATAACTATTCTCTCGTGGCTTTGCTGTCGGTCCTAAAATTGCAATACATGCATATCCATCTTTCTTTAACACACGCTTTATTTCATTTAACGCTCGTAATGGCTCTTCCGTCCATTCTAAAGAATTAATTGCCATAATTGATTCAAATTGCTCATTTTCAAATGGTAATGCAGAAAGATCTCCTTTTATAAAAGATAAATTCGGTCCTTCTCCGCGCTCCTTACCTTTTTGAATCATCACTTCCGATAAATCTACTCCCACTGCTTTATAGCCTGCGCGACTTAATTTATATGTACCGTAGCCATCACCACAACCAACATCGAGCACTTGTGCTTCTTTCTTCACGTATTGTTCAAAAAACGGAATAATTGTACTTCTGCTACCACTGTCCCACATCTCTTGACTATTTTGATTCCAAAACTCTGCACTACTATCCCATTTCTTTTCTGCTGATTCATGCCAATTAAATTTCGTCATACATTCCCCTACCTTCACGCTTTATCATTCATTTCATTCTACATCATTTTCCAAAATTCCTGTTTATCTTCATTAGGAGATGTACAAGCTAATAATGGAATCTTTATTCTCCAATTTTTGCTTTACTTGGGTTTAACTCATACTCATGTTCTTCTCTTTATGTAAGATACTATAGGTACACCCAATTGAAAGAGAGGGATGTACATGCGAAGAAAGAGAAATCATCATTTTAAAAGTGGTGAAAAAAACGAAGAGTATGCAGCTGAAATATCACCAGCTGGCATTCCGATTAGACATAAGCGTAAAGAAATTGCAAATGAAATAGAAGGTACAAATACCGGTGCAATGGTAGGCTATGTCGCTTTATTTCTTTCGCTTTTCTCAATTGCATTTTATCCGGTTACACTCGGCTCTCTTGCGATTTTAGTCGGCTTATTAGCTGTCAATTTCGGAGCAAGAACACTTGGATATACAGCAATTGGTTTTGGTAGTTTTTCTGTTTTATTTACTTTACTTTATCCGCTTGCTTTGTCAGCGTTTTAAAAAAACACACCAAGTTATACTTGGTGTGTTCATTCATGATACAACATAATATGACCGCATCCACAACAATGTTTCGCTGTAATTTCTTGAAACACTGGATAATTTTCTTCATCTCGATGCTCAATAAATACTTTTTCAAATCGATACATGTTTGGTGCATATGCCCAATCTTGTTTCGTACGTGCATATAACGTTGAGGAAAAAAACTCCTCACCACCGCAAACGATACATGTGTTCTTCATCGCTATCCCTCCTATGCTTGTCTTACTTCATCTATATGAACATAAGCATAAAAAAAAGACCTTCTATTACTAGAAAGTCTTCTCTGAAACAAAAAGAAATGTACCAAACATTCCTACTCCGCTATATTCTTTTGAAACACCAGCTTCTGTTTTAAATGTTTGCTTTACAGTCATAAAGAATACACCATTTCGTGCATCTGTACTTTCAAATTGTAGTTTTTCTTTTTTACCATCTACATTTTGCGTGCATTCAAAACTACTCTCATTACAATTCAACGCATACTTATCCTCTACATACACTTTAAAATCTGATTCTTTCGGACAAGTTATAAGTAATATTGCCACGAGAATAATACTTATAATACCCACAATTGTATAATATTTCTTCATTTGTACTCCTTTCAAATGACAAGAAAACTTGACTTCATACGCCAAGTTTTCTTAGTCAACAACCCATTGCCACTCTTGTTCTTTCTTATCAAAAATGAGCCAACCTGTTTCTGTTGCTTCCTCTTTCAATTCATCGATATTATCTAACACCTCATCCGTACTTTCATACGAACCAACTACATATACCGGAATTTCAAGACCTCTTCTTGACTCAATCTTCCCTGCTAGATCTATGTAAAGACCATCTTCCATTAGTGGAATCAGTCCCATGATCAATTCTTTTGAAATTGCTGGGAAAATTTTTGATTTTTGGAAGAAAGAAAAACGTTTCTTACCGAAAGCACCGAGTTTATACGGAATGACTTTACTTAACATTCCTACAAAATCAGCAATTCTACGATAATACACTTTGTTGTACCATCCGTCATCATGTGAAAAATAAACAAATCGATTTTTCAACAGCGGAAAGAATGTTCTTGCAAGTGGTTCTTTTTTGTGAGCCAAATATAATAATTCTGCAATTTCTTTCGGCTCTAATTCATCTAAATCGCTTGCATCATCAAAATCTACCCAACAAAATTCATCAAATTCATCAATCTCTGCTTGAATTAACTTATGTATATTTTCTTCCTCAACATATTCAAATAAAGTATGATAATGAAAATCCGTCCATTCAAAGTTGTGCTTCAAAAGCAACACTTGATGAAGCGGTGAAGGGATGTTACTCGCAAACTCTTTAAACGTAATTCCTGATGTAATAAAACAATGACCTCGACGATTACCATTAATATATATCATATTCTTTACTTGGTCAGATCCTCCAGACAAAGCACCTAGCCACCTTCGTTTTATATGTTTCAATTCTATAGCATATTTTAACATGAAAAATTTTAGAAACATAGAAAAAACTTCAAAAACTATTTACAATTTCATGTGTTTTATTACATAGTGATTACAAGAAAAAACGCCTGCTCATAAGCAGGCGTTTTTAAAGGATTTCATCTGGGTTTTGAGGATGATGATTTCCCTCTTTCTTTTCTTCTTTTTGGAACATCGATTGAATTTTATCAATTGTTTGTGGAGCTAATTCAATCATTTTTTCTGCTAAATGTGTCGCATTTTGTAGATGAAGAATATTTACTCCATCTTTATTCACCACAAGAAATGCTACTGGTGTAATAGAAACACCACCCGCGCTACCGCCACCAAATGCAGCGTTACCGTTCGCTCTTTGTCCATCATTCGTTTGGAAATCAGAACCTCCTGCTCCAAAACCGAACGCTACTTTAGAAACCGTTAACACCACACCACCGTCAGCCGTTTGAACAGGCTCTCCAACAATCGTATTTACATCAACCATTTCTTTTAAATTTTCCATTGCTGCTTTCATTAACCCTTGAATTGGATGATCCACCGTTCATAACCTCCTTTGTCATATCTTTCCTAGTTTTTCCGAAAGTTTGTGAACTAAACATAAAATTTAATATTGATTTCAAAAAACTTAAGTTGTAATATTTAGAAAAATAAAAAAGAGGTCGATTCGTTATGATGCGAAAATTAACAAAGAAAGATCATGAACAAGTATTCGCTTACCTAAAAGAAGAAGCAGCCCTTAACTTGTTTATTATTGGAGATATTGAAGCTTTCGGTTATGACACAGATTTTCAAGAACTATGGGGAGTATTTAAAGAGAATGGAACATTAAAATCAATTTTACTCCGATTCCACGATTCATTTATACCATATAGTAAAGAAGACTTTGTTACCACTGATTATGAGGCACTTCTTTCAGCGTATAAGCCGCTTAAACTATCTGGTAAGTCAACTATCGTAAAAAAATTTGAAACTTCTCCTGCTATTCAACTAGGTGTCAAAAGTGATATGTATTTTTGTGAATGTCTAAATGGCAACAACTTACATGACACGCCTATTCATGAAACGATTAAACTTGCATCAATAGATGATGTAGATCGAATTATGCAATTAAGAAGTAGCATCACTGAATTCCGAACTGCTCATGAATCAGAAAAAATTTTACGACAATCTATTGAAACAAATACAGGACGTACATATTATATTGAAAAAGACGGTGGAATCATCGCATCCGCCTCTACTTCTGCTGAAAATTCATTATCCGCTATGGTAGTTGGTGTATGTACACACCCGAATTATCGTGGAAATGGATTTGCTTCACTCCTATTACAAAAAATGATTCAAGACTTTACGAAAGAAGGCCGAACACTTTGTTTATTTTATAACAATCCAGCTGCTGGACGAATTTATAAACGACTAGGATTTAAAGACATTGGGATGTGGACGATGTATCGATAATAAGGGGTACTTTATAAGCAGAAATAGTTATAACTTAACAATAAAAGCAGATTATACACAATTTCATACTGTTATTATGAAGATAAAGAAGCTACTTGCGGAGCAATGACTCTAACTAAAACATGTTATGTATTCAAGCTAAATTTAGATAGATAAACGCCCCAGTTGTTGCATCTACTCCAGCAATTGGGGCGTTTATCCTCAAATTCTTTCCACTATATTTATGAAACATTTATCACACTTATGTCGCTATTATCTTTACGTACAAATGCCCTTCTAAATATTACTGCGTCTTATTATACTTTGCTTTAAAATCAATATATTCCTGTTTCGCATCTTGGTTATTACCTTGGTGACTATCAAAAGATGTATGTATTTGTGATATGTATTTTACTAACTTGCCTTCATCATTTCTTTTCTTATAATTTATTACAATACTTACTTCCAATATCTGCTTTGAACCATTTTTAGAATCCATATGCAATGCGATTGATCCACCATCATATTCATCATATTGTATTTTCAACTTATCATTAATGATACTCTGAAACTCTAATTCAGTTAGTTTGTATCCAACAGTACTAGGCTGATCAAACTTTTTTATATCATCCCCGGGCTTCATCTTTAGTTTCCCTATCCCTTTTAAACGATCTACAATTAAGTTCACATATGAAACATCTAGATTTGAATCCGGACTTTGCACCTTTTCA
The DNA here is from genome assembly GCF_051916765.1 of Bacillus cereus group sp. MYBK15-3. Taxonomy (NCBI): domain Bacteria; kingdom Bacillati; phylum Bacillota; class Bacilli; order Caryophanales; family Bacillaceae; genus Bacillus; species Bacillus cereus group sp. MYBK15-3. The sequence continues at coordinate 805,581 of NZ_JBQAHG010000001.1, forward strand.
TTTTTATACATAATATTGGTACGATAAACACCTTCTTTTTTATTATCTTTGCTGTCTACTGCTGAAGTAACCGCTTGTGTTGTACTTCCATATAAACTTTTATCTTTCGTATTATATATCCCTTCCGAAGTTTGATAGATTGTTTTTCTATGCTCTCCATCTTCCTTTTGTTCATATGTACTATATATACCTCTTTGTTTCACATACGCATACCCATCATCACTCGCAGACATAACCTTTCTCATGTCACCTTCATCCAATGCCTTAACAAATGGCTCATACTCTATCTTTTCTTCAAAAAAACTACATGCTTGTAGTAGGCTGATTGCTATTATGATCGGAATTATTTTAGAAACACTTTTTTTGTTCATTTCATCATCACACTACCCACTCTACATTTTCGATCAGATAACCTTCTAATCACTTTAATCACCTTACATAATTAAATTTTCTTTTAGAAGTGAAAATACTCTCCTGTAAATAATTACTTTTCTATCATCAAAACGTACAATACGCACTTTTTTTATGCCTTACGTTTCGATTTACCTTTTTTATTTTTCTTTCGATATCTTGGAGTCTCTCTTTTATGTTGCTCCCACGTTTTATTAAATGATGGAAATTTAAATCTGCAATATGCTAATAGCTGAAATTCAGCTGCACCGATTGCTATCGTATACATTAAAAAGGTCCCTACTACATACATAAATAAATCATCAAACCCATAATCGTTATGAAAATATATCAAAATAAGAATAGTTACTGCGTATAGTGTAGCCCACTTCATCATCTTTCCTTTTCCTTTACTAAAAAAGGAAGCGGATCTTTCATCCATACTAAACGCACCTTCACTCGCTTGCTTAAGTGTATCAAGCGTTGTAACAATATGAACAACAACTGCTCCTAAAAATAACAATCCTGCATACAGTAATGTAATCTGATCAATTGAATTATTAGCCATTTTAGTACCAATCAAAACTACGAGTAAGATTATTGCCATTTGAAATGCATTTAATAATACAACAAGTGTTTGTAGCTTTTGAAATTTAAATTGAGCTTTTGGAAATAAATATAGAATGAAAAAAATTACTTGCAGAGCATATAACAACACTTCCAGCTTAACAATTCCTATATTAAGGAGGACCATACAGTAATCCCAATCACCTGATACAATAATAGAAAAAACAGCTATTGAACTATAAAGTATTCCTCCAAACATAAATCCTGTAGCACCCTCAGGACTTAAACGATCATTACATGTCATCCTAAACTTATCTAAATCTTCTTCTTTTATATTCCACATCCTGGCCCTTCACCTTCTATACGTTTCAATTATTTTTCGCGCACTAAAATTCTATTAATATATTATTTATCCCGCTTTAATGGGCAGTAAGACCCCCACCTCAAAATGCAGCGAAAGCAAAGAAGTTAGGTGGGGGATCAACTGCCCATTAAAGTCCGATTGGTTCAACTAATAATCAGTGGGGGATGAAGAAAACCCCCACTGATTAAAGTTTCACTTTATTTTTCGTTTTGAATTTCTTATTTCGCTTTCGAATTCTCCCACGCATTCTCTTATTCTCTTCCCACGTCATATGAAATGACTTAAATTTGAATCTACAGTACGCCAATAGTTGGAATTCTGCCGCTCCAATTGCAACCGCATACATTAATACAGTTCCCACTCCATACATAACAAAAAAATCAATTGAATAATCATTTTGAAAATACATCAAAATAAGTAGTATTAATACATATATTATAGCCCCCTTAATCATAGCTCCTTTTGTCTTACTAAAAAAAGAGGTGGATCTTTCACCACTACTAAACGCACCTTCACTTGCTTGTTTAAATGTATCTAGCGTTGCTACAATATGAATAATAACTGCCCCTACAAATAGTAGCCCAGTATACATCCTACCAGTTGAATTGTCAGCCATTTCAGAGACAATCGAAACTACAAATAATATCGTTCCAAGCTGAAACGCATATAATAATATAACGAGCGTTTGTAACTTTTGAAATTTAAAACATGCTTTCGGAAATAGATATATAATTAAAAATATAATTTGAATACTAAATAACACAATTTCAGTTTTAACAATTGTTCTATCAAAAAAATTGTTGTAGTAATTCAAATTCCCTACAAAAATAATAAACATAAATATTGAAATATAAAATATTGTTCCAAGCATAAAACCCGTAGCACCTTCAGGACTTAAACGGCCTTGACATGTTATTCGAAATTTATCTAAATCTTCTTCTTTTATTTTCCACACCCTGACATTTCACCTTCTATACAGTTTAAATAATTTTCATCCACTAAAATTCTATTCCATTCTTAATATTTTTAAGTACATAGATTTTTGTACAACTAAATTCAGATAATCTTTTAGGTATATCATTACCATATTAATTACCATAATCATCTAATCAGAATGCTTTTTGATGGTTCAAGTAGTGTCTTTTTTCCTCAAAAGTTCCAAATATTCTTCTTTCAATTAAGTATAACCGTCTTCTTGTCACCTTCATCCAATGCCTTTATTAGACTCTCATACTCTATTTTGATTTACCAAAACTATACGCGCTCAGTAAAACATAACTGTTATCACAGTAACTATTTTTCACTACCCCTTTACTCATATCTTCACAACATTTATCGTTCTCAAAATTCAATTAAAATATATTATTTTTGATTTATATACTCTTTTTCATAATTTACATATTCTTTTTTAGAGCTTTGATTATTATCTTCCCTGGTATGATAATATGTTGAAATCTCTTGATTGCGTTTTATAAGCTTATCTTCTTTTTTTTCTTCATAATTTACCGATATTGTTATTTGTGTTATTCTCATTTGATTTTCTTTTGTATCATTAGGCGTATTAAATTCAATCATCAATATTGCAGAATCAAATTTATCATATTTTAAATTTAACTTATCATTCATGATGTTTTTAAACTGTAATTCAGTTAAATCATAGCTTATTATGCTCGGTTCACTAAATCTTTTTGTATCTCCACTCGGTTTCAATTTACTAAGTTCATTTAATCCTCTAAACATTAATTTTACATATGAAACATTCATAGCTTGATCCTGGGCTACTGAACGGGATTTTTCATTTTTTAAATTTGTACTATAGACCGTTTCTTTTTTGTAATTTTGATTACTACCAACGTTTCTATCATTTTTTATATCAGTAACAACCTTTTGAGTTGTTTTCCCATATAAGTCGTCTTCTTTCACATTATATACTCCATGGGTTGTTTGATATATTATCCTGCTATGTTCACCATCTTCTTTTTCTTCATAAGTACTGTCGCTAGTCTCTTCTTTCACATATGCATATCCATCATCACTCGCAGACATAACCGTTTTCATATCACCTTCATCCAATGCCTTTACTAATCTCTCATATTCTATTTTTTCCCCGAAACTGCACGCGCTTAGTAAAAACGTTACTGTCATTACAATAACTATTTTTTTAACTAACCTTTTACTCATGCCATAACTACACCTTTCCCCTTATTTTATACATTACTTATTATTCAAATATTGTTTTTTATACTCCTCATATCGGGTTTTAGAAGCTTTATCGTTATCTTCTTTAGTATTTAAATAGATTGCTATTTTTTGATCATGCCTTATTAATCGGCCTTCTTTATTCTTTTTTTCATATCCCATTGTGATGCTTATTGTAGTGAATTCCATTGGATTTTCTTTTGAATCTTTCGCCGAACTAAATTCCATTAATAATATTGCTTCATCAAATTTATCGTAGTCCACCTTTAACTTATTATTAATTATTTCTTGAAATTCCGATTCAGTTAAGTAATATGTTACCTTGGATGACTCACTAAATCTTTTTTTATCTTTTTTTGGTCTTAAACTATCTATTCCCTTTAATCTATTAAATATAAATCGAACATTCGAAACATCCAAATTTTGATTTGGACTTTTTGATTGATTATCTTCATATTTAATACTAGTTCTATATACAATCTCTTCTTTTTTTTGCTCACTATTTAATGAACTAGCAATTTCTTGCAAAGTTGTTCCATAGAACTTTTTTTCTTTAATATTGTATACTCCTCCTGTTGTTTGATATACAACGCTAATGCGATTATCATTTTCCGCCCCAAACGTGCTATCCCTAACCTCTTCTTTCACATAAGCATACCCATCATCACTCGCAGACATAGCCGTCTTCATATCACCTTCATCCAATGCCTTTACTAATCTCTCATACTCTATCTTCGTCTCCCCAAAACCACATCCACTTAATAAATTTGCTATTATTGACAGAACTATCATCGTCTTGGCTTTCTTCTTTAACTTCATACTGACACCCCGTTGATTTCTCTAGGCATTTTTAAGTTCATTATGTTCCTTTTTGGAAAGTAATACATTTCACCCTTATTTACTTTTCGTTTTAGATTTTGTATTTCGCTTTCGCATTCTCTCATTCTCTTCCCATGACATATTAAATGACTTGGATTTAAATCTACAGTACGCCAATAGTTGGAATTCTGCCGCTCCAATGGCTACTGCATACATAACAACATTACACATAACATAACCAAACATTGTGTTTAATGAGTAATTATTATTTATATAAATCAAAACAAGAAGAATTAACACATAAATTACAGCACCTTGTATAACATGTCCCTTTGTTTTACTAAAAAACGAATCTGATTTGTCCCCACTACTAAATGCACCTTCGCTTGCTTGTTTAAATGTATCAACTGTTGTCACAATATGAACAATAATTCCACCTAATACTAATAGACCTACATAAACACGTGTATTGAGATCAATTGAATGCTCAATCATTCCAGAAAGAACAAATAACGTGCATCCGATAGTTCCAAGTTGAAATGCATATAATAATATAACGAGCGTTTGTAATTTTTGAAATTTATAACGAGCTTTAGGGAATAAATATAGAATTAAAAACATTACTTGCAAACCATATAACACTAATTCAATCCTAACAATTACCTTATCAAACAAGGTAGTATAATAATCTATTCCTCCTATAAAAATAATAACCATAAATAATGAAGTATAAAATATCGTTCCGAGCATAAATCCCGTCGCACCTTCAAGACTTAAACGCCTTCTGCATGTCATCCGAAATGCTTCTAAATCTTCCTCTTTTATATTCCACATCCTGACTTTTCACCTTCTATACAGTTTAAATAATTTTCATTCACTAAAATCCCATTACATTCCTAACTTTTTAAGTACATTCATCTTTGTGTAACTATATTCAGATAATATTATCTCTATATTAATTACCGTACATAATCAGAATACTTTTGATAGTTCAAATAGCCTTCTTTCTCCTCAAAAGCTCTAAATATTCTTCTCTCTTTCACTTAACCATATCCCTCATACTCTATTTTTGTTTCTCTGAAATTGCACTCACTTAGTAAAAACGTTACTGTCATCACAATTGTATCGAGATAATATAGCTTTAATTTTATCTTCAGAAAGGTGATAACCTCCCATCAACAATATGCTAGGAGGTTATTACAGTTATTTAAAATTTGTTTTTTATTTTAATGGATTCGATTTTTGCAAATAATAATGTTATTTAATTTGAGAGAAGCGAATACTAAAAACATACTGCTTAATAACTCGTAATTAAGTCTTTCCCCTCATATCTAGGGTCTTTCTCAACTTTACCATCTTTTGTTTTGATGACTTTTAGTCTACCTAACCACTCTGCTCCGTTATATGTCTCTTCACTTACCCATACATTATGCTTTTTACCATCTACCTCAACTACTAATGTGGGGTGTGTAAACATGAATTCCTTCTCTACATGCCTACCTACAATTTCTGCATTTAATGATGTACCTTCTTCAACTAATTTACTATTTTGATACCCTTCGATAATAGGTAATCCAATAAATACAAAAAATATCAATCCAAATACGATTACTTTCTTCTTTGTACTCCATTTATTCTTTTCTTTCAATTCTTTCTGTCTCGCTTCTCTTTCTTCGCGTTCATCCAAACTCTCATTTAAAGCATCTTCCCATGCCTTAATTTCCGCTTCGATTTCTGCTTCAGCTCTTGCTAGTTTTTGTAATTGTTCATCGGTTGCTACCATCTCATATGAGTTATCTCCAACCAAACGAATTTCAGTACCATTTTCTTTTACTTTTCGCAAGTCTTTTTCTGTACAATTAAACTCTCGAATGATTTCCCCTTGTGTGTTTACCAATCTAACGTAAATGTTTTTTTTCTCCTTCTTCTTAAACATCTGCACTCCCCCTTATTTGTTTCCTATCATAGATAACCCTATTGCAATTAAGAGAAAGAAAACGATAATAAGGAAAGTCTTCCCTTTGCTTACTTGTGTTGTACAACCTTCCAAGACAGCCCATATAAGAATTGGAAAAAGAAGAATACCTAGGAGAATATCAACTAACTTGTTGCTACTCTTCTTTAGTGGTTTTTCTTCTACTATCGGTTTTATCTGAACAGCTTCTTTTCTTATTTGTTTCGGTTTCTTTTTCTTGCGTCTATGATTCACCCAACTTACTCCTTTTAGAATAACTTTTTCCTAACTATAAAAATACCGAAATATCCCCATTTTCCATTTTATAAACCTGTCCAGGTATTACAAAATCTGTGGCTTTAATGGCGCCATCCAAAGGACCATATTCATTTATAAGACTGCGGCAATTCTTCATATTGGTCCCGTATACGTACTTAACCACATCCTTATTTAAAACAGGCGCAGGATTTAAAGCTAATACGTTTATATTATCTTCTTGATGTCTTAATGCAACTGTATTCGCTGCTCCGCCACCTAAAGAGTGCCCTAGTAAAGTTATCTTCTTTCCTTTATTACCCGCCTTGACTTTTTCATAAAATTTTTCTGCTTGACTATACTGAAATTCCGCTAATGACCCCAATATAGGTGAATTAGTTAAATTATGCAGCCAAATTGCTCCATCGGTTGCTAAATAGCCTATTTGGCTCGGTTGGTTTCCAACGTATACAATGAAAATTTCATGCGTGTTTCTATCCTCTAAAGCATATGCCCCAAATCCAGTTACTGAATGAATATCATCAGAAACTATAAGATTAGCATTAAAGTTGTCTTGTAATTTCTATTTATTTATTATTGGATCAGAATTATTATATTTTTTCTTGTGCATTATAATCATAAATATCTCTTGCCGATAATCTTAATTTTCCTACATCACTACTTAATTTATAATCTTCCTCGTTCGCCATATTCTCCCCCTTATATATATTAATGGCTTTCTTTAAATTTCTTTTCATATTGTAAATAATCTTTTTTTGATTTCCGATTATTTTCTTCTTTATTACGTAAATATGTTGTTATTTCTTGATCATGCCTAATCATATTATTTTCTTCATTTCTTTGTTTATAGCCTATCGAAATTGTTATCTCTGTTATTTCCATCGGATTTTCCTTTGTATCCTTAGCAGAATTAAATTCAATTAGTAGTGTTGCATAACTAAACTTCCCATACTTTAATTCTAAATTCCCATTAAATATCTCTTTAAATTGAATTTCTGATAAATTATAGCTTATCGTAGCTGGTTGGCTGAAGCTTTTTTTATTCACATTTGGTTTCAATTCTTTTATTCCTTGCACTCTATTAAGCATTAATTTTATATTAGACATATCTTTCCCTCGATTTGAAGCTTCTAGCTGTCCATTTTCGTATCTTATATCTGACTTGAATACAACTTCTTCTTTATATTGTGGGTTGTCACTATGTTTTTCATCCTCAACTGGAGTATTGACTTTCTTTTGTGCCTCACCAAAAAGAATATTATCTTTAATACTATAAATACCTTGCGTTGTTTGATAAACTACTCCTATTTGCTTATTATTATCCTCAATAAAAGTGCTATCCCTAACCTCTTCTTTCACATACACATACCCTTCATCACTCGCAGACATAACCGTCTTCATATCACCTTCATCCAATGCCTTTACTAATCTCTCATACTCTATCTTCGTCTCCCCAAAACCACATCCACTTAATAAATTTGCTACTATTGACAGAACTATTATCATCTTAGCTTTCTTCTTTAACTTCATACTGACACCCTTATTCAATCAAAATAAGCTTTCCTCTTTCCATTTTTGGAAGAGGAAAGCTTATTTCCTTTTAAATTTCTTTTTTTCCCTTTATTTCTAACTCTTGTGCTTGTTGTTGCTTTTTATTTTTTTCAATTACTTTTTCAACAAACTCATTTCGCCACATTTTAAACTTAGCTGCGAATTGACCTTCAATTTTATTTCGATACCCTTCAAATTTAACCTCTGCAATATCCGTGTGGTTAAATAATTTATACGTTTCTTCGGTTAAACCCACTGGATGCAACACTCCACCATAATCATAGAATGTGTTTTCATCAAGTAATAAACCTCTCGTAGTGATTACATACTCCACATCTTCCTCTTCTTTAAGACCCAATCTTACAACACTGCCTAAAGGTAATACTTTATCCATATAGTCTTTCATATTAATTCACTGTCCCTTTTAGTACGCTAATTTTCTCTTCTATTTTTTGTCTTTTTTTCTCTAATTGACGGATACGATCAATAAATGCCTCACGTGTTTTTCCTTGTAATGTGCTATCAATACTACTCTCTAACCTTCTAATATCCCCCGTTAAAGATGCAGCTGCTTTTTCCAATTGCACTACAACGTTTATAATTTGTTCTCGTCCACCACTAGCTGGAAATGTACTATGAACTCTTGACATTATTGTATGTAAATCCACCTTCATTCCCCTCTCTTTTAAATTTATAAACTTGGAGTTTTAATAATATGAAACTGCTCCTAATTCTTCGTCTTTTGCAAACATAGAAAATACCGCTTCTGAAACATCGTCGTTTAATTGCTTTAAATCTTTTGATAACTCCTTCACATCTTTAGCAATTTCACCTAATAAAGAACGGTTTATCCCCCTGCTGTTGTCATTCATAAAAAGATTTAACAATGAGTGACGATGACTTAATATATGTTCAGATACAATTGCAGCTACATTTGTATCAACTACAAAATCTCCTTTAAACAAATCTAGTAAATCTTGCACGTAAGAAGCTGCAACTTCTTTTGCAATTTCTAAAATTTCACTTGTAGCTAAATATACTACAACACTTCCAGCTAAAAAATTTATAGCAGTATTAAATACAGACTCTAATACTTCTAAAACTTTTTCCTTACATTTCGCTAAAGTTGTTTCAATCCATTCTACAGCGATATCTATCGCTCCTTTTATTTCAACTGTAGCCATTATACTAAATTGGATTGCTTCTGCTGTAATTTGAGATTTTAGCCCTTCATACTTTGTATTTAATCTTGAAAAACCTTCTTGAACTTTATCTTTTAGCTTTTCAAGCTCCTTGCTACCTTGTACAATGTCCGAGTAACCTAATATTCCGTTTATAATAGTAGAAATTGGCGTTGCACTTAATATCAAATTAAGTGTAACTCCAGCTATCTTTTCTTCATGTATAGAAACTTTTCTATGAAATACATCATGTATAGTTCCTGTGTAAATAGCCCCAGCAGATTGAGCAAATTCCAGAAACCCCGGGATAGCATCCCACCCCGTGTCATTATCACTTGTTAGTTTATCAATCCATATTAGATGTCCATTCTCATCATAATCCTTCTCTGTAAAAGCATATGAGTGTCCTGCTTGATTCGGAATTTTATACATTCTTCCTGGAAGTGTGAAGTCTGCTGCCTTTATCCCAATATGTAGAGGATCATTCTGATTAATGATATTCCGAACATTTTTCATATCAAACCCATTACCGAATTTATCTACATCTCGATTTAAAACTGGAGCTGGATTTAGTGTTAAAACATCAATATCGTCTTTTTGATGCCTTAATGCTACTGTATTTGCAATACCTCCGCCCAAAGAATGTCCTGTTATACTAATAGTTTTACCATTAGCATATTGTTTCATTTTTTCATAAAATGCCTCTCCTTGGTCATATTGTTTTACTTTTAATTCATGTTCCCAATTACTAAATGCTAATTTATTTGCATTTGTTAAATTGTGAACACCTATCTCTGCATCTACTACTACATCACTATTGTTGTCTTTTCCAGGTTCCGTCCCAACATATGAAATAATAACTTCTCCTGTTTTATTATCTTTAAATGCGTAAGCAGCAAATCCGGTGTCTTTATCTTCTGCTGAATCTATTAGTCTTGCATTAAATTTTTTTTCTAAGAGATCTTCGTTTTTCTCTTCGGCATCCTCCCCAATATTATTATACGGTTCTTTGCCATCTCTAAAATTATATATATCTTGCCCAGCGAGCTCTAACTTTCCCATATCAGAGTTTATTCTTAAATCCTCTTTTTTTTCCACACCTTTCTTCAAAAAAATCAGCTCCCTTAGAATGATTTATTATTTTGAAAAGACTTTTCATAATTCACATAATCTTGCTTGGCTTCCTGATCATTATCCTTTTTACTACTAAAATTCACAGATATTTGCTGAGTATGTGTTAATAATTTTCCCTCACTATTTTTCTTTTCATATACAATTGAAATTATTAATTGTATTATTTGCATTGGATGCTGTTTCGTATCTTTAGAATCGTTAAAATTAAATACAATTGATGCTGTTTCAAAACTATCATATTGCAAATTCAATTTATCGTTAATTATTTCTTGAAATTGTGATTCCGTTAACGTAAAACCAACTGTATTTGGTTCATTAAATTTCTTTTTATTTCCATCTACTTTCAGTTGTAAACTCCCAACACCTTGCAATCTATTAAAAATTAGTTTTACATGTGAAACATCCAAGCTCGAATCAGTACTGTAACCCTTTCTATCTTTATACATGAACCTAGTGCTATATTTTTCTTCTTCTTTATATTTATTATCCTTATGTCTATCTTTTATGTTCTTAATATCACTTGTTATTTTTTGAGTGGTCTCTCCATACAATAAATTTTCTTTCAAATTATATATACCTTCAGTAGTTTGATATAGTGTATTATGAATTCTGTCATCACCATTTTTTTCTGTCGTAAAATCAATAACCCGTTCCTTCACATACGCATACCCATCATCACTCGCAGACATAACCTTTCTCATGTCACCTTCATCCAAAGCTTTGACAAATGGCTTATAATCTATTTGCTTTTCCCCAAAACCACATCCACTTAATAAACTTGCCACTATTGACACGACTATCATCACCTTAGCTTTCTTTTTTAATTTCATACTGTCACCTCGTTAGTTACTCTAGGCATTTTTAGTTTCATTATGTTCCCTTTTTGATAGTAATACACTTCATCTTTACCTAATGGTGCTTCGTTGCTTATATATTTTATATTGAAGATACTTTGATCATTTAATGGCATTGCGATAATTGCTGCTGTTAGTTTACTTCTCATTTTCATAGGTAGAGCTTCACGATTTCGGTCCATGTAGTCGTGGTGACCTGCTAATACAAAGTAAATACCTACTGTACGAGATAAATCAATTAAAGTCGCTGCATCCTCCATTTCTAAATAAACAAATTTACTAAACTCTTCAACATTTGTCATGATAATGAGTTGTTTTGTGAATGCAGGAATTTCTCTACCTTCTTGTCTTGCTTGTGCTAATTCAAGAGCTCGTTCACGAATTACTTCCATCCAATACTTCGCATGCATATTGATTTCATTTTCGTCTACAATGTAGTGCGTCACATCGTCTTTATATTGAACGAAACTATACTCTGCTGTATCCACCAACGTCACACTTTCAAAATAATCTTTATTCAATTGAGATAGGATGCTAGATACAATTTGTTTTCTCATACTATCATCTACACTATAAATCATTAAATGATCATTCACTGCAATATCATGAGCTACAACTTCTACGTTTGCAAAATCAAGCCCCATTGGAATTCTTGCTGCTTGTAGAGCTTTTGTAACGTCTTTATTTTTACGATAAGTAGCAATATCAATCACTTCTGGCATCATTGGAATTGCCTTCGGACGTTCTCCATCCCATTCTCGATCCATATCATTTGCTTCTTGTTGTAATAATTGAATTTGCTGTAATTCATCTTCTGCTTTCGTAGGTAGTGCAACCTGGAATAATGTAGGAGATTCTAGTTTTATTAACGCTCTTCCTGCTGTTTCTTCCACTTTTATATCAGATCTCCCTACAATACTAGCTACTTCACTTTGATCAATCATATATAGGCAAGTTTGGATTTTAATATTATTGTACAATTGAATTCTAAGTGCATTTTGTCGCCCTGCACTAATTAAGGTATGAATTCCTAAACTTGCACCATCTCGGACAATTTGCATAATTAGCATTTCAAAGCTTTCATAGAACTTCGCTTCTTTTACTGCATCATAATTGTCGATTGCAATAATAATATGTGGTATTTCTTTCCCGCTTGCCTTTTCATACATTTCAATATTTGCAACGTCATATTCACTTAATAATCGTTTACGATTTTTCATTTCTTGAGTTAATCTTTCAACAAACTTTAAACATTTTTCAGATTCATCAATCGTAATCGTATCCGCTACATGAGGTAATCCTTTCAAAGGTAGAAGACCATTTGTTCCAAGGTCCACTAAATACACATGCAAATGCTCCGGACTATGCTGACGAGCTACATCCATAATGACTGATTGTAAGAATGTTGATTTTCCGTAGCCTGGACTTGAGAAGACCGCTACGTGTCCGTCTTTACTAATATCTAGTGTTAATGGTGTTTGTGATTGTAATTCAGGCTGATCTAGTAGACCAATTGTTGCTTGTAATGGTTTCTTTTCTTTCGTCCATGCTTCTTTGAACTGAATAGCGTGTAAGTCTTGTAAATATACGCTTTCTGGAAGTGGTGGTAACCACGGTCTAGCTAACGCTTCAATTTCATTTATTTCTGCGTAATCGTGAATGTAGTCAATAACAGCATCCAGTTCAGATGGTACGCTTATTACTTCTTTACTGCTACCAAGTCCACTTAAGTCTTCACTTAATATTTCATATTGTCCTAGATCATTTATTGCATAGATTGTTGCGTCTAAATGTTCTTTATCCTCTTTATTTTCTACATAGTCTGCTCCGCTCCAAGCTGATTGGAATAGTTCATAAATTTCATTATTCCCAACTTGTAAGTAAGCACGTCCTGGTAATGTAATTTCAGCGGCATCTGGCGTTTTTAAGATTTCATTACTATCTGACGTATTTTGAACTTTTAGTGCTAGTTTGAATTTCGAGTTACTCCAAATTTGATCATCTACAACACCACTTGGTTTTTGCGTAGCTAATATTAAATGAATTCCGAGTGAACGACCGATACGCGCTGTTGAAACTAACTCTTTCATAAATTCTGGTTGTTCTGACTTCAGTTCCGCGAATTCATCACTAATTAAAAATAGATGTGGCATCGGTTCACTTACTAAGCCTTCTTTATACAGTTTTTGATACTGATTAATATGGTTTACATCATTTTCCCCAAATAATCGTTGTCTTTTTTGTAATTCAGCTTTAATTGATGCGAGCGCCCTCATACTTTGTGCTCCATCTAAGTTCGTAATTGTTCCTAATAAATGCGGTAAGTTTTTGAATAAATTCGCCATACCGCCGCCTTTATAGTCAATTAGTAAAAAGGCTACTTCGTAAGGATGGAAATTGACTGCTAGAGATAAAATATACGATTGTATAATTTCCGATTTACCTGAACCGGTTGTACCTGCTATTAACCCGTGTGGTCCGTGTGCTTTTTCGTGTAAGTTTAAGTTTACGATATCTTCTTTCCCACGTAATCCAAGTGGCACAGCTAAAGATTTATGCGCTGCATTTTTCTCCCAACGACTTGTGATATTCAGTTCTTTTACTTTTTCAACGCCGTACATTTCTAAAAATGTTACGCTTTCTGGAATACTATTTTTTAAGTTTTGCAAATGATTTAATGGTGCTAATGCCCGTGAAATATCTTCTAAATTAAACCCTTTCGGTACGTGATTTAGTTTAAATTGACGGTTAACAAGCTCTCCTTGCTCTAAGATGATGTTCCCTTGTTTTGCATCTCTTATATCTATTACCGTTTTCACATGCTCCGGTAAACTTTGCATAACATCTTGTACAAATACAAGTGATACACCTAATTGACTCGGATCATCATTAAAGAATTCCATAACAACATGGTCTAATATTAGTTTTTCATCTGTAATGAGAACGACATAGTGCGGTGCAAAGTACATTTTTTCATTAGTAGAACTTTTTTCATCTAGTTTTAATTTTCGTTCTTTCAATATTTGATACAAACTATTTAACACTTGATCACGGCTACGATCATGGTATACAAATCCACGTACATTTATATCGCGAACACTTCCATGAGGTAACCAGCGCATCCAATCCCATTTTTCTTTTTCTTCTTCCGGAAAAATAGTAATAAACTGCAAGTCATAATAACTATGGAATAAAGCCGTTTGTGCAACTAATAATTGTAATTGCTCTAACACTAAAGAACGTTGGCCAATATAACCGACTGGTCCATTCATTAAATCTGTTACAACTGGTACATCTTCCAATGATAGATAACGCTGTCTTAGTTCACGTGCTATATCAATTAATTCATCTTTCGTTTGACTAAACTCTTCTTCATTAAATTGAATTTCAAAACTCGTATTAGCTTGTCCTGTTCCAACGCTAAATGTTAAGAAATCATGATGTAACATTGTTTTTTCATAAATTCTAGGATTTACTTGAACTGCCATATTACGTATTACTTCTACATTTGGATTGTGATAATGTAATGCGTGACGCTGTTTTTCACTTTCTGCATGTAAATCTTTCGTTTTTTGTTTTATATACTCTCTATAGCTTTTATCTCGTTCAACAATGTCGACTTTATATTGCTTCAAATTTTTAATATACGATGTGACAGAAACAATGATTGTTACTAATGTCATCGCAATCGATGCGATAATAAACATTCCATATTTCATGAAAATAGCAAGTAATACAGTTACGACAATCATGACAAGTGAAGGTGCAATGATTCTTGCTAAATGCTCCGTTGGTTTTGATGGCATACTTGAAGGCTTTGCAATTGTCATTTTCTCTTCTGGTTCACGGTAAATAATACGTGGTGAACGATGATAGTCTGGATAACCACTTTGATAATTCGTTTCTGATTCTACTAAAATAGGTAACGCAGATTTCACTTTATCTTCTGAAGAAAGTACTTGAATGTCTTCACTACCAATCTCCAATAAAATACCATCAAAATATAATACGTCTCCTGATTCCAACATAACGCTATCTTTTAACTTCGTATAATTATGAAATACATCCCCGCCATACACGTTCACTTTAAAAGAATCGTACAACGTTTCGCGAGATAGCATTAAATCTACACTAGTCCCGGTAATAGAAATATCATCGTAATCGTTTTGACTCACTGTAAGAGAATGTTTCGTTCCAATATCAAACACTTTAGTTGTGCCAACAATAGATATAAAGATTTTCAAGCTCACATCTCTTGTTTTCCCAATCTCAATTTCCTTATTGAATACTATTAATTGATCCTGTACCATCCAAGCATTTACTTCATTATTCCACTTTAACTCTACTTCTTGTTCTAAACTTGGATTCGTAATATCATTTGTCCACTCTTTTCCAATCGACACTATTGATTGCTCATTTGGATGTAATGTGCACTTATATATTTTGTCTCCATAAGTCAATACTAATAGTTGCTCCATCCGTGTTCACTGCTCCTTTTCAACTGTCTCATCAATTGCTTACTCTTTTTTCTCTGTGTCCGACAAATTTTTATCGTTTGATGAATTGCCATATTTCTTTTTATATTCATCTAATTGTTGCTCATATGTTTTTAACTTTTGATCACGTTCTTCCCCTGATAAATCTGGATTATTTTTCAGTGATTCAATTTGTTTAACAAGGCCGTACATAATAAGCTGAGGATCATCAAGTGTCTTAGCTAAATCTAATGATTTATCAAAATTACCTTTTCCGTTATACATCCAATACAGCAAATACTTTTCATCACTTTTCAAACTAATATTTTTCATAATTGATTTCTTTTGAGCTTCACCTAGTTTTTCAGCTGTAATGTATGCAAATGCTAACTCATATTTAGATGCAATCGGTAATGATTCAAACTCCTCTTCATTCAATTGCGTAATGACTTTGTCATAATCAGTTGCTATAAAACTTGCATTTGCTTCTAACAATTTATTTTGGTAAGGAAATTTTATAAAAGTGAAATATATTAAAGGAGCAGCTAAAATAACTGTCGCCGCTATGAAGGAAAAAGCTAAGTATTTAAACGATTTATAGCTTTTTTTAGGTACTAACTGCATATTTTTTTCTGTTTTTGTTTGTTCCTTCTCAAAGCTGTCATCAAGAAACTGCAGTAATGCATCTAAGCTTTCCATTTGAGCAACGGTCTGTTCAAATGTTGTTTCTTTCGCATCTTTTAGTAACCCAGCATACAAATCATCAAAGTTATGTTTTTGGGAGAATAAAGCAATAATTAGACACTTATATTGTGTTAAAAATTGCTCTTCTAATAACGGGGTTGGCGGAACAATATCTCGAATTCCTCTATGTATAATACTTGGTATTAAATTAGCATTAAAAACTATATTGTCTGGATGTAAAAAGAACGTGATTCGTTTATTTAAATATTTACGAAACTGCGCAACATTCCGAAGTAGTCTTAATTTCTCATTTCTTCCAAAACGGCTAAGATCGTCCCACTTATATAATTTTTTATCTACTTGATATAGAAACGTAAACATATCATCCGTTTCTTCTATTGTTAATGGTACAAATTCAGATGATTCGCCCGTAATTATATCGAATTGACGGAAGTCTTTTATACGTGTTTGAGATTTGGTCATCTCCAATTTCCAATTTTCTTTTTCTATTTGAAATTGATAGTTCATTGCATCAATTTGAATTATTTTTTCCGTCATGTTTATCCTCTTCTCCTTTTCTTTATAACCCGTAATAACTTATTTTCAAATAACTAAAAGTAAAAAATATTCTTTATAAAACTTGCAAAATATCTCCATCTGTTATTTGGTGATCAATTAAACGATCATTATCTGTTAAAACAATTGACTTATTTTTCACTTTAATTACAAAATGTGAACCTTCATGATTATCAATCTTTAGCGTATCTAATAAGTTTTTTAATAAATATTTAATAGATTGATGATTCGGAATACGCAAATCATATGTATTTCCATTCCATTTACTAAAATCTACTGTCACATTGATATGTGTTTGTATTGCCATCGCTTTACCTCCAACTTTTACGAAGAACTGTATAAATACCGATGCAAATAAGTAGAATGCCGCCGCCAAATAATAATATTATTGTTATACTAATTGGCTCTTCATTCATTGTTTCATTACTCGCTACTTCATCTGCACTTTTTCTGACAATGTATTCACTGCTAAACAAACTATTTTTCGTATCTTTAACACTATTATTCTCTTTTGTTTTTGTAAAAAGAGAATCTCGCAAAGCTTCCATATCTTTTTGTTCTTTCTTTTTCTTTTTCTCAATTTCTTCCTCAATATCTTTGTTAAATAACTCAATCGATGCTTTATCTAATTCTGTTTCTTTATGTTCCTTTTTATTTTTTTCTTGGTCGCTTTCTTCAAGTCGATCCACTTTAAACTTAATCTTCCCATCATCACCAAGATAACTGTCAGCCGCGCTCCTTATCGGTAGCGCGACAAACAGTAAAAGGATAGAGAGAAATGATAACTTAGCCACTATGCTCCATTGTTTGATCATTTACTTCTTTTTCCTCCCATTTCTTATGCCATACAAATAGATTACTAACCAATCCAATAATGGCAATTACAAACAATACGACAAAAATAACTTTCCCAGTATCTTTACCACTAATAAAATCATTTAGAAAACTTTCTATATACTGAAGCGGTGAGAATTGACGTATCTTTCCGACAGACGACATTTGATCTACTTTACTTCCAACTGCCTCAGTTAAAAATAGGTACATGCTTAAAAATACTAATAGTATAAACATTCCTACCATTTTTATTTGTCGTAATAAGTAGGTTGAGACCAATACAAACGCCATCATAATAAATGTGATGAACGCAATCCATAGTAAACTTTGATCCTGACCGAACTTTAAAAGACGCCCAGAAATGATACCTATACTAATCCCTTCCACAATTGATATACCGAAAGCTACTACTGTAGTTGGTACATTCATATCAATTAATGAGAATTTCTCTTCAAAATGATCTGATTGCATTCGTTTCTTTTCTTGATTCGCAATTGCGTATGCTGTAAATAATGCAACAATGAAACAAGTTAATACAATTAAGTACGGTGTAAAAGCATTTCCTGCTACAATTACTCCATCATTTTGCTTTTGAACTGGACTAGCTAAAAAGTCATATAGCATCTCATTTTGACGATCTCCAATACGGCTATTCGCTAAAATTTTCGTAAAGTTTTTGGAGAATGATTTATCATCTTCCATTTTCTTCGTAAAGTCATTTAATAATAGATCAGCTTTTGAAACAATTGTCGTTCCGCTGTCTTGAATTTCTTTTGCTTGTCCATTAATTTGATCAAATGTTTTATATACATCGTCTGAAGTTGCTAAACTATGCTTCGAACTTTCGACCAATGACTGACTTTGCATCATTAATGATTTAATACCAGAATCTAACGATAAAATAGCTGTTTGCTCACCAGCATGATTTGTTGTTAATACTTGCTGCTCTTCAACTAGCTTTAAGCTATTCTCACGCCATTTCGCTAAACCTTTTAAATACTCTCCTAAATTTTCATTCATACTAGTTGCTTGTTGCGTCGTTCCATTTAATTTCTCCGCTAGTAGCATAGAATTTTGATCCGCACTAGTAATAGATTGTTGATAAGAGTTTATTTTTTGTTTTAAACCTGACATATCTTGCTTTATTTCTGTAGTAATACTTGATGAAACAAGATTTGAAATTAAATCAATTAAACTTTGTTTATTTAATACGTAGTACAAAGATTGATCCGTCGCAATTGCATCTAAACTTCCCTCTTCTAACTTAGGACCTACATCTTTCGTTCTTAAATCAATCCCATAATACATTTCGTAAAGGCTCATTAAACCTTGATAACTTTCGACTGTATCTACTGCTTCTTTTATTAATACACTAGATATATTTTTTGTTAATACTTCTGCTTTTTGATGTACTACTTGATTCGTTGTACTTTCAGTAACTTTACCGTTATCTGTTCCCGTTTCGCCTCCTGGATTTCCTCCGGTCCCGTTGTCTGTTCCCGTTCCGCCTCCTGGGTTTCCTCCGGTTCCGTTGTCTGTTCCCGTTCCGCCTCCTGGGTTTCCTCCGGTTCCGTTGTCTGTTCCCGTTCCGCCTCCTGGGTTTCCTCCGGTTCCGTTATCTTTCCCCGTTCCGCCTCCTGGGTTTCCTCCAGTTCCGTTATCTTTCCCTGTTGTGTTTTCCATTTTTTTAATAATAGGGTTTTTAGCATTGTGTACTAACGGCATTATGCCATACTGTGATTTATGAACCACATTTTCCACCTTGCTATTTTCCGTTTGTGTTCCTTTATCTTCTTTGTTAGGTTTTTCTTTTTCAGGTTTATGAGTCCCACTCAATTCCCACTGCCACATTACAGGAGAGAAAACATCTATATTGATGTTTGGATCTTTTAACTTCACATTCAGATTAATTTTTATATCCCCTTCATTACGAGGAGGTATAGTGATTTCTCCGTTTTTCTCCAGAAACATACTTGTGTAATCCACATCATCTATCTTCAAAGCTTCTGTACTTCCATATAGTTCAAACTCTTCCGGAATACTTATCTTCAAAGTTTGTGCAGATTCCATTTTAATTACTTTCGCAGTATCACTAAATGTAATTCCCTCTGTATAAAGTCTATCCTTTACTTCTTTAATAGCGTTTCCTAAAGATATTTTATTTACAGGATCATAATAAAAATTATTTTCTTTATTATATTTTTTTGTAAATTGAATTACATTTTGCAGTTGTAATTTCGTTGTATCTGGCAAATCACTTTGACCGATTTCTTCCATGTTTAAACTAGGTAATTTCGCAATTAAATTCTCGATTTGTTTCTTTATTCGAGCATCTGGTTGTTTCATTAATGTATTTATGAAGATTTCTTGCTTTCCATCATTCGACATAGATTGCTTTAACTTCTTAATTACCGTCTCTTGAATATCACTTTCTAACTTTCCTGCAAGTTCTGTATCATATTCAGATACTTGTTTTTTTACATCTGCTAAATATTTTTGAATCGCTGCAGCATCAGTTAAAATATTTGGTTCTTTCTCTGAAAACGTAAATTGATTTGAAATACTTTTATTAGCTGATTCCAATGCACTTAATTGCTTTAAAGCATCGCCTGTATTCATATCATTCATATATTGATTGAATTGATTTGTGAAATTATTCGCTAACAAATTGTTATCAGTTTGCATTTTTTGAAAGTTATTAAAACCATCTAAATACGTACTGTTAGATTTATTCCCTTCATCTAACGCTTGACCGAAACCTTTTAAAACATCCTGAAATCCTTTGAAACTATTAACAGAAACACCTGTATAATCTTGTACTGTTTTAAATTGACTTGTGTAATTTGCTAACGGACTATGTATATCTTTTTTATACATAGTTGTTTGAACGTTTCCTTTTTCAATTATTTTACCTATATTATCTTGTGCACCTTGTAGCTTACCGATAATACTCGCAAAATAAACGTCGATTATTTGCGTATTGAAATCTTCTAAAATAACAGAAGCTGTATTTTCTGCCTCAGCTTTCAAATCCTTATTCCCAGTTGCATTTACTTTGTAGTTTAACGTTAATTTCTCTGGAATCTCTGAATCAATCGCAACTGCTTTCCTAGAAAAATCATTTGGAATAACAATCATCATATTGTAATTATTATTTTTCAATCCATTTTCCGCTACCCCGCGACTAACTACGTACCATTCTTGTTTCGTATTTTTATTTACATTTTTAACAAATTGATCTCCAAACGCTATTTTATTGCCCTCAAATACAGTGCCCTGATCTTCATTTACCAACGCAACTGTCATTTTTGGTGTAGTATTCTCATTAGCTTTCTTAACATTTTGATTTAATGCTAAATAGGAGACCCCTGTCGATAGTACAAGAGCTAAAATAATAAACAACAAGATGCTCCATTTGAACTTTTTCACTACTTATCACTCCTGCGACTGCGAGTCTATCTGATGAAAGACTTCGTATCTTACTCTAGTTTTAAAGTAATTTAGCCATACAACTTATGGTTGCATGGCTAAATTATATATTTCTTTTTATCTGTCTTATTGTAGACCGAAATTACGAGAAAGATCTTCGTCATGTCTAGCAACAGCTTCTGCAGTTTTATTAAGCTGCATATTAATTTCTTGTAATAGCTGTGCGAAGTTTTGTACTTTTGGCTTTAATTGATTGAACTGTTGGTCAAAACCTTCGAAAGCACGACCTTCCCATTCTCCTCTTAATTCATTTTGTAAGTTTTGTAGTTGACGTAAAATGTCCTCAATTTGATTTGCACCTTGTCCATATCGAGTCGCTTTCGATTTAAGCTCCTCTGGTGACATACGAATTTGTCCTGCCATTATTAAATCCCCCTTAAAATTAAAAAATAGTAAAATTAACCAATAATCAATTCTACAAATTGATTATATCAATAATTTAAAAATTTCTAAACAAAAAAATGATATTTTTCCAAAATTTCTCTTTTACTATAATAACGATATATTGTATAATACTAATTTATTTGTTTTTTAAGCACACTCTATAAATCGACTATAAAATAAAGGCAAACCATCTATTTTATACTTTATCGCTTTAAATTCCAGCGATAAAGTAGCCACTAAATCATTGTTTTCTCCCATTCAGAATATAATACTCACTTCAAAGTCATAATTACCTGCCTTTCAACAAACCCAAACTCTTCGTACATCTCTTTTGCAAAATTCCCAGCAAATACATTCAACCGAATTTCTAAATACTTCTCCTTTAATTCCTTGATACCAGCTTCCATCAGTTCTCGCGATAATCCTCTCCCGCGATATTCTGGGAAAACGTACAATTCATATATAAATCCAAGTTTTTCACGAGAAAAATAGTCTGTATTTTCCCCTATTAATATCCATCCCATTACTTTATTTTTTTCTTTAACGATTAAATAGTATGCTCCTTTTTCTACAATCGGCTTTGTAATTTCAATCGCTTTCTCGGTACTTAATTGACAATTGCCTCTCGTCCCTTCAAAAAGCGATTGAGCCGCACATTTTAATATTTCATTGGTATCTTCTTGATTCGCCTTAATTATCATTTTTACAACTCCCCTTGAATAATAGGCATTACTATCGCTTGTTCAAGATTCTCCGCTTCCATAACAATTGCTGTTAATCCGTGTTCTGTACTTGTTTCATGGAGCTCTCCCTTTTCCCAAAACACAGCTTGTCCCGCCTCTATCTTTATCTTTTCTTTATTTACCCCACATACATATCCTGCTCCTTTCACAATAAGAAGCAGTTGAGATACAACTGCTTCATGATTACCGATGATTCCATTCTCGTGTAAATGCATAGCACCGATATGTATATTCCCTCGATGGTTTAATATTTTCGACATGATGAAATTAGATTGAAATACTGATAGGTGCTTTCCTACTTTTTCACTAAAATCAAAAATTTTCATTACTAGTCCTCCTTATACGTATAAAACCATCCTTACTGTCTGCATCATATGTCCTTCAAAGTCTTCTTCAAATTGCTCTAATTCAGCAAAACCTTTCGCTTCATAAAAGCGTTTTCCTTTTTCATTTGCAGCTTCTACATGTATGTACAACTTCCGTATCCCATTTAATGCTTTAATTCCTTTTTGTAATAAAGCACTTCCGATCCCTTTTCCTTGCTGATCTGGTAACAAATAAATCGCACCTAATTCCGCTTCATTTTGTAGTCTAACAGGTGAAAAGTTCGCAAACCCTATTACTTCTCCTTCTTCTTCCGCAACGAATAAATGCGTATTTTTAAGACGATATTTCATTTTTTCATCAGAATATGCCTCGTCTAAAAAACTGTCTTGAATTTCTCTTGGAATAATGCCTTCATATGTATCATGCCAAGCTATTTTTGCTACTGATTGTACAGCATGAATATCTTCTTGCTTCATTTCTCTAATTATATATGTCATCTCGATGTCTCCATTCTCTTTAAATTATATTCTGCTAATATACTAGAAGAAATGGCAGAACCATTTTCATAATTCACCTTAATTAATTTTAATTTCTCAATTGAAGCTGTTACAAAATCAAACTTTCCATAAATATATTCCATTACACTTAAAAACTGCTTTGTATGTAATCTATTTGCAATTGTACAATGCGGAACCCATTTTCCCGGTACGTAATATGAATTTGGGTTGTCATGAAAAGTTTTAAAATAATCATGATAAGAATAATGAAGTTTTAACAATTCATCGGTAACGGTCGGCGCTAGAAAGACCGTTCCATTAGTAGGAAAAATTCCAACAGAAAGAAAAGTTACTGCGTCCATATTTTCTTGAATAGCTACAAACTCCCCTAGTTTCTCAGTATACAAATGAACATCTAACTCATTATAATCCGCAATCGTTATATGAGGTTCTACTCCAGCTAGTTGATTTGTTCCAATTACATTTGTTAATTCATTTTGCAGTTCTGTAATTTTATTAGTAAACACACGATCAAATGTAGCAATAATAGCGTACAATCTTTCTCACCCCTTCGTTACACATAGCGCTTCCCATTCTTCACGAATCATGCCCATTCGAATAGAATCATAGTATGTTCCGTTATAATAACGACACTTTCGCATTCTACCTTCTAAGCTCATTCCTATTTTCTCCGCTACTTTCATCATTCGTTCATTACCAGACCAAGTCGTGAGCCCTACTCTACCAATTTCCATCTTTTCAAATAATAAATCTCGATATAACGTTAACGCTTCTGTACCGTAGCCACCATTCCAGTAAGTTGGATTATAAATAACAATTCCCATCTCCAACCAACGCGTCGGTTTATGCTCCCAATAAAATCCGACCGTCCCTATAATTTGACCGTTATTTTCTATAATTAAATTTGACAGTGGTTCTTCTTGCAAACGAGTTTGCATCTTCTCTTTATAGGAAGAGTATTCTTGCATTGAGAACGGAAAATATGGCGCATCCCATTTCTTCCATTCTGGGCTTTCTTCTTTAAATATGATATTCCATAATGTTTTTATATCCGATTCTTCTATTGTACGAATTGTAACTTTCTTCCCCTTTAATACAACGTTTTGCATAATTCCCTCCTGCATTCCTCTTTATTTCATATATAATTATAATATTTTTTCTGAAAAATCAAAACAAATATCATTTATTATATTGTATAATTTTGTTATAAGGTACCAATTATTGATTTAGAAAGCTGGTGATTCAATGAATAAACGATTTAGTATTGCTTTATTTCTTACTATTATTATGACAAATATTATTCTCTATTTCTTCTTACCATTAAGTATTGTTACGAAATGGGACTTTAATGGAACGCCTACATCAACAATGGATAAAAGCACTTTTGTAATCGTAAATATAATTATATGTTCCTTCTTATTCTTTGTATTTTTAGCTTTATCTAAAGCAGCGAGTAACCAGAAATTTCTCCATTGGATCGGCAACACAATGTTACTATTCTTATTTTTTGTCGATATTGTCATCGCCCTCATCGCTCTTGGCTTTTCACTTCCTCTTGATCATTTCATATTTTTAGCATTAGGGCTTTTATTTATATTAATAGGTTATTTCAGTTCCAAAATTGATACGACTAAATCAACCGTTTCATTAGAATGGAATGATAAATACCTTGAAAAAAGAGCTTCAAATATTAGTAGTATTTCAATGATGATAGCAGGTATTTTTTTAGCGATACTTCCTTTTATCGTTTCTGCTCCCTATAGAGGTTATGCTATACTAGCAATTCTTTTAGGAATGACGCTTATCATTCTGCCAAGTACGATTTATTTACTTATTAAAGACAGCAAGCAATCTACTCCTTTAAAAAAATAGGAGGTTATATCCCTCCTATTTCAGCTTAATGTTTTATTTTTCACTTTTTCTATCTCAACTAAAATCCCTTTCTCTATCCAACCCTCTACGCCATCTTTTTTAATTAAATCATATCCTGAACAGCTATCATCAATGAGAGAAACGATATCTCCCTTCCTAACGCTTATTTGCGCACAAGAAATATCGGTTTTCACTGTATATTCACCTGACTTAAGTTGTTTCATATATTCATTTTTTACAGTGAGCACATTATTCGTTTCCTTTTGTTTACATACGGTGTAATCTTGCATCTTCTCGATAGGCTCTATGTAATAATACGGATATGTCACTCCGCCCTGCATTTCTGAATTCGCATTAAAATCCGCTATTACTTCGTACTCTGGAAAATAGTCTACATATGTATAAGAAAACGTATCGCCCGTTTGTTTCCTCTGAATAATAAATACGTTTAATTGCCCTGCTTCTTTAATTGCATTTCCTCCATCAATTGCAATAATTTTTTTCTCCTTATCAATAACTGGATTATTAGACGGTGCTTCTTCAGAATAGTTCACGACAGGCCAATGACCGACTATTACATACTTATTTGCTTTATGTGATTGATTGAAAAACTCCGGCATTGCTATCGCATTTTTGCGCTCAGTTTCTTTCCAATCTACTCTATCTTCTAGACCGGCATGCACAAAAATATAATCTTCTGTTTCAATCGCCGTTGGCAACTCTGTTAGCCAATATAGTTCTTGTGAAAATTCACTTAACAATGCTTCTTTCACTTCACGAATTGAAGTGCCCTCATGAACTGAAAAACCCAATTGCTCTAGCCATTCATTAAAAATTGAATGCTTCCTCGTACATAAATAATTAATAAGACCAGGATTTTCATTTAGAAGAGCATCAACTAAAACTTCACAATTCCCTTCAACAACGTGAACCTTTGAATTGTTCTTTACAAGATTCATAACGTAGTTTACTACGCCTAGGCTATCTCGTCCTTTCTCGCAAAGATCTCCATTAATAATTAAATAATCTTCATCTTTAAAGTTAACTTTATGTAGTGCTTCTTTTAAAAGATTTAATTCTCCATGAATATCAGATATGACGATAACTCTAGCATCATTAGGGATTGATAGTTTCTTTATTTTTTTCAAGTATAAGCGCTCCAATCATCCTCTTTATTAAATTAAAACAATTCGACAAAATACACTATATAACCTTTTCAAATACATATACCATAACTTACAACCTATTTACGGTTTAATAATAACTTAAAAAATAAGAAGAAGCTGTTCCCAACTTTTGCAGGACAGCTTCTTCTTATTTTTTATAATTCTTTATAAAAAGAATAACTCACCTTATCATACCCTTCTCTTTCATAAAAACGATGAGCATCAATTCTTGAAAATGCTGACGTGAGGACGATAGACTCACATCCGTTTTCCTTTCCCCAGTTCTCTATATACGAAAGTAATACTTTCCCATGTCCTTTTGAACGATGTGCTTCTGCTGTTACAAGGTCATATACGAAAACGTGTTTCTTATTATAAAAGTTCGTACAAATCGCTACACCTGCAAGGCTAACAACTTCATCATTCTCATTACGCAGCGAAAATAGTTTATAATTTTCTTCTTTCATATTTCGAAATAAAGAGCTTGTTTCCTCTTTTGAAAGTTTCATTCGTAATTGCTGTAAAACAGGTAATACTTCATGTAATTGCTCTTCTGTTACTACTTCTTTAACATTCATTTTTAACTCTCCTCTAACTATTTATTTAATTTTCTAAATGTTATATCATTATTATAGAAAGTAACTACCCTTCACTTAAGTGACAGTTTAAGTGTTTTTTATAAGGCCAGTTTTAAAGGAGAGTTTTATATGGATTTTACTATCCCATTGCAATTACAAAGTAACACACCTATTTACTTGCAAATTTACGAATATATAAAAGCTGAAATTATACAAGGGACTATTTCTGTCGGCACACGTCTACCCTCACACAGAAATTTAGCATCACAACTTAATATTAGCCGCATTACTGTTGAATCAGCTTATCAACAATTATTAGCTGAAGGTTATGTAGAAAGTAAACCGAAACGTGGTATTTTTGTAGCAAATTTCGATATTGACGTTATCCCAAATAAAAAGCGAAATGCAGCAAAGAAGACGAGCAATTTGATAGACGAAAAATTTGAATATGATTGTAGCCAAGGACTTATTGATCAAAATGCATTTCCGATTACAAATTGGAAACGAGCATTACAAGAATCCATACTTACATACGAAAATGCACTATTTGCCAAAGAAGACCCTCAAGGTGAATTCGCTCTTCGAGAGCATATATCAACATATTTATATCATTCTCGCGGTGTCCATTCTTCACCTGATCAAATTGTGATTGGCGCCGGAACGCAGCCACTTCTCTGGCTGCTACTTCAACTGCTTGGCCCTACAAAAGAATACGGCATTGAAAACCCTGGATTTCACCGTATACACGCAATCATTAAAAGCTGTGATAGACAAATTCATCCCATACCATTGGATGAAAAAGGGATTGATATTTCTAGTTTATACAATACAAATTCCAATGTCGCATACGTTACACCATCACACCAGTTTCCGCTCGGGATTATTATGCCTTTATCTAGAAGATTAGAATTGTTAAAGTGGGCTAATAATTGCAGCGGATACATTATTGAAGATGACTATGACGGAGAGTTTCGCTACGCTGGTAAGCCGATTCCTTCTTTACAAAGTCTTGATTCAAATGAACGCGTTATTTATATGGGAACTTTCTCAAAATCTTTTTTACCTTCTTTACGAATGGGATATGTTGTTTTACCACCACACCTTTTAAAAACATATCAAGAACTGCATGGAATTTTCAAACAAACAGTCGCTACAATACAACAACTTGCTTTTGCTAACTTTATACAAAGCGGGAATTGGGAACGTCACCTTAATCGGAGTCGTACACTATATAAAAGAAAACATCATGCGTTAGTAAAATCCATTATGAAAGAAATGGGGGCTAATGTTCAAATTCTTGGCGAACAGTCCGGACTTCATATTGTTTTATGTGTCCATAACAGTATGAATGAAAATGAACTGATTGAATCCGCTAAAAAACAAAGCGTTAAATTATACCCACTTTCTCCATATGATTTCGTGAATGATTTACGTAAGGAATCATACGTATTACTCGGCTTTGGTAGTATTCCAGAAAATAAAATTGAAACGTTGGCTACATTATTAAAAGACGCTTGGTTTCCTAGTTGCAAGGAAACTTTTTAACAGTGGATTTAACTTGTAACATGTTAACAATTCAACAAAATAAAAAAGAAGGCTGTCCAAAATAACTTTTTGGACAGCCTTCTTCTAGTTATTCACCTGACCTAGCTTTCCTTCCCGGACGTTTCACACCAGTCGTTTCTGTTGAATAGGAAGCTTCGATTATAGCGGCTGGATCTACAGAGAGAACGAGATCTTTCATTTTCGGATAAATGAATCGGTTTGTAATGCAATAAATGATTCTCTTATGCTCCCCTAAAAAACCACCTTCTCCATGTAGATACGTAACAGATAGTTGTAATTCTTTCATAAGTAAATCGCCTATTTCTTTATTCTTACCAGAAATAATCATAACGCTCTTACCTTGATTAATACCATCTAATATAAAATCAATCATCTTCGTAACAATATAGAAAATTGCTAATGAGAACATCGCTTGTTCGATTGAAAATAAAATGGCAACAAAGATGAAAATAACTGCATTTACTGCAAGTAAAAATGTACTAATCGGTACATTAAAGTGTTTATTCATCCAAACTGCTAACATTTCCGAACCGTCAATTGCTCCACCCATTTTAACAACAATCCCAACACCAATTCCAAACAGTACTCCACCATAAAGTACAATTAATAACTCAGAAGTCGTAATTGCTGGAAAGGGTTTTAAATAAATTAATCCGAGTGTTGTAACTACATTCGCATAAGATGTACGGATAAAAAATTTCTTTCCCATTACTTTTGCAGTAAATAATAAAATTGGGATATTAATTCCTAAGAACACACCATAAAGCGGCAATCCTGCAACTTTATTTGCCATAATAGCAATAGCCGTTACCCCGCCATCTACTAATCCATTAGGTGCTAAAATAAGCTCTAATGAACCTGCTACTATAATTGAGCCAATTGTTAATAATACGTATTCAAATACTTTCTTCATTCATTACCCCCAAAACTTATATATTTTCTTAGTATTATTTTAACGTAATTTTACTACTAATTCAAAGGTATCGATTTATATACACAAAAGTTTCTCCTTTATCGCTATTTTTATGTAACACATGTAACGCGTAATACTAAAAACACACTTACAAATTAAAAGTAAGTGTGTTTTTAACATCTATTTAATCTTTACGTACGGCTTCATTTTTAATTTGAATATTTCCTCAACTGCCCTTTGATATCCACCGGCATTTCTAAGCGACTCTCCCACTTTACGACTATTCTCCTTAAACGTCACATCATCCATTACTTTCTTTACAGTCTCACGTAATAATTCAGAAGTTAACTCGTTGCGATTAAGTCTTATTCCTGCCCCTACTTCAGTCAATCGTTTTGCAACGAATGGCTGATCTCCTGTTACCGGAATTACAACTAATGGAACACCGTAATATAACGCTTCACTCGAACTATTCATACCACCATGTGTCACGAATACATCAGCATGCTGTAAAACTTCTAATTGCGGGACATAATTATACAACTTAAAGTTTTTCGGGATATTTTCAAATTGACTTATATTTATCTTCTTACCAACGACTAATACGACTGTCGCATCAACATCTTTAAACGCTTCAAAACATTTTTCATACAAAGCAGGTTGTTCATTAAAAACTGTTCCCATAGAAATGAAAATCACTTTTTCATTTTTTAAATCTTCGGTAGGAAAACTCCCCACTTCTTTTCGAGTAGCAATTGATGGACCTACAAATTTATACGATTCATCAAATACCTCTGAACGTGGCTGATATTCTTTTGAAGTATATACAATCGTAATATCACCAGGATGGTTCATAATATCATACATACTATTACATTTCATTCCATACTGCTTATTCCATCTTTCCATTCCCGCTAAACAAGATTGATATAATGGATCCATTTCATCTACTTGTCTTGATTCTTGCTCATCATGAAAATTAATGTACTGATTAACAGCAAACGTTGTACAGGATGAAACGCTTGGTAATTGTAAAATATTCGCTATAATACGTCCTACTGGAAAATGATTATCATATATTAAATAATCATATTTTTCCTCTTTTGTTTCTTCTACAATTTGAGTAACAATACGCTCTGATGCTTCAATCATATGAGATAGCATCGTCAAAGGGCTCCCACCTTCATTTACTCGTTCCATAATATTAATTTGAGAGAGAAAATTCTCAAACACTCGGAATTCCGCACCTGTTGCTTCAACCTTCTTTCTATAATCTTCAATACAATAAGAAACAACTGTTTCCCCTCGCTGAATTAACTCACTTACAACAGCTAAAGTCGGATTAATATGACCTTCCCCAGGAAAATTTATTACGAGTACATTTGCCATAACATTCTCTCCTATCCAATTAATATAATAAAATTAACAATTAATTATATTAATTAATTTAAGTCTATTATAAATGAATGCATTCTACTTCTTCATGCTTTTCTCTTCATTTTATTATTGAGAAATATTTTCTATAGTCTACATTATTGTGATTCACAATCTTATAAATGAATGCTTAATTTTACTTTTACTCTTCATAGATTTAAAGATACGAGTCTTACATTCAAGTATTACCACCATTATTTTTAGACAATTCATACAAAAATAGAGAAATATAATATTTTTAATGAGTTTTCACTATAAATGTAAGTATGCTGTCTATCTTTTTATCTTTATCCTCATAACACATCATCTGTTATATAATGAATTTATGGAATTTACAGAAAAAGGAGTCTTTTCATGTTACAACAACTATTCAATTCACCTATTCTATCCGTTCAAGCCTTGCACCCAGGTTATGAAGATCATGCAAGTGATGTTTTTCTCGTTCAAACAGAAGATACAGAAGTTATCGTTCGTGCTTCTAAAATGAATGAAGAACCAAATAATGATTTTTGGTGGGGATGTAAAAATCTATTTGGAATTGATCCAAGGAACGTCCATCATTTAGAAACTGTACATACATTGCTGCAAGAACATACGAATCTTCCTATCCCAACAATATTAGAAAAACATGTTTTAAATAGCCGTGAATTTGTGGTGGTCGAAAAGTTAGTAGGTAACACAGTTCAATCTTTGATCGAGCAACCAGATTCTATTTTATTCAGCCTAGGAAAAGGACTTGCAGAAATACATAAATTTAAAGCCGATTTCATAGGAAATCCGTCAGGCACGTTCCAAGTTCCACTAGATGAATTCCAATCACATATTTTAAACGTGAGTAAAGAGCTTGTGAATATGTTTTATTCCGATGATGAAAGCATAAAAAATGCATTCCCTACCTTTGAATCACAACTTTCTTCCCTGTCCGTACCAAAGGAATCTACACTCGTCTTAATTGATATGGATCCTACTCAATTTTTATCTGACGGTACAACTATTACGGGTTTAGTAGATAGTGAAGCTTACGCTGTTGCTCCGCGAGAACTTGATTTTATCGGACTAGAATATGTACTTACCGAAAAAGAAGCGCATGCCTTTAAAAGTGGTTACGAAACAATTATGTCTATTCCTCAATTAGAAGAATATAGACAGCCTTATCGTTATTTATACCGACTGTTATCTGTGCAAGGTAATGTGGAATTAAAGAAATGGTTAAGTCACCCATCCTATTTTTAAATACAAATGAGAGGGAGTATACAATGGATATTCAGAAAAAGCGTTATGTAACAGAAAGTGAAATACAGCAAATGAAGGATTTGGCTTATATTTGTGGGCAACAAGACAATCTTGATTACTCTTCAGATTTACATATCAACTTTTTAAAAAATCGAAATGAAGATTATATAAACGATTTTCTTCTTTATAACGGTACTCAATTAATTGGCGCTTTAAATATGTATGATTTCGAAAGACCAACAAAGCTTGAACTAATAGGCTTTGTACATCCTCATTTTAGAAAACAACGTTTCGGAACTATCCTTTTACAAACTGCAATGAAAGAAATACAAAATAGAGAGACAGATGAAGCTCTTCTTATTATTAATGGGGATTCTATTTCTGGGAATGAATTTGTAAAACATATGAAGTTACCATATTTATATAGTGAATATAGTATGGAGTTCAAAACAAACGAAATTCAAAAAACAACAGATAATAATATACAGCTTACTCTTGCACCTTCAGAATCACTTCTTGATCTTATTGAAATTTCTAGTAAAGCTTTTGGTGATTCAGTAGAAAATACGGCTACATGGTTACAAAAAATGATGAATTCATCTTCCCATCAAGTTTACAGTGCCCTTATTGCTGGAAAAGTGATAGGAACAATTACAGTTTCTAAACAAGAGCAATCTACTACACTATCAGGATTCGCCGTTCATCCTTCTTATCAAGGTAAAGGATACGGAAAAGATATTCTTTGTAATATAGTACATACTCTTATTACAGAAGGAGTTTCAACAATTGAGTTAGACGTCGAAACGAAAAATATCCACGCTTTAAAACTATATACACAATGTGGTTTTGAAATTAACACGAGGCATGACTATTATAATTTAATTAATTTTTAGGTGAATACATATGTTAAAAAAACAATTTATTCTAATTATGATATTTTAGCAGACATCTATAATAAACATTGGGGACATTTTGTTTAATACTCCTATCCAGCCTCGTTTTACAAGATGCTCTTCCCTACTCTCGTATATTAGATCTTTGTTGCGGGACTGGTCATCTCTGCCGGTGATAGTTTAATTTAGTTGAACTAAAAAGTGTGTTTCACAAAGTTTACTCCGTATTACATAACGAGGGTATATTCGCATTTGATATGAATAAAAAAATAAAAAAACTGAATCGAAATGATTCAGTTTTTTCTTAATATATTTACAACTGCAGTTGTTTCGTCATTTTCTTTATAGACACGCGGAATTCTTCTATCTAGCATACATGTAACTTCATAGTTTATTGTACCTAACATATCCGCTATTTCTTCTACTGCGATATTTTCTTCACCTTGTTTACCGTAGAATACTACTTCGTCTCCTACTTGTACTGGCATCGCTTTTGAAACATCCAACATTAACTGATCCATACAAACACGGCCAATAACAGGTACTCGAACCCCATTAATTAACGCATAGCCTTTATTAGATAATTGACGATTATAACCATCAGCATAACCAATTGGTACAGTCGCAATCCATTCTTCACCAGTTGTTACATACGTATTCCCATAACTTACACCACGATTCTTCTTCGCATGTTTAATATGAGCTACTTTTGATTTTAACGACAACGCAGGCTGTAAAGAAACGACTGAATGATCCACTTCTTTTGATGGATACATACCGTACACTCCTATTCCAACGCGTACCATATTTTGAAATGTGTTACTTAATTCCATTGATCCCGCACTATTTGAACTATGAATATATGGTATTTGAATTCCTAATTCTTTCGCTGTATTAACAGCTTTTTCAAATAAACTTGTTTGCATATTCGTATATGATTTATCGATTTCATCTGCCGTAGAGTAATGCGTAAACATCCCTACTACCTCTACATACTCCATACGGTTTAATTCTTCTAAAAATGGTTTAACTTCTTCTTCTTGTAAACCGATACGACTCATTCCTGTATC
This sequence comes from Bacillus cereus group sp. MYBK15-3, assembly GCF_051916765.1. Taxonomy (NCBI): domain Bacteria; kingdom Bacillati; phylum Bacillota; class Bacilli; order Caryophanales; family Bacillaceae; genus Bacillus; species Bacillus cereus group sp. MYBK15-3. The sequence goes on from NZ_JBQAHG010000001.1 coordinate 839,625, forward strand.
AATTTTCACTTGAATTTGTACTTTCTTTTGAAGACGGTTTGCAATTTCATTTATACCATGTAAATCTTCTACTCTATAAACAGTCATCATAACGTCATATTGAATTACATCTTCTACAGCCGCTACTGGTGTGTATCCTAAAATTAAAATTGGTACAGTAATTCCTGCTTCTCTTAATTCTATTGCTTCATCTACAAATGCAACTGCAAGTTGATGTATTCCCGCTTCAATTGCAGCTTTGGCAACTTCAACTGCCCCATGGCCATACCCATTCGCTTTTACAGCAGCCATCATCTTAATTTCTTCATCATTTACATGTTTTTTAAATTCTTTTACATTATGTTTTACAGCATTTAAGTCAATTTCTACAATTGTATCTCTTCCATATTTCAAACTCATTGGTCTAACTCCTAACTCAATAATTGCATTCCATTCTATTTCACGTTTCATATGACCTTTTACAATATAATACTTTTCATTATGCTAGTCAAACTACTAGAATTTTCGGAATTTTGAGTATGATATAATATCCTCAAGAAACTATTATATACGGAGACGAGGAGAATTACAATGTTTGTTCAATCTGCATTGCATCAACTAAAAGTTGCTATTGATACTTCTATTTATATGCTTAACCAATATAGTGAAAACGATTTAAAAATACAACCGATTCACTCAAAACGATCATTATTTGAAATGTGTGCACATCTTTCTCTTATTTGTCATGCTGATTTACTCATTTTAAATGGTATTTCAGAAAAAGAATTACATACCTTTTATATAGAACATACACCCGTAACAGTTGCTCACATGCAACAAACGATGATTGAAGGATACAACCTTCTCTCTAAAACATTTCTTTCCTACTCCCAAATAGAATTAGCAAAAGTTATGACTGCCTATTGGGGGATTTCTTATTCGCGCTTTGAATGGTTACTTGAAATCGTTGCACACTTTTATCATCATCGTGGACAAATTCATATTTTATTATGCGAGCATATGAAAGATCCTCGCATTCCTTTATTTGAGTGATTTTCCACTCATTCATTAATTAGCTACAAAACCAATAAAAAGTATCATTCCTAATAAAATAAATGTTTGAGCATAACCTCCTATTTTCATAAGATAAATAGAAATGATAGGTCCTATACTAGTACCTAAAAATAAAATAAAAGTATATTCCCCTTGCTTTCCCTCCTAATTGACCTCCAAGAGAAACTAAAGACGGAACGGATATAGCAATACCTATTACAAAACAGACACTCATCATTACAAGTAGAGATAGATCCGAAACAAAGCCCATTGAACTTAGACTAAAAATAACAATCAACAATCCTCCTTGAAGAACTTTCCTTACTTCAAACCTCTTTGTTAAAAGACCTGCAAGTGGTGACAGCAACATACCAAACAGCCCTGCTAAGCGAAAATAAAGGATTTGTTCTGCAGTTAAATTGTAAGTAGGAGAGCTCAAATAATTCCCTAAAACAGTATACATATTAACAAAAGCCATTATTAAAACAGGATTTTTCACACTGACTAACTATTAGTTTTAAATAATTCGCAACTTCTTTAAGGCATAAGAAATTCCGCCTTCACTCGCCTTCGTTGTAACGAAATCAGCCCTTCTCTTCAACTCCTCTCCACCATTTCCCATCGCAACTCCTAATCCTACATACTGCAACATCTCAATATCATTTCCACCATCGCCAAAAGCAATGGCTTCTAATTTACTAATGTTTAAATGTTCCAATACTTTTTGAATTGCAGTTAGCTTCGATACTTTACTATCTTCCAATACATTTATAACGTAACCATGAAAACGCTCAAACGTAAGTGCTGGATATCTTTCAATGAATTTTTGAGCTTCTGTATCATCAGCATACAGACATATGCAATACATCTCATCTGATAAGTTTCTAACTTTGTCAGGATACCGCTCTAAATTTAAAGTTTCATTTAACGCCCGCATGACACGTTCATCTTTGGAAGCAATATTATTCATTGCAAATTCTTCTGTAAAGTAAGAAACACTGTGACCATGTAATTCAGCAAAATTTGAAATATCATGAACGATTTCGCTTGAAAGTACTGATTTATGTATAACTTCTTTCCCACATTTTATATGTGCACCATTTGCTGAAATAAACGTATTTATACCTAGTTCCTTAAATTGTGAGCATAAACTATACGGTCTTCCAGTTGTAACAACTACGTGAATTCCTTTATCTATTAACCTTCGTATCGCTTCTTTTGTACTTTCGTGCATGCTTCTATCAATCTCACTTAATAACGTACCGTCAACATCGAAAAATACAACTTTGTACATAAGTCTTTACATCCCGTCCAAATGATTCGTATCATTAATGAAATGCACCGTTTTTTGTTCACCCTCAATTTCAATTAAACTTATTCCCGTATCTCCCATTTTGAAATAGTAGTCCATTGAAATTGGCATTTTGAAAAATGCACGTAATAGACTATTAATTACGCCTCCATGGGCAACAATTGCAATTCGATCATATGTATTCTCTATCATAATTTTAGAAAAGATTCCTTCTATTCTCATTCGAAACTCAATAAATGATTCTCCGTTTTCAAAACGGTCATGAAGAAACTTTGGCTCTGGATATTTCTTTGCTTCTTCAAATGATAAGCCTGCTTGCACTCCATTATTAAACTCCATTAATTCCTCTTCTAATTGAATTGGACAACCAATTGCTTCTGCTAATATTTCACCCGTTTCACGAGCGCGTTTTAATGTGCTTGCCCAAATGAAATCTGGCGCAAAATCTTTTTTCACTTTCTGTACAAGTCTTTGTACTTGTTGTCTCCCTTTGTCAGTTAACTCAAAATCAGCTCGACCTTCATGCACATGTAAAATATCAGCTTCTGATTCTCCGTGGCGTATTAGTAGTATTTGCATGTTTCTCTCTCCCTTTATTTAACATTCATAAAATTCCATTATATCACTTTTTAAGATTCCAAAATAAAAAAGGAACGGTCTCCCGTCCCTCATCCATTCACTTTTTCCGCATCATTCCAATAATATTTACTAAACGCTTCTGTTAACACATCAATTGTGTTATATAATTCATCTAACGTATTATCAACACCACCAACTTCAATTAACATCGCATTTTTCGATAAATCTTGGTTATAAACGCCATTTCCATCTTTTTTATACTTTGGAAAAATCCCTCTACTTAATCCGTAGTAGTTTTCATCTAAATAACTATTGATCGCTCTTGCAATTTTTTCATTTTCAGCACGGCCTTCATTTTCCATCCCAATTATAAAATATAATCTTGCATACGATTTTCCGTTAATTACTTTTGTTGTTACTTTCTTACGCTGATCGTCACGGTGTATATCAATTGGAAACGCAATTTTATTATTTTGTGCTAATGCTTCTTTTACATATTCATGAGACGCTTTATATGATTGCGGCCATTTCCATTTTTTACTCGCTAATAAATCACCCATATTCGTTTTATCGTGAACTACCGGAATTCCTTGTCCTTCAAGTTGCTCTTTCATACGTTTCCCTAGTAAGGACACATTTACATCTGGACTTGATGGATCCGTAGCCCCTGGTAATAATGGAAAGAAGGATTCCCAGCTATGTGTATGATAAATATATACTGCACTTTCACCTTTTTTCGCTCCGTTCTTTTTCTGAACCGGATTATTCTTTTCCGCTTCTGTAACTTTATCTTTTGCTACTTCCCGTTCTTTCGTTACTTCTTCAATCGGTACACTAGATTCATTTGGGATATTCGTCAAGTTTGTTCCTTCCCCAGCTACGATAATATTAGAATAATACTTTGACATACCAGGTACTTCTTTACCGACGAATGTTCTTAAATCTTTAATTTTCAAATCTGTCGCAATAGAGAACATTAAATTTCCAACTGACTCTCTTTTATTCTTCTTAAAATAATCAAATCCGTAATAGCGATTCTCACTTTCTATCATTTGAACAAAACCTTGCATCGATACTTTTCCAAACCATTGATTTGCATAATTCGATTTCATTGTATGTAAAAATGACGTCAAAATCGACGCTATCATAATTACTATTAGCGCATATAAAAGGAGTAACGAAATCAGTTTCTTCCCATGTATTCGAGTTGCATACTTTTTCACTGCATCACCTTCTTTATACATGGATATGTACAAGCTTTTCGGAATATACGCAAAAAAAGAGAAATGGTATCCCATTTCTCTTCCTCACTTTTATTGTTCTTTTCCTGTATCATTTGAAGGTAGTTTCTTCACTTGTTTTTCTTTAAATATTTCTCCAATTGCCCCAAGAGTACCAAGTGTTTCAATTGCATTAGACGGAATAAAGACTTTATTTGCTGGTCCTTTTGCAACTTCAGCTAATGATTCAAATGATTTGTAAGCAAGTATACGCTCATCCAAATTCGCTTCACGAAGCAATTCAATACGATTTTGTTCTGCTTTTGCAATTTCTTCAATTGCCCTTGCTTCCCCTTGCGCTTCTAATTCTTTTGCTTCTTTTATACCTTCAGCTTCGCGAATACGCGCTTCTTTATCCCCTTCAGCCATCAAGATTTTACTTTGCTTTTCCCCTTCAGCACGAAGGACTTTATCTTGTTTTGCTGCTTCAGCTTCTAAAATAATCGCACGTTTATTACGCTCAGCCTTCATTTGTTTTTCCATTGATGCTTGCACATCTTTTGGCGGGTTAATATCAACAACTTCGACACGTTCAATACGTACGCCCCATTTTTCTGTTGCTTCATCAAGCGCTAAGCGGATTTCTGTTGAAATTTTTTCACGACCAGATAACGTTTCATCCAGTTCCATTTTACCGATAATTTGACGCATCGTTGCTGAAGTAATATTACGAACACCATATTCATAGTTTGAAATACCATATGTCGCAAGTTCTGGTTCAACAATTTGATAGAAAATAATAGTATCAATTTCTACTTGAACATTATCTTTCGTAATTACCTTTTGCGGTGGTACATTCGTTTGTTGAATACGTAAGTCATGATATACACGAACACGATCTACAATTGGTATTAAAATATTTAACCCTGGGTGCATGATACGTTGAAACTTACCAAATCTTTCAACAACCCCAACTTTTTGCTGAGGAATAATTTTAATTGTTAATGCGATAAATGTAACTACAATTAGTGCGAATATAATCGTTAACGTTAATGCTACCATATTTATTCACTCTCCTTTTTCACTTGTAATATAGTACTATGCCTCTTTATAACAACGACTTTTTCTCCAGCATCAATTGAAGAATCTGCAATAGCTGTCCAAGTATCTCCATCCACTTTCACAATACCATTCGCTTCATTTGTAATCGCTTGCATAACAATCCCTTTTTTACCAACAAGCATATCTACTGTATCAGTAAAACCTTTTGCTTCTCGAAAGTTTTTTGAAATTCTTTTCGTAAAGAATGTCAAAGTTAAACTCACAATTGCACCAACAGTAACTTGTAACAGTAGTGCATCAGGAGCAAACAAAGCAATAAGACCTCCGACAACAGCTCCAATTCCAAGCCAAAGCATGTAAAATGTAATCGACAACATTTCTGCGATAAATAAAATACCAGCTATTATAAACCAAATTACCCAAGCAGCCATATGCAACCCTCACTTTCTTTCTCATTTTCTATATGTATATGAAGAAAAGAATGGTTTATCCGCCCTTTCTTACACTTGGGCGTTTGCTACAAGCTATTGTACATACTCACTGTTACAATGATCATTAATATAATACTATATCAATATATTCTTCATTATACATGAAAATCCCTTTCAAAAAGTGACAAAAAATTAAATTCTTTAAAAATTTTAATTTTTAAATTACAATTATTCTAATTACTAAATACTATTTTTTATAGAGGTGATAATCTTATTGAGAAACCTGTCACTAATCTACTATTTAGGTTCCAAAATATGCATTACTCTCGCTGACATCGTATATGTAATGATTATTACAACTCATATTTATATAGCAACTAAATCAGCTACTATTACTGCTCTTTTTCCATTATTACAAGTTATCACAAATCTAATTGCTAACATCTCTGCACCACTTATAATAAATCGTTTTCCATCTTATACGCTGTTATATACCCTCCAATGGCTGAAAACAGTCTTTTTACTATTATTAATGATTTTGTTCCCGGTCTTATCCACAAACATTATAGCTCTATTAACTTTTATTTTTGTCATTTCATTATGTAGTGGGTGGGGTGCTCCGTTATTATACGGTATTCTCCCGCGCCTTACACCGAAAGAAAAATTAGTAAAAGTAAATAGTATCTTTTCCTTTTCAACACAAATTGTGCAAGCCGTTGCTTATTCATTTACGAGTATTGTCGTTCTTCTCATTGGCGCTACTTCTACACTCATGATTAATAACATTTTAATGATTTTCGGATGCATTGCATTACATTTTTCATTACGTTCCATACATACTGAAAGAATAGCAGATTCTCCCTCTTCCAAAAGTACTGTTTTATTGGAAGGTTGGAAACTCCTATTTCAAAATCCTTCTCTCCGTACCGTTACATATATGGACTTAATCGAAACTTTCGCAGGGACAATATGGATTGGTGCTATTACGATGGCATACGTTACGACTATCCTTCATAAGGGCGAAGAATGGTGGGGATATATTAATACAAGTTATTATGTTGGCACGTTAATCGGTGGTCTATTAGCCTGGAAAATGAGTTCCTATATTCAAAACAATTTAATACGATCTATGTCGATTGGCTCTCTTATGTTTAGTATTCTTACATTTTTATACGGTATGACAAGCAGCGGATTTATTGCGCTTTTTCTATGTGTTCTAATGGGACCATGTTATCAAATTAGAGATATTTCCCAAACGACTGTTTTACAATCAAGTGTCGCCCCTGCTTTATTATCCAAAATGTATACAGCACATGGTGCACTTCTTTCAACAGCCTCTGGACTATCTATGCTTAGCATTGGCATTATTACTGATATGTTCGGTGTTCGTACAATTTATATCATCGCTTCTATTCTTATTTTATGTTCCGCTTGTTTATCTTTTAGTTTATTAAAATATCATAAGACAGAGCAGAACGATATTTCACTTTAATCACTAAAACAAAGAGGACAGGGATTCCTGTCCTCTTTGTTTATTCTATTCATGATAAGTTGGGGATTTTTCTATGCTTTGTCGCTTGTTCAAAAGCATAAGCTAATTTAATTAATATCCCTTCACTAAAGGCAGTGCTTGCAATGGTAATTCCAAAAGGCCTCCCGCTTTCCATATACCCTGCTGGTATTGCTATAGACGGATAACCCGCTTTTGCACATATAGTAGAACCTATATAGGAAGGAAACAGTATCGCATCAAGATTATATTTTTCCAATGCAAAATCAATGCCTTGTTCTTGAGAAAAATATATATCTTCTAATCTCGCATTTAAATATTCTGGATTTCGTAACGTATTAGGAAAATCTTTTCTTCCCTCTAACTTAGTTTGTCCATATTTTAAAGCTCTTTCTGCTATGTTTTTATTAAACTCCATTAACTCCGAAATAGAATGTACCGGGATAGTAGAAGGTAATTTAGAAAGATAGTTATCTAAACTATGCTTCAGCTCATAAAGCGGAACTCCCCAGCTCCATTCTCTATGAAAAGAAGGAATATCAATATTTTCTACTACTGTCGCTCCTTCATTACGTAATACTTGAATCGTTTCCTTAAACAAGATTTCATCATACTCACCATTTTCGTAATAATCTTTTGGTGCATCGTTAAACACACCAATCTTCGCTCCATTTAAACCATTTGCATCAAGGTAAGATGTATAATCCCGATATGCCCTATTTTCACTTTTTCGAGTAACTACATCTTTCTCATCCACTCCAGTTAAACTCCCTAGCAAAATAGCAGCATCTGTTACCGTTCTAGCAAATGGTCCAGCTGTATCTTGTGAATAAGTAAATGGAATAATTCCCCTACGACTAATTAAACCGACAGTCGGTTTAATACCTACTACAGAATTTTGAACAGCGGGGCTCAAAATAGAAGCATCGGTTTCTGTCCCAACAGATACTACTGTAAAGTTAGCAGCAACTGCTATCGCAGATCCTGTACTAGATCCGCCAACAAACATATGATCCTTGCCCGTTCCGTATGGATTGATTGTTTGACCACCTCTTGCACTATATCCAGCCCACATTTCAAAAGACATTGCATTTGCTAATTCTGTCATATTCGTTTTTCCAATTATCACTGCCCCTGCTTCTCGCAGTTTAGTAACAAGAAATGCATCTTCACTGCTTATATTTTGTTCTAGAGCTATTGTACCTGCACTTGTATGCATGGAGTCATTCGTTTCAATATTATCCTTAAGCAAAACAGGTATTCCATGCAATGGTCCCCTTACGCCTTTTGTCTTTCTTTCATAATCTAACGCTTCTGCAATAAAAATAGCATCTGGATTGATTTCTAAAATTGAATTGATTTTCGGTCCGTCTTGATCATACTTTGCGATTCTATAGAGATAATACATTACTAGCTCTTTTGAAGTTAACTTTCCAGATTCCATTTCATTTTGAATATCTTGAATTGTTAATTCCTTTTTTAAGATTGGATTAAACTGAATTTCCATTTATATTCTCCCTTATATGAACTTTTTTAGCGTATAACCCTTAATTTTTCAATTTTTCACCTCAACACATCCTAAATTAATATCCCTTTAAAGAAATTCAATATCCTTATTTAAACACCTTTAATTTCCCGAAAAATAAAAATAGTCTGAAACGCATTAACCTTCGCTTCAGACTCTTACATTACTGTGCGTATACTTCATCTAACAAATGTAAAAACTCACCTTGTTTCCCAGCTAATTCAGGGCATTTTGCAATATCAACCCATTCGTAACAAAATACTAATCCTTTATCTTCCTCACCAGCACTTACAATATGTTCCCAAGTATCCTTTACATCTGTTAGTAAAGTTACATGAAAAAAGTGGCGTTTTTCATATTCCTGTTTTTCTTTCATATGTATGATGTAATCTGCTAAAAAACGTTCTATGCATAAATGACGCAATCCGGATTCTTCCTGTACTTCACGCAATATAGCCGCTTCTAACGTTTCACCTTCATTAACCGTTCCTCCTGGCACTTGAATACCAGCTTCATGTATATCACGATGTTTAAAAACAAGTAATTGCATAACCCCCTCTTTTTCTCTTGTAATATATGCATGTACTTTTTTCTTATATAACATCGTCATTATACGTCTCTCCCCTCAATCATTTACTCTGTTACTTCTTCAAGCGTCAGTTGATTATCATACAAATATGTAGCTTGTGGATTTCCCACATACCTTACGTGCCATGGTTCATACCGATAACCCGTAATCGTTTCTTTCGCTTTTGTGTATCGAACAACAAAACCAAATTTATGGGCATTTTCAGAAAGCCACTGACCTTCTTTCGTTTCCCCAAAAACCGTCTCTAACTGAAATTTAGCAGATTGAGACGTAATATCCATAGCTAGTCCAGTTTGATGCTCACTTGTGCCAGGAACCGCGCTAGACATTGCTGTTTTTGCTTCCCCGTCTTGTTTTTTATACATCGTATTTAATGCTTTTTGTCGATCAAAAGATCTAAATCCAGAAACTGCAAAAAGAAAAATACGCTCGTTGTCAGCCTGCTGAAACATATCCTCAAGCGCCCTCGCTGCCTCTTTTCTCATCTTTTTCTTTTCTTGATCACCTTCACTAGAGTAGCGCACTTTCGGAATAACTAAATCTGGCGGTCTATACCCATCTGGTAAACGCCTACTTTTATTTACAAGTACAAGCATTGAATTCGGATTATTAATTACCGCAATATCCCCATCCATATTAGCAATCGTTTCTTTCGCTTTCGGAAATATGCTATTTACACTTACTTCCCGCGCCTGCTTATCCTTATACATTTTATAATTGATTCCTGCTACTCCAATAATAATTATTGCAGCTACAATACCAAGTAGTGCCCATCTTTTTTTCATATAACGACCTCTTATTTTAATAATTTGGCCATTTCATACTCATCGATGCCCTTTCCATCGATAATAAGAGCAGCTTTTTTGACACCTTCTTTCTCAAATCCAGCTTTTTTATATAGTGCCTGAGCTCTTGTATTGTGGGCCATTACTGTTAATTCTAAACGCCATACATCATGTAATTTTGCCCACTTCTCAACCTCTTTAAACAATCTCGTCCCAATACCTCGCCCGCTATACTCTTGCAAAATACCAATTACAATGCTTGCCACATGCCTCTTTCTTTGAATGTTATTTCCATTCACTAATATAAAACCTACTATTCTCTCATCTTCAACTGCTACAAATATTGTTGCATATTCATTTTCCATAAATCGATGGATCATTTTTTCTTGTTGCTCAGCTGTAGTTTTCCTTTCTCCTGGTTCATATAGCATAAACTTCGTTTCTTCATCTAATTGCTTACTTAATTGCAAAAATGATGCTGCATCTTCTATTTCGATTTCCCTAATCACTTCAATCACCCTACCAGTTTCATAATAAAAAGTTTTCCTTATAAAAAGATTTTCTCTACTTTCCCGAAAATTCCTTTGTAAATCTCCTACTATAAATTGACAAATTTCGATATTACTATAACAACGACAAATTATGTCTATTCTGTGACGTCTCACCATTACAAAGAAAAAACGCAAGCATTACACTTACGTTTTTTCAAGATTGAAGTGCGCTAATAATTATCGATAGATGTCCTGGCTAATTCACGTTTCACTTTATCCATTCACTTTTTCTGCCTGCCAAAAATATTCACCAAATGCTTTAGCAAGTGCATCAATTGATCGATTCAATTCTTCCTCTGTATTATCTACACCGCCAACTTCAATTAATATTGCTTGTCCTGATAGGTCTTGATTATAGATTCCATTTCCTGTCTGGAACCCTTTTTGAATGACCCCACGGCTCACTCCTGGATATTTCTTATTAATCGCCTCATGTAAAGCTGTCGCTAATTGTAAGTTTTTTTCATAGTTTTTATTTCCTTTCCCTACTACAAATGCAAGCTTTGCATATGACTTATCTCCAATTGTTTTTGTCGTTACATTCTTTCGGGCACTATCACGATGCAAATCAAAAAAGTATTGAAGATCTTTATTTCCAGCCATAGCTTGCTGCACAATTTCTCGTGACATTTTATACGAACTATTACTGTTTAAACCTTTACTTATTAACTTTTGACCAACATCACTCTTATCGTTAGTAGCTCCAATCCCTTCACCTTCTAGTTGTTCACGGAAACGATCTCCTAATATAGAAATATTCGATACAGAACTCGTTGCTTTATTCGGATTCGGGTCATTCGTTAAGTTAAGTAAAGGTAAATAAGATTCCCAGCTATGTGTATGATAAATAAACGCAACTTGTCTCTTCCCAGTCGTTTGGGACGGCTGTTTTTTCTCTTTACTCGTATCTTGTTTAGGTACTTGTCCAGTTCCACTAGTCCGTTCCTTCACCACTTCTTCAAGAGGAACACTCGACTCTATCGGTAAGTTAGAATAATTTGTACCCTCACCCGCAATAACAATTTCTGTATCGTACTTACCAAACCCCGGGAGCTCTTTCCCGACGAAACTGCGTACATCATTAAAGCGAATATTTGTAGCCATAGAAAAGAGAAAAGAAGAAATTGAAAAATCTTGATTCAAATTTCGATACTCCTGTGTAAAATAATGATTCTCTTTTCCAAGTACATACATGTAACCATTCATCGATAACTCATTTAACCAATTATATAAATACGTTGACTTTGTCTCTTTCATAGAGGTTACCATCATACTAATAAGAAAAAAAGTCGCTAGCATTGTAGTAATAACAAATAAAACTAACTTACGCATACTTGTAAACTTCATAAAAAAAAAGCCCCGATTCATACTATCACCTCTCTATTTCAAGTTATGTACAAGCCCTAGAGAATAGACCGTTAAAATTTCGGCTATATTGTTAATGAGGTGAAATGAATTGAAGCTATTAATAGGAATATTACCAATTGCTCTATCATTCATTTTTTATTTGTCCGCTAAGCAACCAAAAATCGCTATTGTGCTACATATTTCTGCGTACTTGGCACTGTATGTACTCGGTATAATTATTTCCATTAATATATACGATGTTTTAATACAAGATTTAGTTTTCATGACGAGCATTCATGGAATTTTACTGAATCCATTTTTCCTTATTGCAGGAGCGTATATAGGAACATACACTTTGTACCTACTTTTGTCTCACATTATTATGAAAATAAAAAATGGAGCGTAATGAAATGCAACCACCATTTATCTGTCATACATGCAAAAAAAGAATTGTGAGAAAGAAAGACCTTATTACAGCCACATGGTACTTCCGCTTTTATTTATTTCACAGTGATTGTTTTAAACGACAGCAAGTGTTTATCTCACGATTTCTCCCTGTGAATACACTTTTCAATTTCTTTCTTATTATATATGGACTTATTTTTGGCAGTATTCTTATGATTACAGAACCATCTATTATTTGGCTGACTTTCTTTTTTCCCATTTTTTATCGGTTTCTTTCTTATTATTATGTTGAACGTTTTTTCTCTACAGAACGCGTAGACTGACCTCTCGGAATACTTAAACATTCCCACTCATTTTCTTTTAACATCTTCCCAATGTAAATAATCTGACCAATATGCAATGCATAATGAGCAATTTGCCTTTCAATTGCTTGCATGACAGTATGTGCTTCACCGCGAATGTATACCGTCTTCAATAAGTGTTCCGGCGTTAAAGTATTCATCGTATTAAAAACATATTTCCATCCTTCTTGCCAAGCTATAAGGGTTTCTTCTTTTGAGTGATAGCATCCTTCAAATTCACCATCTCGATTACGATCTGTTTTTTCACCATCAGACGTTAAAAAATCCGTCCATCTAGAACGCATATTACCGTGAAGATGCTTAATAATAATCGCTATACTATTTGTTTCTTCATGAGAAGACCATTGTATTTGTTCATATGATAATTGAGAAAGTGCCCGCTCCCCTTGTTTCTTTGTTGCTTTAAAGTTCGAAATCGCACATTGCAAATATTCTCGTCCGATATCCATATTAGCCCCTACCTTCACCCTAGCTAATTTTTGTTCCATTTGGCAATTTCATATTAGGCTGAAGTAACACAACATCATCAGCTTCAGGAACACCACCAAGCACAAGCACTTCTGATTTGAATCCAGCTACACGCTTTGGTGGAAAGTTTACAACAGCAACGATTTGTTGACCGATTAAATCTTCTGGACTATACCTTTTCGTAATTTGAGCACTTGACTGCTTTATCCCGATTTCTCCAAAATCTATTGCTAGTTTAATCGCTGGTACTCTCGCTTCTTTAAATTCCTCTGCATGTATTACAGTTCCAATTCTCAAATCCAAATTTAAAAAATCTTCAAAATTAGCCATTTATCATCCCCCCCAATTATTACTTAGACAAAATACAAAAATCCCCTTCAAAAAAAGAAAGGTGCCTAAGCACCTTTCTTTTGTAATTCACTTGATTCATTTGATTTATAGAAGAAGAAACCGAGAATCCCGCCAATACATGATGGAATTAACCATCCGATTCCTTCGTTATATAACGGTAACATTTGTAGTACATTAGAAATCGCGTCAATTTTAATTTTCGCACTTTCTAAACCGTTAAAGAAACTAATTAACAATGCACCTAAAATAGCTCCAATATAAATTGTATTACGCTTCCCAATCCACTTATGGAAATACGAAAGTACAATTAATACGATTGCAACTGGATAAATGATCATTAACACAGGTAATGTTACTGCGATTAATTGTGTTAAACCTAGGTTAGATACAATTAAACTAAATACACATACCATTGTTACAATCGTTTTATGCGAAAGTTTTGGGAATAAGTTTGTAAAGAAACCCGCACACGCAGATGTTAACCCAACAGAAGTTGTTAAACAAGCGAGTATAATAACAAGCCCTAATAAAATTTTACCACTCGTCCCATATAGCTCATTTACAACATTCGTTAAAATAAGACCACCGTTTTCTGAGATACCAAGTGATGTACTTGTTGAACCAAGATAAGCAAGTGATAAATAAATTAACGTTAAACCAAGTACAGCAATAATACCTGATACTACTGTTATTTTTGCAATTTGACTACTCTCTTTTATCCCTTTAGAGCGGATAACTTGTACAACGACAATTCCGAATACGAGCGCGCTAATTGCATCCATCGTTAAATATCCTTGAATAAATCCACCAAAGAAAGCATTTTCTTTGTAAGCAGCTAACGGCGCAGCTGGCTCTCCAATTGGATCAATAATTGCCTTTCCGACAATAACAGCCACAATTAATACTAATAATGGTGTAAGAAACTTTCCGAACCAATCCACTAATTTAGATGGATTTAATGATAAATACCACGTTATTCCGAAGAAAACTATCGTGAAAAGAAATAGCATGTACCACTCTGAAACCATTGCCTCTGATAAAAAAGGCTTCATACCCATTTCAAACGAAACAGCTCCAGTACGAGGAATCGCGAAAAATGGTCCAATTGCTAAATAACTAATCAATGGGAAAATAAACGCAAATATAGGGTGGACTCTAGAAGATAGCGCTTTCAAGTCCCCCTCTACAAACGCGACAGCTGTTACAGCTAGTAGGGGTAATCCGACTCCCGTTACAAGGAATCCTATTGTAGCAATCCAAACATTCTCTCCTGCTTGTTGACCTAAAACTGGCGGAAAAATTAAATTTCCTGCTCCTAAAAATAATGCAAATAGCATTAAACCAATTGCTACCGTATCACCTGGCCTTAAACGTCCCTTCATGCTCTTCATTTGCATAGCACTTTTTCATTGTTTATCTCTATATTTTACAATATGCTATGCATCCTCCTCTCTGCTCAAGATGATAAAATATGCCCCTTACAAAGCAGTGTCTTTCTCCATAATTTCTCCATTCCCCTTATTTTTACTCTAATCATTAATATAATTATTATTTTAATTTTTGATTTTTTTGAATTTTTAAATCATTAGAGTGTTATTACGTGGAGTATAGTTGTCAGACCTCTTTGTTTTTATCACACATATAGTAACATATTTAGTTGCAAAATAAAAACATATTTTCAAATTGATTTTTTTGAAAATCGAAATTATCTACATTTTTTATTCTCTTACACAAATATTGTTATAATCTCACCTATTATTCGATCGTTATTTTCAAATAACTTTATACACGTAACATACAAAAGCCATCTAATATAATTTAGATGGCTTTTGTATGTTACTCTATCGTTTCAACTTCGCGTGGATTTTTCATCTCTTCCACATACACAACTCTAAATCCGTGATCTTCTAAATCTTTCAATAATGTCTCTAATTCACCGTCGTTAAACTCTTCTCCTAATGTAAACATAATTCTACGAACTAATAAGGCATCATTATCAAAAGTCATCAAACTTTGAATACCAGTGTATTTCTTTAAAACTGTCGATAACTTTTGGATTGCTCCATTATAGTCTTGCGTTCCAATCATGACAGAGTATTTACTAGAGTGAACACCCCATGCATCCTCTAATAACTCAAAAACTTTTTTATGCGTTAAAATTCCAAGGAAAACCCCTTTTTCATCAACTACTGATAAATAAGGCAATTTTTTTATTGTAAAAAATACTTTAAAGAAAGATGAATCTTCTCTCACAAATCCTTCTTTATCGTTTAATAATTGTATTACACTCTCATCAAGTGATCCTTTATATTCTAAAATATCTACTTTATATATATTCCCTAAAAATTTCTCTTTTTTTTCATCTAAAACTGGTACACAACGATACCCCGTTTTATTTAAATGCTCTAACGCTTCCCCTATCGTAATCGAACTTGAGCACAGTAAAACTTCCCTTTTCGGCACGTAATTCCCTTTAATCCTCATAAAAAGCCTCCTTATGTTAAAATACTTTCTGTGCCATAACTATATTATATTTTCAGAAAAAAATAAATAATTTATTTTATTTTTCTGAAAATTATTCATTTTCTTGTCATAATTTATTCATGAATCCTTCACTTGCATATTTTTGCTATCAAATCTTCTCTCTGAATTACTGAATGAAAAATATATTGTAACTTCTTTCAAAAAAAGCTAAAATAAGAATAAGAATTTTCTGAATATTCTAAGAGTAGGTGGTTATATGTCCTTATTACGCTCACATATATGTAAATTTATAATTGGTATTATTGTTATTTTTTCCATAAGTCCTATTCCAGCTCTTTTTATTACACACAATTATTCTTATCAAAATGGATTTATTAGCATTTTTCAAAACTTCGCACAGCTTTCTTCTATATCAATTCCAAAGGTTGATTGGATGCATGAATCTATCTTTTTCTCAGCAAACCAAATGATACATACTTCTAATCATTCAACACCATTATTCCCTTACATATGGGAAATATATTTTATATCGATTGTTCGTTTTACTTTTACCCTTGCGATCGGATTTTTCATAAGTTTGGGTATCGGCCATTTATTTTTCAAAGTACCTAACTCGTTTAAAAAGTTTACTACTGTATTGAAATGGATTCCTTACTCTTTTTGTACTGTGGTATTACAATGTTCAGTCTTATTACTACTTCTATACGTCGCACAATTTATAAACCTTCCTTACTACTCATCATTTATCATCGTATGTAGTACTTCCATGATTATCGTTATGCAAGCAGTAAAAAAATGGATTCCTTTCTTAAAAAACACAAATGAATATGAAATAAAACATGATTCTTTTCTTGTGGATACATTGTTTTTGGCGCTTACTTCGAATCATAAATCAATTTTAGGTTCCATTATTCTTTCATTCGTTTTTATGGAATGCGTTTTTCATGCAAATGGACTGTTACAATTTATCGTTCAATTTGGCGGAAATTCACCCATAATTGTTACAATCGGCTTATTACTACTCTATATCCCATATAGCATACTTTCTTTCCTTCAAACACTATGGACCACAAACTACTCCAAGCAACAGTCATACACTTTAACGAGAAGTGTTCCGAAACCTTAATTTAAAATAACCCTCTATAATCTAAAAGTAGGGGGTTATTCCTTTTGTATAGCGGACAAAATAACAGCAAATTCAAAAACTATTACAGAAACATACCAATATTTACCCTTTTCCTTTGACTATTCTTTTCATTTGGATTTATTATAAAAGTATAACATAATTGCAGGAGGTGACATCTTTATTCCAAACCTTGGAATGGAGAACACGCTTGGACATATTAAATATTTTTCTCATCTTTGTACTTATTCTTATTTCTGGCTTTTTCGTTGCATCAGAATTCGCTGTTGTAAAAGTACGAAAAAGTCGAATTGACCAACTTGCAAATGAAGGTAATAAACAAGCTTTAGCTGCAAGAAGCGTCCTATCTAATTTAGATGTTTATTTATCAGCTTGTCAGCTCGGAATTACAATCACTTCTTTAGGGCTTGGTTGGCTTGGTGAACCGACTGTGGAACATATACTACGACCGCTCTTTGAAAAAATTAATATTACTGGAACAATGGCTAACACTTTATCTTTTGTTATTGCTTTTAGTGTTATTACATTTTTCCACGTTGTATTAGGTGAATTAGTTCCAAAGTCTTTCGCAATTCAAAAAGCAGAAGCAATCACACTCAAATTTGCAAGACCGCTTATTTTATTTGATAAAATTATGTACCCATTCATTTGGCTACTCAATAGTACTGCTATATTTTTCACAAAATTACTTGGATTAGAACCTGCGAAAGAAAGTGAACTTGCTCATTCTGAAGAGGAATTGCGACTCATTTTAGGTGAAAGTTTTAAAAGCGGTGAAATAAACCAAACCGAATATAAATATGTAAATAACATTTTTGAATTTGATGATCGAGTTGCAAAAGAAATTATGGTTCCTCGTACCGAAATGATTTGCTTATCTACTGAAAATACGTTAGAAGAAAATATGGATATCGTCGCTACTGAAAAATATACACGCTATCCAATTATCGAAAAAGATAAAGATGATATCATTGGGATGATCAATACGAAAGAAGTATTCCATGATCAAACGAAAGGTATTTATAAACCACTTGAATCTTATATACATCCTGTTCTAACTGTATTTGAAACAGTTCCAATTCGTAAAACGTTAGTCCATCTTCAAAAAAATCGCGTTCAGATGGCAATCGTTATGGATGAATATGGTGGTACTGCCGGACTTTTAACAATGGAAGATATTCTTGAGGAAATCATTGGAGAAATTCAAGATGAATTCGATGCGGATGAATCACCTATGATTGAAAAGCGTACACCTAAGCTTACTGTTTTAGATGGAAAGGTGCTTATTTCTGAAGTAAATGATATGTTTGGCCTACATATTGATGATAGTGATTTAGATACAATCGGAGGATGGCTTCTTTCTCAAGCAGTTGACTTAAATATTGAAGCTGGCTATTCCATTGAATATGCTGGTTTTCAATTTAAAGTATTAGAACTTGATGGACATCAAGTCAAAAAAGTTGCTGTACATAAACTAGATATTAAAAAGGAGCTATAAAGTGACTGTTTTATTAACAATTTGTATCATTGCCTGTTTCATTGTTTCATTTCTCGCCTTTATTTATCCAATTATCCCTGGCATACTAGCTGTCTGGGCTGGATATTTGATTTACCATTTCGGTATAAATGGAGGCGAATTAACAACTTCTTTTTGGATTATTCAAGTCATTTTCACTCTTTTCATTTTCGTTGCTGATTTTATTGCAAATGGATATTTCTTAAAAAAATACGGTAGTTCTAAATGGGGCGAACGTGTCGGAATGATTTCTATCATTGTCGGATCGTTCTTCTTCCCACCATTCGGACTTATTATCATACCGTTCTTATCAGTATTTATAACAGAACTAGTGCATAAAAAAGCGCCAAAAGATGCCTTTCTAGTTGGAGTCGCTACTGTAGTTGGTTTTTTAAGCAGTACAGTAGCGAAAGCAATTCTCCAAATCATTATGATTATCATCTTCTTGTGTTATATCATCTTTTAACCATCCCGACTTCGGGATGGTTTTTTAATATGCAATACCTACTCGACTATTTTCATATATGTTTTTCTTACATAGATCCCATGCAAAGTGTGCTGTATCACCCACTGTAATTTTTGATCCACCCTCTGGCAATATATCTTTTTCAGTTCGATATACCTCTGTCGCCTCACCATCTATTAAATGTGTCGGACAAACAACTGTCCAACATAAATTATTACTATTACTTAGTACTTTATATGCAGCCAAATGATCTTCCGCTGCCGTTGTCGTTTTCCTTTTTGATTCCGTTGATTGAAAACGATATAAATTTAGATTTGTTCTTGCTTGTAAAATACCAGCTGTTCCTATTGTTATGATTCTACGAACCCCTTCTTCTTCCATTTGCTTAATGATTTGTGGCATACTCTTCCCTAATGTTCCATTTTGATCCGTTCCAAGTGTACTAATTACTATATCGCTTCCTTCTATCACTTTCTTTATATCATTTTCGTTCAATACATTACCTTCTATCACTCGTAGCCTTTCATGTTGTATTTCTATTCTATTTAAATCACGCGCTAATGCAGTCACTTCAGCTGAATCCTTTAATGCTAAATTAATTATGTTTGAACCTACTCGTCCTGTTGCTCCCAATATACATACTTTCATTTGTTTTCCCCCTCTTTCATTCTCTTTCTATTTTTCAATAATCTCAGTCAATTTACAACAAAAAAGCTTCCTCATATATGAGAGGAAGCTTTATTATTACTTTATTTCTTTTCTTTAGAATCAGTAGACTTCTCGGTTCCGCTTGTTTCTTTATCCTTTTTATCCTCTTGTTGTGTTGTTGTGTCGTCTTCTTTCTTCTTGTCCTCACCTTTACTACAACCTACCATTAATAAAGAACTTGCAAGTGCCATAGCAGTTAATGATTTAACCCATTTATTCATTTGCGTTTCCTCCTTGTGATAGAATATGTACAACCTCATATTACTCTCTATTTTTAAAGGAGAGATTGAAAAACAGTAAATATACGGTAAATTTTTGTAAATCTTCTGATAACAAAACCTGATTTTATTTCATTTCCAATCGATACACAATAAAACTAGTTTTTTCTCTCAATGGACGTAAAAAAACTAAGGCGCATACCATTTCGCCTTAGTTTCTCATGCAAACTTTTCATTTTCATATAGATGTGTAATCTTATATTCCTTCTTCATAACATATTGCCACACACTATAAGCGTAACGGTTCATTTTCAGGAAACAATTTTCCAAAAATGAGCGAAACTCTGGATTAGCAACTTCCACTGCAACTTGAGCAAACTTTAAAGCTAATCGTTTCAAGTGCGCAATATAACTGGTTGCAATATGAATATCCCCTGTATATTTACTAACTGTTTCCTTTTCCATTTCATGCAAATCAAACTCCGTTGTTTCACAGGTTATATGCTGCACATTCTCTCCTTCTTGAAAATTTACTTGTTCATTATATGCTTGTAACATATATGGTAAATGGTGCTGTAATAGATTTTTTAATTCTTCGTCTCTGACCTTTCCAGCATACTCTCCAACCTTGTATATTAGCATATAACTATATCTCATTAATTCTTTCATACAGTCCATTAAAGCGCCTCCCTTCTCTTTTGTCCATATACTATAAATATGATGCTAAAACATTCGCTATTCTTGCTAAAAACCAATCCCATCTACTAATTTTCTCAAAATCTTCTTCAGAAAATCGTTTTGATTTATGAAAGTCTACCTGTAATCGACTCCATACTTCATCAACAACGGTTTTATCATATATGATACAGTTAGACTCGCAATTTAAATAAAAACTTCTATTATCAAAATTCGCTGTCCCAATATCAACAATTTCTCCATCAATGATTGTTACTTTCCCATGAAAAAATCCATTTCGATATTGATAAATCTCCGCTCCAGCATGTAACATATCTTTCAAATATGGATAGGCAGCTTGTTTTAACAATATGGCATCACTTTTAAATGGCACGAGAATTTTCACATTAACACCACGATTTAATGCAGCTTTTAACTCTTTCACCATTTCTTTACTTGGTACAAAATATGGTGTAGCGATAATTAAAGACTTTTTAGCCTGCTTTAATAGTGCTCCATATTTTTCCCATAAGCCTTTTCCATTTGAAAATAAATATTGATATTTCACATTCCCTAATGTAGGTATACTTTCATGTATAGGCATTTTTTCTCCTGTATCTTCTTTCCAATCTTCGGCGAACTTTCTTTCCATATCCGCTGCACCCTCACCATGGATACGCACGTGATAATCACGCCATGGCCCAAACTTTGGATTTTGTCCAAGGTACTCCTTTCCGATATTAAAGCCACCGACGTATGATACCTTTCCATCTATCGTAACAATACGTCTATGATTTCGTTGATGCAAAGAATAGAACATATTTTTCAGTTTCGGTTTTTTACTAAATGTAAACTTCACACCGTTTTCTTTTAATCGGCTAATTACCTTTTTCTTCAGCTTATATCCGCCTACCCGATCGACTGACAATTTCACTTCTACTCCGCTAGATGCTTTTTTCTCTAATAACTGTAAAAACTCTTGGCTTATTTCGTCTTTTCCTACAATATAAAAATGGATATATATATACTTTTCTGCATCGTTTATATCGTCAAATAATTTTCTATATAACTCTTCACCGTTCGTATATAGTTGAAATTCCCCTAATCGAACTTGTCCTAATTCATATTCACTAGCCATTTCCTTCCCCATTTCCACATCGATGTTCATCCAAATGAATACACCTATTAAACAAAGGATTATAGCGAAAAAGTGCTTCATGGATAAATTCCTTTCTCCACTTACTGTTATTTCTATATCTTCCCTTTTTTATTACATTATCATTCAAGAAAATATGTCATTGCATGATATATGTCCATATCAAACAATAGCTCATTTGCATATTGTATGTTGTATCTTAAAATAAAAGGAGGAAATAACAATGGGCTTCGCACATGGTAATGGATTTGCGCTATTAGTCGTATTATTTATCCTCTTAATCATCGTCGGTGCTGCTTGCTTCTGCTAAGTAGCTACTGTCATATGATATGTGGATGAAAAAACTATAAAAGCGGACACCTATTTTTAGGTGTCCGCTTTTCATTTTAAAACCATTTCCGACTGCTATAGTAACTTAAATGGCTAAATATTCATCTCAAAAGGTTAACAATGTGGCTACTTTCTTACTCTCTGCCTTACGTATATGACGCTGTTCTGCACGTAACACAGCAATACGATGTAATTCTTTCTCTTCTTCGGTTTCAGGGATAACACGCGGTACTGGAACTGGATTATTTTCCTTACTAAGTGCCACAAAAGTAACGAATGACGTTGCCGCTATACGCTTCTCACCTGAAATTAAATCTTCAGCCACTACCTTCACAAACACTTCCATCGAAGTTCTTCCCGTCCAAATTACGAAAGATTCATAACTAACACAATCTGAAGAACGAACAGGATGTAAGAAATCGACCCAGTCCATAGATGCTGTGACACATTCCTTTCTTGAATGTCTGGATGCTGAAATAGAAGCAACCATATCCATCTCCGCTAATATCTTCCCACCAAATAGCGTGTTATGATCATTTAAATCTGTTGGGAAGACTCGGCTCGTTTTGAACACCCTTGACTCATTGGCTGTTTTCCCCTTTACTTCTGTCATTGTTATCACCCCTTTAATGATCTATCCCTAATATTTCAATAATCACTATACTAAATGAACTACACGTTTAATATTAACAACATTCAGAACTTTTAGTCCACAAAAAAGAACCGATTTTATCAATCGGCTCCTCTAAATACATATTGTTCTTTCGGCTGTTCAACTTTATTCCATTTTGTTACTTCTAATACAGGAATATTCGCATGAAACGGCTGATAAAACTCAGTAGTTATCTCTCCTTCTACTTGAATCCAGTCATCATTATTCCACTCTACGCCTTCTGGTTTTTTCACTAACATACCATACACACCAGAATCTGCTACGCAATGTATAATACCGAAACGGAATAAGAAGTATTGTTCTTTTTTAGAAGAATCATCTCTAAAAACAAACCCTTTAAAAGATAATTTTTTCCCAGTAAACTCGCCAGGATAATTATAAATTGTTTCCATACCCTTTAGGAAGTCTTCATCTTTCAAATTAATATTGTCTTTCGTAACAAACTCTTTCTTCCCTTTTTCCATTACACCGCGGTATCCTTCTTTCCCGTAATAAATGCTCGTATCAGGTCTTAGGAATTGTCTTGTCATAAATGGATCCTTACTTTCTGCTTGTGCAACAGGAAAGTGAAAGCCCTTCGCTTTAACAATATCCGAATCTAGCGTCGCAATTGGGAAAAATAACCCTGAGATAATTGGAAAACAAAACAATGAGTACGAAAATGCTTTTTTCCACCATGTATTCTCATCTTTTGAATGATCATGCCCGCAATGGCTATGGTCGCAACTGCAATCATTTTTCTCTTTTTCCTTTTGGTGCTCTTTTTGGAAAACGACGATAATTTGTATAATCGTTAAGAAACCTAAAATAATTGCTGCTGTTGTTGATAAATAGGCATACTTCATATTGATATACTTCGTAATGTTACCAGAAATATGAAGCTGCGCAATTAATATTGTAAAACCTAATAATATATATGCTCGAAACATAACCTACCACCCCATCGCATAAATGAGTAGTGAGCTTGCATAAACAACAAGAGTAACTGTAACTATAACAACAATTACAAATTTCGTTTTAAATGTCGCAAGCATCATAAACATATTTTTAATATCCACCATCGGTCCGTAAACGAGGAACGCGACAAGTGAAGCTGTTGAAAACGTACTTTGGAACGAAGAAGCGATAAATGCATCTGCCTCTGAACAAAGTGATAATATATAAGCAAGTCCCATCATAACAGCTGATGAAGAAAACGGACCTTGTCCAATAGCAAGAAGTGTTGAAGTTTGTACAAACGTTTGTACCGCTGCTGCAATTAACGCACCTAGTACTAAATATTTTCCCATTGAGAAGAATTCCTCAACAGCGTGTGTACATACATCCCACATTTTTTTACGCAGTGGACGCTTATTATTCACTTCTGGGAAGTGATCATCTCTTAATTGATGTTCTTTAAACATAAAGGATAATATAATTCCAACGATAATGGCTACGATAATCGCTACAATAGAACGATACCATACCATGTGCATACTACTCCCAAAGGCAACATAAGTAGCAAATAATACAACTGGATTAATAATAGGTCCAGTTAACATAAATGCAATCCCTGCGTATGGTGGAACACCTTTTCCAATTAATCGTCTTACAATCGGAACAATTCCACATTCACAGCCCGGAAACAACATACCTAAAAAAGTAGCTAATAAAACAGACAGAAATCGGTTTTTCGGCATCCATTTTGCCACCATATCTTCTGTCACGAACATTTGAATGAATCCTGAAATAAATACACCAATGAGCACGAAAGGAAGTGCTTCGATCAATATGGAGATAAAAATTGTATTCATTTGCAGGAATGCTTTCGGTAATTGAAACAATTCCATGATGTATTTCCTCCAACTTTTCATTAACAATATGTAATTTTAACCCCATTTCATTAATTGAACAAGGCTTATATGGAATACATACCCTTTATATACATTACATTGTACAAGTTATATTCTATTCAAAATTTGAGATTTCATAGCAAAAAAGCTGCTCTAGCGTAGTTGTATAACTATGCTAGAGCAGCTTTCTTATCTTTAAAAGTAACGTTTCTTCCAAAAAACAAAAGCTAACGTGAAAGATAGTGTTACACATATGATGAGTACAATTACAAAACCGTGGGCTTCTCCTTCAAACGGAACCTTTACGTTCATTCCAAAGAAACTAGAAACCATCGTCGGTAAAGATAAAATGATCGTAATTGACGTTAACAGTTTCATAACACTATTTAAATTATTTGATATAACGGAGCTAAAAGTATTCATCATTCCACTTAAAATATGACTATATATTTCCGCCATTTCAATAGCCTGTTTATTTTCAATTAATACATCTTCTAATAAATCTTGATCGTCTTCATACATTTTTAAAAATGTACTATTACGCATTAACTTTTGAATTACAATTTTATTAGCCTTTAATGACGTTGTAAAGTATACTAAGCTTTTCTCAAGGCCTAACAATGTGAAAATCTCTTTATTTTTCATTGACTGATTTAATTGATGCTCTAAATCAATTGTTTTTCGATTTATTTGCTTTAAGTATCTTAAATAATAAGTAGAAATCGTATATAAGAGCTGAAGTGCAAAGCGCGTCTTCTTAAACGTATAAAATTCTTTAATACGTTGATTAATAAAACGTTCAAAAATTGGATTCTCTTCTAAGCAGATTGTAACAAAACAATCCGGCATCACAATCATACCTATTGGAATCGTGTCATAAATCGAATTTCCTTCTTCGTCATGTCTAACTGTCGGAATATCGACGATAATTAAAGTATTATTGTCTTCCTTTTCAATACGAGAGCGTTCTTCATCATCCAAAGGGTCTTTAATGAAATCTAAGTCTACATTTAAAGTTTGTACTAGATATTGAATTTCTTCTTCTGTTGGATGAAGTACATTAATCCAGCACCCCTTTTGCATTTCCTCAATCTCTTGTAGTTTTCCGTTTCGGTCTGTTAAATATATATTTAACATACTATCACCCCGATTCTTTTTACATGTAGGAATCTACCTCTCTTAAATCACAGTTTTTAAACCGCCATTCTCAGCATATGAAACATACGTTTAAATTTCAATAGAAAAATTATTTTGAAAACGTTTTTATAAGAAAAATATTATAAAGTGAAACTTTAATCAGTGGGGACTTCATCCCCCACTGATTTTCAGCCCTCACCAATCGGGCTTTTACGGGCTGCCCGCCCCCAACCAAACTTCTTTTCTTTCGCTGAATTTTGAGATGAGGATCTTACTGCCCGTTAGAGCGGGATAAACATAGAAAAAGACAGAGTGCTCTCTGCCTTAAAAGCTTATGTTGCCTTTATAACATATTTAGAAAGCATCCACAAGTTAAACCCAACTGAAATCGTATAGCCCGCGTATGTTGAAATGATAAAACTTACATAATCGAAATACGGAAGCAATACAATATTTAAAACTATCTTCACAATAATTCCAATCACTAGTCCTAGCACCGTCTTCTGCTGTTGATTGATTCCTTGTAGCATAGCAGCCGTTACTGTAAAAAGAGAAAATAGTATGCAAGCAGGAGCATAATACTGTAAAATGATTCTCCCCATCTCTGGATCATTTCCAGCACCAAATAAAAGGGTATATACAGGCTTGGCTAACACCATCATTCCAATTGCCGCCGGTACCGTAATCGCTACTACTAATACATTTGTTCTCGTAAAATGTTTGTACAATAGCTTCGTATTTCCTGCTGTATAAGCTTTCGTCATCTCTGGTACGAGAGACATACTAAAAGCTGTCGCAACGGATACCGGGATAAGCACAACCATTTGAACAAGGCCAATTATTGCATTAATTTTTTCCGCTTCGCCTTGCATATACCCTATCTGTATAAGTAGTTTATTAATTGTAAATGTATCAATCGTCTGATACAACGGAATTGCTAAGCCTACTACAACAAATGGAATAGAATATGTAAAGAGCTCCTTATAAAGCGAGAAAAAAGATTTCGTTGTTTGTGGTATACTTGCCATTTCTTTTTTCTTTAAGTGCCTTCTCCTTCTCATATAATACGCACTTAAAACAGTTAATCCACCTACAGCTCCCATAAAGGCACCGAACGTTGAAATACCAACTGCTAGCGAAACAGAAGCTTTTAAAACATATAAAACAACAAAGCTTCCTATTAAAATGGTTAAAACCCGAAAAAATTGCTCCACAACTACACTTAATGCAGAAGGCCCCATCGATTGGAATCCTTGAAAGAAGCCCCTTAATAAACTCATTACTGGC
The DNA here is from genome assembly GCF_051916765.1 of Bacillus cereus group sp. MYBK15-3. Taxonomy (NCBI): domain Bacteria; kingdom Bacillati; phylum Bacillota; class Bacilli; order Caryophanales; family Bacillaceae; genus Bacillus; species Bacillus cereus group sp. MYBK15-3. The sequence continues at coordinate 866,780 of NZ_JBQAHG010000001.1, forward strand.
ACAAGTATTAACGCAAAACTTACAATTCGAATATTAGTAGTAACCGCTCCTACACTATTCCCCGTTTGATCATTCCCATCGATGACAAGTTTAGCTAAATGCGGAGCTAGCATATATAACGTAAAACACGAAATGACTCCCATTATAAACATAAACACGATTCCACTTTTCAACACTCTCTTAACCGTATGATAATCATTCAGTTGATCATATTTTGATACCATCTTTGAAACAGCTAGCGGTAATCCCATTGTTGCTATGCTGAGCATGATGGTATAAGGACGATATGCGTATGTGTATAGAACGTAACCACTCGTACCGACCATCGCTGTAAATGGTATAACATATATAAACCCTAACATTTTTGATATCATCGTTGCCATCGTTAAAAATATCGTTCCACGTATAAACGGTGACCCTTTCATCACATTCCTCCGCTACGCTTTATTATTACACATTATGGACAACTCCTTTTCTTTAGAACCGAAACAAACAAAAAAAGCCAATGAATTATCATTGACTTTAACGCGCTGCTTTTTTCTTTTTGAAATACTTTAAACCAAAGTATAGAGCAATAAAAAGAACAGCTCCTATAATTATGTAATGTGTGTAATCAGATGCATACTCTTTAATTTGTCGCCAATTCCCACCAAGTTTTTCACCTAAGTATATAAATAGAATTGACCATGGAATGATCGCTACAACCGTATAAAGTGTAAATAGTTTTAATGGCATCTTAGCTAGTCCTGCTGGAATAGAGATCGCATGACGCACTACTGGGATAAAGCGCGCAGAAAATATTACGCCTGCTCCATAACGCTTAAACCAACCTTCCGCTATGTCTAAATGATGTTTATTAATAAGTAGATATTTCCCATATTTCTCTACAACCGGACGCCCTCCGTAGTATCCAAGCCAGTATAAAAAGATTTGCGCTAAAGTACCACCAATCGTTCCGGCGATAACTGCACCCACAAAACTAATTTTACCATTTGCTACTAAAAAGCCAGCATACGAAAGTACAATTTCACTCGGGATTACTTCAATCATTAAAGCAAGAGCTACTCCAAAGTAACCTAAGCTTGCAAAAAATTGCAATAACTGATCTATTATGTTTGCTAACATGTTCTTTTTTATCTCCTTTTTTCTTCACATACCATCCCATTATTACATAAAGGCTGCAATCTGCCAATATCTTCATTTTAACAATATGTACAATTCAAGCAGGATTAATCTATTAATTTCTCTTTCTGCGGGTCTTTCATGTAGGCAAACATCTCTTTAATTTGGTCTTCTGTATTTCTAGCAATTGATAAATTAGGCAATTCATTTTCACCAAAAAACTCCACCTCTTCTGTTTCAATGCTAGTTTTCTTTTCTCCACCAATAATCTCGCATCCAATGAAAATCTTATATACATGCGTCGCCGATGGAGATGGTTGATGTTTTTCTTTATCAAATATAGCTAGTAACTTAAAATGATCTACCTCATAACCAGTCTCTTCGAAAACTTCTTTTGCTGCAACTTCGGTTGGCGTATAACCGACATCAGCCCATCCACCTGGCAATGCCCATTTCCCATCGCTTTTTTCTTTCACAAATAATAACTTTTCATTTTGAAAAACAACCGCTCTTATATCAACTTTAGGTGTTTGATAGCCTGTCTCACTTGCAAATAACTTCTCTACGATTTCCCAATCTGTTTTCGTGTAATGTGACATCATTGAAATAGAAATATCTCGTAATTGCTGGAAACGTTCAATATCATACACATCCTTAGAATACGTTAAACCTGCTTGAGCTATAGATTGTATTTGTTTTACCCAATCAATCCATTTAATCGTCATATATCCGCATCCCCATTCTCTATCAAATATATTACTTCATTTTTATTGATACATCTTTATTATACAAAAAAAAAGAGATTGATAACGTTTCAATCTCTTTCAAAATTAATCCAATTCATGTAAGTGGTCTTGTATATACTTTCTTCTCTTATTTATATATTCATAAATCATATCAGCCTCTTGATCAAATGTTTCTAATTTTTCTTTCATGTATGGATCTTGTAGTAAATATGGACGAATCAATTCACACAACCCTTCTACTTTCGGCCTCATAAACGAAACTGTAAATTGATCTTCTAATATTTCTTCTAAAATACTTCGATACTGCTTTCTAAATACAGGTATGTCTAGCAATCTTGCACTCAACGTATTATAACCTTGAATACGAATATATTCATGATTAAGCGGTCTCCCTTGTACATCTCGCCCCCAAGTCGCATCATAATCCCACGGTATAACTTCAAATAAATTTGTTTCATCGTTATGATATAGTGCATAGTTATGAACAAAACCATCAAAGTTTTGCGTAAAAATAACTCCTGCTAACCATCGTAAATATTTATCTACATGTAGAAACTTCCCAATCTCTTTTTCATAGGCTTCCCTCGTCAAAGTATTCGCTTGAAATACAAATTCACTCAGCTGTTCTTCACTATTTTTATTCGAATATTTAAATTCATAACCCGCAAAGAGCTCTGTCTTAACATCTTTATCTCGTTCACTCATTAATGAAAAATTCGCATCATCATCTATCGCATAATAAATAGAACCACTCGGTAATCCTCTATTTTTCAAAAAATTTTCATCAACCGATTCTAACTGTAAATACACACCTTGAATTTGACCATTAATTTTTATAAATACATGTTGTGATTTTGGCGAAAGTACACCAATATCATGAAAAAAATCTAAAGATAATTTATTTCGTATGAGAGACGGATCCATAAACTCCGAATTCAAATGAAACTCTTTCGCACCTTGAAATTTTTTAGGCTTATAAAACATAACATGATAAGACTTTTTCTCAAATTCGCGAATATGAGCTCCTCTGTATACGATATCAATATCATACTTCTTTTTTCCATAAGTCAATTTTGCTGGTACTGGACTATCTGACCAAATGTCCTTTTTCAATTCCACTAAGTACATTGGATGAACAAAAAAATCATATGAAGGCAGCATGTTTTCTCATCCCTTCTCAGTTCTCTTCATTCAATGTATGCGCCTTGTCTTGTCCATACATCCGCAATCATCTATTTATATAAAATTACACTCTTGTCCTGTTCAGAAAGATGCCTACATACATATCATGTTAAGGAAAAAGAATACCTTTTCACTTTAATACATGATAAGGAGGATTTCTATGAAACGTGATATTAGAAAAGCTGTCGAAGAAATCAAAAGTGCTGGGATGGAGGATTTCTTACACCAAGATCCAAGTACATTTGAGTGCGATGATGATAAATTCACTCATCATCATTGTACAACTGGATGTAAATGTACAACTGGGGGTAAATGTCCTAGAACAAGATGTACTCGCGTGAAACATTGTACGTTCGTTACAAAATGTACGCATGTAAAAAAATGGACATTTGTTACGAAATGTACACGTGTACGTGTTCAAAAATGGACGTTCGTTACGAAAGTAACGCGTAGAAAAGAATGCGTATTAGTTACAAAACGTACTCGCAGAAAACATTGTACATTCATTACAAAATGCATACGCTTTGAAAAGAAATTTTTCTGGACAAAACGAAGTTTCTGTAAAAAATGCGAATTCTTCCCTAACAGACACGGTCACTCTTGCGATGATTCATGTGATCATGGTAAAGACTGTCACGATAGCGGACACAAATGGAATGATTGCAAAGGCGGACATAAATTCCCATCTTGCAAAAATAAGAAATTCGATCACTTCTGGTATAAAAAACGTAACTGCTAGTTTTTATACCACCCAAAAAAAGGCCGTTTTGCGGCCTTTTTTACATTTATTGAAAGTGACTTATATCTGCAAATTGTTTCACTTTACCAATACCCTCTTCAAATTCTATTATGCTCAAACTGGCACTATGCATAAATGGATCATCCCACACATTTTCTATTTCAATTCCCGCGAAATGCCCTACAAGTAATTTTGCTGCTGCCGCATGAGAAACAATCAATATGTTTTGTCCTTTATGCTTCTCTAAAAGAAGCTGCATACCTTCAATTACTCTTTCATAAACGGCCTCAAAATTTTCGCCTGATGTTGCCTGAAAAAGATGTGGCTCATTCCAAAACAGATGTACTTCTTCTGGAAATTGCTTTTCTATATCTGCGATTGTTTGTCCTTCCCATATACCCATGTTGATTTCATAGAAATGCTCATCCGCTATAATGGGTATATCACGTTCCCCCTTTATTAACTCTGCCGTATGAAGTGTTCTTTCGCTCGGACTACTATAAATCGCATGGATTGGTAAATCTTTCATTCGATTCCCTAATTGTTTCGCCTGAACTATACCATTTTCAGTTAAAGCAGAATTTTTCCGTCCCTGCATTCGCTTCGCTACATTCCACTCTGTTTCACCATGCCTTGTTACATATATAGTTGTTTTCATTTCATACTCCCCCTCACCATATTGGTCGTAATTCCCACGGTTCAACTCTCCCTACAATCCACTCCGCTCGTTTACTTTCAATCCCTTTTATAACTCCATCAGCTATCTCTTCATGAGTAAGCCATCTTCCATATGTATCTTCTAAAATAAACCCTAAAATAATTCTATGATAAATACATCGCGTACTCCCTATTTTTTGTGCAGGCATACGTGATGCTTTATTACCTAAAATATGAAATAAACTATATGTTTTAGACGACAAATCTAGTTCTTTACAAATATTTGATAGTGCATGCTTTGCACTTGTGTGTACCCATGCAACAACTAATGTGATCGGGCCATTTTTCTTAATTGTACTTTTAATAGCCAGCTTTACATCTTCATCATTATAATAATCTAACGAAAGGCATGTAATATTTTCTGGTGCAGAACTCATTCGCTTAACATTTTCTAATTTCACTTCATCTCGCCCGATAATAGAAACATAAAATCGTTTCTCACAAAGCCACATAGAAACTTTCTTTAGCATTCCTGTTCCACCAATTACAAGTGCATGCAAATGCTATCCCTCCTAATAAAATTTCATATGAGGTTTCTCATCTCTATAATAATTTAAACGGTCTTGCAGTGTCCCTGAGTGAAACTCAAATTTATGACCGTCAGGATCAACAAAGTATATAGATTCGCAATCCCTTACATCACGTTCTCTTCCTTGTAAAATATGAACATCATTTTCTTCTAATCGCTGTATTAGACATTTAAAGTCTTCTTGTTCAACAGAAAATGCAATGTGCGTATAAGATTGATGAATCTCATTTCTCGGAATATGCGTCTCTTCATTAAGCGCTATCCATACTCCACATATGTTAAAATAAGCTAATTTTCTTCCTTTAACTAATAATTCTCCTTCTAATACTTTTTCATAAAACATAATAGAGTTTTCTAAATTAGATACCGAAAAACAAATATGATTGATTCCTCTTAACAACTATAATTCCTCCTTATACAAATAAAAGATGAGCGAAAATTCACTCATCTTTTATTATACTATTTTTTTGTAATATATGCCCATTTATAACTGAAGTCCCCGCCAAACGTATGGTTAGCAATGCCTTTTACAAATGGCTTCTCTAAATAAGCTGTACTTTGTTGGTACGTAGGAGAAATTGCTGCGTCTTGACCAATTAAGATTTTTTCAGCTTCCGCAAGTGCATTCCAGCGTGCTTTATCATCTTTTAATAGCTCTCCTTTTGATTTCGCTACTAAATCATCATACTTCGGATTAGAATAATCCATTTCATTAAATGAGCTTCCAGTAACAAACATATCAATATAAGTCATTGGATCCGGATAATCAGGGCTCCATGCAGATAATGAGAATTCATATTGGAATTTCTTTTCTAAATCTAGCTTCTGCTTGTATGGTTGCTGTTTCAAATTCACTTTAATACCAGGCAAGTTTTTCTCTAGTTCTTCCTTAATAAAGTCGCCTACTTTTTTACGGCTACCGTTATCATCGTTTAGTAATTCAACCGTAATTGTATCTTGACCAAGCTCTTTCTTCGCTTCTTCCCATAATTTTTTTGCTTTCTCTGCGTTATCTTTACTATCACGGAAGTTTTTATTTACAGAGCGGAAATCTTTTCCATCCGGACCTGTCGTGAATTTTTCAGGTACTAAGAAATATGCTGGCAATGAACCGTCATTTAAAATGACATCAGCAATTCCTTTTTTATCGTATGCTAAATCAATCGCTTCACGTACTTTTTGGTTTTTAAATGTTGCATTTTTTTGATTAAAGCGTAAGAAATACATACGCGGGTCTAACTTCGTTTTAAATTCATCTGGTTTATTCTTTTTATATTTATCAACAAATTCAGAAGTTAAAATAACTCGATCTGCTTGATCACTATCATATAAATTTACTCCCGTGCTTGTTTCCTTCACAATACTTACATTAATTTCGTCTAACTTTACAGTATCTTTATCCCAATAATTAGGATTTTTCTTTAACTGATAATTTTGTTCATGTTTCCATTGACTCATTGTAAATGGTCCATTATATACTAATTTATCTGCTTCTAATCCGTATTTATCTCCTTGCTCTTTCACATATTTTTCATTTAATGGGAAAAATGTAGGGAACGACGTAAGCTCAAGAAAATAAGGTGCTGGTTGCTCTAATTCTACTACCAACGTTTTATCATCCTTCGCTTTAACACCCAATTGATCTAATGGTAATTCACCTTTATTTACTTTCTGTGCATTTTTCACATCAAATAAAATGAATGCATATTCTGCCGCTATTGCTTTGTCTAATGTACGTTGCCATGCATATACAAAATCTTGTGCTCGAACTGGATCACCATTTGACCATTTCGCATCACGTAATTCAAATGTATATGTCTTTTTATCTTCACTAATCTTCACATCTTTTGCCATACCTGGTGTTGGTTTATTATCTTTATCTAGACGATATAAACCTTCCATTGCATTTACAAATACACGGAAAGATACAGAATCCGTTGATTTAGATGTATCCATTGAAGGAATTTCAGCTGTTTCTAGCAAATTTAAAACTTGTTTATCTGCCATTCCCTTATTCGATTCTTTCTTCGTTGTCGAAGCCTTCTCACCATTCCCACATCCTGCAACCAATACACTCGTCGTTAACGCAAGTGCAGCAATTGTTGTTGTCTTTCTCTTCATTCTTCCTTCCCCCAATCTATATGTATAAGTTAAATCCTATATAATATATTTCATTATACAAAAGATTCTGATTATTTTAAATATTTATTTTAACAAACATAGAAAAAAGCGATCGGAAATTTCTTTCCAGCCGCTTTCTTGAATAGCATTTACTTGTAATCCATCCTCTATATCAAATGGATTTTGAACTTTAAATATTTCTTCCATCAGCTTCAAAAACTCTTCTTCAGTTTTAGATTCACCATTAACCATAAATGAGTATGGTTCCACTTCACCTAATTTATAATCGACAACAAATTGAATCTTCACCTTTTGTCTTGGCGTTCCGGTGTTATATCCTTGGAATTCTACTAATTCTAACCCTTCCGTTCCACGATAATATATCCAACCTGAATTTTGAAAATAATTTTCGAAAGATTCACCTATTGAAAAGAAAGGATATTCATAAAGCGAGCTTGTACGAACCTTTTGAATAACGTCTCGATCAGTCGGAAAAAAGAAATGACTAAAAAATATGCTGGCAACTGCTAAAATAGTAACAATTGTCGCTCCCATTTTGCTCGTTCCGCCGCTATCATTGATTAGATAGTTTTCAACTGATTTATCTTTTATTTCTCTTGCTTTTATTCGGTATATACGTCTTTCCGCAAATTGATAGTACAATCCATTTGCAAAAATCCCCATTCCAAACAGAATAAAAATGAGTAATAAAAACGTAAGAGGCACCATATTAATGATTGGCAACGCTACATTAAATCCCATATAATACGAAAATGCATCACACGCTACTAATAACAACATAAATAAAGCAGCTGGTACATAATACTTACGATATCCTAGCCAGCCTATATTGAAAATAGCAGCCCAACCATTCCAACTCCACCTAGCAATCCGCTTATTCTCAAGTTCCCATTTCCTTTTGTAATACGGATATTGTCTCCCTACATATACTTCTAGTTCTTTATCTATTAACGAGCTACCTTCATCTTGTTCATTATCCAAGTTTCGCTGACAACTTGCACAATTTAACTGTTCCTCCTCGCAAGGTTGCCCACAATTTATACATTTCAAAACAATCCCTCTTCCCATCCATACGTCATTTCAAAATACCTTCGTGTTTTAATAACCACTCTTTCCTCCATAAACCACCAGCATATCCAACAAGCTTTCCACTCTTTCCTATTACACGGTGACATGGAACAATTATTGAAATTGGATTCCGACTATTTGCCCCTCCTATTGCCCGTACAGCTTTTGTATTTCCAACTTTCTCTGCAACATCTAAATATGAAGCACTTACGCCGTATGGAATAGTATAAAGTGCATCCCATACATTTTTTTGAAATGCTGTTCCCTCCGCAGACAGCGGGACCGTAAACTCTTTTCTTTTCCCTTTAAAATATTCATCTAACTCATTTATACATTGTTCTATCATTTCATTTTTATTTTCTTCTTGTCGTTCATCAACAAATATAACAGACGTAATTCCTTCTTGATTCGCTGTAATTTCAAGCAAACCTACTTCGCTTTCATAATAAGCCTGGTACATATGCCATCCTCCAATTCAGTTCATATTAGTCATTGTAACACGAATATACAAAATTTTTCGTATAAGCGTTTTATTAGAGAAACAAAAAAGAGAATGATACAATGTAAGAAAATTCAATCTAGGAGGCTATTGGATGAATTCCGAACTTTTTTCACCTTATACAATTAAGGACGTTACATTAAAAAACCGGATTGTTATGTCACCTATGTGCATGTATTCATCGGAAAACGGGGATGGCCAAGTAACGAATTTCCATCTCATTCATTATGGAACAAGAGCTGCCGGTCAAGTTGGTTTAGTTATGATTGAAGCAACAGCCGTGTTACCTGAAGGTCGAATTTCAAATAAAGACTTAGGCATTTGGGATAACAGTTTAATTGAAGGCTTACATAAAACGACTACTTTTATACATGATAATGGTGCAAAAGCTGCCATTCAACTCGCTCACGCCGGAAGAAAAGCAGAACTAGAAACAGATGCGTTAGCTCCTTCAGCCATTCCATTTAATGAAACAATGAAAATGCCAATAGAAATGAGCAAACACCAAATTAAAGATACCGTATTAGCTTTTCAGCAAGCTGCAGTACGATCAAAACAAGCTGGATTTGATGTTATTGAAATACACGGTGCTCACGGTTATCTTATTAATGAATTTCTTTCTCCGCTTTCCAATAAGCGGACTGATGAATATGGTGGTTCACCTGAAAACCGCTATCGTTTCTTACGCGAAATCATTGACTCGATAAATGAAGTTTGGGACGGGCCGTTATTTGTCCGTATTTCAGCAAATGATTATCATCCTGACGGGTTAACAGTTCAAGATTATGTTCAGTATACAAAGTGGATGAAAGAACAGGGAATAGATTTAATCGATTGTAGTTCTGGCGCAGTTGTACCAGCACATATTGATGTGTATCCCGGTTATCAAGTACAATATGCCAAACATATTAAAGAGCATGCTAACATTGCAACTGGTGCAGTTGGATTGATTACGACCGGAGTACAAGCAGAGCAAATTTTAAATAATAACGAAGCAGATTTAATTTTCATCGGACGTGAATTACTTCGCAATCCGTATTTTCCGAGAATAGCGGCCAATGAACTTGGCTTTGAATTGCAAGAACCTCACCAATATAAGCGAGCACCAGGAAAAATTCATACGAATAAATAAAACCGAGAAGTCATTCTTCTCGGTTTTATTTATTCTATCGTTGTAATTTCATTTGAATTATAAGTATGGATACCCGATTCTTCTCGCAGCGCGGTTATATACATCCCTTTCGCCACATCTTTAGCTGAAATTGGTTTATATTTTTTGAAAGCTCCTTTAAAGATAAACGGAATAATACGAGATAACTTTTCAGCCATTCGTTCGCCGAAACGAAATTCTTGTCGATTTCCTACTAATAATGATGGTCTAAAAATGTGAATACCACCAATCACTAACTTTTGCAATTCTTCTTCCATTTTTCCTTTCACTTGTGAATAAAAGAAGAATGATTTAGGATTCGCTCCCATAGAAGACACGACAAGGAAATTTTGTACCCCTTGTTTTTCAGCTAAACACGCAGCCCGTAACGTATATTCATAATCTACTTTTTTAAAATTTGCTTTTGTTTTTGCTTTTTTTATTGTTGTTCCTAAGCAACTAAAAACATCATCCACAGCAAAGAACTCTTTATATTCCTCTAATACCGAAAAATCAACTTGTTTCTGCTGTAACTTCTCATGTTGCAATTGCATTGGCTCTCTTACAAAAATAGTAACCGAATCGTAGTAATCTGATTCAAGTAATAGACGCGTTATCTCTTGTCCAACTAAACCACTTGCACCAAGTATTAACGCTGTTCGCTTATTCATATATGCATATACCTCTTATTTTACTTTTCTCTCCTTTAGTAAAATACAACCTTTAGGAGTTTCCTGCTCTTATTTTACCACAAGTAAAACACTATGCGTACGCATAGTGCTTTACTCACTCTTTTTTCTCATCTCTCTCTTGTAATTTCGTTATTGTTGTAGCGTCCCCTAAATTACTTATTAATCTTCTTAAAAAAATTAATACGAAAGATAATGGCAATACTACCGCTAATATTAATAAAATAGTTTCCATTAAGTAACCCAAGCGCTCATCCCCCTCTTTACCTCCTTTTCAATATATGAAAACAGCGTTGTCACATATGCATGCATTTGCAAAAATAATACACCTATATTTGACAACTTTATAACAAAAACAAATCGGAATGATTATTATTTATTGCAACTTTATTAAAGATGTATTATACTAAGTTCGCAAACTAAAACGTAATTATTCCGTTTTGTATTAAAATGATATTTTTCTTCTATAATTGGGGAAAATATATCCGTAAAAAAGAAAAGAGGAGAACTTCATGCCTAAAAGATTGACTATATTTTCATTCTTACTTATTTTTACCTTAATTTTCGCTGGCTGCTCAAATAAAAAAGAAAGTAATGCCAAGAAAGATGGAAAGCTAACAGTTTATACAACGATTTTTCCACTTGCTGATTTCGCAAAGAAAATCGGTGGCGACTATGTAAATGTTGAAGCGATTTACCCACCTGGTGCAGATTCACATACATTTGAACCAAGTCAAAAACAAACAGTACAAGTTGCAAAAGCCGATTTATTTGTTTATAACGGCGCTGAATTAGAACCATTTGCTGAAAAAATGGAAAAAACATTACAAAAAGAAAATGTTAAAATTGTAAATGCATCTAAAGGTATTGAGCTTCGTGCTTCTACTGAAGAAGAGCATCATGATCATGGAGATGGCCATAAAGAAGATGAACATCATCACGATAAAGACCCGCATGTTTGGTTAGACCCTACTCTAGCAATGAAACAGGCAGAAAAAATTAAAAATGCACTTGTAGAGTTACAACCTGAACATAAACAAGAATTCGAAAAAAACTTTGCAGCACTTCAAACTAAATTTACTGATTTAGACGATGGATTTAAGGCAGCTGTAGCGAACGCAAAAACGAAAGAAATTTTAGTTTCTCATGCTGCCTATGGTTACTGGGAACAACGATACGGCCTAAAACAAATTCCTATCGCTGGAATTTCAGCTTCTGATGAACCATCTCAAAAGCAGCTTGCTGACATTACAAAAACAGTAAAAGAACATAACCTAAAATATATTTTATTCGAAACATTCTCTACTCCAAAAGTAGCATCCGTAATTCAAAAAGAAACTGGTACAAAAGTTTTACGCTTAAATCACTTAGCTACTATTTCTGAAGATGATGCAAAAAATAATAAAGATTACTTTACTTTAATGGAAGAAAACGTAAACACATTGAAAGAAGCAACAAACTAATCCATTATACTTTCTAGGCAGCTGAATTTGTTATTCAGCTGCCTTTTTATGTATTTATCCTTGACTTGACCAAAATAACAAGTAAAATTATCCATATTAGCTTTAAAGCTATATTAATTTAGAAGGTGAGTTGGAATTATGAATCTTCACATTTGTGAAGTAACAGCAAAAAATTGGCGTTCAGTAGTTGCTTTAGACGTCGCAAAAGATCAGCAACAATTTATTGAAAGTAACGCGTTTTCTTTAGCAGAATCATTATATGAAGGAAACGGAACGTCAGTAGGTTTATATGATGGAGAAACACTTGTAGGATACGCAATGTATGGATGGTATTCAGTAAAACATAAAAGTGTATGGCTCGATCGCTTTATGATTGACCAACAATATCAAGGAAAAGGATACGCAAAACGTTTCCTTCGCTTACTCATTCAATTCTTACAAGAAAAATTTGAATGCAAAATAATTTACTTAAGTTTACATCCAGACAACAAACTTGCAATGGGACTGTATGAATCATTTGGTTTCCGCTTAAATGGGGATATTGATGATGAAGGTCCAGTTGTAGGTGTTGTAATGGAGTTACTAATAGACGAAAATACAAGCCTGTGAAAACAGGCTTTTTATTATACATTTATCAATTTTTAGTTTCTCCCCCTTATTTAATTCTGTTTTGCAATCTAATAGAATGCTCATAAAAAATAAGCCTGCAATTTACGCAGACTTATTTCACACACTCCTCGAAATGTTCTTGGAACCACTCTTTATTAATATCTCTTCCGATAAAAACTACTTCACTTACTCGCTCTTCGCCCTCTTGCCACTCTCTATCGTACGAAGCAGCAAATAACGTATGTACACCTTGGAAAACGATACGTTTATCTACTCCATCTATTGATAAAATTCCTTTGTAACGATATAAATATTCCCCTAGCTCTTGAACGACAGCTGACATCCACTCATTAAGCTTTTGTAAATCCAGCGGACGTTCTTCACGTAATACAAATGATTTCACACCTTCTAAGTGGTTATGTTCTTTATGAGGGTAAATTTGCAACGTATCTTTCATTTTAAACGTTTGGATTTGTAATAAAGATGGTATATCTACCTCACAGTTAGTCGCCTCAATTAACTTTGCAGTCGGGTTAATTCCTTGAATTTCATGCAAGAGATGTTCTTTCTCATTCTCTTCAATTAAATCTAATTTATTTACTAAAACGACATCAGCAAACGCAATTTGCTCTTTTGCTTCTAATCCTTTTACAAAATGTTTATGTATATGATAACTATCTACTACCGTTACAACACCGTTAATTTGGTAAGCAGATTGAATGACTGGATCTAAAAAGAATGTTTGAATAATCGGGCCTGGATTTGCAAGGCCAGTCGTTTCAATTACTAAACCATCAAAATCCATTTTCCCTTCTGCTTTTACGTCCAATAACTGTTTCAAAGCAACAAGTAAGTCTTCACGTACAGTACAGCATAAACAGCCATTTGTCATTTCCATAATTTCTTCTTCCACATTCATAATCAACTGATTATCAATGCCAATTTGCCCTATTTCATTTACAATCACCGCTAATTTCTTACCGTGATTTTCTGATAAAATACGATTTAATAATGTCGTTTTCCCCGATCCAAGAAAACCAGTTAATATTGTTACTGGAATCATTTCGTACATCTCCTTATAGCTATATGTTTCTATATTATAGCATATAGAGAAAATCGTTTTTGTAGCAAAACATATTTATTGTCTGTACACCTAATTAACTATATAATAACATGTAGTAAGAAAGCCTTTTCAAAACATTATTATTCTTCTAGGAGGTACTTATAATGGAGCGAGTTCAAATGGCTGAGACGCTAGAATTTTCTCGTATTATTCAAGGATTTTGGCGTTTAGCAGAATGGAATATGACGAAACAAGAATTACTTTCTTTCATTGAAGATTGTATGGATATGGGAATTACTACTTTTGATCACGCTGATATTTACGGCGCATATACGTGTGAAGGGTTATTTGGCGAAGCTTTACAATTAAAGCCTTCCTTACGAGAAAACATGCAAATTATTACAAAGTGTGGAATCGCTCCCCCATCACCGAAATTTCCAGAGCGATATGTTGCTCACTACAATACTAGTACAGAGCATATTATGCAAAGTGTAGAAGCATCACTTAAAAATTTACATACAGATTATATTGACGTATTACTTATTCATCGTCCCGATCCTTTTATGGATCCAAATGAAGTGGCAAAAGCCTTTTCACAATTAAAACAAGAAGGAAAAGTTCGTCACTTCGGTGTATCTAACTTCTTACCTTCACAATTTAATATGTTAAGTTCGTACTTAGATTTCCCGCTTATTACGAACCAAATTGAAGTTTCTGCATTGCAGCTTGAGCATTTTGAAAAAGGAACAATTGACTTATGCCAAGAAAAACGAATCAATCCAATGATTTGGTCACCTCTTGCTGGTGGGGAGATTTTTACTGGTCAATCAGAACGTGCTGTACGCGTACGTGAAACTGTGCAAAAAGTTGCTACTGAGCTAGGTGTTTCTAGTATAGATACGGTTATGTATGCTTGGTTACTTGCTCATCCAGCTAATATGATGCCAATCGTTGGCTCTGGTAAATTAGATCGCGTAAAAACTGCCGCTCTTGCTACAAAAGTTAACTTAGACCGTCAACAATGGTTTACAATTTTCGAAAGCTCTAATGGACATCCTGTACCATAATGCATAAAAAGAAGAGCTGTTTTCTTACAGCTCTTCTTTTTCATATGTATTTCTAGTCATAGCAAATACACACATATCCCTTAATCCGTTTCCATCTACCGCAACACTCGCACTTTCTAACGTACCTTCTAACTTAAAACCTAATTTCTCAGGTATCGCTCTACTCTTCTTATTTAAAGAATCACAACGAATTTCTACACGATTTGCTTTTAATTCAGAAAAAGCGTAATCCGTTATACCTTTCGCAGCCTCTACCATATAGCCTTTTCCGCTAAACCTTGTATCAATCCAATATCCAATTTCAAATTGAGGTATATCCCAATTAATACGATGTAATCCAGCTGATGCAATAAACTCACCTGTTTCTTTCGAAAATACTAGTAATCTTAAATCCTCACGTTGCAAAAATTGAATATGCGATTTTCTAATGCTCACTTCTACTTCTTCCTCTGTTTGCTCTTTCTGTGCAAACACCATCCAAGGTTTTAGTTCTTGTATTGAAGCCTGAATTGCATCATATACAACTTTACCATCTCCTGGTTTCGGCATTCGAATAAAAAGCCTGTCAGTATAAAATTCAGAAGGAAAATCGAATAATAACGGATTCACTGTAAACACTCCCTATATTTCTTTTATATATAATAATATCCATCTGAAGTTATATAGTAAAGAATTTTCTGAATTGAAAACCTTTTACTCATTCACTTCCACCGCTACACGAATTCCAGATTCAATCGCACCTTGAATCCATCCGTGATATAGCGTTGTATGATCTCCAGCGAAGAATATTCTCCCCTCTGGTTTGACAATCGCTGGTTGCAGCTCAGTTTCTTGACCTGCTTGAAAAAGTGCAAATCCTCCAAGCGCATACGGATCCAATGTCCAGCTTTTTGAAATTCCAGATATGAACTCATTATACACTTGACCACCTAATATTGTTGCTAAGTTGTGTAATGCGTAATAAATACGATCCCCTTTTGATAAACCATCCCATAACAACGCGTCATAAGACCATGTATAGCTACCTAACATCATAGCCGGTCCTTTCTCCCCAATTCCATAACTTGGATAATAGGCATAACGAATTGGCAAATCTGTTATAATTCTGCCACCTAATTGTCCTTGTTCTTCCCAAAATCGGCTTTTAAATTGAATTCCTATTTTCGTCGCAGGCATATAATGTAATTCACGAATTGCTTTCCATTTTTCATGAGATATAGAATCAAACGGATCTACTTCTACAAAACGCATTGTCGAAAACGGAATGGTAACAATAACTAAATCTCCTGTAATACTACTATATTCAAAAGTTTCCTCGTTCCGATAGAAAGCTGTCACACCATTATCGTGTTGATGTAACTTCATTAATTTTTGATTATATATAATATTCTCTTCTAATTGCGGTAAAAATGACTTTGGCAATCTATCATTCCCGCCCACAATTTCACAAAATCCGCTCTCCTCTTGCATAATGTATAGAAAGCGTAAAGTCTCTACAAACGACCGTTCCAAAAAACCTTCTAAATCTAATAGAACACCAATCATCTCAATTGTTACTGGCGAAAAGTAAGTATTATATTGATAAGGATGATACTTTAAAAATTGTCCAGTAGAGTATCTCCCAAAATCCTTTACAACAATATCCCAATTTTTTTCTGGGTTCTTTTTTATAAAATTTATAATGGGCTGTACCGCTAACAATAATAATTCCTCTGACGTTTTTCCAACTTCATTCATTTCCACAGGATATCTTAGAATACTTGGATCTTTTTCATATTGTTTTAACGTCGTTTTCCGTCTATTTACGTATATAATATCCGTCTCATTCCTATTAATAAAAGGTCTCACCTGTAGCCTAAATTTTCTTATATATGCCATCGTTAATGTATGTGAATAAGGAATCCTCATTGCTCCAACATCTAAATATAATCCGGTATCTTCCATTCTAACTGTTTCTATACGACCACCTACCCGGTTATTTGCTTCAAAAATTTTCACATCATGTCCTGCACCCTTTAATAAAGAAGCTGAAACTAACCCAGCCATACCAGCTCCCACTACAATAATTTGTTTTGGGCTTATCGTCTTCTTCAATCCTTTATCTATAACTTTTAACGCTTCATCCATTTCAGTATTATACATTATATCTTTCTGCACAATTCCACCCCTTACTTCATCAAATGGACGTTAGTGGTTTAGTGCATTTTATTCATAAATCCCCATAAACATAACACCATTGCAATTTGAATATTCACTAAAAGTACATAAGAGACAGATCTCACTTTTCTTTATACTTCGTATAATATAGCAACTACAAAGAAGGAGTGGTTAAAAATGAAACATACTTATGACTACGATGCTACAAAAAAACATTTAGAATTAAAGAAACAAAACTTATGTAAAAAACTTAGCAATATGACACTATCTGAAAAAGAACGTGAACAACTAAAGCGTGAAATTGACAACTATGAATATATTTTAAATCTAGTCGAAATGAATCATTATGAACGCGGATTTTCTCGTTAAAAGCGGAAATAAGATTATCCGCTTTTCATTTTGAGCATTTCACTACGCATTTTTCATAAGTAAATATATAATAGGATGTACATTAAGATTGAGAGGTATATTCTATGATCAAGTTAAGTGTATTAGACCAATCACCTATTTCAGATGGTAGCACAGCAGCCCAAGCTTTTTCACATACAGTTACGCTTGCACAAGAAGTTGAAAAACTCGGATTCACACGTTTTTGGGTATCCGAACATCATAATTCCGTAAGCTTAGCTGGTTCAAGTCCAGAAATACTTATTTCTCATATTGCCGCAAAAACGGACCGTATTAGAGTCGGTTCAGGTGGTGTTATGTTACCGCATTATAGCCCATATAAAGTTGCTGAGAATTTTCGTGTTCTAGAAGCATTGTATCCGAACCGCATCGATCTCGGTGTTGGTAGAGCGCCTGGTGGTATGCCAATAGCAACTCGCGCACTTCAAGAAGGGAAAATGGTCTCACTTGATCAATACCCAGAACAAATTGCAGACGTTGCAATGTACTTACATGATCAAGTACCAGAAAACCATCACTATGCAAACTTAAAAGCCACTCCAGTTATCCCAACGTCTCCTGAAATGTGGATGCTCGGTTCTAGCGGAGAGAGTGCTAAAATTGCTGCAAACAACGGAGCTTCTTTCGCATTTGCACAATTTATTAACGGCTTCGGAGGCCCTGAAGTTATGAGGGCTTACCAAGAACAATATGAGCCTTCATTTTTAGGAGATAAGCCTAATTCAATCGTTGCCATCTTTGTTATATGCGGAGAAACAAATGAAGAAGCGGAAAAAATTGCTTCTAGTTTAGATTTATCAATCTTATTATTAGAGCAAGGAAAACGAACTACTGGTACTCCTTCTATTGAAACTGCTCAAAATTATTCATACAGCGCTTATGATTTATTCCGTATAAAAGAAAATCGTCAACGTATGATTGTTGGTGATCCGTCTTCTGTAAAAGAAAAAATAATAAACTTAAGCAAAGCATACAATACTGACGAATTTATGATTGTCACGATTACTCATCAATTTGAACATAAATTAAATTCTTATCGCTTACTAGCAAATGCTTTTAATTTATAATTCTAAAAAGAGATGCATCACATGTGATGCATCTCTTTTTCTTACTACTTATTGTTTTCATTTCCTATATATTCAATAGCTTCTTTTAATAGCTCTTCAAAGTTAATAGGATAATCATGATCTAAGTCAGGCACAACTTTATACTTATGTTCTATATTTTTCTCTCTTAATAGTTGTACAAATTGCTGCGTGGATTCGAAACAATCTTCATCTTGATCCCCGCATACTATATATCCTTTTATATGTTTATCCTTCAGCACTCTTAGCAACTCATCCCACTCTTCAATCTCGGGAATCCATGGTGCCATAAAAACAAAACCATCTACATTTATATCTTGTTGTAAAATCGTATATAAAGCTACTCTCGCCCCTGCAGAAAAACCACCAATGATTACACTTTCTACTGTATGATTTTCTATAAACTTATTGTAATGCTCTTTTAATTCCTCTTTCCCTCTCTCTATATCCTCCCAAACAAATCCATCTGAAAACTCAATTTGTGAAGACTGTGGTAAAGCTAACATATAATCTTGTATCAAAACAGATTTCCAATATGGTTCTACTATTTGTATATTTTCTTGGTTACCATGCAATGTAAGTAGTAGATTTCCCTCTTTCTTACTGTATATATATTTCACATCTGGTCTTTCCTTTTTATGTGCTAATTCTTCTCTTTCTTTACATAATTGCACCATTGTATGAAATTCTTCAAATTTATGTAGTGATTTTAAATCTTCGTCGGAAATTAAATACTCATTTCCATACCAGAATCCCTTTTCTATAATGGCCTCTCTCATTAAATGTAATGCTTCTTTTTCAAGTCCCGATGCACTTGCGAGTGCATACTTAAAATTATATATTTGCGCCTCATTCCCTATTACACCTGTAGCGTTTTCCATTATATAATTGTACGCTTCAAAACTTCCTTTATTTGCATAACAACGTAACGTTTCATTTAATAATTGAATGTAAGTCATACTATTTTTCATGTACCAATTCCCCCGAAACCTTTTATAATATTTGTTTGCGAATCTTTATACCACTTTGTATAACCCACGCTAACAATACCTTATTCTCAGAATGATGCTTAATAGTTGCTCTTCCCTGCCCAATACATTTAGTATAAATAATAATAGACTGAAAAATCAATATTTTAACAAACAAAAAAAGACAACAATATATGTATTGTTGTTTTCATTACGTCTACCCACTCTTTTGTTTTTTTCTATCTGGTTTACTTGAAACTAAATAATGTTTTTCTGAAATATATAAGTCTCTTTTTAAGCTACGAGTTAAGTAAGGTCCTAATTTCATTCCACATATGAGGCGATCTTCGCTACCTTCAACAATTGGGAACATTTCTTTTTCTGTTACGTATTGATCTACTGCTTTTTGTACGACATCAATTTCTTTCACTAGGTTTAAATTTTCTGCTGTATGTTCAAATACCTCAAGCGTTTCCTTCGTTATGAGAAAAACATTTGTTGGAAATGCAGGTAAATATGGTTTTAACAAATCATAATTTACTGTATAATCATCATTTACTAATACTGTATAAACGATATTAGCATTCGTTTCTAAAAACTGAGCCATCGCTTGTTCTAATTCATCTTTCGTAATTTCCCGCTCTTCTTTTCCAGTTCTGAAAAAGCGAAACATCGCATCGCCTCCTTTTTACTATATTATAGCATAAAAGAAAACTGAAAAATCATAAAAAAACCCATTGAAATAATTTTTCAATGGGTTTCTATATATTTATCGTTATTTTAAGAATGCACTTAGCATCCATACATGCTGTTCTAATGTTGTATGAATTGCTAACAGCATGTCAGCTGATGTTTCATCGCCAGCTTCACCCGCAACTTCCATACCTTCTTTTAATTCTTGAATAAGTGCAGAATAATCATTCACTAATGTTTGCACCATTTCTTCTGCAGATTCTTTGCTTGTCCCTTCGCTGACACTAGATGTTGCGAGATATTCTTTCATTGTCGCTAATGGTTTACCTTCTAAAGCTAAAATACGTTCTGCTAACTCATCAATATACGTTCCAGCCTCATTATAAAACTCTTCAAATTTCTCATGTAATGTAAAGAAGTGTGGCCCTGTCACATACCAGTGATAATTATGTAATTTAACATATAACACATTCCAGTTTGCTACCTGCTTGTTTAATACTTCAACAACATTTGTTTTCGTACTCATACAATCACTCCTCTTATCATTTTGTAATGTTTATCTTTTAATAACTTAATTACATTTTACCATACATTCCCTTTCCTTTCGAACAATTGGCTTATATGTAACAAAGTTTTAACACCTTTAATGCTTCCCTAATATCATTTAATTCATGTATTTTTTCAACCACTTCATACGTCTAATTGTCCAAGCTCATACATATGCATAATAGTACATCAAGCTCATCATAGTAGAAAGAGGGATAACATGGACAATCAACAATGGCAAGTAGCAAAGAAAGTAGCTGCTACTTATATCGGAACTGTCGTTGGAGCTGGATTTGCTACTGGACGAGAAATTGTTGAATTTTTCACAGTGAATGGATTATACGGGACAATTGGCATATGTGTAAGTGGATTTTTTTTTATTTGGCTTGGCACAAAGATGATGTTACTTTCATCACAAATCGGGGCATTTTCAGCGCAAGAATTTAACAAATATTTATTTGGGGATGTATTTGGGAATGTTGTAAACACATTATTATTACTCGTTTTATTCGGCGTAACGAGCGTTATGTTATCAGGGGCCGGTGCAGTATTTGAAGAGCAACTTCGCTTACCAAGACAACTCGGTATTCTCATTACAGTTATCGCTTGTCTCATTATAAGTAGCCGCGGGTTACAAGGTGTTTTTGAAGTAAATACACTTGTCGTACCTATTATGATGATTTTTATTATCGGACTTGCTATTACAACCTTTTTTCACGGTACACCTCCTATTAATAACACTATTCCTGCAGAGAGCTGGAATATGAAATGGATTACTAGCCCTATTACATATGTCGCCTTAAACCTTTCTCTCGCCCAAAGTGTTCTCGTCCCATTAGCCAGTGAAGTAAAGGATCGAAAAGCCATTTTTTGGGGTGGGATTTTAGGTGGTGCTGGACTTTCTTTAATTTTATTATGCAGCCATTTAGCAATCTTATCAGTCGATCAATTTTATCAATATAATATCCCAATGGCTGAAGTCATAAGAAGATTTAATGCAACTTTTCACTTCTTCTTCGTTCTCATTATTTTCGGTGAAGTTTTCACAACTTTAGTTGGTAATGTGTTCGGAATGACAAAACAGATGCAATCTATTACTGGGTGGAAAAATCACAATATTATTTTCTTCATTTTACTAATTAGTTATTGCTTTAGTTACATCGGTTACAGTGACTTACTTCACATTCTATATCCTATCATCGGATGGGTAAGTATTGTTATACTTCCAATCATTGCGTTTAAACAACTTCAAAAAACATAAAAAAGCATCCATGTTATTGGATGCTTTTTTATGTTCATTCACAATCATCACATACTTCCCAGTACGGTCCCATTTCTAATGCTAAATACGGCTTTAACTGCAACCGAATCATTCGACTAGGCATGCGTTCTAAAACAAATTGAATACCTTCTTCATCTTCGTCTAATTCAACTTTTGAAATCGTAATTTTTTGCATAGTCGTAATGGGAATTCCATCTTTATATAAAGTGATTTTCACCTCATCGTATTCATTAAAATACAATTCGACACTCATTTGATTTTTCAGTATTTCATCACCAATTTTAAATGTATCATTTTGTTCTTGGATTATATATTTCCATCCGCCTCTATCTTCTTTCGGAGCTGTTTGAAATAATGTCTCCAAATCCTCGTATAGCATAAGATAACCCCTCTCTTACTAAAAAACGATGAGTATTTTATATACCCTTTATCTCTATCACTATCCATAGCTATTGTACCATATATCACCGTTCTTACCGTATTCATTTGCTTCATACACACTTATAAAATAACTAATTCTATCTCCATTATTATGTATATTACCTCATTACTCCATACACTCTTACAAGTTCAAATAACGACAGACTTTAATCCATGCAAATATTGTCTACTCTCCGCTTTTATTAGCTCACAGCATTCACACTTTTACATATAGTAAGACTATCACAAATAAAAAAGGAGAGTGACTTATACCACTCCCCTTAAAAGAACTTCCCTATAGCTGCTAAAACTAATACGATTATTAAAATTGCAAATAATAATGAGACAATGAAACTAAAAATAGGTAACGCTTTCTTTTCATTCTTCTTAAATAGTAACTTTAAACTAAGAAAAATATTTACTGGTACAAGTATAAAATAAAAATATTTAACAATTTGCACCGAGCTATTCGAAAGTGTTTTTAATATAAACACTTCAATTAGAAAAACAATAAAAAATGAAATACTTAGCCAAAATGAGACGTAACTAAGCCAAGAATGTCTTTTTGTCCCCCAATACACTCCCATAATACTCTCCTTTTATTTGTATTCTATAGGTTAATAATTATACACAAAGCTAACAAACACCTCTATTTTTCGACAAATATTATGCAAAATACCATTTTAAACGTCATAAAGGAAGTTTACATCTTCATTTGATTTTACATAATAAAACAGACTACCCTCTAGTGTCATAATGCTACTAGGGGGAGTCTGTTCTCTATTAAACTTTAAATCTCTCAATTAATACTTGCAATTCTTCAGCCATTTGAGATAGCGTACCCGCCGCTGATCCAATTTCCTCCATCGAAGCTAGCTGTTCTTCAGCTGAAGCCGCAACATTTTGTGTGCTTGTCGCATTATTTTGTGCTGTCATTGCAATTTGTCCTACTGAAATAGATACTTCATTTGCCCCTTTTGACATTCCATTAGCCGTTTCAACCATCGTCTTAATTTGATTAGCTATTTCATTTGTAGATTGTAAAATTTCAGCAAAATTTTGCTTCGTTTCATTTGCAATAACAAGTCCAGATTGAACTTCTTCATTTACATGATTCATTGATTTGACTGTCTTACCCATATCGTCTTGTATTTCGCCTATTAATTTACTAATTTCACTGGAAGATATGCTAGACTGCTCTGCCAATTTACGTACTTCATCTGCAACAATTGCAAAACCTCTTCCATGTTCACCAGCTCTTGCCGCTTCAATTGCCGCATTTAAAGCTAGAAGATTTGTTTGATCTGCAATGTTTTGAATTACTTCCAATATATCACCAATTTGTTTTGATTTATTATTTAATAACTGTATAACAGCATCTGATTGTGAAACCGATTCTGCAATAGACTGCATCTGGTTTACTGTTCTTCCTACTAGTTTCCCACCATCTTCTGCTTTTTCACGAGTATGAGCAGAAGCGATATTAATAGATGATGAACTATTTGCTACATGCTGAATTCCTTCCGTTACATCAAACAGTAACATAGCACCATTTTCTACACTTGTTGTTTGCGTCGTTGCCCCACTTGATATTTCATCCATTGCTGTTGTAATTTGCTCAGTTGCTTCACTCGCTTGTCTTACACTTGCAGTTAGTTCTTCTGATGCTGCTGCAACATGTCCTGCCGAAGTGTTAATCCTTCCAATTAACGTCCGTAATGAATTTGTCATCTCGTTAAAACCTTTCGCAAGTTGACCAATTTCATCATTAGAATGAATTTCAATTGTTTGCGTTAAATCTCCTTCACTTATTTCTTTAGAAGTGATAACTAATCTCTTTAAAGGCTTCGTAATTGAAAGTGTCACAAAATAAATAAGTACTCCACCTACTACTAACGAAATAAGCATAACAATTAACATATTATAAAATACAGGTTGAGCAGCTTCAATTACTTCAGTTGCGTACATCGTCCCACCAATTTTCCAACCTGTTTTTACGTTTGTAGCAAATACCATATTCTTTTCACTACCACCATAAGAATATGTAAAAGCACCATGATTATCTTCATAAATTTTCTTTGCCCAAGAATCAGCTGCTTTATCCCCTGATTTTTCTTGTGGATGAGCAATGATTTTTTGCTTTCCATCTAAAATGAAGGCATATCCTTTTTTACCAATATTGATTAACTTTGTTGTTTTTAATAAATTGTCTAAACTTAAATCTAGCGCAACAACCCCATTTTTATCTTCTGTTTGTTTTGCAATCGTTACGACAATATGTCCATTTCCTTTTGCCTTATATGGCTCGCTAACAACAATACCACCTTGTTTTGCCACTGCATCTTTATACCAAGGTCGTGTTGTTGGATCATAATCTGCTGCCATTTGTATATTTGGTTCCTGTACAAATTTCTTATCATTACCGGCAACATACACTTGTTCAACATCTATATTCAAATTGATATACTGAGATAATGTCTTTCTTAGCTCATCCTGATTATCCCCTTGATACATATTCCCTTGAATTACTCGTGCAAAGTTATTCACATCGTTAAATTTTGCTTCAATCATTTGATTGATTAAATTATCTAATATTTTTATATTATCGTTAGCACTACTCGTAATTTGTGATTCAAAATTCTTTTTAGCAGTTTGATAAGACATGCCCCCGATTATAGAAACGGCTGCAATTAAAATTACAAAGAATGAAATTAATAGCTTTTTTGCTACTTTCATATCACGAAACAAATTTAATAGTTTACCCATTATGAACCTCCTAATTTTCAAATTTAAAAGTTAAATTGAGTTAATTATGAATATTTCCCATTCCTTAATTATTATTTTCATAACCTATTATGGTGAATACTTTGTAAAGTTTAAACAATTAATTTCTCTTTGTCTATATATATGAATAACATTATTATAAAATTTACAAATAGAAAAAACCAAAGGGGCCCCTTTGGTTTTTACATTTTTTTATGTTGTTTAGAAATTTTCTTCCATTTATCACGCTCTGCTCTGGCAAGGATTGCATCTTGTTTCCTCATAAAATACGCCAGTTCTCTTTGTAATTTTTTATAGCTTTTCAAACGATCTATCGTAATAAGTCCGTTTTCAATTGCACTATACACCGCGCATCCTGGTTCATTCTCATGCTTACAATCACGGAAACGACATGTTGTCGCAAGTTCTTCAATATCAGAGAATGCTGTTTGAATCGCTTCGCTGCCTTCCCAAAGTTGCAATTCCCTCATGCCAGGCGTATCAATCACGAGAGCGCCACTAGGCAATTGGAATAATTCTCGATGCGTTGTCGTATGCCTCCCCCTACTATCCTCTTCACGTATATCTCCCGTTTTTGCTACATCAATTCCTATTAGAGCATTTAACAAAGTTGACTTTCCTACCCCTGATGATCCAACTAAAGCAATTGTTTTCCCTGAAGAAACGAATTGTTTCAACGAATCTATACCTGTATGCTCTAAACTATCAACAACGAAAATAGGAACACCAATTGCTATAGCTTCCGTTTCTACAATTTTCTCTTCCACATCATTACATATACTACTCTTTGTTAAAACAATAACTGGCATAGCGCCGCTTTCATACGCTAATAATAAATAACGTTCCATCCTTCTAACATTAAAATCATGATTAAGTGCATTCACTAAAAATAAATAATCTACATTTGCTGCTATAATCTGTTCTTCTGTTCTTGTTCCAGCCTCTTGTCTTGAGAAAGAGCTTCTTCGCTGGAAAATACGATGAATAATCGCTTTCTTTTCATCTTCTATTTTCTTTATATACACCCAATCACCAACTGCTGGATAATCGCCTTTCGTAATCGCTTCATGCCGAAACTTCCCAGACAGTTCTGCCATATATTCACCATCATTACAAATAATGCGATATATATGCTTATGCTCAAGTAAAATACGACCTACTTCATAATTTTTCTCTGTAACTTGTTCTTCAAAAAATGAATCCCAGCCGAAAGATTCTAAAATATTTTGATTCAAATAAATATCCTCCCTAGTTTGTACTAAGTGGAAGGATTGCGAATTACCTTATATAATATCGCCCTTTCCATCCACCTTTGTATTTGGTTGATTATTCATATAAGTTATTTTCGCCATAATACATCACCCCGTTCTTATTTTGATTATTCTCATTATATGGAATTCTCCTATAAAAAGCTACAATATTTTACGTAATTTTCAAATAACTTGTTTTTGAGCATTCTAATTTGTCCTCGATGACTAATTTCATCTTCTAGCACATGAAACCATAGATAGTGCTGGTTATATGCTACACCGTTAGGCCACTTTCTTTCTGACATGAGCCACTCATCACCTTGTTCACTTAAATACTTCAGAGATTCTTCTCGAACACTTTGTAGAAGTTGTACATAATACTTTATTTCATGACCACGGATTGCTCTACCCGCTTCCCCTAAATACAGTGCATCTTCCTATATTTCTAATTCTTCTTTTGTAAAGTCACGATCTTGAAATGAAATAAGCTGATGAACTTTTTCAATAGCTGCTATATGCTTTAATAAGGCGCCAATTGAATTTCCGCTGCTTTGCATAATTAAATCTAATTGCTCAACTGATAAATTTTTCACTTCGCCTAATGTTACAGCTCTCGTATGCTCAAGCAGGCTTACTAATTCCCCTATTTTTTTGTATAACCATCTACACTTCTTATTCGATAATCTATATTCATATCACGCACCCCTTTCTGCATTCATATTATTGTAAAAATGATTCATATAATAGACTGAAATCTATCTAAATTTTCTGTTATAATTAATTTGAATACAAAATATACCCAAACAAACTTTCTCAATATGCTTATATGAAATATTAAAAGGAATCAATATAAAATAATCGAATCTTATTCACTAAAAGGAGTGGATTCGATGGAAATGTATCAATGGCTAACCGCTGTTCTCGTTGGTGGCATTACCGGCTTCGTTTCCCATCTAATCAATAACCAAGGTAAGTTATTGCTTCCACGCCGTTTGAAAACATTTTTTCATTTTGGATTTTTAACTGATATTTTTACTGGTAGCCTAGCCGCACTTCTTGGGCTCGTTTTATTCGATGTCACCGCAATAAAAGAAATTATAAAAGTATCCATTGTAACTGCTATTTCCGGTCAAACTTTTTTACTACATCAAGCTCTTGGTGGCGAACAGGCTAAAAATACGCAAATTGGGAAAGCTGATGAGAAGATTCAAGAAATTGACAAATTATTGCGACGTTAGTGTATACTTTCTTTTAAAATTATTGTTATAATGAGAAATAAATATTTTCTATTGCGTCGTTTGTCAGGAGAAAGGGTGTTTCGTATGACAAAAAAGAAAATAGAAGATTTCTTAACAAACTCCGAAAAAGAGGAACTGCTAGAAAACTATAAATGTTTACGAGAAGCCCGCACAAAAAGCGAAGCTAACTATTTTGGCGAAGCAGTAAACCATCTATTAAATAAAGCAAAACAACGAATTATAAAAGATGCAGGTATACATGATGAAAATGCTGCAACTGTTCAATCAAAGAGAAAAGCACTGTTTTAGCTACATTAGCTAAAACAGTGCTTTTTATTACAATACTTTTCACATTACTTTCACATCTATTTCACAAATATAAGTAGTCCGATATGCTAAACTAAGTATATCCTTTTCCAAGGAACTATATGCCGATATACAAATCCCTATCTTTATAGGGATTTTTATTTTTTGATTCCTCATAACTTTGTTACAATACATTTCTTCTACTATCTCTATACTTTTAGTAACCACTTTAATTAAAAGCACATTCATGTATTCACACTCTTATTAATTCTGATTTATGAAATATTTATACAAGCTTTATGATGCAATTCCTGTTTCACTATTTTCAGTAAGTTTTTCACTTTTTCTAAACAAAAATAAAGCTCCTATATATAGTAACGCAGTAAAACTACCTATAAGTATAAAATTGTGAGATGTTGCAAATAACATTCCAGCTATTGCCGCATCAATCATTTGACCAATGTACATAGAAGCATTTGCAAGCACGGCTCCTGTTCCTCTTGCTACACTAGACATGTTTTGTAAGTGCCTCATCATTAATACAAACAAAATTCCTGTCACAAAAAATAAAACAAAGAAAAAGTATTCAACAACAATAAGACTCTTTAAATAGGGAAGTATTACATGCGACAGAGCCATAAAAAAAAAACATCTCATATTCATATGAGATGTTTTTTTTTATGGCTATTCTTTTAATAAATCTATTAATCCATTCCCTTCAGATGTACGTTCGTACCCTAAAGGTACAGTTCTTTTAATGAGTTGTGCATATATTTCCGGCTCCGATAACTTTCGACCGTATTCTTTCTCACACTGTTTAATGAGCAAGGCGAGCGCTCCAGCAACATGCGGCGTCGCCATGGAAGTTCCACTTAGCACAGCATATTTTCCTTCTGGATACGTAGATAATATTTCATCACCTGGCGCTACTAGATCAATTTCTTGATTTGAATTACTAAAACATGCAATCTTCCTCTCTAAATTAACGGCACCAACTTCAATTACCTCGGAGTACGCACCCGGAAAGTCTAGTTCCTCTGTTTCATCATCGCAATCTCCATTATTTCCAGCAGCACATACAACGAGAACATCCTGCTTTACCGCATTTTGAATTGCTTCATGTAATTCTGGAACATCTTGCGGACCACCAAGTGACATTGAAATAATTCTCACTTTCTCTTGATTCGGCCCTCTCCAATTTACAGCATAATGAATCGCCTCAATAATTTGCTCATAACTTCCAGAACCATCTCCCGCTAAAACTTTTAATACTAACATTTTAGCAAGTGGTGCAACTCCTAATACACCGACACCATTTTCAGTCGCGGCAATCGTTCCCGCAACATGAGTACCATGTCCGTTATTATCAAGATACACATTTGGATCAGCTTCATAATCTTTTGTGAAATTTCTTCCGCCGATAATACGATCTTTTAAATCTATATGATTAGTATCACACCCTGTATCTAATACGGCAACGACTACATCTTGCCCCTTCACACTCTTTTCCCATACTTGCGGAGCGTGAATCAGTTGTACACCTGGTGGAATTTCATTTACTTGTTCTACCACCTTATTTACGGTAAACGGAATCAATTGTATACCTTTTTGTTTATTCACTGTACTACTCATCGTAATCCCTCCTGAAAATGTATTATTTTCATTTCAGACCACTTTTGAATACGTGTAAATGTAACATTCGTTTTATTCTTTTTGTTTTCCTTCTTTTCAAATATTTCTCAACATCATTTACTACCTCTATAATACTTCTTTATTTTCCCTATGATTTGTAGGAAGTAACAACCCGAGTCGTTCAACTACTAACCAAAATAAGAGGACCAATTAATGGTCCTCTCACAGTCTTTTTAAAAGAATGATATGTAATTTGAAAAATAATATAAATTAAGACTAAACCTCACTCTTGTTTAAAAACTTTTCTATTTCTTTTACTAAATATTCCGCTCCCTCTATGCCAACTGTAATATTTCCATTTGCTAATGTAATATTCTGCCCTGAAACATCACCTGTGATTTGGCAAGCATTGTAAGGTTGATATTTTTGTAAAATGATTTTATCTGCTTCTACAAAAATTTCAAGCGGTGATTTGATTTGTATTCCCAATACATCGCGTAATTCTTTAGGGATAACAATTCGTCCTAATTCGTCTACTTTTCGAATAACTCCTGTTGCTTTCATATTTCTCCCCCCTTACTCTCTATTAATTTTTTCACCTCGCTTTTTCCATTTTATCACTTTTTGACAATACTTGCCTCTTTTTAGAAAATTTTGTACTCGAGTTAAAAAAACACATTTAATGCATACGTAATCTCTCTTTCAATTGTTTTACATAACGGGATCTTATAAGTAAGAAGTATACAACTTGAATACCTATGAAAATACTTAATACAACTGTATTTTCTTTAAACAATGAGTACTCAAACATTTGCCCTAACGCCGTTAAAGCTACTGCTCCATGTAATGTTGCAACACCAATTGGAACGAAGAATAAAAGCGCCAATCGAATTGTAACTACCTTCGATAATTCCCTACTTGTCAATCCAACTTTACGAATCATTTCGAACAAACGAACATCATCCTCCAAATCGGAGAATAAACGGAAGTAAAGGAAACTTCCTGCGCAAACGAAAAATACTATACCAATAAAGAAACCTACAAATAAAATCGGTCCTGCAATTTGTAAACTTTGGTTTTGCTCGTACTCTTCCGCACTAAACGTTGAATATTCTTGATACGGTTTAATTTGATGCGTAAGCTCTTTACCAATTTCAATCTCATCTTTCGTTCTTTCAGTTTTATACATATAATCTTTTGTCTCTATAAACCCATCTTGTAATGAATCATATTGATTATTAGAGATTACATAAACATTTCCTCTTAATATTTTCCCCAATGAAGATGAAGTAACTTTTTTCACTTTTAAATTTTCATTCATATTAGGTAAAGTAATTTCTTTTCTTTCTTTCATCGTTGGCCCTGGTATATTAGCTGACAAAAATACAACTTCTTTATTTGCTACAGTATTAAATGGTTCTCCTGTTAACTTTGCATATTTCTTATAGTCTGATTCTTTTATAAAAATGGCGCTTCTTAACGACTGTTCCTCCGTTTTCTTTGTCGAAATATTAGTTTTTGAAGCTGCTATACTATGTTTCTTTAATCCTTTGTCAATCATTTGTATATGCTGTGATTCGTTACTATTCCCTTGCTTAGAATGGTAATGAAACGAAATCGGTCTCTCCATTATCCCTTTCGTCATGGATGCGAAGCCAACTAATGTCCCTATTGCGGAAAATGCTACAGTAGAAATAATGGTTACAATAAAGAACATTCTTGCGTTATCTCTCATGCGATACGCTAAATCTGATAACGTAATAATATTAGTCTGTGTCCAATAGAAACGTTTACTTTTTTTACATAATCGAATAATAAAGACACTCAGCTGCTTGTACAACAAATACGTCCCAATAATAACTACCGTTGTAACAGGAATCATCATAATAAATACCATTGCTCCATGTGATAGAAGAGCTCCTACATAGCCAGCACTAAGCAATACTACTGCTAATATGGAAGAAATGATTGATGCTTTCGGTTCAGGTTTCGCCTCTGCCGATCCTCTAAACAACTTCATAATCTTATTTTTACGAATCATTCCTGCACTAAACAATGATATGATCATAAATAAAATAAAAAACATAATACTCGTTACAACAATTGCTTTCATCGGTATGTAATAGGATAAGGAGATATCTAGTTTCAATATCATCGGAGCGACAAATAGTAATACCCCTGAAAATAACATACCTGAAAGAATACCAAAAATAATTGCCCCTATTCCAATCATAATATTTTCAAAAAAGATTAGACGCTTTAATTGATATTTCGTCATACCTAACATCATTAAAATTCCTAGTTCACGCTTTCTCGTTTTTAAAAACATTCCCATCGAATATAAAATAAAGAAGAATGTAAATAAGTAAATAATAGACTGTGCAAAAGACATACTTACGAATACGTACTGACCTAATTCTCCTGCACTTAATGCCGGATGAAACGCAAAAAATGAATACACAAAAAAGGCCATAATTGCAAATGCACTACTCAAAAAATAGGCTGAGTATGTCCGTCTATTTCGGGTTACATTCCGATATGCTAGTTCTCTAATGTTCATATTACTTCTCCGCCCTTCTACTATCTATGTTTTTATATTAGTAAAGTGCGGAAATACCTTCCATCGATTCAAATGACAAAAACCTTACATTTTTGAAAGGTTTAAAAAAATTGCTTATACGTAGTACTTTATTTATAATGACTACATTCATATTCATACACACATCCTATTGTATATTCGTTAATTTTGCGAAATAATAAAGGATAGAAGTATGTACCATTATACATATAAACTTAATTACCGCTTTAATATGAATAGGAGGAAACATAATGACATTACAAGAACAGATTATGAAAGCATTACATGTTCAGCCTGTAATTGATCCAAAAGTTGAAATTCGTAAACGAGTTGATTTCTTAAAGGATTATGTAAAAAAAACAGGTGCAAAAGGATTTGTACTTGGTATTAGCGGCGGACAAGACTCTACATTAGCAGGACGCTTAGCACAACTTGCAGTTGAAGAAATTCGTAACGAAGGTGGTAATGCAACGTTTATCGCCGTGCGTCTTCCTTATAAAGTACAAAAAGATGAAGATGATGCACAATTAGCATTACAATTCATTCAAGCAGATCAATCTGTTGCATTTGATATTGCTTCAACTGTTGATGCTTTTTCAAATCAATATGAAAACTTATTGGGTGAATCATTAACAGATTTCAATAAAGGTAACGTGAAAGCACGTATCCGTATGGTTACTCAATATGCAATTGGTGGACAAAAAGGGCTACTTGTTATCGGAACAGATCACGCTGCAGAAGCTGTAACAGGGTTCTTTACAAAATTCGGAGATGGTGGTGCAGATTTATTACCATTAACGGGATTAACGAAGCGCCAAGGACGTGCATTATTACAAGAGTTAGGCGCAGACGAGCGACTGTACTTAAAAATGCCAACAGCTGATTTATTAGATGAAAAACCAGGTCAAGCTGATGAAACAGAGTTAGGTATTACTTATGATCAATTAGATGATTATTTAGAAGGTAAAGCAGTTCCAGCTGACGTTGCAGAGAAAATTGAAAAACGTTACACAGTGAGTGAGCATAAAAGACAAGTACCAGCGTCAATGTTTGATGATTGGTGGAAATAAATTAAACATAAAAAAGAAGCTAATCTTCATTTAGCTTCTTTTTTATATGTTAACGATATACCCCTACTCTTTTCTCCAATAAATCTTGCAGGCAATCTTCATGTTGTTTACAAAATAACGGTGGCATGTCGTCTAACGGGAAAAACTTCAAATCCAACGTTTCATCACCATCTACTTTTTTGTCACCTCCAACTATTGAGAATGAAAAGAACATCACAATTGACTGGGCCTTGTCTCCATTTGGATATGATTGAAAATATTTTGTATACACTCCAATAAGCTCATTTATTTCTACATCATACCCGGTTTCTTCTTTTATTTCTCGGATTGCAGTTTCCGCAGCTGATTCTCCTATCTCCATTGCACCACCTGGAAATCCCCAAGCGTTAAAGTCTCCTCTTTTTTGCAGTAATACTTCTCCTTCTTTATTAAATACACAACCACCGGCAAAGTTTAAGAAAACATAATCATGTCCTACTTTTTCACGTAATTCTTTTATATAATTGGCCATTCTCTTTCCCCTTTTCATACCTCTTCTATCGCTATTTCTTATCTTTTTCAAGCAATTCAATGATTCGATCTAGCTTCTGGTTCATATCAATCACGTGGTGTTTCTTTGCAGCACTGCTTTGTAATACTCTTCTAATAAACAAAGTAAATGATATGAAAAACAAAACGATAAGTCCGATTACTAAACAAGTATATATCAATGTAAAAATATTACTTTCGAACAAGTTCATTCAGCATTCACATCCTTATTCATTTATTCTATCACACAATTCTTAATATTCAAAAGCAATCAATTAATAAAAAAAGCACCTTTTACAGATGCTTTTTCCCATTGCTTAATACGTAAATGTAATTGTCGCTAATGAATAACCCGCCAATGCACTGTAAGGCGCTACTTGATAAGACACACGCTTTGCACCTTTTGGCCAATTTATTTCATTTAATACTTTCTTTATATCTTGCATCGTTCCATCCATGGACTGCTTATATCGCACTTCTACTTTTTCTGGCTTGGCTGCAAACTTTTGCTGCAACTTTTGCTTAAATTCATTATAATTTTCTGCTCCGTATTCTGCAGATAAGTATTGTAAATTTGTTTCTTTTAACATCTGCTCATATACGACAGTTTTTGAGCTACCAGCTTTTATTTTATTTGTTAATTCACCAAAATAACTTGTAGTTGCCGCTGGATATTTGCTACGATCCCATTCATGATCTTTACTTAACTGTTCGTCAGACATATTAAAATATGAGTAAGTTGCACGCCCTGCTTTATCTGGTACTGGATCATCAAATGTAGTATCTAGGTGATACCATTTGTTTTCAATGTTCACTAAATTCCACGCGTGAGCTTGTCCGTTTCCTGTGCCTGTTACAATATGATTTTGAATACCTGCCTCTTTTAACAACTCATACGTCAATAATGTATATCCTTGGCAAACGGCAGAACGATTCGCTAATGCTTCATATGCTGTATACGCTTGATAAGACGTATCATAAGACACATGCTTAACAACGTAATCGTGAATAGCTTTTACTTTCTCATGCTCATCCATCCCTAGTTTTACAATTGATCCAACAATTGATTTCGCCTGAGCTTTTACATATTGAGTTTGTTCTTTTGATTCACGGTATTTTACTTGCAGTGTAAACGTATAGTCCCCTGGCATTCCTTTAATGGAATATCTAGTAGACGCTACATTATATTTTACATACTCATCAGCATCTACAATTTTATTAAACTCACCATACAATTGATCCATAATATTTCTAGCATTTCTATCTTTTGTTTTATATGTGATTGTAATATTTTCTTCTCGATTATCAATCTGTTTTTTTAATTCTTTTCTGAAATCATCTAATAACTTTACATCTGATTGTGCTGTCACTGTAGTCGGATTTGTAGCTGCATAAGATACAGATGACGCTTGTAAGCCTCCCATTACTATAGTTGAACAAAGTGCGGCAGCTGTCACATACTTACTTGTCTTTCCCATCTTGTCACTCCTTATATTCTATAACTATACGAAAAAGTATCGTATAGTTTCAGAGTATACAATACTTTTTCGTATAGGTCATATGAGATTATGCATATTAACTAATTCACATAAAAAGGTTGTTCTTTTTAAAAGAACAACCTTTTTTCATTAGCATGTTTGTAATACGCAGCATGTATTTTCAAAACGTTGATTTTTCAAATCTTCATTACTAATACAGAAATATAGCATCCCTAGTTCTCCCCAAACCATATTACAATTTTTATGATCTGAATCAATTTGGAATAAAAGAGTCATTTGCTGCGGGTCTACTCCCATATATTCTCCCGTCTCATATAACACTTCTTCTTGTACAGAGAATGGCTCGCCAAACATTTGATGGTTATCGTAGTTATCCGGAATTAGCTCTTCAAGTAATTGCAAGAAACGATCTGAATCAGCCTCATCTTCAATGAAAAGTTCTGGTAATTTGTATGTCAGTTCAAAAGTAATTGCACACTGGTTATATTTCGCTTGTACTTCATTTCCTCTTCGTAATTGCTCTACAGGAACATCATAATAAAGTACACGCCCAGCCTCTGTTAGCTTCACATTTTCTTCAAAATAATTTTCAATGCAAAAGAAATACAGCATCCCCGTCTTAGGAAGATTGTGATCCATACCAACGTTTTGTAAATCACTTAAGTTAAATTGCGCGATAAATTGTAGTGGATTTCCTTTATGCTTTGGATATTCAAATAAAGCTGGTAAATCAGGAACTCCTCCCATTTTCGAACTACCTATCGCAACAGTTTCCTGCTGCTTTGGCACAACTTTTATACAAGGAAATACAGTATTAATAAGTTCCTCTTTCAAGTGTGTTAGTTCATATTTATCAATTAATACTTCAATTTTTTTATTCATAAATTCTCCTTACATTTACATACTTATTTATATCATAGTACAAAGATTATACTTCATTCTTTACAAAATCAACAAGCCTCCAAAAAACGGGCTTATCCTTCGTACGCGAACAAGTTTAAAAAAGCATACTATACATTGTTCCTACAAACACGATAGTTCTTTAGTTCTTCCAGTACATTTTCCCCTCGTTCATTTTTATTTTTAATATAAGGAGGAATTCCACATGGGTTACGGATATAGTTGCGGCGGTTACGGTTACGGCGGTAGCTGTGGTGGTTGTGGTTACGGAGGTTTCGCTTTATTAATCGTTTTATTCATCCTTCTAATCATCATCGGAGCTAGCTGTTGGGGCGGCTTTGTAGGCTGCTAGTAAACTTAAAAACCATTGTAAAAAAGCACGTACAATACGTGCTTTTTTGCCATTTCCAAATCTTTCATTTGAAAGGAAGTATGTTTAATGAAGATTGATGGTGTTTTTGAAGGAGGCGGTGTGCGCGGTATTGCGCATGTTGGGGCAATTTGCGCGTTAGCCGAAAAAGGTTATGAATGGGAACGTGTAGCTGGAACATCAGCTGGTGCAATTATCGCGGCACTTTTAGCTGCAGGATATTCTTGTTCAGAGCTAAAAACCATTATAACTGATATCGATTATAACAAATTTACGAAGAAAACCTTTATTGACAAAATCCCCTTTATCGGAAAAGGACTAAGTGCATGGACTACTCTAGGTATATACTCTAATGTATTTATAGAAGAATGGATTGAAGAATTACTTCGAAAAAAAGGTGTTCATTTATTTACTGATTTACCGGATCTAAACAAACTCAAAATCATCGCTTCTGATATTAGTAATGGTAAAATGGTTGTCTTTCCTGACGACTTACCAAACTATGGATTTTTAAATTATCGCTTCTCTATCGCTAAAGCGGTAAGAATGAGTAGTACAATCCCCTTCTTCTTTGAACCCGTAAAATGGAGAACTCCAAAATGGAAGCAGCCTTGTTATATGGTTGACGGAGGAATTCTAAGTAATTATCCAATTTGGATCTTCGATTCACCTACCGCTCCTCGCTGGCCGACTTTCGGATTTCATTTTGTAAAAGATGAGATTCAAGCTGACCCTGCTCACTATAACGAGCCTATTTCTATGTTCAAAGGACTATTTAAAACAATGATGCAAGCTCATGATTTACGTCATTTAGATAAGGAATCAAAAGCAAGAACGATTACAATTCCAACAGGAACGATTACAAGTACTAATTTTGAACTGACGAAGGAAGAAAAAGACTGGCTTTACAATTCTGGTTATAACTCTGCTAATAAATTTTTACAAGCTTGGAACTTTAGGCAATATATTGATGAGTATAGAAAAGGAAATCAAGACCGAAAGACAAATCGATTTTTTCGTCAACTTGACTCATAATATTATTACTTTGCGTATAAATACGAGAACGTTTAACAACTTAATAGTAAATAAGCCTAGTAAATTCTTATATTACTAGACTTATTTACTTCCTATATAATCTCATACATTGTTTAAGGATACGTTAAGCCTTCGGCTTCTTCTGCAGTTATAACTATGTAACGATTTCCCGTTCTTAATCCTAACAGTTCTGCTTTTTCAATCGCCTCTTGCTTCGTCTCCGCATAAGCAGCTAAATATTTTTCTCCATTGATCATTTGGCAAATTACATATTGTTTCATTACTTTCTCCTCTTACTTTTTCATTAGTTGTGCAAGTTTTTTTATACCTATTTCAATTTCTTCTAACGTTGCGTATGAATACGATAGGCGCAAAAATTGATTTGCACTTCTATCATATAAAGTACCTGGGTTTAATAAAACCTTTTCTTGCAGAGCTTTATCAAATAAACTGCGATATGAAATGGGTACTTTTATATGTACCCATATATAAAACCCGCCTGTTGGTTCATGCCAAGTTGCTATTTCACGAAGATATTTATCTAACATTAGTAACATAAAATCTCTTCGTTTTTTCAATTCACTTCTTACAAATCGCAAATGCTCATCATATAGACCATTTGTAAACCACTCTGCTGCAATTTGCTGGGATATAGTGCTTGAACCATAATCTGTTTGCATCTTTATGTCTGACAATCTTTGAATTACTGGCTCGGGTCCAACAATCCATCCAATTCTTAAACCTGGACTAATTACTTTGGACATGCTTCCAATATGTAGTACGATTCCATTTTTATCATAGGCTTTTAAAGGTTTCGAACTAGGTGCATCAAACCATAAGTCTTGATACACTGCGTCCTCTATAATAGGTAATCCAATTTCATTACATATTTCCATCACTTCTATTCGTTTCTTCGCATTCATACTAAAGTTCGTTGGATTATGAAAAGACGGGATTGTATATAAAATAGAGGCATTAAATTGCTTCTTATATTTCTTAATATATGATGTATGTAACCCGCTTTCATCCATTGGGATTCCAATTAAACGTACTCCTGCTGATTGAAAAACATTAAGCGAATATAAATAGGATGGTTTCTCTAATAAGATTGATGCCCCTTTCGAAAGAAGCCCCATAGAAATAAGTTGCAGCGCTTGAATTGCTCCTGAAACAATTAATATAGAGTCAGGAGATACATATACGCCATGCTCCTTTAAGTATTCGGAAATCTTTTCCCTTAAATAAAGATTTCCTTTCGGCTCTTCATACCCAAGCGTCACATTTGACTTTAAAAGGTTATTCATAATTTCTTTCATCTTTTTCTCAGGTAAGAGACTCGGCGCGAGCTCACCTGTTCCTAACCGAATTACATGTGGGTAAAATTCAGCTTGATTAATCTCTTGAATAGCTGGGAGATTCGGATAATGAAGTCCTGTTTCTACATAAGACTGCCAATTAGGCGGGGGTGCGTAAGTTGAAACATTCTCATTATTATTTACAACAATTGTTCCTTTCCTGCCATTCCCTTCAATATATCCCTTCGCAACTAGTTCATCGAAAGCCATTACAATTGTGCTTCGATTCACACCAAATGTATGGGCCAAATCTCTTTGTGAAGGTAATTTCGTTCCAACGGTCCATTCTCCATTAACGATCCTTTCTTTTATATACGTTTCTATTTGTTTATACAGCGGCGTCGCTAGAGACATATCCGGTTTCCAAACGAATCTTTCCATCATATCACCTTATATTCTTTTTGGTTGGTAACCTCCCCAACCATATGGATGGATACAAATTTTCATTTCTTCTATACAATATACACTATCATAATGAATTAAAATAGGAGGTAATATGATGAGTGAAGCAATTATTCATGGTATCATTCTTGCATTTGGACTTATCATTCCATTAGGTGTACAAAATGTTTTTGTCTTTAACCAAGGTGCGAGCCAACCAAACATTTGGAGGGCAGCCCCTGTAGTATTAACTGCCTCTATATGTGATACGTTACTCATATTGATTGCAGTGCAAGGTGTCTCCCTTGTACTCCTTACTTTTTCTTGGCTAACTAACTCATTATATATAATTGGATTTTTCTTTCTCCTATACATGGGCTTTGTTATTTGGAGAAGTAGCCCTTCCAACGATGTAACACAAGAAAAAAGTATGCCCTTAAAAAAGCAAATCCTTTTCGCAGCATCAGTTTCGTTATTAAATCCACATGCTATTTTAGACACAATCGGTGTAATTGGAACAAATTCTATTCAATACATAGGAAGTGAAAAATGGGCTTTCATACTTGCAACTATTATCGTTTCTTGGATTTGGTTTATAAGCTTAGCTTTAGCGGGGAAATTTCTAAAAAGACTAGACTCAACCGGAAAGACAATTTTATTATTAAATAAATTTTCTGGTCTCATCATATGGGGTGTCGCACTTTATATGTTAAAACAAGTTATTTATTCTTAATGAACGAAAGAGAATTGCATGTTACTCAAAACATCATGCAATTCTCTTACAAATTATGAAGTAGGTTCCGGTTTCTGTTTTACCGCCTTTGCATCCTTTGCTGGTTTAATCCAAATGATTGCTATGACAGCACCAATGGCAGCGAAAATACTAGTCAAATAAAACACTTCATGGTCCGCCCCTTTCATGAAAAAAGAATATAAAGGTGGTCCAGCTGCTACACCGATAAATCGCATTGAACTGTAAAATGACGTAACTGTTCCCCTTTGCTCCTTTTCAATTCCTTGTGTAATGAGGGCATCTAAACATGGGAGTGCCATACCAATCCCTATCCCCATAATAACGAGACAAAGAAGTAGTAAATAAATCCCTTTTATAAATAAAGGAATGATGACTGATGCAGCTGCCATTAAAAAACCAATATAGATACACTTCTTCATAACATTTTGATTATCTCCAATTTTTTTACCGGCCATATATGAACTAAGTGACAGTACAAGTAACGGGATAGCAAGCACACACCCTTTCCATATACCATGAATGTCATACTTTGATTCCAGTATAGTCGACAAATAAAAGAGAATTCCGAATAAAATAAGCATAATAATTGCACCTAATGCAAAAATGGCAATTAACCATCTTCCTTTTTCTCGAAACGTAGACAGAATAGATTTTATAAACTCTTTAAGTGGTGGTACTTCTCCTTCTTGTTTCTTTGCCTTTACTAGAACAAGTAATAAAACAATTGATACTACGCATAAAATTGGAATCGCCCAAAATGGTAAGAACCATACAACGGCAGCAAGAGCAGACCCTAAAATAGGGCTCAGCACTTTCCCAAATGTATTGGATGTTTCTATGATTCCTAAACCTGTACTAACTTGTTTTTCGTCTTTGTATAAATCACCAACACACGGTATAACAACTGGCATTGCACCAGCAGCACCAATACCTTGAATCGCTCTACCAATCAATATCCAATTGTAGGGATTATCAACTTTCCAAGATACCCAACCAGTTATCGCTCCTCCTATAGCTGCAATCAGCAAACTCGGAACCATTACCATCTTTCGTCCCCATCTATCTGATAAATAACCAGCAATCGGTATAAGTAGAATGGCTACGATAGAGTAAATTGTAATAATCATGGATACTTGAAACGATGAAATATGTAATTTCTTTTCAATAGTCGGCAGAATTGGGATGAGCATTGAATTCCCTAATGTCATAACAAGTGGAACTGATGCAAGCGCAATTAAACAACAGTTTTCTTTTTTTAACATGTTGGCTTCGAAACCTTTCATCATATATTTCTTACCATATAATAGCCCCGCTGGAACGTAACTTTTCATTCCACCAGGGCTATTACATCTTTACTACTTCCCATTCACAACAAAAGAAATTGGGGAAATTATAGTATTATTCCTATTCTTTGAATCCAGTTCACAATATATCCATACCAATTAATTGAAAAAAAAAGAAAGGAAGAATCCTTCCTTTCTCCTATAACCTTCTACAATTAGCGAGTATATCCGCCACCAAGTTGTTGTTCTGCCATCGCTACAAGGCGTTTTGTAATTTCACCGCCTACAGAACCGTTTGCACGTGAAGAAGTATCAGCGCCAAGTTGTACACCAAACTCTTGTGCAATTTCATATTTCATTTGATCTAAAGCTGCTTGTGCTCCATGTGATGCTAATTGATTAGAATTACGATTTCTAGCCATTACCAATCACCTCCTTATTTATATATAAATTGTGTTAAATTCAAATTAAAATACATGGAAATTTTTGGTTATTTTTTACCATAAAAAAAGAGCCTCTAAAACGAGACTCTCACATCATTTCACATTACGAAGTTACTACTTCTAATTTTCTATTTATTAATACTTTCATTTCTTCTTTTAACATCTCTTTTGCATTATGTCCAAACCATTCTAAGGAAGCAAAAAGATCCGTACCTCTCACTTCCTGAATAATCTCATCATAATTTACAATACCTTCAAATAACGGAACCATACCAATACGACTTCCTGCTGCAGCATATACATTATTAGGTTCAAACACATGCAAATAATCCGCTGAAGATATATTCTTAAAATGGTAATGTAGTGTCCACGGCTTTAATCGATGGAAACTGTCTATTGGATCTGCGCCAGACTCCCATATATGAAGAAAATCAAGATTTATTTTTAAATTCGGATGATTTACTTCTTCTAATAGTTCTATAGTAGAAGGCAATGTGTCTGTTAGTGTATTGGGATGTGTTTCTAACAGCACATACATATTGTGCTGAGCAAACACATCACAAATCTTACGTATTCGCTTCACATACTCTTTTCTCTCTTGTTCCGAGAAGTCCTTGCTCCCTTTTTGCCCAGCAAACGTGCGAATTTTATTCGTATTAAACCAATTAGCTAGTACTACAAGTTGTTCACTTTTCTCTATCGTTTTTTCAAAATCTGCTGATAATGATATATCTAAGTAATCACTTATCATCGTAATTTCTAAGTTTTTATCCTTTAGAAAAGTCAATTCTCGTTCTGTCGTTTCGCGTTCTTGTATATACAAATTTTGTGCATGAGCCCCCCACAATTCAATTCCTTCAAAACCGTTTTCATATGCAAATTGAACAATATCAGTAAATGAAATTAATTGATGACGAAATGAAATGGTACATAGCGAATATTTCATAGCATTAAACTCCCCTATCTTAAATTCAGTTAGCTTATTAAAAAGTTGCGACAGACTGATTTGTTTTCATACCTTTCCATGATAGAAACTGTCTCTCTAATTCCTTCTTAATTTGCAGTTCAATTGCATTCATTTCATCCAGTTTTTCAATAATCGATACTAGCATACCTTTATTATTCGTCATTGCCATTTTAATTGCACGATACTGTACATTTGTAAATCCTTGTACAATATCCTCTACCCGATCACACCAATAATCAAATTCTTGCTCCGAATATTGCAACGTTTCACGGAAGTATGCAAAGGCATGCTCATAACTATATTTACGAATTGCAAGTACTGGTATTTGTTTTACTGCTGCTACAAGTCCAGAAAGCGCATATCCTTCTTCCTCATTTGCCATTTTTACAATTAAATTTTTCAGCTCCATAGTCAGTTCATTGTCGTTCTTTTTGAATGTTTCTGTGAAATAACTAGCTACTGTTTCTTGCGTTGGCTCCCCAATTC
Organism: Bacillus cereus group sp. MYBK15-3; assembly: GCF_051916765.1. Classification (NCBI taxonomy): domain Bacteria; kingdom Bacillati; phylum Bacillota; class Bacilli; order Caryophanales; family Bacillaceae; genus Bacillus; species Bacillus cereus group sp. MYBK15-3. The sequence goes on from NZ_JBQAHG010000001.1 coordinate 909,983, forward strand.
CTTCTATATCAATGAAATACCCTCCACCAAATGGGTTATCTTGAATAGAGTGAAGTACTTTTTCTCTTTCCATATTTCCTTCCCAACGAAAATCAGGATCTAGCATGAACCACTCTTCTTCTTTCTCTGTTTTTGATATCATTAAATAATGTGGAAACGGTTTTTGATGAAATTTATTTTCCCTCTCTGGTAATAGAGACATATCAACCATTACAATGACATAACGATTTTCCGGCTTGTTTTCTACTAATTCTAAAAACGTTTCTACATTGCTATCTTTATCTTTTGCATGATCATACCATTCGTTTACTTTAATACCGTACAATTTTTCAAACCAAAGTAAATAATGATCATGGTTAATGTTTTCAGAGTGATATGAAATAATTCCGCCTTCTGTTATATCAAAATCTCCATCCCATAGTCCAAAATAAAATGGACGAAAATCAATGTCGCTACGCCTTTTTATAATTTCACAAAAACAACTCACTAAACAGTGCACTTTAATTGAAGTCATACTCTCATCCACTTTCCTAAAGGTTAGTTATTCACATTTATTTCCTGTAACTCCTCCATAAAATCAAGCAAAGATCCTACAGTAAGAAATGCCTTTGGATCTACCTCATCCTCTGGAACGCATAGCTTTACATCCATTTCTATGTATACAATAAGCTGTAACATCATTACCGAATCTATATATAAATCTTGATTTAAGCGCATCGTTTCTTCTAAATGCGTTACATTTTTCAGTTCCATTTTTTCAATCATAATTTTTAACACGGCATTCTTTAACGCTTCCCGTCTCATGTTGTAACCTCTCCCATCTCTAGTAACTTTCTACTTACTTTTCCAGTTTTATTTTTAGGAATTTCATTTACACTGTCAATTTCATGGGGAACTTTATAAGAAGGTAAGTGCTGAATACACCATTCTCTTATTTGTACTGGATCAACATGAGAGATCACTTTCGCTTTAACTATTTCGCCCATGACAGGATGTTTCCCTCGATATACAATTGCCTCTTGAACACCTTCCAATCGAAGCATCGTTTCTTCTACCTCTATAGGAAAGACTTTTAATCCCGAAACATTAATTACATCGTCCATACGCCCCATAAAATGAATGCCACGCTCAGATTTATACCCTAAATCTTTCGTGAAGATTTCCTTATCATTCATTTTCACGACGATTTCTTCCGGTGCATTTTCATCTGAACCTATGCTTATACTCGCATGAGGTAGAGGGTTTCCTAAATCTAAATGGCTCTTCATATCATGACATATACTAATACAACCTGCTTCAGAACAACCATATTGCTGCATCATATATGTTGTCATTTCTTTTAGTTTATAAAATAGTGCTTCTGGCAAAGGCGATCCTGATGTCATAATTTTATGAAACTGGAACGTTCCTAATGGAAAACTCCCCATAATGTGTAACATAAGTGGTACTGCATATATAATATGTTTTTCTGTATTGCGAACTATATTTAATGCGAATTTAGGATTTTTATTCGTAATGATTACAGGCTGGCTCCCCCTCGTAATTGCTGATAAAGTACCACATATTAGTCCGTATGAATGTGAAACAGGAGCCATAACGATTGGCACTTCATCTACTTCACAGTTTAAAGCTTCATTATAAGCGGTAATTTCCGTATCAACTTCCGTCCATGCTCTACGAATTAGTTTCGGTTCCCCTGTAGTTCCAGAACTATATTGCAGTAAAGAAGGCTCTTCTAGTAAAAAGTTCCCTACTTCTAATTTTGTACAATCGCCATATTCTCCATATAAAATTCCTACACAATTTGCACGCTTTGCCATTTCAATAGCTGTTTCTTTTGGTGTATCTTCATGTATAAGTAATACTGATGATTTCTTTTCTTTTAAGAAAAACACAATCGTAATAATATCGAATGGATCTTTCAGACAAAGTGCAAATCTATTTCCTTCTGCTTCTTTAAATTGTTCCATTTCCTCATAAACTTGTAATCTCAATTCAAAATCACTTTTGCTATACTCTTGTTTATTAACGATTAGCATAATTTCCCCCTGTAACAGCTGATTTTTGTTTCATAAGTTGTCTTACTCTATACAATGGATTTGGAACTTCATGAACAAGCGATTCCACATCCATATATAATCGACGTTTCGTTAATTGTTCAGCATAGAATGTAGGTGCATATAATTGAATATTTTCAAATCTACCTTTCAAATGTGGATATATTCTTAAATGATTTTCAATTTCTTCAACAACCATCATCCAAAAATGTTCTTCTTTCAATCCATATTCATCCGCAAGTACGAATGCTAATTCTCCTAAATTAAACAGGAATAGTGCATCTAACACCATCTCTTGCAAACATTCAATGCGATCCATTTCAAAGAAATCATTCATTTTTCCATTCGCATATGTTTTATGCATTTTAGTAAAGTCGGGACATTTGTCAACCGTTTTCAAATATGGACGATAAAACTCAAGCCCTTCATGAAAATCCTTTAACGCAATACGAACAGGCACCCCTTCTTTATGAACTAGAATCATATTTTGTCCATGTGATTCCAGTGCGATGCCATGCTCTACAACAAGATGTATAACTGGTATTATCGCTTTTTGAATAAGTAATTGTAGCCAATCCTTCATTCCATATTTATTCAACCACGCATCAATAATTGGTGTACCATCTTTCTCTTTAGCGTATAAACCATTAAAAGGAATTGCATCTTCTTGTGCATCTAAATACTTATGAATGCTTTCGCGCCAAATACATCCTAATGAACCATATATAGCTTTTTTATTCGTGTCATACGTTACACTGGAAAACTCATTTAACAAGATTAAACGTGCTTCATCCATTAAATAGGCGTCATTACTTACAACATCATTTAACCAATTTGATATTGCTGGTGCACTCACAACAGAGTATGGTTTCAGCGTACGAAGTGTTGAAGTGTTGAGTAAATTCATCGATAATTTAACGTACGGTTTCTTTGGACTCGTAATATTTCTTAATGTTCTCATTGACTGTTGCGCGCAATAATCGTCCTCTGATGTTCCTAAATAAATAATAAATTTCCCCTGTATATGATCCGCATAATTTGAAATGATGAAATTCACCCACTGCCATGGGTGAACAGGTATAAACACGTACTGTTTTGGATTACATCCCTTATTACGAATTCGTTCCATAAATTCTTCTAATTTACGATCGCCAATCTCCTCTTTTAAAAGGTTGTTATACATCACTTCATTCTCATAACCTACAGTCGCATAATTCTTATGCGCTGCAATCCATATGAGTTTTATTGGCTGCATAAATTCATAACCATATTGAAAATTGTCACGATATTGAAATCCAACACGTGCTTTATAACTAGGATGATATGGATGGCCGTCTATTAAATGGCTTTCAAACTCATCGTAAGATTTTTGAGTATATTCTCTCTTATTATTTCTTTCATATTGTGCAATCGTGTCTTTAAATATTGTTTGTTCTAATTCGTGTATAAAAGAATCTAATTTAGCTTGTTCTACACTAGTAACCCGAAAAACTTCTTCTAGAAATTGCGAGACAGATTGTATTTCTTGCTGTTCATCTTGAACTCTTACTATTAATGAGTCTAACGAAATACGTCCAAATGTCATCCGTTCCCTGCCATAGCATTTGTACGTGACACTTTTGCCTTCTTCATCAAGTCCTTGTATTAGAAAAAGAAGTTGTTCTTCTTTTTCTATGCGAACCGGTGTAATAATCTCCTCATAAATTAACGATTCTACTAATTGACGTAGCACTCTTCTTCGTACTGAAATGTAATCTTCTGATTCGAGCGCCTTCAATACTTTCGTATGATACATGTCCACTCTCATAAAACCCTCCACTTTATGACAAAATACCATTATTTGTATTACGTGAAATTTTAACGTTATTTATGAACGAACAGCCACTTCTCTAACGAGTGGATTATGTACTTGCACATAAATAGCTTGCTCCAATGGATTACTTAACTCATCGACATCGAAAAATCTCGTTAGTAAATTTGCTTTACACGCTAACTTATCTTCGTCCAATAATTCTCTTAAAAATGTAGAAGGTTCCCGGTTATATGGAAGAAATGATTCAAGTACAGACCTTAATTCCGAGAGAAGAATTTCCTCCTTAATTAATCCTGCTGTGCCAAAACCATTAATGAGGCCAAACATATGATTGAAAATTAAGTAGTAACGAAATCTCTCATCCACAATATAGTCGTCATATAAATTTCCAGTACGTTCTCCAATACCAGCTAATTCATTATTAAGCATCTCTTTCATTGAATTACAGAAATAAAATCCTTGATTATCACGGAAATAATATTTGACCGGATAACCATCTTTTAGCTGAACAACGCTATTTTGCTGATGAGCTTCTAATGCAACACCATACTGTAAATACATCCATACCATTGGCTTTAAAGAAATATTCATATATCGTCTAAACCACTCTAAGCTTACTTCTTCACAGCTTTTACTTTCTAAATCTGCTAGGCGATGAATAATATTCGATAACCGCGTACGCTCCCCAGGTATAGCGTCTTGAACTAGCCCAGCAATTAATGTTGCGTCGTTTGCATGTTCGCTATAAAAAGGATTCTCACGAATAATCACTTCAAATCCAGATTCTTGTGTTCCATAATTTAATGTAATAAAGGCTGGATCACAAATAAAATCAAATCCTGGAAATCTTTCTCGTACTTCACCAATAGCCGTATTTAACATTTCCTTCCCTTCAAGACCACTCTCAAGTTCTTTCAGTTTATTAATACGCATTGAATTCGTTACTTTCACCGGAAATGAAAACTTAAGCATATACTTCGAATTGGGATGATATAGCGTCCTTAGTGATGATGTTGCCATATAATACTTACCTACAGGACCAATATACTCAAGCAATTCTTGAATTATCCAATCTTGTACGTAAGCTTGATGCAAGAGCCATTCTGCCTGAAGCGGATGAATTGGAATTAATGCATATTGATCTTCCTTACAGTACTTCGCTATAAATTCCTTACTAACCATCTCATCATTACTTAATTCTTCTTTTATAATCGTTGTTGTAGAATCTGATAATAATGATTTTTCATTTACTATACTTTTATGTGCCCGAAAATAATGAAGCTGACATTCCCCTTTTAATTCTGGAGAATACATTGCACTTTTCCAATCCAATATCCCCTGTCTACTCTTTGGTGTAGGATGAGTTAAATGCCCAAATAATAAAGACTGCTCCGCTTCTATAAAAGTTGTATGGAAACCGTATAATGCGGATGTATCTTCTATTCTCTCTTTTGTAAATTCCTCAATATTTTGACAACTACAGATAACTCGAAGCATAAGTTCCGCAGGATTCGTTCCTTCTCCGTAGTTGATCGACATCTCTTTTATTAAAAACGTAATAACTGTAACGTAATCTGCTGTAATAACAGAATTACTATCTCCAATTTGATAATAAAATTGTTCTCCAAACAAATGGCGATCTGTTGGTGATTTATATATAACTTCTCCATACAAAGTAACGTTCTGTGCCGATAGCCGACAACATAAATATGTGGGGACTGTATCTCTATTCAACGTATTACTGAAGATACTTTTCATTCTTTCATCCTCTGTAATCCATTCTCCACTCCCTGTTTCTCTTAAATAACAGTTTAAAAAGCTTTGTAATGTTGCATGTTCTGCGATTTGTTTCGCAAGCTGCATGTTGGTCCTCCTCTTTATATTAAAGCTATCGAAATTTTATATAATAAACGATAATTGAATGTCGTTATCAATTATGATTCTAATTGATAATAATATTCAATTCAAGAGTATATTTCAGAATTTTTTTATCTGTTTTAATTTTCCTTGTTTTCCCCCTTTTCTTTAATCTAGTTAAAAATACACAAAAAAAATACTCAGCTTCAAACTACATACTTACTATTTTTCATTAGTAATCTATCCAAAATGGTTAAACAAAAGAGGTATACCTTAATTGGTATACCTCTTTCAAACATAAAGTTTACATAATAATATTATTTATATCTCTCCAGCAATATGCTGTCTCTTCTACCTGTAATCGCTCTAAAAATTTTGTATCAATTTTTTCTGGGTTAAATTTTTCATAAAACTTTTTAGAAGGATTATTCGTAACAACCCAAACTAAAAGTGATTGCATATCATTCTTTACACATTCTGATAGTAACGCTTGAAATAACTTTTGTCCTATTTTCATTCCTTGATACTGTTGTAAAAGGTAGATTGCATATAATTCTCCATCACAATTATATGTACCAGTTCTTTCTACTCCCCCATCGATGAATCCAACTATTTCTCCATTTAAATTCTCTGCTACAAATCTAAATTGATGATTACCTTCTTTTTGAAAAATATCTTCCCATTGTTTTTCTCGTTTCTCATATGCTATATTATCTAGAATTTCGTCAGCAAATATCCCTTTATACGCTGTCTTCCAACTATCAACATGCACCTTTGCTATACCTGGTATATCATCCTTTATTGCTCTTCTAATATGTATTCCCATCATTTCTCCCCCCTTATTACTCATCATTATATCAATTTCATTCCTTAAAAATCCAAATAAAAAAGAGTGAATTTGAACTTCACTCTTTTTTATCACAATTATCTACTTTCCACTTCAACTGAAACTACTCGATCAATCTCTTTCAGGGAACTATATAACTCTGTTGTATATAAATCTTCTGGAGCTAAAATAACCATCTCCAGTTGCTGAAATGCTCCACTATCTATATCTTTAATTTTCACGCGTTTCACATGCATGCCTAAATTTTTAATTTGCTTAAATATACCATCTAATTCATGATGCTCTTTAACAGTAATTTTTATAGATAAATCCTTTTGTCTTAATGAATACGGTCCTGCAATTTTCACAAGTTGCGGAAGTACATTAATCGCTAAAATAATTAAAACCATAGCAACTGTCGCTTGTAAATAAAATCCTGCACCAATTGCGATTCCTAAAGCTGAAGCAGCCCACACCATAGAAGCTGTTGTTAATCCAGAAATAACGTCATTACTTCTTCGTAAAATGACACCTGCGCCAAGAAAACCAATTCCACTAACAATTTGAGCGGCCAGTCGCATCGGATCCATATTTGTATGTCCTGGAACAGAATATACATGCACAGATTCAATTGAAACCATCGTAATTAAACAACTTGCTACAGAAATAACCATACTTGTTTTCACACCAAGTGGTTTATTCTTTAGCTGCCTATCTATCCCGATGAATAATCCTAAAAAGAGTGCTAAACCTAATTTGAGTAAAAATTCATATGACATATTCCCATTCTCCTTACTTTACAATGTTTCCCTTAGAATAACTCACTATAACTCTTTTATGATATCAATTCCAGTCTTTTCTATTCATTTAACGTAAAAAACCGAAAAAACATTTATAACGATGTTTCTCCGGCTTTTTATTACACTTTAGATTCTTCTTTATTTCTGATCTTTAATCTTAATTTCTGCATCTTTGTAGAATGCTAATTTACTGTCATTATACTCTTTTGTAAATTTGTTAAACTGCTCTTTCGACTTTTGTGCTTCCACATTTAATTCATTAACAGTTTTAACTTTTTCACCGATTTCTTTTAATTTCGTTTCTTTTACTTTTAATTTTTCATACAGTTCTTTTTCAGTCGCTAACACTTTCGTGTAATTTTCATTCATCTTTTGGAATGCATCATAACGATTCTTATACGACTCTTCTACTGCTTTTGCTTGTTTTTGTAACTTTTTATCTTCAAGCTTCTCTATATTTCCTTGTACAGATTTTGTTTCTTTCTGAGCTTTTTCTAGCATTTCTTTTTCATTTTTCAATACTTTTTCACGATCATCTACATTTGCAGTAGCTTGCTCTAGTTTCTTCACAACTGCTTCATTATGATCTTTGCCTTCTTGCAAAATTTGAGAATATAATTCTTGGCCTTGTTTCTCTAACTGCTCTAATTTTTTTGCTTCATCCACTAAAGATTTTTCTTGTGTTGCTGCTGTTTCAAAAGCTGTATATAAATTTTCTTCTGGCTTTTCACCGAAACAACCTGTTAACAACCCTACTGATAACGCTCCAACTACTGCTACTTTTCCATACTTCAACGTCAATTCCTCCATTACATACGGTTATCATGCCAGAAGTTCACTGGGAAGTGACTCTCTTCATGATAAGCTTCAAACTCATAACCTTTTTCTTTTAGCCCCTTTAAAATTGCTGGCACAGCAGCAACTGATTGCGGGTGAATATCATGCATTAAAATTACTTCTTGTGGTTTTGTTGCGTTTGTTAATACGTTTTGAGCAATTTGTGCTGCAGCTGCATCAACTGGCATTTTATTGTATCTCCAATCTAATGAATCAATTGTCCAATCCCATACTTTAAATCCGCCTTCTACCACTTTATTTCGAAGACCTTCATTCAATCCAGGCATCGAACCATATGGAGGACGTGTTAATTTAGGTGATTTCCCAATAATATTAGCGATTAAACCTTGATCTTCTTTCATCTCATTTACATACTCGCCATTTTTATATAACTTTGCGAAATTATGTGTCATACTATGCATGCCTACATAATGACCCTCAGCATTTTCACGTTTCACTAAATCAGGAAATTCTTTTACATTCGCTCCAATTAAAAAGAACGTCGCCTTCGCATCATGTTGTTTTAGCGTATTTAATAATTCAGCCGTATATTTCCCTGGCCCATCGTCAAATGTAAGATAAGCAACTTTTCTTTCTTTTCCATTAAAACGACTTGGTGCCGTTTTATTCATTTCAACTTTCGGCTGTTCACTTGCAAGCTGCACTACATTTTCTTGTTTCGCAACAGCTTTTGCTGGTGAAGTAATTGATTGGAACATGTAATACCCAATAGCTACTGCGGCAATCGCTATTAAAACGACTACTATTTGTTTAATTTTTAAAGCTTTTTCCATTCTATCGAATTCCTCTCCCTATTAATCTTATATATAAATCGCCCAATATAATTATACATCTATTTATTTTTATTTCACCATATAAATAGATTTTATTTGTATTATAATGGGAGTTTTATCAAAATTGTTGTTCCTATTCCTTCTTTGCTTGTAACACTAAGCACACCACCATGAAGCTCTACCATTTTTTTAACGATAGCTAAACCAATACCTGCACCTGCAGCATGATTATTAATTTGGTAAAATGATTGCTCAATATATGGTAAATGTTCTTTAGCAATTCCAATCCCTTCGTCTCTTACCTTAATCACTGCTTGTCCTTCTATTTTAGTCGCTTCAATGTGTATTGTACTTTTTTTATGTGAATACTTAATTGCATTTTGAACAATATTCAAGAAAACTTGCTTTAACCTATTTCGATCTCCCATCAATTCAATTCGGTCTATAGTAGTAATAAATTGAATTTCCTTCTCTTCCGATTTAGGAGTTAATTGCCAAATCGTCTCCTCTAGTATATCGTACAACTGCACCTTTTGTTTATATAAATTAAAATGATTTGATTGTAATCTTGAAAAATCTAACAATTCTTCTACTAAATGAATCAATCTATCTGTCTCACCTGAAATAATGCCCATACCTTGCTTTATTTCTTCTTCTGTTAAATAATCTACTGTTTTTAACGTCTCACTCCAACCTTTAATTCCTGTTAAAGGCGTTCGTATTTCGTGCGAAATAGAAGCAATGAATTCATTTTTCATCTGCTCAGCCTTATCTATTTTATAGGCCATATAATTTAAACTATGTGCCAATTCACCTAATTCTCCAGGATAATCTTCTTTAATTTTTTGCTTTAATGTGCCTTCTGCAATTTGTGAAGAGGCTTGAATAATGGATTCAATTGGCTCAACAAATGAATTTGCCAAACGTCTACTAATTAAGAAGGCGACTCCCGAAATAACAATACCTACAGAAATAGTAAACGTAATAATTTCAATAATCTTTTTATTTACATTTGTTAAAACAGTCGTATATTTTAAAACACCAATAGTTTGTCCTTGATGTATAAGTGGGCTTAGCACCTCTAGTTGTTTTTTATTACCTTTCGTAGTAACTTGATTATACATTTCACCTTCTAATAATGATTGTGGAATATTCACTTTACCTTCTACCTTTTCACCACTTGAAGATTGTATAACCGAGCCGTGACGATCAATTAACTGTAATTCTGTTCCTTCTAATTGAAAGCTACTAATTATGTCACCACTATATTCTTGTAATCGAATAAAGTATAGTGAATTGTATTCTGAAAAAAAACGTGTACTCGTTTTCGCATGAGACTCTATATATTGCACAATACCATTATAATAGTATCGATAAATTGAGACTGAAAATACAACTTCAAATAATACAAGCATAAGTGTAATGACCGTCATAAAATATAAAGTCACTTTCCGTTTCATCTCATACTTTCCTTCCACACATATCCTTTTCCCCACACCGTAAGAATAAATTCAGGTTCTGATGGATTACATTCTATCTTTTGACGTAACCGTCTCATATTTACATCTACTACTTTCGTCTCACCTACGTAATTGGTTCCCCAAATCATATTTAAAATTTCATCACGCGAAACTGGCTTTGAAGCCTGATTCATTAAATACTGTAATATCATATACTCTGTAGGTGTTAAATCGACTAATTGTCCATCTTTATACAATCTTTCTTCTATAATATTTAACGAAAATGGACCTGACGTAACAATATTCGTTTTTTCTTCATGTACTTCTATTCTTCTTAATAAAGACTGTATACGTGCAGTTAATACTACTGGACTAAACGGTTTTGCAATATAATCATCTGCACCTATTCCTAGTCCTTGCACCTTATCTTCATCTTGTACACGTGCGGTTAACATAATAATACCCATTTTTTTATTTTCTTTCCTGATAGCCTTACAAACTTCTAAACCATCAATCCCCGGTAACATTACATCCAGCAGTGCTATATCAACAGTTTGTTCACTCAAAATCTGTAACGCTTCTTCTCCAGTAGTAGCTTCTATTACATAAAATCCAGCACGTTTTAAATTTAAAACAATAAAGCTACGGATCGTTAATTCATCTTCTAAAACTAAAATTTTTGACATAATTCCCACCTCCTACTCTTGTTGATAATCCGCTAGCGGTTTTATATATGCTTTCACTTTTTCAAATTCCGATTGCTTCGGTACTGCATATACGTGAGAAGCCGTTTTAATTGCTGCGCTGTAGCCTTTTATATTGAACCATTCTTTCCGCTTAAAAATATGAACTTCAAGCCATATTTTATTTGTTCTTGTATCCAAAAACTTTTGAGAATTTGATTCTTTTTGCTGATCTGGTATTGTAATTTTCCCTATTAACTCTTTAGGAATTTTCACATAATACCCTTTTTCTATATCTATATATCGTTCTTCAATTGGTTTAATTCCAGATTCACTCCACTGTATGTAACGTTCAAAAAGCGGACTATCGCCATGTGATTTATCCTCCCAACCTTTTGGACGTACAGTACGAACAAATTCAATAATGCCGTCTTCATTAACATCTTTACTTTCTACAACATATTCATTAAATAAATCTTCTTTCCCATCTATAGGTAATACTTCATAATGATCCTGATCAAATTTTGCTACATAAGTTATACCTGAATGAGCGCCAACTCCTGCATCAATTACTACCGCCTTTAGTGATTTAGATATACGACCCATTTGTATTCTTTGAATACTATTTATAAATGGATCGTATGACACTTCAGATAAAGTCTTAAATTGTTCCATGAACTCAACTGTCAGCTTCTCATCTTTTTCAAATGTAACAAGGCTTATATCTTTCAGTCCATTTTCATTTAGATCCTCTATGAATAACTTCGTATAACTTCGATTATATATTTCCTTCATCTCTTCATTTTCTTCCGAAAAAACATACATAACATGTTCTAACGATTCACGATTTACAGAGATTCCGATTAACAACTCTCTCTTCCCGTTCCCTGTAAAATCACCGACTTCAACGATATCTACATCTCCTCCATCAAATTTATGTGTGGACTTTATTCTCCAGCCATTTCCGATTTCTTCATATACGGCTAAATATACGCTATGATCTTCATTCGGCAATTTATAAAATAAGATGGCTTCTTTCTTATTATCTTGTTTAAAATTCATTGACCAAATCATCTGTTTATCTTTGTTAGACATTGGAGTAAGTAAGCGATAATTAACAGGTAAATCTTTATCAATTTGTTCCTTTAATTCATTAATCCATTTTTCATTTGTAGGAGCTTCCATTAGACTTGTTGGAGCTTCAGACATTTTACATCCAGTCAATATAAAGATAATTCCCATCATGCTTAACCATTTCTGCATATGATATCTTTCCTTACCACAAATTTTGAATATGTCCTTTTACTTTTTTACCTATCCATTATACTCATACATATGAGTATAATTTTTCTAAACTAAAAAATCGTTACAGAAAAGTTACAAATACATTCCAAAAAAAAAGATTGGCAAAAGCCAATCTTTTTTTATTATTCGTTTCGGACTGATTTTGGCGTTACACCTAAATGATCATTTAATTTTTTGGAAATATCTTTTACATTTTTTTCATTTGGAATGTAATAATAAATACCACCGATACGTTTATCTGTACCTTCTATTTGCATTTTTTCCATTTCCAAATTAGATCCTGCCATATTTTTTGTAATAGCAAGCATATCGTCAAATGTTAAGTTCGTTTTCATGTTTTTATCAACCGCATCTAGTAAAGAGCCCATTTTGCTAATTGATTGAACAGACATCGCTTTTTTAGCAATTGCTTCTATTACAAGTTGCTGTCTCTGTCCACGCATTGCGTCACTATCAATTTTACGCGTTCTTGCAAGTGCAAGAGCTTGTTCTCCATTTAAATGTTGGTAACCTTTTTCTAAATGGATCATACCAGCTTGGTCTTTACTATCTTGTTCAGTGAAAGTAACTGGTACATCAATATCAATACCACCAATTGAATCGACAATTTGTACGAATGATTCAAAGTTAAACTTCACATAATAATCAACAGGTACATTCAAAAATCTTTCCACCGTATCGCGTGTGCTTTCTACGCCACCAAATACGTGAGCATGAGTAATTTTATCTAATTTTTTTCTAGTTGGAATGTAAACACGTGAATCACGTGGAATACTTACTAGCTTAACAGACTTATCATCTTTATTAATTGTTGCTAATAAAAGTGCATCTGTTCGAACTGCTTCGCCATATTGGCTTTTTCTCATTTCACTTCCATCTACACCCATGATTAATATTGAAATATTATCCTTTAAAGGTTCGACTTCTTTATCACGCTTTGATGACTTATCAATTTTTGCATACGCATCATTTACAACAGCTTTTGCTTTATTATATATAAACGAACCATATCCTACTCCTCCAAAAATAAGTAGGAAAAATGGAATTAATATGAACCATTTTATTGACTTTCTTTTAGAACGCTTTTTATTACTTCTCGTATTTTGTTCTAATTCAGAGCTCATACCCATTCGCCTCTCTTTCTCTTTACCAAGTATAATGTAAGTCTATTTATCTTCATATTGAATTTCCTTTCACTAACCTTACAATTTTGTAAGGTTACTACTTAAACCCAATACGTATTCCATTTCACATTATACTCTCGTACTTATTTTTGGCAAGTCACTATTTACCAATTTCAAAAATTTAGCACTTCGCAACATATGAATTTACAAATTTATTAACTCTTTCATTTTAAATTAGGATGTCTTTTTCTTAACAAACGATATGAATAAAGAATCCAGCTAATTATAAAATCTCTATGAATACAGTATATTTGACGTTATTATTTCTCAAACGGCGTATACACGCTTTTCTTCCCCTGATTATCAATGTAAGCCGACTTTGCTTTTATTTTTGTTTTTTCTACTTCCATGTCTTCATTTGAGAAGTTCACAATGATTTTAATATCTTTTCCATAAGAAACAGATTGTACTAGCTTATCTTCTGACAAATACGCAAAATTCGTCATCTCTTCTTTTACTGCTTTTTCATGAACTTCATTCCAAACTTTTAGATGCTCTGTAATTTCTTTTTTATGCTTATTCCACTCTACTTCATCTAAATGGTACAACGGAGGAACATTATACAATAATTCAGACAGCATTCGATTTCCAACTTCATCTTTTGCCTTTAAACTTCCCCATTCCCAATGATGTGTTGTAATAACGGAATCATTGTATACTAATTTATATAATGGTACCGAATATACTGGGTTTAAATATACTTGTTTATATTCTTCTTTCAATGGTACTTGTTTTGCATATTTTTCAGGCACATTTTGATTTGGTGACCAATATCCACCGACATAATACGGACTTGTTTTATTTTTCCGCATATCTTCATCGTCCCATTTAATAACAGGTGTTTCAATTCCATGTGCAAATGCAATCGTACTACTAGCAAAATCATTTCCGCCTTCAGAACCAACGACCATACCCTTTTCTTGCGCAATGTAGTCCATTCGTTTTAAACGTGCTTTTAAATCTTGCTCTTGCGTCGTTATATGTTTCGCTGAATAGTCATCGTAAATTTCACCTGTCGCATCACAATCAATAAACCATGAATTATATTTAGGACCATTTTGTAATATATCATTCATGCGTTCCTTTACACTAGGCAGCGATAAAGTCGGGTTTAACTTGCGACCTCTTCCTAAAAAGCCTTGCACCTTTTCTCCGTTTTTCTTCGTTACAGTAGCCTCTTCGTATAATGACGGGTCATTAAAGGATGCTGTGTTCCAATTTTTATCACTTTTTTCGTGAATGGAATGATACGAATCATACGGACCAACTAAATACCCCATTTCCTTAGCTTTTGTTACGAAATTAGGTTGCATAAATCCTTGTTCCCAGTTCGGCAGACCAATCCACGCTTTTTCTATTCCTGCCTCTTTCATTTCCTTTAATATATCCGTTCCATCTGCATTACCCCATTTACTTACCTCTTCAACCGCATCACCAAGTAGCGACTTTAATAAATGCTTATTTAAGCTATACAATTCTGTATTCGTTAAGTGACCTACACCTTTCTTTAATAGCACACTAGCTTCCTGATTAACGTTTTGAAAAATATCCTCTTTATAAAATTCCTTCATCGATAATACTTCGTTTATATAACGTAAAATAACATTTTTTTGATACTTATCAATGAAATCTTGTTTACTTACTTGATCCAATACATTCAGTTCCCCAGGCTCGGAACTATTCTTTTGAATAAGTTCTTTTATATGACTAAACAGCGGGCTATTTATTTGCTCCCTTAGTTTTGGCCAATTTATATTATTTTCTAATAAACCATTTTGATTCCAAAAATAAAAATGCGCCGCTCCATATAACTTTTCGATTTCTTTATTTTTTCTAGCCTTTTCTTGTAATGTTTTAAATTCACCTTTTCGAACAATATCATCCTTATACAGTTTAGCAATGCTTACCGCATCATTATTTGTCACATATAATTGAAATCCATATGTTTTATTTTTATTTATGCTCGGAAATTCATGTGTAAAATCAAATCCTATTTTCGGATCCGAATGAAATTTCAATTCATTATTAAACATATTTGTTGCAATATATACAATTGAATATTTCGAACCATTTAATGCGAAAAACTTCATAGAAAATGATTCAGCAAATGAATATGCATCATCCTTTAAAAACTTCTTCCAATTCTCATCATTGCTCGGAATTTGCTTACCCTCCCATAACGGAAGTGTATAATTTTCAGCTTCTACTTTCGGCCATGTAAAGCTTTCTGCACCAGTCGATTCCACTTCAATGTTTAAGTGGTCTTTTTTCTTTTCTAATTTTATTTTTACTTTTTGATCTGGATATTCCCACGATGTACGATCCTTTTCTTTTTTTACATTCGATACCTTCATTTTCGGTAGGGGTTGTGATGCCTGTTCCTTTGCCCCCTCATGTTCTACAGTTAATGTGAATGTTTCTGGATTTACATCATAAGTAAAATCTTTATACGTCGCTTTCTTTATTTTAGACTCTTGTACAGCATTACTACCTTTTACGTCACAACCGACTAAAGTCGAAAACGACATAGTTGTAAGAAGACATATCGCTATCGTTTTTTTCATCCTCTGCACCTCCACCAATGAATATACAGATGCTTTGTTACAGGAATGTGGCAAAAAAGAATAGAGCTAGCATTTTGCTAGCTCTGTTTGGAGTATTAAAAGTTGATATGAACAACTATAATTCGCTTAGAAGATATGTAATACAGTAACTACATTTTTTCTCAACAATTATGAAACTAAACAAATCAAAATTTTAACAAGCATTCTTCAACTGAAAAAATAAGTGTATACAATGTATCCTAAAAGTAGTACTAAAATGATTATTCCTGTACCTTTCCAATTCATACCGCCTGCTATATCAACTGGACTACCCGTTTCCGCTCTATTGAGTCCGTCACGTAAAGAACCCGTAGGATTACTTTTTAATTCACTTTGTCTCATACGCTCTCTTTTTTCTTCTGGTGACTCTTTATTCATTTAATCACCTCCAAAATGAATGCACTCTTTACTTACATTATTCAAAATCAACATTTGTTTTATATTTTTCCGAAAAAACCTAATTTAAAATAGGTTTGCAACGTAAAGAAAGCTAGCCATGCCAGCTTTCTTTACGATCCAATATGCTCTTCCTTATTTACAATAATACCTTTATGGTCGATTTCAAGCTCACATACTTTCATATCTGTAAATACTCTCGCTAATTGCTCAGCGATTTCTTGACGCTTCTCATATGGCGTTAATATAAAAATAGATGGCCCCGCACCACTAAGTGCTGTGCCGTACGCACCAAATTCTTTTGCGCATTTACGAATAGATGGTAATAATGGTACGAGTTCTAAACGATATGGTTCGTGAAAATGGTCTCTCTCCATCATTTCACCTACAACTTCCCACCGCTTTTGACATAATGCAGCTACTAATACGTTACTTATCGCACTAGCTTTAACTGCCTCATGAAACGGAAACATCTTTGGTAATACAGATCGACTTTCATCTGTATTTAATTCTGCATTCGGAATGAGAGAAATTACACCCAATTCCTTGCTCTCAATTCTTACGACGGAAACATCCTTTCCATCAAGTGCTCCAATTACAGTTCCACCTAATATAGAAGCAGCAACATTATCAGGATGTCCTTCAAAATTTGTAGCAATTTGAACTTTTTGATCAGCAGTTAAGTTCAAATTGCCTAGTTGATTCGCAAGCTCTATCCCAGCTACAATCGCTGATGCACTACTTCCTAGCCCTCTCGTTAATGGGATATTACTAGTAACTTCTATTATATGGGGTGATATAGAAGGACATACTTTACATGCCGTGCTAACGATTAAATTTTTATCGTCTGTCGGAATTGATTCTTCAAAGGAATGGATTACTTGCCATTTATCAGCTTTTTCTTTAACCACCACACCTAAATACAATGACAAAGCTATTCCAACTGAATCAAATCCAGGACCAACATTCGCCGTACTAGCAGGGACACGAACGCTAAATGGTATCACGACATAATCACCCCTTTAATATGATCTTTAATTTGTTCTATATCATTTGACACACTTGCGATGTCTAGTTGATTTGAAGAAATAGCGATATCAGGATCCTTCAAACCATTTCCAGTTAATACCGCAACAACTGTTTCTCCCTTTTTGATTTTCCCAGATTGAACATGTTTAATTACGCCGGCTAATGAAGCATTTGATCCTGGTTCAGCGAAAACTCCTTCAGTTTTTGCTAATAACCTATACGCATGTAAAATTTCTTCATCTGATACCATATCTATTTCACCACGAGACTGCTCGGCAGCCTCTACTGCATACGCCCAACTTGCTGGGTTACCGATGCGAATCGCTGTTGCAATTGTTTCAGGCTCTTCAATTACATGCCCTTTTACAATTGCAGCTGCTCCTTCCGCTTCAAAGCCATGAATTCTTGGCTTTTTATAACCTTTTTCTTTCTCATATTCACAGAAGCCTTTCCAATACGCTGTAATATTCCCTGCATTCCCAACAGGGATAGCTAGAACATCTGGTGCATTTTGCAATTGGTCACAAATTTCAAACGCTGCTGTTTTTTGCCCTTCAATTCGATAAGGATTTACTGAGTTTACTAACGTAATCGGCTCTTCTGCAGCAATATTTCTTACAGCCTTAAGCGCATCATCGAAATTTCCTTCTATTGAAATAATTTCAGCTCCATAAGCGACCGCTTGCGCTAATTTTCCATGTGCAATCTTTCCTTCCGGTATTACGATAATGCATTTCATCCCAAGACGTGCCGCATATGCTGCAGCTGATGCTGATGTATTACCTGTTGATGCACAAATGATTGCCTCTGAACCTTCTTCTTTCGCCTTAGCAACTGCCATGACCATACCACGATCTTTAAAAGAACCTGTCGGATTCGCTCCTTCGTACTTACCATATAGCTGAATCCCTAATTGTTTTGATATATTTAATAATGGAATAAGTGGTGTGTTTCCTTCCATTAAGCTGACATCAGGTGTATTTTCATTCACCGGTAAATAAGACGCATATTGTTTTAATAGTCCTTTATACATATTGTTTTTCCTCCTCAATAATGTAGTAACTGTTTATTTCACTTGCGACAGCTTCTATCGCTTCTAAAACTCGTTCAAATTGATACTTGGAAGTTCGATGTGTCACAACAACGACTTCTGCCAGTTCACGGTTTAAAGGTAATTGAATAACCTCTTTTAAACTTACAGAATAATTAACGAAACATTCTGTTATTTTTTGTAACATCCCAGGCTCATCTTGTAATGAAATGCGTAAGAAATATTTCGAAACTACTTCTTCATCACCTTGTAATTCATAAGGAACTGGTTCTTTTAACGCACTTTTATTTTTCGGAACTTGATTCATATTTTTAACGATTGAAATAATATCACTTACTACAGCAGAACCAGTCGGTAACTTCCCAGCTCCGGGTCCATAAAACATCACTTCTCCTACCGCTTGGCCATGGACATACACCGCATTAAATTCATTATTCACATTTGATAATGGATGCTGGCTCGGTAAAAGCGTCGGTTCTACACTTAAATGAATGGCTGGTCCTTGTTTTTCAGCCTTACCAATTAACTTCATAGTAAATCCTAACTTTTCAGCCATTTGTAAATCTTCTTTTTCGACCTTTCGAATCCCTCTTACTTGCACATCATCTAATGAAACATTCATCGAAAAACCTAAGTTTGCAAGAATTGCTACCTTTCTCGCCGCATCTAGTCCATCTACATCTGCTGTCGGATCCGATTCTGCAAAGCCTAATTTTTGTGCTTCCTGTAAAGCCTCTTCATAAGACCATCCATTTTGACTCATTTTTGTTAACATATAATTTGTTGTACCATTTACAATTCCCATTATTTTTTCAATTTGATCTGATGCTAGCCCATCAGTTAGTCCTCTTAACACTGGAATACCGCCCGCTACACTCGCTTCGTAACATAAATCACAATCATTATCGTTCGCCAGTTGAAGAAGCTCTGCACCATATACAGCCATTAAATCTTTATTTGCTGTTACGACATGTTTTTTATTTCGTAAAGCCTTAACAATATGCTGTTTTGCTTCTTCAATTCCGCCCATTACCTCTACTACAATATCAATATTTGAATCATTTAGAACTTCATCTGCATGACTTGTTACTGCAATCCCGTCAATACAAACATCGCGTTCTTTTTCCAAATCACGTACAACGACTGTTTTCACTTTCACTTCGTATCCTGTATCAAGTGCGATTTTTTTATAATGTTCTTTCAAAATATGAACAACACCACTTCCGACCGTACCTAAACCTAATACCCCAACATTTATAACGTTATTCATCTTCTAATCTCCTCCTAAAAGTTTAATTATTACATCTATAAATCACCTTACTCTGCTTTTTTGTCATGCAGGTGGTGGTTATTTCCGTACTTATAAATCGTTTCATATTACCGCACCTCCTTTCAAAGTAAAAAAACACACCCATCCCTAGGAAAGGGACGAATGTGTTTTCGTGGTTCCACCCTTGTTCCAATCTAGACGTATTTCCTCCTAGATTGCTCAAGTTCAGATAACGGCTGATACCGCCAATAATTACTAGATTACTCGTTCACTATTGAAGTTCAAAGGTGGTAAAATCATTTCTCGTGTTAGGAAGCTCACACCCTTGGCTTCCCTCTCTGTAAACCGTAAAAATGATTTCGTGTCCTTATCGTTACTTTTTCGTTCATGTTTATTTGTTAACTCATTATACTCGCATAAAAAACAAAATCAATACTATTTTTTAATTATTTTAAATTTTCAATCTCTTATACCATAAAAAACACACTCATCCCTAGGAAAGGGACGAATGTGTTTTCGTGGTTCCACCCTTGTTCCAATCTAGACGTATCTCCTTCTAGATTGCTCAAGTTCAGATAACGGCTGATACCGCCAATAATTACTAGATTACTCGTTCACTATTGAAGTTCAAAGGTGGTAAAATCATTTCTCGTGTTAGGAAGCTCACACCCTTGGCTTCCCTCTCTGTAAACCGTAAAAATGATTTCGTGTCCTTATCATTACTTTTTCGTTCATGTCTATTTGTTAACTTATTATAGTTATCAAATTTTTAAAAAGCAAGCCTATTTTTACTAACTATTTTCAAAATAATTTTTTATTATATTTCACAATAGCATTATGCAACTGCCACTCAATTTACCTATTTTGTCATTTCTCCAGTTTATAAATCAACGGTTCATATATAAAGTGAAACTTTAATCAGTGGGGATTTTGTTCATCCCCACTGATTATTAGCCTTCACCAATCGGGCTTTTACGGGCAGTTGATCCCCACCTAACTTCTTTGCTTTCGCTGAATTTTGAGGTAGGGGTGTTACTGCCCGTTAATGCGGGATAAATCCCCATTCTAAAACCCGTACATACTCACCTTGCAAAATTATATCAATAAAATTTTTAATACAATCTTTTTGTATAACTTTCTTCTAAAGAACGTGCAACATCTTCTTCTGAAGCATTCACTTTCGCATGCTCTAACAACATTTTTGCTGCTGAAGGTAACTCTTTTTTATGTAACCAAGATTCTGGATCCCACATCTTCGAACGAATAAACGCTTTTGCACAATGAATGTAACACTCTTCTATTTCAACAACAATTCCAAGCAACGGATTACGTCCATTCGCCTGCATTTCTTTCAAAATTTCTTCATCGTTTGTAATATACGCTCGGCCATTTATTCTAAGTGTCTCCCCAAGACCTGGAATAAAAAAGATTAGTCCTACACGTGGATTTGAAATAATATTCAAAATGGAGTCTATACGACGATTTCCTGGCCTTTCTGGAATGATAATTTTATTATTATTGAGTACGTATACAAATCCAGGTGCGTCTCCTCTCGGCGAGGCGTCACACTCCCCCAACTTATTTGCAGTAGATAATACTAGAAAAGGAGATTTAGAAAGGAAATCTACACAATGGTGGTCTAATGATGAAATAACTTTTTTCAATGCTCGCTCACTTGGTTTCCCCAATATTTTCCGTAACTCTTCCTCTGTTGAAATAATCGATTTTATTTCCATACGCTCTATCTCCACTTATAATCGCCCCTTTTTCTTTATTTTCCCAAAATTCAATACGAATATTGTATAATAAAATTTGCAGAAAGGGGAATTAAAATGACAGAGTGGTTAACAATATTTGATTCTGAAAGAAATACACTTGGGAAGAAATTACGGGATGAAGTGCATCGTGACGGTGATTGGCACGAAACATTTCATTGTTGGTTTGTAGAAAAAGATGCTAAAGATATATTCTTATATTTCCAATTACGCTCTAAAAATAAAAAAGAAGCTCCACTTATATGGGATATTACTTCAGCTGGACATATTATGCATGATGAAGATGTACAAATTGGTGGTCTTCGTGAAATCGAAGAAGAATTGGGGCTTTCCTTTCAAACTACTGATTTAGTATACAAAGGAATCTTTAAAATAGATTATGAAATTTCAAATCTTACTGATCGTGAATTTTGTCATATGTATTTTCACAATGTCATCAATCCACTTCCATTCGCACCAGGTGAAGAAGTAGACGATTTGATGAAAGTACATGCAACTTCTTTTCTACAACTATTAAATGGTGAAATTTCATCTTTTACAGCTACTTCTGTTTTGAGCAATAAACCGATAACGATAACTTTTGATGATATTTATCCATATGATCTTGCATACTATGAATTTGTTGTTGAACAAGGAAAAGACTTACTAGAAAATAATAGTTTATAAATAAAATAGGACTCCTAGCATTATATTGCGTGGAGTCCTATTTTTCATTATTGCTCAAGTGCCTTCAATCTTTTCTCTACTCGTATGAATAAGCGAATGATTAGTACTAGCATAAAGATCATTATAGCTAACGTTGTATGGGAGTATCTAAACAGTATACTAATAACACTTCCAATTAACATCATGATGAATCCATTTTGCTTCATCACTTCTGCACTATACCTGTTACCCGCACCCCATAATTCCTTATTTTTCATAGATCGTTTCGTACGATAACCATATGCCGCATTAATATCGGTCGGTGGATTCTTTTGAAGAATAATTGCCGCAAATATAAAAATAATACTAATCAATATGCTTATTCCTATGTTTACTAGTGCATAAATCAATTATATCCCCCCTAACTTACACTTTCATTATACGACATAAACCTTATTTTCCCAATTCATAACACATTCACTTTCTTTCTTTTGATGTCTGGAACATACTTGGAAGTGTTACAAAACGTGCCCCTTTCGTTTTTAACTGCGGAATGATTTTGTCTAGTGCATCTACAGATCCTTGTAAATGCCCACCTGGTGTTGAATGTTGGAGGATGACACTTCCAGGAAATGAATTCCCTAACACATTATTTGTAATCGTATCAGCACTCACACCTTTCCAATCAACCGTATCAACACTCCACTGTACAATCATAAAATTTTGCTCTGTGGCCCATTTTAATTGATTTTCAAGTATTTCACCGTATGGCGGACGTATAAACTTCGGTGCATAACCAGCTAAACGATTTAATATTTCTTCCGTTTTTATAATCTGATTACGGTACTCATCCTCATTTACTTTCGCTAAGTTCGGATGACTATACGTATGATTACCAATTACATGCCCTTCATTCGCAATACGCTTTACTACGTTCGGAAATTTTTCTGCGTTTTCACCAAGTAAGAAGAAAGTCGCTTTTACATTATGTTGTTTTAACTTATCTAAAATTTTTGGCGTAAATTCTAAATCTGGTC
Source organism: Bacillus cereus group sp. MYBK15-3 (assembly GCF_051916765.1). Taxonomy (NCBI): domain Bacteria; kingdom Bacillati; phylum Bacillota; class Bacilli; order Caryophanales; family Bacillaceae; genus Bacillus; species Bacillus cereus group sp. MYBK15-3. Next base: position 933,405 of record NZ_JBQAHG010000001.1, read on the forward strand.
CATCATCAAATGTAAGAGCTACTTCCGCTTTATTGTACGGTCCGGAAAATGCGTACGCATATTTTTCGACCCATGAAAATGGTGTCCACGATCCACGATCATCTGCTTTCATTTGTACTTCATAGTTTTGAGGGGTATATACGTATGGCAATGAACTTATATAGTCTCCATAATAAAATGAGTCATATGGCATATAGGCGTATGAAACATCTCGTTCTAGTCCCCAATGATATGGGGCAAACATTTGTGGCGAATAAAAATAATACATAATAAAAACCTCCCTAAAGTTTCATATGTGATTCATCTGCACTTTGTTAGAGAAATTGTTATTCATAAACAAAAAATAAGACTGTCCTTAATTAGGACAGTCTTGCTGCTTTATATTATTAATAAATCGATGTACTATCTTTCGGCAAAGCTTTCACATGTTTTAAATAGTTCGTCACTTTATCATCATCATCTTGCGGATATTGATATTCATACGTGTTAGCAATTTCGTTCGCCACTTCCCTAAATAAATCACCCATGACAAAGAATGAATCCCATATGTTTTCATATTCTGCATTAGAAAATGTTCTTTTAAATTGCTCCCACATATCTTCTTCAATATATTGCTCAAAATGCTTTCCAAACTTCCCTGTATTAACTGTAAAGTCTGTTTTCATACCAATATACCATTCTAGCATTACGATGAACATATCTTGCACTGGTCCTTCAAGCATTCCTTTTGCATAAGAAAGCTCCTCTCTCCATAACCCTTTTGCGATATTCGTACTACACCACCAAAATTCATTACAGCAATCTAAAAACTCTTTTTCTGTAGGCTTTTTTACTAAGTAATCTTTATCGCTTGCTGGCGGGAATTCTTCCAGACAATTATCTTTATCAAGAAGCAGTTTACTTAAACTATCTTGTCCAACGAACTTTTTTATTAACTCAACTGGAACTAGCGTTAAATCAATCCGATTCCCATCCATGAACTGCATTAAATATGGAAACTTCCCATCTTCATCTGGTGGAACTAACGACATTTCTTCTGGCATTTGTACAATCATTATTTCTCCAAATCTATGAATCCAATTATGATTAGACGTAAAAGATTGTATATCATTTACAACATACATAATATCATAGTCTTGAAAACAATCTCTTTTCACATTTGGATTTACACGCGATCCATTCATGATGACAGCTCGAATTCTTTCATCCTCTATTGCTGTATTTATAATTAAATCTAACATTTCTTTTTCAGTTCTCATCTACTTATAGCCTCCAATTTTTTAATATACAATAATGCTATGTATACTGGAGGTCCACGAGCTAATCTCGTTATACACGATACATGTTATAATTTTTGAAACTTCTTTCTCATCCTTTTCCCTCCTTACATCACTCTTTTACAACTGCCATTCCTTTCAATTTACCAATGCTTTCTACCATTCACCTTTAATTATACCGAAAATTCTGTCTCGAATACAAAAAATAAAGAAGGGACATCTACCCCTTACAGAATAGATATCCCTTCTTTTAAAGTTAAATTTAATTCCTATGGATTAGTAGACCAAAGCCCAGCAGATTTAATAAATGTACGTTTATTTAATTTCAGCTGCGCTACGATAAATTCTGCAATATCTTCCGCTTGCATTACTTTATCAGGGTTTCCATCAGTTAATCCTAAATCTACAGCCATATCAGTTGCTACTGTACTTGGAGTTAAAGCTGTTACACGAATGTTATGTTTGCGAACTTCCATCGCTAACGATTCTGTTAAACCAAGGACACCAAATTTAGAAGCACTATATGCACTTGTTACAGGTGCACCTTTTTGTCCTGCTGTAGATGAAATGTTAATGATATCACCAGATTGTTGTTCAATCATGCTCGGTAAAGCTGCACGAGTTGCATAGTATACACCCATTAAGTTTACCTGAATGATTTTTTCCCAATCAGCAACGTCTAGTTCTAAAAACTTACCGAATTTAGAAATACCAGCGTTATTAATTAAAATATCAATAGATCCTAAACCATTTTTTAACGTTTCAATCGCAGTTGTTACTTCTTCGTATGAAGAAACATCTGCAGTTGCAATAACAGCTTTTACGCCTTCTGCTTCTACTTCTTTCGCTACAGCTTTTAAGTTTTCTTCTGAGCGAGCTAAAAGTCCTACATTTACGCCTTCTTTCGCTAATGCAATCGCTACAGCGCGACCAATCCCTCTACCTGCTCCTGTAATTAAAGCATTTTTACCTTGTAATAATTCTGCCAAGTATAACACTCCTTAATCATTTCAGTTATGTATTATATTAAAATTGTATCTATCTTTATGTAAAAAGGCAATGATGCACTTTCATGTGCGTAGGTTACTTGTAGGTAACTATAGAAAGTTTTTATTTATAAGTTTCATTTTTTTACCATTATTCATGTAAAATAAAAACAAATCCAGCATAGGGGAGTGTATGAGTATGAAAGCGAAGGAAAAGCTTATCAATATAATTGCAGTAACGGTAAATGCATTTTTAAAGAGAAATAGTGTTAGAAGGTTCTCCTTCTAACACTATTTCTCTTCATGATTTGGCATACGCACAATAAATTCAGTACCTTTTCCTTCCTCACTCTCAACTTTTATTTCCCCATGATGAAGGTCGAGTACTTTCTTTACAATAGCTAAACCTAAGCCACTTCCTCCATAGGCACGATTTCGTGAAGAATCCGCTTTATAAAAACGCTCAAAAATATGTTGTTTCTGTTCTTCTGATATGCCAATTCCTGAATCACGGATACGCACTTCCACTACTGTCTCATGTTCCTTTAACTGAATAGTAATCGTACCACCGCTTGGAGTAAATTTAATACTATTATGAATTAAATTAATCCACACTTGACTCATACTTTCTTGGTCAGCAATAACATGTACTTTTTCTAAATCTAGTTCTAACTCAATTTCTTTTTCAGCCCAGAGTGGTTCACTATTTAACACAATTTGCTTTAATTGTTGATCTAATCGATAGCTCACTCTTTCTGGTATATATTCTTCTGATTCTAAAAGAGTTAGCTTTAGTAAATTTTGACTTAGTTTAGATAATCTCGTTGTTTCAGTTTCAATAATGGTAAGATAATGCTTTCTTTTTTCCTCAGAAAGATTATCGTCTTGTAGTGCTCTAGCAAATCCTTTTATAGAAGTTAATGGTGACTGTATTTCATGAGAAACATTTGATACAAACTCTTGTCTCATTTTCTCCATCGCATTCAGTTCATCTGTCATATCATTTATACTTTTTACGAGCACGCCAATTTCGCCATCATACTTTTCTTCATTTCGTATTTTTACGGAGAAGTCTCCTTTTGCAATTTTTTGTATCGGTTCAATAATAGTCCAAATCATCGCCTCTCGTTTTGGTCTCATTAATATTCCAATCAATGTCCAAATAAGAATAATAAATACAAAACCGACCATATCACTAATTAGAAAGGCAACAAACGGCGATACGTTTACGTCAAAAGCATTCAATATACTAGTTGCTACATAAAATGCGATAGACCAAATGATAGTAAGAAAAGAAAAGAGCGCTAATACCGCTCCAAATACTTTCAGCATCTTCAACTTACTCATTCGTTTTCTTTTTCTCATTTACTTACCTCTAAGCGATACCCTAATCCTCTTATTGTTTTAATACTAAATTTCGACTGCTCTTCTTGAAACTTCTCACGTAACCGATTAATATGAACGTCTAGTGTACGCTCATTCCCTTCAAAATCATATCCCCATATTTCTTCAATTAATTGCTCTCTCGAACAAGTTCTTCCCGATTTAGACCCTAAAGTAAAGAGCAGCTCAAATTCTTTTAACGGTAATGTAACCGTTTGTTCTCCAGATGTAACTTCGAATGTTTTACGATTTAATAATACATTTCCAACTTGAATCGATTGGGAAACTGTAATTTGGTAACGTTTCAATAATGCCTTTACTCTCACTACTAATTCTATAGGGTCAAATGGTTTTACAAGATAATCATCTGTCCCAAGGTGAAATCCTTTTACTTTTTGTGATGTTTCCCCTTTGGCAGTTAGCATCAGAACCGGGATATCATAGTATTTTCTTAATTCAAAACATACATCAAATCCATCCATATTTGGCATCATGATATCAAGAATAACCATATCGACTTTTACGTCATCCATTTTCTGAAGTGCATCTACTCCATCAATCGCCTCATATGTTTGAAAACCTTCTCGTTCTAAAAATACCGAAACGAGTTCTCTAATGTGTGGATCGTCATCTACTATTAAAATTTTAGGTATCAAAGGAACCATTTCCTTTCTACTTAGCATCTAATATATTGTTTAAAAATGAATCATCAGTTGAGTAAAATCCCACTGATGATTCATTTTATAATGCCCCCTCTTTAATTTTCAATTGCTGCGTTGCAAACTCACGATACATATCATGCGTCTGTAATAATTCATCATGCGTACCACTACCTGTAAGATTCCCTTTCTCAATAAAGACAATTTTATCTGCATCTACAACAGTAGAAAGTCTATGCGCAATCACTAACGTTGTTCTGCCTTTCATTAAGTTATTTAACGCTTTTTGAACGACAGACTCAGATTTACTATCTAAGCTTGAAGTCGCCTCATCTAACATAAGAATTTGCGGATTTCGAAGTAACGCTCGGGCAATGGCAATTCGCTGTCTTTGTCCTCCAGAAAGTTTCACACCGCGTTCTCCAACTTCTGTTGCATAACCGTTTGGTAAGTCATGAATAAATGCATCAACATATGCCATTGCAGCTACTTTTTCAATTTCTTCATCCGTTACTTCGCCCTCGACACCATAACAAATATTATCACGAATCGTTCCATCAATTAACGGACTATCTTGTGATACGTAACCGATTTGACGTCGCCATGACTCTAATGAATAACTCGTAATTGATTCTTCCCCTAATTTAATGGCACCACTAGTTGGCTCATAAAAACGTTCCAGTAATGAGAATAACGTTGTTTTCCCACTACCACTTGGTCCTACAATCGCTGTCACTTTTCCAGATTCAATTGTGAAATCAATATTTTTCAAAACTTGCTCTTCTTCGTTATACTCAAAATGTACATTTTCAAGAACGATCGGTTGCTTAGCATTTGTCACTTTCACACCAGTTTCATGATCTTCTACTTCATATTCTAAAATCGTACTAATTCTTTCCGTTGCACCAATTGCCTTTTGGAATTGTGTAAAGAACATAGATAATTGACTCATTGGCATTACAATTTGAACTAAATACAAAATAAACGCTACAAGTTCACCGGTTGTTAATGCACCGCTAGAAACTCGCATCCCGCCATACCCTACGATAATAACAAGTAGTGCCATTAAAACAAACGACATAACTGGCGAAATTAATGCTTGCACTTTTCCTTCTTTCAAACCAAATTGTAATAACTTTTGTATACCTGTATTACCCGTTTCATATTCTCTCTTTTCTGTATTTGAAGATTTCACTAAACGAATTTCTGATAACACTTGCGTTAACACACTTGTAAAAGATGCAGTTTCATCTTGAAGCGCTTTTGAAATCTTATACATTTTTCGTCCAAGTGGAACTAAAATTAACACAGACAACGGAATAACCGTTAAAAGTAACGCAGTCATTTTCCAATCTAAAACAAATAATACAATTAACGATCCAACAATTGAAATACCACCTGTTAATAAGTTTGACAAATGCTCAGAAATTAACGTTTTCACAACACCTGTATCATTCGTCATACGGCTAATAGTATCACCTGTTCTATTTTGATCGTAATAAGATACCGGCAAGATAAGTACCTTTTTCCACAAACGTTCTCTTAGTCCCGCTACAATCTTCTGCCCAATATAATTTAGTAAATATATAGACAACCCTGCCGCAATAGTTTGCATTACAAAGAAAGCAACTAACCCAACAATTTGTCCTGCACTAATTGAAGAAAGCGAAAAATTATCTACTAATCCTTTTGTCAGCATAGGAATAAATAAACTCGCTCCCGTAGAAAGCAAACTCATTAACAGCGCAAAAACTAAAATTCCTTTCGGAGGATTTGTATCTTGAATAAGGCGTAAAAACTGCCTCCAACTCCCTTTTTTCTTTATTTCATTTCTAACTTCCATTCCTGTTCATCTCCTCATGTTAAACAAAACTGTTCTTTCTAAAATTAGAATACGATACAAATGTAAACTGAATGTAAACACACTTTTTCTATTTTTACAAAATATACATAAAAACTCATCTTTACAACAGATATAAACATCTGATATTATTACCTGGTACTTAATATTATTCTATGTAAATTATAGATAAATAATTTAAAACACGATATAAATCTCCAGTTAGTGAAAGGAGTATCCTTTTTGCAAACAAATATACATTCTGAAAAGGAAACAATTATTTTTATTCATGGATTAGTTGGCAATCGTCGCGCCTTCAAAAAAGAGCAAAAACGATTTTCTGCCTCCTACAACATTATAACTTATGACTTATTAGGTCACGGTGATGATAAAGGAGAAGCAATCGACTTTTCATTACAGCGCCTCGTAGATCAATTATTAAACTTATATGAACAAGAAGGTATTAAAAAAGCACATATTTGTGCGCTAAGTTACGGCTGTTACATCTCTACAATTTTTGCACAAATGCATCCAGAAAAAGTATTAAGTATTTGTCATATTGGAGGACATTACAATAACCCTTCTCGTTTATATAATGTATTTCAAAATTTTTGGGAGAAGCGAGGAGATGAATACTCTAAATGGCTCTCTCAATACGCAAATACTATTTTTCCAAGCGGTATATTAAAAGCAAATCCGTTCGCAGTCATTTCAAGAAATATTTACTACCGTTTCGGATTACAATTACATTCATCCATAATTGCCCAGTCATTACGACATCGGTTAGAATTCGATTTAAAATCTAAATTAAAATCACTTCCTCACCCTATACTATGGGTAATGGGAGAACATGATCATCTCTATAAATCTTGTCTATTTGATTTGAAATCTATTTTGCCTAACGTTCTATATAAGGAAATACCGTTAGCGGGACATGCAGCGAACTTATTTCGTCCTAACTATTTCCATGACTTATATGATCGATTTTTAAATGGAAAGTTAAAATAAAAACTATTAAACTTCCAATTTATTCAACTATAAAAAGGCTTCCCAAGTTTCCTTGGAAAGCCTTTTCTCTATACGAAAAGTATATAAAACTACTTTTTCTTAGTATGCTTTTGTGTAACCTAATAGGTGCTTGCTCCAGTAAGAGTTACTTACAGAACTAATACGTACACCAGTTGCATCTGTTTCTGCACTAATGAACTGACCGTTTCCTAAGTAAACACCCATGTGAGAAGGACCTGATTTATAAGTATTTTGGAAGTATACTAAATCACCTGGTTGTGGATTGCTAGTTTTTGTTTTAGAGCTCCAGTATCCAGCAACTGTTTGACGAGCGCCTTTATGACCAGTTTGATTTAATACGTAGTGAATGAATCCACTGCAGTCAAAACCAGCAGGTGTTGTACCAGCAGTTCTGTATGGTGAACCATTTAAAGATCTAGCGAATCCAGCGATTGAAGATGTATCTCCACCTGTTGTTGGTTTTTGTACGTCTTTACCTGGTTGTTGAACGTTATTTGTAACATTATTGTTATTTGTAACGTTGTTTACTCCGCCTTTTACAAACTTAACGAAGTCTGCACTTACGTAACCTGTGCGGCCGTTATGGTTAATTTTGTACCAACCATTTTCAGCACCAGTAACGTTTAATACTTTACCATTTGTTACTCCACCGATTACAGCGTTGTATGTAGCTGGGCCTGTACGTACTTTTAAAGCACCAGTGTTAACAACATAAGAACCACCAGTTTGAACTGTTGTAGTATTGTTGTTTGTAGTTGGTTGTTGTGTTTCGTTAGATACAGCAGAACCACCTTTTGTTACGAAGTCTTTGCTTACGTATCCAGTTCCACCATTGAAGTTGATTTTAAACCAATCTTGTACTTCACCTACAACTTGTACTGTTTTACCTTTGTTTACAGAACCTAATACTGTATGAGATGTACTTGGGCCTGTACGTACGTTAAGTGAAGAAACGTTTACTGTGTAAGTACCTGTTCCTTGTTGAACAGTCGTTCCTGTTTTGCCACCAGTCGTTACGAAGTCACCACTTACATAACCTGTTTGACCATTTACGTTTACTTTGAACCAACCATTTTCTTGTCCAACTACTTGTAGCACTTGGCCTGACTTTACTTTAGAAATAACGTTATGTCCTGTACCAGCACCTGAACGAACATTTAATACATCAGCAGTTACTGTGTATTTTAATTCAGAAGTTGTTTCTACAGTTTTTGTTTCAGTTACAGTCGTTTGAGTTTGAGTTTGAGTTTGTCCATTAATTTCTTTTAGCGCTTCATTTGAAACTTGTGCATGAGCAGAATCCATTCCTGGAACTGCAACGCCAGCTACAGAAGCTGCTGCTAAACCTGCAATTACTTTTTTCATAAGTTGTCTTTACTTCCTTTCCCTACTATCCTCTTAAAAAAAACTAAAACTTTAATACTTTACAATATTATCAAAGTAAAATATTCATCCAGTTCCATTTTTTAGCAAGAGTTTTATTTTTCACACAGAGTTCATTTTAAATGAACGAAGTGAAATCTGTGTGAACTTCATGTGAACTTTATCATTAATTATAGTATTTTTGCAATGATTTTTTCAAATTTCTCATATATCGCATGAAAATTCGACATTCCATTTAATATCTTAATATAAAACATCCCTTTTCTATCTTCTATAAAAAATTCTATTAACCTAATACAAACCACATTATGTATTTCCTTATAAAGCTCCTTACATGAAGTATACTTTCATCATGACAAAAATCACTCTATTTATCAATAGTATAATATTTTTAGAAAACTAAATTTCTATACTATCTACAATTTTGAAATAATTTGACGAATTGTAAGATTTATTTCAAAAAAGCCATTTCTCCTTTAAAGAAAACACACACTATATCAACTGTTCTCTTTTTCCCATAATGGAATTTATAGGATATTTATAGTATTATATACATATCTTAATAAAAAAGAATTTTAGCGAATTGATTAAAGTTTCATTCCCTTATAAAATGAAACTTTAATCAGTAAGGGTTTTATACATCCTCCGCTAATTATTAACCCTCACCACTCGGGCTGCCCATTAATACGGAGTTTTATTGGAATAAAAAGAGGAGGCATATTTGTGAGAAATATAATAGATGATCCAATACAAAAAAATATAGAGCTATACTATGCTTTTATTCAATTCGTTTCAATGATAACATTACAAAAAGTATCAGCTATTGAAACACGTAAAAACGAATTAAAAAATCAGATGAAAAATGCAGGACAAAAAAACCCTTATTACGTATAAAAAAGGTGAACAGGTTATATTCCTGTTCACCTTTTTAAATTATTTATAAATTTTCACACGGTCCTCTAGCGGTTGGAATTCTTTTTCACCAGCATGTACTACCGGTTTACCAAATGGCATTTGTGCAATAAGTTTCCAATTCTCTGGAACATCCCACTCTTTTCTCACTTCCTCATCAATTAGCGGATTGTAATGCTGTAACGTAGCACCAAACCCTTCAATTTCTAAAGCTGTCCAAATTGCAAATTGTAACATTCCTGATGATTGCTGAGACCAAGTTGGGAAATTATCTTTATATAATGCAAAGTTAGCTTGAAGGCTTTCCACTACTTCACTGTCTTCAAAATATAAAACCGTTCCATAACCACTTTTAAATGCATTCATTTTTTCTTCAGTAGGTGCAAAGTTATTTTCAGGTACAATTTTTCGTAACGTTTCTTTCGTAATATCCCATAATTTATCATGTTGTTCTCCTAATAAAACAACAACGCGAGCACTTTGAGAATTAAAAGCTGAAGGTGTATGTTTTACAGCATGATAAATCACTTCTTGAATTTTCTCATCAGAAACTACTTGCTCTTTACTAATTGCATAAATAGATCTTCTGTCTTCAATTGCTGAGTAAAAATCTTTTGCCATCATAATTCCCTCCAATTTTCAATTGAGGCTATTTCATATGTATATATCATATTACGCCCCTCAAACTTATTATTAATAAGCTTATAACTTTATAATATCACAGCAACAAACAAACTCAAATAATAACACTTATATTTAGAAGCTTTTTCCTTTTTAAAATAAAAATAAAAAGACTGTTTGTTGTTATCTAAAATTAGTAACAACAAACAGTCTTACTTATGTAGCGATCTAGATTCGTATTTTACTTACTTAATTAACTAATCCAAATGCATACGACATTAACTTATTTGTCTCTGTAAAACGTTTTGTTTTACTTGATGTCCCCATGACCACTGTAATAATTCGATTATCACCTTGCTTTGCAGTCCCAGTAAAACAGTATCCTGCGCTATCTGTAAATCCAGTCTTTAGTCCGTCCATTCCTTCTATATATAAACTTTTATTATTTTTGTTTAACATGTCGTTTGTGCTTATAACATTAATATTATTAAATGCTAGCTGACTTTGACGTAAGTGAGTCACTTCTAATATTTCCGGATAATCTTTTATAAGATGATACGCCAATTGCGCTACATCAGCAGCCGTCATTTTTGTTTCACTTCCATCTGGCTCTTGTAATCCAGAAGCATTTGCAAATTTAGCATGTTCCGACATTTTTAACTGTTTCGCTTTTGCATCCATAAGCTGAACGAAATCTTTCTCCGATTTTGCCATATGTTCTGCTAAGGCCACAGCCGAATTATTAGCTGACTCAATCATTAATGCATGATATAAATCTTTAACAGTTAATGTGTCATTAACTTGTACTGGGATTCTCGCTCCTTCTGTTTGTGCCGCCTTCGCACTCATTTTTACTGGATCTTCCCAGCGAACTTTCCCGTTATGTATACTCTCTAGTAAGAGATACGCTGTCATCATCTTAGACATACTAGCCGGTGCAAAAGCTTCATTTTCATTATATTGATAAATAATATCTCCATCACTCGCATCGATAATCATAGCTGCTTTTGCGTTAATTTCTGGTGGGATGTACTTTGGCGGGACTACTTTTTCAGTAAATCCTGCTTTAGGTAGTTCTGCCACTTGCAAAGGTTGTCCCTCTACATTCGCTATGCTCTTTTGATTTCCTTGGAATAAGAACCAACATATCCCTAAAATAATAACTAATAGGACTGTCATCCTTCCCCATTTTAACCGATTCATTTCAAAACTCCTTTAGCAAACCTTTTATACACTCATATTTAACCTTAACAACAATTCCTTTATATAGTCAAGGTAAAAGGTATATTTATTCATATACAGCAATGATTATTTTAATTTATTTATGTTAAACTTACAATATTGAAACGTAAGAATATTCAATAATAAAATCTCGTAAATAAAGCGAAACTTTAATCAGCCCCCCAATCGGGCTACCCGTCAAATAGCGAGATAAACTATTTAATAGAAGGGATTCATACAAATGCTACTTCCAAAATCATTAAAATACGGAGACACAATTGGGATCTACTCCCCTTCTTCACCAGTAACCTACACTTCTCCAAAAAGATTTGAACGAGCAAAATCTTACTTACAACAGAAAGGGTTTCATATATTAGAAGGTTCATTAACAGGTCGATATGATTTTTATCGTTCTGGTAGTATACAAGAGCGTGCTGAGGAGCTAAATGTCTTAATAAGAAATCCTAATATTTCTTGTATTATGTCAACAATTGGTGGGATGAATTCAAATTCAATATTACCTTATATTGATTATGATGCTTTTCTAAAGAACCCTAAAATAATGATTGGGTATTCAGATGCAACTGCTTTATTACTAGGAATTTACGCCAAAACAGGAATCCCTACATTTTATGGACCAGCTCTCGTCCCTTCCTTTGGCGAATTTGAACCTTTTGTTGATTGTACATACAAATATTTTGCTGAAACTTTACTACATGATCATTCTCTTCCTTATCATATAAAACAACCATTATTTTGGTCAGATGAATTTATTAATTGGGAAGAAAAGACGAAGGAGAAAGAACTTCGACCAAACGATTGGATTTCAGTAATTGATGGAAAAGCTACTGGGCGTATTATTGGCGGGAATTTAAATACGATACAAGGAATTTTTGGTAGTCCCTATATGCCACATATTCAAAAAGGCGACATTCTCTTTATTGAGGACAGTTCAAAAGATGCAGCTACTATTGAAAGAAGCTTTTCATTACTTAAAATTAACGGTGTATTCGATAAAATTTCAGGTATTATTCTTGGAAAACACGAGCAATTTGATGATTGTGGTACCAATCGAAAACCTTTTGAAATACTATTAGAAGTACTTCAAAATCAAAGAATTCCTTTTCTAGCTGACTTCGATTGTTGTCATACACATCCAATGATTACCATACCTATCGGTGTTCAAGTAGAGTTGGATGCAACAAATAAATCGATACATATTGTAGAACCTTGGAAAAAATGAATGCATAGCTTCTATTGTTTTACAATAAAAGCCATGATACTATGTAATTTGGAATGTGAAAGGTTAAACAAAATACGTTCCAATATATATCATTAGAAAAATTAGGTATAAATATATATTTATATGCAAAAGAGAGTGAATAAATGAAACCAACTATTAAAAATTACGTATTTTTACATGTAGCTTTTTTGATATATTCTATCATTATGGTTTACATGAAATGGGCAGCTAAATTCCCCATTGCTTCCATCTCATTTTTTGTTGCTTATTTCGGACTAGTTATACTTTTATTCGGATATGCAATTTTATGGCAACAAGTAATTAAACATTTCGAAATTTCAAAAGCATATTCACATCGCGGAATTATTATACTATGGTCAATGCTTTGGTCAGTATTTCTATTTGGAGATACGATTCAGTGGAATCATTTACTTGGTGCGGCTATTATTATCGTCGGAATTGTGGTGGTGACAAAAGATGAATAGTTATATGTTATTATTTATTTTCGGGATAATTTTAGCTAATTACTCACAAATATTATTAAAAAAAGCTACTTTGCAACAATACGATTCTAGAATAAAAGAATATGTGAATCCTTATGTTATTATCGGCTACTCTTTATTTGTAATTAACGCCGGATTAAATGTTATCGCCATGAAGGGCATGGCATTAAAACAAGCATCAGCATTAGAATCCTTAAGTTATATCATCATATTAATTTTTGGTTGGTATTTCCTAGGAGAAAAAATAACGAAACGTAAACTCATCGGCAACATGATTATTATCGTTGGTGTAATCGTTTATTGTATCCAATAGTAAAAAGCTCCGTTTATCACAAACGGAGCTTTTTACTATTGACCTAAATTTTGCACTTTATCTTTCAAATCTCGAACTTGATCTACCGTCTGCATAAGCTCAGAGCTTTTAAATTGCTCTACATCCACTTTGCCTTCTTCTATCTTTGTCTTCGCCGTATCAATTAACGTATTTAACTTTTCGTTATATCCGACGATTTGTTGATGAAGATCCTTTGCTACATCAGGTGGCGTTAATTCATTGAATGCGGGTATATCTTGTTTAATTTCACTAAGCTTCGTTTCTAATTCTTTTCGAGCCTCGCTATCATTAACGGCCTTTTCTGCTAATGCTGGTGCATCATTTGCAAATGCACTTATTTCATTTACATAGTCTGTCGCCTTTTGAGCATAATCTATGGAGTTCTTTCCTTCTTCCACTATTGAACATCCCATTAAACCAATTGAAACTATGAATACTAATACAATTGATTTTATTTTCATTTTAGACCCCCTTCGTTCTTATAATTGTCTGTAATTTTCTCTATACATAACTTCTAGCTAAATTGTTTATAACCTTTTTCAAATAGCTATTTACCCTCTTACATGCCCTATTATCGTTACAACATCTATTTCTATATGTACGCTTATAATATCTTCAATTATATCCATATACCCTTGTCCTATAGCTGTTCCATAGTGTAATGTAAGCCCCTTCTTTTCATACACTGACTTTGGCACTGAAAAAATAAATCTCCTCAAGTTTCTTTCATCAGCTGGTTCCATAATTAAAACAATCCCATCCTCATCAAACATATACGCTCGCCCTCCAACTTTACATTCACTATGGCTCAGTATTGCCTTGGTCAGCAAAATTTAAAACATAATAAGTTAAGATACACTCTGCTCTATCATAAAGTGAAACTTTAATTAGCCCTCACCAGTCGACTCTTTATCGGCAAATAGCGGGATAAAAATAAAAAGCATTCATTCTTTTTTGTTAAGAATAAATGCTTTTTAAAAAATCAATTTCTAACTCTAGCATCTTTTTTTGACGAGGTTTTACTTTCCTTACGGGAACTCCAGCGTAAATATACCAATCATCTAAACTCTCTTTTACCATACTCATCGCGCCGACTGCCGTACCTTCTCCTACAATTACATTTGGAAAAATAATAGAATTAGCACCAATAATCACATGTTTTTTTAAAATAACTTTTTCTGCTTTCACATTCCTATATTGATTCGGGACGGTTGGCCCCATTAATGTATTTCCACTGAAATCATCAAGTACTGCATATACGATTGTTTTAGCTGAGATGTTTGCAAAATCATGCATTTCAATCCCAACTTCCCCTCCATATAACGCTGTATACGCTGATATGTGCGAATAACTTCCAATTGTGATTTTACCACTTAAAATGCAAAAATCATCAATTCTTACATGATTGCCAACTGATATAGCACTCGGATTATATATACTTGCTTTTTTACTAACCAATACATTTTTCCCAACAGATAAAAATCCAATTTCCTTTAGTTCTTCTTGACTATAAAAACTATTCATCTACCGACACCACCTTCTGCTCTAAACAGATTACAATTTGCTCTACTAGTTCTTTCGTCATTCCTTCCCATAAAGGTAAACTTACGATTCGTTTTGCTATTTTATTCGTCTTTGTTAAATCTGTAGACTTATAGTTTTTAAAAAGAACTTGTTGGTGGCAAGATGGTGAAAAGTATAATCTAGCTTCTATTTTCTGTTTTTTCAGTTCTTCTATTACTTGTATGTTGCGAACTTCTTCTGGACAAATGATAGGCATAAATTGGTGAATAACTGCTTCTGTCTTTTGGACTTTCCACCCTTTTTTCATTAACCCAGTATTTTGTAACAACTGTTTATACCATTCAGAAATACGAGTGCGTTCTTTTAATTTTTGATCCCACTTTTTTATAGTCGCAATCCCAATAGCTGCTGCGTATTCAGACATTTTACAATTAAACCCCATCATCGTGCATTCACGATTTCTATCAAATCCGAAATTCCCCATTCTTTTAATACGTTGTATATCTTCTTCGTTTTTACTATATATGAGCCCTCCTTCACCAATTCCGAAAGGCTTTGTTGCATGAAAGCTATATACGATCATTCCACTAAAATCTTGACCGTAATGCATTCCTCCATTCATTAAACCAAATCCCGGCGCCGCATCTACGACAACCGGAATCCCCTTCTTCTCTAATTCTTCATATTCTTCTAAGTTCATCCATGATCCAAAAGTGGCGTACGGGACAACAATCGCAACCTCTTCTTTTAATTCTTCTATCTTATGCAAAAGTACGGTTTTATCCATATACCAATCATCTATTGAAATATCAATAAAGTAAGGTTCCAATCCACACCAAATAGCGGCTAAGGCAGTCGCAGGGAATGTAAAGCTAGGCATGAGAGCATACTTTCCCTTTCTTCTTTTCTTTAGTTGAATAGCCGCCATTAACCCTAACGTTGCGTTTGCTACTGTTGTAACAGCTCCCCTGTTTTGAAAAAATGACGACATAATTGTTTCCTCAAAACGTTGATTTATAGGTCCATAATTCGTATATATGTGAGATGTATCAATTTCCTTCAATTCATCCAAATACTCACTTACAGGTACAGTTGAAGCACGTAAAAAAGGAATACTCTCCATATCTATCTATTCCTTCCTATCATTTTCGGACAATATAGAGCATATCTGTTTCAGATAATCCAAATTTCCTAGCACTTTTCATTCCTTGTTTTTCCGCTATGTTATATAATTCTACCTTAAATCCTGCATTCATTAATCGTTGAATAAATCCCGATTGATTGTAAATTCTCACATGATCTTCTTGACCAAAAGCTAATTTCCTCAATTGTGGTGTTACAATTAATTCATTCTCTATAATAAAATCTACATTCATTACGATCGGTACTTGAATAATTCCCCATCCATTTGGCTTTAACACTCTATATAACTCTCGCATTGCTTTGTCATCATCAGGAACGTGTTCTAACACATGGCTACATACTATTACATCAAAAGTATTACTATCATATGTAATCCTTGTAACATCAATTTCCTTCATTAATGGATCCTTTGGTTCTAAGTCACCACATACATACGTAATATTTTTATACTCGTTAAACCAATCTCTTAACTTTGCTTCAGGTGCAATATGAAGCATAGTATATTTTCTATTTAACAAGTCCGTTTCCGTTTCAATGTACGCACGGTACAATCTTTCACGATCCATCGAATTACAAACTGGACATATCCCTGTATCTTTATTCCACATTTCAAATTTATATTTCGGAAAATCATAATGTGCTGGCCAAGGTGAAAATTTTTCAAATTGTTGATTGCAATATTGACAATAACAACATTCTTTCTCGAACATATGAGCAACTAACTTGTTTAAGCCTTTTTTTATCTTTTCATTATAAATTTGATCTAGTTCGCCATTTCTTACTGCATCCTTAACTATAAATCCCGCATTTTCTAAACAATAAGATAAACTCTCTTTATACTCACTTTCGGAGCTTAAAAACCCACTATTATATGCATCTATAATTAATTCAATCCACTCTTCAATTGTCATTAAAATAAAATGCATTTGTTTTTGATTTTGTCCACTATGCTGTCTAAAATAACTAAGAGGTTCATGTATATAAACTACTTTTCCTTTCCTCATCATATCTAGCCAAGTTGCAATGTCATTAATAGCGGAATAAGCCTTTCCTTTAAAATATCCAAACTTCCCGTCAAACAAATTCCGATTAAACAAAACAGTTGTCGGCTCACCAACTACATTTTTCAAGTTTTTTAACATATAATTCCCTAATTCTTTTCCTTCAAAAAGTGTAGTTTCTTTCGCGATTTTCATATTTAATGTTGAAGGTGGTAATATCTCTCCATTCTCATCAATCAGTTCACGATATGACGTCACAAATGAAATATTTTCTAACGTCAAAAAGTATTTCATCATTCTCTCGATCTTTTCATGATGAAATAAATCATCATCTAATAAAAAGTTTATATAGTCCCCATTCGCAAGTTCTACACACTTATTAAAGTTTTCGGCAACTAACGGCGTTTCATTTTTAACATATGTAATACACTCATATTCACGTAAGTACGGTTGAATCATAGCATTGACTTCATCATTTGTACTGTCGTCAGAAATAATAATTTCAATATTTTCATATGTTTGATTCAAAGCGCTGTTGAGTGCTAATTCCAAGTAATAAGGTCTATTGTATGCAGGAATAAGTATACTTACTTTCGGTAAAGAAGAATTATTATTTATATGTTGTTTTTTCTTTTCTATGTTTATTTTCTTCGCTCTAATTTTTTGGTAATAGTCTAATGTATATAATATTGATGATGGAACTATCCTTCTTGCATAATCTAGAAAATTAGTTATCGCTTTGTCTAACTCTTTTTCAGTGGATAAGAAACCATATTGTTCTCCTGCTATAATACTGTGTGAAAAATCTTCTAACCCATCCATCATTTTATTAGATTCATTTAACTGTTGATCTGGATGTAATCGAAAGTAACTAAGTGTCTCTGCTATATATACAGCTTTTCCTTTACTTAATAAAGATAACCATGAAGCTATATCTACGTTACATAAATACCGCCTCTTATCAAAAATCCCAAACGGTTCTTGTAAATCATTTTTACGAAATAAAACTGTTGTCGGTTCTCCAATATAATTTTTTTGATCCACAATTACCTTATTTCCTAATTCTGTTCCCGCTATAATGGTATCCTCTTCAAATAAACGGACAGTCGAATAAATATGTCGTAGCTCTTTTCCTTTATCATCAATGACTTGACGATGAGATGTTACAAGCTTAATTTCATTATCTAAATCATCGAAAAAATACTTCATCATTTTTTCAATTTTATTCACATGAAATACATCATCATCCATTAAAAAATTTATATATTCACCGTTCGCTTCATTAAATAACATTAGCGCATTTTCAAATTGTCCGAGAGTTGATCTATTTTTTATATAAATAATATTTGAATGATCACATAAGTATTTTTGTAACACTTTTTCTGTTTCATCATTCGTGCTGTCATCTCCAACTATAATTTCTATATTAGGGTACGTTTGTTCTAACACACTACATAGCGCCTTTTCAAAGTAACGAGGACGATTATACGTAGGAATTAATACACTTACCAACGGAAGTTGCTCTACCACCTCTTCAGTTCTTTCAATACGAGTTCTCATTTTAACTCTCTCACCTCTTCGCATATTATTTATATACGCGACACAAAAATCACATTACTTTAACTGTATGGAGCCTATATACTTTTATGCAAACATGAAACAAATTATCATACTTTTCGTTCCTGAATAAACATATTTAATAATGCGGACATTTTATTTGCACCTTTTTTATTCATATGATCACTATCATAAAAATCATCGTCACAAAATAATGGCGAATCAAATAGATCTATAATTTGAAAAGAATATTGAGTTTGAAAATCATTTATAACTTTATAAAAATCTTCTTTTAATTTCTTACTACTACAATTGAAATAATGTGAAGTAACTGGGAATACAACAATCAATGGTTTTATATCATTTTTTAACAGTAATTCTAAATATTTTTTAAAAATTATTTTATTTTCAACTAAAGTTTGAGGATACGCCAATTTAGCATGTGAAGCTGCTCTTATTTTCCCGTGTTCTTCAAAAGGAATGTGAAGAGGAGTGGTATTCCACTCAGCATTTATCCAAGGCAGTATCAATGATTCATCTTTTAGTTCATCTAATAAAATATATTCAAAATGCAAATTAAAAATAGAAAGAAGTGGTTTCGGAGTATTTAGATGGGAGAATCCATCAGTGGGTAGAGGAGAGTGAACTACAGTATGATGACCATCTTGAAACAATGGATAATATACTTTGTGAATTCTATATGATTCGGAGGATAACGACATATCAAAGTAAAACGAGAAATAGGCTATTCCTATTAAACAATATTGAAATGAATGATTGTTTGATAAAAGTTGTGACGCTATTAAATAATCATAGTATAGATCTTGCGATGGAAGTGTTAATTTTATTGACTTTTTTGAGAGAAGCTCCGTACTTATGCCACAATGCGGATAAGACAAACCGGTAGCAAACAATTCATACGTCGGATCACTCTTTGCTTTTTTCATAGAAATGTATAAAGACATAAGATCCGGATTTATTTGATAGATAGAAATTAATTTATCCTTCCATTCATACATGTATTTTGTTAAATTAATAATTTTTGAACTTTGCACGCCCCTATTTATCAAGTCATTTGTAAGTTTTTCTGCGTCCCCTCTCCAAATGACTATATATTGAAAAGAACTTTCTAGACGAACAACATCTGAAACGTCCACAACATGAACTATTGTTTTACATTTATTTTTGTCTAACGTATTTCGAATCCTATCCCCTGATAATTCATCACTTAAAACAATGATTTTATATTGTTCCTTCATGTACATCCCCTCCATTATATGTATAATATGAAATTCATTTTTAATTCGTAACAATCATATACACCTGCAATCTAACAAAAAAAATAGCTCCACCATTAGGCGTAGCTATTTTTACAATTATTGCTTATTCAAATTATATTCCTTTATCTAACTCATAAAGTTTACGATACTTTTCATTTTCTTTCAGAAGTTGTTTATGACTACCTTGCATGACAATTTGGCCACGATCAAGGAATATAACTTCGTCTACATGTTCTATTCCTACAAGATGGTGCGTAATCCAAATAACAGTCTTTTCTTCCGTTGCAGAAAACATTGTTTCAATTAAAGACAATTCTGTTTTTGGATCTAAACCGATAGTCGGTTCATCAAGTACAATAATTGGTGTTTCTTGCATAAGAGTTCTAGCAAAAGCAACCCTTTGTCTTTCCCCACCAGAAAACCGCTTTCCCATTTCATGCATTTTTGTTTGTAATCCGTCTGGAAGAGAAGTAACATGTGAAGCTAATTGTGCTTTCTCTAAAGCTTTCCATATCTCTTCATCCGTCGCCTCTGGTTTGCCAATTCGTACATTATTTCCAATTGTCGTATCAAACAAATGCGGCTTTTGATTTAATACAGAAATATATTTAGATAAAAGATTCGTATGAGCTCGTTCACCATTTAGTACAACTTGGCCATTTACTGGGCTTAACGCCCCTGTTAACAATTTTAGTAAAGTAGATTTCCCTGTCCCACTTCTCCCTAAAATAGCAATTTTCTTCCCTGCTTTTATTTGTAATGATACATCTTTTAATACAATCTCATTACTATCTGGATAACTATACGATACGTGATTCAGTTCAATATCTACATGTTTTGGTTCAATATAATCTTTCTCTCCATGCAAATCCGTTTCATCATGTAAAACACTATCACTTTCTACGCCATTAAGACGATGGGTAGATTCTACATACGACGGTATTCGATCAATGGCATCTGCAATAGGAATAAGCGCGTTCGTTACAGATAAAGTCATTAATACGAAAGCTGCGATAACTGTAGGAGCAATTTGTTCACTTGCCGCTTCATTCCCAGTCCATATGATCATCGAAATAACTACAATACCTACTACTAATTGAATGATACTGTCCCGAATATGATACCAGCGTTTCACTCTCTTTTCGATTTTTAACAACTGATCATTTTGTTTTACATACTCATTAATAAATTCATCTTTACGACCACTTGCTTGCCAATCAGATAATCCAAAAACAGCATCTGTCAGTTGTTGATACAAACGGTTTCTTCCTTGCTTTAAAGTAACATGATGTTTCTTCATCAAAAGTAATGATACAAACGGAAGAAGAAAAACGATAATAGCTAACATACAACCTACAATAAGTGCAAAAACAAAATCAAATGCACCGATAACAAGTACGAAGATACTATAAACAACTAGCGCTAATATGCTAGGAAATATTGTACGTAAATATAGGTTTTGCAAATGCTCTATATCTTCGGATAACACTCCTAACATATCACCCGTTTGAAATCGAGAACGGAAAAATAACGCCTGTGGTTCTACTATTCTATATAGCCTCGTTCTCATTTTTTCTAATATACGTAGTACGACATCATGTCCGACTAAGCGCTCTATATAATGAAATCCAGCTTGCCCTATACTAAACGCTCTTGTTGCAACAATAGGAACATATACAGCCATTACATTTTCTGGTCTAAGGGCAGATTTTGAGATCAAATAACCTGAAATAAAAAGTAACATCGCTCCTGAACTAACTCCAAGAAGACCAAGGAAAATAGTTAAAGTCATTCTACCTTTATTTTGTTTTATATAAGGTTTAACCCAGTTACTCATTTCTCTCCCCTCTCTTCCCTATGAAAATGTAATGTCTCATTCTCTAAAAGTTCTTCATACGTCCCACTTTCTTTCATTTCCCCTTTATTTAAAATAAGAATATGGTCCATTTGTTTCATCCAATGTAGACGGTGGGTTGCTAAAAATACTAACTTTCCATTAAATAGACGTAACATCGCTTGCTTTATTTCAAATTCGGTTTCAATATCAAGATGTGCCGTAGGCTCATCTAATAAAATGATTGGTTTTTTACTTAAAAGCGCACGCGCCATAGCAACACGCTGTTCTTGTCCGCCACTTAGCATACGTCCACCTTCTCCAATTCTTTCGTGCATCCCATTTGGAAGTGATGTAACGAGTGAACGAAGGCCGACTTCATTAATAACTCTTTCAACTTCTTCATCTGTTGCATTTGTTTCATAAAAACGAATGTTATCCTTTAATGAAAGCGGAAAAATATAAGGTTGCTGCGGAATATAAGCGATATTTTTTTGCCAATCTTCACGAGTAGACCCGTCAATTTCCACACCATTTACAATCATCTTTCCAGCTGAAGGAGTTAAAAATCCTGCTAATACGTCGATTAACGTCGATTTGCCTGCACCACTTTCACCAATAACACCAATAGCACCGTTACCTTCCCAAGTAAAATTAATTCCTTCTAATATAGCCTTTTCAGATTCAGTATTATTAACTTTGATGTCTTGTAATTTCAAGCTACTAGAGGCATTCCATACTATATCTTCATTTAAATCTTTCTTTTGTATTCCTTTTTGTTGTTGCAAAATCTCTTCTATTTGCTCCATCGCAATTTGTCCATCTAATGTCGCATGATAATTTGCTCCCACTTGTTTAATCGGCAGAAAATATTCCGGAGCTAAAATCAAAATTGTAAGGGCTGGTAATAGTATAATCGTTCCATCTATTAAACGTATCCCTAATCCAACTGCCACAAACGCAATTGATAAACTCGTAAAGAAATCTAATGCAAAAGAAGAAAGAAAAGCAACTCGCAAAGTACGCATCGTTGCTTTTCTATACCTTTTACTTACTTTTTCAATCTTTCCTTCGTGCTGTTCACTTTTCCCTAAATACTTTAATGTTTCTAAACCTTTTAACGTATCTACAAAATGGTTCGAAAGTACACGATATATCTCGTACTGACTATCTGCCATTTTTTGCGCTGCTAATCCGAGAAGAATCATAAATATGATCACGATAGGAATCGTTACAACTAAAATGATTCCAGACTCAATATCTAGCGTAAAAACGTATAGTACAATTAGACCTGGAACGATGCTACTTCTAATCATTTTAGGAATCGTTAATTCAATATATGTTTTAAATTTCTCAATCCCTTCAATTGATAAGGTAACCAGATGACCAGTCCCAACAGTTTGAACATACCTTGGACCTAATGTGAAATATGCCTCTACTAGTTGTTTTCTTAGTAACGACCCTGTTTTTTCAGCAAAACGTTCCACTAATATTTGTGATGTTCGAACTACTATATGACGCGCTGCAAACGCGATACCAAAATAAACAATTTCACTTAATATTGTTTGTACTGTCTCTCCATGAAATAAAAACGTAATAGCTCGTGCTAAAAAGATTGTTTGCGCAATAATACTAAAAGCTTCTAAAATACTAATAATCGTTAACGCTACATATAAAATACGGCTACCGGGATAAGACGGAAGTCCTCTTTTTCTTTTCATTAGTACTCCAAATCGTTGTCTGACTTAACAGGTTGTCTAAATACATAATAACTCCATATTTGACTTCCGATAACGAAAGGCAAAATAGCAATCGCAAAGTAAGTCATAAGTTTTAATGCATAAGCTCCTGATGCTGCGTTGTAAATTGTCAAATCATTCATTGCTCCTAAAGAGCTAATCATAACACGTGGGAACATACCGATAAATACACTCGCACTTAGTAAAATGATTGTTAAACTCGTCATAAAGAAAGCCCAACCATCTCTTCTTCTTTTATTTAATAAAGTGGACACTAATAGTGCTACAAAAGCTCCGATTGGTACCATAATCCATTCTGTTCCATGAGCAGTGAAAATGTCGGTTTTCCATAACCCCACACCAGCAAAAACAAGAAGTGTAATTAATGAAAATGGTGCAATTTTTATTGCAGCAATTCGTGCACGTTCTCTCAATTTACCAGTTGTACGTATCGTAAGAAATTGTAATCCGTGAACAATACATAGTAGGAGAAACATTACTCCTCCAAGTAACGCAAATGGATGAAGTAATTGCAAGAATCCACCTACAACATTTTTACTCTCATCAATAGGTACACCTACCATAAAGTTTGCAATCGCAACTCCCCAAAGGATAGGAGGTAACATACTTCCAATAAACATCCCCCAATCCCATGCACTCTTCCATTTATGATTATCTATTTTCGCACGAAATTTAAAGGAAACACCTCTTAAAATTAAAGCAAGAAGCATAAATACAAATGGAATATAAAAACCACTAAATAAAGTTGCATACCAGTGCGGAAATGCCGCAAACATGGCTCCACCAGCACAAACAAGCCATACTTCATTCGCGTGCCAGAACGGTCCTATTGTATTTAAGTAAACTCGTTTTTCAAAATCATTCTTTCCTAAAAACCTCGAAACCATTCCTACCCCAAAGTCGAAACCTTCCAGTACGAAGAATCCAACAAACAAGATTGCAATAACTAAAAACCATAACTCATTAAGAGATAACATACTCTTCCTCCTTATCAAATGGATCATGGCTTTGATAATCCTTTTTCGTTTTCTTATTCTTGTGGCCCTTAATGGTACGAACAAATAAGTACACACAAATTCCACCCATAATTAAATACATTGATGTGAATGAAATAAGTGAGAATAATACTTCACCGAATGTTACATTTGGTGATACAGCATCTTCTGTTTTCATTACACCAAATACAACCCAAGGTTGACGACCCATTTCAGTCATAATCCACCCTACTGTATTACCGATGAATGGAAGAGAAATTGCATACACCATTAATTTTAAATACCACGTTTTTTCCGCTAAACGATCTTTTCTTGATAAGAACCATCCGTAAGCTCCTAGAAGAAGCATGAATGTTCCACTCATTACCATCGCTCTAAAACTCCAAAACATTGTATGCACTGGAGGAATATAATCTCCAGGTCCATATTTTTCCTCATATTGTTTTTGAATTTGATTCATCCCTTCAACTTGACCGCTAAACTTATCATACGATAATAGACTTAGCATATAAGGGATTTGAATTTCAAACGAATTTTCTTTCTTCTCTGTATCAATTTTCGAAAATACTGTAAATGGTGCTGGATCCTCACTTGTATTCCATAGCGCTTCAGCTGCCGCCATCTTCATTGGATGTGTCTTAATTAATTGTTGCGCTTGTGCATGACCGAAGAATAATACAAGCGCCGTTGTAATTGTT
Organism: Bacillus cereus group sp. MYBK15-3; assembly: GCF_051916765.1. Classification (NCBI taxonomy): domain Bacteria; kingdom Bacillati; phylum Bacillota; class Bacilli; order Caryophanales; family Bacillaceae; genus Bacillus; species Bacillus cereus group sp. MYBK15-3. The sequence goes on from NZ_JBQAHG010000001.1 coordinate 958,588, forward strand.
CCAACAATGATAGAAATTCGGAAAGATTTTTTAAATACTACAGTTTCTTGTCCTTTTGTAATTTTCCATGCACTTACACCAGCAATAAAGAATGCACCTGTTGCAATTGCTGCTGTAATTGTATGCGGGAATTGTACCCATAGTTGTGGGTTTTGAATAATGGCTAAGAAATCATTCATTTGTGCACGACCATCAGCTGCCATTTCATACCCGACAGGTGACTGCATAAATGCACTTGCAGTTAAAATCCAGAATGCTGATAACATCGTTCCAATTGAAAGGAGCCAAATACACATTAAGTGAATTCGCTTCGGTAATTTATCCTCACCGAATACCCATAAACCCAGGAATGTAGACTCAATGAAAAATGCCAGTAATCCTTCAATCGCAAGTGATGGACCAAATACATCACCTACAAAACGTGAATACGTTGACCAGTTCATACCAAACTGGAATTCTTGTAAAATACCTGTTACTACACCTACTGCAAAGTTAATAAGGAATAATTGCGTCCAAAACTTTGCCATCTTCTTATATACTTCTTGCCCTTTTACCACATACAACGTTTGCATGATCGCAATAATAAAAGCTAAACCAATTGACAGCGGAACAAAAAAGTAATGGAAAATCGTTGTTGATGCGAACTGTATTCGTGCCAATTCGAGCGTTTCCATACTAAAATCACTTCCTTCATAGTTTTTATAATAAAAGTTAATTGAGCAATCTTATCAAACTCAATTATTAAGAAATACGAAAAGACAAAAACATTTTGTATGTATTGTCGAAAAATATGAAGTTTCAGTTTTTCAAACTATTGTAATGCTATTTTTTACCTTTTCACTATTTCTGTAGTGTTTTATTCGTTAATCGAATTGTATAATATACCTGCATAGTAAATTCAGGTTATTTTTGACGTATTATTGACATCATTTTGTCTGAAATATGTCTTTTGTCATTTTTTTGAATCAGATTTTTCCCATTAGAAAAATGTGTTTTTTCAATATACTTCTTACTTTTATATCTATAAAACAATCGTTTTTCTCTTCATACACTTGACTTTCACCCGAAAAAATGTCCTCGAAACTACCCTCGATAAACGCTTGTTTTTTGTCAAGAGAAAAATGTATTTTCAAAATTCAAACTCGAAATAATGTTATTCAAAAATAGAAAATAACTTCCCTCTTCCTCGACTAAAAGTTCATTTTTTTGTCATTTTTCCAGAATAAATAAAAAAAACTGAAAGTCGATTAGACTCTCAGTTTTTTATTTATTTTGCTGTATGTTTTCTAACGGCTGGTAAAATTTCAGTAGCAATTAATTCAATGTTTTTCTCAATTTTATCAAATGGTACACCCCCAAAATCAATTTGTGCCATAAAACGTTGTTGGCCAAATAATTCATATTGGTAAAGCATTTTCTCAATGATTTGTTGTGGGCTACCAACCATTAAAGCATCACGGTAATCTATTGCATTTGTAAATTGCTGTTTCGGATACCCACCACCGCGCAGTGTAAGCATACCAGCATTAATGTGAGGGTAATATTCACTAAGTGCATCTTGTGAATTTTTTGCCGTATAAAATAAACTCGTTGTCGCAACTGGTAAACTAGCTGAATCAAATCCGCTTTGCTGAGCAGCCTCGCGGTAAGCATCTACTGACACTTTAAAGTTAATTGCTGGACCACCAAGTGTTGTTATCATCATTGGCACACCCGCGCGTCCTGCTTTAATTGCACTAGCTGGTGGACCTCCAACCGCACGCCAAATTGGTAAGTTATTATTTTTCGCTCTCGGAATAACCGATGCATGTGCGAGCGGTGCTCTGAACTGTCCATTCCATGTGACATGTTCCTCGTTATTAATTTTTAATAAAAGATCCATCTTCTCTTCGAATAATTCTTCATAATCATTCACGTCATAACCAAGTAAACTATATCCCCCAATACGAGATCCACGACCAGCCACAATTTCTGCACGTCCATTAGAAATCAAGTCAATTGTAGCGAAATCCTCATATACTCGAACTGGGTCAGATGTACTTAATATCGTTGCTGAACTTGCAATTTTTATATTTTTCGTAGCTTGCGCGACCGCACCTAAAATAACTGTATGAGCTTGCGTTGTAAAATGTGTTTGATGACTTTCGCCGACAGCAAACACATCAAGTCCTGCCTCATCTGCTAACTTAGCTGTATCAATTAGTTCGTGAATTCTTTTCTCTGGCGTAATTTTCTCCCCATTATGTGGATTTAAAACATGATCACCAATTGAATATAATCCAAACTCAATTCCTTTTCTTATATCTATACGGTATTTTTCCATAGTTACTCTCCCCTTTAATAAAGTAGTATTAGTTTTTTTCTAAAAACGTTGGTAAGTCAGGTATATCTACGTATTACCTACACCTTCACTTGATTAGTCAATTGATAATGTAAAAAAAATTACTCTTGCGGTAATTCTTTTTTCTCACTATGCTTATGAACTTTCGTCATCAGCTCATATAATATTTTCTGCTCTTCTTCATTTAATACATCATCAAAAAACGAAGATTGAAATGCAAGTTGCTCTGGCAATGCTCTCTCTAAAGCTGCTTCTCCTTGCTCTGTAAGACTAATTGTTTTCGTTTTCCAATCTTGTTTTCGTACAATATATCCTTCTTTTTCAAGACGAGTTAACATTCGAGAAATGCCACCTTGTGTAACAGTTACCTTTTCAGCTAACTCCATTTGTGTTAGTGGTTGATACGTACGTATTTGCAAAAGCACATCAAATTGAGCTGTCGTTAAATCAAAACGTTTTAAAAACTCATTTGACATTTGATTACTTTGGTTCGTAAATCGTATTAAGCGTAACCATATTAATGATCCTATCGTATTATCACGCATGTTTTGTCACTTCCTAGCGTTCATCTTACTATCACTTTACTACGCAAGTGATAAAAAAGCAAGAAAAAATGTAATAAATATATCGATAGAGTATTGCATAAATAATGATAAGTAAGAATTCATATAAACATGAATTCTTACTTATCATTATTCTTAACTTTTCCTTTCATTCATTACTATATTTAAAGCTGCCATAGCTTTTGGCCAACCAACGTAAAAAGCCATATGTGTTATTAATGCAACCAATTCATTCTCCATAACCCCATTTTGTTTAGCTAGCTTCAGATGAAATTGTAATTGTTCTGTATTACCGAGACTGATTAGTGCTGACACAGTACACAAACTTCTTTCTCTTAATGTTAAAGTGGCATCTCGCCACACTTCCTCAAATAATATCTTTTCACTATAATGAGCAAATGCAGGTGCCATTTCTCTCATTTTCTTTTTAATATGTACTTCAATAAGTTCATTTTTCATTTTTTTCTCCCTTTATTTTCACCATTTGTGCTATTCCTTGACCAAATGACCAGTTTTCAGCAGCTGTCTCATTTAGTGTAATAAAAATATCCGAGGTTTTAACGCCGGAATATTCCGTAATTTTTAAGGATACCGATTGATACAAATCTTTTTTCTGTTGCACCGTTCTTCCCGGTCCACATGTAATAGAAACATAAATCATATTCTCTGTTCTCTTTTCTCCTCTTTCCAACAAATAATATGGATTATATAAAAATTTGTTTTGTTGGTAGGGTAAGAACATTTGAAAATAATCATTTTCAGGGATGTTAAAATGTTCAATTAATGAAAGATGGATACATTCACCCATTTTTTCCAACTCTTCTTCATTTAATATGTTTTCAGGATAATAAATCTTCACAAAAGGCATAGATTTTCATTCCTTTTCTTATTTTTTTATATGCAACAAAATTTCATCGTGAAATGTGTAAAATCTCATATACTGTAACACCTTTATTCACTGCAATTTCAGGCTTCTCTTCATAAAAATTAAACCTACTATACCCCCATTTATCCGGATTATAAACGATTACATTCCCTAAACACTTTTCGTTGTTTTGTACATTTTCATTCATCGTTTTTAATTGAGTCCCAATCAGTGTTTTACTTTGAGAAATACTTCCTGCATATTCAACAACATATCTACTTTTCTTAAATCCATCACTTAGATTAACCACTAATGGAACACCTATATTTATTTGTTGCCATCCAAAAGATTGTAAAATGTTATCGTAATACCCTTCAAAGATAAATTTATTCATCCCTTCATGACCATTCCAAATATATAAAGGTGCATAGCAGTTATAAAAATTCCCGTCTTTCTCCGTTTCCGTAATTAAATAAGCTTTAAAATTTAGTGCTTGGAAACCATCAGTTTTATAACCATTATCCTTTACCCTTTTCTTAATAATTTCCATGTCATAATCCTTTGGCAAAATGACCTTATATTGCATTCCAATCATGTTTATCACTCGCTTTCAATCTTATATACATTATGATAAATCGATAAGTAGCTAACGTAAAATAGGTATAAATTATGTTTGGTATCATTTATAATGATAGTGCATAAGGGGCTGAGATATATGGAAATAAATGATCTTATTATATTCAAAACTGTAGCCAGTGAGGGTTCTATTAGTAAAGCTGCTAAAGAGTTAGGTTATGTTCAACCGAACGTAACTGAGCGAATCAAAAAATTAGAACAAGAATTAGAAACGCCTTTACTACATAGAGATAACAAAGGCGTTTCCTTATTACCTTCTGGTGACATTTTATTAGACTACACGAATCAAATATTAACTCTATTAGAAGAAGCGAAAGATAAAATTAAAACAAGTGGGTCTTCTTATATAATCGCGACGTCACAATCGATTTTGACTAATTATTTAAGTAAGCGTATTAAAGAAAATTTCATGAATTATCAAATATATGTAGAAAATAGTAGTCATTTGCCAAAATTACTGCAGCAACAAAAAGTTGATATGGTCATCACTTATGAGGATGATTCTGGTGCAGGTTTTAAAAAAGTATTTACTACTTCAATTTCTATAGGCTTACTAAAAGATCAAGAAAAATGTATCATTGACTATTCAAAGGAACTCTTCTTCGTTAGTAATGACAAAAAGTGTCCTTTTAGAAATAAGACGATACAATTTCTAAAAGAAAATAATTTATCTCAGCGTCAACTTCAACAATTAGATTCTTATTCGCTTATGGAAGAGTTTATTCAGGACGGAAAAGGGATAGCCTTTTTGCCAATTAAAAATGATAAATTGGTACCAATTGAAGATGTTCCAGTTGAGAAATTAGCTGTTCATTTTTTTACAAATCAAAACTCTTTCAAACAAATCCCTGATGAACTATTTGGTTAATAAAAAATCCCTCCTTTATGAATCTAAAAGAGGGATTTTCATATTCTATACAATTGATTTTTCACACATTTTGCTCCACTTCTGCACTTTTCTCCTTCTTATTCCGTTTCATATTCTTCAGTCCCTTAACTGTACCAACTAATCCTTTCGGGAAAACTAGCAATACGATAATGTACAATAAACCAAGAATAATCGTCCATCGTTCAAAGATCGGATACTCTGTAGCTAGTTCTGATAAATAATATTTTAGGGATTCAATAATTCCAGCTCCTGCAATTGCTCCAATTAACGTTCCAACCCCACCAATCATCGTCATCAATAATGCATTTAATGTCATTTCAATTGAAAATACAGTCGTATTAACAAAACGCAATGTGATCACAAATAAACCACCGCTAATCGCAGCTACTACTCCTGCAACAATGCTAGCAATAATTTTATAATGAAGCACTTTATATCCTAGTGCTTCAACACGTTGCTCATTTTGTGAAATTGCTTTTAATACTTTTCCAATAGAAGATTTGGTGAAAAGACGTAAGAGAACAAAAATGATAAGTAAACATATAAGTGTTACATAATAAAACGTAAAACGATCACGGAATACGTCTGGTACCCCAAATGTAAAACCATCTCCTCCGTGAGTGAGCCCACGCCATTTTTCAGCAAGGACGAAAAACAACTGTGAAATAGCAAGTGTTAACATTGCATAAAAATGACTTTTCAGCCGTAAAGAAAGTAAACCAATTATATAACTAACGATTGCTGAAATGATAATTGCAGCTACTATTCCAATTAAAAAGTTCGTTATTGATACGCCTTGTCGATCAAATAAAAGCGCTACCCCATATGCTCCTATCCCAAAGAACATACAATGACCGAACGATACAATTCCTGTATACCCAAGCAATACATCAAAACTCATTGCAAAAATAGCAAAGATGAAGATTTGAGTGAACAAAATTAACAGGCTCCTTGAATCATTTACGAACGGAAATACACTTAAACAAATGAGCATACATACTCCAAAGTATACTTTAATTCGGTCCGATGTGTTGTTCACCATTTCACCCCTTTTCACCAACAAGTCCAGTTGGCTTCACTATTAAGAAAAATAGTAACATTAACATATTAATTGCAAGTGATAAATCTGGTATAAAATACGCTGTAAAAGCACCAGCTAATCCGACAATTAAAGAAGCAATAGCTGAACCTTGGACGCTTCCTAATCCACCGATAATTACTACTATAAAAGCTAAAATTGCATACTGCATGCCCATCTCGGCGAAAATAACGCCCGAATACGGCGCTAATAAGAATCCTCCCAAAGCTGCCATCCCTGCTCCTAATAAAAAGACGAAAGAAAATATCGCTTTTACATTAATACCAAGCGCTTGAACCATTTCTTTATCCATTACACCTGCACGGATCATAAGACCTATCTTCGTCTTTTTGAGTAATAGTAGTAGTGCGATGTAAATAATTATCCCAATCAAAATAACAAATAGACGATATTTAATTAATATAATACCTCCGAATGTAAAACTTCCTTGTAACCATAACGGTAATTTTGCACTAATAGGGTTTGGCCCCCAAAATATTTTAATACACTCACTAAGAACGAGCATTCCTCCAAGCGTAACGAGCAGCTGTCGAACATGATTTCCATATACCGGTCTAATAAGAAACCTTTCTAAAATAAATCCTAGGAACATTCCCATGGCTACTGCTCCAACTAAAGCTAATATATAACTTCCTGTCATATTAAATAACCAAACACCTGTAAATGCTCCCCATGCAAATAAACCACCGTGTGCAAAGTTTAAAACGCTCATTAGACCGAAAATAAGTGAAAGACCTGATGCTAACAAAAAAATGAGCATCCCTGTTGAAATCCCATTTACAAATAAATTGATTAACACATCCATCCTTTTCACCTCGGATTCATGTTAAGAGATTCCTAAATATTTATGACACATTTCCTTATCCTTTTTTAATTCATTCATAAAACCGTTATGAACAATTCGTCCGTTATCCATAATGTAAAAATAATCACCAATTTGACTAGCCATCATAAAATTTTGCTCAACAAGTAAAACTGTTGTTTTCTCTTTCATCTTCAAAATAGCTACCATTAATTTCTCCACCATTATCGGGGATAGCCCTTTGCTCGGTTCATCAATAAGTAATAATCCATCACTATTAATAAACGCTCTTGAAATAGCCAACATTTGCTTTTGCCCTCCGCTCAAGAGCCCACTTTTCTTATTCCAAAACTGCTTTAAATCCGGAAATAGTTCCAGCATCCACTCTATTTTCCCTTCTACTTCTTCACCTTTCCCCCTAGCAAGAGCGAATGTTTCTTCTACTGTCAAATCATGAAAAATACCTTGATTTTCTGGTACATACCCTATTCCTTTCCTTGAAATTAAATGTGTAGGTAATCCACTTACTTTTGCACTATCATAATAAATTTCACCATCTGCAATCCGGTGAAACCCCATAACTGAACGTAATGTCGTTGTTTTCCCTGCCCCGTTTCTACCAAACAGTACAGTAATCGTCCCTTTCTCAACAGTAAGAGATACTCCTTGCAAAATATGAAACTGATCTAAATACGTTTCTATATTATTCACTTGTAATAGTGCCACTATATAATCCCCCTAAATAAGCACTTTGTACACGCTCATCTTTCATAATTTCTTCTGGCAATCCTTCAGCCAATAACTCTCCATGAAATAAAACGATAAGATGATCTGACAAACCTAATATCATATCCATTTTGTGTTCGATAAGTACAATTGTGCTCTCTGGATGTTTCTTAATATTTTCAATCACTTGTAATATAGCAGGGACTTCCTCAACCGAAATACCTGCCGTCGGCTCATCAAGCAATAACACATCCGTTTTTAAAGCTAATAACATCGCAAGTTCTAGCTTTCTTTTCTCTCCATGTGCCAAATCTTTCGCTAATACGTTCTCTTTCTCGTGAAGTAATACTGTTTTTAAGAAACGTCTCGCCTCTCCAACTTGTTGCTTTAATTTTGCTGAACTCGGGAAAAAACTATAGTAATCTTGTACGAATGATTGAACACTTAAACGGACATTTTCAAGTACCGTTAATTCTGGGAATATGTTTGTAAGCTGAAAAGAGCGACCGATTCCTAAGCGTGTTCGATCTGAAATCGATAGTTTTGTAATATCTTGCCCTTTAAAATACACTTCACCTGTTGTAGGTAAAATCTGTCCACTTAGTAAATTAAATAATGTTGTCTTCCCCGCACCATTTGGCCCGATAATAGAAATGAGCTTTCCTTTTTGGACAGTTAAATTTACATCTTTAATAACATGATGTTCACCAAAAGATACGCTAAGATTTTTCGTCTCTAGCAAATGTGTCACGAAATCCCTCCCTTTAAAGCCGTGAGTATGAAAGAAATATGTATAAAGAGGGTCCCCCCCTCTTTATACAAAAACAACAGAAAATTCAGTCTATTTATTTTGAACTGGTGGTTCTGTTTCTTTCATCGTTAATTCTCGCTCTAACACTGGCACCGGATAATCAACACCATCTTGCTTTTTCAATGTGATAGAATACAACGTCTGCATCGCTTGGTGGTCCTTCTCTCTAAACTTCATCTTTCCTTTCGGTGTATCAAATTCCATTCCTTCCATTTTCTTAATCAATGTATCTACATCTGTATCACCTTTTGTTTTCTTTAAGGCTTCTACAATAGAAATTGCTGCCGACATTCCTCCCGCTGTAAACAAATCTGGCACTGCACCATTAAAACGTTTTTTATGCTCTTCAACTAGCCAATCATTCACTTTATTTTTTGGAAGTGTGTGATAATATACAGAAAAACCTTGCATACCTACTAATGCATCCATTGTTTTTAATGCTGGTATATCTGGCGCACCTGTAGAAATTTTAATACCTTGCGCTTCCACATTCATATCTTTCAACTGTTTCCAAGGTGAATTTGCCCCTGCCCAAACGATAAATAAATAATCTGGTTTTGAACTAATGATATTTTGAATATTCGCTGTAAAATCTGTTGAATTTGTATCCGCGTATTGCTCATTCACAATGTTCGCACCTAATTTTTTCGCACCCGCTTTAAATGCAGCAATCCCTTCACGACCAAAAGCGTTATCTGGGGCAAATGTCGCAATCTTTACATCTTTTTTCGCAATTGCTGCTGCTCCTGCAATCGCATCTTGTGAGGAACTTCTTCCAGTTCTAAAAATATATTTATTCCAGTTCTTCCCGGTAATACTATCCGCAACTGCCGGTTCTACAACCATAATCTTTTCATATTCCCCGGCCAGTGGTAAAACCGCTAACGTATCACTTGAACTAGACGATCCAACTAAAAAATCAACTTTCTCTTCTTCTAATAACTTCGTAGCTTTTTTAACTGCTACATCCGCTTTCGTTTCTGTATCTTCTACAACAAACTTAATCTTTTTCCCATCTACTTTCCCAGTTCCACCAGTTGCATAGTCTAACCCTAATTCAAATCCGTTCACTGTTTGTTTTCCATACGATTCTAGCGGTCCTGTTAAAGAAGCAAGAACTCCTACCTTAATCGTTTTTTCATCCTCTGTACTTGTTTTCTTTCCTGAACAAGCTGCCGTTATTAATAACGAACCTAAAACACAACCAGTAAACATTGTCTTTAGCCACTTACGTTTTTTCATCGACATTGTGATCCTCCCCATACTTTACTTTCTGATAGAATCAAACACGCCAAAATCCCCTGTCCGTAATCATGACTAACTAATTCGATAGATAATGGAAAACTCTTGTAGTACCCTCTACATTCGGCACAAATATATAATCACCTTCCTATGTAATGGAAACGGACATACAATCAATATATATTCTGCAATCCAATTGAAAATACTGTTTCATTTCAGTAATGACCATACAAAAAGACTAACTTATTTTTAAGTTAGTCTTTTCCCCTTAATTAGAGTTAAGTTCTACTTTCTCTAACCCTTCAGCCAATTGTTTCTTATCTAGTCCTTCTCCTATTACTACTAAGTTTGTCGGGAAACCGAAGTCTTGTTCTAATAAAGTTGGTACTCCGAACGAATATTGGAATAGGTGAGGGTATTTATCTCCATGGAATTTCACAAAACCTTTCACTCGATAAATACTATCTGGTAAATTCGAAAGCCATTCATATAATTTGTCTTGATCAATCGGTTTCGTAAATTGATATGTCATCGTTTGTATATGTAAATGCTGTTTGACATGTAGTGTCTCATGTTCCTCATCATTTGGAAATTCTGCTTCTTCTATATCTTTTAAAGATATATTACAATACTTTGTCTCATACATTTTCGCATGATCATTTATTGCCTTTACTTCTTCAAATACTGTGTTCTTATCTTCATCTGTTAGTAAATCTGCTTTATTAACAAGAATGTGACTACCAAATTTAAGTTGCTCATGCAATAGCTGTTGTACATTTGCACTTAATATACTTCGATTTAACCACCTTACTGCATCTAAAACGACTACAATTGATTTCACTTCCAGAAAAGGAGCTAAAATTGGCGAGACACACGCGTCTAACACTTCAATTGGATGCGCAACACCTGTCGTTTCTATATAAATTACATCTGGTCTTTCTTGTTGGTATAACGAATGTAATTGTATTTCAAGCTCTTCTTTTAATGTACAACAAATACATCCTTTAAGAAGTTCTCTTAAAACATTCTCTTTTCCAATAATATCTGTATCTACTGAGTATTCACCAATTTCATTCATTAATACTGCAACTTTTCTATTCTTCTTTTTCTCTGCTAACAATAAATTTTGTAATAATGTTGATTTTCCACTACCTAAAAAACCACCTAATATATGAATCTCCACTTTATTCATTCAACCGACCATCCATTTCTTTACTTCAAATGTATTCAAAGCGTAATAATTACGATTTATACTTATTATTTTATTAAAAGAATGACCATTTGTAAATATAAGAGATTCACTGTTCATTTACTTCATATGCAACTCTAACTCCAGACTCAATTGCCCCTTGCATCCACCCATGTGTTAATGTCGTATGCTCTCCTGCAAAGTGTACTTTTCCAGATGGTGGTGTAATATACGGAAATAACTCGAGCTCTTGGCCTGGTTCGAAAGCTGTAAATGCACCGCAAGAATACGGATTTTTACTCCAGCTAAAAGATGTTCCAGTGACAAACTCACTATAGACGATGTCACCGTATATTTCCGCTAAATTTTTTAATGCGTAACGAATACGATCTCTTTGCGGGAGACTATCCCATGTTAACGCCTCATCTGCCCACGTATAACTTGCTATAACGATAGCTGGTCCTGGAGTATGAATGCCATAACTCGGATAGTATGTAAACCGTATCGGTAAATCAGTAATAGATTTACCTCCACACTGTCCCGCTTTCTCCCAAAATCTACTTTTAAACTCTATTGCAATTTTAGTTGCAGCAATATAATTTAATTCACGAATTGCTCTTTTTTTAAAATAAGAGAATAAATAGTATGGCTGAACTTCTACAAATCTTAACGCTGAAAATGGAATTGTAATAATAGCAAAATCACTTGTTATTGTAAATTGCTCTAGCGTTTGTTCATGATTTCCTTGTAACATTACTTTATTATCTTCTTGTATAATTTTATCAACCTTATACTGCATTAAAATATGTTCCCTTAATTGTGGTAAGAATGCATTCGATAACTTATCCATTCCACCAGTTATTTCATAATATTTCGTTGTTGAAGTAAAGAAAATCATTTCACGTAATACTTCAATTAAGGACATTCCCATATAAGCTTCCATATCAAGAAGTACCCCAATCATATCTATTGCACCATCTGAATAATACTCCATTAAAAATGAACCAAGCGAATACGTTTTATACTTTTTTTCAACGATAAGCCAGTTTTTATCAGGATCCTTCTTAATATAATTTAGTATTGGTTCTAATACTTCAATCATTAGCTCTTCTGCCGTTTTTCCTTTTTCTTTATCCAAAACCGGATATTCAAGTACACTTGGATCATTTTCAAACACATTCAATCTCGTTTGAATGTTATTCGTATAAATGATATCTGCAAAAGTTTTATTTATAAAAAGGTTTAAAGGTAGTTTAAATTTATGAATATACGCTAAGGTTAACTTATGGGTGTCAGGGATTCTCATCGGTCCCGCATTAAAATATAAACCCACACTAAATGGTTCCCGAATCGTATACACCCTGCCACCTATTCTGTTATTTGCTTCTATAATCGTTACTTCGTGCCCAGCCTCTTTTAATAAAGAACCTGCAACTAATCCAGAAATCCCTGCACCTGCAATCGTAATCCGTTTTGGGTTATTCTTTTTAAAAAGCCCTGCATGAATAATATGAAGCATTTCTTCCATTGCTAATGGGTTCCCCATGCCATTTCCCCTTTTACAAAGGATTTTACTGAATTATATTCGGTTCACTGAATTCCTATGTTTTGTTCGCGGATTTGCACGGATACATTTTCAAATACTTGAATATCTTTTATAAAATGTAATAAACTAGATATGACTCTATAGAAGTAAGACGTATTATCTTACATAACAAAACCAATGAAATTGCGAGGAATTTTGAAATGAAAAAAGGTATTAACCGTGTTGTATTAGTAGGAACAGGAGCAGTTGGATGTAGTTATGCTTACTGCATGATTAACCAAGCCGTAGCTGAAGAATTTGTTTTAGTCGATGTAAATGAGGCAAAAGCTGAAGGAGAAGCAATGGATTTAAGTCATGCTGTTCCATTCGCACCAGCTCCAACTAGAGTATGGAAAGGCAGCTACGAAGATTGTAAAGATGCTGACCTTGTAGTTATTACAGCTGGATTACCACAAAAGCCAGGCGAAACACGTTTAGATTTAGTTGAGAAAAACGCCAAAATCTTTAAACAAATCGTTCGCAGTATTATGGATAGCGGATTTGATGGCATCTTCTTAATCGCAACAAACCCTGTAGATATTTTAACTTATGTAACTTGGAAAGAATCTGGTTTACCGAAAGAACGTGTAATCGGTTCTGGTACAACGCTTGATTCTGCTCGTTTCCGCTATATGTTAGGTGAGTACTTCGATATTGGTCCACACAACATTCACGCTTATATTATCGGAGAACACGGCGATACTGAACTTCCAGTTTGGAGCCATGTTTCCGTTGGTATCCAAAAACTACAAACACTGCTTGAAAAAGACAACACGTATAATCAAGAAGATTTAGACAAAATTTTCATAAACGTCCGTGATGCAGCTTACCATATTATTGAGCGTAAAGGCGCAACTTATTATGGTATCGGCATGTCACTTCTACGTGTTACAAAAGCAATTTTAAACGACGAAAATAGTGTATTAACTGTATCAGCTTACTTAGAAGGGCAATATGGTCAAAAAGATGTTTATATAGGGGTACCTGCTGTTTTAAATCGCGGCGGTGTTCGTGAAATTTTAGAAGTTGAATTAAGTGAAGATGAAGAATTAAAATTCGATCACTCTGTTCAAGTATTGAAAGAAACAATGGCTCCGGTTCTTTAATGAAAATAAAAAGCAATCCAATTTATTTTGGATTGCTTTTTATTTTCATTATCTCCTATGACTTTTTGTGATTTTCTATCATTTCTTATTTTTTAGTCGCATCCTCATTATTTATATCAAGTACATCTAATAAAAAGATAAAGATTGGTATCCCGATAATAAGCCCCCATATTCCGAGGAAATGCTCTGAGAAGATAAGAATCATAAATGTGTAGAATATTGGTAAATTTGTTTTTGCAGACATAAACTTCGGATTTAAAAAATAACTTTCAAGAGCATGGATTACTGTTATAAATACGAGTATGTATACTACGTACATAACTCCGCCTACGTTGTAAGCAATGATACAAAGTGGAAACAAAGAAATAATCACACCTGCAACAGGAATCAAGCCTAGTAAGAAAATCATAACAGCTAATACAAGTAGCTGTGGAAATCCTAAAACGATTAATGCAATAACAGTAAGAATACAATTTACCACGGCAATTAAAAACTGAGCTTCAATTACTTTTCCGAACGATCTTGCAAATCTTTCACCAAAATATGCAATTTCCTCATAAAAGATTTTTAACTTACTATCTTTAAACTTAGATGTAAATGTAATAATACGCTCTTTTTCTAATAAGAAAAATAAGCTTAAAATTAGAGATAATAATATTTGTAAACTTACCTTCCCTATATTTGCTATTGATTGATATATGACATCTACACCTTGTTCTATATATTTTGATACTTCCATCCCATTAATTGTCGAAAGTGCATATTTAACGATTTCATTATCAGGTGGATTTTGAAAAAATAGTTTAAACTGATAAATTAATTGTGAAATTTGTATCGTCAGCACAGGTAAATATTTATATAACGTTGTGCCTATAAAGGAAACTAGTATTATATATAAACATGCAATAACAATTTTCCGGTTTACTTTCAATTTTCTTGAAATAAAACGTTGAAATCGATCCATTAAAAACGTCAGTATAAACGTAATTAATATTAAATTAATCATACTTTTTAATGCGTATAATACAAGCGCTACTATTATTAAAACGAGAAACCGTTGAAACCCTCTACTTCGAAAAAAACTCTTTACTTCATTCATTAAGAATTAACCTCCCCCTTCAATGGATGGAAATTGAATATATTACATTTTATGAACTCCTATAGACAATCTTTCTTACTAATTGAGAAGAATCCTTTTTTTCTTTTCATATTGTTAGATTCGTTTAACTGGAATCCACCAACATATTTCGGTGGATTCCAGTTATTTTTCATATAATCTTTTATAAACTAGGTAATTTTCTATTTTTAGACTGCTGTTCATACGCATATCCAATATTGAAAAGCTCTTTTTCACCAAACTGTTTCCCTACAAACACTACACCGATTGGTTCTCCATTTTTATCATATCCAGCAGGAACCGCTAATTCCGGATAACCAGCTACAGCTGATAGAAGAACTTCATCGTTATTAATCATAACTAGAGCATCCAAACCTTTTTCTACTAAATACCTATCTAGCTCTTTTCTTGCATTTTCTTGACTCGTTTGCACTACGTTTTCAAACTCTTCTTTCGTTATAACAGATTTTTCAGACCCTTCAATTAATGTTTGTCCGTATTTTATTCGTCTTTTACTATCCTTTTTATTAAACGCTATAATCTCTTCTAACGATTTTACCGGTACATTCTTTTGCTGTGAAAGATAGTCGTTTACATTATGCTTGAACTCATATTCTAATGTTTGCAAATTATCTACACCCTCAGCACTTAACTGGATATTATCAGTTAATATCGCACCTGCATCTTGAAGGTCTTTTCTAATTTTTTCTGCTACTGCTTTTCTATTTTCATCTTGTTGGTCTACAGAAAAAAGAAGCCCTATCTTTTTCCCTTTTAATCCATCTATTGATAAATCCTTTGTATAATCAATTCTTTCTTTATCTTTCATTTTTTCTGTCATAACATCTTTTTCGTCATAACCTATCATTGCATTAAATAACGTTGCTGCATCTTTTACCGTTCTTGCCATAGGTCCTGCTGTATCAAGAGTTTCAACTAACGGAATAATTCCTATTCTACTTACCATACCTAAAGATGGACGTAACCCAACTACTGATTGCTGCGCCGCTGGTGCAACAATCGATCCCGTCGTTTCTGTTCCAATTGCAAGCGGTGCAAAATCTGCTGCAACTACTGTAGCAGATCCTGAACTTGATCCTGAAGTATCGAATGTAATCGGACCGTACGGGTTTAAATTTTGTCCTTTCTTCCCGCTATACCCACTTGGCATTGTAAAAGATAAATAGTTCGCCCACTCAGACATATTCGCTTTTCCTAAAACAAATGCTCCTTCTTCTTTCAACTGCTTCACAATTGTTGCGTCTTGATCTGCAATCCAATCTTTTAATACATAAGTTCCTGCACTAGTCGGCATCACTTTTTCCGTCTGTACATTATCTTTTACAACGACAGGAATACCATATAAATTCGAATTTTTGTTTCTACCCCGCTCTTGATCTAACTTTCTTGCTTCTTCCATCGCATTAGGATTTATCTCTGTAACAGAATTTAATGTTATTCCATTTTGATCATGTTCTTGTATTCTAAAGAGATAAATACTCGTTAATTCTTCATATGACAACTTTCCATCATCAATCATTTTTTGAAGCTCATCTACAGTCGCATTTACGACTTCTTTTTCTTTTATCTTTACATTTTCTATATTGATTCCTTTAAGCTGATTATGTATCGGTTGTAGCACTCTTTCTTTATCATATACAATACGCTCAGATTCCTTTGGAAAATAATTTTTATACACGTAATATCCACCAGCACACGCTAATAAGACAATGCCTCCAGTGATAGACAGCGTTACCTTTACCCATTTCTTCATGTTGCTTCCTCCACTCTATAAGATGCTTAGCTATACAAAAAAGAGAGTTACCTTTTACTTAACTCTCTCCAATCAAAATGCTAAATGAAAAAATGAAAGATTTCAATCTAATTACTTCTTTTTTTGCATTTGCTTTGCTAACATTTCTTTCACTTGATTATACGTTAACCCTGAATTTTTATTTAAACGCTTTACTTCCTCAACATCAGTACCTACCACTGTATATTTTTTCTCATCATTCATTTTTCTAATTCCCTTCTCACCGTATTATTTCTTATATTTCTTCCCTAAATACGCATAAATTAACACCACTACAAAAAAGGAAGCTGTTTTTAAGCACAGCTTCCTTCTCGTTACATATTGTATTTCTTAATAAAATTTCACTACATCTTCAGTAGGTAAGAACGTTCTTTCTGCTGGTTGTTCGTTTGGTTCACCAAATGGCATTTGACCTACTAAGCTCCACTCTGCCGGAATGTTCCAAGTTTCTTTCACTTCAGCATCTACGATTGGGTTGTAATGTTGTAATGACGCTCCAATTCCTTCAGCAGATAATAGCATCCACACAGTATGTTGTAACATCGCATTTCCTTGATGAGACCAGAATGGGAACTGATCTTTATATAATGGCGCATTTTCTTGCATTTTTTCTACAGTTGCTTGATCTTCAAAGAATAGAACTGTTCCTACACCTGCATGGAAGCCTTTTAGTCTTTCTACAGTCGCTTCAAAGTTTTCTGCTGGTACGCGGGCTCTTAGTGTTTCTTTAACGATATCCCAAAACTTTTCATGCTCTCCATCCATTAATACAACCATACGACCACTTTGCATATTGAAAGATGTTGGTGCGTGTAAAGCTGTTTTTAACACTTCTTCAATTCTGTCTTTCGTAATTGCATCGTTTTTTGCTACTTTACGAATTGAACGGCGGTTCACAATTGCTTCTTTTAAGTTTGTTGTAGTTGCTGACATTTTAATTCCTCCAAATGTTTGTTTTATAATTTATTTTGTTATTTCATAACAAGCTAATTAGCAATATCCATCGGTATTACATTGCATACCTTCAAATGAATTTGTTTTATCCTTTTCAATTTCTTTATCAATGACCCTTTCTAGTGTTTCTTTACTAGCAAGCCCTTGAATGACTTCATCTCCAATCATGACAGTTGGAACAGCCATAATATTCGCTTCATCATATGCGTGCTGAATTGCTTCTTGATGTTTTTCCTTATATTTACGAGTTACTAAAACATCTTTAAATTCTGCTTCAGGAAGTCCTACTTCTACCGCTAATTTTGTTAACACATCAATATCTTCAATGTTTTGCTCTTCTTGGAAAAATGCTGTGAATACGCGGTGGTGATACTCATTACCTAGTCCACGTTCTTTTGCAAATTGACATCCTTCGAAAGCTAAATGTGTATATGGGTGCGGTGAAACACGTGGCAAGCGCATATCGATTCCTAATTTCTTCGCTGTCGGAAGAATGAAAGCATCCCATGAACCTAATTTTTCTGGTTCATTCCATGGATCTATTTTTGAATATGGACTTGGACGTAATTCAAATGGCATCCATTCAATCTCTACATCTTTCTCTTTCGCTACCTCATCTAATGGACCTTTTGCTAAAAAACAAAACGGACATATAAAATCTGAGTATACTTTCATTTTTACAGTCATAACTTTTACACCTTACCTTATCATTGTAATCAAATCAGTTACATTGATGATAAAAAAATATAAATATTATTTAAGCATTCATTTTTTCTTGCAAAGTTTCAAACAACTGCCCCATCGTAATATTTCTCAAAACTTCTTCCATCGCGGATTGTGCTTGAATTAAAATAATTTCTAACACCGCTTGAATATTCGCCCCAATTGGACAATCTGGATTTGGTTGCTCGTGAATATGAAATAGCTTGTCTTCTTCGACTACGTTCACTGCATGATACACATCTAACAATGTGATTTCATGTAAATCCTTTAGTAATCCCGCGCCACCCGGTCCACGATTTACGTAAACAAAGCCAGCTTGTTTCAAGTACGACATGATTTTACGAATGACTACTGGATTTGTATTGACACTCTCAGCCATATAGTCTGAAGTACAAAGTGAAGATGGATTGTTTTTCAAAATAGATAAAATATGAACAGCTATGGAAAAGCGGCTACTAATTTTCATCGTAATCACCACCTCGATGTAATCATTATAGTTACAACTGAAAAATAAGTCAATCCTTTTCATAGATTTTTTATAAGTAAATTAAAAAGTGTCCCATTATGATATATGAGACACCTCTTTTTATTCTGCAAATAGCGATTGAAATTCTTCAATAAATAGCTGCACAGCGATTGAAGAATCCTTTAATGAAGGAACAGCTAAAGCAATTTCTCTCCATACTTGTGGTTCCAATTCTCTCGTTTGCACATTTTTTGGTAAATTCGTTAAAGATAATTCAGCTAATATTGCAATGCCTAATCCTTCTTGAATCATATTTAAAGCTGTAGTAACTGTCGAAATTACATACTCAGCCCGAAGTGGTACGTTTGCTTGTTTAAACATATCAATAATAGGTGGTTCGTATCCGCCCTTACATAATATGATTGGTTCATTCTCTAAATCACTAATTGTAATAGAGTCCTTCTTACAGAGAGGATGATCCTCTCTTAAGATAGCAACCATTTTCCCCTTCGTTAATGGAACAATCTCCATATCTTTATTAGGCAAAATAACAATTCCTATATCAATAACCCTCGATACTAACCAATCTTCAACTTCTTTAATCGTTCCTTCACAAAGAACCACTTCTAATTTCGGATACTTCTCCTTAAAAAGGTTTATCATTTTGGGTAAGAAATGTGCAGAAGCACTCGGAAAACTACCAATTCGAATCGTCCCAACTTCGTGTCCTTTCTCCATCGCAACTTCTTGTTCAATCTTCTCTACACCGTTCAAAATCTCTCTAATATGTACAAGAATCCTGTTTCCTACATCCGTAACGAGGAGCCCTTTTCGTTTATCACGTATAAGAATAGTAACTCCTAACTCTGACTCAATACTTGAAATCGCATGACTAACAGCTGGCTGCGTCATATTTAATACCCTGGCAGCTTTCGTAAAACTACCTAACTCAACAGTTTTTATTAATACTTGCAGTTGTGTAATGGTCATAACTAATCACTTATACTCCTCATAAAAAAGATTCATTTTATTTATTACAGTCGATATCATATCATAGTGAAATGAATAACAACAAGGAGGTCTTTCAGTGACACAGCTTTCTCGAACTAAGACGGCCATCATCCTTACCTTTCTCGTTTTCATGTGGGGAATCAATTGGCCTTTATCAAAGTTTGCCCTGCATTATACACCACCTGTTTTATTTGCAGGCGTTCGAACTTTAATTGGAGGATTCATTTTACTCCTGTTCGCATTACCGAAATACAAAGAGTTACATTTAAAAGAAACGTGGCATTTATACGTTATTTCTTCTTTACTTAACATCATTATATTTTACGGATTACAAACTGTCGGCCTTCAATATATGCCTGCTGGGTTATTTTCCGCCATTGTATTTCTACAACCAGTTTTACTCGGTATTTTCTCGTGGATATGGCTTGAAGAATCAATGTACGGCTTGAAAATTTTCGGGCTTGTTCTCGGATTTATTGGTGTAGGTGTTATTAGCTCTAGCAGTTTAACAGGACATATTTCTATCATTGGAATCCTTCTCGCGTTAGGATGCGCTATCGGCTGGGCACTTGGCACAGTATTTATTAAGAAGACTGGTCACCGTGTTAATGCCATTTGGATGGTAACACTTCAGCTTATTATTGGTGGCCTTTGCTTAATTGGATTTGGTTCAGAGTTTGAAAGCTGGTCTAGTATCGCTTGGAGTATGCCATTTGTTAGCGTACTTCTCTTTATTTCATTCTTTGTTATTGCAATGGGGTGGCTTGCATACTTCACACTTGTTGGAGCTGGTGAAGCAAGTAAAGTTGGGGCTTATACATTCCTCATTCCACTAATAGCTATTATTGTAAGTTCAATTTTCTTACATGAGGCTATTACCATTAGCTTATTCATCGGACTATTATTTATTGTTGTGAGTATTTGTTTTGTAAATATAAAACCGAAAACACTTGCTGTAAGGCAGCAAGTTGAATTGAAATAAACGTAAGAAAGAGCCTACTGTTTGTAGGCTCTTTCTTACGTCTTACTTTTTACGACGTACTACAAAAACACACGCACTTACCGACGATACTATGGCAAAAATAGATAAGACAATTGCTATCAATTGCATATTACTAGTACCTTCATTTTTTTCTACACTAGACACTTCACCATGTTCTCCTGTTAATGACGTACCTTTTGCAATTGTAGTAAGTGAATGCGGTTTTTCAGCTTTTTCATCACCTGTCCATTCAACAATTTCTCCATCTTTATATTGTTGATATGCGTCCCAAGCTATTTTTTGCTCTTTATCCGGATTTTTAGCGACGAAAGTAAATCGCTGGAACTGACCTGTTAAAATTCCTTCTCCTGTCGCTTCCCATACTACAGTTTTAACTTTTCCGGCATTATCTTTTTGCTCCTCAACTTTCCATCCTGGCACTGGTTCATACTGTTGGAACTCCACTCCAGACGGTATTTTCAGTGTAACTTTTGTCGTTGCTACATTTTTTTCAACTGGTACTTTTATCGTATAAGTCTCCCAAGAACCAACGTCAGAAGTTGCTGGTTTTACAGTGACGTGCGCACTAACAGGTAACGAAAACATTCCCATTGCAATAATTGTTGCGATCATTGTTGTTCCTAATTTTTTTATACGTTTCATTTTCTATTTACTCCTTTTCATCTATAACATCTGTTTATCCTGCTACTCGCTAGCAGCATGATTGGTAAAATTTTATCTGCCACCTACAATAAATTTAAAATCTGTATCGAAACTATCAAGAGATTTTGTTAATCCATGAACATGTATATTCCAGTTTCCTGTCATATTAATATACATACCTTCTGCTTCATATTCTCCTGGTGAAACTACTGAAACTTTAAATGAACCTTTTCCCATGTTCATATCTAATGATTGAGTCGTCAATATCATTTGTTCCATATCAGTAACAGGCTGTCCCTTTTCGTCCTTTAGTGTAATATGGAATTTATTTTGTCCTACCTTATTCGGACTTACATTTAGCGTAAGTTCATATCCATTATCTAATTGCTTACTCTCTGTAAATGGTCCAGTAGGAGGCATCGGTGGTGTTTGTACGTTTGTCATAAAAGCTACGATTACGAAAATGATAATTCCAATGACAAACTCTACTTTCACCGTAGCTCCTAATCCTTGCTGCGCTCTTATTCTCCCTTTCACATAATGAATAATTCCCAATATCCCCATGAAAATAAATAATAGTATCTTTGCTAATAAAGCCAATCCATACTTCGTATCAAATAACGAGTGGATTGTTGGAATAAAAAATGTACTATTAAAAAGGCCTGTTATTAAAATCACAATGACAGCACCTGTTGCCCACGGTGAAAAACGCTTAATCATATCCCAATACATATGCCACTTATTATCCTCTTTACATAAAAGAAGAATAATAGATGATAAACCACCAACCCATAATGAAGCTGCTAATAAATGTAGAAAATCCATAACGACAGCAATGTCTTTAAACTTTAAACCGTATGCGTGACTATTAAAGGCCTTCATAACAAGTAGCCCTATAAACAATAGTATTGGAATACTCCATACTTTAAACGACGAAAACTTCTCATGCTTCACCGCAAAATACGTAACAATTATAAGCGTACTAATGAGAACCATTTGAGTAATCCATACATAACCAAAAACAGAAAGCTGTAATGTTTCTTTTAATAGTAAAGGATTGAATGCTTCTAGCCATGAAACATCAGCATTTATTTTCGCTTGCAGTGGTAGATTGAATAACAAGCTAATCAATATCCCAAATAAAGAGATCCATATTATGTTCTTACTCCTTGATCGAACCGAGGTTGCATTGCCTTTATACATAATAAGATTAAAGAATAGCACTCCTATAAATAGTGAGAAACTTGTATATAAAATTCCACGTTCCATAATCATATCGATTTGTGGGACGTAGCCCATCTCTTCCACTTGTATATCGTCTGTTTCCGCTTCTGCTAATCCAACCCGGAACGGGATAACTCCTTGAATTGGATGTCCATCAGCTGAAATCACTTTCCACTGAATAGAGTAAAGACCATTTTTGAGATTGTCTTTTAATCCAGCTTCTAATAGCTTTTTATTTTTTTTATCAATATGAGCATCTTTTAAATCGACCCTTTTACCTGATGTATCTCTCACGTACAATGTATTAAAACTTGAAACTTGTATGTCCTCATCGAATTCGATTTTTACAACAGATGGTGCTTTCTTCAATGTTTCATTTTCAGTAGGGTTTGATTTCACAACGTACGCATGAGCAGATGCACTTTGCGGTATCAATATGATAAGCACACACACAAGTAATAGCCATGTCCCTAATCTTCTCATTACTTTCACACTCATTTCACTTCTTTCTTCCTCATTGCTCTATTTTCATTACTTTAACTTCCGAAGTTTGATTCTCGGGCGAAATATTAACCTGATTAAATATAAACTTCTAATATAATAGTAACTATCACGATAGATACAACTTACATTTTTAAAGCCGATTGTTATTATATCATAAAATATATTTATGTAAGTTATCAAAGAAGAAAAGTTATCGTGAATCATTTGTGAAGAAAATGTGAAATACATAAATAAAAAGGTATTACGTTATTACGTAACACCTTTAAAAAAATATCCCTCTTCTATTTCTCTTCCGGATAATCACAATACTCGATAATCGTTCCTTCAGTATCCGCTGGGTTAAGATAAATTAACCTTCTACCGTGCTTATTAATGCGTAGTGTATGCTCTAATGTCCGAATACCTTGTTCTTTTAACTCTTCTAGAGCCACATCTAAATCATCGACACGATACGCAACATGATGTACACCTTTACCTTTTTGTTTTATAAATCGGGCAATTGGTGAAGTGGTGTTATTTGTCGGCGCAAGTAATTCAATTCTATCTCCATCCACTTCAAGAATGGCTACTTCGCTTTCTACACCTGGTGCCTCACTTACGTAACGATCTATTAATTCTCCTGATAGAACCTGTTCATAAAAACGTATGGTACTATCTATATCACGAACTGCGATTCCGATATGATCAATTGTTTTTTTCATTTTATTTCCCCTACTACTTTATTTTTTCTCATTATTAATAGTAACAAAAAAAGTTATAGAAACAAGTTCTATAACTTTTTTATTTAACCTATTTTCTTATCCGCTCTAGTTGCTGGTTGAACTTGATTTTTTGCTTTTACAACGCTAATGCCATATCCGATAAATCCACCGATAATCGCTGGGAAGATCCAGCCTAATCCTACTTCCTGCATCGGAAGGAATTT
This sequence comes from Bacillus cereus group sp. MYBK15-3, assembly GCF_051916765.1. Classification (NCBI taxonomy): domain Bacteria; kingdom Bacillati; phylum Bacillota; class Bacilli; order Caryophanales; family Bacillaceae; genus Bacillus; species Bacillus cereus group sp. MYBK15-3. The sequence continues at coordinate 982,824 of NZ_JBQAHG010000001.1, forward strand.
AGTGAACACTTGGCTTACTACTTCAATGTTAACTCCAGCTGCACTTAATCCATCGAATAAGCTGATGATAAATGTTACGATTAAGCTCACTTGATAAACTTCAGCTCTTCCTTTGAATAATGAATGGAAGAATGTTAAGAAAATCAATACGATTGCTAGTGGATAAATTGCTGTTAATACTGGAACAGAAACTGCGATTAACTGTGTTAATCCTACGTTTGCAACAATTGCACTAAATACACATAGCGTGATTGCAATTGCTTTGTAAGGAACATTTGGGAATAACTTATGGAAGAATGAAGAACATGCTGATACAAGTCCCACACTAGTTGTTAAACAAGCTACTGTAATCATTAATCCTAATAATACTCCGCCATATGATCCGAAATAGTAGTTAGAAACTTTCGCTAATACTTCTCCGCCGTTTTCTAAATGTCCAAGCTTTGCAACACTTGAAGCACCCATATAAGAAAGAGCTGTATAGATAATTGCTAAAATAGATGCTGCAATTATTGTCGCTTTTGCACAAACGACCATAATTTGTGTTTTCGTTTTCGCACCTTTTTCTTTAATAGCATTGATGATGATAATCCCGAATACGAATGATGCAAGCGTATCCATCGTTAAGTATCCTTCTTGGAATCCTTTAAAGAATGCATGTGATGTATAAGCTTCCACTGGTGCTTGCATATCTCCAATCGGATGTATAAAAGCAACGATTACTAAAATACCGATGAAAGTCAACTTAATTGGCGTTAAAATTTTTCCAACAATATCGACAATTTTCGCGGGATTTAGCGAAAAAAAACAAGTGATGCTAAAGAATATAATTGTGAAAAGAATTAAAGGTGTAGAACCTACTCCCTCTGGCATAAACGGCTTAAGACCAATTTCATAAGATACATTTCCTGTTCTCGGTATTGCAAATAATGGACCGATCGCTAAGTATAAAACTGTTGTAAATACAATCCCGAACACTGGGTGAGCACGACTTGCTAATGACTGTAAATCATCTTTACCTGAAAAACCAAATGCTAGTACACCTAGTAATGGTAATCCAACACCAGTTACTAAAAATCCAGCGTTAGCAATCCATACATTCTCTCCTGCTGATTGACCAAGCATCGCTGGGAAAATTAAATTTCCTGCTCCAAAAAATAGTGCAAATAACATTAATCCAATAACTACTATGAACGAAAACGGTACTTTATTCGCCATAATATAACCCCCATTCAAATTTCCTTATCTCATTTTCCAATTTTAACTAATTGAATTTTCTGAATATTTAATTTAGGTATCAACTATTCTTGAACTCATTATAGTTTGCTATATAATATTTTGCAATACTATTTTCGAACTTTTCTTTTATTTTATAAATATACATTTTTTAACATGAAAAATAGACTAAAAAACCAACACGGTCATCCATGTTGGTTTTTCCATTTACTATCATAAATTAAAATTTCGCTGCTACTTTTTTAACGTTTTCTAGACCTTCTTCAACAATTTGTTGTGAACGATCTGGATATTGATTGTGTCCTTCAATTACAACTGTCTCTGGATTTGTAATTCCCCAGAATCCAAGTACAGTTGTTACGTAATTAACTGCCATTTCCATAGGAGCCATTTGTTCTGAAGAGTAATCTGAACCACGAGCACCTAACACAACTACTTTCTTACCACCAACTAAACCTTCTGGGCCATTTGCTGTATATTTAAACGTTTTTCCAGCTTGAGATAAGTATGAAATATATGTGATTAATGGTGCTGGTACTGTAAAGTTCCATAATGGGAATGCAAATACAACCTTATCAGCTTCTAAAAACTGATTTAAATATTGATCTACTGTAGCAACTGCCTTCTCCTCTTCAGCTGTTAACTCCATACCTTGGCTACGTTTATATCCACCTGAAATCGCGATATTTCCGTAATAAGGAAGATCTAATGCAAATAAATCTAATTCCGTAATTTCTGTATTTGGATTTGCTTCTTTATAAGTACTTACAAATGTTTCATACATTTTTGAACTAACTGCTTGCTCCGCTGGACGATCGTTTGCTTTTACAAATAATACTTTTGACATTTTTTTATTCCCCTCTACATTCTTATTTTCTTCTTTTTTACCAAATAATGAGCTAAATAGTCCCATTTTCTTCACCTAATCTTTCTTTTCATATTCATTATTCATCATCATAAAAATTCTTATTCTAAGAAAAAGTTCCAATAGATACCTTAAGTTACGCCATTGTAACTTTTTGTTATTTAATTACCTTATGTAAGTGATTGTAATATAGCCACTTACTTTAGTCAAGTAACTTTTAATAAAAAATAAAATCTCGACTTAAAAATATTAAGCGAGATACAATTGAACACCAAATACATCTTTATTACTTGTATAATAAACTTAGAGAGGAAAATTCATATATAGAAAGGATTTATTCATGAGCACTATAGAAAAGATTCAAACTTTTATTATTCTTTTTGCTGTTACATGCGGCATCGTACTCGGACAATTTAATATGATACATACGTATTCAGACAAATTTATTGTCCCCTTCTTATTTTTCATGCTATATGGATTATTCCTCAGCATTCCATTAAAAGAAATAAAAAACGGATTTCGCAATTTAAAATTTGCTGGAACAAGTCTTACTATTAACTTCTTATGGACACCTTTACTCGCTTGGGGGTTAGGAGCACTATTTCTTTCCGATCATCCAGCACTTTGGGTTGGATTTATAATGTTAATGGTTACTCCATGTACAGATTGGTACTTAATCTTTACTGAAATAGCGAAAGGTAATGTAGCACTTTCTACTACAATTTTACCTGTAAATTTAATTTTGCAAGTACTGCTCCTTCCCATTTATTTATTTTTATTTGCTGGTGTCATGAAAACTGTAGCGATTTCTGTTTTAGTAGAAAGTATTGTTATCGTAATCGTCTTACCATTTATACTTGCACACGCTACAAAGTTCATTATGAATAAAATGAAAAAAGCTGAAACTCTCGAGAATAAACTCATTCCGTTTTTCAGCTCTGCTCAAATTGTATTTTTAAGTTTAGCAATAGTAGCGATGTTTGCATCACAAGGTAAATATTTACTACAAAATATGAATGTTGTTTTATTATTACTCGTTCCTGTTCTATTGTTCTTCATCATTAATTTTTTACTAGGACAATTTATCGGGCGCATGATGCATTTATCTTACAAAGATACAGTAAGTCTAAGCTTAACAACGTTAGCAAGAAACTCACCTGTTGCACTCGCTATCGCTGTAACCGCTTTTCCAGACGAACCTCTTATCGCACTTGCACTCGTTATTGGACCATTGATTGAGTTACCGGTACTAGCTTGTGTGTCACAAGTTTTGTTGCTTATTAAGAAAAAACGGCAATACGCATAATAAAAAACGTCCCATTTTGGGACGTTTTTTATTATGGAAAGATTACATACAACACTTATTTCTTATTTATCATTACAAATGAAATTACCGAAACTACAAACATAATAATACCAATTATAATAAAGTGAAACTTTAATCATTGGGGGTTTTGTTCATCCCCCAATGATTATTAGCCCTCACCACTCCCGCATTAACAGATCCTTTCTAATTAAAAATGATAGGAAACGTAAATATAACGAAAGCTGCCCAAAGTCCGTATATTGGCAAATACTTCGTAACGGCATCTTGGATAGCTTTTGGTCCTGATTTGTTTTGCAAGAAACGCATATAGGAAAACATAATCCAAATGAGATTTGCCCAAATCAGTACATTTACTCCTAAAACAGCAAGTCTATTAGGCGTAATCCCGTAAGAAGAAAGTCTGAATACTATGGCTGACAATGCGACAGTGTCAATAATAAGTGCCAGAACAATTAAGGAAAAATTTATATAATCTGAAATGTTCTTTTTCTCGTCCGAGTCACTTTCAACGATAGAAAATATGGTAACAGCCAATACACCAAGGAGTATTCCGTTGAAAGCCATTAGGAAATTGCGATCCAAGAACGGATTTTTCCCCACCCAAATTACCGTTATAAGATAGATAAGCAACGTGATCAGGACGAGAGGACTAAAAATTTTAGATATGTATGGTGTAATATTTTTAGCAAGCTTAAGATTCATTGATACTAAGTATGCAGCCACAATAGCGAGAGCCGCTGCTCCAAATAAAACAACATTACTAAAATAGAATTCTCCTATATCTAAGTCAACAAAGCTAAATAAACGCATGGTGAATATTGCTAGTATCATTCCGCTCACTGCCATGCTCCCGTAGAGAAGACAATATTCTAAATTAAATTTAATATAGGCTAATCTTGTACTGCCTTTTGAATATTCATTTCCTGTAAATGCAAGCCCTACTAAGACCCATAAAAATATAGGAAGATGTAAATAAGCAAGTATCGTACTGTCTTTATAATTTATTGGCAATGTATTAAGATACACCCCGGAAACTAGGAATAACGCTATAAGGGAATAAATAATACTTTTTTTCGGCTTATTATTGTAAACAAAATAAGCAGCAATAAAGGGAATTACACCAAAAGCCAAGTTTATTGGAGCAATTGCTTCCTGCTCAACAAAGTGGAAAATGATCCTGGTGCTTATGCCGGCCAAAATAGCTAAAAGGCCCATGAATAAGAAACCTTTTTGAAACAAAGATGTTTTTTCTTTATTTACTTTCTCCTTGAAATGCAACCTTTCATACCAAGCACCTAGAACCTGGGAATCAGGGTTTTGGTCCCATGCTTGTGAGAATGCTTTTTTAAAAGCTTTCGGATCTTTTCTATACATCTTCTCCAACTCATGGGGGTTATCCATATGTTTAACAATCAAATTGTTAATATTCATAGTTATACCTCCTCTAATTTTAAAAATAAGGTTGTTACCTTTTAACAAAAGCACCTCACTCATTTATTATGATTTTAATACAAAATTTATCGTTTTACAATAAAAAATTATTATTTAAAGGATTTTTTTTATTGTTAAATTTTATATAAAAGAAAAAACAAAAGAGCATGACAGTTTTATGTCATGCTCTTTTAACAAATTAATTCTCAAATACAAAATTAATCTTATTATCTTTCCACTCTAATTTCGCATCAAACGTTTTCTCGCCCTTTTTAAAGCCTTTAATTAAATCAGTCTTTTCACCTTTTAAGAGCTTTGTCATATTCTTTTGCGAAATTGTTTTACTTAATATCTTCTTTGAAATGGTGAAATCACATTGCGTTGTATTATAGTTAGAACAACCGTAAAACGTTGATTTATCAATTACATCGCCATCACATTTTTTACAGCTACCAACCTTTTTACCCGTTGTAAATTTCGATCCTTTTCGTTCAATCGATTCAACATGTAGTCCCGTGAAATCCCACTTCTCAGACATTTCCACTGCGTCTTCAATAATTTTAGCTGATAGCTTTTTCGTCTGTTCCATAAAAGTTGCTGGTGAAGCTGTACCTTCACCAATTTCCGCAAGACGCTGTTCCCATTTCGCAGTCATTTCCGGTGAAGCTAGTATTTTGTCACCAATTGCGGTAATTAATACTTTTCCTTTATCAGTCGCATACACTTGGTTTTTCTTTACATCTATATATTTACGGTCTTTCAGCATCGTAATAATACCCGCGCGGGTCGCTTCCGTACCTAAACCTTCTGTTTTCTTCAATACCTTCTCTAGCTCTTCATTCTCTAAATACTTACCGGCTGTTTTCATTAACGTAATAAGTTGTCCTTCTGTATAACGCTTCGGTGGCTGTGTTTTTCCTTCTTTCACTTTCACCTTTACAACTTTTCCTTCTTCACCTTCAGCTACAATTGGAAGAATGGTTTCGTCATCTTTATCGTCTTGGAAAATAACTTTACGCCAACCTTCTTGAATTTGCTGTTTTCCTTTTGAAATGAATTCAGCACGTTCATCTACAAGCGTTACAATCGTTGTATAGTCAAAGATTGCAACTTCATAATGAGCTGCAATAAGCCTTCTTACGATCATATCGTATATTTTCTTTTCATCACCTGATAATCTGCTTGGGTTTGTAACTTGCTCTGTCGGAATAATTGCGTAGTGATCTGTTACTTTCTTTTCATTCACATAACGCTTATTGTTCATAATGGATTCAATTGGTGCCGGTAATAAGCCTTTATATTCATCAAACTGACTTAACTTCTGTAAAATATCAGGGAAAGTCGCTGCTTCTCCTTGAGTAACATAGTTAGAATCTGAACGTGGATAAGAAACAATCCCTTTTTGATAGAGTGCTTGCGTTATATCAAGCGTCTTTTTCGGTGAAAACTTAAAGGCTTTATTTGCCGTTGCTTGCAGTGATGATAAGTTGAATAAAAGCGGCGGCTGAAACTCTTTACGCTCCGTTTTCATTTCCTTCACAACAGCCGGTTTCCCTTGGCAAAATGCCGCAATTTTATTCGCCATATCAGGGTCTTTTAAGCGGGATTCATTATCCTTCTCCCATTTCCCGTCATATTTCTTTCCTTCTATATTAAAGGTTGCAAACACTTCCCAGAAAGGCTCTGACTTAAAGTTTTCAATTTCTTTTTCACGCTTTACAATCAATGCTAACGTTGGTGTTTGGACACGACCAGCAGAAAATACATCATTCATTCCTTTTTTCTTTAACAAAATACTAAACACACGTGATGCATTCATGCCAACAACCCAGTCAGCACAAGATCTCGTGTATGCTTCGTAATACGTATTAATTGTATCTGATTCATCAAGTAAATTTTTAAACCCTTGATAAATAGCTTGCTTCGTTAAAGACGAAATCCATAGACGCTTCATAGGCTTTTGCACGTTACAAAGATTAATAATATTTCGTACGATTAGTTCCCCTTCACGCCCAGCATCGCCTGCGTGAATAATTTCTGTTACCTGTGGATTATGTAACAGCTGTTTCACAACGTTAAATTGCTTATACTTTGACTTTGTTACTTCAAATTGAAAACGCTCTGGAATCATCGGTAATGTATTAAGTGACCATTTTTTCCACTCTGCGTGATAATGCTCTGGATTACATAACTGCGTCAAATGACCAATTGCCCATGTACAGTACGCTCCATTTGGAAATAACTCATTCGCTTCTACCTCTAAATATCCATCTTTCCGGCGATATTTAAACTGTGAAACAAGAGCCAACCCTTGATCTGGTTTCTCGGCAATAATTAATTTCATTTTATAACTCCCTATCTGTATTCCAGTGTTACTTTCATTGTCTATATGTTTAGAAGCGATGATAAAACAACAATCTTATTTATCATTCGCGGTTTGTCTCGCAAATGGGAGACCTATAATATTATACGCTTATTCTTTATGGCTTCACAATAGAAACTCATAATATAACAATTTCTTTCACATGCTTACAATTAAAAAAGACGCCCTAAAAAATCAAGCGTTCCTTTGCTTACATCTATGAAATTGTGCAGATAATATGCAGATATAAATTATCATAAGTACACATATGATGAAATGAACGATAGGACAAGGAGGTATCATAATGTTTGCTTATACGTTAACTACCTTAACACTTTGCTGTACCTCAATTCTTATTGTATCCAATATTTCTAAACGTAAGGGTACCCTAATGGAGTATATGGTATTTATTATGTCTTTTAGTATGAGTATCGGTTTAAGTATTGGTTTTTATTTAGGCATTCTCTTTAAGGGGGAATTACTATATTCTACTTTACTTGCTATTTTAATTAGTGGTTTTATCGGTTTTTTAGTGGGTCTACGTTTTCACCTATATACTGCTTTAGAAGGAATGTTCTCTGGATTAATGGCAAGTATGATGGGAGCAATGATTACAGAAATGTTAAACGCTCAACAAGCTCATAGTATATTGTTCATTAGCCTTTTACTTACTATAACGATTACTATGTCCTGTGTGATTCAATTGTTATCGGAGAACTTTTCTACTTTTATCCAACGTCGTTTTTTGTTATTCCTTTCAATTAGTGTAGTAATTATCGTTGCCGTATTCGCGACATTCCCAGATCATACTCCTGCACCTTCACCTGGGCATAATCAACATATACATTAGTACTTGCAACAAAAATGAATAAGCAGCTATCCATAGGATAACTGCTTCCTATTATTCTGGCTTATTAGGAATGTTTTGGTTTGGAACATAGTCAGATTTATAATCTGTATAGTTCACTTCCGTTACCATCCCGGCTGAAGCATGATGTAGGTCGTGACAGTGGAACATCCACTCACCGGGCTTGTCTGCTACAAAGGCTACTTCATATTCTTCTCCTGGTTTTAAGTTCAATGTATCTTTTACAATTGGAGAACCTTCTATCGGTTTTCCATCTTTACTCAACACCTGAAAGAAGTGCCCATGTAAATGCATTGGGTGATCATCCATTTTAGAACGATTTACCAACTTCACTTTTACTAAATCACCCTTTTTTACTTGAATTGGGTCAATATCCGGAAATACCTTTCCGTTAATTGTATATACCATTTCATTTCCATTCATTTGCGTATTTAAGTCCATATTATATGTGGCAGTATACTCTTGATTTAACGTGAAACTACCTAATTTTTTAGTACCATATTTCATTATATCTAATTTCGGTAATTTTTCTTTTTCGTCTGCTTTATCTTTCATCTCTTTGCTGCCATCATATTCAATAACAGCTTTCATTCCTTTTGCACCTTTATTTTTCGAATGGTCTTCAACATACCATTTCCCAGTTTTATTAGCAGTAAATTCAATATCATAACGTTCGCCCGGTGCGATTGAAATTACTTTATCCTTTATAACTTTTGGATTGTTTATTGGTTGACCATCTGTCGCAATTACTTTTATATCATGACCGTGAACATGTATATCATGTGATAGATAACCAGCATTAACGAGTCGAAAACGAACTTTATCTCCCTTATTCACTTTCAATGGCACTACTAAATCACCGCTTTTTCCATTGATTGTGAATAAATCATACATACTCATATCATGACCTTCCATCTTCATATTTCCATGGTCCATTCCTGCCATATTGCCAGAGTCTTTTTGATCACTGCCCATGTCCATACCAGAATGATCCATGCCGTTCTTATCATCATTCTTTTTCGTATTTTCATCACCTTTAGATTTATTACCTATTTCCCCTTTTGTCATTTCTTTTAACTGCTTTTTAATTTCTTCTTTATCTGTAACCCATTCATCTAACAGTAATGTGTAATCTTTATCATATTTTTCCTTTGTATCCTCTACAATGAGCGCTCCATACAAACCTCTATCTAATTGATTTACAGAATCTTGATGCGAGTGATACCAGTACGTTCCTGGTACGTTCGCTTCAAATTCGTAAGTGAAACTTTTTCCTGGTTCAACTGCATCTTGTGTCACGCCCGGAATTCCATCCATGTTATTTGGGACAGGATATCCATGCCAATGAATAGATACTGGTGCAGATAATTCATTTTTTAATGTCACTTTCACCTTTTCACCTTTTTTCACCCGAATTTCTGGACCAGGAGATGAGCCATTAAATGTCCAGACTGGAACAATAACACCGTTACTTAATTTTTGCTTTTCTTCTTTCGCTATTAAAGTAACTTCTGGCCCTTTTTCAACCTTCAATGGTTTTGTAGCTGTTTTAGTCTGTATTGTTTTTTTATCTTTCATATTTTTATGATCATTTGTTGTATTTGTCGTCACAGAACAGGCAGCAATTAAAAATATTACAGAGACTGTAACGGCTGCTAATACAACTCGCTTCATGGACAATCCCTCCTTATTCTTTTTCAAAATCATTATAGAAGTTGATTTTCAAGAAAATAAGGAGATGTAATTAGATCTTACGTAAGCTAATTGGAAAATTACTAAAAGCGGAGACATTACAAGAGACGAATATTTTAGTAATACAAAATGCTTTCCTTGTAGCGACTATATTAGCCGTTCTCGTATTTGTTTTGACGTTATTTCTTAAGAAACAATAACACTGCTATTATTAAATAAGAAAAATGTAGCTAAAATGCTCTTCACAAAAGAACTTAGATTTCTGTATAATAAGAACTAATGTTCCTCACAGACAATGGACTCAAATTACACAAATATATCAAATAGAAGAGGATTGATATACGATGAAAATTGATAGACCAAAAATTTCACCAGAGTTATCTTCAAAGAATTTTCAAGATATTTTTTATGAAGAAGATCCAACATTGGAAGTGTGTGAAATTATAGACTCCACTTTCGAAAATGAATCTGTAGATAGAGTGCGGTTATATGATGCGGTGATAAAAAACTGTAAGTTTACTAATACAGACTTTAGCAATATTGATATTACAGATGTTTGTTTTGAAAACTGTGATTTATCAAATGTTAATTTAAGCAATTCTTCTGTTCACAGAGTCGAATTTAAAAACAGTAAATTAATCGGAGTAAATTTCACAGGATCTAGCTTAGGAAATGTTAAATTTGAGAATTCAATTTTGAATTTAGCGGCATTTGGAAATTCTAAACTAGAAAAAATCATCTTCAATGAAACTTCATTAAATAATGCAGATTTTTTTGACTGTAAACTTAAAAAAGTTGAATTCCAATTATGTAGTCTTGATGAAGCTAATTTTGATCAGACATCACTGAAGGGGATAGATATTAGTTCTTCTACCTTTGATACACTTACAGTTTCAGTGAACGATTTAAGAGGATGTAAAGTATCGACATATCAAGCTGTTCAGTTTGCTACTTTATTAGGATTAATAATTAAAGATTAGTATTTCGAAGAAAAGAACCCTATCCCGAATCATGGATTTTTTAATTGTCCACGATTCGAGATAAAGTTCAAATAAATTAGTGATGACTCTTTTATTATTTAACTACAGCTTGGTTTCCTTTTACATGTTCATTATTTACACTCATAAATTCTTCAATTTCTTCAACTTCCCTAATGATATCTTTTGACAAGTTTTCATACCCGTCTTTCGTTACAAGAATGTCATCTTCAATACGAATTCCAATTGATTCTCCTTCAATATAAAGACCAGGTTCAATTGTTATAACCATACCTTCTTCTAACACTCTATCTTTATATGTTCCTACATCATGTGTATCTAAACCAAGGAAATGGCTGACACCATGATAATAGTATTTTGATAACTCTTCATCTTCTTGAATTAAACCAATTGCTTTACACTCTTCTGCCAGTACCTTTTTTGTATGCTCATTTAATGCAGCGAACTTTAATCCTGGCTTAATAATCTCTGTTGTTTCTTTTAATGCTTTTAATACAATATTATAAATTTGTTTTTGGCGACTAGAGAATGTTCCATTTGCCGGGAATGTATAACTAATATCAGCGTTATAGTAGTCTTTTTGAGCACCTAAATCTAGTAATACTAAGTCACCATTTTGAATTTGTGCATCATTATCTTCATAATGAAGAACTGTAGCATTTTTCCCACTCGCCAAAATTGTATTGAACGCATGGTACTTAATGCCAGATGACTTCAGTGTAAAATCAAATTGTGCTTCTAATTCATACTCCATCATGCCTGCTTTTGCATGCTTAAGTACGTTGTAAATACCGTCTTTCGTTATAGCAATCGCTTCTTTAATAATTTCAATTTCTTCCTCTGTTTTAAATACTCGTAATTCACAAATGTTCGGATATACATTACCAATTGTTACGTGTGGGTATTTTTCTCTTACATGTTTAGCAAATGCTAATGTTTTTGTCTCCGTACCATTCCAATCACGACGTTCTATATCTAAATATAGATGCTTCGCATTTTCTGTAAAAAGTATATTTGACATTGTCTTTTCAAAGCTATCTAAATATACAACTTTCTTTATACCTGAAATTTTCTCTGCTTCTTCGTTAGAAACTGTTTTACCGACCCATTTTTCCATTACTGGATCTGACTTTTCAATGAAAAGTGTTTCTTCAACACTACTTCCAACCTTTTTCAGCATAAAAATAACATTTGGTTCATTGATTCCCGTTAAGTAGTAAAAATTACGATTCGGTACAAATTTATAATGTGCATCAGCTGACATATGCGGTGCTTGTCCCGCAAATAAAATCGTAATAGACCCCTCTGGTAATGTGTTTGCTAATCGTTCTCTATTTTGAGCAAAAAATGTTGATTTCATGATAATCCCCCTAGCGTTTTATGTATAATTATGAAACTAATTATTCAATACACTTCATTCTATTATTGTTATAATTTTTCGTCAATTTTTAACTAAATTTTAGATAGTATTGACACAGGCAACTAAACAAGTTACAATAACTATAAATTAGTAAGTTACTAATTTAAATTCAAATAAGAGGTGAACAAAATGCAAAACATTTTATTCCGTATTAACGAATTGTCAAAAAAAGAAAAAGCGAATGGATTAACAGTTGATGAAAAACAAGAACAACAAATGTTGCGCCAAAACTATACACAAACATTTCGTGGAAGCTTAGATTCCATTTTATTAAACACAAAAATTGTTGATCAAAATGGTCTTAACGTTACACCTGCTGCATTACAAGATGCTCAAATACGTTTAAAATTAAGCAAATGAGTTCCGAGCTAAAGAATTCTAATAAAACATAAAAAGAGCTGGATTTCCTATATAGAAATTCCAGCTCTTTTTATTGTCTTTTTTAATTTAGTAAACGAGCGATACATTGCAATTCTCCACGACACAATCATCGCAAATGCAAGTAAGAAAAACATGCCGCTTAACTCTGCCAAATCAATTGATTGGCTTAAATATGACTTTAATGCCACGCGTACAGCTAATAAGCCTACTAAAATAAATATGAATGCTTTTGACGGTTTCATAAATATATGTTCGCCTTTTATTTCGAACTTAGTTGTTTTAATAAGAAAAATAGAAAAGATAAGCCCTATACTAATTGCCTCAACTATTTCTAACGATGTTAATCGAAACTCTGGTAAAAAGTACATCGTTGCGCCTGTACTCATAAAAATTGGCGGCAATATAATTTTCTTTTTCGTTACCGGCTTTTTCGCTGCTTTAAAGCGCAGAAACATGACACCAACAGCCATACAAACCGCTAAAATACTTGATAAAAGTGCTATCATACTCTTCCCACTCCTATCTATTTAAAAGACTTTTTGAGCAAAATCATAAACCAAACGAGCCCGACACTTATAATAACATGACCTAATCCAGCCATATGGCTTAAACCGTAAAAGTCAGTTCCATTTACTTGTAGAAGACCTCTCCATAGCATTGTAGCAATAGTAAAGATTACTCCTACATTATAAACAACAAACCATGCACAAAAGCTCTTTGTTTCTTGTACATGAAACACTTTACATAAGGCTAAAGCAATTAAAAAGAATACAAAACCGAGCACTAATACATGTGTATGCACTAATTGCAACATTGTGGATCCTTTAATTCCTTGTGCTTTCGAATACTCTCTTGCAAATACACCTGATAATAAACCAATAATTAAGTAAATAAATGCCGCATTATATAATTTCTTCATTCTATTCCTCCTGTTGTAAACTTTCTATATTCGCTGCAATTATTTTAAGCGAAGTTTATGAACGGAGTATGAACAAAATATTACATTCAATTTTTGAAAATAAAAAAGCCATTCCACAAATAATAATTGTAGAATGGCTTTTCAATTTATTTTAAATCTTCTATTGAGAAAGCACCTGGCAGTAATTGCTCAACAGTCACTTCTTTTTCATCACCTTTTACATTCGTTAATAATACAGGCATTTTCGGATCACAGAATTCAGCAATTACTTGTCTACACGCACCACATGGTGAAATCGGTCCATCAGTTTCTCCTGTAATAACTAAGTAACTAAAATCGCGCTCCCCTTCTGATACCGCTTTAAATATTGCTGTTCTTTCTGCACAGTTACATAAACCGTAAGAAGCATTTTCTATATTACAACCAGTATAGATTTTCCCTTCTTTCGTAACTAACGCTGCGCCAACAGGAAATTTAGAATACGGAATATACGCTTTCGATAACATCTTGTTTGCTTCTTCAATATATTTTTTCTTACCCATATTATTTCCCCCTCAAAGTAAACGAAATGATGATTAGTCAGTAATAACTGTATGAACTAATTTAGGAGCCACTGCTGTTTCAGCGATAGAGATGTTCTCATAAATTTTTGCTTTTACATCTTCTACATTTTCACGATTTGCGTAGATTGTTACGAATGGCTCGCCTTCTTTTACTGCATCGCCAACTTTTTTACGTAACATTAATCCTACTGCTAAATCGATTTCATCTTCCTTCGTTGCACGACCTGCACCAAGTAACATAGCTGCAATACCAATCTCATCTGCAACAATGTTAGAAATAACACCTGAAGTTTTTGCAGGTACATCAATTACATACTTCGCCTGTGGCATTTTTTCTGGATTGTCTACAATTGAGCTATCTCCGCCTTGATTGCTTAAGAACTCTTTAAACTTCTCAGTTGCTTTTCCGTTTTTCATCACTTCAATTAGCATTTCACGAGCTTCTTCTAACGTATTTGCTTTTTTCGCAAGTACGACCATTTGGCTACCTAATACAAGTACTAATTCTGTTAAATCTTCTGGACCTTCACCTTTTAACGTATCAATCGCTTCTTTTACTTCTAGAGCGTTACCAATCGCAAAACCAAGCGGTTGTGACATGTCTGAAATAACAGCCATAGTTTGACGTCCTACATTATTTCCGATACGTACCATTGCATGTGCTAATTCTTTTGCATCTTCTTCTGTTTTCATAAATGCACCAGCACCTGTTTTTACATCAAGTACGATTGCGTCAGCACCTGCTGCAATTTTTTTACTCATAATTGAACTTGCAATGAGAGGAATTGAGTTAACCGTTCCTGTTACATCGCGTAATGCATAAATCTTTTTATCTGCAGGTGTTAAGTTTCCTGTTTGTCCAATAACAGCTACTTTGTCACGGTTTACAATATCAATGAACTGCTCTTTCGTAATTTCAACGTGGAATCCTTCTACCGCTTCTAATTTATCAATTGTTCCGCCTGTATGTCCTAAACCACGACCAGACATTTTTGCTACTGGTACATCTAAAGCAGCAACTAATGGTCCTAATACTAATGTTGTAGTATCACCAACACCGCCAGTTGAATGTTTATCTACTTTAATTCCTTCAATTGCTGATAAGTCGATCGTTTCACCAGACTCAACCATCGCCATCGTTAAATCTGCACGTTCGCGATCTGTCATATCTTTAAAGAAGATTGCCATTGCAAGTGCACTCACTTGATAATCAGGAATACTTCCGTCTGTATATCCATTAATAAAGAATTTGATTTCTTCAGTCGTTAATTCTTTGCCGTCACGTTTTTTTGCAATAATATCTACCATTCTCATTACAATCACCATTCCTTTTTATATTATACGAATCTATTAAAATAATAAGCCAACGATTGTTGCTGATAAGAAACTTACTAACGTTGCACCGAATAGTAATTTCAAACCAAATCTTGCCACTACATTCCCCTGCTTTTCATTTAAGCTTTTAACTGCCCCTGCAATAATTCCAATTGAAGAGAAGTTTGCAAATGAAACTAAGAATACAGATATAATCGCTGTCGTTCTATCTGAGAAATTAAAGTTTCCTTGTGCTAAATCTGTCATAGCGACAAATTCATTTGATACTAATTTTGTTGCCATAATATTTCCTGCATTAACTGCTTCATGCCAAGGCACACCCATAATAAATGCAAATGGTGCAAATACATAACCAAGGATTTCTTGGAATGAGATACCAATTACACCTTTAAATACTGCATTGATGAATGCGATAAGAGCAACGAAACCGACTAGCATAGCTGCTACTGTAATGGCAACTTTAAATCCGTCTATAATGTATTCACCTAATACTTCAAAGAAAGTCTTTTTCTCTTCTTCTTGCACTTCTAACATATCTTCTTCCTCAGTAACTTCATACGGGTTAATAATAGAAGCAATGATGAAGCCACCGAATAAGTTAAGCACTAAAGCGGTTACAACATATTGTGGTTTTAATAACACCATATATGATCCAACGATAGACATAGAAACTGTAGACATTGCAGATGCACATAATGTATACATTCTTTTCTCTGGCAATAACCCTAGTTGTTTCTTAACTGAAATAAACACTTCAGATTGTCCTAAAATCGCAGAAGCAACTGCATTATATGATTCTAGTTTCCCCATTCCATTTACTTTACTTAATGCTAAACCGATAGATTTCACAATAATAGGTAATACTTTAATGTGTTGTAATATACCTATTAGTGCCGAGATAAATACGATTGGCATTAATACACTTAAAAAGAACGAAAACTCTTTTTGATTTACTAATCCACCAAATACAAAATTCACACCGTCAGCAGCATATTTTAATAACTCTCCAAAACCATCTGCTATTCCACTAATTAATATATTCCCTACACTTGTATTTAATAATAAAAATCCCAAAATGAATTGTAATATAACCATCGTTATGATTGGGCGATATTTGACTTTTTTTCTATCATTACTAGCAAGCCAAGCGATACCTAAAATCAATACGAGGCCTAAAACACCGATTAAGTATTTCATAAGCCGTCTCCTCCCATTCGTATCCGCTTACATTTTTTTCAATTATTAAAGCAATAGATACACTTTACTTTGTGTATCTATTGCTTTTGACTTCATTAATGATTAGTAGTTATCTGTAGCACCTTTTGCATCATTTAATACGATTGCAACACTAGCACTTGCTCCAACGCGAGAAGCTCCAGCAGCTACCATTTTGTCTGCATCTTCACGTGTACGAACGCCACCAGATGCTTTTACACCAACGTTTGGTCCTACTGTTTTACGCATTAATGCGATATCTTCAGCAGTTGCTCCGCCAGTTGAGAATCCAGTTGAAGTTTTTACGAAGTCAGCACCAGCTTTTACTGATAATTCACAAGCGCGTACTTTCTCTTCATCTGTTAATAGGCAAGTTTCAATGATTACTTTTACAAGAGCTTTTCCTTTTGCTGCTTGTACTACTTCATAAATATCTTTTTCAACAAGTTCGTTGTCGCCATCTTTTAAAGCGCCTACGTTGATTACCATATCAACTTCAGTTGCACCTTTTGCGATAGCATCTTTTGTTTCAAATGCTTTTGTTTCAGTAGTGCTTGCTCCTAATGGGAAACCGATTACAGTACAAACGTCTACATCATGTCCAGCTAGTTCATCAGCCGCTAATTTTACCCATGTTGGGTTAATACAAACAGAAGCGAATTTATATTCCTTTGCTTCTTCAATTACTTTCATAACATCTTCTTTAGTAGTATTAGCTTTTAAAATTGTATGGTCAATTAACTTTGCAATGTTCATTATCTTCACTCCTCATATCTTTTAACAACTTCATTCTAACTCTTAGTTGAACAAATGTAAATACACTTTTGAAATTTTGTTCATTCTTTTTTAAAAGGAATTTTCTTGTAGTAAATAAAGCGCATTCTACCAAAGAACATTTCAGATATATAATCAAAATTTTTATGTTAACAATGGTAGTATGTATCTCCATATCCATAATTATTTTTAAAAAGGCAACTTGTGTTCAAAAAACTCCTATCATTCATACATAACAAAATAAAAGGCGTTCTCAAAATTAACATCTTGAGAACGCCTTTTATTTCTAATCTTTTTGATAATGTAACAATTCTTTTGCTGTATGCTGATCGATAATTAATACATTTGCATACCCGCCACGTAACGCACCATCAATTGCTTTGATTTTTCTATTACCACCTGCAACTAAAATAGAACGTTTCTTTAATTTCAGTTCTTCTAACTCAATTCCAATGGTCCGCTTATTAATTTCTTCACTACTAATATTTCCGTCCCCATCAAAGAATCGTGAACAAATGTCACCGACCGATTGTTTTTTGAGTAAACTCGTTTCACCCTTATCGAAATAACCTAATCGGAATAATAGCGCTTCGTCTCGCACTGTTCCTACAGTGAAAATTGCAATATTCGCTTGCTTCCCCATTTCGATAATATGATGAATATGTCGATCCTGCTCTACTAATTCTTTTGTCACTGCATTATCAAATATAACTGGAAGAGGTAGATTTCTTGGCGTCGTTTGAAAAGCATCTGCAAATAAAGCTATCGTTTCATTCGCATATGTATTTACACTTGAATGACTAATACCACCTTTTAGCTGGACAACCTCTACCCCTTTTACATGTTGCGGTACGATTTTTCTAGCGATTTCATACATAGTCATTCCCCAGCTTACACCAACAATATCACCGTTTTTAACTGTCTTTTCCATATACTCAGCAGCATATTTACTTATATACTCTGTAATCGTTGCATATTCCGGTACTGGAGAAAATACAACATGTGCCTCTAACAAGTTGTATTTTTCTTTCAGTAAATTCCCAACGTTATCTAAATCCGCAAATGGATCAGCGATGCTAATTTGAACAAACCCTTTTTCTTTCGCATACTTTAACAATCTAGAAATTGTTGGTCTTGAAATATTTAATTTGTTAGCAATTTCTTGCTGACTATAATCTGATTGATAATATAATCTTGCAACTTCAACGCTTAATTGTTGTTTATCTTTTTCCATAGTAACTCATTACAAATCCCTTCCTGTATTTCCCTTTCGTTACAAGCATTATACAGCTTTATGCAAAAAAATTCGACTACCGAATTTTATCTATCTGAACTTCTACTACACTTAATATATAATGAAAACTTATTGTGTAGATTTACAAACTCAATATAGATACGCTTGAAACATGTAAATCGATTAACATTTAATTCACATTTTTCTGTAGTAACGATAACAAAGCCGTTCAAGTTGTATATGAGGCTTAGGATATCAAAGACTATTTTTTCTCCTATCTATGGCATTTTCGCCCGTTTTTCTATAAGGGATTAAACTGATGAAGCAATAATTCGATTATCTAGAATACAAATGCTCTACAGACAAAGAATATGGATTATGTATCCATGGAGATACAATCCCAATCTTCATTTTTATAATTGATTAGCCAAAACAAGCCTCTTCGTCTTTCAATAACAATACTTTCATGCATACCTGCAGTTGCTTCTCTCGCATTAATTCTATCATGTACACAAGCCCAATGAAGCCGATAAATAAGGTCGGCCTCGTCCAAAATTTCTTCTGCATTTCGCAATTTTGTTTTTTGATAAAATTCATTAAAAGAACTACAATCAGAAACAAGTTTAATTGCATAATGACAGTCACAGATTTCTCTTGGGAATTTCAGTGTATTCACGAGGCCTATTGACCAAAGCAAAACCCATTGGGCTTCATACTGCCATGCAATCTGTATCGCTTCTTTCTCATCAGGTTCCTCTGAATTTAGAAAATTCCTTTCCTGCATCGTTAATGATTCAACCACATCAAATTGATTCAGCAGCTCCATGACGAACTCTTTGGAAGTTTTCAAATCTCCTTCTTGGGCAACATCACAAGCATATTGTATGACAATCAACAAAGCTACTGCTCTCTTCGTAATCTCTTCTCGGCTTCTTAATTGAATACTTGTCAAAGGAGGCAATTGAGGCAATCCTTCTATATATGGAATCCCTTTATCTTGCAGATAGCTTATCGATTTCTGTTTTCTTTTCTCCCCATCGGTAGAAGTACTATTCTGTCCCCTTATTTTGTTCGTACATGCTTGAGGAGTAAATTCTGAAGGACCAGAGGATCCATCCGGAAATACAATTACTTTTCCATCCTTCCCGATGAGAGTTCGATCAGGAATAAAACCAATACCGTTCACCTCATTAAGTAATTTAAGAAACAGCTCCACGTATTCATCACTATAATCCTTCTTCGTCTCTATAGCGATTATGGTATTAATTACAGAAATCTGTGCCAAAACCATCTTCTTAAGATGTTCTTCTTGAAATTCGATTTGATCGTACATGTGCATCATTCCAGGAATATTATTGAAAAAATAATCAGGAGATGATTCTTCAGAATCCACTCGAATAATAATTTTATTTTTGCCAAATAGTCTTTTCGATTGAATCGTATATTCATTTTTATTGCGTTCAACCTTAAACCCATTTTGAAAAACTTGAGTAATGAAACCTTCTATATCACTTGTATCATTCCTTGATGCAAATATCGTAAAAAATTTCAATTTTCCCCCTCCTCTAATTCTTATATTCTTCTTAGCTATAAACTTAGAAAAACAAAATAACATAAGTTTTTTAACATATGATACATAATTAGTATATTAAAACAGCTTTTTCATTATGGCTTGCTCTTCAACTAAAGTTCGTATTAGTGAAATAATCCAAACAACGTGTAAAAAGCTCCCTTTGCTAAAGTCTATTCAAATACCCCTTATAAACAGAAGTTACTATTTATAAGGGGTATTTACTCAATTTAATTTTATAAAAATTGGATGGAAACAATGCAAGTTCTCACTTATTTAGAATAAGTGAAAAGATGATGTTTTATTTGTTCAATAAAATAATGATGGTGTATATTATCGTTAGATACTCGACTTGCCATAATAGCCCCCTCCATTGAAGAGGCAAGAAAGGAAGCGAGTGATATAACCTCTATATCTTCTTTAAATTCTTGTTTCTCTATTCCTTCTTTTATGAGAGAAGCCATTAACATTACTGTATCATCATAACCTTTTGCTGCTGCTTTTTGTAATTCTGGAAATACTCCAGTACTTTCAATGGCACTATTAAGTAATGGACAGCCTCCAGCAATAGGAGGATTATTAGCTGCATCTTGATATACAAGGAAAATTGCAAGGATTTTATCAATTGCTGTCTTTTTATTTTCCATTGCTTTATGAAAATGACTCCACATAATCTCACCACTTTTGTCGTAGGCAGCAAGGACAATTTCTTCTTTACTTTTGAATCTACGATAAATAGATCCTTTAGGTAGTTCAGTAGCTGTCATTATATCCTGGATGGATGTGCGAGTTATCCCATTAGTATTAAATAAATATAAAGATGTTTCAATAATTTTTTCTTTAACCTTATCAACTTTAGTCATGCTTTGTAATCCTCCTAATGAAAACGATCCTAATATTCTAGGTAATGTTTACCCTCTATTTTCTTAATTTTTTTGTAAGTATAAATAAGTTTGGAACAGAAATATCTTATCAATCCCTATCTTATGGAAACCTCAAAGAATACGGTTTGAAAAGAAGTTAATCAAATTGTATTACCTACATAAATTAAGTGAATCTTCTGTCAAAACGACATGACCAATTGTTTAGTTCAGTCATATTATACAACTAATTTTATCTAAAATCGTAGAGGTGTAAAAATATATAGTTAATTTTAATGTATAGACATATGATTATTATATATAATTTTTATTAATATGTTTAGCTAAAGTGTTTGAACTACTCCCACTTTCACTTCATTCTATAAAAGATTAACCATTAATGATTACTGGAATTAAATTGTAACAAAGCAACTGAAATATAAATATATTTGCTTTTTTCCATTTTGATTTTGTTAATACTTTATAAAAAGGGTTTAAAAAACTAGAAACTTGTAGTATCATTAGATTTCGATTCAGACCGAACCGTCCGGTTTATAATCTTATATAAATATATTTAGAAGGAGAGCGTTATGCAGAAAGAAAAATCAAAAATTATAGGTAATTTAATTATGGGGGCAATACAGTGAACTTTATAAAAATGAATAAAAAAGAAATCATTATGCTAATAATCTTTACACTGTTTGTACCATTTCAAATTGGCTTGTACATACTATTTGGCATATCACTTTTAGCTAATGTCAATTTAGTTGAATCAGAATTTGTTCTTAGTGCCATCGGTTTTACTGTACCTGCTATTGTAGGAATCATTTGCTTTAGGAAAGAAATTATTGAAAGTTTTACTTATTTTAAAGAGAAGACAATTTTGAAAATAGTAAGTATTCCTATGGTAGTTTTATTTACGTTAATTGTGGAACAGTGTGTTATGTATTTTCTAGCAACTGGTCAACCAGAGAACCAAGAGCAGCTCCTTGAAACGGGTGCAGAGGTACCGCTTGTATTTACATTGCTTGTATTTGGTATTCTGGGTCCAATACTTGAAGAAATTGTGTTTCGCCACATATTAATAAATCGTTTTTCTTACCATATTGGTACTGCTATTGCATCTATCATTTCGATTATGATTTTTACACTTCTTCATACGAACCAACTTTCAGATATTGCTATTTATTTACCTGGATCGTTGATACTTACTGCGGCTTATCTTATTTCTAAAAGATCCATTGCATATGTTATAGCGATACATATGTTAAACAATTGCCTTGCTTTCATTCTGTAAGAAACTAGACTTGTTTCTGATGCCAAAAATATTCTATGTTTCTATCAAGCATTTTTGGCACCAGAACTACTTTTTCTATGACATAAGAAAGCTAATCAAAAATTATAAAATATTAGGAGAGTGTCAGTCATGATTGTAACAACAACTTCTGGAATTCAAGGTAAAGAGATTATTGAGTATATTGATATTGTAAATGGTGAAGCTATTATGGGTGCAAATATTGTCCGCGATGTATTCGCTTCCGTTCGTGATGTTGTCGGTGGCCGTGTTGGTGCTTACGAAAGTAAACTAAAAGACGCTCGTGATATTGCAATGGGCGAAATGAAAGAACTTGCAAAAGAAAAAGGTGCGAACGCTATCGTTGGTATTGACGTAGATTACGAAGTTGTTCGTGATGGAATGTTAATGGTTGCTGTCAGTGGTACAGCTGTACGTATATAAGTAAATAAAAAAACGGTTCCTCTTGGAATTTATACTTTGAGGGGAAATCCTGATTCTGTTGCAGATTTTAAAGAATAAAACGAGAAATAATCAACTTTTTTATTTCTCGTTTTATCTACATATTTATTTTTGGAAAAACAATCTAACTCCAAATACTAATAATACGGCGCCTGTAATACCCTCTATTGTACGGTTCACTCTTTCTTTTCTTAAAAAAGTTCTTAATTGACGTATGAGTGAGATGTAAAGTAAATACCATATTGCTGTCAAAGTCGTAAATGTGACTCCTAATAAAAGAAATTGGAGGAAATGATTTTGATTACTCACAATAAATTGGGGTAAAAAACTAAGGAAAAATACAGCGGTTTTTGGATTTAAAATTGCCGTAGTAAATCCTTGTCTAAAGCTTTTAATTGCCCCAATATCCTTAGAGTCCATTTCTGCTAAACCTGACATATCTTCTTTTTTATGTAAGGCACTTTTAATTGACTTTACAGCTAAATAAATTAAATAAACAGCCCCAGCATATTTTATAAATGTAAATAACATAGCAAATTTCATTAAGATAGCAGAAAGTCCTAACGTAGCCATTATTGTATGAATCATCATTCCAGATATCGTTCCTAAAACAGTCTTTATCCCGCCATTTTTACCATGCGAGATAGTATTTTTTGTAACTAGTGCAAAACCAGGACCAGGCATGATTATGATTAACATTGCTGTAAGGATAAATAATAGATAATTTTCCATGTTGTAGTATTTCCTCTCCAATTTTTAATTTTGCTTACAGTATAGCTTTTTTCATTAAAACATTACATATAAAAGACTTGATCAGAAATTTATTTAGGTTATTCGTATCAATTTGATTAACTATTACCCAATAGCCACATTGATAAAACACATGACAAACTTATATATAATTGCAAGCTCAACTCTCACAAAAAACAGGATGAAAAATAAACAGCAGAACTAGTCCACTGTTTACTTTGCCACACCTTCATGTAATTTTTCTGTATAATCCTTTACATCTTTCCAGCTATCTTTCGCTGTATGTAAATCTTCTTTTATAAACGTAAACTCTTCCGGACTAATTCCTTTTACGTTTTGTAATAAATTATTATACTTTGCACCTACTGTATACCATTGATTTGATATGTTTTGTAGTGCTGTAATTGCTGCATCAATTGTTTCTGTCATGTTTGTTGTTTTATTTTTTACATCAGTCAAAATTACGACTTCTGCTTGTGCTCCTGAAATTCTATCTTTTAAATTGGCGATTTCTCTTTCTGCATTTGCGATATCTTTTTTCGCAACCGCAATCATCGGCCCGCCAGCAAGACATGTTATTAGAGCTACGCAAAGTACGCCACCAGCAATGACCATATCATTACTCTTTTTAATCGAATCGTTATATGTATTTATTTGTTGCTCTAGAGCTGGAATACCAGCATTCGTACTTGCCAATATCGCTGTTAACTGATTTGTATCCTCTTTGAAACTATTTGTATCTTTCGCCATTCTATCGCGAAAAGCTTTCAAATTTCCTAATAATCCATCTACCTCATTTTGATTCTTTACAATATCCGCATACAACTTTTCTAAATCCGCTTTTAATTTTCCACTATCCTTTTGATCAATCGCTATTAACATGTCATTATAATACGATTGAAAAGTATTATTGTAATTTATAATATTTTGATCTGTTTTCATAATTTGAGGCTTCATATTATTTAACCAATATGCTGCATTAATTTTTGCATCTCTTTGATGCTGAATCATATTCCCTTTAAATTCACTATTAATCGAACTTATTTTACTTAAATCCGTCTCTTGTTGATTTTGAATTAATTTTGCATATGAATCCATTGCAAATATACTTGATGTCGTTTGTGCCATTACATCTTGGAATCCTGCTGGTCCAAGAGAATAGTTTTTCACATTTTCTTGTAGCACCTTTACATTTTGTTCTGCTGCAAAAGGATGTAAAGGAAATGCGTTACTCGTTGCCACCCCAGCAATCATTACCGCTAAAAGACATTTTTTATAAAATCGTTTCTGCATATTTTTCACCTATTCTCTTTATAAGGATATCAAAAGCTCCTGCTCACAACTGAACAGGAGCTTCAAATCATTCATCAACACTTAACGCTCTAACGATTCGTATTCAATTATGCTTTTTTCGTGTCTACTACTTTAATATCTTCAGCATAAATCTTTTCTGCATAGTCTTTAATGTTTTTCCAGCTATCTTTCGCAATGTTTAAATCTTCTTTAATGAAAACAAGATCGTTTGGACTAATTGAATCCACATTTTGAAGTAAAGAATTGTATTTCGATCCCATTGTATACCATTGATTTGAAATGTTTTGCAACGCTGTAATTGCAGTATCAATCGTATTTGTTAAATACTCAGTTTGTGTTTTAATGTTCGTTAACCCAGCTACTTCTAATTGAGCAGTTGTAATTTGTCCAGTTATTTTTTGAATTTCAGCTTGTGCATTGTCAAGTTCTTTCTTCGCTAATACGATACCAGCTGTACCACCGCCTACAGCTGCTGCACCACCTGCAATTAATGCGACTCCTAGCGGTGTTCCTGCGCCCGTAGCAATAACTACTGCACCACCAATAATTGCAATTGGTCCTAGAGCTGTCGCAACAGATGAACCGATAATAATTGCATTATATTTACTAATTGCCTCATTGTACGTTGTAATTTGATTTTGTAGAAGCGGAATTCCTGCATCTTGACTAGCTAATATAGATGTAATTTGATTTGCATCACCCTTGAAGTTTTGCGTATCCGACGTCATTTTATTTCGGAATTTTTTCAAGTCTTCTACTAACTGATCCACTTGCGCTTTATTTTCATTAATACTACTTGATAATCTAGTTAGGCCTTTCGTAAGAGTCGCTTTATCTTTTGCATCTACCGCAGCAACTAAAGTATCATAATAGTTTTGGAATTTTGTATTGTAGTTAATGATGTTTTGATTCGTTGAAATAAGCTGTGGCTTTAATACATCTAACCATTGCTTCGCATTTCCTCTAGCTGTATCTTGGTGCTGAATCACTTTTCCTTTTAAAGCTGCATCAACAGTCGATACATTTCCAAAGTTAACATTACCTTGTTTAATAATTGTTAAAGCATACAGATCCATTACTAAAGCATTTGAACCTGTTCTTTCCATTGCATCTTTCAAGCCTTCTGGTCCTAATGAATATTCTTCATAGTCATTATAAGCTTTTGCTACCGCATGAACTGGAGCTTGTTTCACTGTACTTTCAGCTGCATACGTATGAGCCGGCATAATATTTCCTGCTGCAAATACTGCCATAAGTGCTGATAGAGCCATTACTTTATATGGTTTTTTTGTCATTTTTCTTCTCTCCCTATATCGCTAATTATTTTTCTATTTAATGTACTTCAACGTTTGTAACGTAATCTTCAAATTGATTTGTTTGCTTATTCATTTCATCACTTACTTTTTTAATTTGATTAAAATGTTTTTGAAGTAAACTACTGTCTGTATACGTGCCTTCTTCAACATTTGTTTGAATTTGAATCATATTATTATTTAAAACTTTCCAATCCGTTAATAACGTTTCTAAAGTTGTAATTTGACGATCAATTAATTCTGTAAAGCTATTTACTTGATCTTCAACGAATGTAATTTGAGTCGCCTCTGCTTCAGTTTGTGATAACTTTTGAATAAGTGGCAATAACTCTTTTTGCTTTTGCTGAATGCGAAGAGCTGCTTCTCTCGTTTGACTATCTGCAGCATTTACAATTTCATTACTTAAAGTACCGATAGAAACAAAATCGATTGTTTTCGTTTGTGCAGTTTGATTTGTGATTGTAAATACTTGTTTACCGATATTAATAGAACCTTTAATGATTTCTTGAGGTCTATTCAAAATAGTAGTTAGTTCAGCTTGAATTTCCCCTTGAATTCTTTTAATATCTTCTCTTAATTTCACAATATCTCCACTTGATCCTTGCAGTGTTTTTATTGCTTCATCGGCTTTAATTGATAAGTTGTTACTATCTTTGTCTAATACTGTTTTAAATCGATTTAACTCTAATAAATCTTGCTCCATACTCTCTTGGATGCTCTGTACTTGCAATTGTAATTTTCCATATGCACTCATAAAATCTGTTTTTGCTTGCTGATCTTCATTTACATTTCCTGCTAGTTCATAGAGCTTACTATAATAACTATTGAATCTAGTGCTGTATCTCATCATCTCTTGATTTAAGTCAATTAGCTTCGGATTATATTCATCAATCCACTCTCGTACATTCGCCTTTGCAAACTTTTGATGATTCGTTAAGCTACTCATCGCATTTACCTTAATGTCTGGCTGTTGCAAAATAATTAATCCGTATGCTTGAATAAGCGGTGATTGTGATCCTAACATTCTAATTGAATTGGATAATGTATTTGGAGCAATTACATTTTGCGCATATACTGTTTTCACTTCCGTTTGCCCCTCCTTAGCGTAAGCGCTTACAGGAATGAAGCAACTCGTAGATACCGCTGTAACCAATAACCCTGTAATTAAAGTCTTTTTCACTTTAACTCCTCCTATGTATTAGCAACTATTACTATCGCATTTTATTATTCTATTTTCTTGCCCATAATTTGAGATGGTTAAAATAGAGAACGTTCTCAACGTGATCTATGTATGAACCACCTCTCTCGTATTGCTACAGTACTTACTTATCGTCACAAAACATTTCATTATTTTTCATATGTGTTTAGTATGAATAATATTGTATAAATTTTCTATTTCATCGAAATTCCCACATTCACACAGTGAATATATTACATAAAAATATTATTCATTTCAAACTAAACAACATACGTAAATATGAAATTTCATTTTGTTTTCATATAAGTTTTGTACTGTAAGGTCATTTAAACACAGCTGTTTATATATCGTAAAGAAGTATTTTCATTCCCTTTATTTTCAAGCTTTCATGTCCTTATTTCAAAATATAATCCGATTCACTTTATCGATTGAAATATCTACATATCACAACAGAAAACACTACTTTCAAATAACCAATGAAGTTATATTAGTATAATTTTTAACCCCATATGCAATTATGCATAGCATATACACAAAAAGGATAGCTTCATTTTCGCGAAGCTATCCTTAAAAAATTTTCTTATTTTTTCAAATGATATGGAACTGTCGTAATAACAACATTTCTTTTATAAAGTAAATACGCACGTATAAGTAAACTGGATTGATTATGAAGAATGTTATGCCAACCTTTTTTCGGAATGAACTGTGGTATAACGACCGTAACACGGTAATTCGATTCACTTGCCTTATATTGCACTGTATCGATAAACTTCGTTAGCGGCTGAATAATACTTCTATAATGAGAATGTAATGTAACAAGCCTTACTTCAGGTTGCCACTTCTTCCATTTCTCCTCAAATTTCTTTTCCTCTTCTCTGTCAAAAGCAACATATACTGCGATAACTTGATCTGCCGAAAGCGATTTCGCATAGTTCAATGAATTTTCTACTACATGCGTCATACCTGCTACAGGAACGACAATTACATTCCCCTCAATTGGAATAAGAGGCTCGCAAGTTTTTAAACTTAATTGATCACCCACTGCATCATAATGCTTCTTAATTCTATGGAATAAGAAGATAATAACTGGTAAGAAAATAAGAATCGACCAAACTTGTGCAAATTTAGTTAAAAAGAACATGCTCATTACGATAAAACTAATAACTGCACCAATTAAATTAACCGTTAATCTTAAAGCCCATCCTTCAGGCTTTTCGCGAAGCCATTTTAATACCATCCCTGTTTGAGAAAGTGTAAATGGAATAAATACACCTACTGCATATAGTGGAATTAAATGTTCTGTTTGTCCTTGGAAAGCTACAATTAAAATAATCGAAGCAACTCCAAGTATAATAATACCGTTTGAGTAACCTAGGCGGTCTCCTCTAATCGTAAACATTCTCGGTATGAATTTATCTTTTGCAAGGTTAACCGCTAATAAAGGAAATGCAGAATAACCTGTATTAGCAGCAAGAATTAATATTAAAGCTGTTGTACCTTGTATGAAATAGTACATGAAATTACGTCCAAATGTTTGTTCAGCAATTTGAGAAACAACTGTTACTTCTTTACTCGGAGTCACTCCGTAATAATAAGCTAAAAATACAATTCCTGAAAATAACACAGCAAGTAATGCACCCATTGCAAGCAATGTTTTTGCAGCATTGTTTGGCGCAGGATCTTTAAAGTTCGGAATTGCATTTGAAATTGCTTCAACACCTGTTAAAGCAGAACTACCTGATGCAAATGCTCTTAGTAATAAAAATAAACTAATCCCTGCAACTGGTGTACCAATTGGCGCATGTAAAGTGGGTGAAACATGACCAGTTAAAATATTATATATGCCCACACCAATTAATATAAATAGTGCTAAAACGAATAAATAAACAGGATATGCTAAAACGGAAGCTGATTCCGTTACTCCCCTTAAATTTAATATCGTAATTAATATAACAAATATAACCGCAATAATTACGTTGTGTGCATGTAAGCTAGGAAACGCAGACGTAATTGCATCTGTACCAGCGGACACACTTACCGCAACAGTTAAAATATAGTCAACTAATAAAGATCCTCCAGCAATTAAGCCTGGATTCATCCCTAAATTTTCTTTTGATACAACATACGCTCCCCCGCCATGCGGATAAGCAAAAATAATTTGACGATAAGATAAAATAAGGGCTGTCAATAATACTAATACCCCAACAGCGATCGGAATGGAATACCAATAAGCGATCGCTCCAACACCTGCTAAAGCAATTAAAATTTGCTCTGGACCGTAAGCAACTGATGACAATGCGTCAGAAGATAAAATAGCTAAAGCTTTCGTTTTATTAAGCTTTTGTTCTCCAAGCTCCGTTGATTTTAACGGTCTTCCAATTAAAAATCTTTTAATAGATGAAACCAATGCTGTCCACTCTCCAATAATTTTGTACGAACTTTTCTGCTTGTTGCAGCCAGTAAACTATTTACTCAGAAAACAAAAAATGTCTACAAGCCATAGCGAAATAGACTTGTAGACATTATTTTTTTTGTCGCACAAGCTCCACCTTCCTTCTCAATATAACGCTTACGAGGTTAGCTGTCGGATTCGGGCCTATGAGTAGCCCTACCTTTTTTAAGGATTCACCCCATCGGATTATGTACTAATCCGTAAAAACGGGTCCCCCGTACCATGCGGTTTCAGCGATTTAGAAAATTGAAACTGTGGATTATAATACTCCTTTATTTTCAAAAAGTAAACAAAAATTTTTAATAAGAAAAAAATTAAAATGATTGTGCATAATCCACTGAGAAATATACATAATGAATACTAAAAAATCCGCAAAGGAGACCCCTATGTCTAAAGAAAAGAAGCCTATTTTTTCCGATTCATATTTAGATGCAGTAGCAAATGAAATTAATCAGTTATATGGTAAACGTGAACAGGAAATAAATTTGACAGATAGAACGAAAAGAAATAAATAATTTGTCATACAAAAAAATAAAAAAGATAGCAATACACTTATATATTGCTATCTTTTTTATTTTTTCATACATCTAATTCTATTACAGATCTGTTAAAGGTCATCTCTTCATACACCTTTAAATTTTGATATATAGTGCCTAATAATGGTGCCGCTATAGAAAATTGCTCTGCTACATCCAGTAAATATCCTTGCAAGTGCTTCCCTTCAATAAACGAACCCTTCTCCATATCACGTTGCATCGATGACTTCATATCATACGAAATTTTATCAATTGTTTTCATATGTTCCTGGGCAATATTAACCTTTATTGGAGCTCCTAATACTTTCATAATTTGTACAGATTCCTCAAATACATTACGGATAAAATCACGGCCGCCTTCACTTTCACGAATTGGTCCAATTGGTGCACGCATTAACGTTGTCACACCGGACATTACAGTAATAAATAAATATTTATGCCACATATCTTGCGTAATATTTTCACTTAAAACAAAACTAGATTTCGTACCTGCAAATGCTTTAGAAATATGCTTTACTCTCTCTGAATTTTGAGACTTAATTTCTCCAAACACAAGTCTGTTGGCAGCGCTAGTTTGTACAATTTCTCCTTGATCGTTTAACGTCGTCTCGATAAAGCATAAACCGCCAAGTACTTTTTCTTCGCCGAATTCTTTTTGTAATAGTGATAAATGAGCGATACCATTTAACAATGGAATGATTACAGTACCTTCGCCAACAAACGGCTTCAAATCTTGAATTGCCTCGTTTAAGTGATACGCTTTTGTTGAAAATAAAATGACATCAAATGGAGAAGTTCTCTCTTCCTTCGTTATTAATTTCGGTTGAAAGGAAAAATCCCCGTTAACACTTCGGATTACAAGTCCTCTTTCCTCTAATTGTTTTTTCCGTTTACTACGAACAAGAAATGTAACATCTTCTCCCTTTTCGACTAATCTGCCACCAAAAAATCCTCCGACTCCACCAGCGCCTAATACTAAAATCCGCATACAGCATCCCCCTTTTCAAAATACAATTTTATAACTTTTAGTATACATAACATTATACATGTCCTCTGCTAAATAAGCTGAATTTTCACTCTCAATCGAGTATAAAACAGTGGTTATTTTCAAATAAATTTGGGCATGTTGTTTCTATAGCATATATGGAAAGGAAACAATGTAGATGGAGGCAATACAAGCAATTGAGGAAAAAGATGTAGCAACAGCTATATTTCAATTTATATTCCCGTTTTCTTTTAAAGCTGGATATGAACAAAATATGTTCCCTTTCTTACAAAAAAACGATTTCCGTCCTTTTCGGCTTGATCATCTCTATGATGAAAATACATATTATGGGGAGTTTAAAGTTTCACATCAAAATATGGAAGCATACTATCTTTCATTTACAAATAAAATTCTCTTTCCTCACTCAGAGCATCAAAAGGGCTTGCAACGTTATTCAAAGGACCTTAACTTAACTGGATATTTAACAACAAACCTTATTTCAATCCCATTCAAGATACACTCTATTGATGTAACACTTTGTCCTTATGAACTTGGCTTCTTAACAATTCGAACAGAAGTAAACACTGCTCCAAACATGACTTTATCTGAAGCAATCGAATTCGCTGCTCGCTTCCGTGTACTTGAAACTAAAAAT
Source organism: Bacillus cereus group sp. MYBK15-3 (assembly GCF_051916765.1). Lineage (NCBI taxonomy): Bacteria > Bacillati > Bacillota > Bacilli > Caryophanales > Bacillaceae > Bacillus > Bacillus cereus group sp. MYBK15-3. The sequence continues at coordinate 1,014,833 of NZ_JBQAHG010000001.1, forward strand.
GATACAAATGAGACTATTTGTATTGAATGTAACGGAAAAAAGTATTCCCAAGTTGAAAAATTCATTTTTGGTTATTTATTTCATGGCGTAACTGATTTCTTTGAAAAGAAGAGATTAAGAAGTTCATACTTTCAAACCTTCCCTTTCTTCGAAGACCAAAGAATGTACGTCCAAACTTTATTGTCACTAAAAGAAGGTATGGAACTTAATGAAGTGGATGTTTATCGTACTTCTAGTCTTTCCGGATTAACAAGTGATGGTAAGCCATATGTGAGTGCAAATAACCTTCCTTACATTCATGACTATTTAAAAAAACACGCTTACCAGAGATGGGCTCCAAATCGTTATTTCATAATGGAAGAACATATTTTTACATGTGTAACAAATGAAGGAGAACGCGAAATCGCTAAACTTGCTAGTCAAATGTACGGGGAATTTTATTACGCTTTATTATTAAACCTATTCCATAAAATTGTTTTATTAAAAATGGCAAACGCCTATGCTGAGCTAAACATTGAACAAGATACTAATGAAATAGAGAAATTAATTTATTCGATCAATTCGTTCACTGCTAATTATTTTTCTTTAGAATTAGTATCCCAATCACAAAGTGAAGATATTTTCTTCCGCTTAAGAAAACTTTTTAATATTGAGGTTCTATACTCGAACGCGAAACAAAATCTTGATAGTTTGTTTAAATATCAAGAAAATGTCGCCTCTAAAAAAGATAGCCTCTTATTATTAATTTTAACGCTCTACTCTGTAGTGGGCCAAATGTTAGGGTTTACTATGATTGACCTTTTAAGAAACACCGATTCAAACAAAATATCGTCACCTCTTGAATTTTTCGCTCTATTAATTGCGATTAGCGGCATTGTCATTTCACTTATTTTAGGAGCCCAAAGTTTATACCAATGGGGTTTACAGCATAAACGAAGAAAAGCTTGGGTAAAACAAACTGTACTTTCTGCCGTTAAAGAGAAAGAAGATAAAAATTAAAGAAAGTTATTTTCAAATTCTTGGTGCGCTGCAGTAAGTGAAATTTTTATCAGCGATTTTCCGATTATATCGGCGCAACTCGAAATATATCAGCGATTTTTAAGATATATCGACTTACCGACAAAAACCGACAAATGACAGAACCGTATAATAAAAAAAGGGTGCTCCAAAATTAAACTTGGAGTACCCCTTTTACTATAAGAATTCAGTTTACTTCCCTGCTTCGATTTGCTCTAATGCAGCAGCTACTTGCTCTTCCGTTAATTCATGTTGTATTACGTAGCGGTTACGTGGACTTACACGACATTCATTAGAACATGCACGTAAATATTTCGCTTCGTTTTCTTCAGAACATAAAATTTTCTTATTACATTCTGGATTTGAACAGTTTACATAGCGCTCACAAGGTTCACCTGTAAAGTGGTCTTTACCAACGATAACATGTTCTTTTTGGTTTACTGGTACAGCGATACGCTCATCGAACACGTAACATTGTCCATCCCAAAGCTCACCTTGTACTTCTGGGTCTTTTCCGTACGTTACAATTCCGCCGTGAAGCTGACTTACATCTTCATAGCCTTCACGAACTAACCAACCAGAAAACTTCTCACAACGAATTCCGCCTGTACAATAAGTTAAAATCTTTTTACCTTCAAGTACTTCTTTGTTTTCACGAATCCAATCTGGTAATTCACGGAAGGATTCGATATCAGGTTTAATCGCACCTTTGAAGTGACCTAAATCAAATTCATAATCATTTCGTGCATCAATGATAACTGTATCTTCTTGTTTCATTGCTTCATAAAAATCTTTTGGCTCTAAATACTTCCCAGTTATTTCGTGCGGGTTAATGTCATCTTCTAGACGAAGTGTAACTAACTCTGGACGAGGACGCACGTGCATTTTCTTGAATGCATGACCATCAGCTTCATCTATTTTAAATACGATGCCATCGAAACGTGGATCATTGTTCATTGCTTCCATGTATTTCTCTGTTTGTTCTACAGTTCCAGAACAAGTTCCGTTAATACCTTCTTTTGCTACAAGAATTCTTCCTTTTAATTCAAGTGAATTACAAAATGCTAAATGCTCTGCCGCGAATTCTTCTGGGTTTTCAATTGTTGTGTACATGTAATATAGTAATACTCTGTATGGTTTTGTAGTTGCCAATGTATTTCTACCACCTATCTAATTTTTTAAATCATGTATAAGTTAACGTTCATATCAAAACATATATAATAAGAAAATGAATCCCATTTTCTTTTCTTTATACTATTTTCTATCAGTTAACAAAAATAAAAAACAAGATTACACACCAAAACACTATGGTTATGTTGTAATCCCAATATATTATATATCATACAAATGCAATTCCATCAATTAATATGCTGTATTATCGGCTTTATGTTCACATAAATTTCAAAAACAGCCCTTTAATTCACTATGTTTCCCCACGTCATCACACCATAAACTCCCAATTCATTTTACGTTATCACACCATCCATTGCATAAAGGCATATAATTTGCATTAAGGAAACTTTCGTGTTCAAATGAAATTACCATATAATATATTAAAATGTATTGAAATAATGAGTAAGAATAAATACAATAATTTCATCAAGTTAACATTTTAAAGGGGAAAACTACTATGAATAAAGATATAACAAAAGATGAACATCTCCCTTCTGAAAGTACAACTGTACAATCAGCTCACTTAGCTTTAAGTGGAGAAACAAAAGGCTGGAAAAGACTGTTACCATTTTTAGGACCCGCTTTTATCGCGTCCGTTGCTTATATTGATCCTGGCAACTTTGCTACAAATATCGCAGCTGGTTCACAATATGGATATTTACTATTATGGGTTATACTCGCTTCTAACTTAATGGCTGTATTAATCCAAACTTTATCAGCTAAATTAGGAATTGCTACAGGAAACAATTTACCCGAAATAGCTCGTGAAAACTTTCCAAAGCCTGTGTCTATCGGCTTATGGATACAAGGTGAACTAGTTATTATGGCTACAGATTTAGCGGAATTTATTGGAGCTGCTTTGGGGCTTTACTTACTATTTGGAATCCCGATGCTACCTGCCGCTTTAATTACTGCAGCCGGATCATTTATTATTCTTGAGTTTCAACGTAGAGGATTTCGTCCACTAGAAGCTATTATTACAGGAATGATTTTCATTGTAGTAATCGCTTTTGGGATTCAAGTTTTTTATGCAAAACCAGAATTAAGTCCCCTTCTTTCAGGACTATTTATTCCAAAATTCCAAGGTGTAGACAGTATATTACTTGCAGCAGGGATTTTAGGTGCAACAGTTATGCCACATGCAATATACTTGCATTCTGCATTAACACAACGCCGCGTGGTCGGAACAACTGACGAACAAAAGAAAAAGATTTTTCGTTTCGAATTTATCGATATTATTATTGCAATGGTTATTGCTGGAGCAATTAATGCAAGTATGTTAATTGTTGCTGCTGCACTATTCTTTAAAAACGGCTTGCACGTTGAAGATTTAGATGTTGCTTACACTCAATTTACCAATTTAGTAGGTCCTGTATCGGCTGCATTATTTGGGATTGGACTTTTATCAGCAGGACTATCTAGCTCTTCTGTCGGTACAATGTCGGGTGATATTATTATGCAAGGTTTCATTCGCATGCATATTCCGTTATACTTACGCCGATTTATTACAATGATTCCACCATTAGTTATTATCGCTTTAGGTGTAAATCCAACTTACGCTCTAGTCATGAGCCAAGTCGTCTTATCATTCGGTATTGCATTTGCGCTAGTACCACTTATTATGTTTACAAGTAACAAAAAGATTATGGGTGCACTCGTTAACCACCGTATAACAACATTTATCGCTTGGATAATTGCAGCACTCGTTATCATTTTAAATATCTTCTTACTGTATCAAACATTTGTAGGATAATGAAAAAGGGTATTCCAATTTTAATTTGGAATACCCTTTTTGGATGAAATGATTTTCTTCTAGTTACCACTTATGTATGTCCCTCTTTCCGGCATCATGACACCATTTTCAGTTCGAAAGTAAAGTGGCAATCCTTCCGCAAAAAACATACTTACCTTGGACGGATTTTGCCTTTGATGATGGATATGTAAATGTGGCTCACTTGAACTTCCTGAGTTACCGACTTGAGCAAGAAATTCTCCTTCATTTACACGTTGTCCTTCTCTAACTTTAATGGACCCTTTCTTTAAGTGGGCAAGAATCAAAAATGTCTCTGTTTCATCTATCCGTAAATATATGTAATTCCCTGCCATTGACTGAAAATCATCCAATCCGGGAATTAAATCTTTTTCATCATTATTGATTGATACAACCGTCCCAGAAGCTGGTGCCATTACTTTCGCTCCATATATTCCGTAATCCTCTAACTTACTACTTTTCACTTCAGCAGGTGGAATGAGGATATCATATGCCCACCTTTCATTTGGCTTTATAACATGATAGTTCGTTTCTAACTGATCACCGCCCCAGCCTATTAATGCTCGTTCATTCAAAGGAACACGAACTACTGCTTTAGGACTCATAGATTGTATATCTGCTGGGTAAGCAATTCTACCTATATTAGCAAACCAACCGACAGGCCAAGCTCCAATGATAGAAAACAGAATGATTAAAAATAGCGTTCTATCTATCCGCTTTCTAAAAATGCCTTTCCAAAAAAATATTATTACTGATCCTACCAAGAGGAAAACTGAAATAAAACTAAAAGCCTGAATACTCCACCAAACAAAAACTGATGTAACACCATTAGCTACATAAACTAAGATCCAACTTATAATTAAAAAAGAAACTATAATCACTAATAAAAATTTCTTCCACATGTCGCATCCCTACTCTCATATCCTTTTTCTCAATGATACAAAGTAAAAATTACGACATATAAAAGAAATACTTACGACTTTCTTACTTTTTTATACTGCGGTAATTTCACAGTGAAAACTGTTTCTTTATCGTTACTACGTACAGTTAGATCCCCTTGATGGAGCTCGGCTATACTTTTTGAAATTGCAAGCCCCATTCCTTTCCCACCAGTATAAGAACTACGTGATTTTTCACTACGATAAAATTTCTCAAAAACGTAAGGAAGGTCCTCTTCCGGAATACATTGTCCAAAATTTTTAATTTCTACTTCAACATTCATTGTTTTATTGGAAATTCCAATTGCAATTTCCTTTCCATCTTTTCCATACATAATACTATTACCTATTATATTTTCAAATAGTCTCACTATAAGTGCCACATCAACTTCTACATACAGCACTTCATCACTTTTAATATAAAAGCTCATATTAGCATCATCTAATTGTGGTACAAAGCCAATCATGATTTGTTCAATTAATGCTTTCATATCTACTTCATCTTTATGTAATTCAATCTCTCTATAATTTATTTGACAGTATTCTAATAAATCATCTACTTGATGTTTTAATTCATAACTTTTTCGCTTTAATATACTTACATACTGTTCACATTCTTCTCCATTCGAATGGAGTTTATTTCCTAACAGGTCCGCATAACCGATTAAAGATGTTACTGGCGTTCGTAAATCATGAGAAATATTACTAATCATTTCATTTTTCATTTCCTGTGATTTTTTTTCATTCTCGATAGACTCTTTTAAACTTTTGGCCATTCTATTTACATTCGTCGCTAATTCACCAATCTCGTCATTTTTTGAAATAGGTATATGTACTTCAAAATTACCATTACTTATTTCCTTCACGTTCTTATTAATTTCAGACAATCTTTTCATCATTGTTTTTGTCATACATGCAAAGTATGTCGTAGTAAAAATCAAAAAAACTATAAAGTATAAAAATGAATATTTTTCCTCTAACGCATTAACATGACTATATATATTTCCAACTAAAATTTGAAGCACTATTATACTTACAGTCGCTAACAAGATGCTACATATGAAAGCTAAAAAAAATTTCGCCCTAATACCCTGTAAAGATCTAATCTTCAATTTTATATCCGACTCCCCAAACATTTTGTATAAACTTCGGTTCTTTTGGATTCTCTTCAATTTTATTTCTCAATCTTGCAATATGAACCATTACTGTATTATTACTTTCATAGGCTCTTTCGTTCCAAACGCTCTCATATATTTCTTCAATTGTAAACACACGATTCCTTGCGGCTGCCATTAAGTGTAAAATATCATATTCAGTTTTCGTAAGATTCATTGTTTCTCCATATAACATTACAGTTCTCGACGCTTCATCTATTTCTAAACCTCTAATATTTATTTTCTTTTCCATTACTTGGACAGCATTTTGGTTGAAATATGTATACCTTCTTAATTGAGCTTTCACTCTTGCGATAAATTCAATTGTACTGAACGGCTTCACAATATAATCATCTGCCCCAGTACTAAATCCAATTACCTTATCGACATCCGATGATTTCGCGCTTAAAAACGTAATTGGTAAACTATGTTTCTCTCTAATCCTTCTACACAATTCTATCCCATCCATTTGTGGCATCATAATATCCAAAATAGCAAGTTGAATACTGTTATTATTTATTATTTCTAAAGCCTCTTCTCCGTTATGAGCACTAAAAACTTTAAAACCTTCTTGCATTAGATTCACTTTTATAAATTGAACAATATCTTGATCATCATCTACAATTAAAATTGAATTTTTCTCCATATACAAACCTCTTTTTGAAATATATTCCACAATCAATTTTATCATAAATTAAAACCATACTCCCCTCTTGAATAATCTTTATTTTCAGACTAGATTATATAATAACAACACATTCTAGTTTCAAAAGAAATGGAGTGAAAGCATGTTTCCTATATTGAAAACAGACCGACTCATTTTAAGAGAACTTACCGAAGAAGATGCACCGCGTATACTACAATGCTTTTCTAATACTAATGTACTGCGCTATTATGGCCAAAAACCGTTACAAGATATTGATCAAGTGAAGCAAATCATTCATAATTTTAAGTTGAGTTACAATGCAAGAAGCGGTATAAAATGGGGAATCGAATTAAAAGACACGAAAGAACTCATTGGTACCATTGGTTTTCACGATTGGTCTTCTGAGCATAAACGGGCCAATATAAGTTATGCCTTTTTGCCTGAACACTGGGGAAAAGGATATGCGACTGAAGCTGTTTCTGAGGTTATATCATACGGTTTCCATACGATTCATTTAAAGCGGATTGGAGCAATTGTATTTCTTGAAAATGAAGCTTCCAATAAAGTACTATTAAAATTAGGCTTTGAAAAAGAAGGCGTTCTAAAAAATTATATGTATCAAGATGATGTCCCATATGATACGAATTTTTACGCTTTATTGAAATCGGTTTAATAGAATTCATGTGTAAAAAACCTTACTTTTAAAAAGTAAGGTTTTTTGTATTTATTCATTAGCAATATAAGCATTCTTATAAGTATAAATACCACCAAATTGATGCTTTTCAATTCCTTTTACATAATCCTTTTGTACATATGCTGAGCCAATATGATAAAGCGGCGCTACCGCAGCATCTTCTAATAATACCTGCTCGGCTTCTCGCAACGCTTCCCATCGGTTTTCCGTATCTAGTACAAAATCCGTTTTCGCTTTCTTTATTAATTCATCGTAATGAACATTAGAATAATTCATTTTATTATTCGGATTCCCTGTCGTAAATAACTCTAAATAACTAATTGGGTCTTTATAGTCAGGTCCCCAATTTGCCATAGTTATATCGTAATCACCTGTTTGTTCTAACTGTAATTTTTGCTTAAATGGCTGTTGTTTAATTTGTATCGCGATTCCTTGCAAATTCTTTTCTAAATCACCTTTTATATATTCTGCCATCCGTTTTGCATTATCTTGTTCAAACGTTAAAAACTCGAGGTTTACTTGCTCTACTTCAAGCTCTTTTTTCGCTTCTTTCCAAATCTTTTGCGCATTTTGCAAATCATATGAAGAAAGATCTCCGTTTTCTTTTCTAAAATCTTTACCGGTCACTTCATTTACATGACCAACTGGTACAAGCCCGCTTGCAGGTTTTGCTCCGTTATTAATAAAGTGAGCAACAAAATCATCTTTATTTAACGCTAATGAAATAGATTGACGCACCTTTTTATTTGCTAACGCGGTATTTTTTTCATTAAAACGAAGCATGGCAATTCCAGGATCACTCGACATATGTAATTCCTTATTCCCTCTATACTTGTCTACAATTTGCGAATTAATAGGTACTCGATCCAAATCTCCGGCTTCATATAAATTTACAGCTGTCATTGTATCCTTTACGATATGAAAGTTTATTTCGTCTAATTTCACTTTCTTTCGATCCCAATATGCAGCATTCTTCTTTAATTGAAACTCTTGTTCATGCTTCCATTTTTCTAATACAAATGGCCCGTTATATATGAGATTACTAGGTTCCAATGCATAATTGTTTCCTTGTTCTTTCAAAAATGATTCATGCTGTGGTAAGTATATAGGTAGTGCTAACAACTGTAAAAAATACGGAACTGGCTGTTCCAGTTCAACTTCTAACGTATAATTATTTATTGCTTTAACCCCAAGTGCATCAAGAGGCATTGTTCCCTTATTAATCTCTTTCGCATTTTTCACATAAAAGAGCATGTATGCATATTGAGATGCCGTTTCAGGGTTAATTGCACGTTTCCATGCAAATATAAAATCATTTGCTGTTACATTATCTCCATTTGACCATTTTGCATCTTTACGCAAGTTAAATGTATATTTCTTACCATCTTCACTTCTTTTAAACGATTTTGCTACTGCTGGAGTAGGCTGATCTTGATCATTTAATACATATAACCCTTCAAATATGTTTTGCATAACGTGTGCTGATGTACCATCCATCGTTTTCGCAGTGTCCAGAGAAGGAATTTCTTCTGATACTGTTACATTTAACACTTGTTTTTTAACCTCTGTATCACTTTTATTCGCTTTATTATTACAAGCTGTTAATAATAAAGATGTAACAAGTGCCATTACCATTAAATGGCTCTTTTTTCGCTTCATGAGTTGTTCTCCTTAAGTATAAAATATTATAAAGCGTAATATATTATAGCAGAAATATGAACAGAAAGATGCGACATTCTTTTGAATATTTATTCGTTCAAGAAAAAAGCTATCCTTTTAAAAGGATAGCTTTTTCAACTGCCACATAATTAGTTATCTTTGCAAACCTCGTTTATAACGACTTGCTTCAAATATAATACGCTCTTCATCTAACGTTTTACATTCGCCATTCCAAACGACACGTTTTCCGTTAATAATTACATCGCTTATATCTTTTCCACTAGCAGCATATACAAGGTGTGATAACACTTCATCCGCTGGTTGTAAATGAGGCTTATTAGACGGATCAATCGTAATGAAATCAGCACATTTTCCAATCTCAAGTGATCCTGTTTGTTTCATCCCGATTACTTCAGCAGCTCCTTTTGTCGCAAGTGTAAGAGCTGTTTCAACTGGTAAAGCTGTTGCATCTTGGTGAATACCTTTTTGTAGTAAAGTCGCTATGCGCATTTCTTCAAACATATCTAAATTATTGTTAGATGCAACACTATCTGTTGCAATTCCTACTTTTATTCCTGCTTCTAGCATCGCTTTTACATTCGCTATACCAGAACCTAGTTTTAAATTACTATTCGGATTATGAGCTACTCGAACGTCATTTTCTGCTAAAAATGCACGCTCATCTTCATTTAATACTACACCGTGTGCAATAACTGTTGGGCGTTTAAACAATCCGCAGCTCGCTGCATATTCTACTGGACGTTTTCCATATTGTGCTTCAATATCACGTACTTCACGCTCTGTTTCAGAAAGATGGATATGAACCATCGTTTGATTCTCTACTGCAATCCGTGCGCACTCTTCTAACAATTCTGTACTACATGTATATGGACTATGTGGTGCAACCATCGTAGTTAACATGCCACTTTCGTTATAGTAACGCTTCACATATTTCTCAGCTTCTTCAATCGCTTTCTTTTCATCGTCTTTCGTTCCGAAGCTAAATAAAGTCCTTGAAACAGCAGCTCGCATCCCGCTCCTTGATACCGTTTCCATAATTGCGTCTTGATCTACTCCAATTGGATTAAACATGTCAGAGAATGATGTTGTACCACTTTTCACCATCTCAAGTAATCCTAATTCCGTACTAGCGACCGCAATTTGGGGAGTAAATTGACTTTCCAGTGGCCAAATTCTCGTCTCAAGCCACGGCTGTAATAACATATCATCGCCAATACCTCTTAGGAGACTCATTACAACGTGTGTATGTGTATTTACAAGCCCTGGTAAAACCCACTTTCCTTTCATATCAATTACTTCATCTACTTCAAAATCATTAGCGAATTCTCCGCTCTTTACATCTATAATTTGATCATTTTCTACAATGATATATCCATTTTCTATCACTTCGTTTTGTTCATTCATCGTTACAATTGTAGCGTTTACATAAGTTGTTTTCAAAAGTATTTCCCCTTTCAACTCTATGAAGTTCCCTTTAATAAGTTACCACCATTATAGTAACTTATTAAAGATTAAGAGTCAAAAGATAATTTTAATTCTTTCGTTATTTTTCCCTTCAAAATGCTATATTGCTTTTTATTTGTATCTGCAAATGCTTCTTCCCGATTTGATTCCACACCCAAGTAATTCAGGTTTTCATTGAATTGAGACTCTGTAAAATCAAACCTCTGCCCATCTATAAAGTTATAAAAATGCCACACGCCCCCTATTTTTGTCTTTATAATTTTCCCTCCACATATATCTTGAACGACTAGAGCCGTTACACCACACTGTCCCTTTGCTGGATTTTCAATTGTCCACTTTGAACTCGTTTCAATCGACCACGATTTTATTAGTGCTTCATATATTCTTTTTTCCTTTACATCATCCATTCTAATCTTCCCCTACTATTAATAGTTTTACACATCATATTTCAAAAGAGGCAGTACACGACCCTTAAAGACAGTTGATGGTGTCTCTCCTATTAACTGTGCCCCCATTTTCAAGTAATATCCTTTTGCATTCGGATCACTATCAATCGTAAAACTTTTTAATCCTAGTTCATTGGCTTTTTCTATTACGTACTCCCAAAGTATTTTCCCGTAACCTTTTCCTTTGTAATCAGGATGAATGTACAAGAAATCGAGAGCTTTATCATTACGTAAAAATGAGAAAAAACCAATCTTCGCATTATCGTTTTCTAAAACATATACAAAATTATTTTTTATGTATTCTTCTGTAATTGTTAAATCTTCCTTACAAGCAAGTATGAATTCTTCACTATAATCCCACGTTGCTTTTGATTGTAGTGCGAATTCACTTAATTCATTTGCTTCACTTAATAACGCTTCTCTTATCTTCATGATTCTTTCTCCTCACCTTCGATATGTAAACTACTAAATTGATTCGGAAAGCACTTCAAAAAACCTTTTTTTCATAAATTAGAGGTTATTTTTATAAATCTTTATTATAACCAGTACAATTTTTTTAAAGAAAAAGAACACCATCCCTAAAAGTTGGTGTTCTCTTTTTCTAAAATTTAATCTTCAAACTCACTCATTCGTTTTACTATTTCGTACGATACAAACCTATACAGTTTCTACTACCGCTTCAAGCATTGTTCCATTTTTAGCATAATTCGTATGCCAAGAAAAAGCTTTTTCTAAAATATGAGGAGTTTGTCCACCTCTTGTTTTTGCTTCTTCGTAATAAGCACGTAGTTGATCACGATACATTGGATGTGCGCAATTCTCAATAATAAGTTCCACTCTTTCTCTTGGCGCAAGTCCCCTTAAGTCGGCATACCCCTGTTCAGTAACAATAACATCTACATCATGTTCAGTATGGTCTACATGAGAAACGAAAGGAACAATACTTGAAATGTTACCACCTTTCGCAATCGATTTAGTAACAAAGATAGCTAGGCGTGCATTTCTTGCAAAATCACCAGACCCACCAATTCCATTCATCATTTTTGTACCTAAAACGTGAGTAGAGTTAACATTTCCGTATATATCTAATTCTAATGCAGTATTAATTGAGATTAATCCAAGGCGACGAATGATTTCAGGATGATTGGAAATCTCTTGCGGACGCATCATTAATTTGTCACGATATTTTTCAAAGTTAGAAAATACTTGTTGCATTTTCTCTTCAGAAAGCGTGATAGAACAACAAGAAGCAAAATTGACTTTTCCAGCATCCATAAGATCAAAAACTGCATCTTGTAAAACTTCAGAATACACTTCTAAATCTTCAAATTCTGAATCTAACATTCCATGCAATACTGCGTTAGCAACTGAACCAATTCCTGATTGTAACGGCGCTAAACGATTTGTTAATCGCCCTATTTTAACTTCTTCTCGAAGGAATTCTATTAAATGCTGTGCCATAATGACCGTTTCTTCATCCGGAGGAACAATTGTCGATGGCGAATCCAATTGATTCGTAAACACAATTCCCTTTACTTTTTCAGGATCAATTGGAATACCGATTGTTCCAATTCGGTCATCTGTTTTCACAAGCGGAATTGGAAGCCTCTCCCCTTGTTTACCTGGTTCATATAGATCATGTAGTCCCTCTAATTGCGTGGATTGAGCCATATTCATTTCAATAATAATAGACTTAGCATTTAAGGAAAACGCTAAGGAATTTCCAATTGAAGTGGTTGGAATAATCATTCCGTCCTCTGTAATCGCAACCGCTTCCAAAATAGCGAAATCTATATCCAGAACGTCAGCGCGGAGTAACTCTGCTGTATGAGATAAGTGTTGATCCACAAATAAAAAGTCTCCGTTATTAATTCCTTTTCGCATCGTCGCGTCAGCTTGGAAAGGTAATCTTTTCCCTAAAATTCCTGCCTCAGCAAATAATTTGTCTACATCCGAGCCTAAAGAAGCCCCAGTATAAACATTTACTTTAAAAGATTCATCATTCTTAACTCGGTTTACAAGCGCAAATGGGACTGCTTTTACATCACCTGCACGTGTAAACCCACTTAAGCCTAAAGTCATTCCACTTTGAATCCAGGAAGCTGCTTCTTCAGGTGTAACTACCCGATCTTTTAGACGTTGATCTCTGATTCTATCTAAATTATTCTCCATATGTAATCCCTCTCTCATTGAATATTCATAATTATTTTACACATTTACACTATCAAAATAGGGATTTTAGTATACAATAACGAAAATTCAGACAGAACAGCAAATTTAGGTTCTAAAGCAGAAAAATTTAGAATCCTAGAAGCTTACGGAAATAACTAGCGTATGATTGACTAACTGGTACTCTCTCACCATTATCCATCGAAAGTACAAAAGTAGAATGGGTATCAGGATAAATCGCTTTAATATGATTAACATTTACAATAAACGAACGGTGACATCTAATAAATGAATCTTTAGGAAGCAAGTATTCGAATTCTTGCAGAGAGTATTTATGTGTTCCTGATAACTCTTCTGAATTCACATACGTCTTTTTATCTTTAGCCTCTAAATACATAACCTTTGAAAAAGGAACTGGAATCCAGCCATCTGTTGTTTTTAAAGTAACGACTGACTTTCCATCCGTTAAAGCTGGATAAATTGCCGTTACGCACCCTTCAAGCTTTCCATTGTTTGAAAATGGTACAGCCATTCCATGATAAGGAATACCAAAAACATCCCGATTCATAAACTCAGATGTTTTTTGATTCATCACCATCGCTTTATGAGCAATCGTTCCTTCCTTTATAGGATCCCCAGCGCTAATCTTTAAATCAATTCGTTTACTTGGCCGATAGTAAATATATTCTTTCGTATTCGAAACAGCAATTGAAATTTCATCTGAAAATAATTCACCAACAACATCTAGTAATAAACCTAATGTTCTATCTTCCATTCTATTAACACCTCATTCACTATTATACTACTATTATGAACAGGCATCTGTTTCTTTATAAATAGTTTGATTTTAAATTATTTTTAAAATTAGTTTTATTCACTATTACTTCGTTACTACAAAAAACCTCACTTCAGAAAAGTGAGGTTTCCTCTCATACAATATTTCTTTATTTTTTTAACGACTCTAGAATAAGATTTATTTTTTATTAAGTAAAGTAAATTTAAGAATTTATTGCCCGTATTTCTGTAAAATAAATAATCTCAAACTACAAACAGTTTGGGATTATCTTTCTCATTTATTATGCGCATCTAACCACGAAATTAAATCTTTAAATACTTCATCCTTATTTACTTCATGAAACATTTCATGTCTACCATTTTCATATAAACGTAGTGTCACGTCTTTCACACCACATTTTTTATAGTTTTCATATACTTCTTTTACACCTTTCCCCATATCGCCAACAGGATCACGATCACCAGAGAATATATGTATTGGAAGATTCTTTGGCGTCTTCTTGTATTCTTCTAGTTTATTTACTTCTAATACACCAGAAAATAATTCTCGGTAAAAACTCGTCGTACAAATGAAACCACATAACGGATCCGCAATATATTTATCAACTTGATTATTATCTGAAGATAACCAATCAAATTTTGTACGATTTGGCTTAAAGTTCGAATTGAAGTTTCCGAAAGATAAAAAGTTTAACATTGGACTTTTCGTTTTTGCCCCGCGCAACTTCATTTCGATTGTTGCTACTTTATGACCAATAACTCCTAAAAGCCCTGGATTTCCACCTGTTCCTGAAATCAGAAATCCATCATATAATTCGCCTCTAAGTTGTACAGCACGTCTTGATAAAAAAGAACCCATACTATGTCCAAGTAAAAACAAAGGACTTGACTGCTCTTCTTTTATCCTTTCTGAAACAAAGATAACATCCGATACAACTTGATTCCACCCTATATTTGGTTCAAAATGACCATAATCTTCTTCTTTTTTTACTGTTTTCCCATGTCCTTTATGATCATGCGCATAAACACCATACCCTGCTTCCAATAAAGCATCCACAAATTCTGTATACACCCCTGCATGCTCTGTCATGCCATGTGCAATTTGAATAATTCCTCTCGGATCTCCTTCTGGTAACCACTTACGCAAATAAATTTCCGATCCATCCAATGCCGTAACGAAACTTTCCTGTACATTCATTTCGTCAGCTCCCAACTCTATTATGTATACCTTTAAGAGAAATGAATATCCATTCACTTTTCTTATTTTATATTATATGTAATTGCTTTCATTATGACAAATGATGTATTTTTCAGACTTGCTTTCAAACTGATCTCTTGACGAACCTAAAATAAAATTATATAGTTACTTACATAAAGTAACTATATAATTTTTAGGAGGTTTCTACTATTATGATGCCATCATTATTTTTAGCACATGGTTCGCCTATGCTCGCTATTCAAGATACAGACTATACACGATTTTTAAAAACACTTGGAAAAACATATAAACCGAAAGCAATTGTTATTTTCACTGCTCACTGGGAAAGTGAAGTATTAACGATTTCCTCATCAGATAACGAGTATGAAACAATTTATGATTTTGGAGGTTTTCCCCCTGAGTTATACGAAATCAAATATCGTGCGAAAGGCTCTTCTAGCATTGCATCTATGTTAGAAACAAAATTTAAGAACAAAGGTATTTCAGTCCATCATAATATGACGAGAGGTTTAGATCATGGTTCATGGACACTCCTGCACCGCATATATCCAGAAGCAAATATTCCTGTCGTGCAAATATCAGTCAATCCATTCCTTTCTGCAAAAGAACAATTTAAAATTGGAGAAGCACTTAAAGGACTCGGACAAGAAGATATTTTAGTAATCGGGAGTGGTGTTACCGTCCATAACTTACGAGCTTTGAAATGGAATCAAACTACACCTGAAAAATGGGCAATTGAATTTGATGATTGGATTATTAAACATATGCAGCATAACGATAAAGATGCATTGTTTAATTGGGAGAAAAATGCTCCTCATGCACAATTAGCAGTACCAAGAGCAGAACATTTTGTTCCTTTATTTATCGCTATGGGAAGTGGTGAAAATAGCGGTGAAGTCATTCACCGTAGTTACGAGCTTGGTACATTAAGTTATCTTTGTCTTCGATTTTAAAGAAAAGGATGAAGCACATGCTGCTTCATCCTTTTTCTTTTTCATTCACTTAGTTAACTAACTTCCAAATGTCGTTTCTCTGATACCTCTTCGTTCTTATTATGAAAATAAACCCAGATACACGCAATAAATAATAGTGATGATGTAGAGAGGAAAACATATTGGAAGCCTGCATGCGCTGCAATTTGTCCCCCGAGCACTGGACCAATCATATTTCCTAAAAACTGAAATGATTGATTATATCCAAATATCCGTCCCGTAACATGGGTTGGTGTATGTTGTTTTAGTAGAGTTTGTACGGAAGGTAATAATCCTGCTTGTGCGATACCTAATAAAAATCGAAGAATTAATAGTTGCCAAGCTGAGGTTACAAATGCTTGCGGGATAAAAATAATTCCTGCAGCAAATAACGCTACAACTAACGTTTTTTGAGGACCGATATGATCTGATAATCTTCCTAGTCTTGGTGCTGCCAAAATAACGGCTAATCCTGTTGCTGACATAACTGCTCCCGCAATTGTTTCAATATGTGCAGTATGAGGACCTACTAAATTTTTCACGTACAATGTAACAATTGGTTGAACTGACATATTAGCAAGTTGAATAATAAATGTTGTTACAAATAAACTAATAATTAAATGCTTCGCTGGGACCATCGTCCATACTTTTTTCGGCTGTGTTTTTTTTGCTTGAGCAGAGTGATTTTCTTCATGCAAGAAGAAAAAAACGATGAGAAAGGAAAGGAATAAAAAAGCTCCTGTAACAAGAAAGACATGACGCATTCCAATTAACTCAGACAAATATCCACCAAGTAATGGACCAAGTAAAGAACCGCTCACGCCACCAGTTGAAATTGTAGAAATTGCCCAACCTGAATGTTCTTTCGGAGTTTCTGCTGCAATAAATGTCATTGCGGTTGAAAGGAAACCAGATACTGCTCCCATTAAAAATCTTAGTGCGACTAATTGATATACATCCGTTACAAACCCCATAAGCGTCATAATAATTGCCATACCGAGGCTAGCACGAATAAGCATCAGTTTCCGTCCATGTATATCACCAAGCTTTCCCCATATTGGCGATACGATCGCACCCATTAAAAATGTTACACCAAATGCAAGTCCCGACCACTGTGCAATACTTGAAGTGCCAGTTACTCCTAATTCCTCAATATAAAAAGATAAGAAAGGAATTACTAAACTCATACCGGCTGCAGTGGTAAAACAACCTAGCCAACAAATCATTAAATTTCGTTTCCAGCTGGCCATTTTCACACCTTCTTTCTTTAGATACCCATTCTACACCCTTTCTTGTAAAAAGTTTAGTAATTTGCTTTTTATGCAAGATTTACTACAAAACCCGCTATTTTCTAGTAAAAACCACTACATCTCTACATCATTTTCATAATAAAACCAACTCCTCTATATGAAGTTGGTTACTTATTATCTATCGGTATTAAACGAGCATTACAATTTCTCTCGTAAAACTCAATGGGACCTGCTTGTCCAATAATCGCATATTCATATCCATCTTGCTTCATATTATATAAACAATGATACAATAATTCTTTTCCTACACCTTTCACACGATTTTGTTTCGCTATGCCCATTGGACCAAACAATCCTTTCTTTCCTCTCACTACATCGTAACAGGCGAAACCAACTATTACTTCCTCCTGCTGTGCAATATAGATAGGTAACTTTTCATTATATGTCCGAAATCCGTAATCAACCGACTGTAACCACCGTTTACAAAATTCAGCCGCCACAAATCGTGATAACTTATCAAAATCAGAAGGACTAGCTCTTCTTACATGACAAAATAATGTGTTATAAGTAGGTTTAAAACTATTTAAATCAACCGCTAAGTCTCTCGGTGCAGCTGTAATACGTAATATATCTTCTTGCATTTGTGTATGTATAAATTCGCCAATATCTGTATCTACACGAAATAACGCATACATAATATGTCCTTCATTGATTACTACTTGCTGAAAGCGTTCCATACGTTTCTTCGCTATTTGTAAAATTTCTATCGCCTTATAAGATAGTTTATATTGCCCTATTTTTTTATACTCTTGATTATGTAAATCGAATCGTTTTCGTAACGAAAGTTTTTCTGAAAAATCTGGACCGACTTTATGAAACAAATACATATATAACTCAGCGCAAACTTCTGTACCTTCTTTACACATACCTATAAACAGATGGACCGGGTGAATTATGTTATACTCACTCTCTTCTGCTGCAATCTCCAATATTTTATGCACACGTTTTGTAAATTGAAATTCCTCCATATGTGTTTCCACCCTCTACTAATTTACTAACAAACCGTAACCATAAATAATTGAAACAATTACACCCACTACTAATATACCTGGAAGTAAATTTGCCACTTTAATTTTAATAAATCCGAGTAAGTTTAATCCGATAGCAGATATCATAATGCCGCCCGTAGCCGTCATCTCCACTATAAATTGGTTCATTAATTCTTTTGGGACAAAACTATTAATTTGTGTTGCAAAAACTGCAATACCACCTTCATATAAAACAACTGGAATCGCCGAAAATACTACGCCAATTCCTAGAGTTGTCGTTAATATAATAGAAATAAATCCATCGATAATTGCCTTGGTAAATAAAATATTATGATTTCCGCGAATCCCACTGTCAAGTGCACCAAGTATCCCCATCGCACCAATTGCAAAAATTAAAGTAGCTGTTACAAAACCTTCTGATATGCTTCCTTTCCCCTTCGATCCAACTTTATTTTCTAGCCAATCCCCTAAATGTTTTAACTTTTCTTCTAATTGTAACCATTCTCCAATTACCGTACCAATCACTAAACTCAGTATGACAACAAGAAAGTTTTCACTTTTTAATGCCATTTGAAGCCCAAGCACAGTAACCGCTAAACCGATTGCGTGCATTATCGTCCCTTTCATACTTTCTGGAATCCTACTAAATAATTTACCAAGTAAAGTACCAAATATAATACAAATCCCATTTACAACTGCTCCTAATATAACCATTTCTCATTCTTCACCCTTCGAATTCTTTATTTCTATATTTTGGTTTGTACATTGATTTACAGGTTATCTATATGTTAACTTAATATTGAGAATATTAACAAATGTTTTCCGCTACATAACCCGCTGTTTTTTTGTAACTTTAATTACCTTTAATAGATTCAGTGTTAATTTAATTGCGGGATAATATTAAAAGGGAAGGTATATATGAAAACTTTACTAAAACGATTTTTGTTAATAGCCTTTTTCATTACACCGATTGTTTTATTAATCAATTACTCTTTTATTTCAAAAGCAAAAGACAAACACGATTTACAAAACAAATCTAGTAAAACCGCTTCAAAAAGCGAAAAGAAAATAGAAGACAAAGAAATCACACTCACCTTCTCTGGTGATACAATGTTTGATTGGCAATTACGTCCTATAATTGAAAAGAATGGGGCTGATTATCCATTCCAACATGTAAAAGAAGAAATAAAAAAAGCTGATATTTCTTTTGTGAATTTAGAATCGGCATTTACAACGAAAGAAAAGAAAGCACCTGGGCAATTGTTTTGGATTAAAAGTGATCCATCTACACTACAAGCTATTAAAAACACTGGATATGACATCGTAAATATTGGGAATAACCACACACTTGATTATGGGCAAGATGGATTATTAGATACGATTTCTCACGTAGAAAAATTAAAGTTCCCTTACATTGGAGCCGGAAAAAATGCAAAAGATGCATATACAGCACGAGAAATGACCGTAAAAGGGAAAAAGTTTAAATTTCTTTCCTTCGTTCGATTTATGCCTGATTCTAATTGGGTAGCTCGTGAGAATAAACCTGGCGTTGCGAATGGCTATGATTTAAATCTTGTAACAAAAACAATTAAAGAACAAAAACAAGATGCAGACTATTTAATCGTCTATATGCATTGGGGCGTTGAAAAATCAAACCGTCCGGTAGAATACCAAAAGCAATATGTACCTAAAATGGTTGAAGCAGGAGCTAACGCGATTGTCGGAAGCCATCCACATTGGTTACAAGGGTTTGAGTATTATAATAAAGTTCCTATCGCTTACTCATTAGGTAACTTTTTATTCCCAAGTTATGTGAATGGAAAAAGCGCCGAAACTGGCGTATTAACTTTAACTTTTAAAGGAAAGGATGTCCAAATGTCATTCAATCCTTATATCATTCGCAACAACCAAGTTTCCCCTGTAAATGAGGAAGAAAAGAAAAAAGCTCTTCAATATTTACAAACAATTTCAACTGATGTAGAAATTGATGATACAGGGAAAATAAAAAATAAACGAAACTAGACAGCTCAAGATCTATTTCTCTGTAATCTACTTTACAGAATAGGTGATAAACATGCTGAAAAACTTATTAGAAAATGTAAGTTTGTTAGAAAATATTTATAAAATGTCTATAGCCGTTCTACTTTTATGTTCAGTTTTTTCTGTTAGATTTCTAAAAAAAATAAAACGCGAACGAAAACTTACTACCTTTGAATTTACTATGTATGTAATTATTCGCATTGCGATATTTTTTTGGTTAACTAGCTTTATTCTTCTTGAATTTAATGAGTATCTAGTTTAACTATAAAAAAGATAGAACAAGCACTATATTTCCTCGCTTGTATCTATCTTTTTTATTTAGATGCTTATTCTTCCCTTCTATTAAATAAGCAAATCAAACAAAACAGGGTTTTTATTAAGCTCCATAAATTGAATATTATTTTCTTTAAAGCGAGTAATTAATTGCTCATAATCTTCTTTATGTTTTAACTCTACTCCGACTAATGCTGGACCATTTTCCTTATTATGTTTCTTAATATACTCAAAACGAGTAATATCATCTTCTGGCCCTAATCCTTTATCAAGAAATTCTCTTAACGCGCCTGAACGCTGTGGGAATTCAATGATGAAATAATGCTTTAACCCTTCATAAATGAGAGATCGTTCTTTCATTTCTTGCATTCTATCAATGTCATTATTTCCACCACTTAGCGTACATACAACTGTTTTACCTTTTATTTCATCACTGTATAAATCAAGTGCTGCAATAGAGAGTGCACCAGCCGGTTCAGCTACAATCGCATTTTTCTTATACAGTTCTAAAATCGTCGTACAAACTTTCCCCTCTGGTACTAAAACGATGTCATCAATTACATCTTTACAAGTTTCAAAAGTTAACTTTCCTACCTTTTTAACCGCTGCCCCATCAACAAAACTATCTATTTTCTCTAATGCGACATTATCATTTTGAAGAAAAGCCTCTTTCATAGAGGCAGCTCCCATCGGTTCTACACCAATAACCTTTGTAGTAGGACTAACACCTTTTACATATGTACCAACACCTGATGCTAATCCACCACCGCCGATTGCCGTAAAGATATAATCAACCGGTTTCTCCATATCATGCATAATTTCAACTGCCACTGTCCCTTGACCAGCAACTACATACGGATCATCAAACGGATGAACAAATGTCATTCTATTTTCTTCACAATAACACTGTGCTTCTTGGAAAGAGCTATCGAATGTATCACCAACTAATACAATCTCTGCGAAATCACCACCGAAAAATTGTACTTGTGATACTTTTTGTTTCGGTGTTGTTGTGGGCATAAATATTTTCGACGGAATCTTCAATAAATTACATGTATAAGCAACTCCTTGCGCATGATTACCAGCACTTGCACAAACAACACCGTTTTGTAACTTTTCTTTCGGTAAACTTTGAATCAAATTGTATGCACCACGAATTTTGAAAGAGCGAATTAATTGTAAATCTTCTCGTTTTACATAAACGTCACAATCATATTTCTCAGATAAAACTGTATCACGTTGTAACGGTGTTTTAATAACGATATCTTTCATGCAATTATGAGCCATTAAGATATCTTCAATTTTCACTCTCTCCTTTACCTTTTGCACCATTATATATCATCCTTATCTTTTTTAAATTGGCTCAATCAAAATGTGGGATTTTCAGAACAGCCCCTGTATTCGCCGATGTTACCATTTGTGCATAACGTCCAAGCCAGCCAGTTTTCACTTTCGGTTCTGGTCGTTTCCATTCTTTTTTACGCTTATCTAATTCCTCATCACTCACTCTTACTTCTAGCAAGCGTTCTTCAACATCAATACATACAATATCCCCTTGTTCAAGAAGTGCGATCGTTCCACCAGCTGCTGCTTCTGGTGAAATATGTCCTACTGAAATTCCACGTGAAGCTCCAGAGAAACGTCCATCCGTTAATAATGCAACCTCAGCACCTAATCCCATTCCAGCAATTGCTGATGTTGGTGCTAACATTTCTGGCATACCAGGGCCACCTCTTGGTCCTTCATAACGAATGACAACTACATCTCCTTTTTTCACTTTCCCAAGCATAATGCCAGCAAGTGCCTCATCTTGTGAATTAAAAATAACGCAAGGTCCTTCAAAACGCTTTACCTCTGTTGCACCGCTTTTAATAACCGCTCCATCTTTCGCAAGGTTGCCTTTTAATATACGCAATCCTCCTTCCTCACTATGAGGGTTTTCAAGAGAGTGAATAACTTCCTTATCTTTAATCTCTGCCTCAGCAATATTTTCTCTTAATGTTTGCCCCGTAGCAGTTATTCGATCAAGATGAAGTACTCCTTCTTTCCGGCTCATCTCTTTCAAAATTGCACTAATCCCGCCCGCACGATCAATATCTTCCATATGCCAATTGGAAGCAGGGCTTACTTTACATAAATGTGGTACACGTCTTGAAACGGCATCAATACGGTTCATATCGTAATCTAATCCAGCCTCTTGCGCGAGCGCCAATGTATGCAACACTGTATTTGTTGAACCGCCCATCGCCATATCAAGCGCAAACGCATCATCAATTGCTTCTTCCGTTACAATGTCTCTTGGTTTAATATCTCTTTCAATTAAAATTTTCAATTTCTCTGCTGCTTGTTTAATTAACCCTTCACGTCTTGGATCAATTGCTAAAATACTCCCGTTACCAGGAAGAGCTAAACCTAACACTTCACATAAACAATTCATAGAGTTCGCGGTAAACATACCCGAACAAGAGCCACAAGATGGACAGCCATGATCTTCAATATCTTTTAATTCTTCTTCTGAAATTTTCCCAGATTGATAAGCTCCTACTCCTTCAAAAACGGAACTCAGATCAACAACTTCTCCTTTAGATGTTTTTCCTGCTGCCATTGGGCCGCCTGAAACAAACACAGTCGGAATATTAATACGTAGTGCAGCCATCATCATACCTGGTGTAATTTTGTCACAGTTTGGAATACAAATCATGCCGTCAAACCAGTGTGCATTTACAACCGTTTCTACTGAATCTGCAATTATTTCACGACTCGGAAGAGAATAACGCATACCGATATGTCCCATCGCAATACCATCGTCAACTCCAATTGTATTGAATTCAAATGGTACCATACCCGCCGCACGAACTGCCTCTTTTACAAGTTTCCCAAACTCGTTCAAGTGTTTATGCCCTGGAATAATTTCAATAAAAGAATTACAAATCGCTATGAAAGGTTTATCAAAATCTTCATCTTTCAAACCAGTTGCTTTTAATAAACTACGGTGCGGCGCTTTATCAAAACCTTTTTTAATCATGTCACTTCTCATCTTGTCAAATCCCCTCTTACATATTTTTCATTTATACTCTCTCACTCTATTTCTTTACTAATTCTTTCGGTGCATGAATCCAACTCATCATTTCACGAAGCTCTGCCCCCACTTTTTCTAATTGATGATTTTGTTCTGCTTTTTTCATTGCGTTATACGTCGGACGCCCTGCTTGATTTTCTAAAATCCATTTCTTCGCAAATTCACCTTGCTGAATTTCTGTCAGAACACGCTTCATTTCCTTCTTCGTTTCATCTGTAACAATTCTCGATCCTGTTACATAATCTCCAAATTCTGCCGTATCTGAAATAGAATGGCGCATATTCGTTAATCCACCTTCGTACATTAAGTCAACAATTAGCTTTAATTCATGCAAACATTCAAAGTATGCAATTTCAGGACGATATCCACCTTCCGTTAACGTTTCGAACCCGGCCTTCACAAGTGCAGTTACCCCGCCGCAAAGTACAGCTTGCTCACCGAATAAATCCGTTTCGGTTTCTTCTTGGAATGTCGTTTCAATTACACCCGCACGTGTACAACCTACACCTTTTGCATACGCTAATGCTACATGTAGCGCTGTTCCCGTCGCATCTTGATGCACTGCGACTAATGCCGGAACACCATTTCCTTCTTGATATACACGGCGAACGAGATGACCTGGACTTTTTGGCGCAACCATTGCTACATCTACGTAACTTGGCGGATTAATTTGGCCGAAGTGAATGTTAAATCCATGTGAGAAAAGTAACATTTGTCCTTCACGGAGATTCTCTTCTACTTCTGATTTATATACATGTGCTTGCTGTTCATCTGGCAATAACATTTGTACAACTTGTGCGGTTCGAACCGCTTCTGAAACAGACATTACTTCAAATCCATCTGCTTTTGCTACTTCATACGATTTACCAGGTCTAACACCAACTACAACTTCCACACCTGAATCACGTAAATTTTGTGCCTGCGCATGCCCTTGAGATCCATAACCAATTACCGCAACTGTTTTCCCTTGTAATAACTCTACATTTGCATCTTTCTCATAATACGTTTTCATACTCCATACACCCCTTATAATTTATTTACTTGCAGTACATCAATTAATTTTTTCAACTGACTAACAAGTAATGTCGCTTCATTTTCAGTACAAACTGCTGTGAGTTTCATTTCAGAAACGCCACTCGTATCTCTTTCGTTTAAATGTAAAGAAGAAATATAATAGCCACGCCGAGCAAAAATTCCACTTATACGTAATAAGACACTTGGCTCGTTATGAATAACGAGTGAAAAAGTATGACTCATTCTTCCCACCTCTTCATAATCATTTCGTTATTCCCTTTGTTTGGCGGAACCATCGGAAATACGTTTTCACCTTCTTCTACACAAAAATCAACTACGACAGGACCTTCGTGAGCAAATGCTTCTAACACCACTTGTTTCGCCTCTGTTGAATTTGTCGCCCTTAATCCCTTCACTCCATAAGCTTCTGCCACTTTCACAAAATCTGGTGAGCCAATTTTTGACTCTGATAAACGATTTTCATAAAACATTTCTTGCCATTGCCTTACCATCCCTAAAAATTTGTTATTTATAATAAATACTTTTACAGGGATGTTATTTTCAGCAATTGTTTGTAGTTCTTGAATGTTCATTTGAAAAGAAGCATCACCTGCAATACAAACGACGAGTTCTTCTTCTTTTGCAAGCTGAGCACCAATTGCCGCTGGGAACCCAAACCCCATTGTTCCTAATCCTCCAGAGGTAAGGAACGTCCGAGGTTTTCTTGCTTTATAGAAGTGAGCAGCCCACATTTGATGCTGTCCTACTTCTGTTGTGACAATCGCTTCACCATTCGTTAATTCACTTACTAAGTTGATCACATGCTGTGGTTTTAACTCAGATTCTTTTTGCTTATAAGAAAGTGGATATTCTTCTTTCCATGCCTTTACTTTCTGAAGCCATTCATCTGTTTGTGTATAAATAGACATATGTAACAACATGTGTAACGCTTTTTTCACATCACCAACAATCGGATGCTCTACAGTTACATTTTTATGAAACTCAGAAGGATCAATATCAATATGTACTTTTTTCGAGTGCGGAGAAAAAAGTTCTAATTTCCCTGTTACACGATCATCGAAGCGAACACCTAATGCAAGTAGTAAATCACATTCTGTTACCGCCATATTAGCAGCGTATGTCCCATGCATACCAAGCATCCCTAGAAACAATGGATCTCCCGGTGGATATGCACCAAGTCCCATTAAAGTTGAAACGACTGGAATACGGTTCTCCCTTGCGAATTCGAAGAGTTCATCGGATCCACCTGAATGAATGACACCTCCTCCAATATAAAGAAGTGGACGCTTTGATTTTGAAATTGCTTTAGCCACCTCTCTAAGTTTCATGCTGTCTGGTACAAGTTCTGGTTTGTACCCCGGAATATCAACTTCTTCATTAAAGAAACTGGTGACTTTTGCATTTTGAACATCTTTTGGAATATCGATTAATACTGGTCCCGGTCGTCCGCTTTTGGCGATGTAAAAAGCTTCTTGCACAATTCGTGATACATGATTTACATCACGAACTTGGTAATTATGCTTCGTAACAGGTACTGTAATTCCGACAACATCCGCTTCTTGAAATCCATCTTTACCAATTAAAGGCGTTGCAACTTGGCCGGTAATGACAACTAAAGGAATCGAATCCATATAAGCGTCTGCTAAGCCCGTAACTAAATTTGTCGCCCCTGGGCCAGAGGTAGCAAAGACTACCCCGACCTTCCCAGAAGCTCTCGCATATCCTTCAGCCGCATGAATGGCAGCTTGTTCATGACGAGTTAAAACATGTTTCAAACCACTTTCGTATAACGCATCGTATACTGGTAAAATCGCTCCGCCTGGATAGCCGAAAACGGTCGTTACACCCAATTTCTTCAAACCTTGAATCACGTGCCCAGCGCCTGTCATTTCTTCACACTGTAACTTCTCATACGCTGTATACTGCTGCTTCATTTCAATTAACTCCTCTCCTTATTTATGCTAAGCTTTCCGTCAGCCCGGGAACACGTACTCCTCTTTCTCTCGTTAATTTTTTAAATTCTTCGGTCAATTGTTTCGTTACACTTCCTGGTTTCCCATCTCCAATTTCTCTCGAATCAACTTTTACAACTGGAATTAACTCCGCTGCTGTTCCTGTTAAAAATACTTCATCCGCTACATATACGTCATGGCGAGTGAATGGTCTTTCCTCACACGGAATACTCAGTCGTTCACATAGCTCGATAACACTATTTCTCGTAATACCTTCTAATGCCCCTAAATAGGATGGCGGGGTTAATACTTTTCCATCTTTCACAACGAAAACATTATCGCCAGAACCTTCACAAACATATCCTTGTTGATTTAACATAAGAGCCTCTAACACTCCTGCTTGTGCCGCCTCAATTTTTACAAGTACGTTATTTAAATAATTCATTGACTTAATACGTGGATCTAACGCGTCTGGCGTATTACGTCTTGATGCAACAGATACAACGCTTAGCCCATTATCATAAAATTCTTGTGGGAATAACTTTAATTGTTCTGCAATGATAATTACGCTCGGCTTCACACAACTTCTCGGATCGAGTCCTAAGTCACCTTTTCCTCTTGAGACAATTAAGCGAATATAAGCATCAGCGTATTCATTTTTTTGGAGTGTATGTAAAACTGCTTCTTCCATTTCTTCTACCGTCATTGGAATTGTTAGTAAAATAGATTTCGCTGATTCATACAATCGTTTCACATGTTCTTTTAAACAAAATACATTTCCTCCGTAACTACGAATCCCTTCAAATACACCGTCTCCGTATAAAAAACCGTGATCATACACTGAAACAACTGCCTTTTCTTTTTCTACAAATTCCCCATTCATGTAAATGTACTGGTTTCCCATCTCACATCGCTCCTCTTTTTTCTCTATTTTTGCAATCTATTTCTACATCGATTGCTGAGATGAGTAATTTTAACAGAATATTCAGTATATAAACCTTAAAAATATACTCGTCTCAACAATCGATTACTTACATACTTGTAGCAATCCATTGCTGAGACGAGGGAATCGTGGTACCACTCAGCTTCCTTATACTTCTCACGAAACATAAGCTCTGCAAGTCCAATTAGACTTTTGTTTTTCTATCGGGAACAACCCCGCTACTTTTTACTAGTTTTCAAAAGTAGTGCTCCAAGGTGATTTTCAATGAGTGAATTGTTACCACCCTCACAGCCTCGGGGCAGCTCTCTGAAACAATCTTTATCATTTACTCTCCTCTTCTACGCATTCTCTTCTTCTATTTTTAAAAATAAAAACTCTCGCCTCAGCAATCAACTACTACAATTTAGTAGCTTTGATTGCTGAGGCGAGAGTTTCGCGTTACCACTCAGCTTCCTTATACTTCTCACGAAATATAAGCTTTGTAGGTCCAATCAGACCTCCGTCCTTTTACCGGAGACGATGCCGCCGCCCTCTACTCAGTTTCCCTTTCGCAAGCGATGCTCCGAGGTGATCTTCAATGATTCGATTGTTACTACCCTCACAGCCTTGGAGTAGCTCTCTGAAACGATCATAATCATCTACTTTCCTCTTCTTTGCATATACAACATATAAAGTTAGAAAATTCTTAATTAACTTTTATTTGTTACACGTATTATAGGACGTTGTTCTTTTCGTTGTCAACATGTTTTCTCAAAAAAATCAAAATTCATTCTATTTATTTTTTCTCAAATCAAAATTGGAATGCATTACTTACATACACTCATATATTACTTAAGTATGTTTGCATTACTACATAAAGAAAAACTTATAAAGTTTATGAGGAGATGAGGAAACTATGTTAAAAGGGAAAGTAGCGTTAGTTACAGGAGCAAGCCGAGGAATTGGACGAGCGATCGCTAAACGTTTAGCAAATGACGGTGCATTGGTTGCTGTTCATTACGGTAATCGAAAAGATGACGCTGAAGAAACTGTTCAGGAAATTCGATCAGATGGTGGCCAAGCTTTTTCTATCGGCGCAAATTTAGAATCCTTACACGGTGTAGAAAACCTTTATAAAGCTTTAGATACTGAATTACAAAAGCGCACTGGTGAAACACAATTTGATATTTTAATAAACAATGCTGGCATTGGTCCTGGTGCTTTTATTGAAGAAACGACTGAACAGTTTTTTGATAGAATGGTTTCAGTAAATGCAAAAGCTCCATTCTTTATCATTCAACTAGCACTACCACGTTTACGTGACAATAGCCGAATTATTAATATTTCATCCGCTGCCACCCGCATTTCTTTACCTGATTTTGTTGCATATAGTATGACGAAAGGCGCTATTAATACAATGACTTTTACGCTAGCAAAACAGCTTGGAACACGAGGAATAACGGTGAATGCAATACTTCCAGGATTTATTAAAACAGATATGAATGCAGAACTCTTGAGCGACCCAATGATGAAGCAGTACGCTACTACTATTTCCGCTTTCAATCGCTTAGGTGAAGTAGAAGACATTGCCGATACTGCTGCATTTCTTGCTTCTCCAGACAGCCGCTGGGTTACTGGACAATTAATTGATGTGAGCGGAGGATCTTGTTTATAAAAAACATATATTTTCAAATCTTTTTTATTGCGCAATAAAACAATTTATATAATACTATATAAAACATATACATTTAGGAGGATTACAGCAATGTCCGAAAAAACATACGAACTCGCAACCTTCGCAGGCGGTTGCTTTTGGTGCATGGTAAAACCATTTGATGAACTTCCTGGTATTCATAAAGTACTTTCTGGCTATGCAGGAGGTCATGTAGAAAATCCAACATATGAACAAGTAAAAGCTGGAACATCTGGACATTTAGAAGTTGTTCAAATTACATTCGATCCTTCTATTTTTCCTTATCAGAAATTACTAGACTTATATTGGCCACAAATCGATCCAACTGACGATGGCGGACAATTTTTTGACCGTGGTCCATCTTATCGTACCGCTATTTTTTACCATAACGAAACACAAAAAGGGCTTGCTGAAAAATCAAAACAAGCTCTTGCTGAAAGCGGTATGTTTAAAGATCCAATCGTGACTGAAATTCGTCCTGCTGCACCTTTTTACGAAGCAGAGGAATACCACCAACATTTCTATAAAAAGAATCCAGAAAAATATGCTACTGAACAAAAAGAATCTGGGCGTGAAGACTTTATAAAAGAAAATTGGCAAAAAAAATAATAAAAACGCATCGTGCTTTTTTAGTACGTTGCGTTTTTATTTTTGATAAAAGTACCATACAATTAACAGAACAATTGCTGTTAGTGACCAAAGTACTATCTCGTTTTTTACTCTATTCTTTTTCTTAGTCATTTCATTTCCTCCTAATAACTATTAAACATATTCAAGTTTTTCTTTGTTTAATTGTCCACCTTATATACGCGAATACATCCTTACAAATTCTAATAGCAAGACCACCAATAATTCCGATTGCAATTGAAATTACTAACATCTGTCCAAAACTAAAAGAATTTGTGTACGTTATGTAGAGAACGATACATATAAGTAAAACATCCGGTAAAAAAAGCAAAAACTTTTTAAGCATTTCTTTATCTCCTCTATACTTTATTTATATCTTCTACTGTAATTTTGAAATATAGTTTGTTCAAAAATTCCATTTAGACCCTCATTTTATGAAAAATAATAAGAATCCCTTTTCAAAAGAGATTCTTATTCAGTAGATTTAAGTTTAATTATTTTCTACATATCCTATTCCATAATTACTCCTAAAATAGAATAATATTACTAATCATTTATTGTAAATTGACTATTTGCCAGGCAACCGAATGTCGCGCCAGCTACCTACATCGCATTGGCCAAATTCATTATTACCTACCGCGACTACCGTGCCATCCGATTTAAGGCCAACAGTATGACAACGCCCCGCCGCTATCATATCTTTGGGCCATCGCTTCACTTTTTCTTTCGATAAAAGGTAATCCATGTTTTACCTCCTTGCATATAAGCAACTGTATCATAATAGATATTTTTATCAAATTTCATTATAAATCTACATTTACAAAGAAAGCTTATTTTACTTCTTTAAAAAATAAAAACCTCCAGTTTAAATACTAGAGGTTTTCTCGTTATTTCTTCAAGCGGTCAATAAAATCGTTCAATTTATCTAGCGATTTCATATTCTGATTGCAAGCTACACCATCTTTGCAAATGTAGTTTCCCTTTTTAACGAAAGTTCCTGGTACATCGCCTTTAATTTCAACTAAAAACATTCCTACTTCTTCATGCCCATGACATAATGAACAAATGCTTTTTTTATTTAAACTTTGGAACGTTCCTTGCAGACCAACAAATTTATTTTTATCATTTTTCGCTATAATAAATTTCCTGCTTGATCCCTTATCAATCCAGCTTAAATAAGATATTTCTTTCATATCTATTTCTTCCATATCAGGAAGTTTTAACTTTTTCGCCTTAGGAAATAACTTTTTTAATGTTTGTGCTGTAACTTCTTGAAACGGAATTACATACGGATTTATTTTCATTAAAAATGATTCTGCATCTTCTCTATTTTGAACTGTTAATACCGTATCAATTAACTCTTTCTGTTCATCCGTTAAATTCTCAAATACATGTATTATCTTTTCAATCGCAAGCGATTTTAACGCTTGAATTACACCTCTATCATTTGCCGTTGCATGCCCGTTTGCTAAAATATAAGCTTGTGATTTTATAAAATTATATTGATCACTTCTAATAAACGCTTCCATCTTTATCACTCCATACAAATTGTTGATCTAGTTTTATTGTATACAATGATTACGTTTTTTGATATGTAAAAGATAACTTAGAAACAAACATTACATATATCACTTATTCTCTACCGCTGCATTTCCTGACAAAAGAAGCCATCATCTGTTTTCCATTCCGCATATAATACGTCTTCAAATTTAGTAATTCCTTTTTGCTTTATTTGTTTATAAAGCCACCCTTCATCAAATCCCGCTTCCCTCAAATTATCCTTAACTACTTTTCCATCACTAATTAATGAAATTGGTAAGTATACAGGCTTATGTTTTAAACTTAAATCATTTACAGTAGGAGATTCGTATTTACTTTTTTTCAAAACGCTTATGTTTCCGTTAGGTTCCAATATCATATATTCAACTTCTCGGATTGAAAATATATCTTTTTGTTGCCTAAGCATTTGTTGTAATTGGTTTATATCCAAATGATTTACGCTTAATTGTTCACGATCAATCTTTCCATTACGAATAATAATTGAAGGATATCCTTCAAAAAACCTTCTTGTCCCTCTTACTTTTTGTGTTATCACTTCAATAGTATAAATTAAAATTACCCAAACAAATACTGAATATAAAATAGACCATACTTTAATTTTAGGATCATATATTGAATTTCCAACGAGCTCACCTAGGACGATTGCAGAAATAAAATCAAAGGGCGTTAGCTGAGATATTTGTGTTTTCCCTAATATTTTTGTAGCAATTAATAGAACAAAAAAACCAATTAAAAGCTCTATCGTTATTTGTCCAATATGATTCATATATGTTCACCTTTCTACTCTTCAAATGTTCTGTATAGCATTTAATAAAAAAACGGCACATTTTTTCTATTATCATGCCCGTTCACACTTCATATATCCAATACATATAAAACAAAAAGAGTCTGATTCAAAGTAATATATGAATCAGACTCTTTTCCTCTTATTTAGAATACACAATCTTTTTAATCGTTTCCCCAGAAAGAAAATATTCTTCTGCAAGTTGATGAATAGCAATCCCACTTTTAAACGCTTCTTTAATTGCTTTATTTCTTTCATCTAATTGTTTTCTTCCGCCAGATCGTGTACCCCATTTATAATGTTTCGTTTCTTGTTTCGGAATGTAAATTGTTTCACCTTGTATATACTTTTGAATTTCAGTAATTAAACTCTCCGGTAAAACAGCATTAGCTTTTACGTATTTCATTTCTGCTCGCCCCTTATTTTTTATGGTTCATTTCAATAAGGTGCAAAGCCAAATATAAAAAATGATACGAGCTCATATAGGCGATTGTATATTACTTGTCTACCTCACGCAAAGTATCGCCATTTCCATACTTGGCTTTGCATGAGACGTTGCAGTGTCTGGCAATTGAATTATAATCGCCATATAAACACCTCCTAATATACCTTTTGTATTTTATTATATGATAAATTCCTTCTCCTTGCATCCACGCCCTTCTTAAAGCACGAAATTACTTAGTTTGATATAATACTTTTTAATTGAATCAAAAATCATTGTGAGGTTACATTATGAAGAAAAAAATTATCATTACGATCGTTACACTATTTTTTATTATCACGGCATTATTCGGAACATACAAATTGATGAACGCAAGAAGCTTTCAATTATTTGGAAATTTAACACAATGTGTAGAAACAAATGAAAAAGTGATCGCTTTAACTTTTGATGATGGCCCTACTAACAATGTAAAACAAATATTACCGTTACTAGATAAATACAACGCTAAAGCTACTTTCTTTTTAATTGGAAATGAATTAGAGAAAAATTTATCGTTAGGAGAAGCTATCGCGCAATCTGGGCACCAACTTGGAAACCATACATATTCTCATAATAGAATGGTTTTCAAAACACCTTCTTTTATTAAAGGTGAAATAGAAAAAACGAATTCATTAATCCGCCAAACAGGATTTACAGGCGAAATTGATTTTAGGCCCCCTAACGGTAAGAAGTTAATAGGGCTGCCATATTATTTAAATAAAAACAATATCGAAACAATCACATGGGATCTTGAGCCCGATACTTTTTATAAATCTGCGGCTGATAAAATTAAATACGTTAATAAAAATGTAAAACCAGGTTCTATCATTTTACTGCACTCTATGTATGATGAGTCTAATGAAAATTTACAAACGATTGAAGGTATTTTAGATTCTTTATCTAAGAAGGGATATCAGTTCGTAACGGTAAACGAACTGCAAAAAAGAGCAAAATAAAAAGGTAGCGTATCTTTGTATGATACGCTACCTTTCTATTTATATAATGCCAAGTACATTTAAGAATACGATAATAATCGCAATTGGTGCGATAAAGCGAAGTAAGAATAACCATAACACAAATACTTTGTATCCTTTATTTTTACTTACACCTAGCTCTTTCATTAATACATCTTTCTTCATTTTTAAAGGAACAAAGATAGAAACTAATAATACACCAAGTGGCATTAATACGTTACTTACTGCATAGTCCGCTAAATCAAAGACTGTCTTCCCGAAAATCTTCAGATCACTTAATATACCGAATGATAATGCTGATGGTACCCCAACAACGAAGATTAATAACCCTACGATTAAGGCCATTTTTTCACGTTTCCCTTTACCTTTTGATGTTAACGATGCAACACTAATTTCTAACATCGAAATTGCTGATGTAATAGTAGCAAAGAAGAATAGTAATAAGAAAACGATGAAGAATAATTTTCCGAATGCCATTTTACTGAAAATAGCTGGCAGTACGATAAATAATAGCCCAGGTCCTTGAGATGGTTCCATTCCAAATGCGAACACTACTGGGAAAATTGCAAGTCCTGCAAGTAATGTAATAACAAGAGTTAAGGCTACGATAGAAAATGCTGAACGTGGTAAGCTTTCTTCTTTCGGTAAGTATGAGCTATACGTTACCATAACGGCTACCCCGACAGATAATGAGAAGAACGATTGCCCCATTGCGTATAATATAACTTCTGATGTTACATGTGAGAAGTCAGGTTGTAAGAAGAAACGAACTCCTTCTCCAGCACCATCTAACGTAAGTGCACGAACGATTAAAACAAAGAATAAAACGAATAATG
Source organism: Bacillus cereus group sp. MYBK15-3 (assembly GCF_051916765.1). Taxonomy (NCBI): domain Bacteria; kingdom Bacillati; phylum Bacillota; class Bacilli; order Caryophanales; family Bacillaceae; genus Bacillus; species Bacillus cereus group sp. MYBK15-3. The sequence goes on from NZ_JBQAHG010000001.1 coordinate 1,049,525, forward strand.
CTGGCATGAAATATTTATTTACTTTTTCAACACCATTTTGTACACCTTTACTTACGATGAAAATAGTAATTAGGATGAATAATAGCTGTGACCCAACTGCTAAATATGGATTGGAAATGATTTCACCAAACGTAGCTTCGTATGCCCCATTTCCTTCCCATAGTCTACCTGTAATTGCATTCCATAAGTATAATAAAATCCAGCCTCCTACAACACTGTAGAAAGAAAGTAGTATGAAACAAGTTACAATTCCTAATTTCCCTAACCATGGCCATAATGTTTTTGGTGCGATTTCTCTATATGCATCAACGGCCTCTTTTTGTGTACTTCTTCCGATAACGAATTCAGCTAATAATAGTGGTAAACCAATTAATAATGTGAAACCGATGAAAATTAGGAAGAACGCGCCGCCTCCTCCAATGCCGGCCATATATGGGAATTTCCAAATCGCCCCAAGACCAATTGCCGAACCTGCTGCAGCTAATACGAAACCTAATTTCGATGTCCATTGCTGTGAATTCATTTGTTAATCTCCTCTCTATCTCTTTTTCTTTGTTACAATTCGGTATTTATATTGTTCTATCAATACTCTTTTCTAATACGTTCACTTCCTCCCTAATAATAAAAAAACGCCCCTACGTAAATACGTAGGGACGACAAAAATATCGCGGTACCACCCTAGTTGTGAAGAACACTAAGAAACCACCTAAATAAAAACGCCCCTACGCAAAAACGTAGGGACGATAAAATATCGCGGTACCACCCTAGTTATGAAGCCACACCAAAGTTAGGACCTAAATAAAAAACGTCCCTACGTAAATACGTAGGGACGATAAATATCGCGGTACCACCCTAGTTGTGAAAAAATCTTCACCACTTTATTTGATAACGGTATAAACTACCGTCTTTCATTTCCTCAAAATATGAGATTTATGAAAGATGCTCCAGGACGAACTTCATGAATAATCTATATACTGATTCACACCAACCATCAGCTCTCTGAAATAGGGAGATATTCACTACTATACCCTTTCATTGCCCAAATATTATTTTCCGAATTGATTACTATCATTTTTATCACACATTAAAAATAGTGTCAACTTATATTTCGAATTTTTATGTATTACAATCTATTTAAAAATTCGAAATATAAGTTTTAGTTTAGAAAACAAGTAGCTTAGTACATAACGAATTCTAACAGGCAATAGAAAAAGAATTACGTATTATTGATACTTATTCAATAATACAAATCATCTAGAAACATAACCTGTCTCTCTGTATTCATTTTTTAAGAGTTTGATGGATACCAAGAAAATTTCGCATCACTATCCAGTGGTCTATTTTTTGTTTCTTCTTTAATTACACGAAACCATTCATTTAGAATTTGAGTTTTGGGCAATTGAGCAGCAAGGCTATCTTCCCAAATTATATGTGAGAACCAGGCTTTCGTTTCCCATTCAAACTGCAATTGTGCGAACGAAATTATAGGGTGATCAGCTCCACGAAATTGCTCATTTACTGCATTTGAAACTTCTGGAGCTTGCGGTAACAACTCGTTCTGAATTCTATTTCTTATCGTCTCATTTTCTAGCTGATCCCAGAAATACAATTGCCCATTTATTTGATAAAAAATATCAAATGAAGCCTCACCTTTCTTCAAATTCAATAACACGAAGGCACGTTCCACATCATTGTCAGCCGCTTTTACAGCATTAACAATTATATTTTGTGCCATTGATACCCAGTAACTAGTCGCTTCCTCTACCGGTGATTCAACATACAATTCTTCACTTAATTCATGAAGAGTAGCTTCTTGCTCATTTACTTTTTCAACTTTTTTAAAAAACCTATTAAAAAAACCCATAACTTCCCCCTTATTACTATTTTCTATTTCACAAAATAAAAAATAGATTTTTCTTGCTCATCCACATTTACTCCTGGCGCGTATGTATGAACTTGTTGCAACACTTCTTCTATTAGCAACTCTAACTCCTGCACACTTTTTTCTGGATTCCCTATTAATGTGTCCGCCATACGTTCATATAATTTTTCAGGTTTAATAGTCATTCGTTCCACATTATTAGGCATCCATTTAAACGCTGGATGATGTACGTACATTTTATTCAAACCAAATAAAACACCGAATACGTTCCTTTGTACTTCGCAAATAACGTCATAAAGCATAAGCCAATCTTTCCGTTTTAAAAGCGCCTTTCGATTGTGCCAACGATTACTTAACCATAGATTTTCTGAAATCATCAGTTTTGCTAGTTCATCTGGATATGCCGCTACTTTTTCTTTTAATTCATTCACTTTCCCTTCTCCATACAAACTAACACCATCATGAATGGATGATACAATACATTGTTTTTCATAATTTATATCATATTGATCCACCACATCCGAAATTACTGTCTCTACTGTCTCTGTTAAAAAGTTACTAATCTCTAATTTAATTCCCTCTTTCGTTAAATACGTTTCCGACCATTCTTCTTCCTCATACGGATGATACGATAATATTTTCCCATCAATATGATAAATAGGGGCCCTACGATCCTCATCTTCCGGCGGTGTTGACCATAAAATATGTAATTCTATATCTGAATGTTCATCTTCAAGCTTTCTAGCTACTGAACCCGCTAAAATAATAGCTTCTACTTTCGGATTTTGCCTATAAATCTCTGACATCTCTATCGCTCTCTCTTTTAATCCCATTTCATTTCCCCCTAAAATTGCAGTAATCCCCTATATTTCATTTATCTATTTCGATATTACAGCTTGCATTACCTTTTCAAATTCCTACTTAATCATATTTCTATCCAATAGCGCTGAATAACTTCACCAGTACGAGAAGAAACTACTTCATTTTCTAACACACCTCCAACCTTTTGAATCGTTTTAGCAGAACCGATATTGGATTTATCGCAAGTTATTAATACTTTCTGCAATCCTAATTTTTGCGCTTCAGCTAATGCAAGTTGTAGTTGTTTCGTAGCGTAACCGTGGCGACGTTTATTCGGATGGACACTATATCCAATATGACCGCTTTCCCGTAATAATTCTGGATTTAATCTATGTCTAATATTCACAAAACCTATAAGTTCCCCTTTTTCAAAACTTAAAAACTGACTAGATGGCACTCGATTAGCTAGTAAATTTTCTCCTAGTTCTTGTTTACTCACTTTTTCAAACCATTCATCAAGAGAATCAAAGTTTTGTAAAGAACTACTTCCATGTGGTTGTTCCCCTGAGTGTAAAAACGCTTGTCTATACGCCGTAATACGCTCACTATATTCATGGATTGGTTTTAATAGTTTCATTGTTCTTCTCCCCCTCTTCATTCCATAAAACAAACACCTTAATAGCAGCTATTCACTATTAAGGTGTTTCTATCCTTTTTATTCAAATAACCCCATGCTCAAATAACGTTCACCTGTATCAGGCGCAATACATAAAACTTTTTTACCAACGCCTAGACGTTTCGCTATCATGATTGCAGCGTAAACAGATGCTCCAGAAGATGGCCCAACTAATAATCCTTCTTGTCTAGCTAAGTTTCTCATTGTCGTTAAAGCCTCTTCGTCTGCAATTTGAATAATTTCGTTATACACTTCTGTATTTAAGTTTTTCGGAATAAATCCTGGGCTTGTTCCTACTAGTTTATGAGGACCTGGTACACCACCGGATAAAACGGGAGATCCTTTCGGTTCCACTACTGCAATATATAAGTTTGGCAATTTCTCTTTTAACGTTTCACCAGTCCCTGTAATCGTTCCGCCTGTTCCTGCCGTTGCAACAAAAGCATCAAGCTCTCCCTCCATTTGTTCGTAAATTTCAAGTGCAGTCGTATAACGGTGAATATTCGGATTAGCTGGATTTTCAAATTGTTGCGGGATAAAACTATTCTGTATTTGTTTTTGCAGTTCTAACGCCTTCGCAATTGCTCCTGGCATTCTTTGTTCTGCTGGTGTTAAAACTACTTCTGCCCCGTATGCTTTCAATAAATTAATACGCTCTTTTGACATATTGTCTGGCATAATTAAAATCGCTTTATACCCTTTAGCTGCTGCGTTCATCGCTAAACCAATTCCTGTATTCCCGCTTGTCGGTTCAATAATTGTATCCCCTGGTTTAATGAGACCATTTTCTTCTGCAACGTGAAGTAAATTATAAGCAGCACGGTCTTTCACACTACGTGATGGATTAAACATTTCTAGTTTCACATACACGTCCGCTGCGTCTTCCGGAATAAATTTAGATAATCGGACGACAGGTGTATCTCCTATTAATTCTGTTACGTTTTCACATAATTTCATAGTGCATCCCCTATTCTATCGTTTTCTTATCACTTGGTAATAACCATGAAGTAAGTCCAATTAACGGTAAACAACTACATAATATCATAATGAACTGAAGGCTATATATATCAGCTAACTTTCCTAGTACTACAGCACCTAGAGCACCAAGGCCGAACGCAAGACCTACAATTAGACCTGATACCATCCCTACTTTTCCCGGAACAAGCTCTTGCGCGTATACAACAATTACACTAAAACTACTTGAACTAATAAAACCGATACATAAAAATAAAGGTACGACCCACACAAGTGAGACATGTGGTAATAACAGCGCAAGTGGCGCTGAACCTAACATTGAAAATACGATGATGTTTTTCTTACCAAATCGATCTGCTAACGGTCCCCCGAAGAAAGTGCCTAACACACCAGCAATCATAAATGCGAATACGAAATACTGGGCATTTTTTATAGATAAACCATAATGCTCAATTAAGTAAAATTGATAGAAATTCCCGATACCGGCACCGTACCAAGAGCGCACAAAAGTAAGAAAAACAAGAAGTATAATAACAAATTTAATGTGTGTACTTACAATTGCATTTTCCGCCTCAAGCGCAGCTCTCTTCTTCCTTCTTACAGCGCCGGTTGCTAATTCATTTTTGTACCAATTCGATACGAAAATTAATAATGCAATTCCTACTGCTGCAAATGCTGTAAAACCTAATGAACCAATTTGACCGAGTGGAACGAAAATTAGCGCTGTAAAAATAGGAGCTAAAGAATTCCCCGTGTTTCCCCCAACTTGATAAATCGCTTGCGCTAACCCTCGTTTTGCACCTGCCGCCATATACGCAACACGAGCGCCTTCTGGATGAAAGACTGCGGAACCTAAGCCAATAAATAAAACAGAAATAATAACAATAATAAAGTTTGGTGCAAACGCGAGTCCAATCATTCCAAGCATACTTGAAAACATACCGAGTGGTAATAAAAATGGTGACGGCTTCTTATCTGAATACATACCAAACACCGGTTGCATAATCGATGACGTCATATTTAACGCAAACGCAATCCACCCTACTTGCATATAGGATAAATTCATCGTTTTTTCCAAAATAGGAAACAACGCCGGCACAACTGCTTGCATCGAATCATTTAAAAAATGTCCGAAACTAATCGCAAATAATATTCGATATATTGTCGGTGTTTCTACTGTGTTTTTTTGTGAAACTGCCTGCATATGTGAATCGCTCCTTTCTGTACAAAATATATATTTATTACAGTAGGTGTAATAAATTCTGACTTTTGAAACATTTCTATTCTATACTGCTTTCATTTCTTTTTCCAGAAATATAACTTAACTCCCATCATTGACTTGCATCCTTGTAACTTTCAGCAGTAAAACATTATAGAAAAAGGCAACCCAATCACAAACTGGGTTGCCTCTTACATTAAATTGCAAAACGCTTATACTTCTCATAATCGCTCGTCTTACATTCCACTTCTAGTTTCGTACCTTCATTTTCATAACTCGTTGATAAAACGTGCGCATGATTATTGAAATACGAAACTACCTGTCCGTGATCATACGGAATTAACATTTCACATTTCGTATATTCTTTATAAATATGGGAACGAATCATTTCTACAAGCTCTTCAATTCCAACATGTTTCTTCGCAGATAAATACACGCGGTCTTCTTGTACTTTCGGAATTTCAACATCCACCATATCTGATTTGTTATAAGCATAGATCGTTGGAATATTTTCTACTCCAATTTTCTTTAACGTTTCATTTGTAATATCAATTAATTGTTCATAATTTGGATTTGCGTAATCTACGACGTGAATAAGTAAATCTGCTTCCGCTACTTCTTCTAACGTTGAACGGAACGCCTTCACAAGATGATGTGGTAATTTACTTACAAATCCAACTGTATCTGTTAATAAAAATGATTTATTATCTGGCAAATCAATATTTCGTACAGATGTTTCTAACGTCGCAAATAACATATCTTTTTCAAATACTTGTTTTTCTTCTGTACCATTATAAATTTCAAGCATTGCATTCATCGTCGTTGACTTTCCTGCATTCGTATAACCTACTAATGCTACAACAGGTATTTCATTTTTCTTACGTTGCTTTCGCTGCGTTTGACGCTGGGCAACGAGCGCTTCTAAATCTTTATTCAAAACTGAAATTTGTTCTTCAATTTTACGACGGTCTAACTCTAACTTCTTCTCACCGACACCTTTATTTTTCGTACCAACGCCGCCACTCTGTCTCCCTAACGATTCACGAAGACCGATTAAACGAGGCATCATGTACTGAAGGTGTGCTACTTCTACTTGTAGCTGTGCTTCTTTCGTTTTCGCACGTTGCGCAAAAATATCTAAAATTAAAATGGTACGATCAATTACCTTACAATCTAAATCCTCTTCTAAATTTCGAATTTGTGAAGGAGATAATTCATCATTAAAGATGACCATATTCGCATCTATTTCTTGTACATACGCTGCTACTTCTTCAATCTTTCCTTTTCCGATATAATGCGATGGATTTACTCGTTGTAAATTTTGCGTTACTTGCCCAATTACCTCTACATCACAGGCTTCCGCAAGATTTGTTAACTCTTCCATCGAATATGCAAAATCATCTTCATTACCTACATTTACTCCAACTAAAACTGCTCTTTGTAATACTTCTTCCATATATTTATTCCTCCATTTCGATTACGTAAAATAAAAAACACAGGTCGCTGCCTGTGTTTTCGTAAACGGATAAGGGTTCACCAAAGAAATAGAAGAAAGCTATGCTTTCATCCTATTTTATAGTCAAAAAGTCCCAAGATCGTATACGTATACACAATAAGCGTTCACCTATACAATCCCATTCTATTTATAAAGGCAAAACAAAAAGAGGGCGTATTCGTCCCTCCCTCTTTTTCACATATAAGCTTAATAAAGGGTTCCTTTAAAATAGGCAGACCAATCCCGTTCACTCTGTACACAGACAGAGCCTTTGAGCGCTATTCAATTATTGGCACAAAGTATTGAGACGTAATCTGATTAAGATCAAAGGAAGCCCCTCCGTTCATTTTAAGTTACATAAAGTGTAGCATAAGTAATTCGCTTTCACAAGGTTTAACAACCTATATCACACTAAAGAAAATCGTTATTTTTTTACTTTAATCATCATTTTTTGCGAGTTTTTCTCACAATAAAAATAACAAAAGCAATTATCAATTTTAGAAACTTCTCGTATATTATTTTTACAGCACTCGCCAAATTCCTTCATAGTAAGTTAAGTATTATCGTTTTAATACAACAAAAATCTATATTGACATTTTTATAACCTAATATTAGTATCAGGTTATAAAAATAAAAATTAGGAGATGTTCCTATGCATTCTAAATCTCGTATTACTGCAATTGGTACTTATGTTCCAGATCAAATATTGTCTAATAACGATTTAGAAAAGATGGTCCATACGAATGATGAATGGATTGTACAAAGAACAGGAATGAAGGAAAGAAGAATCGCTAGCGAAGAAGAATATTCCTCAAACTTAGCCATTAAAGCAATTAAAAATTTATGTACAACATATAAGAAAAACTTAGAAGATGTCGACTGTATCATTGTCGCTACTACTACTGCTGATTACGTTTTCCCTAGTGTTGCTTGCCAAATACAACAATACTTCAACATACCTCATACACTAGCTTTTGATTTAAATGCAACTTGTGCTGGTTTTACATATGGACTACACGTCGGTAATAGCTTAATCACTTCTGGATCACATGAAAAAATACTTGTCGTAGCGACAGAGACATTATCTAAAGTTACTGATTATACCGATAGAACGACCTGTATTTTATTCGGTGATGGTGCTGGAGCTATTTTATTAGAAAGAGATGAAGACACCCCAAGCTTTATCGCTGCTCACATGGGAACAAACGGTGATGGCGGCATTCATCTATATAGAACAAACTTATCTACTACTATGAATGGCACACCACTGCAAACAAATGAAAAAATCGTTCAAAATGGAAGAGAAGTATATAAATGGGCAACACGAACAGTGCCAAAAGGCATAAAAAATTTATTACATAACGCAAATATGCAAGGGGATGATATAGACTGGTTCATACCCCACAGCGCTAACTTACGAATGATTGAATCTATTTGCGAAAAATCTCAAATTCCAATACAAAAAACATTAACGAGCGTGGAATATATGGGGAATACCTCTTCAGTCACCATTCCACTCGCTCTAGATTTAGCTATAAAAGAAGGAAAGTTAAATAATGGAGACACACTTTTACTATACGGATTCGGTGGTGGTCTTACACATTTAGGGCTTATTGTAGAGTGGAATTTAATTTAAGTGTATAAAAAGAGGCTCTAGTCAGTAACTAGAACCTCTTTTTCATTTAATTTCTTGCCCCTTTTCGAGACCATATCACAACAGGAATAAGTAATAACGCTAACACGCCTCCAGCCAATGACAATGCCGCATAACTTGAATTCACTACTACCATACCTGACATCGCTCCACCAGAAGCTCCAGCTAGCGCAATAAAAACATCTATTTTCCCTTGTGTTTTAGCACGTGTAGACGGTGTTGTGGAATCAACGATTTGTGCTGTACCACTAATCAATCCGAGGTTCCATCCTAGCCCAAGTAAAGACAAAGCAACGATTAATAGTAATAAAGAATCACTTGGCGCTATCGCAGCTATGACACCCGCTGCAAGTAAAATCACTCCACCAGCTATGCTCATTGTAGTTCGGCCAATTTTATCAATTAACATTCCTGTAACGAGAGATGGAAGATACATTGCACCTACATGAAAACCTATCACAAGTCCTACTGCACTTAAACCGTGACCGTGGTGTCCCATATGAACTGGCGTCATCGTCATAATCGCAACCATCACGATTTGCGTAAGTATCATTACGATTGCTCCAACTGTAATACCTTGTTTATTTTCTTTCGCTTCGTCTGTTATTGGTTGTCCTTTATATGTATGTTCCTGTTTATATCTTTCTATTATATTAGCAATAATTAACGGATCTGGACGAAGCATAACAAAAAGAACTAGACCCGCCAGTATAAATGCTGCTGCCGATAGTATGAACGGACCTGCAAGTTTAGGAACTCCAATTGAATGCGCAAAACTACCCATTACTCCTACTAAATTTGGTCCTGCAACTGCACCGAAAGTCGTCATTACCATCGTAATACTAACAGCCGTTGCTCTCTGCTTCTTATCTGCTAAATCTGTACCTGCATAACGAGCTTGTAGATTCGTGGCTGTACCGGCACCATATATGAGTAAAGAAATAAGTAAAAGAATAATGCTATTCGTTAAAGCTGCCATTACAACACCAATTGCTCCAAATCCACCTACTATAAACCCTGTTGCAAGACCTATCCGGCGTCCATATCGTTGCGAAAGCTTCCCTACTATGAAAGCTGCTAATGCTGATCCCAATGTAAACATAGCAGTTGGTAATCCTGCAAATGCATCTGTTCCAAGCATTTGCTGCGCAAGAAGTGCTCCCACTGTAATACCAGCAGCTAGTCCTGCACCGCCAAACATTTGTGAAATGCTGACGATTATTAACGTTCGTTTGTATAGTTTTTGTTGCTCTTCTTCTGTGTACACATGATTATCTATTAAAGCCCCTGCCTTATCTAGCAATTCCCCATCCTCCTTTTAAAATTAATCCCTCTTGTTAATGTACTATGTATAACGTTACATATTCAATGGCATTTTCCATTCATCCCTTTCATTCTAAAAAACTTTCTAATCATACTCGACTTATCCCATGCTATATTAAAAATACTACTATTCACAATATGCAAGGAGAAAACAATGAAAAAAACAGGCTAATAGCAGCCTGTTTTTCTTTACGCATCTTCTACTAATCTTCCCCTTCTCTTTTTACTTAAAGCTTTTCCTTCCCAAAACAACAAACTTACGAAAGCACAAATTAAAATAATTGGCACACTTGCTTTATATAAATCTGTAAAACTCATAGCCATCTGATTCTTGGCATAATGATTCACATCATTCGAGAATGTGAGTACCTCTTTCTTTATACTTTCCTCTTGTTTTTCAACTTCTTTTGTCACTTGCCTCATAACTTCTTCTCTTTTTACATCCCTATATTCTACTGGAACTTTTCTTAATATTTCATCCGTCTTGTCGCGAATCAATTCTTCCTTTTTCTCTTTACTTAATCCCATTGTCATTGCATTTTGTTTCTTATTTATATTCGACTCTAAACTTTGATTCTCTATTTTTTCTTTAGTCATTTGTAAAATTTCAGTTTGCTCAGTACTATTCACATGAATATTCCGCACCTTTTCTTCTGCATAATGATATACTTTTTCTTTATTTATAGTTAAATTATGAGTTAAGTTAGAGACAAATATTGCGACCGCCAATACAATTCCAACCTGTCGTAACATTGATACAACACTTTGAGAAGCAGTTAATAATTCTCCTTCAAACGAAGACGCACTTAAAACTGTAATTGGCCCCACTACTAAGCCATATCCGACACCTAATATCATACATGGAATAATAATTTCTATATTTGTTGAATGAACATCAATCATTTGCAACCAATAGTAGGAAAGCCCCATAACAAGAAATCCTGACAAAATAATAGTTACTTTTCCGAGTTTTTTAATTAAAGTTGCTGCAACTGGTGAGATAAAAAATATCATCGCTGAAATAGGTGTCACTAAAAAAGCCGCTTCAATTTCCGTTCGACCTTGTAGTTTCGTCAAGAACGTTGGAAGCAATACAGTAACTCCAATTAAAAATAAATTACTCAATATAACAACGCTTGACGCTCCGACAAACATTCGATCTTGAAATAACTTTAAATTCACCATTGGGTTATGAATCTTTCGTTCTACTAAAATAAATAGAATAAGAGAAATAGTGCTAATTGCATAACAAGACAAAGCAATATTACTTTGCCATCCCCATGTATTACCTTTTACTAATATGAGAGTAAATGAAAAAATTGCTGTGCTACTTAATAGTAGTCCTATCCAATCTATTTTTGAGATAATACGTTCTTCATTTTTTATTTGTAGCATGATGCAACATAACACGATTCCTATTATACAAACCGGAACATTAACGAAGAACACCCATCTCCATCCTAAATTTTGCGTAATAATTCCACCTATTACTGGCCCCATAGCAGCTGACAATCCTTGTGTTACTCCTAAAATTGCAAGTGCAACATGCCTTTTAGCTAACGGCATAGCTGATACACCAATTACCATACTTGTTGGAAATAAAATTGCTGCCCCAATACTTTGTATAAAACGAGAAAAAATAAGAAAATCACCTGTATTAGCAAAAGCGCAAAGTACCGATCCACCCCCAAAAATCACCAGACCAAGAATATACATCTTTGCTTTTCCAAAGATATCAGCTATCCGCCCTAACGGAATGGCAAGTACTGCAATCGTCATTGTATAAACATTTAATACCCAAGACATCTTTTCTAATGAAGTATTTACACTCGATTGTATTGCCGGTAAAGCTATATTCATAATTGTCGTATCAATCATACAAAGAAAGATACCTAGACACATTAAAAAGACAATCTTAATACCCTTTGATTGCTCCATCTTTATATACCCCTTTATTTATTGTGAATGCGTTTTTCATTCTTCTGTTTTATTGTTTTCTTTCGCCTCTAACTCTTCTAATTTTTTCTTCAAAGTCTCCACTTGTGCACTATACGATGCAATACCTACATCTAGTGAAATTTCTTCGACGAAAGTAATACCTATTCTCCACTTTTCATATTTCAATCGAAGATCTGCAATGTACGCTTCTTTTCTTTCAATTTCATCTTTAATCCATTTTTTTATTGTTACATCATCACTATAGTTGCCAAAATACATTCTCATTAAAAAATCCGAACGTAAAACATCCTTCTCTATAGGCGTCTGCATGTATTGATAAAATTCTTCACGCCCCTCATCTGTAATAAAGTACATTTTCTTATTCGGTTTTCCCTCTTGCATGACAACCTCTTTTTTTATTTTCCCTTCATTCTCCAATTGCCGTAATGTTGGATAAATCATTCCAAAACTTCCATCAAAAAAATGAGTAAATACGTCTTCAAACACAATTTTAATATCGTAACCAGACAATTCCTTTTCCATTAATAAACCTAAAACAACATCTCTTCCCTTCAAAGTAAAACCCCCACATAGTATATAATCAATAATCATATTAACATTGTTAATATGATTATTGATTATATACCTTATTCTGTTAATTGTAAAATGTTTCTAACTAAAAAAGCCCCATAATTTGGTTTCACCAATTCACAGGGCCATTTTCTTATTTACTCTTTAACACCTACACCTTGCAAAACTTCAATATCCTCTTTCATTTCATAATAATAAGAAGGCAATTCTATACCATGTTCTAAGAAATAATCCTCAATGAATGAAATAATAATTTTTAACGTTTTCACACGAGCATACAATTTATCGTTACTTTCAATAATATGCCACTTTGCATTTGGCTTACTTGTTTTTTCAAACATGTCTTCCATTGCTTCAACATACTCATCCCATTTTTCACGATTACGCCAATCTTCGTCTGTAATTTTCCATCTTTTCAAAGGATTTTTCTCTCTATCTTTAAATCTCTTTAACTGTTCCTCTTTACTTATATGGTAGAAGAACTTCCCTATTATGTAATGGTCATCTGTTAGTAGTTTTTCAAAATCATTAATCTCATCATATGCTCTCATCCACTCTTCCTTTGTAGCAAATCCTTCAACACGCTCAACTAACACACGACCGTACCATGAGCGATCAAAAATGGTGATTTGCCCGTACTGTGGAATTTTGCGCCAGAAACGTTGCAAATAATGGTAACGTTTCTCATGAGGTGCAGGCGCTCCAATTGGATTTACTTGGAACCCACGCGGGTCAAGATGTTCCGTCACCCGCTTAATTGCCCCACCTTTACCAGCCGCATCCCATCCTTCCATAACAAGCATAACCGCGATTTTTTCTTCTTTCAAAATTTGCTGTAATGCTAATAAGCGCCTTTGATATTTTTCTAATTTCTTATTGTACTTAGATTTTGATTCAATTTTTTTCGTTAAGTCTACTTTAGCAAGATGTCCATTTTCCATAAAACAAATCCCCCTTGTTGTATGACAATGTTATTTTAACATATTTTTGGTAATTTTTTCATATCCTAAAAAAACTGTGTAGAAACATCTCTACACAGCTTCCTTCTCTAATTTCACATATATAAGCACATTTAACTACATTAAAATAAATAATTTATACTGAATTCTTAGTATATTCTTTTTATTAAAACGTAAAAATAGTCCTTTTAAAAAGGGCAGCAATCTAAGTATAGAAAAACAAATTTATTCTTTTTTACTACATACGTAATTATGCCGGCTATAAGAGTATTGAATAAGATATTGATTCACTACTCTTATAGCCACTTTACATTATATGGTATATTTACTCGTAAAAAGAAGATAATAACAAGTAAATCCATTAAAGAATGGGAGCTCTAAAAAAATGAAACGAAAAATATTAACTCTCTTTACACTTTTATGCTTAGCACTACCAATACAAGCTAGTGCTTACACATTTCAGTCACTACCGATTGCGTCAAAGTCTAAACAATGGTATGTCGAAATTGATAAATCTCATAACTCAAACAAGCAAGCAATCCAGCCAAAGCAAGGTGTATTTGATACGTATAGTTTACTCGTAAAAAACATCGGTCATGATGTATCAAACGTATCTGTGGAAATACTTGATAACAACCCTACCTCTAAAGCTACCTTTAAACCTACTACACCTAATGAAAATATTTCTAAAAGTCATACAAGCTTTGACTACATGGTATTCCCATTAGACTTTAATAGTCATAATTTTAAAGTTGTAATCACTTGGGAAGAAAAGAATTTCTCTTACAATGGCCATCCGGTAAATGAAGGTAAAAAAATGAAACAAACATTTGTATTTAATGAAGACTAAGTCCTAATTTCTTTAGGGCTTAGTCTTCTTTTTTGAAACCTGCTTGTATCGCTTCCGTCACTTCTTTTGTGATTTCTAATTTTGTTGTGCCAAATATGTACGGACAGTTTTTCATTACAAAGGTGTTTTATTAATACTAGTTGATTATATGCTAAGTTATTTTCTATATAGGTCTAGCCCTCTTTTCCCATATAATCAATTAAATCGACGAATACTCGGTACAGACAATGCTATTCCAATTGTTAAAATTACTAAACTAGCTAGTGTTATAATAGTTATTTCGCCACCTATGACAGTAGCTAACCAGCCTACAACTACATACCCTAATGGCAATAAAGCAAAAGAACCCAACATATCAAGGCTTGCCACTCTTCCGAATGCTTCTTCTGGTACAAGCTCCTGTAAACTCGTTTCCCAAATGAGTCCAAATATCATCATGCCAAATCCTTCAATTGCCATTAAGAATATTAAAGCGGGTGCCCAAGAAATGAATGGCATAATTAATAAAGCAATGCCACTCATTAAAACACCTCCATAAGCCAATAATCCTCTCTTATGCCACCGCTCTTTCCCACCAAATATTACTGCGGCAATTATAGCCCCACCACCAGAAAAGGCCATGCCAAGCCCATACACGTAAGCTTCAAAATGATGATGAACATTAAATAACCATGGAATTAATACGACGATAATGCCGGCATAACAAATATTTATAAAAGAAAAAACTAAAATTGTAATCCACAGCCACGGATGACTTTTTAAAACTAAAACACCTTCCATAAACTCTTGTTTGTAAGTAAGCTTACTCTTTTCAATGGGTTTTACTTTTTTAAACTTAATTTCTTTTAAAAATAATAAACATAAAAATGATAATAAGTACGTTGCTGCATCTAGTCCGAAACCTATCCCTGCAGATGCAACCGATACGATTAATCCACCAAGTGCTGGCCCAATCAATCGTATACCTTGATTACTCATTTGAGTGAGTGCGTTAGCTGCATTACGAATTTCAGGAACGAATACTTTCGCCCTTACAGCAGAATATGCTGGTTGGAATATCCCTTCCATAAGTCCGTATATGGCTACGAGAATATATAAAATCGTAATTGTTAATAAATCCATAAATATAAGCGATGCAAGTAATAGCATTAATATACAGCGGATTATATCCGTAAATAACATTAATTTAACCCGATCAATTCGGTCTACAACTAAACCTGCAAACGGTAAAGCAAGAATATTAGGTAGCATGTACATTGCCATCGTCATCCCCATTACAACTGTTGAGCCAGTTAATGAATACACAACAACTGGAAGTATGACCATAGTTATCGAACTACCTAAGGCCGAGAGTAATTGTCCAATCCATAAAAACTTAAAGTGCGTTGATACTTTAACTGGTAATAATAATTTTCCAATATAACTTAAACTTTTCTCCTTTTGTATTTCCCCTTGCATGTCTCTCTCCTCTTTTCAAATGACTATAGAATACATAATATACGACTGAAAATTCATAATATTATATTCCCAATTATATAAGAAACCATTATGTTATGGTAAAATTATCAAAAAAATATAAAGGAGAATGCATCATTATGCCTCCAAATTCACATAACATCGAACACCAAATCTATACAATGTGTATGATCCAGCGCAACAATGAAGTTTTACTCGTAAAACGACCCAATCATCGAGGTTTCCCTGGCTACATAGCTCCTGGCGGCAAAGTAGATTTTCCCGAAAGTATCGTTCAAGCCGCTATAAGGGAAGTAAAAGAAGAAACCGGATTACTTGTTTCGGATTTAAATTTTAAGGGATTAGATGAATATGTAAATCCGAAAGGGAATGTTCGGTACATGGTATTTAACTACTGGACAGACTCATTTGAAGGTGAACTTCTTTTAAACCCACCTGAGGGCAAATTATTATGGATACCAATCGATACAGCACTAAAGCTTCCTATGCAAGATTGGTTTAAAGAAAGATTCCCATTATTTTTTGAAAAAGGCACCTTTGAAATTCAACGTGTTTGGGATAATGAGCTAGATAAACAAGTTGCTATAACAATTACACATACGTAAAAAAGCTTGGAATCTCTCCAAGCTTTTCTTACTTCTCCTGTACTTTCTTAATCTTATAATCAATTTCTAAAAACTTAACTCCAAATATCCACATTCTATGATTAGCTTCTAGTATGTGATTCGTGCGCTCTTTTATAATAAAAGTCTCTGCTAACGGTAAACGGATTGTCAAGAACCGAGTATGTAAATAAATCCCCTCATCTCCCTGACCATTTTCTCTTAACTTACTAGTAATAATTAAATCATGACTATCATTATATAGTTTCAAAATACCAGTCATATTCGAATAAGGTAAAGGTAAGGCGATATTCATATATGTCTCATTCTTATTTGTATGCTTTGAATAAAGAGCTACAAAAATAGATTTACCTGCTTCATTTTTTCTTAGCCAAGCCCTTACATTCTCTCTTCCATCTTTCTCATCTATGACACTAATGATAGAGCCATGCATCGTTTCCCAATTGCCGCCCATTCCTAAATGTATTTGTTCTACACGCTTACTCATTTTCTCATAGCAAAGTGCGAACGGACGGAACCAACGAGCCCATTTAATATTCGATTGCAATTCATACTCTGCTGTATTTTCATAAAAATGAATCATACTTAAAGGAACCTTCGTCAAATCAAATGCCTCACTATGAAAGTCATTTACTTTATCGACTAAACCGTTGTATTCCTTACTGTCTACTAAATTGCTGCTATATAAATAAGCCTCACCAATTGCCACATTTCCTCTTAACTTACTCATTGGTTTCCCATAGTATTTATAATTCGGAACACTCTTTTCAATCACCCAGCCGATAAATGCCGGTAAAGCTACTCCAATTCCGTTGACAACACCATGAATCCAAACCATTTGAGCAATTGTAATCGTCATTACATGCTTCAAATTTCCATATGAATATATAAGTGAGAACATAATTGTAACCATGAGTGTACTAGACGAAACGATTAGAAGAATCTTTGCACTGATAGCATTAAATTTTGCTCTCCAAACGTAAAATCCATACCCATAAATTGCACATAAATATAGGAACACTGCAAAAAATTCAAATATTCTTGAGTATGTAATTCCTATTGCAACTGTCATAGGTGAAATCATGATGATAAACATAATAGCATCATACACTTTACTTCTCTTTTCTCTTTTTCTCCCTATTAAACCAGCTGATAATGGCAATAGAAACGCCGAATAATGAAAATGTGCAGCTGTGAGTAAAACAATGTCAGAGCTAAAATGCATAATTGAAAGTTTTGCTACTGAAGCAGAAAACCAAAAACCACCTAAAAACAAATAAATAAACGCACTATCTATGGCGATCTCTTCTAACGGCTTCCATCCTCTTTCTAGCAATCTACTTACACCAAATAACGCAACAATTCCTGTATATACAAACCAAACTAGCGCAAATAAATAGTGATTTGTGACGAAAGCTAGCATTGCACAAATTGCTGCGATTGGATATAAAAATGATACGGATTTATAAAATAATAATTGCGATCCATCTCTTTTTCTTTTATCAATAATACAAAATGACATTGGTATAAATAATAAAACAGATAATAATATAATTGCTTCAACAGGATTTATATTCGACCACTCACATATTAGAAAAACAACATAACAAGCAAGCCCAAATATTATATTTTTCATATCGTCTATTCCCTTTCCACAAATGTTCCCTTATATGAAAAAAGCGAACCAATTAACGGGTTTCGTACTTGTACATGAATTCGAAAACATTGTAGTGTTTCATCATAACTTTCAACAATTTTTGCCTCACCATACAAAAATTTTGGTAACGGCATTTTTCTTCCAAACATATAAAACCATTGTTTCTTTGAAGAAATATGCATTGCCCCTAACTCATCGATATGAAAATGCAGTGTAGAAACGAGTAAATGTGGTTCACCAAAATAATCTACAATTTCATTTTCGTTTTCATCAAACTGCATAACTGCATTAAAATATCTTTTCTTATTATGAAAATAAAAAGTACGGTTCCACCTTACTAATTCTTGTCCATATTCATCTCGCTCAGCTATGTTTTGTATCGTAAATGGAATTTCCTCTCCTCGTTCCGAGAAAAACATTCGAAACTTCGATGCAATTTTCAATATAAATTTCACGAAAAAAGAGCCACCGTAAATTTCATCCATCTTTCCTTCCCCTGTAAAACTATTCTCTTCTGTAATCGCATAACGCTTCTGCAATTCAGGATGAAGATTTTTATAGGTATCCCCTAATAATCGTTCATACATATTAGCCATATACTTATCCCTTTCTCGCCCTCTTGCAATTTTTCGCGCTTGGTAAATCGAAACTATTTATATAACCGACAATTGATAACCCCATTAAAAGAACATTTAATGTAATCGGATTAAACGGTCCTGTAAAGCTTGCGATATTCGTAAATCCTGCCGCTAACGTTAAAACTAGTAATACAATAATATGCAGTATAAATAATTTTCGTTTTGTTAGTGGCAACAGCCATACGACACCGAAAATTATTTCTAACCCCCCAATTATTTTAAGTATACATACACTACTTTCATTTGAACCGATTAATAAAGAAAGCATCTTTACTTCTTCTGAATGAGTAAACAGTAGTTTTGGCACTATCCCTTGATATATCCATACAAAAGCAAATAAAGAACATACGAGCCAATACGTCATTGTTCTTCTAATTAGTAACCTAGGATGAAGCCCCTTTTCTAACCATAATTTTAAGGCATCAAAACTCCAAGCAGTCGCCCAACCTAATAACGGACGAAAAATATAGGAATCTATCACATTTCCTATACGACCAAATCTTGTATCATAATCATATTGTGTCTCAAAATGGATGTATTCTTTATTGGGCGTATACTTCCAATAACCACGTCCTATTTGAATAAGAGATAATGTATTATCCGTCCAAAATTTTAAAGAAGAAATTCTTTCACCAGTTTCTTTTCTTATTTCACCTATTGATTCCCCTTCTCCAACTATTTCAAGCCCAAATCCAATCTTTGTTTTATACAAAAACTTCTGTGGTTCCCCTTCTTTTTTCTCTAAATACGAAATTTCAGTAAAGCGAGCATCCCACTCTGTATGTATATCTGGTTCTTGCGTATATTCCCATAATTTTTCCATCGTCGTGTTCATTTTTGTCGCAACATAAATAGGCTGTTTCCTTTTCATTCTCCCCACCTCCTATGCACTATAACTTTAATGTACATGCAATGAATTTATTTTGCTACATTTTTCACAAACTTCCTCAGAAAAAAGAAAGAATTTTTAAAATATATATAAAACACTTGATTCCACGAAAAATTTAAATTATTATAAAACAAATGTTACCAACAACTTCATAAATCAAACACTCTCGCCTAAAACGTGAGATAGAGGTTGCGATACTTATGAGTATTCTAATGGAGACACAGAGATGTCTATGAACTTAGATGAAAGGAAGTATTGCCGAAATTGATAAATTTCTCTGCATTTATCAATTGGGGCTGTTTTCGAATAGAAACAGAACTGTCATATGTACAGACGTGTACGTATGAAGAGCTATCTACAAAAAAGAGATATCATTTTTTTATGATATTCCTTTTTTGGCGGTTTTTTTTATTAGCTCCGTTTTCTGTTTCCCTTTTCCTGTAACAGCACCATCCTCACTTATTTGAGATGGTGTTTTTTGTTTGTCTTTCTGGTAACTACAGGAGTATTGGGATTTATATATTTCCTAATCTATTCTTAAAAATAGACGAAAGAAGGAATTTGTAATGGAAACAATTGTTCAAAAATTTGGTGGCACTTCTGTCGGAAGCGTCGAACGCATTCAACATGTAGCAAATTTAATTATTGAAGAATATGAACGAGGTCATAGCATTGTCTCTGTCGTTTCAGCAATGGGAAAAAGCACAGATGAACTTGTCGCACTCGCTAACGCTATCACAGAAAATCCAAGTAAACGTGAAATGGATATGCTTCTATCTACAGGAGAACAAGTAACTATTTCATTATTAACAATGGCACTGCAAGCAAAAGGCTATCATGCAATTTCATTAACAGGGTGGCAAGCAGGTATTACGACAGAATCTGTACATAGTAGTGCACGGATTACTGACATTCATACAGATCGTATTCAATCTTATCTTGCTGAAGGTACGATTGTTATCGTAGCTGGTTTCCAAGGTATAAGTGTAGAAAATGAAATTACAACGCTTGGCCGTGGTGGCTCTGATACGACTGCTGTCGCATTAGCTGCTGCACTTAAAGCAAAAAAATGTGATATTTATACGGATGTGACAGGTGTATATACGACGGACCCACGAGTTGTAAAAGATGCTTACAAATTAGACGAAATTTCTTATGACGAAATGTTAGAGCTTGCTAATCTCGGTGCTGGCGTATTACACCCGCGCGCTGTTGAGTTTGCTAAAAATCATAATGTAGTTTTAGAAGTTCGCTCAAGTATGGAACAAAAAAACGGAACAATTGTAAAAGGAGAATGTAACATGGAACAACAATCAATCGTTAAAGGTATTGCATTTGAGGATAACATTACACGTGTCACAATTAAAGGATTAGAACAAGGCTCGCTTTCAACAGTTTTCTCTACATTAGCAGCAGCACACATTAATGTAGATATCATCATTCAAAGTATTACAAATGAAGGAACTGTACACCTCTCCTTCTCCATTCATTCGAATGATTTAAGAGAAACTTTAGAAGTTTTGGAACAAAATCAAGAAACTCTTCACTATGAATCTGTAGAACATGAAAATCACTTAGCAAAAGTATCAATCGTAGGATCTGGCATGGTATCTAACCCAGGTGTCGCTGCAAATATGTTCACTACTTTAAAAGAAGAAGATATTCATATTAAAATGGTAAGTACATCAGAAATTAAAGTGTCTGTCGTTATTGACCGCCTTCATTTAGTAACAGGCGTTGAGGCGCTGCATCAATCATTTATGGCGAAAATTGAGCCTTTCGTGCAAATGAGCTAATCTGATATATTTAGTAATGCTAAAAAAATCAGATTAATGTATTACCTTCCTATTAAATAAAAAGCTGTTCGTTAACACGATGCTATATGACATATTAAAAAACACCTTGTCACATTTTCCTATACTGTGACAAGGTGTTTTTGACTGAAAGGAATTTGTAACTACTTAGTAGTATAATTATGAGGATAATTAAATAATAGACTTTTATACATAAGGAGATAAGACTATGGCAAAAAACAAATTACTACGAATGGACAATGTCAGCATCGTTGTAGAATCCCTTGATAACGCAATCTCTTTCTTTGAGGAGATTGGCTTGAATCTCGAAGGTCGAGCCAATGTCGAAGGTGAATGGGCTGGTCGCGTAACTGGACTCGGTTCTCAGTGCGTAGAGATCGCTATGATGGTCACTCCAGATGGCCACAGCCGAATTGAACTTTCGCGATTTCTCACCCCACCTACTATATCAGATCACCGAAATGCTCCTGTAAACGCCCTCGGTTATCTACGCGTCATGTTCACCGTTGAAGACATTGACGAAATGGTATCGAGACTCACTAAGCATGGTGCAGAGCTCGTTGGTGAAGTAGTTCAGTATGAGAACTCGTATCGTCTCTGCTACATTCGTGGAGTCGAAGGAATTTTAATCGGTTTAGCGGAAGAACTCGGTAATAAATAAGTAATGTTTTATAAAAAAGAGGGAATAGCTCTATATTTAAGCTATTCCCTCACTTCTATTAAAACAGATGAATGTTTTCTTTTTTACAAGCTGCACGTAAATCGTCAGGCCATACAGAAGATTGAACTTCACCGATATGAGCTTTACGTAAGAAGTACATGCACATTCTTGATTGTCCAATACCACCGCCGATTGTTAATGGTAGTACGTCTTCTAGTATACCTTTATGGAAATCATACTCACGTTTGAAGTCTTCACCAGTTTTCGTTAACTGCTCATCAAGTGATTTACTATCAACACGAATTCCCATTGATGATAATTCAAATGAAGATTGTAGTACTGGGTGCCAGAATAAAATGTCACCGTTTAATTTCCAATCGTCATAATCAGCTGCGCGTCCGTCGTGCTTTTCACCTGAACGAAGTGCATCACCAATTCCGATAATGAAGACTGCACCATGTTCTTTCGCAATTGCATGTTCACGATCTTTCGGTGTTAATTCTGGATATTTATCTTCTAATTCTTGAGAAGTAACGAAAACAATTTCTTCCGGTAAATACTTTCCAAGGAACGGATATTTTTCAAATAAGTGATCTTCTAAATCTTTGAATATTCCATAAATTGTTTGTACTGTTTTTTGTAAGTAATCGACAGTACGCCATTCTTTTTGAACGATTTTTTCCCAATCCCATTGGTCAACGTAAATGGAATGCGTTGCATCAAGTTCTTCATCACGACGAATCGCGTTCATGTTTGTATATAAACCTTCACCAGCTTCATATCCATATTCATGTAATGCAAATCGTTTCCATTTCGCTAGTGAATGAACAATTTCTAATTCTTCTCCTGAATGTAACATATCAAATTCAATTGGACGTTCTACACCGTTTAGGTGATCGTTTAATCCTGATTTTTTCGTTACGAATAATGGTGCAGATACGCGGAATAGTTCAAGGCGTTTTGCTAATTGGTCCTCGAAAAATGTTTTAACTTCCTTAATTGCAATTTGAGTCTCTCTTACTGTCATTAATGATTGATACATGGTGGTTTCCTCCTAAAATGTTTGGATGTTGTGAAAAGAAGCCAACAAAAAAAGCCCTTCTTTCCCAAAAAACTGGGACGAAAGGCTTTGGTTCCGCGGTACCACCCAAATTAGCAACAGAGGTTGCTCACTTATACAATACGGAGATGAAATATCTCGATACTGTTCTTCTTGTAACGGCGAAGTTCCCGGCTAAGTCTACTTTCCTATAAAGGATTTCGGTTAGCAACTCCAGGAGGTTCTTCATAATAGGCTTCGTATCAGGCTCACACCACCCCTGACTCGCTTAAACTACGTCCTACTACTACTCGTCCTTTCATAGTCGTTTTGTTGTCACATCTCTGAAACATTTTATTAATGATTATTCTATACAAAAAATAAAGAAAGTCAACAAAAAGTTTTAAAATATTTTTCAATTCTTTATTTTACGGCTTTATTGATTGTTGTTAATTTAACATCTTTACTTTTTCTGCCTCGTCAATCCAAAAAATGTTTCACTGACCGAAACTAACGTATACACAATAATTAATGTGATCGTTCGGAATATAGAATCCGCAGTATTTCTTATTATTTTCATTTTCTTTATAATTCCTTTCAGTTTACTTGCAATTTCATGATATACTATAGCATTCAAGCAGTTTATTTTTACTTAAAGCAATCATAGTCATTTATAAAGAGTATTTTCTAAATCATTGACTATTATCAAATAAGATTTTTAAATAACGGAGTGATCATATGAGTAAAACGAAGGCAAAACCGAAAAAAGGTGTAGGACAAGGTACAGGAAGTAAAGGATGGAACCGTTGGCAATCAAGTGCAAAGAAAAAGGCAGCTGCAAAGCCATACAAAAGTAAAGGTACAAAGAAGTAATTTAAATAACATTTGATTTCTTTACTTTGTACAAAACAAAATATAATTATTACAACAAAAAGCTATGCTTTCACATGTGAAAGCATAGCTTTTTCATATTAAATCATTAAAATATCTCGTATTTCTTCCTCCGTGATGGATGCTAATTTTTCTTCTCCCGGCTCAATCACTTCAGCAATTAAATTTTTCTTACTTTCTTGCAGTTCATGCATTTTCTCCTCAATTGTTCCCTGAGCTACTAGCTTTATAACTTGCACTGTATTTTTTTGTCCCATTCGATACGCTCTATCGGCCGCTTGTTGTTCAACAGCTGGATTCCACCATAAATCGTATAATATTACTGTATCTGCACCAGTTAAATTAAGTCCGGTACCACCAGCTTTTAAAGAAATGAGAAATAGATCTCCTTCTCCTTCGTTAAACCGATCGCACAGCTCTACACGTTCCTGCACTGGTGTACTCCCGTCTAAATAAAAGTATGGAATTGCTTGTCGATTTAACTCACGACCAATAATGGAAAGCATCTTCGTAAATTGAGAAAAAATTAATATTCTCTTCCCTGTACTTCTACATTCCTCTAAAATCTCTAACAGTTGTTCAAATTTAGCTGAACTTCCTTTGTAATCATCAACAAATAAAGCAGGATGACAACAAATTTGTCGCAATCTCGTTAAACCAGCTAAAATTCTAATTTTATTTTTACGTAACGTATCTTTGTCTAAATGCTTTAACGTTTCTTCCCTTAGCTTCGCTAAATAAGCAGCATAGAGACTCTTTTGATCGGGTAATAACTCCGATGATTGTAAGTGCTCTATTTTCTCTGGCAACTCATTTAATACGTCCCCTTTTAATCGTCTTAATACGAATGGTTTCACTCGCTTCGCTATATCTTCACGCCTTAAATCACCGAACTCTTTTCTTCCTGGTAATAATTCTGGGAAGACGACATGGAAGATAGACCATAGCTCTTCTAATGAATTTTCTACAGGTGTACCCGTTAGCCCAAAACGGTATTCAGCTTGAATTGTTTTCACAGCTCTTGCCGTTTGCGTTGTAGGGTTTTTAAACGCCTGCGCTTCATCAAGGAATAGTGTATGAAATGGTCTTGCATATAATCTTATATCTCTTCTCAGTAATGGATATGACGTAATTACGACATCAAATTCCGTTATATCTTTCAAAATTTTCCGGCGCTCTGCTTGGTTTCCATCTGCAATAACTGCTCTAATATGCGGGGCGAATTTTTTCAATTCACTAAACCAATTATAAACAAGAGATGATGGTGAAACGACTAATATAGGTAGTTTCTTTTCTCGAATCTCAGGCAAAACAGAATCTATAAAAGCAATGCTTTGCAACGTTTTTCCAAGTCCCATATCATCTGCTAAAATACCGCCAAAACGGTAATGAGCAAGTGTTTTCATCCATTCGAACCCATATACTTGATACTTTCTCATTTCTGCATTTAAAGTATTTGGCACAGCAAACTTTAATTTTTTCGGGTTTTGAATGTTTTCTACTAACTCTTGAACAGAATCATCTAAACTTAAAACATTGCCTTCATGAAGTCCGTTCATCCATTTTACACTCCGAATAAGTGGAACATTTACCTCTTCTCCATGTAAAAATTCTTTCCGAATACCTGATTCTTTTATAAACTGATTAATTTCATTAAACTCTTTACTCTCTAGCGATAAAAACGAACCGTTCGCCAATCGATAATATTTACGTTTCTCTTCAAGGGCCGCTAATACACCTTTAATTTCTGCTTCTGGTATTCCTTTTATATCAAAACGAAATGACAACCAATCAATTCTTTCTTTTCTTCTCACTGTAATAAGAGGAACTGCATCCCCTTTACTAATTCGCAATTTGATTGCTGTCGTCGCATAAATATCAACTAAACCTTTTAATGTTGGCACGACGTGATATAAAAAGTTATACTCAGCTTCTTCATTATGCATAAAGTAACCGCCTTCTGTTTTTGCAAAGGCACTTTCACTCATAATGTCTAAAATCTCTTTTTCCTTTTTCTCATCACGATTAAAAACAGACGGCTGTCCATCCTCTTCTAGCGGATTAATCATGACGTTCCCATAGTGAAATTCAAGCCCTGCTAATAAGCGACTTTTCACGCGGTCTAAATACAATTTCGCTTTTAGCGAAGGTGTTTCAACACGATCCGATATTACTTCATCAATGTGTACAGTTCCGAGCTTCATTAATCCTGGTACAACTTTCGCGACGAAATGTTCCATCTTACTTTCTGGAATATAAAACTGATTACTATTTGAGCGACTCATCATCTTTTGTAATTCAATAAGTCGCATACAATCTTCAATGTGTAAGTGATATAATTTCCCATCGTAAAGTGCATTGTTATACATATCCATAACTTGTACACGATTTAAACCATCTATATGAAGTGTAAATCCGCCATTATTTCCCTTCGTAAATTCAAAGTGTAACGGCAACAACCCTTTTGAAACTTGTAATCCCTGAAACAGTTGTTCATTTTGTTTCAGCTGTACATATTCAACTTTAGAAAGTGAAGAGAGCATATCTTTCCATGAAGCTGGTGGTATAAATATCATACTTTCATCTTGTTTCGCATGTACTTCTAGCGTATCTTCATACATTTTTTCGTTATGATACATTTTAATGAGCTGCTGAATAATCGCATCCGTTTCTTGTTTAAAACTATGTACATCTGGTGTATATGTAAATTCATTTGAACAATGAAAAGATTCCCTTTTCTCCACCTTAGAAAGAAATTCTCTAATATGATTTATGAAATACACTTTGGCAAGTTTCAATTGAATTCCAAGAAGAGCCCCACCACTTCTCGTAGCTACTGGTGTACATATAAACTCAATATCTAATATTTCACGTGTATCAAAACGGTGTTGTTTACTTTTTGGCCTCAGTGGTTTGTCTGCAAACAGCTGAAACATACCACTTGTCAATTGATCATTTCTGCTACTAGTGGAGCTCATTCTACCTGTTTGTTGATTATAGTTTATTTGTATTAATACTGCTGCAACATGTTGACAGTACGTTTGAAAAGACGCTAATGAAGGACAACTACATTTTGCAACAACATCACCCTTTTTGGCTTTTGCTACTGTAACATGGAAATCCTCGTTCCCTTTTACTGTCGCCTCACAAATTTCTTTATTTTCATCGTACTGATCTATTATCACTTTATTTGATTTATAATAGGCTTCACCTCTTTTATATGAGGTCTCTCCGCACACTTCTTTAATAATCGATTTATTCAATGTGAAACTCATTGCTTTGACACTTCCTTAATATAAAACCATTTTCTCTTACTTAACATTTTACATGCTCCACGAGAAAATATAAAATGTTGATTTAACAAAAGAAGATGCTTGTTTATAAGCATCTTCTTCACTCTATCTCCATCAACCTCTTCGCCTCAAAATACAACACTTGAATAAACTTTTTCGTATTAATTCGCGTATGACCAGAAGATGCGAGTTCATCTTTCGTCATTTCTGTCATCCGTTTTCTAACTACGGTAAAATCGAAAAATTTTGGAGCATAGCTTTCAAATTTTGGATTTGAAAAGTCTGTTAATCCTAAAGAAGCCAAATGATTTAACGACTGATAAATAGCTCGACGTACTCTTTGTTCAGACGCTTTTTTCTCTTTATCAATATCCGCCTCTAAAGCTAAATCCCCTAATTTTCTTATCGTAATATGATGGAAAATTTCTTTTAACGCAGGAAAGCCAAACTCAAATGTCTGTGCCTTTTCTTGACCATATAAATATTCCAGCATACTAAGTAAATCTTTACTTCCATTCTCTCCCGCAATACCGAGTTCTGATAGTAAAAAGCGCCCTAAATCCCCTATCTTTTTTCCTTCTTGCACTGGTTCAGTACGCAATTGCGGTTTTTCCCACTGAAACACGTTATTCAATGATTTTTGAATATCGTGTATAGAACGCTCCAATCTAATACGCTCCATCACTTTGCGTACAACAGATACAACTTCGATTTTATTTAATGGTTTTGTAATATAATATTCTACACCAAGTGTATATGCCTCACCTATAAGCTGCTTCGATTCCACTTGAGAAATCATAATGATTTTCCCCGTGAAAGTTGACGCAATGTGACGAACTGTTTCAATTCCGTCCCTCATCGGCATCAACAAATCAATAAATAAAATATCTACTTTTTTAAAATTTAGTTGATCCGCCTCAATAAAAGCTCCGTCATCCGCCTCACCAATTACTTCTCCAAGATCTCCATCTTCAATAATTTGCGAAAGCATCGAACGGAAAACTTCATCATCGTCTACGATATAATAAAACAAATCTATTCCCCTTCCCGCTTTAAACTACCCTCTGGTAAACAAACGATAAACTTACATCCTCTTTTATTTTCTCGGCCTTCTAATCTCACTTCTCCGCCTAGCTCTGTTACCATTTCATTTATGTAAGAAAGCCCAATACCAGTTGACGGTGTTCCCGTTTGATCATACTTAGAAGTAAATCCTGGCTTAAATACTAATTTCTTATATTTTTGTGCAATACCAGGTCCATCGTCAATTACTTCAAAAAATATATGTTGATCTCTTTTATATAGCTTAATAATAATGACACCTTTATCTTCAATTGCTTCAACTGCATTTGCAGCGAGGTTATTAAAAATTGATAGAACTGTATACACGTGGTATGCAGCATGCTCACCTTCTATATGTTTAGAAAAACGTATATCCTTTTCTAGCATTTCAGCATACTTCTCGTTTATTCTAACAATCATTTCTGCTAACTCATGTCCTTCTACATATTCAGCCACATTTTTATCTAATAACAGTTTAGATAATCCTGCAAATATCCTTTGATTATCCTTTTTTATTTCATGCACTTCCCCCGCTATTTTCAATGCTGTTTTACTACTTGAATCAGCGCTTACTTGTAAATTTCGATATAGTTGATATGCTTCTTGTGTAATTAACTCCGCATTTTGTAACGTCTTTTTCAAATGAACAGATTCCACATATAAATTAGAAAGATGCATTAACATATTTTCATTTTCTTTTCGAACTTGCGATTCTTTTAATTTCGTTTCATATAAATTCATCATATTTAAAAAACCAAGTGCAAAGAAACTACGAAAAATAGCAATAATGATGAGTTTATTTACTTCAGAAATCGTTATTGTTGTACCTAGTACTAACATGTGATAAAACGCAAGTTCTGACATACTTGCAACAATTTCAATTGAAATCCCAAGGCATCCAATAATGATTGGTTTCTGATGGAACTTATTTACCCTGCAAAGCGAAAAAAAACTGCCATAAATAAAATAATAGAAGAACACAGGATAACGCAAATAAAATGATTCTGTCATATGAAATGAACCTTGCATGATCCAGTCAAGACATACTCGGAATAAGACTACAGATATACCAACAAGAATACCTGCAACTCCTGCTGGTACTCTTCTTAAAAATAATAATAAAAAGAAGAATAGCGGTGTACCGAAGCTAACTCGAAACGTATCATTAAAGGGATGAAAGTTCAGCTCCCCAGCAATCGGAACAACGACCATTAATATAATTAAAAGGGACATATCTTTCTTCCATAATTGATTCCAATTCAAAGGTGACACTTCCTATACTTTTTTTCAGTAGTAAAAGCGAAAGCCCGCTTATTGTTATAAACGGGCTTTTTTTCTATATTCTAACCTTTTCTACCGCTTTTATTTGGCGATACTCTGGCTTCCACATTGCTTCTTTCACTGCCATCTTGATATCGTTATCACTTAAGTTCACTCTTGCAACACCTTCTGCAACTGCAACTTTAGCTACTTCAATTGCAACCATTTCTGAGATATTACGTAATTCTTCGACCTCTGGTAAAATAGGTGCTCCTGGCTGACTTGTATCTACCATACTTGCAACTGCCTCAGCAGCTGCTGCGAACATTCCATCCGTCATGACACTTGCTCGTACTACAATTGTTCCAAGACCAAGACCTGGGAAAATAAGTGCATTATTTGATTGTCCAATCACATACGTTACACCGTTATATGTAACTGGTTCAAATGGACTTCCTGTTGCAACTAACGCTCTTCCTTCTGTCCACTCGATTAAATCTGCTGGTTTTGCTTCAGCAAGTGGCGTCGGATTCGACATTGGTAAAATAATTGGTCTTTCTACGTGAGAAGCCATTTCTTTAATAATCTCTTCTTTAAATGCACCTGCAACAGTAGATGTACCAATTAAAATTGTCGGTTTTACATGTTTCACAACTTCAGCAAGTCCGATCACATCATTTTCTTTCCACTCACTTACTTCTGCTTCTTTTCTTGCGTACGGAATTTGGAAATCAAGAAGATCTTCCATATTATCTGTAACTAACCCGTTACGATCAATACACCAGAAACGCTTATATGATTCTTCTTCAGATACGCCTACGCGGACCATCGCATCTCTAACTTGATCTGCGATACCGATTCCAGCCGTACCAGCACCAAATACAACAACGCGGTGTTCACTTAGCGGTACACCAGAAGCTTTCACTGCCGATAATACTGCCGCAAGTGAAACTGCACCTGTACCTTGAATATCATCATTAAACGTACAAACATCATGACGATATTTATCTAAAATTTTTCGTGCGTTACGAGAGCTAAAGTCTTCCCAATGTAAAAGTGCTTTCGGGAATTGTTTGTTTACCGCTTGTACAAACGTATCAATAAATTCATCGTAAGCTTCACCTGTTATACGAGGGTGACGATTTCCAATATAAAATGGATTGTTTAATAACTCCTCACGGTTTGTACCTACATCTAAAATTACCGGTAATACACGACTAGGATCGATTCCAACTGCAGCAGTGTAAACAGCTAATTTTCCGATTGCGATGTTAATACCACCAACGCCCCAGTCACCAATTCCTAATATGCCTTCTCCATCTGTTACAACGACTAAATCAATGTTCTCAGCTGTTGCACCGATATTCGTGAATGCTTCTTCAATACCTGATGGATCGTTAATTGATAAATAAACACCACGTGGTTTACGATATTCATGACTATATCTTTGAATTGCTACACCGACAGTTGGTGTATATACAATCGGTAACATTTCACGTAAATGATCTGTTAATATACGATAAAATAATACTTCATTTCGATCATGTAACGCAGTTAAGTATACATTCTTTAATAAATCATCCGGCTGAGAACTAAATTGTTCGTATGCTCGGCGTGCCTGTTCTTCTAACGTTAAAACCGCTGGCGGTAATAACCCTTTTAAACCTAACTCTTCTCTTTCATTTTGTGTGAAAGCTACCCCTTTATTTAAAAGTGGTGT
The DNA here is from genome assembly GCF_051916765.1 of Bacillus cereus group sp. MYBK15-3. Lineage (NCBI taxonomy): Bacteria > Bacillati > Bacillota > Bacilli > Caryophanales > Bacillaceae > Bacillus > Bacillus cereus group sp. MYBK15-3. The sequence goes on from NZ_JBQAHG010000001.1 coordinate 1,080,911, forward strand.
TGATAATACTTCTGCTCCTCTTAATGTTGTTTCTAATGCACCATTAGAAGCTACTGTAAACTTGCTCATAACATCCCTACCTCTATTCATATATAGCATTTCTATATTGTAAACAAAAAAGAGGGGATTGTCCCCCTCTTCTTTTAATTTTTCTTTAAAAGAGTTGCTCCTGCAATCCCTGGGTGTGTCATTTCGAATGGATCTAGAATTAACTCTAAGTCTTCTTGTGACAATACACCATTTTTCACACAAAGTTCTCGAACGGATTGGCCTGTTGCAATTGCTTCTTTCGCAACGCGAGCTGCTGCTTCATAACCGATATGAGGGTTCACGGCTGTAATAATTCCTACACTTTTCTCAACATACTCTTTTAAGCGATCTTCATTCGCTTCAATTCCTTTTAAGCAATTATCTGTAAAAGCACGGAAACCGTTATTCATAATGCTAATCGATTGCAGTAAGTTGAAAACAAGTACTGGTTCCATAACGTTTAATTCTAATTGTCCTGCTTCTGAAGCAAGGCAAATTGTATGATCATTACCTATTACTTGGAACGCAATTTGATTAATAACTTCTGGCATAACAGGGTTTACTTTCCCTGGCATAATAGATGAACCTGGTTGACGAGCTGGTAACATAATTTCCGCTAAGCCAACACGTGGACCTGATGCCATTAAGCGAAGGTCATTCGCAATTTTAGACATATTCATCATACATACTTTAAGCGCTGCAGATACTTCAGTATAAGCATCCGTATTTTGCGTCGCATCTACTAAATCTTCTGCACCAACAAGCGGTAATTCACTAATTGCAGCTAAATGTTTTACAACTGCTTCAATATATTCTGGATCTGCATTTAAGCCTGTACCAACTGCAGTTGCCCCCATATTTACTTCATATAAATGTTGACGCGATTGTTGAATTCGTTTCATATCACGTTCAAGTACACGAGAGTATGCTTTAAACTCTTGTCCAAGACGAATTGGCACCGCATCTTGTAAATGTGTACGACCCATTTTAATAACATGGTCAAACTGTTCTGCTTTTAATTCAAATACATCATGCATATAACCCATCGTTTGTAATAAGCCTTCTAATGCATTTAACGTTGCGATATGAATCGCCGTTGGGAATGCATCATTTGTTGATTGGGCCATATTTACATGACTATTTGGACTAATATAATGATAGTCTCCCTTTTCCATTCCTAATAATTCAAGAGCACGATTGGCAATGACTTCATTTGCATTCATGTTCATTGAAGTACCCGCTCCGCCTTGGATTGGATCTACGATGAAATGATCATGCCATTTTCCATCAAGAATTTCTTGAGCAGCTTCTGCGATCGCACCGCCCTTGTTTAATTCCAATCTTCCTACATCTGTATTCGCAAGCGCTGCAGCTTTTTTTACAATTGCGAACGCTTTAATTAAACCTTCATGGATTTTGTATCCTGTAATTGGGAAGTTTTCAACTGCACGCATTGTTTGTACGCCGTAGTATGCATAGTTTGGTACTTCTTTTTCACCTAAAAAATCTTTTTCAATTCGAACACCATTTTTAACTTCAGTTAATGTTGCCATGATTATTCACTCCTTAACGATTTCTTATGCTGCTTTTGTTTCTTTGACTGTTTCTACATATTGTTTTGCTTTCTCATTATCGAATTCGCCTTCCCACTTCGACATAACAATGGCCGCTAATGCATTTCCTAATACATTGACAGATGAGCGAATCATATCTAAAATGCGGTCAATTCCCGCAATTAATGCGATACCTTCTAGTGGTAACCCCATTGAACCTAACGTTGCTAATACAACAACGAACGATGCACCTGGAACTCCCGCCATACCTTTGGATGTTAACATGAGAACGAATAATAACGTTATTTGCTCCGTTAGTGACATGTGCACACCGTACATTTGTGCAACAAACAATGCCGCTAACGCTTGATAAATAGCTGATCCAGTCAAGTTAAATGTATAACCTGTCGGAATTACGAAAGAGGCAACTGCCTTTGGACAACCGAACTCTTCCATTTTTCTCATTATATTAGGTAAAACAGCTTCTGAACTTGCTGTCGTAAATGAAAGAATCAATTCTTCTTTTAAAATTTTTATTAATGTAAAAATGTTTACTCCAACCATTCGTGCATTAATACCTAATACAATCACAACGAATAGTATAACAGTTACGTATACAGCTAGCACTAGTTTTCCTAGCGGAAGTAGTGTTGCTACACCAAATTTTGCAACCGTAACGGCAATTAATGCGAATACACCAAATGGTGCAAATTTCATAACTTGATTTGTAACCCAAAACATGGCTTCGAGTACGCCTTCAAAAAAGTTAAAGACAGGCTTTCCTTTTTCCCCAATTGCCGCAACTCCTAAGCCGAATAATACTGAGAAGAATATAATCGGTAATAGGTCACCTTGTGCAATCGATTCAAATACGTTTTTCGGTACAATGTGAACAATTGTCTCAGCAAAACCTTTCTTCTCTGTTGCATCTGCAGTTTGTTTATAAGAAGAAATATCACTTTGCTGTAAATTACTCATATCAACACCAGTACCTGGTTGGAATATATTCGCTGCAAGTAATCCCATTAAAATAGCAATCGTCGTAATAATTTCGAAATAAAGAATTGTCTTACCACCCAGTTTCCCAAGCTTCTTCATATCTCCTACACCAGCTACTGCAACAATTAATGCTGAAATAACAATTGGTACTACAATCATCTTAATTAAGTGAATAAATATATCCCCAATTGGTGTGATATAAGAAATCGCCGTTTTATTGCCATAAAAGACTGCCCCTACTACAATCCCTAAAACAAGCGCGACAAAAATTTGTGTTGCCAATCCGAATTTTTTCATTTATGTTCATCCCCTTCATGCGAACGCTTTCAATTTGAATTTATAAAAGCTACTCACACATCTTATAAGCGAACCTACAAAATCATACAAAAACCTACAAGTTCGTCACAAAAAATTCAAATATTTTTCTTCTTTTTTTCATTGACACCATTTTGTTAAAAAACGATAAAATAAACTTGATAAGTAATCAGATTGTTTCGTATAATCAAAAAGATATATACTTAAAACAAATCAAAATGAAAAGGAGTGGATGTTATGAAAAACTATACAAAGCAATTCGTCCTATCTTCTTCTTTTCTTTTTCATTTTCTTAAAAAGGAACAAAGGCATTCGCCTTTGTTCCTTTTTTATTGCGATCTATATAGGGGGAATTGTTATGAGGCCATATAAACGTGTCTTAATTAAATTAAGCGGCGGTGCACTTGCCGATCAAACTGGAAATAGCTTTAACTCCAAACGATTAGAACATATCGCAAACGAAATTTTATCCATTGTTGATTTAGGTATCGAAGTATCCATCGTCATCGGTGGCGGTAACATTTTTAGGGGGCATCTAGCTGAAGAGTGGGGAATTGATCGCGTAGAAGCTGATAATATCGGTACACTAGGTACAATCATTAACAGCTTAATGCTTCGCGGTGTTTTAACAAGTAAAACAAATAGAGAAGTACGCGTTATGACGTCCATTCCATTTAATGCAGTAGCTGAACCATACATTCGCTTACGTGCAGCCCACCATTTAGATAACGGCTATATCGTTATCTTTGGAGGCGGAAACGGGCAACCGTTCGTGACAACAGATTATCCAAGTGTACAAAGAGCCATCGAAATGAATAGTGATGCCATATTAGTCGCAAAACAAGGTGTCGACGGTGTTTTTACAAGTGATCCAAAGCATAACAAATCAGCAAAAATGTACAGCAAACTAAACTATAATGATGTCGTTAGACAAAATATACAAGTCATGGATCAAGCGGCATTACTGCTTGCCCGGGACTACAATTTACCAGCACATGTCTTTAACTTTGATGAGCCTGGAGTGATGAAAAAAATATGTTTAGGTGAACATGTGGGGACGTTGATTAATGATGATGTTACGATGCTGGTGCATGAAAAATAATGATTTCCCACCAAAAAGGGTGCCTTTTGTAGGCACCCTTTCCTAATCCATCATCACAAATAGAACTCAACCAATCCCGCCACTTTCTCCTTACAACGCTCCCAAAAAGATAACTTTTCAAAAAACTCTTTCGTCATTTCTTTCGAATCATGAAAATCCTCTGTTAACGCCTTATTAACTTGTCCTACAATAGGACCACCATAAATATAAAAATTCATTTCATCATTTATATTGAAGCTACGCGAAGTAAAGTTTGTTGTACCAATAACGGTTAATTCATTATCAATAAGCATTAATTTGCCATGGAACATTCCTTTTTTATACCCATATACAGTAATCCCATTATTAACAGCTTGACGTATGTATGGATACGCCGCTTCTTTTATAAGAGGTAGATCTGGTTTATATGACCAAAGTATTTTTACTGTAACACCACGCTTTTGTGCTGCGATTAAAGCATTCATGGACTCTTTATTTTTTGCTATAAAATACGGCGTTGCAATTACAATGGAGTGCTGAGCTTGTTTTATGAGCTCTATATATTTTTCAGCAACGTAATGCCCATTGTAACTAGTCATAGTATGTAATGTATTCCCTTTACTAGCTTTATTCGTACTCCTCTTTATCTCTTCTTTCGTATCTCGTTTCCAATCTAAAGCGAATTGCTGTTCTAAATCTTTTGCTCCTTCTCCTTTAAGCCGTACATGATAATCACGCCAATATCCAAATCGCTTATCTTTCCCTAAGTACTCATCTCCTATATTAAATCCGCCTGTATAGCCAATATCCCCATCAATCGTCGTAATACGGCGATGATTACGATGGTGAAGTGAATAAAATCCGAATGGCAATGCAGGTTTTCTACTATATGTAAAATGCACACCACTTTCCCGCAATTCATTTATCATCTTTCTTTCAAATGATAAATCATTAATGCGATCAACTGATAAATAGACGTTTACTCCTTCTTTTGCTTTCTCTTTTAATAAGTTTAAAAAAGTATGACTACTTTTATCATCCGACAAAATGAAGAAGTAAGTGTAGATGGAGCTTTTGGCTTCTCTTATATCAGTAAATAATTGTTTATAAAAAGACTTCCCTTCTACATATAATTGAAAGTCACTATAATGAGGCGCATACTCTGTCGGCTTGTTTTTTCCAGCTTCCATTTTCCTACCTAAGGTAACATCGATATGCATACAAATTACAATAAAAACGAAAATAGCAATAATAATAGAAGTAACTCTTAATATTTTTTTAATCATTTTGGTTTCCTTCCAATCATATTCCTTACTATTTCGTAGTGTTTCATTTAAATATGTTTTCATACGAAATGTATTTCTTATTTTTATTGATACTAAACAGTTAAAGGAGATATGAATATGAGAAAAAGAAAAACTCCTATTGTTTTTATCCCAGGTCTTTTCGGTTCAATGAGCAATATTATTATTCCCGGCACTGGTAATTGGAGTTTTGGACTTTCTGCATTTGTTTACGAACCATTCATCATGATGCTAGAAAGTATGGGCTACGAACGAAATAAAAACTTGTTCATCTGTTTTTATGACTGGCGGCAGCGTATTGTTTTTTCTACACAAAAATATTTATTACAAACGATTGCTTATGCTAAAAAGATTACAGGTTGCGATAAACTAAATTTAATTTGTCATAGTATGGGCGGCCTTCTTGGACGTTCTTACGTTCAAAGTGACGAATATAAAAATGATGTGAATCAACTTATAATACTCTGCACACCAAACGCTGGATCTCCACCAAATTATAGTTATTGGACTGGAGGCAGTCTCCCTATCCATGCCTCTTCTAAAATAAATATCGTTCATTTTTATATGGAACAATATATTTGTTACTTAAGCATCTTACATAAAATGAATAAAGTTGAGGCGATACACATTTACTTTCCAGGATTACAAGATGTTATTCCTTGTAAAGATTACGGAAATTATTTATTTATAAAATCCGACTCTTCTATTACATTTCTTCCTTATAGTAAGATGAAAACGAAAAACCCTTTCCTCGATATATTAAATACAAATAGATTTATTATACAAAAAAGAAATATTGAAACGACACTCATTGCCGGAGATGGAGAGGAAACAACTCAATATTTACAAGTCGTCCCTTCACATTCCAAACTGAAATGGACAGACGGCAAAGTCGTCGGTGATTTACTTACAAAACATGGTGACGGTAACGCTGTTCTACATAGCGTTTTTCTTCTAGAGGGAAATAAATATGTTTTGCATGCTTCACATAACGAAGTGCTCTACAAAAGCATTCCTATACTACAAAAGATACTCTAAATTTCAAACAAAAAAGGTATGGCATTAAGCCACACCTTTTCACATTAAACAAAATTTCTCGCATCATTATTTCTTCCAAACTTATAAATAGCAATTAAGAAGAATGCAATTGCGAAAGCGAATAAAATTAAAATGTTTAAATACAACTCCGAGAATGGTATTCCCTGCTGTAGTTTTGATATCGTATCTAACAACCAGCGCTGCGGAAGAAAATTAGCTACTTTTTGTACTGCACTTGGCATAATGTCATATGGGAAATAACATCCAGCAAGTAAGCATGTTGGTACAATGATCATATTTTGCATCGCATTTGCCGATGCTGAGTTTTTCGAAAAAGCTACAAGGACTAATGATATTCCAATTGCGATTAATGCAAATAGCATTAGTACGCCCATCATCACTATGAAAGGCATATTGATATTCGTATGAAAAACATTCGTTAGGAATAGGATTGTAATCAAAATTTGTACTGTTAGTATTATCATATTTACTCCGACATTAGATAATATAAACTTCTTCCCATCTATCGGCGTTGATAATAGTCTAAAGTACGTTCTATTCTCTTTTTCTTTTAAAATATGACCTGATAAGTTCGCTGCTGAAAACAGCATAAACATAATAAGGTAACCCATCGTTTGATTTGTCATATCTTTATTTTTCGAAGTATCTTCTAGCGTCTCAGTTTTCATTTTAAATGAACTTTTTTGATACCCTGCGTACATATTGTCGAATGTGCTTTGATCTGTTCCTGCTATTTTACTAATAGCTGCTATATTATCAATATAATTATATAAATATGTTTTTATAAATCCTGTTACTTGATCACCTTTAATCGATGAAATTTCAATATGCTCTGGTTTCCCTTCTCGAACACTTTTTGAAAAACCAGAATCTAATGTAATAACTCCATCAAGTTTTTTGGAAGTGAGTTTATCTTCTACTTCAGACTCCTTAACCTTACTCACATTCACATGATTTAATCCTTCTAAAAACTTTATCGTATCATTTGCTATTGGCTCATTTTCTTTATTTACAATCCCGATATTTAACGTTCCTTGCCCTGCATTTCCGTATATCGAGAAGGAAATGAGCGTCCCTATTATCGGCAAGCTAATTATAATGAGTAAACTTTTTTTATTTTTCAAAAGCACAGATAACGTTTTTTGTATGAGCCATAAAATATCCTTCATACTATAGCCCCTCCCGTCTACGTAATGCAATAATTGCAATTAATAAAAAGAGTGCTGAAATTCCAAGGTTTAAAGAAATGACTGGTAGTGCTGCCCCTACATCATTTGCATAAATAATTTTCATAACAGCTGTATTTGCCCAAGTTAATGGCGATAAATTCGTAACGAAATTTTCTTCTACTACGAAATATGCACCTCCAAAAATAGAAGCTAATTGCACAACAACCATAATAATTGCCCTAGACGCTTCAGCTGTTTTCGTGATATATCCGATTCCTAAACCGAAGCTAATTGCTAGAAAGACTTGTGTTAATAAAATAAGAAATATGATTCCAAGATGGTCGCCCCAATTCGCTTGAAAAACAAATTTACTAAATAACATGACGAGTAATATACAGAGGGCATTTGCTACTAGGCTACCAAGTACTTTTCCAATGAATATTTCAGCTTTACTTATAGGTGCAGCAATGAGACGATCTCCTGTTTTACGTATTCGTTCTCCTCGAATTAAAGAACTCGCTCCCATCGCAGCATACAGTGCAATCATCGTTGTCATTACAACCGCATAGTAATCCATAGAACCTGGTTTTTTCGCAGCTTGTAAAGATGTTTCTTTTATATAATCATTATGATTTCCATTTGAAATAACTGCGCTCACCTTACTAGGATCAACTTTTGCAACTTCGACCGCTACATTGTACTTATCAACAAATGTTGTAAGCATGCCTTCCACAATACTTCCCTCAATACTACTTTTGTCACTTCCGTAAAATTTTGCACCATCTTTATTTAACTCTACATAAGCAGCATATTTATTTTGCTTCACTTCTTCTTTCCCATCTATACTGCCGGAAGCTTTTTTAAAATGAATACCCGATTTATCAACTTCTTTCGTAAATGCTGCAAACGATTGAGAAAGTGTACTACTCGCTTCATCTTTATATAGCACTTGTATATCCTTAATCGATTGACTATCACTATTAAATGCATTCGTTAACGCTGTTCCTAATACAAGCATAAGAACAATCGGAAATGCTAACATAAAAACTAAAGTTCTTACGTCTCTGAAATCTCTTTTAATATGCATAACTGCAATATTGAAGATGTTCAATTGATGAACCTCCCTTTACCTTTTCTTCATTTTCATTTTATTTATCGCGTAAGTTTCGTCCAGTCAACGTAAGGAATACTGTTTCTAAGTTCGGAGCCTGCTCCTCTAACGAGCGGATTTCAATATCATGATTAATGAAGTGCTGAATAATTTTATTTAAATTGTTTACTCCTGCATCCGAGTTTACTTTAATTACGTTCTCTTCAATTTGAACAGCTTTCACACCGTTTATCTCTTTTAACTGTTCTACATCTAAATTTTCCACTGACTTCACTTCAACCCAAATATCTTTCGTATCAGTAATAATCGCTTTTAACTGTTCTTTCGTACCTTCTGCAATCACTTTACCGTGATCTACAATTGCTATTTTCGTACAAATCTCTTCTACTTCTTCCATGTAGTGGCTCGTGTAAATAATGGTACTCCCCATTTCATTTAATTTTCGAACAGACTGGAGAATATAATTTCTTGACTGTGGATCAATTCCCACTGTCGGCTCATCCATAATAATTAACTTCGGTCTATGAGCGATCGCACAAGCGATATTCAGTCTTCGTTTCATCCCGCCAGAAAAGTTTTTCGGATAACTTTTATGTTTATCGCTAAGCCCCACAAATTGCAGTGCTTCCTCCACTCTCGCTTTTAGCTCAACTCCTCTTAATCCGTACAACCCAGCAAAGAATTTCACATTTTCATAGGCAGTTAACTCTTCATAAATCGCAATATCTTGCGGAACGATACCGATATTCATCTTCGCAAATCGGTTATGTTTCTTTATATTTTTTCCTAGTATGCTAATTTCGCCTTCATTACTTCTTAACAAACCAGCAATCATATTAATCGTTGTACTCTTACCAGCACCATTCGATCCTAAAAAGCCAAATATTTCTCCTTCTTTAATAGATAAAGACATATTATCAACTGCGATGAAATCACCAAATTTTTTCGTTAAATTTTTAATTTCTAATGTATTCATCATTTCACCCCTATTTCGGTTTCTCTGCTTTTAGTATAAACAAAAAGAATGAACCTGCTCAGTGCAGAAGTTCATTCTTTTCACATGAGATTATTCACTTTTTTCATATGAGATGATTCATCCTCATATCGGCAACAACATTGTTACTGCAAAACCACTTGTTCCATCTACAATAATTTTTCCGTTTACTGACGCTGTTCGCTCCTCCATCCCCATAATCCCGAGACCTTTCTTAACGAGAACCGCACCTTTTCCGTTATCCTTCACTTGTACTTTCACCATCTTGTTAAGTACATGAATATCAATTGAGATGACTGTCGCATCAGCATACTTCATCGCGTTCGTTAATGCCTCCATAACATTTTCACCAATAATTTTCCACTGTATCGGAGAAATCATATCTAAGTTCCCTTTATAAACGAAAGGAATATTCACATCATTCTTACCGGCAAATTCCTCTATGAATAATTTCATACGATGAATACCAATTTGCTCAGTTGGTGGCTTCATATTTTTCAATGTAATGCGAATACTTTCAATTCCATCTTTTGAAATGTGAATTGCATTTTGTAATAACTCCGCAGATTTTTCTTTATCTATTTCCATTAACCTCTTTGCTGCCTCCATTTGAATTAGTGCACCCGTCATTGAGTGGCCAATTTTATCATGAATTTCTTGTGATAACCGATTTCTCTCTTCTAGCTTAAATGTGTATTCAGATTGTCTTATGTACTCTTTATTTTCATGTAAGCTTTTCGTAAGTCGTTGCATATCTTTTCGCATCTTATCATTTTGCGATTCAAGCTTTACTACACGCGATATATATCGATCTGCAATTGTTAAAACGAGAAAAGAAAATGCAACAATCAATCCATAAGTCATTCGAATACTTTCATCTGCAATCGTAATTGGGAGCATCATAACGACAAAGCGTGGCCAATTCTTTTCTATGTAATAGAATGTAATTTCGTATAAGTTCAAAGGTAAAAACAAAATAAAAAATGGATGAACCCTCCATGTAAATAACATAACTACGCCAATGGACATACAGATTAATATTTTTTTATACGTATCTTTTTTAAATATAGAAATCATTACGTTTACAGAGAGGTAAATAAGTAAAGTAAATATAACCCACGGTAAATTTGCTATATTTGCGTAAATATAACTAAACACAATATATAAAAAGACAATTAATTTACTTACAGTTAACCAAAATTCCATATCATTAATCTACTTTCCCTGTTAAGTAATAAATCGCAATTTGTGTGCGATGTTCAAGTCCAGTTTTCCCTAAAACTGACGTAATATAATTTGCAATTGTTCCCTCAGATATAAAAAGCTGTTTCGAAATTTCTTTATTTGAGAAACCTTTTGCAATTAATGCAATAATACTAAGCTCCCTTTCTGTGAAAAGGCTCTTATCAATTTTACATTCTTCCTCTTTATTTTCCATTAAATTAGACTTAATTTTATCGAGAATAACATCTTGCATAACAGTTTGACCGTTATAAACCCCTTTTATCGCATCACGAATACGCTCCGGATCGTTATTTTTTAATAAATAACCTTTCGCTCCATTTTTTACTGCATCCAAAATATATTCATCATCATCAAACGTCGTTAAAATAAGCGGTTTTGTTTTCGTCTCTTCACAAATGAACTTCGTCGCCTCTACACCGTTCATATTTGGCATACGAACATCTAAAAGAGCAATATCAACTTCATGCTTTTTACAATACGCTACAGCTTCTTCCCCATCATTTACAGTATCTACTACCTCAAACTCTTCGTATGTATTTAAAATAATTTTCATGCCTTCTCTAATAAAAGAGTTATCATCTGCTATTAATATTTTAATTTTCATGTTTGTTAGTATGGACCTTTCCCTACTAACATTCACATCCTTTCTCCGTGTAACATTTCCTACTTGCTCATTATATACTTCTCTTTACCATTTTTTCACACCTTTTTTCATCTAGCTCTCCCGCAAAAAATATATTATTCTTTTTTTACAAAATGTGTAGGGTGACTTATCATTCTTTACGTCTATATAATAGAATGCGTCAAAAAGGAGGGAGAGACCGATTGAGGAAAAACAATTAATTGAAAAAGCACAGCAAGGAAGCGAGCATGCTTTTCGTATCCTTGTACAAACATATCGTCATTATATTTTTCAAGTTATCTTTTCTATTTTAAGACATGAAGAAGATTCGAAAGATGTTACACAAGAAGTATTCGTAAAAATTCACACCTCTCTCCCAAATTATCAATTTCGCGGATTAAAAACGTGGATGGCACGTATTGCCACCAATCACGCTATTGATTATAAGAGAAAGAAAGCTAGAGAAAGTGAAGAACTCTCCTTATGTAAAGAAGCTGAGGAAAATATACAGTCCTCTCATAATATTGAGGCTTTATTATTGACGAAAGAGCAAAAATTACTCATTGCTCAAAAACTGAGAGAACTTCCCGAAAATTACCGTGACGTCGTTCTCGCACATTACTTAGAAGAAAAGAGCTATCAAGAAATTGCTTTACAGGAAAACATCGAAGTAAAAACAGTCGAAATGAAACTGTATCGAGCACGAAAATGGATTAAAAAACATTGGAAGGAGGAAGAGTTTCTATGATGCATTATTCAAAAGAAGATTGGCGCAATTATACATTAGATTTTATAGAAAGCAATGAACGTGAATCTATGGAAGAACATCTTTATGAATGTGATCATTGTTTAGCACTTTATATGGAAAGTATTGATGAACAACATGAAAACCTTCCAATGATAAATGATGATTCATTTACGAACGAAGTTATGACGCAAATTAATTTTGAAACACTACAGTCTAATGAAAATATAAAAACAACCTCACTAAAGCGCACGATCATTCATTACATAATTGCGACTGCGGCTACAATTATTTTTATGGTAAGTGGTTTATTTCAGTATATTTTTACAGCGACATCAAATTTAGAGAAATCTTCAAAACATAACGAGTCTTCTATTTCACAACAAATTGTAAACAAATCGGTAGACACATCGAAAAAGGACGGAGGTTCAAAGCATGAATAAAAATCCCTTTTTAGCACTTGTATTAGGGCTAATTCCTGGGCTTGGACATTTATACTTAAAAAAGCTAGGACGGTTTATTTTATATAGCGGAGGATCACTATTTCTATTCTCCTTTGCAGTATTTTGTACCATAGTAGTAAGAGAACGTGATATTGCTTTTCTTTCTCTATTTTTACTAGCTGTTCTATGGGTAATTAACTTACTAGATTTAGTTATCACCATTATAAACCAAACGAAAAAGCAAGAAGCTGGAGAAGTGATAAATTCCTCTAAAGAGAGCGAACGATTTTATATCATTCTCTTATCCATCATCCCTGGACTTGGCCATTTCCAATTAGGACTTATGCAACGCGGACTTACATTTTTAGTAGCTTGCACAGGAATCGGAAGTATGATCATTTTCGTTGCACTTTTAACATCGCAAGAAAGTTTTCTTATCTTCCTTATTACGTTACCTGTTTTATGGATTTATAATTTCTTTGACGTTGTTCAGCAACTACAGAAAAAAGAACGTGGCGAGCAATTAATTGACCGTACTATTTTCGAAGATTTTGAAGAACATCGAGAGCAGGGAAAGAAAAGTAAAACATTTGCTTCTATTTTAGCGATGTTCCCTGGAGCAGGTCATATGTATTTAGGCTTACAACGCCGTGGTCTTCAGCTTATGGCAGCCTTCTTACTATCTATTTATTTACTCGACTTATTAAGACTTTCTGCGTTTTTATTTTTAGTACCAATCATTTGGTTCTATAGCTTTTTTGATGCGTTACAGCAAACAGCAAAATACGGAAAAGAACGAGTTCAAGACGAACCCATTATCGATTATTTTATAAATCATCAAAGATGGATCGGTATCGGATTAATTACACTCGGTGGTTATTATTTATTAAATCAAACAGTCCTTCCTATTTTGAATGATTATTTTGTAACTATATTTAATATTCATCTTAGTGAACTATATTATCGCTATTTCCAAACATCTATCGTTGCGCTCCTTTTAATTGGCGGCGGCTTTAAATTGTTACTTGGAAATAAAGAAAACAAAGGTGGGACAAGCGAATGAGGACTTGGCGTGTTGGAACATTCTCAATGGGGCTTTCTATTATATCGTTAGGATGCTTTTTACTATTTTCAGTCGTAAAAGGAATTCAAGTATTAGATACACTAACTGCATGGTGGCCAGTTTTACTCATCATACTTGGAGCCGAAGTTTTACTATACCTTCTATTTTCTAAGAAGGAACAATCATTTATTAAATATGATATTTTTAGTATTTTCTTTATCGGCGTTTTAGGAAGCGTCGGAATTGCTTTTTACTGTTTATTATCAACTGGATTACTAGAAGAAGTTCGTCACTCTATTAACACAACGAGGCAAACGAGTAATATTCCAGACGGACAATTTGATATACCTGAATCTATCAAAAAAATCGTAGTAGATGCAGGACATCAGCCTCTAACGATAGAGGGAAATAATACAAATCAAATTCATCTTTTGGGAACTTATGAAATGACAACGAAAGCAAATGAAAAACTCAATTTAAAACGAGATGATTTCCTTTCAGTTCAAACGACTGGAGAAACGATGTATATCACTTTAAAATCTTTACCTGTTCAGCATACATTATTTAATTCAGCACCACAGGTGAAACCAACGCTTGTTCTTCCGCAAAATAAAAATGTGGAAATCCGTGCTTCAAATAACGAACTATCTCTTTATCCAGGTCAATTACAAAATAATTGGTTTGTACAGGAAAGCTCAAGAGTGTCTGTCCATCTTGCAAAAGAAAGTGATGTATCTTTAACAGCAGTAACGAATCAAAAAGAAACCCATGGAAGTACACCTTGGGAACAAGTAGAAGATTTAACGAAAAACGAAAATACTTCTTCAGAAGAACATCCAGAATTAAACAACCAAGAACATTGGTATAAAAATTCGATTAAAACTGGAAATGGGACGTACAAGTTAAATATTGAGAAAGCTTATAATTTGAATATGAGTGTTCTCGAAAAATAAAAAACCTTCCGCAATTGCGGAAGGTTTTTCTCATATAATCGCTTTAATTCCTTCTAACACTAATCCAATCATAAATCCGCAAACCGCCCCGTTCACTCGGATCCACTGTAAATCTTTACCGACGTTATTTTCAATCATTTCGATTAACGTCTTATCATCTAACTTATCAAGGTTTTCTTGTACAAGCTTACCAATTTTCGAATGGTTCTTCTCAACAAGACTTACAACTTGTTTTTGTAACCAATCTTCTATTTTTTGAACTGTCTGTTCATCTTCTTTTATTTTATTCATTTGTTTTTGTAAAAATGGAATAACATATTTATCAGCAAATTCTTCATTATTTACAAAAGCAACTGCTCTTTGTTGTACTTGCTCCAGCATCTCTTTTATTTTGTCAGTAGCATCCCAATTGGCAATCCATTTTTCTTTCCAATTTTCTAATTCTTGTAGTAACGCTTCATTTTCTTTTACATTTATAATTTCTTGACGAATTTTCGATAAAATAAGTTGTCTCGTACTATTATCTGCATCTTGTAAGCTGTTAATATTGCTAATAATAAATTTCTGCAAAATGCCGCCAATTTTATCTTCATCTACAATATTCATAAACGATTTCAATGTAAACTGTAAAAATCCATCTACTTTTATATTTTCCATCGCCTTCATACCTAAGCTTCCGAGCTGGTATCGAGCTTCATCTTGCGCTGTCCATTCTTTCACTTTTACTAGTATGTAATCAAGTGTCTTTTCATCATATTCTTGTACTACTAATTGATCAACAAGCACTTGTAAAATGTTATTTGTATTAATTGTATGTAAATACGTCTTTAATTCTTTTTCAATAATAACCGCTAATTTTTCCGTATCGATTGAAACAATCGCTTTCTCAGCAATCGTTACAATGCCTTTTTTCACAGCATCAGACTGCATTTCTCTCTCAGCAATTTGCAGTACCATTTGTGCTAACTGCATCTCTTTTACTTTATTCGTAATACTTTCTTTCGTCAGCCATTCATTTTCTAACGTATTGATGAGCCCTTTCGTTACTCGTTTACGGTTTTTAGGTAACAAAGCTGTATGCGGAATTGGTATTCCCATCGGGTGACGGAATAAAGCAGTAACCGCGAACCAATCTGCAAGCCCGCCAACCAATCCAGCTTCAAATCCCCCTTGTATAATCTCTCCTGCTACCGTTCCTTGAAAAGGGATAGAAGCCGCAAAGCCGACACCCATAACCCCAAGCGAAATACCCGCTATATATTTAGTCTGTAATGACATCGTATACACATCCTCTTATTATGTAAAATAAAGCTTTTTTGTTGTATTTATTCAATATTAGTTATCCTTTATATATACTATAAAGAACTATTGTGAAAATAACAAAGATTTTTATGTACATGAAAAAATGAGGCTACAACTAGCCTCATTTTTCTTATATTGTTAATTCCAAACCTTTCCTATAGTATTCATTCATTACATCTTTAGGAACCATACTTCCACCCGTTCCCCACACAATATGAGTACCTTTTTTCAACTTCTCTGTTAACTGTTGCTTTTGTAAATACTCATCTTCTTTACATACTTTCACTGGCCCAATCATACCTGCTAGTGCAGAAGGCTCTAAATAAATATTCTCCGTGTCAGCTAGTTCTTTTAACAATCTATATAACTCTTCATCACTTACTGTGTAATTCCCACTCAAAAATGGTTCCATCGTTTTACCGACAAATCCAGACGGTCTTCCTACCGCTAGTCCGTCCGCGTCTGTTACATTATCAATTCCGATATCTTGAACGGAAATTTTGTCATGAAGGCCGGTCATTAAGCCGAGTAACATACAAGGAGAATGTGTTGGCTCTGCAAAGAAACAATGAACATTGTCTTTATACAATAACTTTAAACCAAATGCGACGCCGCCAGGTCCGCCTCCTACTCCGCACGGAAGGTAAACGAATAAAGGATGCTCTTCATTTACTACAATCTCTAACTTTTCTAATTGCTTTTGTAATCGCGATGCTGCTACTGCGTATCCTAAAAATAAATCATGTGAGTTTTCATCGTCTACAAAATAACAGCTAGGATCCGAATCCGCTTGTCTTCTTCCTTCTTCTACTGCTTTACTATAATCATCTTCATATTCAATAACGTTTACACCTTTACTTCTTAATAAATCTTTTTTCCATTGTTTCGCATCTGCTGACATATGAACCGTTACGTTAAAACCTAGTTTCGCACTCATAATCCCAATGCTAAGTCCTAAATTCCCTGTCGAACCTACCGCAATTGAATACTTCGAGAAAAGTTCTCTACATATATCACTATCTAAAATGGAATAATCCGCTTCCTCTGTTAACATTCCGTGCTGCAATGCTAGTTGCTCAGCATGTTTCAAAACTTCATAAATGCCGCCCCTAGCTTTAATTGATCCTGATATCGGAAGATGACTATCACATTTTAATAATAATTCTCCTAAAATAGGTTGCTTGTAATTTGTCTCTAAAGCTTCTTTCATAGAAGATATTTTCACTAAAGGTGATTCGATTATGCCATTCGTCCCTTTCGTTTCAGGAAAAACTTTCGCAATATATGGTGCAAAACGCTTTAATCTCTCTTCCGCATCTTTTACATTCTCTTCATTAAGTGGTGAATCTTTTATTGCCCTTTCATACTTTTCTATGTTTGGATTTATCCAAAATACTTCTTCTGTTGCAATAAGTTTATTCACTAATGGGTATTCTGCTTGTAATGCCCCTATTTCTTTCATTTTGTTTCCTCCTTATATCCTTGTAGCTCACCATATAATAAATTATAATTAAATTAATTTTAATATAGTTTAACACAAATCGTTAACTTTAGTTAATTTTAATTTAATTTATTTAAATATAATTTAATAACCCTTAAGGAGATTTTCATTATGGAAAATATAGATATTGGTAAAAAAATTGAAAAACAAAGAAAAGAAAAAGGTTTAACTAGTAAAGAACTAGCAAAGATGGCCGATATTACACCATCTATGTTAAGTCAAATTGAGCGTGGGTCCGCTAACCCTTCTATTCAAACATTAAAAGTGCTTGCTAAAGCTCTTGATGTGCCAACATTTAGCTTTTTACTTGAAGATACAAATACAGACGATTTAATTGTACGTTCCCATAAACGAAAGAAAATGATTATCGATAATTTATCATATGAAATGCTTTCACCTGATTTCACTGGAAATTTAGCAACAGCAATTATGACCGTCCCGCCTAATACAGCTTCATCAGAAAATGTGCTAGAACATAAAGGAGAAGAATTAGCATTTGTCTTAGATGGGAAAATCACATTATATTTAAACGAGGAAGAATACGTATTAGAAACTGGCGACAGTGTAAAGATACCTGCTTATTTAAAGCATAAATGGGTGAATCATTTTGAGAAAAATGCGATAGTCTTATTTTCTGTTACTCCGCCGATTTTTTAATATATGTAATAAAAAATAGCCATGTACGGGGAATATCCGTTAATGGCTATTTTTTATTTTTTCGGCACCAACAAAATCCCTAAACTAATAATACAAAAGCTCATTATTTGCTGTGCTGATAGACCAAACTGTACCGAATTTTGTTCACTAACAAGCGAAATAATGATTTGAGCAAACCCCTCAACAATTAGAAAAATACTTATATTCTTTCCATTTCCGATCCTTTCATTTTTCATCCATAACAAGCCCATTATACAAAGGTTGAGGATAATCTCATATACAAAAATAGGATGATACAAAAATTTAGATTCGTATATATTCATTCCCCATGGTAGTGTCGTTTGTACACCTACTTCATGATGTAATAGAAAATAAAAGATAATACTTACACACAGACCAAAAGGCAATGCATCAAGTAAAATACGAAGCGAAAATTGTTCCTTTTTACTTTTCCAAACAATGTATACACTAGCAATTACGCATCCTACTACAATATGTTGCATACTTCCTATAGCTAATAATGCTTGCAATGGCGATTTAAAAGCCCATACAGGATTTAAAATTGCTGGTGCAAACTTCCATACAAATACGATGATAATAAACGCATTTGTTACGGCATCCATCATTTTTTCATATGATGCATTTTGATGCCTCATCTTTCGTTTCATCAACATAAATCCAAATAGACTTCCAATTATAAGAGATACGGGTTGTAATCTCACGATCCACTCCATCATCACGAAATCCCCTTTTAGCTCTCAATCAATTTCTTAAATTTCTTTTCTAATTGATCTGGTGGTAATACACCTCGTACATGATCTACTATAATTCCATCCTTATTAACAAAAAATGTCGTCGGTAAAGAGAATACTTTATAATCTAGTCCAGCTACTCCGTCCATATCTAGTAGAACCGGAAACTCAAATCCATAGCGATTAGCAAATACGCTTGCTTCTTGTACTGGGTCACTAACAGTTGCATTCACCGCAAAAATTTCAACATCCTTTTTATATTTATCATACATATGAACTAAGTCAGGTGCCTCCATTTCACACGGCCCACACCATGATGCCCAAAAATTAATAATATATGGTTTTCCCTTGGCATCATTTAACGACTGCAACTTTCCGTCTAATCCTTTTAATGTGATGCCAGGTGCTTTAAAACCTACTTGTGGTAATACTTCTTTCTCTTGTAACTCTGCTTGCTTTGCTTTTCTTTCCTTTTCTTCTTTCTTTGAATTATAAAAGTTAACCCCCGCCCAAGCGAGAGCACCTACTAGTATAATAGCAATTAGTTTCTTCACTTTTCTTCCTCCTCATTTTTAAAAACCTGTAAATCCACCGAATAGACGAATAAAGAATGCTGTAATTTTCGTCATTTGATTTGTATACAATAAAATACCTGTAATATATGATAAATAAGATATATATAGCGATAAAAAGTATAATGATATAAATGACAACACTCTATCCACACTACATAGAGTAGTGTTTACCCTAAAAAAAAGAGGCTATATGCACTCTCCGACAATAAGTACAATCGACACACAGAATAACCCTATTGTTACATATACCGAGTTCGTATGTAACGGAATAGTAAGCTTAGCAACCTTTTCATTTAACACTTGCTCGATTCGTAAATTTATTGCTGTTTTTGCAAATGAAGCTGTAACACATCGATTTTCCATTGTCTTTATTTTAATTAATTTTAATAATGCGCTACCTAACTCAAATGAAGATTCCATTTTTTGCATCGCATATTTATCTGCTGCTAACTCTTGATACGTATGATATCGTTGTAACAATTCTTTTAATATCGGGATGTACATCATTCCTTCTGCTAATAACGTAAAACAAAATAATTTTAGCGGATCCCAATTATTTTGATGATATTCTTCATGGAAAATAATCGCATCAATCTCTTCATCTGAAAACGTCTGAAGCAAACCTTCCGACATGACAACTTTCGGACGGAATAATCCAATTGTAAACGCTGCAACTTCCGCAGTCGGCAGTATATATATTTGTTTCCCTTTTCTAATAAATGGGATAAGTACTTTTTGTACTTTTTTACTATAGAAAAATTGCCGCCAAATTCTTTTACACACAATCAATACAGTAATTAATAATAACCCCGCTATTATAATACGAACCATTGATAGTTCTTTCATATGTTTTTCTAACTGAAACAAGCAAAACTTTGAAAGGAAGAATGCCTTATTTTGAAAGAGAAATGGATATGTAACATAATACAATAACAAGCTGAAAAAGAGGGTACTAACAATGAGCGCTAACAATACGATTTTACGCATTTTCCATTTCATTTCATCGATCCTCTTTTTTTAACTGATTCAATTTGTCTTCTAATTTTTTTATTAAATTCGGATCAGCCTGCTCTAACTCATCTATCATATGTGTTATAACTAAATCTCCAAATTCCCCCACTAATTCCTGTGTCATTTTCTTCGTTTGATTGGATAAGAATTCTTCTTTCGTTTGTATAGCACGATATATGCCACTTCTTTTCACAGTCTGTTTTTCTAAGTGTAATTTCTCTACTAACCTGTTCATAACTGTCATAACAGTATTAAAATTCACAGGCGATTCTTCACTTAATTTCTGCTGGACTTCTTTAATAGTAATACCTTCAGTAGACCAAATAATCTCCATAATCTTCGCTTCAAGCGGTCCAAAGAAATGATTTAATCCTTGCTCATTTAACCTATAGTTTTGCGTAAACATCGTATGACTCCTTTCACACTACGAATTGTAGTACAAATTAAATGAGAGGTCAAACGCAAGTAATACAAACTAAAATTCACTACCTATAAATACGTACCACATTCTATTCATTATAAGCCTAACTTATCTCCAAATGTATCAAAGAGATACTGCTCTAATATTTGTACACTAAACTTCTCATTACGCCCAAGGGCAAATAATTCCCGATCCTTCGCTACGATAGTATCTAACGGAATAACTACATTATCCACTATTTTTGTAATTTCAATTATATTACTTTTTACATTTACTTCTGTTTTAAATTCAACGTTTTCTAACACTATATGTGAACGTCTTCCTGATGCAAAAAAAGTAAAATTAGGATTTTTAACAACGCCAATTTCAGTCTCTAACGCATATAAATAGTGAAAAATTACATCTCTATGTCCATCTTTTATTATTTTTTCATCCTTCTCATCGTCTAAGTATTCTTTCAGCTTCGTTGTAAATTCAAATCGAAAATCCACTTTTTTCACGCTCCTTCTTTGTATTTCATATTAAATAAATATATTGAAATAATTTTACCATATTGTAATACAACTTCCTATTAAAAGTAAAAACTGTTTTAGAAAATCGCTATTATTTCCGATACCCTTTTAAAATATAAGTATAAATTCAATATGAATGAATGCTTCATTACATCTATTTAAACATATTTTTTCCATTTTTTGAAACATTAGTATGAAATATTATATATCAATGAATGGTTTCTAATGTATTGTTATATATAGTCAGTAGTTTCTTTACTATTCCAATATACTTAAGCTACATTTTCTAATTATTGATTACATTACGGAAGGAATGTAACTCTCTTCTATCGAATTTTTATATAACAAAAATGATTAGGTGGTGCTTTACTATGAAATTAGCTGTCATTGGTGGCGGTGATTTACAAGATTCAAATCACTTGCCTATTAATGAACGCCTTATAGAATTAACAAATAAACAGTATCCAAAAGTATTGTTTATTCCAACGGCTAGTCATGATGATGAAAGCTATATAAAATTATTTTTAGACACGTTTGAAAAACAATTACATTGTGAAGTACAAATTTTACGCATTACAACAGATTCACCTTCTAAGTATGAAATAGAGGAGATGATTCATTCAGCCGATTTAATTTATCTAGGTGGCGGAAACTATATTCACATGCTTACGCAATGGAAAGAACATAGACTTGATGAAAAATTATTATTGGCTCTGCAACAAGGAACACTTATTGCTGGTTATAGCGCTGGTGCTATGTGTTGGTTCACGTCTAGTATCCGATCAGATTATGAAGGTTCTGGTTACATAGAGAGTAACGGATGGGGTATTGTTAATAAAAGATTTTGTCCACATTATAATCAATTAAACAGAATGAACGCCTTCCATTCCTTTTTACAAAATCATCAAGGGAATATAGAAGGAATTGCACTGGAGGATAATTGCGCTTTATATATTACAGAGGAATCCTTTGAGATTATCGGTGAACCGGAAAAAGCGTGGGAGTTTTATATGAGTGATAAAACACTCATTAGACAACATTTTGATATAACTTTAAAAAGCTATTTGTAAACCTGCACTTACGAAAAAATGTCCCTAAGTCTAATAACTTAGGGACATTTTTCTATTTAACTAACTAATCGTGTAATTCGTTTCTTTTGCCATGAAAGCTTATAATATGCATACTGCAATAGTAAGCTGACAATAAATGCTGCTGGATACCCGATCCAAATGC
The DNA here is from genome assembly GCF_051916765.1 of Bacillus cereus group sp. MYBK15-3. Classification (NCBI taxonomy): domain Bacteria; kingdom Bacillati; phylum Bacillota; class Bacilli; order Caryophanales; family Bacillaceae; genus Bacillus; species Bacillus cereus group sp. MYBK15-3. Next base: position 1,103,561 of record NZ_JBQAHG010000001.1, read on the forward strand.
CTTCTATTCCAAGACTTGTATGGTAAGAAAGATAATATGCTACGGGTACTTCTACAAGCCAAATTGAAACAACTCCAATAACAGTTGGCCAAAGTACTGTACCGCTCGCTCGCATTGTCGCACTAATAATTTGTGCATGACCGAAAATTAAATAACTCCATAACGTAATCATAACTAAGCTATGAGCAATTTCAATTGTAGTTTGACTCGTTAAAAATAGTGATAAAATGTCTCTTGAGAATAAATAAATAAGAGATATTAACACACCACCGATGACGTAGTTCATAATAATTCCGGCCTTCACAACTTTCTGCAATCGATCAAATTGATTCGCCCCAATTGATTGTGCTGCAAAAATAGAAACTGTAATACCAAGGCTAACTGCTGGCATTTGTACATAACTTGCAACTTGATTCACAACGCCGTAAGCAGCTGTTGCATCCGAACCGTAACGATTTACAAATGCGATTACGGCAATCTCAGATAATGAAACTAATATCATATTTATACTTGCCGGTATACCGAGCCTTAGCAATAGCTTTAATAACTCCCCATCCATTCGAAGGTATTTTCTAACCGTTCCATCTAGTTGTAATGGGTGATTTTTCTTCTTTAAATACACAAGCATGACAATAAACGTAATAACTGTAGATATAACAGATGCATAGGCTGCTCCATACACATCTAATTTCGGAGCTCCTAACCATCCAAAAATAAGAACTGGTAATAAAATCATATTTAGTGCTGTACTTACAATTAAAAAGTAAAATGGCGTTTTAGAATCTCCTGTACCTCTCATAAATGTTGTATATGCGAAATATAAAAATAATACTGGCATCGATATAAATAAAATCCGTGCATAATGTACACTTATTTCAATAATATTTTCTGGCGTTCCCATTAGACGCATAATATCCATCGCAAAAATACTTCCTATTATCGCCAACACAACTCCAATAATAAAGGTAAATGTCAGCGTCGTACCAACGATAGCTTTTAAACGATCTTCGTTTTTAGCACCAAACGCCTGACCAATTAAAATAGAGCTCCCTGAACCGATACCAATTACAAATGAAACGAGCAAGAAAAATAATGGGAAGAATGCTGATATGGCCGCTAAATCATTAACTCCAAGCCATCTTCCTACTACTACCATACCAAATAATTGTCCAACTGATTGTAGTACATTACTTAATAATAACGGTACTAAAAACATCGACATCGATTTCCAAATTGGTTTACTCTCACTTTCCAACTTATGTGACTCCGCACCTTCTTTATTGTTATCTGCAGGTGGTTTCAAATTTCATTTCTCCTTTTATTAAAAATCTATTTTCAATATCTATCTCTTTGTATAGTTGTTATAATACTGTGCTTCTATTCATTTTCTTTTCATATGATTATAACTTCACCCAATATTGACTTCCATCGGCTGTTCGATCTAAAAATCCATATTCGATTAAATATCTTCTTAAAGTTACGAAATCAGGGTATACATTTTCTATCACTGTATTTACTTCTTTTTCAGTATACTTTTTATTACTATCAAACTTTTTCACTAAATGACGCAATATAATTAATTTACGCTTTTGTTTCTTCGGAAATTTAGAGAGAGGTCCATCTAATCCTTCTGTAAAGTGAGCTTTTAATACTTCATTATTTTCTTCTTCTGTAATATTGTATCGGTCATCCACCATCGTTGCTGTTCTGTGAATTGGTACAAATTTCGTTTGTACTTTTGATTTTTCTTCTGATAATTCCATTAGCGCTAAAAATACTTTTGCTTGCTTCATTTTCTCTCGCAGTGTAAATCGATGATTACGAATTGTTGATGTACTTCCGCCATCCAACTCTTTTACAATTTCTTTATCATTCAGTCCCATATAGAAAAACTGAACCATTTTCTTTTGTAAATCCGTTAATCCAGTAAATTTCTTATCCATATTTAGCAAATAATCAAACATAGACGTATGCTCATTTTGAATATGCAATTGGACGAACTTCTCTGCTTCATACAAAACTTGATTATCTTGATAAATAACACCTTTAATAAATGTTTCACCACAAGCTAAGCAAATGTACCCCTCTTTTTCTTCATCAAACACATACCCTTTCTTTAATTCCTCTATTGACGCATCCCAAAACTTCTCTGAAATATCGCTCATACTAAACACTCCTTCAAAATGTTTATTTAAAAACCAAACAAATCGCTATATCGTTTATTATCACTTCTTCATCTTATCACAACACAAACAAACATTTCAACGTTTCGTTTGCCCATTTTATAAACTTTTATAAAAACATCTATCGAAAGGATTTGATATAACGAAAAGCGAATGTATTTATACAACCTCATTTTATAGGATGTGAAATAGAACATGAATATTCTTCAAGACCCTTGGTTTACCGTTAAGCAAATTACACAGAACGCATATGCGATTAGTGAATATGGAACTGGTATTCACTCATTACAAAACTTCAGTATTCAATTTTAACTACAAAAAAGATGTTTCCGTATAAGAAAACACCTTTTACTTTTTATCCCGCTATTTACCGGGCAGTAAGCCTCCCACTAATTAACGTTTCACTTTATATATTCTATTTACAGTCTCTACTAAAACCTTACTTGCTTGTACAAATGTATGCTTTCGATTTCTATCTTCAACAAATTTATTAGCACAACTACTCATAATCATCATACAACTAATTATGACTAACGCTATCTTTCTATTCTTGTAAGTCACTTTATGCCACTCCACTATTACAAAACTTCTTTTGAATTTATCCCATCAAGAAATTTTACATGAATAATAAAACGTGTGAATATGCAATTCTGCATATTCACACGTTTTATCATAATGTTATGATTTAATTTAGTTAAAGAACAAGTATACCGAGGTGACTAACTTGAAATTTAAAGCGAAAAAAAATCCATTCCACGTCATTTTCATTACATTATTTATAATTATTTTTTTCGTTTCATTATTCTTCCAAAATGAAAATTCTATTTTTTTCACTCTCATGATGCTGCTAAATATCGTGAATCTTTCTTCATTCTATTTCTCTCACTACAACGTAACGGAATCATCTCTTGTTGTAAAACACGGTTTCATTTTTCATACTGAAATTCCATTTGAAGATATTCGTCACGTTAAATACTCTGGTAAAAAACTTCATTCAAAAAAATGGACTAGACAACAATTAGAAATCCATTACAATTTATTTGACTCAGTGACCACTTTCATACCACTAGAAGAAGAAAAATTCATTTCACTCTTAAAAGAGAACTGCCCACAGATGAAAGTAATGAATACGCCTGCTAACAAATAATATATTTTGAAGCTTGTAGTATTGCAAGTAGATGAAACATAAAAATGAACATCAAAAAAGCCAAGATTCTATACTCAGAACCCTGGCTTTTTCTATTACTCTTTTGGAGCAATCATTTTCTTTGGATCTACAATTTCATCAAATTGCTCTTCTGTTAGTAGCCCAGATTGCAATGCTGCTTCTTTTAAAGTTAATCCTTCTTTATGAGCATGCTTCGCAATTTTCGCTGCATTTTCATATCCGATATGTGGGTTTAGCGCTGTTACAAGCATTAGTGAGCGATTCACATTTTCATTAATTACTTCTTCATCTGCTTCAATACCAACTGCACAATTGTCATTAAACGAAACAATTGCATCCGCTAATAAGTGAGCTGATTGTAAGAAGTTATAAGCAATAACAGGTTTAAATACATTTAACTCAAAGTTACCTTGGCTCGCAGCAAATCCGATTGTTGCATCATTTCCCATTACTTGCGCTACAACCATCGTTAACGCTTCACTTTGCGTTGGATTTACTTTACCTGGCATAATAGAGCTTCCCGGTTCATTTGCTGGAATAATAATTTCTCCAAGACCACTACGTGGACCACTTGCAAGCCAACGTACATCGTTAGCGATCTTCATTAAATCCGCAGCTAATGCTTTTAATGCACCGTGAGTATATACAACTTCATCATGGCTCGTTAATGCATGGAACTTATTTGGTGCAGAAACAAATTGTTTACCTGTAAATTGACTAATTTCCTCTGATACCATCTCGCCAAATTTAGGATGAGCATTAATACCTGTTCCAACCGCAGTTCCACCAATTGCTAACTCTTTCATATATGTATTGCTCTCTGCAATCATACGCTCTGTTTTTTCAAGCATACGGTGCCATCCGCTAATTTCTTGCCCTAAAGTTAACGGCGTTGCATCTTGTAAATGTGTACGACCAATTTTTATAATATGTTCAAATGCAGTTACTTTTTCTGCTAAAGTTTCTTTTAATTTCGTAATTGCTGGTAATACGTGATTTTCTACTGCGATTACACAAGCTACATGAAGCGCCGTTGGAAATGTATCATTTGAACTTTGTGACATGTTCACATCATCATTCGGATGAATATGTACGTCAGATCCCTTCTCTTTCAAAATTTGATTCCCACGATTTGCAATTACTTCATTCACATTCATGTTTGACTGTGTACCACTACCTGTTTGCCATACGACAAGCGGAAAATGTTCATTCCATTTCCCTGCAATCACTTCATCCGCAGCTTCTACAATTGCTTCTGCTTTTTCTTCTGATAGCTTTCCTAATTTTTGATTGCTAAGCGCTGCACTCTTCTTTAAAATTGCAAATGCTTTTACAATTTCAAGCGGCATTTGCTCTGTTCCAATTGGAAAGTTTTCTTTACTACGTTGTGTTTGTGCTGCCCATAATTTATCAGCTGGAACTTTTATTTCTCCTAATGTATCTCTTTCAATTCTGTACTCCATGTTTTCATCCCCTTGAAAATATAATACCTACATCTCTTATAATAACAGACTTTCTCTTAAATGATAAGAATTCTCACTCTTATATATAGATATTCTATATTTATTTTAAAAAATTCCTCTTGACCTAAACTTAAGTTTAGGCTGTATCCTTTCCATTGTAACCTACTATAACATTACTGGAGGAATTCAATATGAAAAAATATGCTTTTATAACAGGTGCGAATAAAGGAATTGGATATGAACTTGTTCGTCAATTAGCAGAAAAAGATTATCACGTATTTTTAGGTGCTCGTAATGAACAACTTGGACAACAAGCCGTAGAATCTTTAAATGTTTCAAACGTTTCCTATATTCAAGTAGATATTTCAAATTCACAATCCATTCAAGAAGCAACAAAGAAAATTTACGAAACGACTGATCACTTACATTTATTAATTAATAATGCAGGCATAGCGCTAGACTTCAATATGCTACCTAGTGAATTAAATATTGAAACTTTACGCCAAGGATTTGAAGTTAATTTTTTTGGAACTTTCCAAATGATGCAAGCCTTTTTACCATTATTAAAGAATTCAAGCAACGGTAAAATAATAAATGTAACAACTGACATGGCCTCACTAACAATGTTTGCTAATGGTGAAACACATCCAATTAATACACTAGGATATAATTCTTCAAAAACAGCTATTAATGCTTTAACATTAGCTTTTAGTAAAGAATTTGCCACTAACGGTCCAGAAGTATTTGGGGTAACTCCTGGTTTTACAACTACGGATCTTAATGGAAATTCCCCCGGTGGCCATACAACCACTGAAAGTGCTAAAATTATTATTAAATATGCATTAAGTGAAACAAACTATAATGGTAAAATACTTAACAAAGATGGCATTATACCTTGGTAATAAAAGGATGAATGATATGTATTATACAATTGGGCAAGTCGCCAAAATGCAACACTTAACTATTTCTCAAATACGTTATTACGATAAACAAGGACTGTTTCCTTTTCTGCAAAGAAACGAAAAAGGAGATCGAGTTTTTGATGAAGAAGCACTGAAATATTTAGAGATGATTTTGTGTTTAAAAAACACTGGTATGCCAATTCAAAAAATAAAACAATTTATCGACTGGTCTATGGAAGGAGAATCTACCATCCTTCAAAGGTTAGAATTAATGAAACAACAGGAGACCAATGTCTTACAGCTCATTCAAGACACTGAAAAAAACTTAAAAAAGATACAACAAAAAATTGCTAAATATGAGAATGAAATAACTTCAGCAAATGCTATTAAAAAATAAAAAAATCACCTTCTACATATTGTAGAAGGTGATTTTTATTTTATGATGCTTGCTTTCCTTTATCTGCATCATCTACATACCAGATGAATTTGCCTGTATATCCGTAAATAACTGCTAAAATTAACGATACGAAGCTTAACCACATAAACGGAACGTATGAGAACGTTGCTACACCTAAAATACCAGCCATAAAAATACCATTATCAGACCATGGAACCATACCTGAAGTTAACGTTCCACCTACTTCTGAGTTACGCGCTAATACACGACGGTCTATTTTTAATTTATCATAGCTATCTTCCATAATTTTTGGTGTTAAAATTAGTGATACATACATCGCACAACCAAATATATTAGCTAAGAATGCCACGATTAATGTAGACAATGTTACATTACCTGCAGAATTTAATTTCTTCTCAAATTTTGATACGATTACTTTTAAAACACCTAGTTTTTCAAGTAATCCACCAAATCCTAAACCGAAAATAATAACGGCTACTGAGCCAAGCATGCCGTTAATTCCACCACGGTTTAATAACTTGTCAACAAACTCAACACCAGATTGAATTGAGAATCCGTTATAAGCTGTTCCAATCGCCTCTCCAAAGTTCATCCCTTGGAAAAGAGTTGCCCAAATTGCACCAATTAAAGCTCCCATTGCAATTGTTGGCATAGACGGTTTCTTCATCGCTAATAGAACGATAACAATGACCGCCGGAACAAGCATCCATATTTTAATATCAAATTGCTTTAATAAAGCTTCTTTTAAAAATTCTACTCGATTCAAATCTACATTATCGCCGCCATACATCCAACCAGCTACAGTAAACATAATACTAGTAATAATATAAGCTGGAACATCTAATACGAGCATAGCTCGAACGTGAGCAATAACATCTACTTTTGCCATAGAAGCTGCAAGAACTGTGCTATCAGAAAGTGGTGATAATTTGTCGCCGAAATAAGCTCCTGAAAGAACTGCACCAGCAACAAGCGGAAGTGGTAAACCAAGTCCTTCACCAATCGCCATCATAGCAATACCTGCTGTTCCCACTGTTCCCCAAGACGTTCCTGTTGCGATAGAAGTTATAGAACAAATAATTAATGTTGCTAATAGGAATATGCTAGGGTGAATAAATTCTAATCCATAATAGATTAATGTTGGTACTACCCCACCAGCAATCCATGTTCCAATTAAAGCACCTACTGCAACTAAAATCAGTATCGCTTCTAATCCGTTAGAAATCCCTTTCGTAATTGCATCTTGCAATTCTTGATAACGAAATCCTAATCTTAATCCAAGCGCAATTACTAAAAACCATGAAATAAATAGCGCTAATTGAATTGGGAGATCAAAAATCGTTTGGAAGGAAAAGACAACAGCAAGAAATAGTAATAAAAGAACTATGATTTCTAGCATCGATGGTAATCTTACACTTTTCATTTTTTTCTCTCCTTACAAGTCGATAACATGACGTATGTCGTCTTACATGTATGTAATATACAATTAGCGAAGACAAAACAAAATTTTCATATTATTTCGATTTATTTTTCCAGTATAATATATTCACAACCCTTTCTATTGTAAAAGTAGATTACGTTTTTCGCAATGAAAAATATAAAAAATGTTGTATTTTTATTTATCCCGATATTTTCGGCCAATAAGACTCCCGTCTCAAAATTCAGTAAGTGCAAAGCACTTAGGTAAGAAATTAACTACTGTAAAATTCCGAATTGATATGAACGTATTAAAGCTTCACTTTATTTACAAAAAACAATCCCATACTAACTTTTTTAATATTTGCTGCAATAAAACTTTTTACAACTATCTTAGCTTTTTAATTCACACCATTATTTTCTACATGAAAAATAGGGCACACATCATAAAAATGATGTATGCCCTATCTTTATTTATACATATTTTGTATTTCTTCTTTATTTTTAAGTATTTCCTCAAACTTATCACTACAACCCTTCGGAAATAACACTCCCAGTCCATATGAATGCGCAAATTGAAAATGAGGGTACTTCGCTTTTACCTCATCCCAAAACTTATATACGCCGAAATCACTACTTCTAACTTCAATATCATGAAATAATACAATACCGTTTTTCGCGACTTTCGGTAGCCATGTATTATAATCGTGAGAAACAGCTTCATACGTATGATAGCCATCAATATGCAAAAGATTTATCGTTTCATCTTGAAACCGGTCTACAGCATCATCAAAAGTAGATCGAATTAAATTTCCTATATTAAGGTAGTTATCGCTCACTACTTTTTCTACTATTTGAAAAACCCCTTCTCCATATGGGCCTGTATGCCCATCTCCAGCCCAAGTATCTACTGCAAAGCATTTAGTCGATAACCCTCCATCTTTTACTCCCTGACAAAAACTAAAAAAGGAAGCTCCTAAATGTGTACCTAACTCAACTAAAGTTTCTGGTTTTTCAAATCGTACTAAGTCATATGCAAAATCTAAATGTCCACTCCACGCAGATTGTGACCGAATAATAGGACTAAATGTTTCAAATTCAAATGATGGTTTATGAGTAACCCAGTTCATCGCATAACTCCTTCTGCACATATTTTTAACAAACCAAATTACTCTTATCTTTATTTTTTTATCGCCTTGATTATGATTCTATTTCATGAAAATATGAAGAATTTATTCTTTTCTATTGAGGTAACGCATCATATACATATGGGTCAGTTGGCTTATTAATTTTCTCGATTTTGTTTACTTTTACAAGTGGAAAGACTGTTCCTTTATATGTCGTTTCATCTAATAATCCTGTTATTTTTACCCATGTTTCTTCTGGAATTTTTTCAATATTTTTCCCGGTAACAATCATCCCCCAGACTGATGCATCCGCAATACAACAAGTTATGCCATATCGAGCCACTACTGCTTTATTACCCGTCACATCTTTATCCTTATATATAAACCCTAAGAATGTAATTTCTTTCCCTTTAAACCAATTAACATTTTGACCAATTACATTCATTGTTTGAACATAATCCTTATCCTTTACTTGTAGTTTACGCTGTCCTAACATACTTTTTACTACTTGCTCTTCCGTTTTATAAGTCGTTGCTAAATTTGATGTTTCTTCTGAATCAACTAATACTTCTCGCTCATCAAACTTAACCTGTTTCCCCTCTTTTTCGTTTCTTTCCAGACTTCTCGCCTGTACACTTTGATTCATACCCCTTTTTCCTGCTAAACTTCCATCAATTGTTACACTTCCAAAGAGAAAAGCACTAACTATCGGAACAACAAATAAAACATATACAAAGAAACTTTTTATCCCTGATTTTGATGTTGTATGATGTTTACAACAATTATAATCATGCTGTTTTTCTCTTCCATCTCCCCAAACTTGTACAATACCAAAAATTAAAATTACTACAAAAGCTATATACGTAAATTTGATCATTTTTGGAGCGATAAAATTATAAATATTCCCTGTTACAAGTAGTTTAAATAAGAGCATTGCTAAACCAATTAAAATAATGCCACGAATATAGCGATGATATGCCTTCTGCTCCTCTTTCTCCATTCTTTCTCACCTCCTATAACATTATGATTTGCACGATGGTATACACAGATACAATGACAATTCCCATCAAAAAGAATACAAATCTCTTTTGAAAATACGCAAATAGCATTAACGTATTTTTCATATCAAGCATAGGCCCAAACACAAGAAATGCGAGAAGTGCCTTTATCGAGAAAACATGTCCAAAAGACGCAGCTATAAAAGCATCGGCTGCAGAGCAAATTGATAAAACATAACCAAACCCCATCATAATAATGGGAGCAATTACTTCGTTATGTGCTACTGCATCCAGTACATTCCGATCAAAAAACGTTTGAAATACACTTGCTAAAAAAGCACCAATCAATAAATACTTACCAGTATCAAAAAACTCATCTACAGTGTGATTCATAACATCTTTCCAACTCTTTTTTTTGCTTGTTTGAACTGAAACCTCTACGTCTTTTAAAACATTTCTTTCGCGATAGCAATAATACACAATTAGACCTATGAATAGAGCAACTAAAATTGTTATCCCAAAGCGTGCATATACAACGTAATCATTTTTTTGAAACGCATATACAGTAGATAAAAAAACGACTGGATTCATAATGGGTGCACTCAGTAAAATAACAATGCCTACATGAAGTGGTAACCCCTTTTGAATGAGCCTTCTTACAATTGGTATAATGACACATTCACACATTGGAAAAAGAACTCCCACAAATACTGCTGGAATCATTGCAACAATTGGAGATTTCGGCATTACTTTTTGAATCATATCTTCCGTCACAAACACTTGAATAAATGAAGAAACAATTACCCCTAATAAAATAAAAGGTATTGCTTCAAAAATGATACTTAAAAATACCGTATTCACATTCAGCCATTCCTGCGGTATATTTTTGTGCAAATTTACTAGACTTGTAAAATCTACAAAAAATAATAAAAAGAGAAACATAGCGATAAGAGCTATGCCTACTAATTCTTTTGAAACTCTATTAAAGACCAAGCTTCTCGCCTCCATTTTATTTATATGTAAACATGTGCTTGTCCAAATGCTTCATACTACAGCACAAATTTTATAGTCTATTTCTATTCTTAAATCGTAATCATTATGATTTATTATTGATTTTTCTTTTCCTATCGTTTAATATAAAACGTAATAATTACGATTTAAAGGAGAGATCATTTCATGAAAAAAGTACCTATCACTGTATTAAGTGGTTTTTTAGGATCTGGAAAAACTACCTTACTACATCACATTTTGACTAATAAGAATAACTTAAAAGTAGCTGTTATCGTTAATGATATGAGCGAAGTAAACATTGATGCATCTCTTATAAAAAAGGGTGGTTTTTCACGTACGGAGGAAAAACTAGTAGAGATTCAAAATGGCTGTATTTGTTGTACACTACGAGAAGATTTAATGATAGAAGTGAATCGTCTTGTGGAAAATGGTGATATTGACTATATTATTATTGAATCTTCTGGTATAAGTGAGCCTATTCCAGTTGCTCAAACGTTTACTTATACAGACGAAGTTCTTACCATTGATTTAACGAAAAATTGTCGCCTCGATACGATGGTTACAGTTGTAGATGCAAATAGATTTTGGGATGATTTTGCAGATGGAGAAAGTTTATTAGACCGAAAACAAGCAATCGATGAGAATGATACCCGAGAAGTTATTGATTTATTAATAGATCAAATTGAGTTTGCAAACGTAATTATTCTTAATAAGATAGATTTGCTAGAAAAAGAAGATGTGATAGAGCTTCATCATTTACTAAAAAAATTAAATCCTAATGCAAAAGTTCTTGAATCTTCGTTTAGCAAAGTACCATTACAAGAAATTTTAAACACAAATCTATTTAATTATGAAGAAGCTAGTCAATCGGCCGGCTGGATACAAGAATTAAATAGTGATCATCATACACCGGAAACAGAAGAATATGGTATCACTTCTTTTGTTTACCGCCGCAAATATCCTTTCCATCCCGAGCGCCTTATGAATTGGCTAGAAAAATGGCCTTTAGATGTTGTAAGAGCGAAAGGATTCTTCTGGTTGGCATCTCGTAATAATATGATAGGGCTTCTATCTCAAGCAGGCTCCTCTATTACAATTCAAGGAGCCGGTGAATGGATAGCGGCATTACCTGAAACTGAAAAAAATCAAATGATTACAGAAGAACCAGAAGTATTGAAAAACTGGGATAAACAATATGGAGATCGAATAACCGAACTCGTATTTATCGGAATTGATATGAACTGTTCTTTAATTGAACAATCATTAGATGATTGTTTATTAACAGAAAAAGAAATGCAACAAAACTGGAATACATTTATTGATCCTATCCCGGCTTTTACTTATACTTCATAACAATTAATAAAAGGCTTCAGTAGAATGAAGCCTTTTTTACTTTATAGCACTCTTATTTAATAGGTTTGCTTTAATTATGAATACAATTGTACCTAAAACAATTAATATAGCATATACGATACCAACTACAGCACCTATTTTTTCTAAGCCAAGCGGTAATATTATAGTAGCAACTCCAACTATATAAGAAAATGCTCCTGAAAGCTTCGCTAATTTATTTTTATCTTCAACAAACGTTTCTTCTTGATATCCTGCTAACAAAAACAACCTCTTTTTCACATGTATTTGATACCCTAAAAAAATGATAAGTAACCCAACAAATAAACAAACTAAAAATCCAGCTAACATATACTCCCCCTCCTCTACAATATTTTACTATACATAAAAAACAAATTAGAAATTTCAGTTTATTAATGAGTCATTCTGTGATATATTGCATATTGTATTCAATTTGTATTTTTAGAAAGGAGAATTTTAGATCATATGGATTCAAATCGATTAAAAGGAATTATAATGGTCATAATCGGTGCTTGTTTATGGGGCTTGTCTGGTACAGCTGCACAACAACTTTTTCAATATGACAATGTTTCAACCGAATGGTTAGTTACGATCCGTTTACTTATATCTGGAATTATTTTGCTCATTATTTCCTCATTCGGAACGAGAAAAAAAGAGATATTTAGCATTTGGAAACAAAAATCTGATGCTATTAAAATGATTTTGTTTGGTCTATTCGGTATGCTTGCTGTACAGTATACGTATTTCGCTTCAATTAAAGAAGGAAATGCTGCCGTGGCAACATTATTACAATATTTAGCTCCTATATTCATCACTGTATACTTACTTTTCAAATGGAACGTTCGTCCATCAAAAATTGATTTCATTTCAATTACCCTTTCATTAGTAGGCACTTTTCTCTTACTAACAAACGGGTCTGTTCATAACTTGGCTGTTTCTACACCAGCTATTATTTGGGGTGTTTTATCTGGATTATCTCTCGCTTTTTATAGTTTATATTCAAAGGAATTGTTAGAAAAATGGTCTTCCTCCGTTATCGTTGGATGGGGCATGATTATTGGGGGTATTGGTGTAACGATTGTACACTTTATTTCTACAAACGAATTCATTTTATTATCAACTATGAAATATGTAAAACTAAGTACCCTACCGCTCATCACATTTGTCGTCATTTTCGGGACACTTATTGCCTTTTATTTATACTTAGACAGCATACGATACCTGACTCCGAAAGAAACAACATTATTTGGTTGCACAGAACCACTCGCAGCTATTATTTCTTCTGTACTTATATTGCAAGTGCCATTTCAATCTTTTCAGTTATTAGGCGCTTTTTGTGTCATTGTAATGGTGCTCATCTTAAGCCAAAAGCCGGATGAAGGGAAACAAAAATTAAAGCTTGTTCATGCCAAAAAGGAAAATATACAATGAAAGGATTGAATTCACTATGCCTGTCCCTCAAAATTATAAAAAACCAGGAAGAGTTTCAGCAAAATCACTCGTTTTAAATCAACTACAAAATTGGATTATTGAAGGTGTACTGAAGCCCAATGAAAAAATTAATGATGGGGAATTGGCTGAGGCACTAGGAGTAAGCAGAACACCTGTAAGAGAAGCACTTCAAATATTAGAGCTTTCTGGATTAGTGGAAATGGTACCAGGGCAAAAAACGAAAATTGCTCCTATTAAGTTAGACGACGTATCTATCATTTATGAGACGATGGCTGGTCTTCACTCTATTATAGGAAAGCAAGCTCTTCAAAACATTACAAACGCTGATATTCAACTACTTTCTGAAATAAATGAGCATTTTCAGCAATCTATAGAGAAAAAAAACGCAAAACAAGCTTTAGAATTAGATATACAATTCCACAATACAATTTCTTCTATTGCTAAAAACCAATATATTGAACCCTTTCTAGAAAATATGCAACTTCACGTTTTACGTCTTGAATATTTGTTTTTCCAAAACTTTGTTCCAGCAAGTCAATCTATTGAAGAACATCACTCTATCATTCAAGCATTACAGAAGCAGGACGAAAAACAAATGGAACAAATAATGACCCAAAACTGGCTCCGTCCCATGAAAGAAATACAAAAAATAATTTCTACGAAATAAAAAGAGAGCTGGTTACACAAAATCGTAACCAGCTCTCCTTTTACTAATCTATATAGCTACGCCTGAATATTCGCATAATCTTCCATACCTTCGTACTCTTTTTCCAATTCCTCTAAAGACAGCTCGTATAATTGTCGGTCGCGAATCTTAAACACACCTGCTCCAATTAACTCATCAATTAAATGCCTCTTACGATTTTCAACAGCAAAACGGAGTTGACTACTCATCTTTTAAAAAACTCCTTTCTACGATCATTGAAAATGATAATCTCTATCAATTACCACTTTTGATTATAAAAGATGACTCTTTATAAGTAAAGTAATTTCATGAAATATTTACCTTGCAAAGTACTTGTGGCCACATTATATATATGTATGCCGTGCGAAAAATGTTATGACACTTTTTCTTATCCTTTTTCTTTCATACTTTGCAAGTTGTCTCATCATGATTAAATTCACCATCTATTTCTACTTGAATGGTGACATGTTCTACATGAAATTTCTCCTTTAATACATACGTAGCCTCTTTTAATACACTTTGCGTTTCATTCCCTTTAATAATAAGATGACATGTTAATACTTGAAAATCTGATGTGACAGACCATATGTGCAAATCATGAACTTCTTTGACAATCGGAATATTTAATAACGTACTTTTTACCTCTTCAACATTTATGTGCTGTGGTGCACCTTCCATTAATATATGAACCGTATCACGTGTTACACGCCATCCACTAATAATGACTAAAATAGACACAAGAATACTAGCAATCGCATCTGCAGCAGTCCATCCGAAAAATTTAATAAGTAACGCAGCAATAATCGCTCCGACGGAACCCAATAGATCGCCTAGTACGTGCAGGAAAGCACTTCTTAAATTCAAATTACCTTTCACATCTCCGCCTCTCATTAATATCCAAGCTGATAAAATATTAATAAGCAGACCAAGGACTGCAATAATGAGCATCCCCTTACTAGCAATCTCAACTGGTTCTTTAAAACGACGGATTGCTTCAATAAAAATGTATACCGAAATGACAATAAGAACGACACCGTTACATAATGCTGCTAACATTTCGACTCGCTTATACCCGTATGTTTTCGCAGTTGTTGCTGTTTTTTCTCCGAGTTTAAACGCAAGTAAACTTAAAGCTAAAGATACTGCATCACTTAGCATATGCCCCGCGTCAGATAGTAGTGCTAAGCTATTTGTTACAAATCCCCCAACAACTTCTGCAATCATAAAACTTGTTGTTAGTAGGAAGGCAATTAGTAACGCCTTTTTATTTTTTGAATGACCATGATCATGCGAATGTCCCATACTTATACTCCTTTAAGTACAATATCTGTATGTTAGTATGAAACAAACTCCCCGTGTTTATCCCGAATTAACGCCCATAAACGTCCGCTTCCTCTATCTATACATTTCGCTATTTTTCAAACAAGTCCTTTTTCTCAATAAAAAATAAGACTACTTCTTTTTCAGCTTCATATTGTTTACTAATGAAAGAAATTTGAAGGAGGTTACTTAAATGAAACGTTTATTTCTCTGTATGGAACGTGAACTTGTTGTAGTGAAAGAACACAATGATAACTATGAAACGACTTATCACTTACAAAATATGCAACCTACCTGTATCGCTGTTGATCCATTTCAAAAGAATCGTGTATATTGCGGAACATTTGGACGAGGTCTATGGTTAAGTGACGATAGTGGGGATTCATGGAGACCAATTGGAGATTCTTATCGTTACTTTGATTTCCCTAAAGAAGATGGTATTTTGCACTCCTCTATCACTTCCATAACAATAAGCTCAAATGAACAAGTTAACGGATATGGTGTCGTTTATGTCGGCACAGAACCAAGCGCCTTATTTCGCTCTGAAAATGGTGGTGAAACGTGGACTGAACTTAAAAATATGAAATCATTATTATCTTCTTATACGTGGGCATTTCCGCCTAGACCTTTTACCCATCACGTACGCTGGATTACAGTTGATCCAAACAACCCTAATACAATACACGTTTCAATCGAAGCTGGTGCTGTTATTCAAAGTAATGATAAAGGGCATACATGGATTGATAAAAAATTCGGTGCTCCTATCGATGCTCATCAATTACTTATGCACCCTGAAGCACCAAATCGCCTTTATGCATCATGTGGTGACGGATTTATGGGCGGACCTGATCGTGCTTATCTTGAGAGTTATAACAATGGAAACAGCTGGATCTCATGTAGTGCAGGACTTGAACATCATTATTTATACAGCATGGCTATTGATCCGGCTGATTGCGATACAATTCTCGTTTCTGCCGCACCAAGTGCTGACCTCGCTCATCACCGTATTCCTTATGAATCTTATATTTATCGTAAAACGAAAGATACTCCTTTCGAGCAAGTACAACAAGGTCTACCATCTGCAATCGGCACAGTCATCTCAATGTTTGCGACAAATCCTGCAGAACCACATACATTTTACACTTTAAATAACAACGGCGTGTTTCAATCCAATGATAGCGGCAAATCGTGGGAACAACTAAATATTCCTTGGAAAGATGAATATAAAACGCAGCATCCCCATGCGTTACTCGTAACTAGTTCTTAACGAAAAAAGACTGCCTACTTGTTTTAGGCAGTCTCTCTTTTATTTCTTTAAATCAATTACGATATCATCTAGAACAATATCTTTACTCTTCGCTTCTTTTTTCGGCACTTCAATTTTCTTCTCTTTTCCATTCACATATTCCACTCCACCATGATTTTCAGGTGTATGCACTCGTAAGTGTACGCGTGGTGTAACGAGAAGCTTTGTTGCATTTTCGTTTAACTTTTGGAATGTAGCACTCCAACTACTTTTATGTGGCTCTGCTACTGTACTACTTCCGCCATTTCCTTCACCAGCATAATGATTTCCTAAATCATCTTTTATTTCTAACTCAACATCCGCACTATCCCATATACTTCTTAATACCTTAGATTCTTCCTGATTGAAAAAAACGATAAATGACATCGGAGTTACTTCCATTTTGTCTATATTTACTTTTATTAATTCATTTTCAGAAACCCCATTAACTTTTACTTCCTTACTATCCATTGCTTTTAAACTAAGCGCGAAATTCCAGTTTCCCTTTATTACATTACCTTCATAATCCAACTCAATTGCCTCTATATCCCACCAAACATTTGCGACATCTAACCTTTCACTACCATGACCACTCATCGTAGTCATACCTACATATTTTCCCTCTCCAACTTTTGTAACGTTCGAACTACCTCCTCCGCCATCAAAGCCCATAACTTGCGGACTTCCAAATGGGAACGGTTTCTCTCCTAAATCTTTTTCGCTCTCAATAGAATATGTAATTGTAATTGTTCTACCATCGAATACAGCATCATTAATTGTAACCTTAACCCCATTACTCTCTTTTGTCATATTCAACTCAGTCGAAAATTCCTTATAATTTTCATATAACCCCGTTCTACCATTATCTAAAAATCGGAATATGTCACCTACAATTGGCAATCCCCCGGCATATGTAGGAAAACCGATACCAAGAGTTGCAACCGATAACCCTACTAAAATTGATGCAGCAGCGACACCCTTCTTCCAACTTTTCATCTTTTTCTTCGTACGTATCGATTGTTTTACATTTCGTTTTACTTTTTCCTTTTCAATTTCAGAAGCCTCAATTTCTTCTAATTCTTTTTCATCTATATCAATATCATTTAATAGTTCATAAATGTCTTTCATATTGCACTACCTCCAAAACTAATTTTCGTAGCATTTTGTTGTAGTTTCTTTTTCCCCCGGTACACTCGATTATCAATTGCTGCCCGAGTTAATCCTAACTTGTCACCTATTTCCTCTGTCTTCATACCAAGTAAATATTTCATAATGAACACCTTTTGATCTAGCGGTTCTAATTGATTAATGAGCTTCAATAATTCTTCCCTATCTTCCATAACGATTAATTCGTCTTCTGCTGATTTTTCTGTACTGATATGAAACTCATCTGAAATGATTTCTACTGTTTTAGTCGATTTCCGGTAATAATCAATTGCTTTAAACTTCGCAATCGCTGCAATCCACTTTTTAAAATCACTCGGCTCTCCATGGAATTTATTTGCGTTATTCCAAATGGAAAGAAATATA
Organism: Bacillus cereus group sp. MYBK15-3; assembly: GCF_051916765.1. Classification (NCBI taxonomy): domain Bacteria; kingdom Bacillati; phylum Bacillota; class Bacilli; order Caryophanales; family Bacillaceae; genus Bacillus; species Bacillus cereus group sp. MYBK15-3. Next base: position 1,121,890 of record NZ_JBQAHG010000001.1, read on the forward strand.
TCGTTTATACATTCCTCTATGAGTCCATTATTTTGAATGGGAAGTAGAACTTTATGCGTGATCCCCTTTATGAGTGGTAAGTATGTATCGACAACGAATTCTAACGCGTCTTCTTTTTGCCGCTGTAATCTTTTTATAAAATTTTTCTCATTTGATTTCATGTAGCGATTCCCCTTATTGTTTTGTAAAAGCTTTTACACCCTATATAACGTCTGAGAAAATTTTTTCTCTCATCTTTTTTATTTTTTGTATGTAATGGAATACTTTCCCTTAGCCATTTTCTCACATAACTATGCATTCAAAGAAAACTTTCTCAAGTCTGTAATTTAATTCATGTAGTACACTATTTATATAGTCACTCTTTAATTTAGTGTACATTTTATTTCATTAATCTATTTTAAAAATTAGGAGATGAGATGTGTATGTGTGGAATTACAGGTTGGGTAGATTGGAAAGAAGACCTTTCAAATCAACATGTTATTTTAAAAAAGATGGCAAATAGTATTGAGCATCGTGGTCCGGATGCTGAAGGATTTTGGTTTTCACCTCATGCGGCCTTTGCACACCGGCGTTTAATTGTAATTGATCCAGAAGGCGGGACACAGCCTAAGACATTTCGTGCTGGTGATTATACGTATGCTCTTACTTATAATGGAGAAATTTATAATTTCCGTGAACTGAGAGAGCAGCTTCAAAAATGTGGGCATGCATTTGAAACCCATTCAGATACAGAAGTATTACTACATGCTTATTTAGAATGGAAAGAAGACTGCGTACGACATTTAAACGGAATTTTCGCTTTTGCCTTATGGGATGATCAGAAGCAACAATTGTTTTTAGCACGAGATCATTTAGGTGTAAAACCACTCTTTTTTACAGAAAGAAATGGCAGTATTATTTTCGGCTCTGAAATTAAAGCATTATTAGCGCATCCATCTGTCCCTGCTGAAATTGATGCGAATGGAATAAATGAAATATTTGGATTAGGCTTATTTCGCACTCCAGGATGTGGCGTCTTTAAACATATTCAAGAAGTACGTGCTGGACATTCTATAACATTTACACGTCATAAAAAAGTAGTTACTAAGTATTGGCATTTAGAAAGTAAGTTCCATACAGACTCTATAGAAGATACATCTTCGCATATTTTATCTATTTTACAAGATACAGTAAAAAGACAATTAATTGCCGATGTTCCTCTCGTTTGTATGTTATCAGGCGGATTAGACTCTAGCGGTATTACTGCACTTGCGGGTAAAGAATTTGCTGCTGAAAATAAAACACTTCATACGTATTCTGTTGACTTTGTAAATAGCGCAAAAGATTTCGAACTGACATTTGCTCGCACTGGTTTAGACGCTCCTTGGGTAAAACGCGTTTCTGAACATGTCGGGACAGCGCATCATGATATTATTGTGAATGCTGAAGAATTAGCAAATCACTTATTCGTTCCCCTTCATGCGAAAGATTTACCGAGTGCTGGTGAAATGGAAACTTCACTATATTTACTATTTTGCGAAATGAAAAAAGATGCGACCGTAGCTTTATCCGGCGAATCAGCTGATGAAGTATTCGGTGGATATCCTTGGTTTCATCAAGAAGAACTACTATATGTAGATAAGTTTCCTTGGCTAACAAATTGGAAAAATACATCTCCTCTTCTACTAAATGAAGTAAGTAACCAATGTAATCTAGAAGACTATATTGATACACGATTCCAAGAAGCGATACTTGAAGTACCTACTCTTGAAGGCGAAAGTAAAAAATCCGCGAAACAACGTCAAATGTTTTATTTATTTTTAACAAGATTCCTTCCTTTCTTACTTGACCGTAAAGATCGTATGAGTATGGCTGTTGGATTTGAAGTTCGTGTACCGTTTTGCGATTATAGATTAGTTGAATATTTATGGAATGTTCCTTTCAACATAAAAAGTATTGATAATATCGAAAAAGGCATTTTACGTAGAGCACTACAACCAGCTTTACCTGACGATGTACGCAATAGAAGAAAAAGCGCTTATCCAACTTCACAAGATCCACACTACTTACAAACAATCCGTAATTTAACACTTGATATGTGTAACAATAAAAACAATCCTATTTTCTCACTTATTAACCATTCCATCTTACTTTCAATTGCTGATCAAAGTAATAAAGTGATTAACAATTTTGAAGCAAGAAGTGCCATGGAGTATATACTACAAGTAAATGAATGGTTGAAAACATATCACATCCATATTGCTTAACAAAAAGGAGTTCAAGGATAAAAACCTTGAACTCCTTTTATATTAATTAGCACATTGTTTATTATCAGTATCAATAGACCATCCAATAATCGTGGCACAGTCTCTACCTTTCCACTGCAGTACATTTGTTAATACGGGCTCAATCTGCAAGCTATTTCCGTCGTGTAATATTTCTACTAAAGATTGATCATCATCAAACCTTCGTTTGTCACACTCTAAAATACCGTCCGTTGCCATTACAATGTGATTCATTCCTTTTTCTAATCCTCTTACACCTGACGTAAAGCAAGGTGTATTTGCTGCAAAAATATTTTTCCTGCCAATATATTCGTAATTTTTCCGTTTATTTAATCGTCCTTTTCCATTTTTCGTTTTCTCAGAATGGAATAAATACGCGAAACAATCACCAACTGATAACCAATATAAAAATTCGCCTTTTCGTAAACAAATTAAGCAAGCGAGTTCCTCATCATCTTGATCACACTTTTTAATAAATAACTCATCTGTAAATAACGCTAATAAGTACATATGTGTATGATGAAAAGCTAAATGTATTGGATAGGAGAATAACTCTTTTAATTTCTCTTTTCTTTCTGAAATCGCTTCTATTATATAATCAATATTTTTTGTTTTGTGGTGTGTATCAAAAATCATAACAAATTCAAATTGTAATTCAGGATCCCACCAAGCAAGCACCGCATCTCCTCGTTCATATGCATCACTTTCTTGATTTCCCCCATATACGCCGACTGAAAGAGGACCACATTTTTCAACATGTATTTCATCTACATACATCTGTTCATGACTCATCCATTTGAATGTATTCACAGCTATCATCCTCTCTCTTGCTAAATGTATACCTTTACACATAGATTACCTTATATTTCAATAAAAATAAACTTTTTCAACATTTTTTATCCAAATAAAAGGATTTTATTTCTAAAATGACGAATATATCTTACTATACGATATAAAAAAAGGGGATTTATTATTATGAACAACATTAATCAACATTGGGAGAGCATTTATTATCACTTACGATACGAATACGAGGACAACCTTTCCCACCAAGCAATTCGTATTTTACAAATCGTTTCTCGTGAGAAAGATATAACAATTGGAAAAGTCGCTACTGAGCTTAGCCTTTCTCATAACACAGCATCTGAACATATAAAGCGCCTTATTCAAAAGGGGTTCATCGTTAAAGAGAGAAATAAAAAAGATGAAAGAGTGGTAAACCTTACATTAACAATTGAAGGAATTGAAGTATTAGAAAAACATACTTTACTAGATAAAGAAAAGATAAAAATATTAGAATCACAGTTATCAAAAGAAGAACAACAATTAATTGAAAAAGCATTTTCGTTATTAGCGAAGGAGGCAAAATATGCATTTCCTCGTTAAAGTAATCGTTTCGGCACTTATTATCGGCGTTATCACTGAAATTGCTAAACACTACAGTACGATAGGTGGCTTTATTGCTGCCCTTCCTCTCGTGAGTTTACTTAGTCTATTTTGGATTTCATTTGAAGGCGGGAATAAACAAGAATTGAGTCAATTTGCTTTAGGGGTATTATATGGATTCCCCGCATCAGCACTACTATTATTTATCGTCTATATTGGTTTAAAAAATTCATTTACACTTAGTACATCTGTCCTACTCGGTATAGGTGTTTGGTGTATCGTTTTTGCTTTTCAAAAATTATTTCAAGCTTAGGGGGAATTAACATTCATAAATTTGTAGAAATAATGGGGCAAAATATAGAAGTACATATAAAAGGAGGTGGTAAACAAACTGTAGTCATTCAAACCGGAATGAGTTGCTCATTTTATGATTGGCTTCCTATTATAAAAAAGCTTTCACAGCACTTTACAGTCGTTTCATACCATCGCCCAGGTTACGGGAAAAGTGAGCTAGGAAATCAGCCACGTACAATAAGGCAAGTTACAAAAGAGCTACATATGTTACTAAACAAACTAGCTATTCAAGAGCCATTTATTCTAATCGGTCATTCCTATGGAGGATTATGTGCACAACATTTTGCGATGTTACATGAAGATAAGCTGCAAGCACTTATTTTAGTTGATTCTACTTCGATGAACTTACACCGTTTAGATGAACTTCATTTACCAATTTCTGATCAAACTGACTCGGATGATATGTGGCTTGAAAAATATAATACATACTCCAAAATGGATGTAGACACACTTTATAATGAACTAAAACCTATTCTCACCGATCAATCAAAACAGCAAATTGGATTCTCTACCTCGCCTTCATTATATAAAGCGACAGCTTCTGAACTATCGGAGTGGAAAAACTGTGCTCTCTCACTAAAAGAGCTATGTAAAACATTAGAAATACCATTAATCGTTATCGGTAGAGATCCTCAATATTCTATTACTCAATTGACTAATGGTGGCATGCCAAAAGAGGAAGCAACACAACTTGAAGCAATGTGGCAAGAACTGATCCATGAACAATTACAACTCTCAATACATAGCCAATATATACTTGCCGAACATGCTGGTCACGGAATCGAAATTGATCGGCCTGATATTATTATTGGGGCTGTTCAATCTCTATAAATAAAAAAAGGAAGCAACTAAAGTTGCTTCCTTACTTATCTATTCATAATCTTCTTCATCATCGATTTCTTCGTAATAAGCATTCCCATTACTTACATAAATAGGGCCATTCGCAACATCAATACGTAATACCCATGCCCATGGCACAGCTAAACGCTTATGTATTGCTCGCCAAAAGCTCATTGATTTTCTTTCGTACTCCTGGAACTCCTGAAGTAACTCTTTATAGGAGGAACCGTCTAACTGAATATTTGCTTCTAGCAAACGAGAATGGGCATAGTACTGCAGCTCTAGTTCAGCAGCAATTTCCATTTCTTCTTCTGTTGCCATACCAATAATTGTTCCATCTGCTGGTGCAATTTCATATACGTTGTGAACTTCAATAAGCCCTTCTTTCTCTTTCTCAAACATGTAAACAGCCTCCTTTAACATATAATTTTTATGTTACAAAGTCATACTTCTACAATAACTTCTCTCTTTCCTCTTTTTTTGATAAACTTTTACAAAATATTTAACCGATGACCTGTTTTCTCTATTCTTTCAGCAGAAATGAAACAATTTTTATCAAAATTTAATTTATACACATCAGGCATATGAAGTGTTTTCCAAAACTCCAAATCATATTTCCAATTAAAATAATTCATTAGTAATACCATAATATTTCCATGCGTACCTATTACAATATTCTTACCTTCATATTTTTTTAATATATTTTGTATACATATTACAGCGCGCTTTTGTGCTACAGTATTCGATTCTCCGCCTTCGTATGCAAAACTCCAATCTTTCCACACATTCTGCATAGCATCATTAAAATTTGATACTGGCTCTGTGCTCAATAATCTTTCACGCAAATCTTCTTCAGTTTGTATTGATAATTTATATGTATTCGCAATTCCTTGTACAGTTTGGATTGCTCTTTTGTAAGGACTAGAAATAACAACATCAATATGTTTATCTTTTAATAAATGCGTTACATTTTCTGCATCACAGTGCCCTTTTTCAGATAAAGGTCGTTCCCGTTCTTCTTTTGTATATGTAGAATGGGCATGGCGAACGAAATATATTGTTGTCATTTTTCAACCTCCTTTCTTATTTTCCATCTATATTCAATAATAAGATTGGAAAATCCTGTATTACAAAAGAGCACTTTTCATAAGTGCCCCTTTGTTTACATAATAAAATTATTTCATTATAATTTATTTCTGAATTCCTCACTTATGACAATATCTCGAATAAAGTAATCCATATTACTTAGAAGTTTTTCAAATGCTTTTTCACTCAAATTGTTCATCATAAAGACAATCTCAATCTTATTCCCTTTTTTATCAGTACCATAGAAACTATTTGTTAATACAAATGCCGTAGAACCACCTTTCTGTCCAGCAAATTCGAATATACCCTCTCCTACGGTTCCTTTAAATATATTCTCAACCTCACCTTGCATTTGTGGTGTAAAATAATTTCTGCTATTTATCTTTTCCAATAAACTCATGTAATCCTTCGCATTTGCACCTATAAACCGATCTGACCAAATACGCTGAAAATCCATATCGGCTTTTAACGATATCTCGCGTTTTGTCCATTCTTTCTCGTCTTTCATCCATTCATGTATTTGCCATACATGCTTAACATATTCATCATTAGACATATTACGTAGCTTGTCCAATGCTTTATTTTGAGGAATATGCAGTTCTTTTTCAACATAGCCCCTCATATATAATGCCCCTGTATACGTTGGATAAAATTCATCGTGACTATTTAAGCCTAACTCTTTCAAACTTTCATTTATCCGCGCTGCTCCAAGCTTGTCCAATAAATATGATGCATTCGCATTCGAACTATAATGGATCATTCCTTTCACTACTTCTTCTAAAGAAGTTTGACCACCCTTCACTAACTCTTTATCTTTTACATCATCTAGCCATGCAGGGTGTGCACCACCATCAGTATTTTTCACATAGTATTTTTCTAATTCTTTCAATGAAATTTTCTCGTCTTTTCTTATTTTCCCTTCAGCTACTTGCTTAGCATATTCAATTGCTATAACGATTTTCGACATACTTGCTAGCGGTAATTTTTCTTTTTCATTTATTGATGTCAATGTTTCACCATTTCTTTTAACAATTAAAGAAGTTGTTTTATCATCCTTATGTTCTTTTATGTAATTTAGCACATAATTAGAGTCTTCTTTGGAATTGACATATTCCTTCACTGAAAAGAAAGCTATACAGCCTACTATAGTAATTCCAGCTATAATTCCAACAACTTTTAATCCCCTCATGATACTCCCCCTAAAATAAACATATTATATATTATACTAAATAAATTTCCCTTTTTAAGTAATAATTAGATTATTTATACAAAAACACTTCTTTTCTTAAACAACAAAAAAACATGCCTTCATTAGGAAAGCACGTTTTGTGATATTCTTCACATTGTTTAGTTAAAAAATAAATGTTTACTTACCATGATGTAACATTAAATCACTAAGTTCTTCTTCAATGTGATTTAATTTCGCAACGCCTTCTTTCCATTTATGAATATAACGTGAAACCCCAACGAAAAACAAAACAATAATTGTGGAAAGAATAATACCATATACGATTGCTACAGTACTCATAGTTACACTTCCTTATAATTAGTAATGTGGTTATTAGTTATATTTTTATTATAAACCTTTTTCTTTTAAAATACTTCGATTTCAACTTTTTGTAACAAAATTGATTTTTCTAACATTTCATTCGTGAAAATGGCATATTTTTCACAAATTATACAAAACTTCACCATATGTACTATTACCATATGAGTTATATTATTAAATAGAATAAAGGGGATGATATACTATGACGACTTGGTTTATTGTAATGTTAGTTGTATTTGGAGCATTTAAAATTATCGTTTCTAGCCTTCCTAACACTGTTATTGAATCCATTATTAGCAAGTACGAAACACATCCAAAACTTGAAGAAGAGAATGTGACTATTACAATTCACGGAAATAACGTAGAAGGCGAACAGAAATCAAAAATTATTCATGATTTTAACGAAGGTTTATTTTTAGATCGCTATTATGCACCACCACACAATGAGGGTACGCCTTTAATTATCAATGCAAAACGTGGCAAAAAGAATTTTACATTTTATATTTATAGTCACGAGGAGCATGTTGATGTTGTAAAACAATATAAAAAGAAGGTAGTTGCTTATAGTTTACGCTCTAAAAACCTTCAAAATAGTGATATGTTCGTGTCAGCTGACTTAGCTTAATACTCATATATTAGAAAAAGGAATCCAAGAAATATGGATTCCTTTTTTTCTCATTTACTGAAAAATAAGCTCTGTCTTCAAACTATCTTTCGGTAACAACCAGCCTTTTTTCTCTAAACTCGCCATTAATAATTCCCTTTGTTTTGTCGCAATACTTTCTTCATTTGTTTTAAATGACACTTCTATTACGAAGTCATCTTCTAATTTTCCGGTATTACTTAATGGCCAAATTTCAATATTTGCTTTTATGTTTTCAAACTCTCCTGTATATCGTTTCATTAATACAGGACCGTAAATACGGGAATTCTTTAACATTTCCTCTCCCCAATTTGTATACAACCATTTGTTCATTTTCCCTGGTAATTTTTCTACTAACATGTTTTGAGCAGCTTGTTCATTTGGTAAATCAAGTATCCCATATCCTTTAGCGCTGTAACTTTTCTTATTTGAAATGCTTAATTTTTTCTTCTCAAATCCCCAATCTATTTCCGCCTCATAACTATCCGTATTACTATCGAATCCTTCTTTTTTAGCTACTTCTAGTGCATCTTGAATTACACCATTTGGAATAGGATATCTTTTTTTATATGTTAATTCAAAATCTTTACTAAATTCTTTCTTTCGAATTCTAGCAAACCAACCTTCCTCGCTTAAACTTTTATTCGCAGTATCTAAAAATTGCACTTGTATTCTTTCATATTTTGTACCAGCCTGGAAATGTTCTAGCACCTCTTGCTTCATCTCTTTGTTATCACCTAATACTTGTTCTGGCTTCAATAATAACTTTACTTCAAAACTAGGTTTCATTTGACTAGCTGCAAACCCTTCCTTAACGTTATAAAGGAAACAACAAAAGAAAATGCTTACGAATACAAATACTTTTTTCATATACCTATCCCCTTTACATTTCAAATGACTTCTATACGTTCCATTGCAAGTGAATATACATTTTCATACCCTGCTGTACTTAGCTTTTGTTGTAATCGATCCGTATCCTCTTTCAAAGCGTGCACTAACACCGTATGTTCTGGTAATAATGTATTTAGCATCTCTTTAACGTCTCTTATACTTTGGTGAACTTTATACGGAACTCTCTTCACCCTACATGTACTCCTTACATGTTCTTTCATAACTTTTTCTGCAAAACTCCCTTTCGCAATATGCCCAGTAAAAATAACGGCATTCCGTTTTTCATTCCGAAGTTGTTCATAGTATAACTGTGCTCGTTTCGTTTGCATATTCGCATCACTCATTACAACTATTCCGTAACTATTTTGCATACTAATGTCATTATCCATCACTATTATGTTTCTTTTTAAACTCTCCATAATCCATTTAAGTTCTTCATTATTTTTTATCCAACCTTTATATATGAACATCTCTTCAAATCCAGCCAAAATTTCTTTATCTACTATAAGCGGAAATTCTTTATATCGTTCATATAAATACAATACTATATCTTGCGCCCTACCAAGTTGTGGCAGCGGTAATAATGCTATTCCTTCATTTTGCATAACTCGTTCAATTTCTGCACATAGATCGTCTAATCTTTCATTTTGCGAAACATCATCTGTGTGATAAGCGGCATCTACAATTGCAACTTTTATATTGTGGCCCAATTTCTCAGGTAAATTAGCTCGTAGTATATTAGACTCTGCTGAATAGTCGCCTGAATAAAATACGTATGTATTACACATATCAACTAAAAACCAAACAGCTCCTAATACATGCCCACTATACCCCCACTGAAACCGCAATGTAGGAGTAATTTGTATCCATTCATTTGGATTACTAATCTCATCAATACATACATAATTTAAATCTTTTATATGTTGGTCCCTATAAGGTAACTTCCACCCTTGCATCACATTATAGTTTCTCCATTTTTCATAATATAACGGCAGTTGCTCCTTCGTATAACGAGTCGTCCAAATTTTTTTCTTATATCCATACTTCGCCAATAAAGGTAAACCCATCGTATGATCTTCATGAATATGTGATAAAAATACCGCATCTAAAAATGGAACAACTTCTCCCTCTATTTTTGGATAACTATTCTCATATGATCGATTAATACCACAATCAAATACTATTTTCGTCTCTTTATTTTTTACAAAATAGCAGGAGCGACCGTACTCCCCTGCTCCTCCCCATACTTCCATTCTCATCATGCTACCCCTTTTCGTGTTTGCTCCATATGTTGCAGCAGTAATAAGCACATTGTTGTAAGTCCAACAGAAACAACGGCCATCGCCATTCCTATAGATACTTCACCCTGTTCAAATTGAGCAAAAATAAACGTTGCTGACGTTTCTACTGATGGAGGTAATACGAGAAGTGATGCTACTAACTCTCTTATTGAAATTGTAAATGTCATCGCCCATCCGGCAAGAATGCCTGGGATAATAAGAGGCAATATTATTTTTCTAAAAATATAAATATAATTTCCCGAAAAAATACTTCCTGCCTGTACGAGAGAATCATCAATTTGTCCGAGTGATGATTTTACATATTGCACCGTGTAAGGTAAAAACAGAATAACATACGTTATGATAACCATAATTGGTGTATTATAAATTGACATAGGCATATATGGTGAATTCCAAAATAGAATAAGACCTACAACCATAACGATTCCTGGTACCATATTCGGTAACATACCGCACATATCAAGCCATTTTTCAGAGTTTTTTTTCCCTTTTCGAATCATAAGTGCCAAAAAGACTCCAATAATTACCGCAATAATCGCTGTTACGAGTGAAAAAAGAAAACTATTCCATAAAGCCTCTAATCCCGGAGATCCCATTGTAAACAATGCCTCATAATGGCTTGTTGTAAAGTTATTTACATGTAAACCGCCGCCTCTTAATTTTGAAAAAGAAGCAATAAGTATAGAAAAGTATGGAATTCCAATTGATACGATTAATAAACCAATTACATACATCCATGCTACAACGCGCGTAAATATAGACAAAGTATATCTTTTAGATTTCACACCTTTTCCACTAACCATTGCATATGAATACTTTCGATTCAATACATTTTGCATATACCAAATGAGCATACAAGCACTAAGTAATAAAGAAGATAATGCTGTTGCACTACTGAAATCAATTGGCCAACTCGAAATAAATTTATGAATTTCTGATGTTAACACGTGGAATCCTATTCTACGTCCGAATGTAGCCGGTGTTCCAAATTCAGCAATCGTCTTTACGAAAATGAGTAAAGCACCCATTACATAACTTGATACTAATAACGGCAATATTATTTTTCTTAAGCGATAGAAAAAACTTCCGCCATGAACTGCTGCAGCTTCTTCTTTACTACTCCCAATCTGAAGTAACGTGTTTTTCAGCATGAAATAAAGGAATGGGAATAAATGCAGACTCATAATTAAGACCATACCTCCTAAACTAAAAAACGATGATGAAACTGTCTTTAGCATCGGGAAAAATTGTTCAAAATAGCCGTTAGGTTGCATGAACAAAATCCAGCCCATCGATCCAATATACGGCGGTGTCATAAATGGAATCATAAAAACAATATCTAACTTACTATACTTTCCTACATCTGTTTTGCTCATAATAAATGCCAATGGAAATGCAAATATTGTAGCACCTATTACAACGAGTACACCTAGAAGCATCGAATTTAGAAAAATCCCCGCTAATCCACCACTCTGCATCACTTCAAAAGGCTTTAAAAAATTCCAACTGCTATTTTCATATACACTAGAAAATAAAATAAGAAAAAGTGGAATGACGATTAACATCGCGACAAGTAATAACGCTATCGTCATTCCAACTTGTCTTACTGATACGAATCGATTTACCATGGAATCACCATCTTATTGAAATACTTTCTTAAATTGTTTCCCTATTTCATCTTGCTCTTTCTCAACTGTTTTCCAATCAATATTTAATACTGGAATCTCTTCTACATTTGGTCTATTTTCAGCTTTTATATCTGTTCTACCAGGCAATAAATACGCTTTAGAAACTTGTTTTTGTACATCATCGGATAATAAATAATCAATAAACTCTTTTGCACCTTCAACATTTTTACTATCCTTCATAATCCCCGCTGCACGTGGGCTAATAACTGTTCCGCTTTTTGGATATACGATATCAACAGGTTCACCCTTTGCTTTTGCGCTATACGTCATATAATCAACACCCGCAATGACCATATCTTTCGCACCTGTTACAACTGGGTCTAACGCTTCCTGGTTTGCTCCTGCTACTGTAACTTCATTTTTCTTAAGCTGCTCAAATAAATTCCATCCATCTTGTCCATTCTTTTTCACGTATCCTGTTACAAAGTCTAAAGCTGAACCTGAAAGTGCTGGATCTGGAAGATTCACTTTCCCTTTCCATTCTCCTTTCGTTATATCGCTCCAATCTTCAGGCGCCGTCTTCACATTTTTTGTATTGTATACAATCCCTAATGCTGAAGCACTATACCCGAAATAATGGCCTTTATCATCTGACCATTCAGAACGCAGCTTATCAGCTTGTTTCGCCTCTTTATAAGCTAACGTTTGACCCTCTTTCTTTAATCCTTCCATCGCTGGTAAGGAAGCGAGTACGACAACGTCAACGACTGGATTTTTCTTTTCAGCTTCCATTCTCGCTAAAATTTTACCAGTTGTCCCTTGAAACATTTCCACCTTTATACCAGTTTTCTTTTCAAAGTCTTTTTGAATTTTTTCTGCTAACCCTTTTGGCCCTGCACTATATACAACAATTTTCTTTTCATTCATATTTTTACTTTTTGCATCTGCATTACCTGTCTTTGAACTACAACCTGTTACTACAGTAGAAAATAGTAAAGTACATACAAATAAAGACTTAAGCGAACTGAATTTCTTCATACGATTCTCCTCCTATATGATGAATACATTTTTTGGGTACATATAACGATACTGGTTTCCCGATGCTTAGCTTACTATTGTGATAGGCTGTCCAGATGCCTAAAGTCCCCATATTTACTTTCACTTCATAACGCTCTCCTACGTATGTAACGTGCTGAATTTCACCTGTATACATTTCGCACACATCATTTTTTGTCCAACTCACATGCTCTGGACGAATCATTTTTTCACCCTCTACAAGCCAATTCGCCTTACCAACAAATTTGGCAACAAATTCATGAGACGGTTTCACATAAATATCTTCCGGTGTTCCTTTTTGTAATACTTCTCCTTGTTTCATGACAATAATTTGGTCTGACATTGACATTGCTTCTGTTTGATCGTGAGTGACATACAGTGCAGTTAAACCAATGGAATGAACGATATCCATAAGCTCTATTCTCATTTCTTCTCGCAAAATTGCATCGAGTGCACTTAGCGGTTCATCAAACAAAATAAAATGAGGTTTTGTTACAATTGCTCTAGCGAATGCGACACGTTGTTGCTGTCCACCAGAAAGTTCGTGTGGATACCTTTTCTCCATACCTTGCAGGCGAACTCGCTTTATCGCATCCTCTACTTTTTCTCGTAAATGATTCGTTTGCTTTGTAGCTCTTAAACCAAATGCAACATTTTCAAAAACAGTCATGTGCGGCCATAAAGCAAAATCTTGAAATACCATACCGATATTCCGTTCATGAGGAGATGTCTTTATCTTTTTTGTAGCAGAATACATGCACTGGTCTCCAAAATATATTTCTCCCTTATCCGGTTCTTCAAGTCCTGCTATCATTCTAAGTAAAGTCGTTTTCCCACATCCCGAAGGTCCTAAAAGTGTAGTGAATTCCCCTTTTTTCATTACAATCTGCAACGGCTTTAACGCTTGTGTTTTTCCAAATGTTTTTTCTAATCCATTAATTTTAATATCCATCGTCTCACCTCTCTCCCCTCATTCTTAACCTGCTTTCATTCTATATGGAAGATTTATACTGAATGTTAATGCACTGTAAAGATTAAATTAAAAAACTTCTAATAAACTATTTATTTCTATAGATTTTTTCTATAGTTAAAATAAAAAAGGCGGCAATTCATAATGAATCTCTTAAAATTAGAAATTGTAGTACTTATTAAGAAATACCAAAAGCTTACAATCGTTGCAGAAAAACTTGGCGTTAAACAACCAACTATTACTTTTCATATAAAAAGCTTAGAAGAAGAACTCGGTGTGTCTTTATTCGAATTACGTTCTGGAAGGTATTTCTTAACAGAGGCTGGTGAGGCTTTGCACCATTATGCTTGTAAAATAGATGCACTTATGAAAGAAGCTAGACGTGTCACGCAAGAGTTTAAAGATTTTCATAAAGGTGCTATAACAATTGGTGCTAGTTATGTACCAGCGACTTATCTTTTGCCAGCAGTCGTTCATCAATTTCAATGTGAATTTCCCAATATAAAAATAACGCTACTAGTTAAAACAGCCCCTGAAATTCGAATGATGCTACAAAATCACGAAATCGATCTTGGGATAATTTCCGCTGCTCCATTTGATGAACCACTTTTAAAACAAACGAATATAATGCCCGATACACTTGTTCTTGCCTTTTCCAAAGAACATCATTTTTCAAAAAAAGACAATGTATCGTTACAAAATATAGAAAAGGAACGCATACTATTGCATCGTAACCCATCTACAACGAGAGATTTACTTACACAATGGACGTTAGCGCACAACATTACATTCCAATCAGAAATTGAATTAGATTCATTAGAAACGATGAAACAAATTTTAAAATATGGTAATGGAATTGCCTTGATTTCTAAACTTGCTATCGAACAAGAAATACAACGAAATGAGCTATGCTATATACCAATCCCTGAATTTGAATTTCAGCGTAATATTTATACGATTCATCATGAGGACAGATGGAATTCTAAAATCATTTCTTTTTTACTACAGAGCATCACTTCATTTGCAACAAAAAATTAAAAGGCTGTCGTTATGCACGACAGCCTTTCAAACTATAAATCTATTTATTTTTCTTTGCCTCAATTTTTGCTTGCGCCTCTTCAGCCTTATCTAATGCTTCTGATACTTTCTTCTCTTTTTCTTTCACTTCATCTATACTATCGACAGCTTTAATAATTTTATCGATTCCTTCTTCTTCTACCTTTCTACGCTTTGCCACTCTTTCATTTACTTTCTCTTCCACATCTTTTGCTTTTTGAAGCATATTCTCTGCATTTGATGTTACAGCTTTTTCAAGTGCATCGTCTTTTTTCATTTGTAACACTTCATTTGCAATGTCTTTCGCTTCTAAATACCTACCGTCTTTTAATGCTGTTGCTCCGTGATCCATTTTCTCGGCCATTTCTTTATATGATTTCGCTTCATTCCCGGACTTCTCTTTTTCTGCTTTTTCAAACCACATTGCTGCATCACTATATTTTTCATCTTTCAATGATTGCATACCTGTTTCAATATATGTGTCATAATTGCTACATCCAGCCATCATGACTAACAGAAAAAGCATAACAAAACTTAATTTTTTCATGCTGTTGTCTCCTTTTCTTTGCAAGCTCACTTTACTTTAACATACATGAAAAAGAGTTTCAAAAACTAAAATACTAATTTAGTCATTTTTATAATGATAAGTCAAATTTTTATTATTTTCTTATTTTCAAGCGGACACATCTAGTTGTTTTTTCGCCATATGTTGCTTTACTCCAACTAATACAACTAACAATAAACCTCCACCTATTGTCATCATAACAATGCTAGTTGGCAACATATCTAATAGTAGTCCATATACAATCATACCAAGTGGTGCGATTGCAGTCGCAATTGTTTCAAGTAGGCCAAACACACGCCCTAGGTAGCTCGGATCTGTCGTTTTTTGCATATGTACTTGCATTGGAATGTTTACAATCATAATTGCTATACCAGTTAACATCATAAAAGCAATATAGTAAATAAAACTTGCTACTTTTGGAATGATAACTAACAACGGAAAGACTGTACATAAACTTAAACCTGCAAACAAAAACAGTCCAGTATAAATTGAACGAAACGGATTATTCACTTCTTTACGCACCGATAAAGCAATCGCACCAATTAACATCCCGACTGCTAACATTCCCTCTACAATACCAAGTTGCTTTGAAGATAAATGTAATGTATGTACGATAATGTATGGAAGTGCAACGGTTAGACCACACGCAAAAAAGTTTACCCACAATGCTATTTTCATTAAACCATATATTTCATGTTTTCGTTTTATATATGAAAAACCTTCTTTTATACTCGTCAAGAAATGCTCTTTACTCTCAGCCACTTCTTTTTTATATAAATCAAATACAATAAATAATTGCAAAATAACCGCTAAAAAGAATGTAATGCTATTCAACAAAAAGAACGACTGAATTGAAAAGAAACCAAATACAACTCCGCCAATAATCGGCCCTAAAATACTTGATAAAGAAGCCGCCGTTTGATTTAAAGCACTCGCTTTTTGAATACGTCCTTCATCTACTAAACTCGGAATAGACGAAGTTAATGCAACGGAATAAAAACTTGCACAAATTGATAATAATGCTGCTGAAATATAAATAAAAAGAAGTGATGGTCCAAATATAGTAGCAAGAATAAACATACTAAGCATCGTTAAACTACTTAATAAATCAGTACCAATGACAAGCCATTTTCGATTGACGCGATCTGCTACAGCACCAGCAATTGGACCACAGATCATCCTTGGAAGTGATCCGCAAACGAGCGTAGTTGCAAACCCCATCCCTGAACCAGTAGTCTTTAATACGTATAACCCCATTGCGAACGTATAAATACCTGCGCCTAATAAAGACGTCATTTTTCCAATCATCATTAAAATGATGTTTCTCGTTGCAATCTTCATTCTTGAATCATGTTGTCCTATACTTATATCTCCCATTTTTGACTCTCTCCCCTTAAAAGTTAAATTGTGTTAAACTTATTATATAATCAATTTTCCGATTTCCACAACATAAAGTTAAATATAATTTAACTTTTTAAATATAAAGGAGCAATAATATGGCAACTCTCGGCGAAAAAATTAAAACATTAAGAAAAGAAAAAAAGCTTACACAAACAGAGCTGGTAGGTTCGGAACTGACAAAAAGTATGCTTAGTCAAATTGAAAATGGAAAAGCTACACCTTCTATGAAAACATTACAATATATTGCTGAAAAACTTGAATGTGAAATGAGCTTTTTATTAGAAGAAGATGAAGGAGAAATTGTAGAACTCATTCAAAAAATGGAGCCATTAATAAAAGCAAATAAATGCGATGAAGTATACAAAACTTTACTACCTATTGTTCAAACAGAGCTACCTTCTACTTTAAATACAGCTCGCTTATATAAACAGTTCCTAACAGGAGCAGTTATTATGAACGATTATCATATTGAATATTACGTTGAAACTGCTGTTTCTATATTTGAAAAATATACTTTATATCGAGAAAGCACTGAAACGAAACTACTGTTTTACTATATGCTCTTCAAACGTAAAAAATATAAAGAATGTTTACAGATGATTGCTACAATTCGTGATGAATATAAAGCAAAGAATTTAGAAATGGATCTGATTACACATATACAACTATACTTAAAAGAAGCCATTATTTTACTCGCATACGGCAATTATGAAAAATGTGAAAAAGTCATTTTAGATGCACTTGCATTTTCAAAAAAGCATCAAGTGTATTATAAAACAGATGAATTTTACCGGATTTTATCTTACCAAAAAGTCATTACAGCTGATAAAGAACAATATTTATATTACATAAAAAAATCTGAGCAATTTGCCATTTTTACAGAAGATATTCTATCCATCGCAATTATTGATATTTTAAAAGCATACTATTACAACACAATTACTAATGAATATACAATCGCATTAAAACATCTAGAACAATTTCGAGAAAAACTAAAAGATGAACCAATCTTTCAAGACGATGGATTATATTATCTTGAAAAAGGAAAATCTTTGTATGGCTTAAAACGTTATAAGGAAGCTTTGGCAATATTAAAACACGCTACCATACCAGATTATATGAGTCATCCACTTGATCAATCGTGGGTATTAACAGCTGGGTCTTATCGTGCCCTTTGCTATATAGAACT
Organism: Bacillus cereus group sp. MYBK15-3; assembly: GCF_051916765.1. Classification (NCBI taxonomy): domain Bacteria; kingdom Bacillati; phylum Bacillota; class Bacilli; order Caryophanales; family Bacillaceae; genus Bacillus; species Bacillus cereus group sp. MYBK15-3. The sequence goes on from NZ_JBQAHG010000001.1 coordinate 1,140,069, forward strand.
TCAAGATAAAAAATCTGCCTTAAAAGAGGCAAAAGAAGCCGTTCAAGCAATAGATAGCTATCCTGATTCCATCTTCACTTCATTTATTAAAGAAACATTACAAATAATACAAAAACTTTAAGAATGTCTCTAAATGGTATATTATTCCTCTTTTTTAGCAAAGATAATAATGATGGGAGGAATATAAATGAATATTCAACGTGCAATAGAGCTTTCTATGTCAGCAGAACAAGCCAATGTCAATTTTCAAGGCATGCCTGTTATGATTCAACACGTCGATGAAAGCAATGAAACCGCCCGCATATATGAAGTAAAAAACCCAGGACGCGAATTAACTGTTCCAGTTAATAGCTTAGAGGAAATATAAGAAATGCCACTTCTCTTTTGAAGTGGCATTTTTCTTCTTTCAGATTACTTATTATAAAGTTCTTCAATCCTTTATTTTACATGAGCTGAAAAAATAAGAATTTTCTACTTCTTTTCTTTTTGTGACCTGCTAAAATACAAACTATGGATTAATTATTCGTACTATACATTAAGGGGGAAAAATAATGGCATCTAATTTAGAAAAAAACAAGCCTTATTATGCAGTTATATTCACTTCTAATTTATCAAATGATACAACTGACTATAATACCGTTGCCGAAGAAATGGAGAAACTTGCAAAGCAACAATCTGGATTTTTAGGTGTAGAAAGTGCACGAGGTAATTCTGGACTCGGAATAACAATTTCTTATTGGGAATCACTTGATGCGATTGAAAATTGGAAGAAGAACACCTTACATAAAGAAGCGAAAAAAAGAGGTCGTGAGCAATGGTATGAAAACTTCCATCTGCGTATTTGCCTTGTTGAGAAAGAATTTAAGTTTCATAGAGGTAATTTATAACTATGAAGGAAAAATTAGCTCTCGTTATTGTTCATGAAATATATGGTGTGAACGACCATATGCATCACGTTACCCAGCACTTTACTTCATCTCATATAGATGTATTCTGTCCTAATCTTCTACAATCACAACACGCATTTCATTATCGTGATGAAGAAAAAGCATATGAACATTTTGTAAATCATATTGGATTTGATGATGGAAAAAAGCAAATTGAAGAATTCATTTCTCATCTTTCTAGTAGTTATACACATATTGGACTTATCGGCTTTAGTGTTGGAGCTACCATCTCATGGCTATGTAGTAACAATCCGAAAATAGATTTTATTATCGGATGTTACGGTTCTCGTATACGCGACTATGTCCACATAAAGCCTACATGCGCTACATTACTTATATTCCCTGAAAAAGAATCTAGTTTTTCAGTATCCTCTTTAATTCACACATTGCAGCAACAAAAGAATCCTTTATTAGAAATCAAACAACTACACGGTGAACATGGATTTCTAAATCCGTACACTGAAAAATATAACGAGCACTCTACAAAACAAGCATACAATTTAATAGATTCATTTCTTGTAAAGTGAAACTTCAATCAGTGGGGGGTTATCCCCCACCTAATCTCTTTTCTTACGTTGAGTTTTAAGGTGTGGGTCTTACTGCCCATGCGTGATAAAAACAATCTTATAAAGGAGACTCAAAATGACGCTGACATTACTCTTACTTATTTTCATACTCATTGCCTTTATCTCAGCGCTAACTATCATTTTTATAACCGTAAAAAAAGGGCTATTTTTCAACCGCCTCTACTTACAATCTATTATCGTTTGCCTTTTATTTTTTACTAATTGGATCTTATATGTAACAACTTTTTATTCGTTACTTCCCGAGAAAATTAGTGAGTTCCTATTCTTACCCATTTGGTTTTTCCTTTGTATTTTAGGTTTTATAACTTTCTGGCGCGAATGGGGAAATAATCGTGTATTCTCCATATGTATCGGTTTTCTTTCCTTAACTAGTTTTTTATTTGGGTTATTGTTGTTAGTTCTTTCCGGGATGTAATAGAAGAAGGAAGAAAAGCCAACGTTCAACTTTTCTTCCTTCTATGTTTACCTTTAGTTTTCACTGTCACTGATTCACAAGGTGTATAATATATTTGAGGTGTCGCCTTATCAACAAACATCATAAACGTAATAAAGCCGATAATAAAGAAAATAAATAACGTTAACAAAATTGCTCCTATCGTTAAAAGTATCATAACACCACCCCTATATTTTTTATGTTATTACACTTTTCGCTATGATATGAGTGTAATCCTTTTTAGAAAAGGAAACGTAACAAAATAATCACAATCACTCCCGTTAATACTGTACCTAATAAACTACGAGTATATATCGCTACAAGAAATGTTGGAATTGCTGCAATAAGATAATCCCACTGCATCGTTTCATGCATAAATAAAACTTGTGCTAAAAGCGCTGCTAATATCGCAATTGGTATGTAATTTAACCATTTTAAACCCCAGTCAGGAATTTGTAGTTTGCTAAATACGAGTAGAGGTAAAATACGTGGCACGAGTGTAACAGCTCCTGCTGCTAGTAAAAGTAATAATACATCTAATCTCATTTCCATTTTTCAATCAACACTCCAATCGTCGCAGCTAGTAAGGTTGCGATAATAACCGCTATACTATCTGGCATAAATAGGTGTGAAACGTATGCGATAATAATCGCTACAATTGCAACACTTAAATGAATTGCTAGTTTCGGTTTACTACTTATGAGCTGAAGAACAAATAATCCGATAAACATTGCTGGTAATGCATAATCCATGCCGTATGTATGTGGATCTGGTATCCACTCACCAAATAGCCCGCCAATGATAGTGGCAAGAATCCAATTTAAATACGCTGTTACATTAAGCCCTATCATCCATCTTTCACCTAAATATCCTTTTTGCGCAGCATGCTGCACTGCAACGCCGAAAGTTTCATCTGTAATTTGCGAACCGATGATTAAGTTTTTAAATAGAGGAATTTTCGTAAAGTACGGTGCAAGTGCAGCACTCATAAGAAGGTGGCGCAAGTTAACAAAAAATACAGTAAAAATAATTGCGGAAGCAGGAGCACCAGCTGCATACATACCAGCTAATATAAATTGGGCAGAACCTGCATAAATTAAAGTGGACATAAATGCAATTTCAATGATGGAGAAACCAGCTGTTTTTGCAATTACACCAGCTGCTATACCGATGCTCAAGTAACCAAATATAGTTGGTAAACAATCTTTTACTCCTTGCTGAAATGTATCGTCACTCTGCAAAGCTACATGTGCCTGAGCTTTACTCATCTCTATCATCCTCCATTCCTTCTAAAGTTCGTTTCCCTGTTACGACATGAACTAAATCTATATTTTCACGCCATAACGTATCTAACTTATCAGCTCCAAATTCCTTTGTGATTTCTTCAACCATAATATCGTGCCGCACATACTCTGTAGCAACGAGAACTAGCGCTGGGTCATACGTTGTAACGGCCCATGAAGTGCTATCATTTGAGAAGTTCGCAATTAATACTTCCTCTCCATCACGAGCAATAACAGTTAAATGACCACCCATTCTCTTTTCAACAACGTGGGGCGTCATATAATTATGATGAAACGTCGCTCCTATTTTTGTTTCTGGAGCTCCAAATAAGATTGAAAATATATGTACGCCTTCCTCTTCCTTTTGATGAATGTATGGTTCAATTTCATGCACTTGATCTTCCCATACAGAAATCCATAACTCTTCCTTAGCTCTACTAATTATATTGCATATTTCTTTCAAAACACGATCATTTGAACGAATATGCGAAATTACATCTATTTGTCGCTCTTGTTCTAAACAATTTAATTTCTCATCTAAAAATTCAAAGGACTTTTCAAAGTCTTTTCGCATTCGATTCATTAATTCGGTAGATGGTACTGGTACATATTTAACTGGTTCAGAAGGTACAATATGCACTGCTCCTTTATCCATTAACTTACCGAGTACCTCGTAAATCATAGAACGAGGTACTCCTGTTTGTTTACTCACTTCATAGCCTGTTACTGGGGAATGTTTTAGTAGTCCAATATACGCTTTACATTCATACTGGGAAAATCCTAACTTTTGTAATTCCTTTATAATTTCATCCATCGGTAACCCCTCACAATCTAAATCGCCCTTACTTCAAAACGACGATTTTGCTTCCCTTTACTTTTTACTTTATCAATAACAAGTGTTCCTATTTCACTCGTATTTTTCACATGTGTGCCTCCACAAGCTTGTTCGTCTAAATTTTCAATTGTAACAATGCGGATTTCTTGGATGGTAGTTGGTAGGAGATTTATTGCTGTTTTAATCATTCCTACAGCATTTTCTGCTTCTTCGCGGCTCATATAACGAGTGGAAATTTCTTTATTTTGCTTAATAAGTTTATTCACTTCCTCAACAATTTCTTCTACTTCCACGCTCGATAACTCTTGTAACTCATTAAAATCGATACGTGCTTTATCAGGATAAATTTGATTTCCAGTGCATAGAGCTCCATACTTTTCATAAACAACAGCTCCGATAAGATGCAGTAAAGAGTGATGACGCATTAAATTATGACGTCTTTCCCAATTTATCTCTAATTTAACTGGACCTAACTTTACTTGTGCTTCGTCTTTTATATAGTGAACTATTTCTCCTTGCTCCTTCTTTACTTTTTCAACTTCAAATACAGACCCATCTTGTACAATGACACCCGTATCACATTCCTGTCCTCCACCAGTTGGATAAAAAACTGTTTCTTTTACAAATACTTTATTCCCTTCTACTCTTATCACTTCTGTTTCGCAACTCGTTTTGTATGCATCTTCTAAATATAATGCCGTTGTCATACTCTCACCTCTTTAGTAGTTATAGTTATACCTACTAATATAAAAAAGAAGCTTCATAAAGTCAATTGATAATTCTGAAATTTGAAATTAATAAAAGACTCCTTTATTAGGAGTCCACTATCTCAATATTTCATTCGCTTCTTTTTCATAAATTTTATCAAATGACGTCATAACACGCTGTGATGCTTGAATCATCTTTTGATCTGTCATAAGATCTGCCATCTCTTTCGTCATATCTACATTTGAATTTTCTAGCATATGATTTTTTACTATTCCTGTTCCGTTCGGTAAATTAGCAATGTTTCCTTCTGCTAGTGTAAAGCTTTTGTTTTCACGTTGCACGAGACGTGCATTCGTTTCGGCATCTACTGTTTTTGTTTGCAAACGAGCAATATTATTTTGTGTTACTTCATCATATAATGTACCATCTGCTTGTACAGCAACCTTTGCTCCTTCTGGAATACGAATACGCTCATTATTAACATCCATCACATAAGCACCTGAAGATGTTTGTAAATAACGATCACTATTTAATGTGAAACTACCATCTCTCGTTAAAAACGTTTCATCATTTTTAGAAGTAACGAAAAATGATGTTGTGCCGGCCGCGCCGTCATCTAAAAAGAAATCTGTAGCGCTATTTGTCATTTGTATATTTCCTTGTACTAAATTCACATGCGTTGCAGCTGGTACTACAGCGTAATCGACCGAACCGATATTTGTTACCGCCCCATCTCCGCGGCGATATGTGTCTTGTACATCAAATACTTTAGACGTCATATTTTCTGCTTTAAATCCTGTCGTTTGAGCATTTGCAACGTTATTCGAATGAACATTAATGCGCTGCATGTAATTCATCATGCCCATAGAACCTATATAAAGACCGTTCATATTCGTTTGAATAAGGCAAGCGCCTTATTCTTCACCTCTTTTCTACGATGTTTGTAACATTTGTTTTGCTAAATGTTCAGCTGTAGCGATATGTATATTTTTCTTTATGTCTTGGCCATCTGTCATTAATACAATAGGAGCTGATGATACTGCTGGAATTTTCAACAATTCGCCACTACTTGCTGTTTCATCAAATTTCGTAAACACAATACCATCTATATGAATATCTTTAAAGTTTGTAATAATTTCAATCATATCTTTACTTTTCATTGAAGCTGATAACGTTAAACAAATATAATCTGGTTCTACTTGTCCCATCGTTTCAATCATTTCTTCCACTGTTTCTGACGTACGATAATTTTTCCCTGCTGTATCAATTAAAATATAATCGACGCGTGCTTCTTCTTTAAAATACGTAAGCGCTCTTGTCATTGCAGCTTCATCACGCACAGCAATTACTTCAGATCCAATTGTCTTTACGTTATCTTGCAATTGCTGCACTGTCCCTATGCGCGAATGATCGGTCGTTATAAAACCAACTGTTTTTTTCTTACCGTGAAATTGCCATGCCATTTTCGCAAGTGTCGTCGTTTTACCAACGCCAGTTGGACCTATTAATGCAATTGTTTGTACTTCTTTTTCAAAGACGTTTTCCGTATTAAAATGAGATTTCATATCTTCCAATATGTACCTGATAACTTCTTCTTCCGTAATCATCGTTGCATTTTCAAACTTTATTTTTAACTTTTCAGCATATGCATGAATGAAATATTGTTCCACATCGTTTTGTTCTAGCATTCGAATTACTTTTTGAATAATAAACGGTACAGATTCTTGGTTTTCTTTCTTTGTAACCACTTCTTCTTTCTTTAGTGGAACGACTTGTTTCACAACTTTTTTCTTTTTCGTTACTTCCGTTTCTTTCGTCTGTTTCACCACGACAATTCCTTTTTCAAACAGCTTTAATAGTTTCTCTTTTTTTCTTGCCCATTCTTCACTATTTCCTGTTTGCATCGCCGCGTATGACATAGGAGTCGTTACATTTTCTAAATTGTGCAGTACTGATTGAATTCCATTCGCCTTCACAATTTGTTCTGAAGGATCATTCACAACATCCATTAACTGTTCATGAAATTGAGCTGTACCTTCATTCACTTCTTCCTGTTTTTCTTCTGGAAAAGCAACTAACATTTCATAATCCTTTTTCCAAAAAAACGGTATATTTCGTTTTACACTTTCATCGACAACGTAATAATAATCTGTACCATATTGGTCAAATAACTTTCGATACAATTCATTTTTCGAAGCTGCTTTTATTCGCATTAACGCTTCTTTCTTTTCTGTACTTTCCATTACTTCACCCCCTACTATTCAATATAGGCAATTTGATCCACAACAATTTCTGGTGCTAATTCGCTAATACAAAGTACTTGTGCTTCCACTTGATAACGTTCTAGCAGTCTTACAATCGCAAATCTAAAATCTTTTCTACGTGTTAATAACACTGGTTCTCTTCCCATTAAACGTGCTTGTTTAAAGACGCGCTGCACTTGCTCAACGACACGTGTTTCTAAATCTAAATCCCAGTTTAATAAGTAACCTTGATATGAATTATTCACAACATCCGCATCTAACTCGATTGAATCAGAGAAGAGCGCTGCATATATTTTTCCGTCTGGATTTTTCGCATTTTCACAAATAACTTTTGAAATACATTCACGAACAAATGATGTCACACCGTCAACGTGGTTTTGATAAATTTCTTTGCCGTCAATAATACCTTCAATAATTGTTGGTAAATCACGAATAGAAATACCTTCTTTTAGAAGTTGTTTAATAACATTTTGAACGAGTGATAAATCAATTTCTTTCTTCTTAATCTCTTCTAATAGAACGCCATTATCATTTTCAAGCGAATTAATTAAGTCTTTTACATGTTGGCGCTGAATTAATTCGTGAAGATTACGTCTAACGACAACATCTAAATGTGTAATTAATATGCTAAGTGGCTCTAACACTTGATAGCCTTTCATTTGTGCATCTTGCACCATATGCTCTAAAATCCAATATCCATCTTCACCGAAAATTGGATCTTTCGCTGGCTCTGCATCTAAATCAGCCATTACGTTTGGCGTTTTCAATGCTAATAAATAACCTGATTTTAAAACACCCTCAGCCGCCTTCGCACCTTTAATTCGAATAATGTAACGTCCGCGTGGTCTAAAACTCGTATTATCTTTAAAGTTAATTCCAGGAACGTTAATACCAAGGTCAGTAATAATTGACTTCCTCATAAGAACAACTTTATCACGCGCTGTTTCCCCGTTAATTTTTTGCTTTACAAGTGCTGCTAAATCTAAACCGAGTTCTACTATAATTGGATATTTATCCGTAAATACTCCAAATGAATCTTCCACTTGTTGCAGTTGCTCATCTTCGCCTTGAATCATTTCTATTTCTTTTTGAAGCTCGTCTTCTTTTTCTTTCTTTATTCGATTTTTATTACGAATGCCCAAGAAGATAATCGTTCCGCCAACGAGTGCGAATGGTAGAAACGGTAGCGGAGTAAAAATACCCATTGCGATAAACAAACCACCGAGCGCATATACAACAACTTCATGTGCTAATAACTCTTTAAAGATTCCTTCCGTTACCGTATCCGGTGAACCATCAAATACACGCGTTACGATAATACCTGTTGAAATCGCAAGCATTAACGAACCGATTTGGTTTACGATTCCGTCACCGACAGTTAACTGTGTATAATGAAGAGCCGCATCTGCAAAGCTCATTCCTTGCTGCATCATTCCGACAATTAAACCGAAAATAATGTTTACGAATAAAATGACAATCCCGAAAATAACGTCCCCTTTAATGAACTTCCCGGCACCATCCATCGCTCCGTAAAACTCTGTTTCCATATTTAATTTTTTTCGTTTTGCTTGTGCATCTTTTTCTGAAATAATACGCTGGTTTAAATCAGCATCGATAGACATTTGTTTCCCTGGTAAAGAATCAAGTGTAAAACGAGCTGCTACTTCAGCTGTACGCGATGCACCGTTTGCAACGATAAACTGGAATATGATTAATACTGTAAAAATAACGATACCAATTAATAAGTTTCCGCCAATTACGAACTGGCCGAACTCTTCAATAACATGACCGGCATTTCCGTCTGTCAAAATCGCTCGCGTCGTCGAAACGTTAATCGATACGCGGAAAATCCCGATTAATAACAACATCGTCGGAAATGACTTTAATTCATCCCACTCGTTAATACTTGTCGCTCGCATATAAATAAGTACTGACATACTTAGTAGAAAAACGATAATGATATCAAGTATAAATGGTGGAAGTGGAATTAAGAGCGCCACTACGAATGACGCTGCTAAAAAGATAGAAAAATAGGTTCTTGCAGAATCTATCTTAAACAAAGAGATCTCCTCCAAACGCGCTATTATACTTCAAGTTCGTTCGTCTGAATTAAATAGCGCATAACTTCAATTACAGCTACGTATAAATCTTCTGGAATCGTCTCATCTTCCTCGACTTGATAATATAAAGAACGAGCAAGCGGACGGTTTTCCACCATTGGTATTTCTTGTTCACGGGCAAGCGTTCGTATATATAATGCGAGCTCATCTTCCCCTTTTGCAACGACAATTGGTGCTGCATCAACGTGTTTATTGTAACGAAGTACGACCGAAATATGAGTCGGGTTGTTTACAATAAACGTTGCGCCATCCATCTTCTTCGCAATTGTTCCTTGCAAGATTGCATGCATAAAGTTTTTTCGTTTCCCTTTAACTTGCGGGTCCCCTTCATTATCTTTATGCTCTTGTTTCACTTCTTCTTTTTTCATCTTAATATCTTGCTCGTACTCCCATTTTTGATAAATGAAATCAATAATAGAAAGAACGATTAAAATAATTAAAATTGCTAAGAAAATAAATTTAATTTCCCTAATAATTTCAGTAAGTGATGCAGTCCAGTTAAATCCAATCATACTGACAATTTTCTCTAAATTCTTTTTAAAGAGAACGTAAGCGACGTAACCGATTAATCCCATATAAAACAGTGATTTCAAAATATCTACTAAACTTTTACGACTAAACAGTCTCGTAAAATAGTTTTTCGGATTAATACGTGACGCTTTCGGTTTAATGACTTTAGAAGAAAATAGGAAGCCGACTTGAATCATATAATTGAATAAATGAAAAGCGTATACGAGTATTAATATCGGAGCTGATACTTTCAGTAATAAAATCCCCATTAAATAAAAATACTCGGTTGAATCTGTATTTTTTCCAATTTGATCAAACAGCACCGCTACGGAATTTGCAATCTCATACCCTAGCCAATCTCCGAAGAAATAAACGACAACTGCTAATACGAGAATGGAAAATAAATTATTTAAATCTTTACTCCGGGCAATATTCCCTTCTTCACGCGATTTTTTACGCTTCTGCGGGGTGGCCTTTTCTGTTTTATTATCCTTTGCCATGCGCGTCCCCCTACTTCGTTAAGAAAAAGTTAAATAGTTTCGTATATTCTTCAAGTAATACATCCGTCATATTTTTAAACACATAACCGAGCATCGGTACACTCATCGCAATAAACAAAATACCACATGTAATTTTAATTACGTATGCATTCATAAAAACGTTTAATTGCGGAGCGTTTTTTGCAATTAAAATTAGAACAAAGTTAATGATGAATAAACTTCCCATAAGCGGAAGAGCAATTTCAACCGCTGATGTGATCGCAAATAATAGCGTTGCGAGTAGACTATCTAAGAAACTAGTCGTCAGCAATTTTGAAATCGCCTCTGTATATTGAAACGACTTTAAAATCGTGGCAACGAAATAATTAATGCCGCCAAGTGAAATAAAAATAATGAGAAAAAATATATCAAAAATGGTTGATAGTAAAGTAGACTGTGAGCCCGCATTTACATCAAACAAACTTGCTTGTGATAAACCGATATCAAAGTCTAAAATATGCCCGGCCATTTTCGGAATGTTCCACAGCATTTCTACAATTTTTGAAAGTGATAATCCAATTACAATTTGCGTTCCTGCATAAGCTGCAACGTCCCAAACTGTCTTGATGTGAGAGACATCTACTTGATCAGCCACTGTAATTGAAAGAGCAAGTCCAACAGTAACCTTCGCCATTGCTGGAATGGATCGGCCTGAGAAAAACGGTAAAAAATATAAAAATGAAGTAATGCGACAAAACGCAAAAAACGTTGCCGCCCATAATTCCATATTCATTTCAGTTCACCTATCTTAGTACGAACGCAATAGCGATGGGATTTTATCAAATAAATCTAAAATAAGCATCGTTAACTCTTGGAACATCCACGGACCTAAAATGATAATAACGAGCACAATACTCGCCATTTTCGGTAAAAACGTCAGCGTTTGCTCTTGAATTTGCATCATTGCCATAATAACCGCGATAATAATAACGACAATCAGACTTACAACGGCAATCGGCATTAAAATCATAACCCCTTTATAAAAAAAGGTTTGGAAAATATCTATAATTGGTGACGTATTCATTTATATGACTCCTATCACATAGCATCAAACGCTTCAGGCGACCGTCTTAAACATAATATCGACAATTTTTGTATATCCACCTAAATATACGAAAACGAGTATTTTAAACGGTAAACTTAAAATCATCGGCGGTACCATCATCATCCCGAGGTACATTAAAAGTGTACTAATAATCAAATCTATAAATACAAACGCTAAATAAATGAACATCCCTGTTAGTAAACCTTTTTGAATTTGCGTTAACGTAAAGGATGGTACAAGTGTAAATAAGGAAAGATCTTTCAAATCTTTCGGCAACTCTTCTCCGCGTACTTTCAGCATCATTTTCAAATCATGCTTATACGTATGCTTTGACATATATTCTTTCATAATAGGAGCTGTCGTTTCCGCAGCTTGGCTTACTGTTATTTTCTCTTTCGTCATCGGATCCCACACATCGCTCTTCAGTTGCCCGAGTACAGGCTGCATCGTAAAGAGTGATAAAAATAATGCAAGTCCAACAAGCACTTGGTTTGGTGGTAAATTCATTACCCCAAGTCCTTGACGTGTAATCCCAAGAACGATCATAAAATAAGTAAAATGTGTAAATAATAGAACGATAGAAGAAGATAATGATAAAAGGGTAACGAGCGCAAATAGTTGTACACTTGAATTACTCGTAAACTCTTTTCCATTTTCGAAATTAATAAAACCGTTCGGGGCCGCATACGCTGGATTTACAAAAATAATTGAAAAAACGATAGAAAATACGAAAATAACGGCTAATAATGATAACTGTTTCTTTATTCTCATGATGGATCCTCTACTTTTTTCGTTTCAGTCTTCACCGCGTCTTCTAGTGCTTGTTGAAACTGATTTCCTGTTCCGGTTAATTGCACAGACTGCACACCGTTATTACTAATAACAGTGAACACTTGCTTTCCGTCCACTTCAAATAAAAAGGCACTCGTTTGATGATTTAAATACACGCCGTCTTTTACTTGAATATGGCCATTTTCACCCTGCTTAAAAAACTGCTGTTTGCGCGTCTTTTTCGTCATATAATATGCACCGTAACCGAGCGCACCAAACAGTAAAACGACTTGAAATAAGGTCGTCATATACGACATATGACTCCTCCTCTACTCTTTATCTTGCATTTGACTTTGGGCTTTCATAAGCGCCGCTTGTTTCTTATCAGCTTCAATTTCAGAAATGATAATACCGAATTTCTCGTCCATTACGATTGCTTCACCGATGCCGACTTTCATATTACTTAAATACACATCTACTTTATGTCCTAAGTTTTTCTCTACTTCCAGAACATCGCCAACTTTTAACTGCTTTACATCACCAAGTGTAATAGATGACTTTCCAAGCTTTACACCGAGTTCAATCGAAATATCTGAAACAGTATCAATATGTGCCTTACCTGCTTCATTTCGCTTTCCTGCAAAATCTTCTAATCCCATTAATGACACGGGAGATACTTCATGCTTCATATGGATCCTCCTACTCTACAAAACTTTTAAATAGGAGCGCCTTACGCGTTCCATCTTTTCCAATAAAACAATTAAATTTATGCTTTCCATCTACATAACCAAGTAATTCATCCGAAACTTTCGTATGAAGCGGAATAATATCGCCTTCTTCAATTTGTTCAATCTCACTCATTGTCATTTTCTGCTCACCAATTGCAACGTGAACAGGTTTGTACACTTGATTTACTTTCACTTCCACTTCAGACGTATACTTTTTACGTTTATCTGAAGAATGTTCGACAATATTTTCAGACGTTAACTTATCCATAATTTCTTCAACAGATAAGAATGGAATTCCGATACGCACCGTCGTATTCCAAAAATCTGTTTTCATATTTACGTTAAGTAATGAAATAATATCGCTCGCTGTCGTAATCTTTAGTGCATTCGGATCTGTTTCTGTCGTTACAAATTTCGGTTCAATCGCAACAACACTTTCAAATGATTGCTCTAAATTTTTACAAAGAAGCAAGAATATATTATCAAGCGTTAAAAACTCAAACGCTGTTAACGGTCTACGCATCGTAAAGTTACGTTTACTATCTCCACCAAGCCAACATTCATGAATATAAATAACGAATGCTAAATCAATCTCAATAACAATTTCTCCAAGCTCTGGTAAACCGAGATCAATTACGCAATATAAATAATAATCTTTCGGCATCTTCTCCACATACTCACTCGTAAATGGAACTTGCTCAACTGTTGAAGGTTCTAGTTCAATCGGAATACGCATACGCGCTGATAACGTCTGTGACGTCTGCTTTCCAAACGTAGAAGCAATCGCTTGCAAACTACGTAAATGCTCAACACCGAACTTCTCTGGTCTATTAAAATCATACTCTTGAAATTTCTCTTGCTTTCCTGCTTCTTGTGCGAAAGCTGGCATTTCCTCGCCTTCATTTACCGCCTTCAGCAGGGCATCAATTTGCTCTTGGCTTAATTTTTCGCCACTCATGACAATCCCCTTCCCTACCTTTTCAATTCAACGATTTCAACGTACATCTTTCCATTCTTCGTCAAAATCTTTCCGGTTCCAATCTCTTCATTCTCAAGCATAAGACGCACCGTATTTTTCGTTGAATTTTCAAGACGATACAATGTACCTTTCGTAATATGAAGCAGATCTTCAATTTTCTTTTTCGTATTTCCGATTTCAAAATAAATTGTTAACGGAATATCATCTTGTAATTTCAAATCTAGCCAACTCCCATATCATGTTCACGAAAATTTCATGTTCTCTCTATATATGAAACTTCTTATTTTGAAACGTCGATATTTAATATTTTTTTAATATATCCTTGCGTTTCTTTAAATGGCGGTACGCCTCCGTACTTTCTCACATTACCAGGACCAGCATTATAAGAAGCAAGCGCCAATACTAAGTCGCCGTTATTTTTCTTTAAATAACCGCTTAACTCTTTCACGCCACCTTCAATACTTTCAGCTGGTGAAAAGGGATTCTTCACACCCATCTCCTTCACATTCGCTGGCATAAGCTGCATAAGACCCATCGCACCGGCATGTGACACCGTTTTCGGATTAAAATTAGACTCTACTTCAATCATTTTTTGAATTAACGTTTTCGGAATTCCATATGTACGACTTACTCGATCAATAATATCCTCATACTTCCCTTCATTGGAAGAACGTATTTTTTGAATATTATACTTCTTCGTTAATTCCCACGTATCAGCGGCCTCATTTTTCGTTTCTGGGAAACGTCGTTCAAACTCTTTTTGCGCAACTTGCACTTCATCTGCTTTCTTCGTTTCAGCCTTTTCTTCAGGCTTACTCGCTTCCTCTACTTTATTAATAGTTTCTGCCGGTTTATTAACAACCGCTTCTATTTTCGTAGATTGTACCGGCTGACTCATATCTTCTACTTTTGCCGGCTGCGTAGTTTCTTTCGTCTCCTTCGCAGGTTCACTCTGCAACTTCTCTTGAAAACGACTACTAACGAATGCTTGTGGACTACTTAGCTTTTGCTGAATTTGCCCTTTCTTATATGCAAGCACTTCTTTTACTATATTTCCAACTATCATAATATCACCTTTTCGGTAAACAAAGATAATCTAATATTAGAGTTTTTTTTTAAAGTTTGCAATAATCCTTTTAATAATTATGTAATAAAAAAATGAATATATTGTTAAACTGTTATTTTTTTATATTTATTAATTCGAATTTTTAGTTGACACCCGTTGTGGCAAGGATTACAATAAATCTCGAAATTGATTTTTTCGCATATTACCGTTTTTCAATTTGCAGAAAAGTCAATATAAAAAAATGGGGGTTTCTTAACATGAGAATTAATACAAACATTAACAGCATGCGTACTCAAGAGTACATGCGCCAAAACCAAGCTAAAATGAGCAACGCTATGGACCGTTTATCAAGCGGTAAACGTATCAACAACGCTTCTGACGATGCAGCAGGTCTTGCAATCGCAACTCGTATGCGTGCACGTGAAAACGGTTTAGGAGTAGCAGCTAACAACACACAAGACGGTATGTCTTTAATCCGTACAGCTGACTCAGCTTTAAACTCTGTATCTAACATCTTACTTCGTATGCGTGACCTTGCAAACCAATCTGCAAATGGTACGAACACTGGTGATAACCAAAAAGCATTAGATAAAGAATTTTCTGCATTAAAAGAACAAATCGATTATATTTCTAAAAACACAGAGTTTAACGATAAGAAGTTATTAAATGGTGATAATAAAACTATTGCTATTCAAACTTTAGACAATGCAGATACTACTAAACAAATCAACATCAATTTAGCTGATTCTTCTACTTCTGCATTAAAAATTGACAAATTAACAATTAGTGGTTCAACAGCTATTGCTGGAAAAACAGAAACAGTTACAATTACTGCTGAAGACATTAAAGCTGCAGATGCAGACATCAAAGAATTCGATAAAGCTCAACAAGGTCTAGCAGACTTAGTAAAAGAGGTAAAAGAGACTGATGGCACTGTAAAAACACCAGGTAGTACTCCTGCTGCAATTAACAAAGCTGTTACAGATTTTACACAATCATTCGAAAAAATCAAAAAATTCATGAATGACGAAGATATTGCAAAAGTTCAGGCAAAAATTGAAGCATTCGATGCTAGTAGCCCAGATGTAGACGCGGCTAAGGAAATCGGAAATGCATTTACAGCTGGTATGAAACCTGCTGAAGGAACAATTACTAAATCTGTTATGAAACCAAATGCTTCTGATGCAATTAAATCAATCGACGAAGCTCTAGAAACAATCGCTTCAAATCGCGCAACTCTAGGTGCTACATTAAACCGTCTTGACTTTAACGTAAACAACCTGAAGAGCCAATCTTCTTCTATGGCTTCAGCTGCTTCTCAAATCGAAGACGCTGACATGGCGAAAGAAATGTCTGAAATGACTAAGTTCAAAATCTTGAACGAAGCTGGTATCAGCATGCTTTCTCAAGCAAACCAAACTCCACAAATGGTTTCTAAATTATTACAATAAGCCATTTGAGTTAGTTTCCTGAATAAACCTCTCTGCTTGCGGAGAGGTTTATTTTTTCTATATAGATAGATTATTTATAAAACTTTCTTTTTTATGTGGAAGAGAGCATCTGCGGCGCATAGAAGCGGTTAGTGCTTATCTTGATCCCCTCTTATGCTAAAACAAAAATAGCAAATAAGCATAAGCCTTTTTATTTTTTCATAGCCGTTTATTAGCTTTAGAACACTAACTATATCAATCTATAAGGAGTTTCTATTATGCGTATTGGTACGAATGTTTTGAGTATGAATGCTAGGCAGTCGTTGTATGAGAATGAGAAGCGTATGAATGTGGCAATGGAGCATTTGGCGACCGGTAAGAAGTTGAATCATGCTTCTGATAATCCTGCTAATATTACAATTGTGACTCGTATGCACGCGAGAGCAAGTGGTATGCGCGTGGCGATTCGTAATAATGAGGATGCGATATCGATGCTTCGCACGGCAGAAGCTGCACTTCAAACTGTGATAAATATTTTGCAGCGTATGCGTGATTTAGCCGTTCAATCCTCAAACGGTACAAATTCAAATGCAAACCGTCATTCACTAAATAAAGAGTTTCAATCTTTAACAGAACAAATTGGCTATATTGGCGAAACGACTGAGTTTAATGATTTATCCGTATTTGACGGTCAAAACCGTCCTGTTACATTAGACGATATCGGTCATACAATAAATATGACGAAACATATTCCCCCTTCCCCTACACAACATGACATCAAGATTTCAACGGAACAAGAAGCAAGAACGGCAATTCGTAAAATCGAAGAGGCTTTGCAAAGTGTGTCATTTCATCGTGCCGACCTTGGTGCAATGATAAATCGTTTACAGTTTAATATTGAAAATTTAAATAATCAAAGTATGGCGTTAACAGATGCTGCATCTCTAATTGAAGATGCAGACATGGCGCAGGAGATGAGTGATTTTTTAAAGTTCAAATTATTGACTGAAGTTGCACTTAGTATGGTTTCACAAGCGAACCAAATTCCGCAAATGGTCTCTAAACTACTACAATCATAAAAATGAATCTTCCTTCTTTGGAACGATTCCATACAAAACAAAAGGGAAATACATATAAACTATGTATCTCCCTTTTATTTTGTACCCAAATTTTATTACTGTGTTACCGTCATAACTTGTCCGCTACGGTCAACCATTATTTTCATTTTACCATCTTGTGCATTATATAGACCTAGTTTATGTAATTCCATTTTACAATCTTGTACGAAAGTTGGTAATTTACGAATTTGATCGATATCAGAACTTGTAATGAAATGAATTAAAAGCTGCGTCATACCTTTAATATCTTGTACAAGCTCTTCTTTCTCTCGTTTTAGCCTTTCATTTTCCAGTTGTAACGACTGCAATTCACCTTCTAGACTACGTGTATTCTTTGCTTCTCTAGAACGCCCTGCTGCCATGCTAGAAAGCTTATAAATACCTTCCATAAACTGATGTAGTTCGTCTTCTTTCCTTTCACTACATTGATTAATTGTTTCAAAGTTATCAACGATACCAGATATAACTGTTACAAGACTTTTTTCATCCTCTTTATGCTGGATTTCTTCTTTTAATTCGTACTCGTTTTCTTGTTTTCTTGCAGCGATTGTCTCTTTTACTGGTATATATTTTCGCTTTCGTCCTGGTTTTTGTTTTTCAATATTTTCAAACGGTATTTCACGTTTTTTTAATTTATAATACGTATTTTGCAATTGACTTTCTGTTTTTGGAAAAAGATTTAGTTCATTTTTACTTACGTATTTTGAAATACTTAAAATGTTTAAACCGTGACGTTGACAAAATTGATACACTTCATACAGTAGCTCTAGTTCAGACTTCAGCCATGTAATTGCTGATTTTTCATATGCTCGCATCCCGCCATTTTTTTCTATATCTATTTGAAATAATACCATTCTATTATGTAAATCAACTAATTCTTCATACTTTACTTGGAATTCTTTTTCTATTTTTTTAAATTCCACCTCTAGTTGCATATCGTTCATTTTATTATTTGACATGTTTTGCAAAAGACCTAATACATTAATTGCTGTGTGGTGATACATAATCTGTGCCACTCCCCCTCATCCTTTCACAATTCTCATCTGACTCCCATGTCTTTTAAGAAAATAGCAATTTTTACATATCCATATTATAACAGTTCGAAATTATCTGTCAAATAATAAACATACAAAAATGTATAGAAAGTATAAAAATTTGGAAAATGTTTTTTTATTAATATGCAAAATTGCATATTAATTACATTTAATTATATTATATGGTATTTTGAATGTTTTTTCACCGAAAAAATTTGCGTTACCACGAAATATTACTAAAATAAAAATCGAAAATACGTTTGCTTATATTTTTAAATCAAAAATCTCTAAATAAAGATTATTCACACATACAGCGACAAACACCCAAGAAACCTTTCATTTTTCCACCAGCTTAAAGTATAGAATACTAAAAAGGAATTAGCCATATGTAGCATTGGCTAATTCCTTCCTCTCTCTAACAGAATAGAGTTATAAACCCAGTCTTCAAATCCTCAATCAAAGTCTCACTTCTTCTTACCTAAAACTACTTCATACCTCTGAACTCACATCGCATGGGACTCTATTAAGCACTGAAAAACTTCCTTACATAAGTAGTTCCTCTATTCCTACTAAATAGAAAAATGTTATACACCAGCTCTTCTACTTACCTATAACCACTCCATATATCTGATCTCAACATCGCATAGGGCTCTATTAAGCACTGACCGCTCAACACTTGGCTAGAGCTTCTATTCCGGCTAAATAGAAGCTTTTAAAGCACTAACTTATCAACTAAACCAATTAGCTCTTGAATATCTGGCTTACTTACTTGAGCATTTGCTCCTACAGCTTCACCTTTATGGAATAATTCATTTGTAATTAATGAAGAGAAAATAATGACTGGTAAACGATTCATTACTTCACTATCCTTAACCACTTTCGTTAAATGATGTCCATCCATTTTTGGCATTTCAATATCCGTAATTAGCAAGTGAATATGCTCAAACATTTTTTCGCCTTGCTCTTTCGCTAATTTTTCAATTTGCGCTAACGCTTCTGCACCATTGCTAAAGAAGTTCATTTTTGTATATCCAGCTGATGATAATGTTTCTTCTAATATTTGGCGAAGCATCGCTGAATCTTCTGCAATGTAAATTACTTTTTCAGCTCGATCTGTTTTTTGTTCTAATCCTGCAATTGATTTATTGTCATAACCAGTGCCGCTAATTTCACATACAATTTTTTCATAATCTAATAGTAAGATGATTTTTCCATCTAGTTTTACAATACCAGATGTCGTTTCTTCTAGTCCCATAGATAATGAAGCTGGTTCATCAATTTGTTCCCATGAAATACGTTGAATACGATGCACTTCATCAACGCGGAAAATAACTTTCATTTGGTTTAATTCTGAGATGATAAATTTCGTTTGATCAAGTGGCTTTGTTGACTTTAAATTAAGAGCCATCGCTAAGTTAATAACAGGTAAAATTTCACCACGTACTTGAACAACACCTTCAACTGCATGATGAGATTCTGGCACAGTTGTAACAGGGAATGGATTAATGATTTCACGTACTTTCATTACATTAATACTAAATAGGTTTTCACCAACAGTGTACGTAACAATCTCTAATTCATTTGTTCCGCTTTCTAATAAAATACTTTGTGCTTGTGACATAAAGGTGTCGCTCCCCTTCCATTAATTCCGTATATCTAATTATTAAGCTTTATAAAAGAGAAAAAGTCAACTACCTATATAAAAAATATAGATAGTCGAACAATTCATTTTATTAAAAAACAATTAATCTTGTATAAACGAAGCAAGTGCTTCTAATAACACTTCCTGCGCTCCTACAATTTCCGTCGGCATTGCTTCCCATTTTTTCGAAAGCTCTGTCTCTACTCTTATTCTCAGCTCAGAATTCATTTCTGCTAGCACATATTCTTTCGTTGCTATATCAACATCAAGTAGCGCGAGTGCATATAATTCCGGGTCATTTATTTTTTCGAATAATCGCTTTAATACTACCGGTGCTATATGTTTTAATTTTTCAATATGAATTTCCTTATCCGAAAATAGTAACTCATATTGAATAAACGTAACATTTTCTTTAATCACTTTAAAATAACAATTATTTTTTTTATCATTCACAAAATAACCGTTTGGATCTGCGATAATACTTTCTACTTTACGAATTAAATCTGGCAAACTATTCGCCGCCATTACAGTCCGCTGCTCAACCTCACTCGGCGAAATGAATGTAACGCGATACTTATTTTGCGCCATCCTCCTCACCTCTCCTTTTATAGAAATTCAGTCTAATCGTATATACAACTACCTTAAATTAACTTAAAACTATTTTATATTACCACTTCTTACACTACCACACTACTCTAGTAACGCTACATATCTCTGGTCTTACACATCGGTCGGGACTCTATTAGGCACTAACCGCTCCAAAACATCGCCAGGTCCTCTCTCAAAACCTAAAAAGTGCTTTTAAGAACCTTTCAATAACTCTATGTTATTAAACCAAAACGCTATCTGCTGATCCGTAATATTTGGCAACATAACAAAAAACTCACGACACTTCATCTCATCCTTAAACAGTTGATACTTCCAAACACTATCGCTACCAACACTTATGAAATAAAACTCATGGATACGGCCAATGATCGCTTGTTTTTCGCCAAATGAATACGGAGGCACTTGCTTAATTTCAAATTGATCTGGTAAATATACATGCTCTTCTCGTTCTATTTTTAATACTTGCTCGGCAAGTTCACGTTTATTTTCGAAAAAAGGCAATTGTAAAATTCGCTCTTGTCTTGTCATACGAATAAAAAACCCTTTCTACTCCATTACATTTTTTCCATGCGATATATTATCGAATTAAGTTTACAACTTCATTTAATACTTCATCTGAAACTTTAATTACTTTCGCATTTCCTTGGAATCCGCGTTGGTATAACATTAAGTCAACGAATTCTACAGATAAATCTACGTTTGCACCTTCTTGTGCACTACCACGTACTTTTCCTGCTCCATTTTGTCCAGATGCACCAAGAGCTAAAATACCCGTCGTATTCGTCGCTGTATAGTTACCATTACCAGTTTTCATTAGTCCGCCTTCATTCGGGAACATCGCAACAGCTAATTGGCCAGCAGCTTTCATGCTTCCGTCAGAATATTTTACCATCACATATCCACCATCAGCAATGAAGCAATCTTTAACAGTCGCCGCCGCTCTACCATCTACGCCTGTTACTGATAATGTTTTATCTGTTGGATGATTCGTTAAATTACTTAAGTCTAGTTTTATATTGCCGCCATTAAATGGAATATTAGCTGCTTGCTCTTTCGGACTTGGATTTCCAACAGCATCAAATGCCATATTACCGCCTGCACCTTCAACATCCTTAAACCCTTCTTTTTTCGAATCATTGCGCATCTGTACTTTATATGAATAATTATGTTCGCTCGTTTGTGTAAACTCCACACGCATCGTCCAAGTGTTACCAGCATTATCATATATAGGTATCTCTTGTGAGATTGCTTTTGCATCAGCTGGAACATTCCCTCCAACTACACCTTTTGATGTTCGAATACCACCAATTGCCGTTCCCATTGGAATTTGCAACGGTCCTGGAATCCCAGATAAATCAACTTCACCAGTTGCCTCATTTGCAGGGTATGCAAATACGTATTGACCTTCAGTATTCGTAATATAGTAATCTGAAGATATCCCAAACGTACCTTTACGAGTAAATTCCATATTTCCGCCTTTTGAATCACCTACAACGAAGAAACCATTACCTTCCATTGCTGCTTGTGTTTTACCACCTGTTAACGTAATTGTACCATCACTATAATCGGTAACCGTTCCGCTCAATTTTACACCGTTACCGATACTTTTTGGGTTTGTTCCAGCATATTTATCATCGGCTTTTGCACCAATCGAATTGTTATATAGTAAATCATCAAACATTGCTTTTTGTTTTTTATAACCTACTGTTTGTGCATTGGCAATATTATTTGAAGTTACACTTAATGCATTTTGTGTTGCATTCATCCCTGTAATACTTGTATATAACGCTTTAATCATAACGTATGGACACTCCTTATGAATTTGTAGTTTTTACTTCTTCAGTTACTTTTTGATCGTCTTTCTTTGCGTCTTCTGGATTCGTTTCCCCAATCGGTTTATCAGACACTCTCTCAACGAAACGAAGAGAGACAACTTTATTATTAATAACGAGCTGTACATCGTTATTTTCCGCAAGACGAACCGTTTCTACTTGACCGGTTACTTTGTTTCCGTCACCGTCAACACCTCTTACGTATTTCCCTAAAAACTTCATTCCACCATCAAGTGCTGTTGAATACATCGTTGATTGCAGCTTATCTACTGCTTTCGTCATATTCTGTACTTGTTCCATAAGAGATAACTGCGCTGTCTGATTCATCATTTGATTCATATCCATCGCATTAAATGGATCTTGATGTTGGAAACTTGATAAAAACAATTTTAAGAAATCATCTTTCCCCATTACCCCAGGAGTCTTTTGCGCTCCTGCTGAAACTCCATTACTTTGTTGCACTGGCGATTGTACACCATTAACAGGTACATTACTTTTTTGCGCTCCTGCTTGTAACGGAATATGATTTGTACTCGTTGTATTTAATCCAACTGTTGGCACGCTTTATTCCTCCAATAATCCCGCAAATTCTGTTGATTGTTGTTTTTCATGATTTGTATTTGCTAATTTCTGTTTTTGCCTTTGCTCTTGTTCTCGCTGTTCTTTGCGATTTTCATCTTTATCTGAATAGCTAATTTGAATATTGATTTCTTTTTCTTTTAACTTTAATCTCAATTCATCAAAAATGATTTCAACACGTTTTTTCGCATCGTGTTTTTCCATTTCTACGTGAACGTCAATTTGATCTCCGTGTTTTTTCATAAACACTGTTAATGTACCAAGTTTTTCTGGATTTAACTGGAATAAAACACGTTCTTGTTTCACTACAAATTTTTGCAGCGCTTCTACTTGCGCTTCCATTTTCTTTCCTAAGTCAGGTAATAAAACTTTCTCAGCACCACTATTTGATTTCCCTATTTGTTCGGTACTCGTCGTTTTATTTAATAATTCTGCACCTGCAGAGCTCGAATCGTTTAATGCATCAACTTCTGGCAACTCTACCTTTGCATCATCGCTCTCAAGTTTCGGAAGATCTACCTCTTTAAACTCTTCTTGTTCCTTTGCAATATTACAAGTT
This sequence comes from Bacillus cereus group sp. MYBK15-3, assembly GCF_051916765.1. NCBI lineage: Bacteria > Bacillati > Bacillota > Bacilli > Caryophanales > Bacillaceae > Bacillus > Bacillus cereus group sp. MYBK15-3. The sequence continues at coordinate 1,163,687 of NZ_JBQAHG010000001.1, forward strand.
TCTGTTTCTACAACCTTCAATGCTTGCATCGTTTGCTCTGGCATCTTCATTTTGTCTAATACCATTTGCATTGTATCTTCTAAACATATAGCATTTTTGATATTCATATTTGAAAGAAGTTCTTGTAATTGTTGTAATTCAGCTGCAGGTAATTCATTAAGTTTAATATTGCCATATTCTTTATATAGCTCTTGTATTTTTTGTATGTATTGATATAACAATTCCGGCTGCACATGTAATTGCTCAATTGCAACCATTTGCTCAGATACAGCTAATAACAACTGTTCTGTATCTTTTTTTTCTTCTTTCTTTACAATTGGTTCTTCTTTCGTTACCGATGGTTTAGAAAGGTTATATTCTTTTTTCTCTTCTTTTGGTGCTTCTTCTCGTTTCGTTTTCTCCGTTTTCGGCTGCTTTTTATTTTCGATTCTCATCGTACGATCGAATGAAGAATCTTCATTTTTCGATTGTACTTCTAGCCCTTTTTCTTTTTGCGGAGGTAAACTTTGTTGCACCGGTAATACAGACTGTATCACTACATTCACCTCATCCATTCATACACATTTTCAAATCCAGAAGCATTTTTTCTTCCAGCTTTTCTTGTGCTTTCGCAAGCTTTCTGCAATCTTCTTGATACATCTCATCAATGACACGTTCTTTTTCTTTTACTTGCTCTAAAAGGCTTTCATTTTTTTGAATAAAACCTTCTGTTTTTTTAATTTTTCGATTCCATTCTTCTATTCTTTCAGGTGAAAACGTATGTGAAGAAAGCATGCCAGCCATAATACGTTGCCCAGTTTGTACGACTTTACTACGCGATTTCACAACATATAAATCATATTCTTTTTTTTGTTCTATTTTTCTTTTTTCAGCTGTTAATTCATACACTTCTTTTAAAATATGCTCTTTTTCTTGGTTTATTTGCAATTTTATTGTGTCGTACTGCTGTTTATCCACCTGTTTTCATAGCCCCTTTCTATTATAACGTTCTCTTTTTCTATTATATAGTTTTTTTCCAAAAAAATCTGTGAAATATTAAAAAACAAAAAAATAAGACCTCTTGGGCAGAGGCCTTATACTATATGCTGTATCGCTTCAACGATATCATCAAATGGAAAACTATCCGATCGACCTTGCTTTAAAAATGTATTTATACCTTCTACTTTATTTTTACATTCAAAAATATAAGCATTTTCTTCATTTTCTTGAATCGTTCCTAGCTTAAAATACAATTCATTTTCTTTATAAATTGATAAAATCTTTCTCATTTCATTTGCAAGTTGCCAATGATGTGGCGAAACAATTTCTTCCATAATCCTACTTACTGAATCTAATACTGAAATTGCAGGGTAATGACTAAGCGTTGCAAGCTCACGCTTTAATACGATATGTCCATCTAAAATACCACGTGCTAAATCTGGTACAGGACCATTTAAATCATCCCCATCAACAAGCACCGTATAAATACCTGTTATAGATCCCTTTTGTGTTTTTCCGGACCGCTCTAACAACTTCTTCATATAACTTTCCATTAACAGTGTTTTACCACCAATCGGTAACTCTTTAACAGCAATATCAACACTTCTTCGTGCATCGGCAAAACGAGTAACAGAGTCCATCATAAGTAATACGTTATTACCTTGATCACGGAAGTATTCAGCAATAGACGTTGCAAGTTTCGCTGCACGAAGTTGCATAAGATGACTTTCATCTGACGTCGCTACAACAACGACGCTTTTTCGCATACCTTCCTCGCCTAACTCTTTTCGAATAAAGTCTTTTACTTCCCGGCCACGTTCTCCTACTAAACTAATAACATTTATATCAGCTTTTGCATTTTTTGCTATCATTCCAAGTAAAGTTGATTTACCAACACCTGACCCAGCAAAAATACCAATCTTTTGACCGATACCAATTGTTAGCATAGAATCAATTGATTTTATTCCTGTTTCAAATACATCGGTAATCTCTTCACGTTCAAATGCATGTATAGGTGGTGCATCTAGTTTTATTTTCTGTAATGGAATGTTTTCAGCTTCCTCATTTAACACTTCACCATTTGCACTTAACACTTTTCCGAGCAAGTGATTACCACGTGGTACAACAACATCTTCTGAAACTAATGTCACTGAATCTCCATAACATACTTTTTCTGTCTGTTCAAATGGAAGTAGCATATTATTTTCCTTTTCAATGGCAATCACTTCACATAAGACGTTATGTTCTCCAACGAAGCAAACATCACCAATCTTCGCTTTCGGCCCTTTTGCTACGAAAAACTGTTCTTGTACACTATGAACTTTGCCTACTTTCGTATACAGCGGTGTTTCAATGAACTTATTCCATTTTTCGTTCTCATTCATTAACAGGCGGCTCATACATTTTGCTCCTCAAATAACTTCTCTTCTTCCCATTTCTGACGAAGTTTCACAAATATAGGTGCAAATTTAAATTCAAAGAATTCTTTCTCTTCTTCCAGAACAAATTCACCAAACTGCAGGGAGAAATCATATTTCCATTCTACTAATTGTAGTAACCAATATTCTTGCGTGTTTTCCTTCTCTTGTTGAATACGTTCAAACGTTTCTGGATGTACTGTAATGATTAATTTTTCAAACGAAGTTGGCAATGTTTGCACGATGCCAGTTAAAATAGGTAACACATCAAGCAATCGTGAATCTACCGCTTGATTCACGATTTTTTCTGCTAGATGAAAAGATTGATCCCATAATAACTCTGTCCATTCATATGCTGTTTCTTGTTGTTCTTTTTGAAATTGCACACGCGCTGCTTCCATCTGTTCCATTTGCTCATGAATATGCATTTGAAATTGTTCTTTATCTTGTAATAACTGCTGCCGCTCTCGTTCTAGCATTTGCTTCTCTTGCCTTAGCTGATTCATTTCCATATGTAACGATTCTTGCTGGGCGCGAAGTTCTGCATGATCAGCTTGTAATTCTTCCTCTTCAATTTGAACTGAAGCTGGTTTTGGAAATTGTAATTCATACGTTTCTTCAGAAAAAGAAACAGAATTCTTCGGAATTCTGTTTTTAAATAAGGACATCCTCTTCACCTCTTTGAACGATAATTCTTCCTTCTTTCTCTAGCTTTTTCACTGTACCAGTGATCGTTTGCTGCGCTTTTTCAGCATCCGTCATCTTAAGCGGTCCTAAGCCATCTAATTCTTCTAGAATCATCTCTTTACGGTTTGAAGACATACATGTAAATAATTTCTCTTTAATTTCTTCTTTTGCAATTTTAAGTGCTTTCGCAAGAACACCGTTATCTGTAATTTCTTCTAATACACGGCGAAGCGCAAGATCTTCAAGACCAAGTAAGTCTTCAAAGACAAACATATTTTCTTTAATTTTCTCAGATAACTCATAATCGACTTCATCCAGCTTTTGAAAGACTGTTTTTTCAACACCTCGTGAAACATTATTTAAAATATTTACGATTGTTTTCAAGCCATCAGTTTTATTAATTGCACTAAATGCCATATTATTTAATTTCGATTTTAACAACTCACCAATTTGATTAATTAACTCACCATCAACTTGTTCTAGTTTCGCTATACCCATTACCGTTTCAACGCGCTTATGATCTGGCAATCTCTCAATTAATTGAGACGCAAGTTGCGGTTTAATATAAGAAGCGATAATTGCAATTGTTTGTGGTGACTCATCATTAAGCACTGTAAGAAGTGGCTCTAAATCTGTAAGTGAATTTAAGAACTCAAACGGATTATCTTTGTTATACCAAAGATCTTCCAATAATTTTTCCAGTTCGTCTTCTGGCATGTTTTTAAATATGCGACGAATGTATTCTTTATCTGGAGTGACTAAGTTCAATTCTTTTACATTTAGTTCATATAAGAACTCTCCTAGTACATTTTCTAACGTTTCTGGTTTGTATACACGAAACTTTGCGATTTCACGAAGTAATACTTCTTTTTCCTCAGCTGTCATATATTCAATGACTTTTGCTGCCACCCCTTCTTCTAATGTACGAATAAGGATGGCAGCTTTTTCTTTGGAGGAGATTTCATCTAACATCGTTGTTCCTCCCTTACTGTCCGTTTAACCATTTTTTAATTACTTTTGCAGTTCCTTCTACATGTTCTTTCGTAGCATCCTGCACTTGTTCATCTAACGTTGGTTCTTTCGGTTCTTCTGGTTCAGGTTTTGGCTCTGGCACTATTTTTTCTTCAGGAATTTCCAAGATACTTTCATTACTTGCAGCAATTTCCTCTTCTGCTAAGTATTCTTCATATTCCTCTTCTTCTTTCTTTCTCTTACGTCTTGCTAATAAGAACCACACTAGGCCACCAATCGCTAATAAGCCAGCTGTAATTCCACCGAATAACCACCAGTTCATACCACTTTTTTCTGGTTCTTTCTCTTTTTCGGCTTTCGGCTGATCGAACTGAACAGTTACAACGTTAACTTGACCATTTATAAAGTTACCGTTCGGATCAGCTTGAAGTCCTGCCGCTGTTCCGATCGCTTCTTTAAAAGTTGTCATATCAATTCTACGTTTTACTAGCGTATCATTATCTACCCATACAACAACATTTGTTTTCGTTAATTCTGGGTGTTTCTTAATTGTTTCAACTGTTTTATCTATTTCATAGTTTTCGATTTTGTTACCATTTTTATTATCATAGACAACTTTACCATTTTGATTATTGTTCGTACCGTAGTTTGGCACTTCACCGTTCGCTGTAATACCAGCACCTTGCTTCGTATCTGCCCCTTCTTGCGCAGTAGAGCTTTCCTCTTGCTCTTGTTTACTACGAAGTACACCTTTATCACCATACTTCTCTGACTGACGTGTAACTTCATCGTAGTTTACAGATACTTTCGTATTCACTTTATATTCATTCGGTTTAAACATCGTCATTAACGTTGCATCAATATCTTGCTTTAATTTACCTTCAAGTTGGTGCTGCATCTCTACTTCTTTCTCATAAGAAGAGGAACTACTAGAATGTGCTTCATCTGCTCCTTTTGAGATAACACCTTTTTTACTATCAATAACACTTACTTCTTCTGCCTTCACACCAGGAACTGCTGCACTAATCATTTGCTGTATACCTGCAACTTGATCAGCTGTTAACAATTGGCCACGTTTCACTCCAACCGTAATCGCCGCTGTTCCTTTTGCTTTTTCTTCATCAAAAATTGTCTCTTTTTCAGGCAATGTAATTTGAACATTTGCCGTTTCAACTGTCGCAAAGTTTCTTACAATATCTTGCTCCAATTGCTTCTTCGTACCGACAATTTGCTTCATTTTTTTATCTTGTTCACTTGAACCGAGAGAGCTTTCTAATAAAATTTCTTCACCGCTTTTCGAATTAAACGGTAAGCCCATCCCATTCATTTCTTTTCGAACCCATGGAGCATCATTCTTTTGCACACGAATCGAACCATCGGCCGCTAATTGATAATCGACACCTAACTTCGATAATTCTGCTGTAATCTCTTGTTTATCTGTATCATTTAAATTTTGATATACAACAACATATTTATCTGGCAAGGTGAAGTATAAAAGTGCTCCTGTTACAATCGCTAAAAGCGCAGCACCAATTACTAACTTATGCCACGTTTTTAACGATTGGATAACATTTTTCATCTTTTCCATTTAAACACACCCGTCCACTTTCCTAAATTTGCATATTAATTAGTGACTTATAATTTTCAATAAGATTATCACGTACGAGAGCAGCTGTTTTCATTTGAGACTCAGCTTTCTTTTGCTGAATTAAAACGTCATGTGTTTCTCCTACCCCTTTAGTTAGTAAATCATATACTGCTGTTTGCGCATTGTTTTGCGTTTGATTCATATCTTCCAATAAATCAATAAACTTTTTCCCCTCAACTACAGATGTTTGAGAAGTTTTCGGTGCACCAATTGACTGAATTGCTCCAAATGGTTGTGTATGTAACATTGGTTGAATTTTCATATTACTATCTTCCCCCTTATCCTCGGCCGATTTCTAAATCTTTATCAAGCATTTTTTTATTCGCATTTAATACACTCGTATTCGCTTCATACATTTTTTGAGCAACCATTACATTCGTCATTTCAGCAGTTACATCAATATTGGGATAACGTACATATCCTTCTTCATTTGCGTGCGGATGCGTCGGATCATACACTAAATTTTCCGTTTTGTCTGCTTCAATACTTTTTATTTTTACTCCGTTAGTAGGAGCCCCATCTAGCATACTTGCAAAACTATTGTTTGATTCTAGCACCACACTACGACGCTCATATAAATCTGCCCCCGGAGCCGCCGTCGTATTTGCATTTACAATATTGTTAGAAGTAACTTCCATCCACTTTCTCGCTGTCGTTAGTCCTGAGCCACTTGCATTAATTGCCTGAAACATCCGTTGTCTCTCCTTCTACTTTTAACGTCCGCGTGCCGCTTGGTTAATTGCATATTGTGTATTAATTGCGTTAACTGAAATACCGTATAACTGATTTGCTTTCATTAAATCTAGCATTTCTGTCGTTACATCCACACTATTTCCGTCTTTATTCGTTTGCATTGATTTTGTTTGAATCTTTGCATATGTATTTTTCGTATTTACTGTCGGTAAGTGCATTTCATTCGTTTGATATAAATCTGGATTGCTCTTTAAATCAGCCGCATTATTTTTATATAAGGCACTACTTTTATTCATCTGCTCAGCAAATGTTACATCTTGTGCTTTATAGCCAGGTGTATTCGCATTTGCAATATTACTAGAAACAGTATTTCGTTTCGTCACTAAATAATTCATATAATGGCTTACATCACTCACTAAATCTGGCATATTCCACACCCTTCCTTTTCTAACGTAATGATCCACTGATAGAAGTTTCACTTCATTATTTATTTTCTTATATGCGTTTATTAAAATATTTACTATTATGTACCCTTACATATTTTATTCCATTTTTTCATTGTTGTCTTTAGAAAAATACAAAAATATAAAAAAGAATGCAAAAAACTGTATACACATAGTAATCTATAGAACATTTCAATATATAAACTATAAACTAAATTCCATTTTTCTATTATTTGGATTACTATTATTTTTTCATCACAGTCATAAAATGAAACCTCAATCAGCGGAGTTCTTTATGTAAACGAAGGAATAGACCCCCTTTTAAAAGGGGAATCTGTTTCCAAACGTTATTATTAATATTTACCGTAAAATGAATTAGCCTTCATTCGCCCATCATTTGTCATAATCATTTCTTCCAAAATCTTTTGCTTATCCCGAATATGCTGAGCTGCCTTAATAATGAACGGGCTTACTTCTGCTGCAACTTGCGCACGCGTTTCTTCATCCAATGTCACCATCCAGCGATTTAACATCTCACTCTTTTCAGCAAACTCTCTGTCTGACACTTGCAATTCACCGATTTCATTAAAACAGCTGACAAACGTCCGATAAATATCATTGTTCATTTTCAAGTGCTCCGCGGTAACCGTCTATTAAATCTTGTAACACTTTCACAATTGCATCAATATCTTTCGCTTCACGCGTTACTTTCATCGTTTGAATTTGAATGCTAATCCAATCATATAAACCATAGAGACTATCATATAAATCTTTCGTAATTTCAGGATTTAATTGAAGCTTTAGCTCTTCAAAAATACGTTCTAATTTTTCAAGAAGTGCGTCCCCTTCTTGAAGTTTAAAAGTATGTAAAAGTTCTTCTAAATTACGAAACTCTACAATACATCTTTCATAAATAAAAATTGTATTTTTAATCGGATTACTCGTCATAATATCATTTTGCATATAACGTTGCCATGCTTGCATACGATCACTTCCTCAACTTTCATTAATCATCACTTTTTTGTTTTGTCATTGCTTTAATTGTTTTTAGTTGGCTATCAAGCGCCGCCAATGTACTCTCTAGCTTTTGATACTTCTTCACGATTTCATCTTGCTTTTGCAAGTTTTGCGTCTCAATATCTTTAATCTTTTTATCTAAATCACTTACACGTGAGTCAATGTTTTTAACTCTCTCGCCGACTACACCTTTATCACCGAATAGTTTATCAAGCGGTTCTTCCATCATTTTTCCTAAACCGTTAGAACTAAAGAAAAATTGCTTCGCTGCATCGGGTTTTTCTTTTAATGCTTGTGTTAATTTTTCATCATTAACTTCCATCGTTCCATCTTGCTTTAATTGAATACCAAATGTGAATAAATAATTACCATCTTGAGAAAATGTTACGACATTGTTCATTGCCTGACGTACACTTTGCATAATAGCTTGACCTTGGAAAGCTCCACCTTTTCCAGCAAAGATATCTACTGTAGAAACAGCTTTATTATAATCAGCTACCATTTTTTTAATAACATTCGATGCATCTGTTACGTTTGAGTCATTTACTGTAAATTTTAGATCTATACCTTTTGCTTTTGGATCTGTTGTTGTACCAGCATCTGGCGCTCCTTCTACTTTCGGCTCAGTTACCTTTAACAACTCAATTTTCACACCAGGAAGAGCTTCAATTGTATTAGTAGAACCTTCCCCTTTGATACCATTAATAGTATACATAGCATTTTGTGCTTCATTGATTGTATTGAGCGCTGTGCCATCCGCCTTAGCTAAACCCATATCTTGAAATAGTGTAGATGTGTTCGCCTCAAACTTAATCTGTCCATCTGTTCCCTCTTTTTTCGAGGTCATGAAAATTTTATTTCCAAGTGTATAAGCTGATACGCCATAATCTCCATCATTAATCTTATTAATTAAATCTTTATATGTCATATCAGTTGTTACTTTTAGTTCTTTACCACCTAGTTTTAATGTTTCATCTTTAGGAAGCTTTGCATTTATATCTTTAATTTCATTTGAAGCTATTTGATGACGCTGTGCAAGCTGTGTAATCGTCATATTAAAAGTTCCTGCAATCGCACCACCATCAGCTTTTACATTAATATAACCGTCTTGTGTTGTCGTTACTTTTTTCTCATTTCCTTTAAAAGCCGCTAAGTTTTTAAAAGTTTGTGTAAAAGAACTAAATTCTGATTTTAAACTTGTATATAGTAGTTTATCATTTGTAAGGTCATTCTTTTCTTTCGTATATGGTGTTTTCCTCATATCTAAAGCATTCATTTCTAATTCGACGAAGTTAGAAGTATCGATCATATTATTTCCGAGGTTCCAAATTTGTTGTCTACCACCAATACCTGTCATCGTTGTTCCTGCCATTTTTCTCACTCCTTATAGATTACATGTAGTCTAAAATACTCGTTTTACTCATCGTACTAACCGCTTTAAGCGTCGCTTCATATGTTGCATTTATATATGCCAAGTCAGAAATTGCGACCGCTAAATCAACATCCTCAATTTCTTTACGGTTTTCTTGAAGCGCTAAGTTTTGCTCACTTAAAATTGTTTTAAACGTCTCCATTGTGTTCATTGTTGAACCAACTTCAGTCGTACGGTTAATGATGCCATCTAAGTTTTTCTTGTTTTCTCCTAATAACGGTTGTAACGCTTTTTGGTCACCTTTTTGCATCGCTTCGCTCATCTGTTTTAACGTTTTTATAACCGGTGATAATAATGCTTCTCCGTTACGAAATGCCTTTAATTCATAACCATCATTTAATTGCCAGTTCACATCATTTTGTCCACCCTGGTACGTACCATCTTCTGTAAATGGTGACTTTTCTGCACTATCACCACCGAAAATATAACGACCTTGCTCTTTCGTATTCGCTAAATATACAACTTGTTTTAAAATTTGATCAATCTCTGCACCGATGGCTTTCAATTCTTTTTCACCATTTGGCTCATTTAATGCCTGTACCGTTAATTGATCTGCTCTCGTTAAAGATTTAAAAATACCTTGTAAAGTATTTTCAGTTTGTGTTAATACATTTTTTGAGTCAGCTAAATCTTTTTGCATTTGTTCAATATTCGCCAATGAATGTTGAATCGCAAATGATTTACTCGCTGCAAGTGGATCTTCACTCATAAGAAGATTTTTCTTCCCTGAAGTTACTTGGTTTCTATGGTATTGTTGTTGCACATTCAAATCCATTAACTGATTCTTTGCCCAGTTTGCATTTTGAAATGTAGATACTCTCATTTCTATCTCCTCCTTATATATTTCCAATCAATTATTATCACTTATCGAATAATCGAAAATAGACTATCAAACACTTCATTCATCGTAGTAATAGCTTTAGAGTTTGCGACGAAATATTTTTGGAAGGCCATTAAATTTACCATTTCCTCTTCCATATTTACACCTTCAACGCTCATTTTTTCTTGCTGAATACCTTCTAGTAAATCGCCATGAATTTTTTGATAACCATTTACTGCACTTTTATCAGATGCAACACGAACTATAAATTGGTCTAATGCTTGTTTATAAGAAAGACCTTCTTTATAATCTCCATCTGTAACTGCTGCTAGTTTATTTGCTGTTTCAGCAGACATTTTCATTTTCGAAACATCTTTTTGGAATTCTGGATTTAACTTCATATCTTTTGCATAATCTCCAACGAAGAAATCTTTTCCCATCACTGTATTCACTTGATTTTTCACTGAACTCATTAAGTCTTCGAGATTTTTTTTATAATCAACAATCTTTGCTTTCGTATCAATCGCTGATTTTATCGCTCCGCTAGTTACAGAGATTTCTGAACCGTAAATCTCAACTGACATTGGGTCTTTTTCTTTATTTAATTGAAGTGGATATGTATCTTGTCCATTTACTGTTAAAATACCATTCATTCTAACACTCGCGATATTAGGATTCATAGATTCATAAGATACTTCTATGTTTGCATACTTAGACATCTCTGTAACGATGCGATCTCGTTCGTCTAAAAGTTGATTCGGCACTTGTGTACCCGCTTGTCCAATTTTATGATTCGCTTCTGCTAAACTAGCAGCAAGACGATTAAATTCATTAACATGCGCTTCAATATCTTCTGCTGTCTGTGCTTCCACTGTATCTAAGTTTTTCGCAAGACGATTCACTTGACTTGTGAACTTCCCAGTTTCAGAAATTAATGTATCATAGTAGTTTGGTTGCTCTGGATTTTTTGCTACTTCACGAAAGGCATTAAAGAAACCGTCCATTAAACTAGATAATGAATTCTTCCCTGTCGTTCCAACCATAGACTCTACACGTGATAAAGTTGAATTCATGTAGTTATAGTAAGAGAGCTGAGATAATTGATCATTAAACTGCTTCGTCTTTACCTCATCAGTAATACGGTCAACACCTAGCGTTTGTACACCGTAACCAATTCTCTGTTCTGGCGTATGACCATTGCTTGCTCCAACAGATCCGTAATTCACCATTTGACGCACATAACCCGGTGTATGAATGTTAGACAAGTTTTGTTTCGTTGTTTGTAACCCCATTTGAGCCGCTAACATGCCCGATAGCGGTGTATTATAATCAGATAATCTCATAAAGCTTCACTTCTCCTTTACAATAGTTCGTTCATAAAGATTTGCGAATTATTGTTTCGCTCTAAGTTATATTCAGAAACAGAATCCACAATACTTTCTGTAGTTTTTAATAGTACGTTTAAGTAATATTGATTTTTCAAAAGAAGCATTTTTACATTCTCTTCTAATTCAGTTACGTTTTTTTGTAATTCTTCCATTTTTTCAATTTCTTCTTGAGAAAAATACGAAAATAACGCACTTACACGAAACGCTTCAACTCCTTGTTCTTTACAGAACTGAACAACCATTTCTTCTAATGAGCTTGATAACCCTTTTAAACCATCAATGTACTGCAATTGCTCTACTTGCAATTTTTGAACTGCATTTACATTTTTATTTTTTAAATTCTCATATATTTGCTCTCCAAGCGCTTGAATATTTTCATACGCTTTTTGAATAATAACGAGTTTTTCATATAATTGTATGTACATATAGCTTCCTTCCTTTTACAAGACTAAATTCACAATTAAACCATGGATTTCTCCAATTTGATTTAACATTTCTAAATGTCCTGTTTTCGTATTAATTAAATTCATAACATCTTCTAATTCATTCAATCCCATTTCTGCCTGTTTCACAATCGTCATTTTCTGTGAATATCCGTAACGCGGGTGACGAGACATGACATCTTTATACTGCAATACATTATCCACGTAAAAATTCAAAAATGATTTTACTGTATTTTTGTATTCCATTACATTATCAAGCGTTAATTCCATTTCAATTTTCTCTTTAATTTCTCCAATATTATCGACAAAAGCTTCCATTTGTTCTAGTAATTTATCTTTTTTCGGATCTGCATGCAAATTATCCGAAAATGCAAGTCCTGTTCTGACATTTGCTTCTTTCGGCATTTGAGTAGCAGGCGGTATATGCGATAAAATTGGATTATGCGAGATAGAACGTAGCATATATATCACCTATTTATTTTTTTATTTCTTCCTAAACTTAATCGTAAAATCCAGTTATTTATAATTATACTCTGAACAGTAATATTTTGCAGTTATTTTTTATAAAAGATATGTTACAATTTAGCATGAGGTGGCACAATTCTATGAATATTTTCCTTTGTGGTTCAAATCAATTAACAGCATTAGATCAAGAAGAAATTAAAAAATTTTTAACTGACTATGCTCACAAACATAAAATTTACATATTATGTTATAAATCTATTGAAAATGAGGTTCTTCGTTTTTTCGTTGAGAATGAAAGACTCGCTCAAAATTTATGCCTTTACACGCTGCAACCATTACAAGCAATAACAGATGAATTTCAAGAAGTCGTTGATTACTTAAAAAAACACGGAGCCGAATATGTTGCTTTTGATCATCCTTCTGACTCCATTTACCGATCAAATTATATGTTTTTTGTTAAACAAATTATTGAAGACACTGATTTAGTTCTCTGTTTTTATAACGGGGACAAACATACATCTGTCATCCCTGTCGATGTTGCAAAAGAAGCAGGTATTGATGCTGTCATTTATGATTTACCAGGATTACATGAAAAGCAAATGAAAAAAAGCTTTGAACAAAAAATTCGTATGATGTAAAGGGGGAGGCACAATATCATTATTGTGCCCATTGTAAATATGATAATTGAACAAGATTATGATCATTTTATCGCGAGTTTTAAACAACAATTCAATATGGACATCGCTTCATATAAACAAGATAGAATGCGCCGTAGAATCGATGCTTTCATTTCGAGAAAAGGCTTCGAAAACTACACTAATTTTTTAAACAAATTACGCGCTGATCAAAATTTATTTTTAAATTTTATTGACTATATTACAATTAACGTTTCAGAGTTTTTTAGAAATAAAGAACGATGGCAAACTTTAGAGTCGAAAGCACTACCAAAATTACTCGAACAAAATAGCGGAAAATTAAAGGTATGGAGTGCCGCTTGCGCTGCTGGTGAAGAACCATATACACTCTCTTTAATTTTATCAAAGCATCTAGCTCCATTTCGTTTTGAAATTCAAGCAACAGATCTTGATTTCCATATTTTAGAAACCGCAAAACGCGCTCAATATACAGAACGTTCGTTAAAGGAATTACCTACTGATTTGAAAGAACGTCATTTCACAAAAGAGAATGATCTATATTCATTGCATCAAAACATTAAACAAAACGTCTCGTTTAAACAACACGACCTTTTAATGCAGTCATTCGATACAAATTATGATTTGATTATTTGTCGTAATGTAATGATATATTTCACAGAAGAAGCAAGAGTAAAACTTTACGAAAAATTTAGTCGTTCTTTACGAAAAGGCGGTGTACTATTTGTTGGTAGTACGGAACAAATTTTAACACCTGAACGTTACAATCTTCAGCGATTTGATACATTCTTCTACGAAAAAATATAAAAGAGGTCGTCACAATGGAGTGACGACCTTTTTACATAACTCGAATTAAAATAATACCGACAATCCATATGAAGAGAAAAACAAACGTCATAGACCATTTATGTTCTTGCATCGTTTGTTTCAATGCCTGTGATAATTGTGTCATGTTCATTTCCGCAAGCGCTCTCCATACACTTACATCCCGATCTTTAGCAATGCGGTCTGTAACGCTAATTAAAATCGTTTCGTTAGACAATTTCGTTATATAAGCAGTAATAACCGTTACCATCAAATTTATATTTCCTTCTGAAGAATCACTTTCCACTCTAGAGATGAGTGCACTTACATCTAGTAAAGGAATATGTACTTTTCTACCAAATGATAGTTGCACTTCAGCGAAATCATATGTTCCATCTAACAAAGGAAGTTCTTTTATATGCGCCTGCTTAACAAGTCCTTGCAGGCTTCTAATTACTTGTTCAAACACTTTTTCTGATTGCTTTCCTTCTTCAGATAACGTATGTAACTTTTTAAAAAGTTGTAACACTGTATCCATCTCTTTAGAAAGCATTTCCTTCATAATCTTTCCATCACTTAAACTTGCAAGTAAAATACCTATCTCATTATTTTTCGAAATAATTTTAGACTGTCCAGTAAACACTAAATTGCTACGCTTTCGTTCTTTCTGGATTTCATGTTCCGAAATAGCTGCAGGCTGTTTTAATGGTTGTAGCGTCTTATCTTCAATTGTCGTACGTTTAATCTCCATTTAAGCGCCTCCACTACTATGAAATAATTAGCCCCATTCTTTATTACTCTTTAAAACTAAAAACAGTACGAACAAACCTGACATGATAGTAAATACATCCGAAGCTTGTACTCCCTGTTCACCTTTTTCTTCTTCCTTGTCTTTCGTTTCTTCTTTTTGTTCTTTCTTTTTAGAGACAACTTGTTTGTTATTTTTCTCTTTTTGGTCCTTCGCCTTATGTACTTCCTTGTTGTCTTCGAACGGCTCTTTTATAACGTAAGTAAATTTCTCTTTCTCTTTCAACGGTTCTTTTATAAACTTATTTACTTTCTCATCTTGCTTCGGAATTTGAACAACCGGCAATTTTTCTTCTAGAAGCGGGTTTTTGACTTTCAAATCTTCTTGCTTCTCATTTTCTTTCTTATCTTCTAATTCATTTTCTAGTTTATTATCTAATTTCTCTTCTTTCTCTTTCTCTTTCTCTTCTATCTTTTTATCATCTTCGTTTTTTGGCGCCAAAACAGAAATGGTATATTCACTTTCTTCAACAAGTTTATTACCTGCTGCATCTATTATCTCTACAAGTAATTCGTATGGCCCAGCCGGCAATGCTTCTGTTATTTCAAATACTTTTTGCCAATCCATATCATGCTTGTTGTAGTCTAATAAAAACGAAAGCTCTTTATTTTCTTTCCCTTTTAATGTAACGCGCACTTCTTTTACAACCGATTCTATATCTGACGCTTTTACTCGTATATGTATAGAATCTCCCTGTTTTCGTTCAACTAAGTTCTCTTTTACTTCATCAATAGTAACTTTCTGTAACTTTGGCAATTCTTTATCTATAGTTGGCGTTTCATTTTTAATACGAATGAGCGGGACTTTCACTTCATTTTTTACGATTTCTTCTTTCTCATTCTCTTTGTAACTTTGAACGAGCTGAAGATTCCAATCACCTTGCAAATCAAAATTCCCTGCTTTATAGTTAGCAACCCAGCTCTTCGTTTCTTCATCATACTCAAAAGATAGTATTCTTTCTTGCGCATATTGCTCGCCATTTTTTTGTAACTGCAATATACCTTTCATACTTTGAATGTTTTTCCCATTTGGTTCTACAGCAATTCGCACTTCTTCGCCAACTTTAAGCTCCGGCTTATTTACTGTAATAATTCCCTGTTCCGTTTCTATCTTTCTTTCATTCAATTGTTTATTTGCTACTTCTTGTTGCTCTGCTTCTTTTTGTTTCTCTTCATCTTGCTTCGTTTCCACTTGTTCTGACGATTCTTGAGATTCCTTATTTTCTTCTTGTACATTCACTTCATTTATTTTTTGATCTGACTCAATTTGTTCCTCAGCCTGACTTTGCAAGGGGAAGAACAAGCACACATGTATGCATAGCCAACTCATTAGAAAAAACTTTACGTTTTTCATCTACTAGTTCAAACTCCTATTTCAATGCCTTATAGTGATTTCGACACTTTTACTCCAAAAAATCCATCTACATTTACAAGTTCACCATACGCCACTAATACATCATTTACATAAATACGAATCGGTTCATCAATATCCTCATCTAGTACAACTGCTTCATTTTCTTGTAAACTTAATATATCTTGAATCGTTTTCACTGTACTTCCAAATACAAATTTCACGTTCATTTCTACATTTTGTAGAATGGACGTGTCCATATATACTGGTTCCATTTGTTTTACTTCTTTAAATTCAATAGGTTGCACAACTGGTTCTACAATTTTTTCTTCTTCAATTTCTTCTGTGGCAATCTCTTCTTCTTCCACCATCGGATACAGAAGTCGCCTTACCATTTCTTTTGCTTCGGAAATTGGCAAAATTTGATACATCTTCGATTGAAGCAAATCGCCAATTTCAAGATTGAACGTAATTTGAACGAGTTCGTCCACTTCCATTGACTCTCCCAAATATTCCATTTCTTCTTTTAACGTTACAAATTTAACATTTGGCGGCGTCATGTCCATTTTTTCTTGAAACATTTCTGACATCGCCGTAGCAGCATGACCCATCATTTGGTTCATAATTTCTTTAATACCGCTCAGTTCTAATTCAGTAAGCTCTTTTTCTGGATCAACTTCCCCTGTTCCCATCATCATTAAATCTACCATTGTTAAGGCAACATCTTTCGTAAATACGAATACATTCTCATTCTTTAGCCCTTCAACAAAGTCGACATTTAAAATAACAAATGGTACTGGTACTCCATCATAATGACGAACATTGATTGCTTCCACATTTGGTGTACTAATTGTAACTGGCTGATTTAAAAGCGTTGATAATACTGTTGAAGCGGAACCAATTGAAATATTTGCAATTTCACCAAGAACATCTTTCTCTTCTTGTGTTAAATGCTCTTTTTCAACTTGTTCTTCTACAATCTCAGTTTCCACTACTTCTGCTGGTTCGTCTGTTTCTTCTACTCCACCAGATAATTGCATTAATTTATTTACCATTTGTTTCGCATGCTCAACTGAAACAATTTGTACAAGTTTAGAGTTTACAAGATTATCTATCTTTAAATCAAACGATACTTTAACAATCGTATGATTCCCATCGATTTCAGAGATTTTCTCCATTTCTTCTGATAACTTTACAACTTTAATCGTCGGCGGAGACATATCTACTGTATCTTGGAAGAATTCCGACATAGATGTAGCTGCGAATCCCATCATTTGATTCATCGCTTCTTGTACAGCACTTAGCTCTAATTCACCAAGTTCTTTTCCGTCCTCCACTTCACCTGTTCCCATCATCATTAAATCAGCAATGGACAATGCAACATCTTGCTTAAGGACAAGGAGGTTTTCCATATCTAATCCTTTGGTAAAATGAATGTTTAATACAACATGCGGAACTTCGACATCTCTTGAATCATATAAATCTACCAACTCTATACGAGGAGCAGTAATGCTTACTTGCCTATTTAAAATTGTTGATAATACAGTCGAAGCTGAACCAAATGATATATTTGCAATTTCGCCAAGAATATCGCATTCTTGGGGCGTTAAATGCTCATTTTCTTTTTCTAGCACAATCGTGCTCGTATCCCCTTTTGTGTGTTGCTCAGGCATTTTCCCTGCCTCCTCATTTCTGTTTTTCTATCAAATAATATAAACTCTTATTTTATTTTAGCAAACTCATTAGTATAAAACGTTACTATGTATCCATTATTAGATTCGTAACGATTAGCCAAAAAGCTCCCCAATTGTATACAAGTGGGGAGCTTTCCTTCATTCCTATTATAAACCTTCTGGGTTTAAAATGAGGACCACTCGTCCATCACCGAGAATCGTCGCACCAGAGAAATAGTTAGAACTCTCTGCAAAGAAGTCACCTAATGACTTTAAGACTATTTCTCTTTGACCGATAATTGTGTTTACAATAAGTCCATAGCTGCGATGTGTGTTACGAACAATTAACACAGGAACCATTTGACCATCATATGACGCAAACGCCTCATCTACTGTTTTTTCACCAAATACAGTACTTAAATGTTTCACTTCAATAATTTGATTACGATAATTTAATACATCTTTTCCTTGTAAGGATTGGATGTCTTCTCTCTTAATTCGAATTGCTTCAACGATATTTCCAAGAGGTAAAGCATAACGCTTATCATTCGTTTGAACAAGCATAGATTGAATAATAGATAACGTTAATGGAAGTTCAATTCTAAATGTACTTCCCTTTCCTTCCTCAGAATCAATAATTAAATGTCCACCTAAACTATGAATCGTATGTTTTACAACATCTAATCCGACACCGCGTCCTGAAAGATCTGATACAACTTCAGCTGTACTAAATCCCGGTTGGAAAATAAGATCAAACACTTCACGATCTGTTAATCTATTCGCATCTGCTTCAGTTACAACGCCATTTTTAATCGCTTTTTCTAATACTTTCCCTTTATTAATACCGTTTCCATCATCCGTAATTTGAATAACGACATGATTTCCACTATGAAAGGCTTCTAATTTAATCGTACCTGTCTCATTTTTACCTGCATCACGTCGTTTTTCAACAGTTTCAATACCGTGATCGATTGCATTTCGAATTAAATGAACGAGCGGATCACCGATTTCATCAATAACAATTTTATCTACTTCAGTATCTTCACCTGTAATTTGTAAATCGATTTTTTTCCCTAAATCTTTCGCTAACATACGTACCATACGCGGGAAACGATTGAACACAGTTTCAATCGGCACCATACGCATATTTAATAGTACATTTTGAATATCTTTTGAAATATCGCCTAATCGATTTAAATGTTCAATTAGCTCCTTGTTTTGAATCGTTTGAGCCAATTCATCAATGCGCCCACGTTCAATTACACTTTCTTCAAACATATTCATTAATCTTTCGATTTTCTCTAATTGAACACGAATTGAACGATTCTCCACTTTAGCATTTTTCGTTTTTGTAGTACTTTTAGCTGGCATAGCAATTGAAGGTTGATTCGTTGCCTCTATCGGTGATTTTACTTGCGTAACCACAGCAGGTTGTAGCTTTTCTTCTACTTGCACAACTTCTTGTGTAACGACTTTTTTAGAAGCTACTTCCTTCGATATAGGTTCTCCTTGCTTTACTTCCACTTTCTCAATTTCAGAAACATGAAGTACTACTTGTTTCAATTCTTCTATACTACAATCAGTATCCATAAATACTGTAAATTCAAATCCGAAAGCATCTGCTTCAATTTCTTCAATACTCGGAGCTGTTTTTTGTATATTCCCTACATTTTGCAATGCTTCAATACACATAATAGCACGTACCGCTTTTAAAATTGCTTGCTGTTCAACTGTTATATGCACTTCATGCGAAACTCCATCATCGGTGTCTATATGATTTTGCTCTATATGTTCCGTAGGAGTTTCTACATTGCCGTTCAATAATGCTTCTAATTTCTGTTTAGTTGAGGCTACATCAATATTGCCCATTCCACCTTGTTGCACATCTGCAACCATCTTCTCCAAATTATCAATGCACTCAAAAATCACATCAATAATATCCGCATTTACAACTATATTTCCATGACGAATTTCATCTAACACATTTTCCATCTTATGCGTTAAATCAGCCATTTCCGTAAATTCCATGCTCGCAGACATACCTTTGAATGTATGAGCGGATCGGAATATTTCTCCTACAACATCCATATCAGCAGGATTTTGTTCTAACACTAGCACATTTTCATTTAGCGACTGTAAATGTTCTTCTGACTCTTCGAAAAATATATTTAATAGATCTGTTTGCATTTTTATCCCCTACCTGTCTAACAAACATTTCATTTATGTATAACAATTTAGTGTTTTACAATGAGAAAAAAGGGGGCCACACGTCGATCCGCTATCACTGTTTTGATTCCTTGTGGCACCCCTTCTATATTAACTATTTGCTACTTTTGTTAAAGCTTCAATTACACGATCCGCTTGGAATGGCTTTACAATAAAGTCTTTTGCCCCGCCCTTAATTGCATCTAATACCATACCTTGTTGTCCCATTGCAGAACAAATAACAACCTTTGCACTTGAATCAATTTTAATAATTTCTTTTAATGCTTCAAGCCCGTCCATTTCTGGCATAGTAATATCTAATGTTACAATATCAGGTTGAAGTTCTTTATACTTTTGAATTGCTTCTACACCATTCTCTGC
Source organism: Bacillus cereus group sp. MYBK15-3 (assembly GCF_051916765.1). Taxonomy (NCBI): domain Bacteria; kingdom Bacillati; phylum Bacillota; class Bacilli; order Caryophanales; family Bacillaceae; genus Bacillus; species Bacillus cereus group sp. MYBK15-3. The sequence continues at coordinate 1,183,965 of NZ_JBQAHG010000001.1, forward strand.
TTCGCCAATAACTTCAAATTCAGCATTACTTTTTAATAAGTTTTTAATCATCGTTCGCATAAACATCGCATCGTCTACTACTAAAATTTTATGTGCCATTCTTTTTAATTCTCTCCTTCTATGTATAAATATATCTTAATATTTCACCTTATCATTCTCACTCATTATACAAAATAAAATGATAAAATTTAATATTTTTTTAAAAGAATTTTCGTGTTTTTATTATTTTATTATTAAAATAATAATATACTACTCTTTTATATAAATAACAACGCGACGGTTTTTTTCCCAGTTTTGCGGTGAATCATTTGGTACAATTGGCTTTGTGTCTGCATATCCTACCGCAGCTAGCCTTTTATCGTCCACATTATACACTTCAATTAAATGGTGAATCATATTTGCCGCTCGTGCTGAAGATAACTCCCAATTAGAAGGGAATTTCTCGTTATGAATAGGTCTACTATCTGTATGTCCCTCTACAACAATTGGGTTAGGTACGGATTGAAAAAATCCAACTAATTGACTTATTATCCCTTTCGCTTCGGGCTTAACGTTCGCATCGCCTGTATCAAATATTAAATTATCTACTATAACGACGCTTACCCCTGTATCCTCTCGATATACATTCACTTGACTAATACCATTATTATCTACATATGCTTTTAACTTCTTATATAATTCATCCATTCTCTTTTTTGAAATCATTTTTTCATCATTTTTTTCATGTGAAATATCCGGTATTGTATTTTCCATTACTTTTGCATCTACTTGCCCCGTATCACTAAACTTTTCAAGCATCTTTGACAATTTTACTGCATCTTGCTTTGATGTAGCAACTAGTAATACAAAGAAAGTTAATAATAACATCGTTAAATCTGTAAAAGTCGTCATCCAACGAGGCGATCCCTTTTGCGGTCCTTTACTCATCATACCACTCCTTGAAATATTAGGCTGCTCCTTTTACCTTTTTTACCTTTGTTTCGTATACGTATGTATCCAGTTTCAACTTTAATTTAGAAGGGATTTGTCCACGATACAATTCTGAAATTGCTTCTATTACAAACTTCTTCTCTGTATATAAATCTTCAATACCACGATATACTTTTTCCGCAAGAGGGATTGCAATCATATTCGCAAGTACAGACCCATATAATGTCGTTAACATCGCAACTGCCATCCCTGTACCAATTTGCGATGTATCTTGTAAGTTTTGGAGCATAATGATAAGACCAATTAAAGTCCCTATCATGCCCCAAGCTGGAGCAAAATCACCAATTTTATCTAATAATGCTGCTCCTTTTCTTAACTCATACACTTCCGTTTCAATATCTTTCAATAACACTTCTTTTAATTCATCTTCATCGTAACCGCTTAACATTAATCGAATTCCTTTTTGAATAAAAGGATTGTCTACTTGCTCTCCATCTACCTCTAAAGAAAGCAAGCCGTTCTTTTTAGACTTTTTCGAAAAATCGACAAACAAATCCGTTAACTGTTCTAAATCTTCTTCTCTTCTATGTAAAACAGTAAAAATGCTTTTCGTATATTTTTTTATTTCTCCAAATCGATATGCCACAACAATTGTCGCTGTTGTTCCCCCTATGACAATTAAAATAGATGAAATATCTAAAAAGTTTTTGAAAGCTTTTATTCCACCGCCACCAAGCATAATTGCCGCTATCACTATAATGAAACCTACTATAATGCCCACTGGGCTAGAAATATCAAACTTCCTTTTTCTTCTTTGTGGTCTAGCTAATACTTGATTTTTCTCTCCCATATTTCTGCCCTTTCCTTTCCATTTTTATATAACATTTTTTTATTTTAATAATACGTTTTCACATATAACATGTATTATACGCTTATCATCTGTTTATCGCAATATACTCATAAAATTGACACATTTCATTTCTATATTAGAATTATGGTATGAATAAATGAGGAGGATCACGATGGAACACAACATTTTACAAGTCATTGCATTAGCAGAAAAACTAAAATATGAAATGCGACATAGCTGGCTTTCCAACGGACGTCAAGAAAGTGTTGCCGAACATACATGGCGGATGTCTCTAATGGCCATTTTAGTTGAACCTTATTTGGATCAAAAAGTAAGTATTGAGAAATTACTTAAAATGGTTATTATTCACGACCTAGTCGAAGCCGAAGCTGGTGATATTCCTGCTTTTGATACAATGAATAGTCACGAATTACAGCTACAAAAACAAAAAAATGAACTGGAGGCTATTTTAAATATTAAACAAACGTTAACAGGTTCTCTCGGCGAGGAATTATATGACTTATGGATGGAGTTTGAAGCGAAAGAAACGTACGAAGCAAAAGTTGCTAATGCACTCGATAAACTTGAGGTAAAAATTCAGCATAACGAAGCTGATATTGATACGTGGCTACCAATTGAACATAAAATGACGTTCCAAGTAGCAAAGCATACAAACTTTGATTCTTTCTTATCTAAATTACAAAAAATTATTGAACAAGATGGAGAAAAGAAGTTAATTGCTGCCGGCATTGATGTTGAGGCATGCAAGCAATAATGAAATAAGACACTCAACAAGAGTGTCTTATTTCATTATTGTTGATATAGCCTGCTTATAAATAAGCTGTTGTTTTCCATCCACTAAGATTAAAACTGTAAATTTATCCACTCCAACAACTTCTCCTATTATTCTAACGCCACTCTTTAAGAAAATTGTAACTGTACCTTTTTCTTCTTTTATTTGTTTATACAATTCTTCCTGTAAATGTTCCAATTACTGTCCTCTCCTTTCTGTGAAACATCTTAATATAAAAAACTATAAATTTTTTATTTATGCACTTTGTCTTTTATGTTCATAAACTTATTAATAAGTATATCTAAATCACGACTAAATAACAAAACTTTATCATGATCCAATCCGTGTCTCGCAACAAGTTGAATTAACTCTTTCTTTTTGTTTTCTATTTTATTTTTTAATTGTCCCATCTCCATCTCTATACTAAAACTCCCTTTTCCCATAATATTACTTGTAAAATTATAGTACATATTCTCTCATAAAAAAATAAGAAAATGGTTTTTTTTACAATTTTTTATTTTTTATGCCTAAATTATGAATTACGTAAAGGTTTATTTACAAATCACTAACATGCAATCCTAATGAATCTACAGGCATTTGTCTAATTATAAATGAGACTGGCTCGTTTTCTATGCAAAAAACATACTGTATATAGTAGTCCATGAACCATATAGATTAACTTACTAAAAAGGAGGAAAACATATGAGTTATGGTGGAAGTTGCGCTGGTTTCGGCGGTGGATTTGCTTTGCTTATCGTACTATTCATCCTTCTAATCATCATCGGATGTAGCTGTTGGGGTGGCGGCGGATACGGATATTAATATATCCTATCCTTGAAAAATGAACTAAAAACTATAGAAAAACAGCTCAAATATGAGCTGTTTTTTTTCATACTTTCGTATGAATTTATATCCCTCTTATTTGCGATTTCAACTAGCAACATATTGTTTACTATGGAATAAGAAACATTTTTACTAAGGGGGATTACAATGATTAGAGGTCTTTACGAAGCACATTTACCTGTCCGCAACTTAAAAGTATCAATACCTTTTTATGAATCACTAGGGCTAAAATTATATAAAAGAGGAGATAATGTTCCACTTGATACGACATTACTTCAAACTTACACACACGAAAATATGATAGGTAAAGTTTTTTCATTCCATTATTCCATTTACGGATCTCTTATTCAGTTATCGATGTTTTTTACAGGAGGGCTGTTAGAAATTCTTTCTCCTCAAATGATTGGCTGTTTATTAGCTACATGCTGTATTTTTGTAAGTTTTATATGGCTGTTCTTGTTTTATCGCGGGGATCTCAGTGAATAATTTAATGATAATCAATACATTTTGATCCCATTCATTATTTGTTTCCCCATAATAAAATTGTTTAAAAATACAAGTCAGATTTTTTAGTTAAAGAGCCTTATATGGCAACACTATTTGAGAAAAAACTAGATATTTATGTTAAAATACAAATAAGTTTGTGAAACATTGCACTTAAATAATAGACTTTAACTAGTTAAACTTGATTAAATAGGAGGGTTGTTTTGGGTATCACATTCTTTTTCATATGTATTATATTAGTGGCTTCTATTCTGCAAGCAAGTACAGGTTTTGGCTTTTCCATAATGGCAACCCCTTTCTTACTTATGTTATTTCTACCACAAGAAGCTATACAAATAAACATTATTTTATCTTTAATTATCTCCATTTCACTCATTTGGAAAATAAGAATGGACGTTGATTTTGTTCTACTGAAAAGGTTTATTTTTGGAAGTATAGTTGGTGTTCCTTTTGGCATTTTAATTTTCATTTCCGTTAACATAAACACTTTTAAATTAGCAGTTAGCATCCTACTCTTACTATTAACATTGTTGCTAATATGCAACGTTAAGGTTAGATCAACACAATCTAGAGATTTCATAGTTGGCGGATTATCGGGTCTTTTAACGACAAGTATCGGTATGCCAGGTCCACCCCTGTTACTTTATTTTACAGGAACTAATACTGAAAAAGAGAAGTTAAGAGCAACTACATTAGCTTTTTATCTGTTTATATATTTCATTAGTCTAGTAACTCAAATACTCTTTACTGGCACAAACAAAACCATTTGGGAATCAAGTTTTTATGCCATTCCAATTGTATTTTTAGGTTTGTTTATAGGTCAAATTATTTTTAAATGGCTTAATCAACGGATTTTTAAAATATTTACGTACATTCTTTTAAGTTGTACAGGGGGTTATCTTCTTATTGAAAGTTTGAACTTGTTATAGAAGATGCTTTAGATCGTGCAATAACAGATATGTTCAAACGAAATTATTACTGTATTTTCCGGCGGGGTATTCCATATCAAAACTTAAATAACTTTATTGACAGTTTACAATTAGCAATAATATTTCTTTCATAAGGAAAATATTTCAAATCAAATACTAAATAAAACGATAAAAAGCGGCTATTATGCCGCTTTTACTTACTATTGGCATTTCATCCTCATTTTCTATCACTTTTGTAAAAAATTATTAATTTTTATTTCTATGTACATGATAACAAACAAAATACCTAAGTTCAGAAAGAATAAACAACTTTCTGGCCTTAGGTATTTCTCCTTCTCAAAAAGGCAAACCTGCATCACAGGTTTGCCTCTTTACTCACTTCTTATTTAATCCTTTTTCACTTAAAAACTCTTTCATATGCATTCTTTTTTCTTTAGACATAAACGAACTCATTGATTCCGTCCATGTTACGTTTTTCTTGTTTGATGATCTTTCTTTATAATACGCGTTCATCGTTTCATCATATTCGTTTAGTAATTCATCATATTTTTGTTCATCATATCCATTTTCATGAAGAACTGCTGCTACTGGTAAACGTGGTTTAACTCCATGTTCTTCATCTGGTACACCGACTGTCATTCCGAATACAGGATATACTTTATCCGGTAAATGAAGCAGTTCACTCACTTCTCTCGGATTATTACGAATACCACCAATATAACAAATACCGTATCCTAACGATTCTGCTGCTAGTGCTAAGTTTTGCGCAAAAAGTGAAGCATCTACCGTCGCAACGATAAAGTCTTCTACTCCCTCATGCTTTATCTCTGTACTATGTTTTTCACATGCAATTTCAAGTCGTTTTAAATCTGCACAACAAACAAAAAATGCTGCACAGTCCTTCACATGGCGATTTCCGGATAGCTCTGCTAGTTTAGCCTTTAATTCCTGATCTGTTACATATATAACAGAATACGCCTGTACAAAATGTGATGAAGCTGCATGTTGCGCAGCATGCACCATCTTTTCTACTACATCTTTCGGAATTGATTCTTCTTTATATTTACGAACTGAAACATGTTGCTCCATCTTATGTATGATCTCATTCATGAAAATCACTCCTTTTTTCTCTTCATAATGAAAAATTAACATATCTTTTTCAATTTTCACAACTTATAAGCACAAAAAGAGCAATTCTTTTTGAATTGCCCTTTTTTAAAACGTTTATCGATACGGTAAATGAAATTATAATTATCTTTTTACGCCGTTTTCAAAACTTTAATACCTTTTACGATATTCCAAATGAAGTAGTAAATTCCTACAAGAATGAACACTGCATATGTGATAGCCATTCCAATTCCAGCACCGTCAGATTGATTGAAACCTAAACCGTACATGCCTGATACTGCTAGTCCTCCAAATAAGATTGCGTATGGGAAAACATGTGACCAAAATGCTTTTTTCGCGTGATACTTCACTTCATCTTCTGCAACAAAGTACACGATAATTGGTAGTAAAAATGGTGCAAAAAAGATACTAAAGTAACATAACGAAGATAAAATATTATTTCCTTTCATCCGATTCACCTCTAAATAGTTTTTGTTACCTTCATTATGTCAGGAAATCATTCTAGAAACTATCGCTTTACCTTTCACGAACGTGACATATTTGTAAGATTTTCCTCAAACTAAATCCCGCCTGAGTTTCAGACGGGATCACTTTCACTATATTCGATTCATAAACCAATACTGTGTAATTGCTAAATATTCTCGTACATTCGATGGAATGATGATTGGTTTCGGTGTTTTTGCCGGAAGACCTTCTAATTGTAAACCTTGTTTGGCCGCTATTTTTTTCGCTCTAAACATGTGAAAATCGTTTGTTACGATCATACCTTTTTTCATATCGGCTGGAATTAACGGTTTTGAGAATGTAATATTCTCATCTGTACTCGTAGATTTGTCCTCCATTATAATGCGGTCTTCTGCGATATTTTGTTTTATTAGTCCTTGTTTCATTGCTAATGCTTCTGAAATGTCTTCGCCTTTTCCTTGTCCTCCAGATACGATGGCGATTGTTTTCTCATGTGATTTTAAATATTCAGCTGCTTTATCAATACGATATTGCAATGAATAAGATGGTTTCGTCCCATTTACTTTCGATCCTAGTACAATTATGTAATCAGCATCGTATGTTGCATTCATATGCCCATGCTTATAAATGTGATATTGTAAAAACCCCGCATACACGGCGCAAATCATTATAACAACTAAAATGCCCTTCATTATTTTCTTCTTTCTCATATTCATATACTCCTATTTTCTTTTACTTCCTTCATGATAATATCCATTTATTTGTTTGTATACAGACAAATTCCAATAAACCCTAATTTATCCTCTGAAAGGTAATATTTATATTACTTTCGGGAATAGTAAGTACAACTTTACACGAAGGAGTGTCTCTATTGCTTCTCTTTTTATGTAACGTGTCGTTCTTTTTCATCTTATTTTTGCTATCGCTTAAGTTACTCGGTAAATCCGCGTTAGCGCAACTAACTCCTCATGATTTTGGGGCTATAATTTTTTTATCTTATTTAGCTTTCCAGGCCATACCCGTCTCTGGTGCTTTACAAGCATTTCTCGGTATGGTTGTTATCACATGTTTACATTTACTCCTTACAAAATTAAGCCTATTCAACAAACTAAATCGTTTTATTCTCGGACACCCTATCATTTTAATTAAACATGGTGATATTATTTTTGAGAACTTACAAAAAAGTAGATACCCCATTGCAGAACTGCTTTCTAATCTTCGCGTTGCAGGATATCCAAGTGTTCATGAAATTGAATACGCTATTTTAGAAGCGAACGGCGCTATTAGTATTTTACCAAAAAGAGAACTTGTACCATTAACTCCAAAAGATTTAAACATAGATGTTAAGTATGCTGGATTACCAATTGCACTTATCGTCGATTCACAAATTCAATATGATAACTTAAAGTTAATACATAAAGATGAAAAATGGTTATATAAAGAATTAAAAGAAAAAGGAATTACAAATATTAAAAACGTTGCCTTTGCTTCTGTTCAAGAAACGGATGGATCTTTTGCTATTAGTTTAAAGGAATAAGAAAATCCCCTTAATTGCTTAAGGGGATTTTTTATCATATCGCTTCTTTCTCTCCTGCCATATTTAATGGAACAGGATGTTTCATACGATTCATCGTAAATACGATAATCGCTGTCATTACTTCTGCAACTGGCATAACGAGCCAAATTCCATTTATACCAAATAGTTTCGGCATAATCCATAACAATGGAATAATAAATAGTAATCCTCGGCTCATTATAATAAGTACTGATTTCTTCGTTTGTCGCACTGATTGGAAGTACTCTCCATACACAATGTTATAACCTAAAAATACGTATTGGATAAAGAATAAACTAATACCTGTTAAGGTTAACTCCAATAATTCTGGAGATTGAACATCAAATAAACCAATGATATATTTCCCGAAGAATAATCCGACAATTATCGCAACGCCTCCAAGGACAACTGCAATTTTCACAGCAAACTTCAATCCTTCACGAAGTCTCTCTGATAAATTTGCCCCGTAATGGAAACTAGCAATTGGCTGTAATGCTGCTCCAACACCAAAGAATAATAGTAATGTCATTGCATGAATACTATTCACCATCGCATAGGAAGCTACTCCTACTTCTCCTGCATATTGGACAAATGCGATATTAAAACCAATCGTTACGATTGCAACCGTACTTTCTGCTGTAAAACTTGGGAAACCAATCACCATAATTTGTTTGACAGTATCCCATTCAAAATGAAATTTCGTCCACTTTAAAATACTACTTTTTCTAAAGAAATGGGTTAATAATACAAGGAAACCAATCGCTGCCGAAAGAATAGTCGCTGAGGCAGCACCTGTTACGCCCCATCCAAAGATAAAAATAAAGATATAGTCAAACACTATATTTAATACAGCCGTTACAACAAGACCAGCCATTGCTAAATTAGGATTTCCATCATTTCGTATAAATGTACTTAAAATATTTTCTAAAACGTATATCATTCCAAATGTTAATAATACGTGTAAATAGTCTAACGCATATGGTAGAATCACTTCGTTTGCACCAAATAAGTATGCTAAATCTTCTATTCTCCATAAGCAAATCGCTGCTAAAATCCCTACGATAACAACTGCTACCGTCATTGATTGAGTAAAAATAGACCTTGCTCTTTCTCGTTTATTTTCACCTAATGCAATGGAGTATAACGTTGCCCCGCCCATTCCGATCCATAATGAAATAGAGAAGAAAATCGAAAAGGCTGGAATAGCCACGTTCACTCCTGCTAAACCGTTCGCCCCAACTCCTCTACTAATCATAACCGCGTCAATTACAATATTCACTGACATTAATACCATTCCAAGAACTGCTGGTATTAAATAAGAAATAAATAAGCTTTTAATTGGTTTTTCTCTTAATTTTTCTGTTGCTTCCATACTCTAATATGCTCCTTTTTTTCAACTCTCTTTTCTTAGTTTAAACCTTCAAGTAACTTTAAGGTCAATAGAGAATTAAAAAATAGGTGACTTAATTATCGCGTTTGATGCTCATTTGTAATTATACAAGTCCTATAACTTATTGCTTTGTTTTTTCATTATAGGAATTTGAATTTCTGTTACTTGCTCCTCAGGATCTTCTGTTACAGACCAATCAATTAATGCAATCTCAATTGCATCTCCACTTATTTCGTATCCTTCTTGATCAATATATTTCATTAGCTTCTTATATGTTTCATCAGTTTCTTCATATGGCCCATGATGATATACACAGGCAAACATACCTTCTTTAATTTCATCTGAACTCTGTACTTCAAAAGGCATATAATCCAAAAGAATAAATACACTGCTATATGCTTGAAACTCATTTTGCATTAACCCTTTTTTCGCAACAGTTACACCAATATCTCCAGAAAATAAGCTATCATCCATTTGCCTCATATTTTTTTGCAACGAATGAATGTAGTACTCAAACATATCATCCGTCGTATTCGGGGCAACCGCAATAGCTGTTATTTTTCGCTGCGGGATCTCTTTTATTACCATTTGTTCAGCTTTTGCTTTTGTTGCTTCCTTAATTAAATGAATTCTATGCTCCATTTTCGCTAAAGCATACTCAATTTCTCTTTGTTTCTTCAGCATCATCTCTTGTTGTTTTTCCAGTAAATTGAGTGCGTATGCTGGATTTCTTTCATCAATATATTTTTTAATTTCCTTTAATGGAATGTTTAATTGGCGTAAAAACTTAATCGTATCTAATAGTGAAAATTGATCGATTGTATAATAACGATAATTCGTTTGAGGATCAACAATGGACGGATGAAAAATTCCTTTTTCATCATAATACCTTAATGTAGATTCTGCGATATTATGCATTTTTGCCATTTCTCCAATTGTAAAACGTTTATTTAATAACATCTTTTATTTCCTTCCATTTCTATTTATTTCATTATATGTTCATTTTGTCTTCAAAACAAAAAAGAATTCCCATACGAGAATTCTTTTTTTACTATTAAACCTCTATTATTATAGGAAGAATCATCGGCTTTCGTTTTGTATTTGTATATATATACTTCCCTAACGCTTCTCTTACCTCCCTTTTCAAAATACCCCAGCTATTCACATTCTCTTTCTTTAAATTATTAATTGTAATAACAGCTAATTTATTTAATTCTCTTAAAAATTCTTCTGAATCACGAACATAGACAAATCCACGAGAAATAATATCAGGACCTGAAATTATTTCTCCATCTACTTTATTAAAAGTAATAACTATAACGAGCATTCCATCTTCTGAAAGTTGTTTACGATCACGTAATAAGGCATTTCCAACATCTCCAATTCCTAATCCATCTACATATATATTTCCTGCCTGTATTCTTCTAGATTGAATTGCCACTTCATTACTTATATCTACAACATCTCCATTACGTACGATAAAGATATTTTCCTTTTCAATACCAATTGATTCTGCTAACAAACTATGGTGATGTAGCATTCTAAACTCTCCATGAATTGGGATAAAATATTTAGGTTTCATTAAAGTGAGCATTAATTTCAATTCTTCTTGATACGCATGACCAGATACATGGACTCCAGTAGAACTACCTGATCCATAAATTACTTTTGCTCCTAAAGCAAATAGATTATCTATAATTCTTGAAACGTTACGTTCATTTCCCGGAATCGGAGTCGCGGCTATAATAACCGTATCTTCTGGTAAAACATCAACTTGTCTATAGTTTCCACTCGCTAAACGCGCTAAAGCTGCCATCGGTTCTCCTTGACTTCCTGTACAAAGTATTACAACCTGCTTTGGATCTAAACGATTTACCTCATTTGCTTCAATTAACATACCTTCTGGAATATGTAAATAACCTTTCTCTAGAGCAACTTCTACTACATTTACCATACTTCTCCCGAGCAAAGCCAATTTTCGATTTGTTTTTATGCAAGCTTCAACTATTTGCTGAACACGATTCACATTAGAAGCAAATGTAGAAATAATTACTTTTCTATTTGCTTTCATAAATATTTCCTCTATCCGTTCTCCTACTGACCTTTCTGATGGAGTAAAACCTGGGCGTTCTGCATTTGTGCTTTCAGATAATAAAGCTAGTACACCTTCACTTCCTATTTTAGCCATTTTATGAATATCAGGATGTTGATTATTTACTGGTGTTAAATCAAATTTAAAATCACCTGTATGTACTACAGTACCTTCTGGTGTATGAAAAACAATACCGAGACAATCCGGAATACTGTGGTTCGTTTTAAAAAAGGTTGCCTTAATAGAACCACAATCAATTTCTGATTCTGAATGAATAACGATTAATTCCGTATCATTTTGAAGATTGTGTTCCTTTAATTTAATTTCAATTAAACCTAACGTTAACTTTGTTGCATAGATTGGTACATTTAGTTGTTTTAAAAAATATGGTATTCCGCCAATATGGTCCTCATGCCCGTGCGTTACTACTAAACCGCGAATTTTTTCTTTATTTTCTTGCAAATATGTGACGTCTGGAATTATTAAATCAATCCCTAATAAACTTTCATCTGGAAATTTAGATCCACAATCAATGACGACAATATCATTTTCATATTGGATAGCATACATATTTTTTCCTATTTCATTTACTCCACCTAAAGCAACAATAGACAAGTTATTTTTTAATGAATTCAAATGATAAAACCTCCTTTTCACATTTATAATTCGTGAAATAGCATTTAGGCTTTATTATTTGTAATGAAAAAGGACTTCATACTATTTCATACATATAAAAATTCACACACTATTCTTATATGTATACCTCTAATAACACCGTCTCTCTCTAAAAAAGCTCCCATTTTTTCATTGATTTTTTGCAAAATATATTATATATTAATTACAGGTTCAAATTACGAGTTCAAAAGAACTTGTAATCAGACCCTTTTGTTTAATGGGTTTTACATATTTTCATTAGGCAAATTCCGAGAAATCGTATGATAAAACTAAAAATGATGAGGAGAGGATCAGATGGAATTCGAATTTTTCTTTCAAATTGCACTTATTTTATTAAGTACAAAGCTTGCTGGTGATCTTAGTGTTAGATTAGGTCAACCTTCTGTACTAGGTAAATTAATTGTCGGTATCGTTATCGGTCCAGCTGTATTAGGTTGGATTGAAAATTCAGAGCTTCTAACTCAATTAAGTAATGTCGGGGTTATTCTTCTAATGTTTATGGCTGGACTTGAAACAGACTTAGAAGAATTAAACGCCAATCGTAATTCTTCTTTAGCAGTTGCACTCGGAGGTATTATTCTTCCATTCGTAGGTGGTTACGTTTCCGGCCTTGTTATGGGAATGGAACAAGGAAACGCTGTATTCTTAGGATTACTTCTATGTGCGACAAGTGTTAGTATTTCCGTACAAACACTTCGTGATTTAGGTAAAATGAAAACACGTGAAAGTACGACGATGCTTGGAGCCGCTGTATTTGATGATATTCTTGTTGTTATTTTATTAGCATTCGCAATGAGCTTCTTAGGCACTGATGATGTTAACTTAACAATGGTTATCTTGAAGAAAGTAGTATTCTTCGCTTCTATTATTTTAATTGGATGGAAAGGTGTTCCAGCAATTATGCGTTGGTTGTCACCACTGCGCGTATCTGAGTCTATCGTGAGCGCAGCTCTTATCATCTGTTTCTCATTCGCATATTTCGGCGAACTATTAGGAATTGCTGGTATTATCGGTGCTTTCGCTGCTGGTATTGCAATTTCTCAAACAAACTACAAACATGAAGTAGAAAAGAAAGTAGAACCAATTGCTTACGCTATGTTCGTTCCAGTATTCTTCGTTAGTATCGGTATGAATATTACATTTGACGGTATTGGCAATCAAATTTGGTTCATCTTAGCATTAACAGTAATCGCTGTATTAACGAAACTAATTGGTTGTGGTGTTGGTGCACGCATGACTGGATTTGATGCTAAGTCTTCTGCAATTATCGGTTCTGGTATGGTTTCTCGTGGTGAAGTTGCACTTATCATTGCAGGAACAGGACTTTCTTCAGGTCTATTGGCACAAGATTACTTTACAGCAATCGTTATTGTCGTTATTTTAACTACAATGATTACACCACCAATGTTAAAATACACGTTTGGTGCAAAAGATAAAGCAATGAAAGCAAGTAAATAAGTTTACTATAATAAAAGGAGATTGCTATTTTATAAGATAGCAATCTCCTTTTTCATTTTATCTTTAAACAATTCCATTCGTTTTTAACCATTTTTCAAAAATAGTTCGTGCTTCTTCATCATCCATATCATTACTAAATGAATACATCATAATGCCGTAATTATCTATATATTCACCTAGCTTCATTTCCTCCACTTTCTTATAAAAATCGTCTACCTCATAGTGCGGAAGATAAGCATCCCAAACTGGTTCATTTATTCTTTTGTACGCCGTCACTTCTGAATCATATCCGTCTTCATAATATCCGATGTGATAATGTTTGTTCGGATCATATTTATCCATTAAAAGTCCCCTCTACTAAACAAAAGCGAGCCTTATATTAAAGCTCGCTCCTCTCTCTATTTATTAAATACGTTCCATCGCCGTCTTCAACGTTCCAACAACAAAGGCAATTTCTTCACTTGAAATAATAAGCGGCGGTGCTAATGTTAAGACGTTATTATATCCTGCTGTCGTCATACCGTTTCGTCCTATAATAAGCCCTTTTTCTTTACAAGCATTTACGACACTTGCGATTTTGTCGTTATCAATTGGCTCTTTCGTCTCTTTATCATTTACTAATTCAATTCCAACTAATAGACCTTTTCCTCTAATATCCCCAACAAGCGGATGTTCCCCAATTTCATCTTTTAGTTGCTCTAATAAAAGGGAACCCATTTGTGCAGATCGCTCAATTAAATTTTCATTTTCCATAATCTCTAAATTTTTAAGTGCTAATGCACAAGCTGCTGGATTTCCACCAAATGTATTAATATGGCGGAAAAATTCATATTCTCCTTTACCTTTAAAAGCCTCATATATTTCTTTTTTCACAGCTGTTGCAGATAATGGTAAATATGCGCTCGTAATGCCTTTTGCCATTGTAATAATATCTGGCTTCACATCATAATTCATAAATCCGAATGCTTTTCCTGTACGACCGAAGCCGCAAATCACTTCATCACTTATAAGCAAGGCACCGTGTTTTTGACATGTCTCATGAACAGCTTTCATATAGTCTTGTGGTGGCATTAATATGCCCCCGCCTGTAATAATAGGTTCCATAATAAACGCAGCAATTGTTTCACTTAATTCCCACGTCATAACACGATCGACTTCTTTCACACATTCTACATCATAGATATGCTGCCCTTCAATTTCAGGCATACGGTAACAATCCGGTGGTGTTACGTGTAAAAAGCCTGAAGCAAACGGCTCATATTGATATCTACGCTGCGCTTGTCCCGTCGCTGCCATTGTCGCCATTGTATTCCCGTGATACCCACGATAACGTGACATAAATTTATAACGATGTGGTTCACCTTTTTGCGCATAGTATTGCCTTGCTATTTTAAAAGCTGTTTCGTTCGCTTCTGAACCACTATTTGAGAAGAAAATAACATACTCTCCCCCAAGCCACTCATTTAACTTTTCAGCAAGCTTTATAGCTGGTTCATGAGATTGTGACATTGGAAAGTATGATAATGTTTGTAATTGCTTATAAGCCGCTTCTGCGAGCTCCGTTCTTCCATATCCACTATTCACACACCAAAGACCACTCATACCATCTAAATATCTTTTTCCTTGTATATCTTCAACCCAGCACCCTTCAGCTTTTGCCCCTACCATTGTACTATTTGGACTAAAGGGACGCATTCCGTGCCAAACATATTGCTCATCTTTTGCTAATAATTCATCAGTTTGCTTCGTTTTCATCATTACTTCCACCTTCCATAACAACTTATTTTTCACAAAAGCTGCGCTGGTGCCATGATGACTTAAATTTCTCCCTGCTATTTTCATTCCACAAAATTAAGACAAATCCTACTTACAAATCAGTAATATTTACAAGAAAATGACAAAAGAAAAAAGAGCTTTTCTTATCTATCGAAAAGCTCCTCTTTTATTTAATGTGAAGACGCATCACTAATACCGTGACCAGTATTAGATTTCACAAGAATTTCATCAAATTTCGCTGCATCTTCTTTCTTACTAGATAAAACAGTTCCTAAATATGCTGCAAGAAATCCGAGCGGAATTGAAATAATTCCTGGTGTCGTATATGGGAATATCGCTTCCCCAACAAAAATAGCTTTTCCAGCTACAGGGTTCCAAACATTCGGACTCAACGCTACGAGAACAATTGCTGATACGAGTCCTACAATCATACCGGAAATAGCACCCGTTGTATTAAAACGCTGCCAATATATTGTAAATAAAATCACTGGTAGATTTGCACTCGCTGCAACTGCAAATGCTAATGATACTAAAAATGCTACGTTTAATGTTTGGGCAAATAATGCAAGTATGATAGATAATATCGCTACCCCAATAGATGCATAACGAGCCATAGATACTTGCTCTTTTTCCGTTGATTTCCCTTTGCGAATAATCTCATTATAAAAATCATGAGCGAATGCTGATGCTGCCGTTAATACGAGACCTGCCACTACAGCCAAAATTGTTGCAAAAGCAATTGCTGATACGAAAGCAAATAAGAAGTCTCCACCTAACGCTTTGGCTAATAAAGGTGCTGCCATATTACCCGCTGGGTTCGCTTTAATAATCGCTTCATTTCCTACAAACGCTGCCGCACCAAATCCTAAGAAAATCGTCATAATATAAAATGCACCAATTAACCATGTCGCATATACGACAGATTGACGTGCAGTTTTTGCATCACGTACTGTAAAAAAGCGGACAAGTATATGTGGTAATCCAGCTGTACCAAGTACTAGTCCTAAATTTAAAGAAAGTGTATCAAGGCCATCCTTATACTTTACACCTGGATTTAAAAATGAATCTTTTAATGGTGTAGCTGTTTTCATTTGGGCAAACATTTCATTCACGCTGAAGTTGAATTTTGCGAAAACGATAACAGAAATAATAAACGTACCGGCCATAAGTAATACAGCCTTTACAATTTGTACCCAGCTCGTTGCTGTCATACCACCAAAAATAACATACACCGTCATAAGTGTTCCAACGATTAATACAGATGTCGTATATTCAATCCCTAATAATAATTTAATAAGTGCACCCGCGCCAACTAATTGTGCAATCATATAAAAGATAGAAATCGTCATCGTATTAAGAGCTGCAACTCCGCGAACTTTTTTCGCGTCAAAGCGTGCTGCAATCATATCCGCCAAAGTGTACTTTCCTAAATTTCTAAGCGGTTCTGCAACAAGATATAGTACAACTAAATAAGCAACTAAAAAACCGATACTATAAAAGAATCCATCAAACCCAGTTAATGCGATTGCTCCAGCTATACCGAGAAATGAAGCAGCAGACATGTAATCTCCAGCAATGGCCAGACCATTTTGCCAACCAGTTAATCCCCCTCCAGCCGTATAAAATTCACTCGCATTTTTCGTTTTTTTCGATGCAAAATAGGTTATGACGAGCGTACCAAGAACAATAATTAAAAATAGTGCAAATGCAGTAGTATTCAAGTTCAGCCCCTCCCTTTTTGCATATCTTGCAAAATTTTTCGGGAGATTTCATCAAATGATTCTGCTTTTTTGCTATAAATCATACATAGTGCCCATGTCATAATAAATTGGGAAAAAGCAAATACCCACGCCCATGTAACGTCTCCAAATGCAGGTGTATTAAGCACCTTTGAATACGATGTTAGAATAGGTAATGCGATAAAAAAACTAAAAAAGAAAATACTCATTGGAATGATAAACTTCTTTTTCGTATTTAATAACAATTGAAATTCTTCCGACTGAACGACCTCTGTATAATTCACCTCATTTTGCAACTTACGTGCTGACGTATCGTCTCGTTTCATTAACCGATCCCCTCTCTTACTTAAAATACACTTCCCCCTTGCATACCTAAAGACTAAATTTTATAAATATTCAGAAACTTATATTCATTTTAGACAATCCATGCATTCATGCAAAGATTTTTTGATAGACATTTTTCGGCAATTTCCCCTAAATTTTTAATATACTTTTTCAAAATAAAGTGACACCTTACTTATTTATCCTCATTAAGACAAAAGCAGTGCTTAACGCACTACTTTTGTCTTTTTTTCCTTTTCTAAATTACGAGCCGTTTCGCTTAACTCAACATCTTTTCCGTCTTTAAGTGTTCCAAATATAAAATCGAATACTGGATTTGAAACACCAAACCAAAACTTTTCGTTTTTATAATGGTGTAATATATGTTGTTTTTTTAGCCATCTTCCAAACTTAGTGACGGGACGAATCGGTCTATGAGCAATATAATGTTTCCATTCATAAACGAGCAGCATGATAATCATTCCGATTCCAAATGAAAGTGCAATAGTAACACTTTTTGTAATACCATATGCTATAAGTAAATATATAGTAAAACTAGGTATACTAAACCATACAGGTAAAAACAAAAGTTTTAAATCATCTGGATATACGTGGTGATCATAATGCAATCTTCTTAACATTTTTAATAGAAATTTGTTTTTAGGTGGCTTTATATGGAATAAAAAACGATGTGTCATATATTCATTAAGCGTATAGAAAACAATCCCAAACATACATGCTAACATGCCAAACCAAGTAAAAAATTGCATTTTTAAAATAATAATGAAAATAAATAGAATGCTATACATAATAACAATATCATGTTGTAAAAAGAACTCTTTCCCCACTTTCTTCATCTTATTTCCCCCTTTTCCAAAAAAACAGCCGCAACATATCGTTACGACTATTTCTTTTCTATTCTTATTCTATTCACTTTACAAATTTGCCTGCTGTTCTATTGCCGAGAAAAAATTGTTTGATCCAAATATATTTTGCTTCGGAATAATATGTTCCACTGCAAACACTGTTACTTCTCCTCTTTGCACTTCTCCAATAATGAGCCCAAATATTTCATGATTTACTGCAAACGTCGGTTGCTTTGTTTGTAACAATCTTGCAGCATTATGAAATACCGCTTCATATAGTGGATTTCTATCAGTAATTTCTTTTCGGATTTTTGGCGCTAACGTAATTATAATTTCTTTTCCGTCAATAGTGGTTCGATACATAAAAATCTCCCCTTCAATCTTATGTGAACAACTGTAAAGCTTTGTATGCAAAATGTATAGAGTAACCTACTAAAATAATACCTGCTCCGGCTGTTATGTAGCCAAGCGCTTTTGGTTTTAATAAAGTTCTTCCAAAATGTACAGAAAAAGCAATATTTAAATTCCATAAAATAATACCAACAATAATGCAAAGACTGTACAAAAAAGCTTCTTGTTTCGTTACCTTCGTAAGTAATGAGCTAAGTGTACTTCCGTATATACCAAACCAAAAAACAAGATTTAATGGATTGGATATCGCAATTAAAAATCCTGCCATAAACGATTGCTTAAGGCCACCTACCTCTTCTTTTTTATATTCCATATTCGATTCGAAAATTCCTTGTTTTACACTTTGAAATCCTAAATAAAATAACAAGAAAAAACCCGTGCAATACATGAAGGCTTGTACATATGTATACATAAACACAGAAGATAAACCGAAATAAATGAGAAGCATAAATAAAACATCTGCAGTCATTCCACCAATTCCAACAACCCAAGCGTGCCAAAAACCACGTTCAATTCCTCGTTTTAACATTTCAATATTAATCGGCCCTACTGGCGCAGCTAATGATATACCTAATACGATTTGCTGTATAATTGCTCCAATCATCGCTCTATCCTTTCTACTCTCTTTACTACTAGTTAATGATGTAATTTAAAAAAATAGACTAGCTTTCATAATAAAATACCCTTTTTTATCCAAAATATACAAAAGAGCCATCTAGATGATGGCTCTTACTTTTCTATCCTATGAAGAAAAGGACATTTCCCTTTTATTGGCTCTACATCGTCTCCTATGAAATATTGTTTCCATTCACGATGCTCTGGGTCACCATAATGACTAATGTTAGGATGTTTCGGCAATTGATCCCACTTTTCAACTCGCTCACGGACCATTTGTCTTGAATATGCTCCTTTAGGACGATCTCCCTCTAATCCATCAAAAATAGTGCGTGGCTGAAACCCAATAACGAGAGAATTCCCTAAATGTCTAGTTTTTCGTTGTTTATAAGCTGGCGCATTTCCAAATGCGAATATTGGCTCACCACCAAATGAAAATTCCCATAAATAATGGTCTGGGTCTTCAGGAATTTGCTTTGGCCATGCTTGATTATCGTTTTCATGTAAATACTGTAACACTTTCCAAAAAGAATCACGGTAATATTCGAGTGATCGTTCTTCACATTCCGGTTCTACAAAAAGGAAAAAGCCCCTTCTTACAATCGGTCTCTCTTTCATTAAGTCTAAAAAAGATAACATTGTATGCGGCAAATGACTCCAATCATTATGAGAAAGAAATGAATAACGAAGTTCATTCTTTTTCAAAGCTGTTAAACCGAAATAACATGGAAAAGTTGGTTCTAACACAACATTTGAAAAAATCTCAAATTCTTTTGCAACCCAATCCGGTATGTCGGTTCTCGTTCTCATTCCTTCATTATCTAATAAGTAAGACTTATTCATTCTTTCACCTCATTATGTATAGCATTCAATTAAGAATATTACGTACAAGGCCTGTCCTATACCTATTTAAAAATTTGACTGGAAAATTATTTAAAAATACAAAAAAATAAAATCGCTTACTTGACTAAATTCTCCCAATTCGTGTATATTTAAATTAATCATTTAGCAGAATATTCAAGAATATAGCATTTTTAGTTTATATTATTTTTTTAATGAATTTCACTAAATGAAAATAGTAAACGCTTTTAGGAGGAATTGTAACATGCAAGGAAAAGTAAAATGGTTTAACAACGAAAAAGGTTTTGGATTTATCGAAATGGAAGGCGCTGACGATGTATTCGTACATTTCTCTGCTATTCAAGGAGACGGCTACAAAGCTTTAGAAGAAGGTCAAGAAGTATCTTTCGACATTACTGAAGGTAACCGCGGACCTCAAGCTGCTAACGTAGTAAAACTTTAATCCAACATATAACAGGAGGTTGCCTTACTTGGTAACCTCCTTTGTTATTCCTTTGTATATTTCCGTTTTACAGAGCAAAAACTATGTGAAATGCGCACTATACAAAGGAGGAATTATTAATGGGATCAGAAGTAAATGATTTTGAAGAAGTGAAATTCCGTGTAGAAACAGCACAAAAAATGGTAGGATCAGCAACAATTTCAATGGATCCAGATACATTAGAGCATGCTACTACTGCTGTAGAAGCAGCTCGCTCTCAGCTTGAAATTATGAAATCAGTTGCAACTGATTTAGATGAGCCATTTTTAATGAATGAGGAAAAGAAATTAAATAAATGTGAGCATCAACTAAACGAAGCAAGACACTAAAAAACATCCAGAGAATTTTCTCTGGATGTTTTTTCATGACAACTGTTCTCCATACTTTTTCAATGTTTCTCCAACTGTACATTGCCGTATACAAAATGAATGGGCATAATATTTACTATTTGTCTTTCGATTATGTTCTCGCAAGAAACATCCTTCACAATACGTTTCTAATAAGTCATTTACCTCTGTAATGAGTTGCTTTTTATCCACCTTTGCACCTCTCTATTCAGTTATTTCTTTATGACTATCAATAACTGTTCCTTCCAATGCTTGCGTAGCTAATTGATGTGCTTCTTTATTTTGTTTTCTAGATATTGGTTCACATATAAGTTTTAATTTCATTTGCTTCGCCTTTTGTTCAATTTGATCTAAATAATGGTTTAAATGCTCATCATAACAAGGCCATTCTCCGGCTAATTGCTGCAGTACAACTTGAGAATCACCGTGAAGTGTGACTGCTTCATACTTAACCCCTAATTCCTCGAGTATATTCATACCGTATAGTAACGATGCATATTCCGCTTCATTATTATCATATATACCTTCTATATATGCATTGCGGCGAATCCGGTAGTTTGTATTTCCTTTTTTATAATACACACATATACCAACGCCAGCTTCTTTCGTTTGCACATCATATCCCCCATCAAAATAAACGAGTATTTCTTGGGGATCTTCCTCTACTTGCTTACTTAACTTTTTCATCTCTTTTAATGACCATTCTGCGTCCATTTCATCATAAAATGAAATTTCTTTTACTCTTCCTGTTTTCTCAAAATCCTCTGCAAATTGAAGTACTTCTTCTATGTTCATATACTCTGTCGTTAATTCCGTCTGCAATCCGCGCTTCGTTTTATACAACCAATGAATTTTATATTTCATACTACATTCCCCTTATGTAAGACTTCTTATTTATCCGGCTAATTGAAGCCTCACTTTATTTTATTATATTTTATCAAGAGTCACAGTATTATATTCAATATAATCACATACAAAAAGAGCCATCCTATATAAGGAATAGCTCTTTCATCTATTACATAAATCTTTCAAATTGTACTCGCTTATTAATCCAGTACATTACAGGCATACCGATCGCCATTACTACGAATTCACCTGCTGCACATGTTAACCAAGTCCACATAAATGGTAGGTCAAATGCAAGATGAAGTTCAATTGCAATCATAAACATTGTAATCGTAAAGATAACTGTATTAAAAATCATACGAGCCCAAACACCTTTAATAAATCGCATAGAAATAATCGTTGCAACTAATGCAAGAATAGATTGCCCTACTCCAAATACTAAATCATAAGCGATCATAGGTGAGAAAAAGAGATTCGTTAAAAATACACCTAATACAATTCCGTAAATTGCTTTCTTGTTAAATACAACGAGATGATTAAACATCTCTGAAATACGAAACTGTACATTCGTAAAGCCAAATGGCTGAATAAGCATAGAAACAGCAATATATAATGCCGCTAAAATACCATTACCGACTAATGTTCTAATATTCATGACAAAATCTCCTTAGTTTTTTTACGTGGGATGGTTTCGAACCACGTTATTCGTTTTTTAAGCAACAAGATTATATTTTACGTGGTAGCCCCTCTTTCGTCAATAGATTTCCTATCATAAACTACCTTTTTCCTTTTAGACAACGTATAATGAAACATATGAAAAATTTAGGAGGTTTCACTTCATGACAGCAACAATTCAAAATGAAAAAGTGATCGTTTCTATTTCTGACAAAGGTGCAGAATTACAGAGCGTTCGCTTAAAAGAAGACAACATAGAATATTTATGGCAAGGTGATTCTACTTATTGGGGACGCCGTGCACCAATTTTGTTCCCAATTGTTGGTCGATTAGTAGATAATACATACTACGTAGACGGTAAACCATATTCATTAACACAACACGGTTTCGCTCGTGATCTTACTTTCTCTGTGAAAGAACAAAGCGAAACAAAGATCACTTATATCGTTACTAGTAATGAAGAAACATTAAAAAAATACCCATACGAATTCGAATTACTCGTTTCTTATGAGCTAGATGGACAAAGTGTTCATGTAACATATGAAGTAAACAATCCTACTTCTAAAGAAATGTTCTTCTCAATCGGCGCACATCCTGGATTCAACTTCCCTTTATTGGACGGTGAATCATTTACAGATTATCACTTATCGTTTAATGGTTCGGAACGCTTAGAAACAAGCGTATTAGAAGGACCTTATCTTTCAAACAAAAAGCAATTAATCGCTGAAAATACGACTGAATTGCCACTTACATACGATTTATTCAAAAATGATGCACTTATTTTTGAACATATGAATACAAATGAAATTTCGATTCGTTCTCATAAACATAATAAATTTGTAAAAGTAGAATTTGATGAATTTCCATTTGTCGGCGTATGGACACCAGGGGATAACGCACCTTTCTTATGTATTGAACCTTGGTATGGAATCGCTGATGAAGTAAATCCAGCAAAAGATTTCAAGGACAAAAAGGGAATTCAATCTTTACAAGCGAATGAAACATTTACATGTCGTTACAGCATCACAATCGGATAACTACTCTATCCCCTACTTCAAAAAAATATTTAAGTAGGGGATAACCTTATAATTTGGAGGTTTCTCATTTTGATTGAAGTATATATTGATGGTGCATCAAAAGGAAATCCTGGTCCTTCTGGTGCAGGAGTGTTTATTAAAGGCGTTCAGCCGCCTGTACAATTATCAGTACCACTTGGAACAATGTCCAATCATGAAGCAGAATACCGCGCTTTACTTCTAGCATTAAAATATTGCATTGAGCATAATTATAGCACTGTCTCTTTTCGTACAGATTCGCAGCTTGTTGAGCGAGCTCTTGAAAAGGAATACGCAAAAAATAAAATATTTGCACCTCTTTTAGATGAAGCACTACAGTACATAAAAAACTTCGATCTGTTTTTTATTAAGTGGATTCCAAGTAGTCAAAATAAAGTAGCTGATGAATTAGCTAGAAAAGCTATCTTACAAAATTAACGGGGGTATGAGTGTGAAAAAAGAGTGGATTGCTCCTCTTGCTTTATTATTTGTCTCTTTTATTTGGGGAGCTACGTTTGTTGTCGTTCAAAACGCTATGTCTTTCGTTGGTCCATTTACGTTTAATGGTATTCGTTTTTTATTCGCTGGAATTATTTTATTATTCGTTCAAATTATTTTCTCACAGAAAACTTCAAAACAAGAATTAAAACATAGTAGTTTAGCTGGATTAATAGTTGGGTTCTTCTTATTTGTCGGCTATTTATTACAAACATTTGGCTTACTCTATACAACTTCTTCAAAAGCAGGTTTCTTAACTGGGCTAAGCATTGTTATGGTCCCAATCTTATCCTTTATCTTTTTAAAACAAAAAGCCACCATTTTCATCGTACTTGGTATTGCTGTAGCTACAACAGGTTTGTACTTATTAACAGCTGCTGATTCTTTCCAATTAAATATAGGAGATATACTTGTTCTCGGTTGTGCAGTCGCTTTCGCTGCCCATATTCTTATTAACGGCTTCTTTTCTAAAAAAATATCACCTTTATTATTAAGCACATCTCAAGTATTAGCTGTTGGTATATTTTCTTCTATTTGCGCTTTCTTGTTTGAAGATTGGGAAAAGTTATTTTCAGTATCACTATGGACGAATCAATCCTTTTTATTCGCACTCTTTCTAACTGCCCTGTTTGCAACATCTATTGCTTTTTTCATTCAAACATCGGCACAAAAACACACTTCTCCAACGAGAGTAGCAATTATTTTCGCAATGGAGCCCGTTTTTGCTGCATTAACAGGCGTTCTCGTTGCAAATGAACAACTTTCTATTTCTGCTATTATCGGATGTCTATGTATTTTTCTAGGCATGATTTTTGTTGAATTACCTTCCAAAACAAAAAAAGAAGCGCAGGCTGCGTGAAGTTACGCTTGTAACTTCCGCATAAAAGCCTTAGCGCTTTTTTTATCTGTAATTTCTTCCTCTTTCAATCGTTCTAATAACGCAACGAAATAACTACCATCAAACTGCAATTGATGTTTAATTGTCGCTTCTATTGCTGCGTTCACAATCCCATCAGACGCACCAGTATATCCTTGTCCAAACATAATAAACCCTTGTGCTTCCTCTGATAATTTAAATCCTTTCGTATGTAAGAATGAAAGATAATCTTCTACTGTTTGCATGTTATTCCCACCTACTCAAAAATTCTCCATCTCCTATCATACATGTTTTTACACGCTATGAGAATGAAATTTCTTTGACAACTTTGTAAATCAATCTTCTACTTCTCTTACAATGGAGGATTTTCTAACAATCTGAAGGAATATGTACAGTGAAACTTATTTCATATTAAAGGGGAGACACGATGAAACAAGCACTATTAATTATCGACGCTCAGCAAGAATTAATTGATGGAAATGAGCAAGAAAATGAAGTTTTTCGTAAAACCGAGCTATTATCTACACTAAATATAGCCCTCCAGAAAGCAATAGATTCAAATGCTCTTATTGTTTTCGTAAGAGATATCGATGTTGCTTCTGGTAGTGGCGAAGGATTTGAAGTACATAATCAAATTCAAGTACCCCAGTCTGCAATCTTTATTAATAAAGCAGCAACCAATTCATTCTACGGTACTTCTTTACTTGAACTTTTAAAAGAAGAAAACATTAATCATATTGTTATAGGCGGATGTAAAACAGAACATTGCATTGACACTGCCGTTAGGACAGCAACTGTACAAGGATTTGACGTTACATTAATTAAAAACGGTCATTCAACAACTGATTCTAACGTATTGTCTGCAGAACAAATTATTGGTCATCACAATAAAACTTTACACGGTCATTATAACGTTGATCATTTTTCTATGGTGCGAGATATCGAGGAAGACCTCTTTCAGCCAACTCATGACCAATATCGTGATTAAATTGGCTCAAAAAAGAATCCTTCATTTAAAAGGATTCTTTTTTATCCAAAAATTTGCGCTGCAATACTATATAGTTCACTATTTCTTTTTAATAACCGATTACTATTTTTCATCATAATTGGTGGTGTATTCACTTTTTTAAAACCAGCAACCTCTAATTCTTTCATGAAATCGTTCTTTCCTTCTGGTACATCCATTCTTAATTTTCCATTATGCCCTCTTGCTAAATCATGTACAATTCTCATTGCCATCTCATCATTTTTAGCAACAACCGGCCCTATTATCTTATTTTCTGGTGTTTGTATGCTTAAACCGTAACCTAATACATTTTGTTCCTTGTCCCTTACAACGATACACTGTTCACTTTGCATAATTCTTTTCTTTAAAAACTCTTTTCTATTTGTTCCAAACGCATATTCATCTATTTTTATTATTTTTTCTAAATCACCCTCTTCATAATTCATCACATAATCTTCATTTCTTACACAATAATCTTTCGCATTGTATGAGTTACATATGTATTTAGAAACATAACTTACTGCCCTAAATCCTAACTTTTCATATAAAGGTTTCCCTTCATCCGTAGCAATAAGCATAATTGGGGTATGAGCTGATACGCTTTTAACGCACGCTTCCGTTATTATCTTTCCAATCCCTCTCCCCTTATAATCTGGATGTACAATCACCATTCCGATAGACGCTAATTTCTCCCCATATAATATTATTGCCGCGCTAGCAATTAGTTCCTCTCTCTCATTCCAAACACCGTATACATTCCCTGCGTTAAAAATAGTCTCAATTTCTTCTCTGTTATAATCCCACCCAATATAAGAAGATAATGATACAATATTCCCTGTTTTTGCTTCCCTAAGACGCTCCACTCTAATTTCCAATTCAATCATACTCCATCCCCTTATCTAGACATTTAAATCATTATTATCAAATCAACTTGTACATGTTTCCATTTATTTATCACACACATATCCTATTTTGACCAAGACTATATTGGAAATGAGGTGACAACATGCCCATTACGAATCGATTTTCTACCACCACTAACGGCGCACTCG
Source organism: Bacillus cereus group sp. MYBK15-3 (assembly GCF_051916765.1). Classification (NCBI taxonomy): domain Bacteria; kingdom Bacillati; phylum Bacillota; class Bacilli; order Caryophanales; family Bacillaceae; genus Bacillus; species Bacillus cereus group sp. MYBK15-3. The sequence goes on from NZ_JBQAHG010000001.1 coordinate 1,211,003, forward strand.
CTATTACAGGTAATACTTTAGGATTAAGTAAAATTAGTAATCAAAACCGTGCTGGTACAATCGGGGCAATTGGTGCGTTTATAACTACGAATACCGCTTTACAAGTACCTACTTTTCCCGCAGGTACAACGTTAACCTATACACAAAATAGTTCTACCGCTATTTTAAATATCCCTGCTGGTAGCACTATTCTTTACGCAGAACTCGTTTGGGGTGGAAACTATTTATCTCGTGATCAAAACATTACGAGTGTTCTAGGTAATCCCGTTTCATTTACAACACCCGTTTCAACATACTCAATTACTCCTTCAGCTGTTACAGCTTCAAATCAAACGTTCGTTTCAAACTCTATTACATTTGGCTTTTATACTCGTTCAGCAGACGTAACAACTCTTATTCAAGCTGGAGGTTCTGGTTCTTATACTACAGGAGCTGTCCCTGGACTTGTTGATCCTTTAGATGCTTCAAATGGATCCATTAACTCGGCCGGATGGACACTCATTGTCGCTTATCAAAACGGGACATTACCTGCAAGAAACTTAACCATTTATGTAGCTGGTAACCGTGTTTCTGCAGAAACTGGTAGTGCCGATGTATCTGTTTCTGGATTTTTAACACCTTCAGGAGGACCAGTAAGCGGGAGATTATTTTTAAGTTCTACCGAAGGAGATGCAGATTTAACCGGGGATCAAGCTTTATTTGGACCAAATTTCAGTTCATTAAATGCTTTATCTGGACCAAACAATGCTATAAATAATTTCTTCGGTTCTCAAGTTAATAATGCTGCAGGAAACTTAGATACAACAGGGACATTTGGAACGCGAAATCAAAGTGCTTCTACAAGTACAAACATCTCCGCAGGAAGACAGGGCTGGGACATTACTTCCATTGATATTTCTCCTTATTTAACAAACTCACAAGTATCCGCCGCAATCCGTTTAACAACTAACGGAGATGCGTATATGTTAAATACAGTCGGTTTACAAATTAATATAAACTCACCAAATATACAAGCGACGAAAAGCGTGAATAAAAGTGTTGCTGCAATTGGAGATATTCTCACTTATACAGTTACTATCCCTAACACCGGGCTTCTTCCTGCCAATAACGCTATTTTTATAGATAGTCTCCCTAACGGTACTTCTTTTATACCCGGCACTGTAACAGTAGATAACGTACCACAAACAAATGCTAATCCTGCGGCTGGTATATCTCTTGGAACAATCAATAATGGTGCTTCTCGTACAGTAACTTTCCAAGCTACCGTCGTTTCTCTTCCAAATCAAAACCCTATCTCTAATACTGCTAATATTACATTTCAATATACACCAATCGCTGGAGGAACAACCTTTAACGGCCTTGCAACAAGCAACTCTGCTGGAACACAAATTAACCTCGCAGATATTAATGGAACAAAATCAGTTAACAAACTTTTTACCGATATTGGTGAAACATTAACTTACAGTATTGCCTTAGCTAATATAGGAAATATCGCTGCAACGAACGTTATATATACGGATCCGATTCCTAGCGGAACTACTTTCATTCCAGGGAGTGTAACTGTTAACGGAGTTACTCAAGCTGGAGCAAATCCCGCTAATGGTATACCAATTGGTTCGATTGCAGCAAATTCCACTACTACTGTTTCATTCCAAGTGCTCGTTCCTTCTATCCCTCAAACAAACCCAATATTAAATAGTGGAACAACAACATATCAATACATTCCTGTACCTAATCAACCAGCAGTAAGTGGGACTGATACGACAAATATTGTCTCCACTCAAGTGAATAATGCTACTGTAACAATGACGAAAGCAGTAGATAAAAATTTTGCAGATATTGGTGACACACTAACGTACACCGTTTCCTTTACAGGTACAGGTAATACAAATGCGAACAATGTTATTTTTACAGATGTCATCCCTACTGGAACAACTTTCGTTCTAAACAGTTTAACAATAGATGGCACGACACAAGTGGGCGCAACTCCCGCTAACGGCGTGAATATTGGATCCATCCCAAGCGGCACAACAAAAAATGTTGCATTTCAAGTAGTAGTAAATACAATACCCGCGTCAAATGTCGTATCTAACGGATCAAGTGCTTCTTATCAATATACCGTCAACCCTAGCCAATCACCCGTTACAAAAAACATTTCTTCTAATCTCGTTTCCACTCAAATTAACAATGCGAATGTAACATTAACAAAATCAACTAACAAACAATTTGCCACAATTGGCGAAACGATAAGTTATACAATCCTTATTACAAACAGCGGAAATACAGCCGCTAATAACGTACAACTAACAGATCCACTTCCAAATGGAACGATATTAAATCCTGGTACTGTAACACTAAACGGAGTTTTGCAAAATGTAGATTCTCTCGTTGCATTACCTATCGGCACAATTCCTGGTGGAGCTACTTTTACCTTATCCTTTCAAGTAACAGTCATTAACATTACTGCCCAAAACCCTATTATTAATAATGCTTTTGCCTCTTATATTTACACTGTAAATCCAAGTTTGCCACCGACTTCAAAAACAGCAAATTCTAATTCTGTTACATCAACAATTAGACTAGCAAATCTCCACGTTAATAAATCTGTAGATAAAACGTTTGCGGAAGTTAGCGATGTATTAACTTACACCTTTGCTCTTACTAACGATGGGAATGTTGCAGCGAACAATGTATTACTATCCGATTCAATTGCGAATGGAACCGCCTTTGTACCAAATAGCGTTATAGTTAACGGTGTTACTCAACCAGGCGTTACACCAACTAGCATCAATATTGGTAGCATCAATGCTAATACTACAATTACAGCTTCATTCCAAGTAGTAATAACTAGCATTCCAAATCCAAATCCTATTTCGAATAGTGCTTCTATCTCCTACAACTTTATCGTTGATCCAAACGCTTCACCTGTAAGTAAAAACACTACTTCAACCACTACATTTACTCAAGTAAACGATGCAAATGTCATTTCAGCCAAAACAGTGAATCGAGCGTTCGCTACCGTAGGGGATACATTAACTTATACTGTTACTTTGACGAATGCAGGAAGTGTTTCTGCTGATAGTCCTACTTTCGTAGATACGAATCCAGACGGTACTACCTTTATTCCAAATACTTTTCTTATTAATGGTGTACTCCAAAATAACGCAGATCCAAATATAGGTGTTCCGCTACCTTCCATTGCTGCTAACGGCTCACTTACCGTCTCTTATCAAGTAACCATCACCTCTTTACCAACACAAAACCCAACATTAAATTCATCTAGTACACAGTATAGTTTTATTCTAAATCCGGGCGATCCACCAACTATAGAAACATCTGTAAGTAACACTGTAAGTACACAAATTAATTTAGCAAATGTAGTGATTGTCAAAGAAGTAGATTTAACTATCGCCGATGTCGGGCAACCAATCACATATACAATTTCTTTAGCTAATCTTGGAAATACTATAGCAAATAATGTTATTGTTACCGATATAATTCCTAATGGCTCCACTATCGTACCAAATAGTATTTTTATAGGTGGTACTTTACAACAAGGTGCAGACCCTAGTACCGGTCTTCAAGTCGGCTCCATTCCTTCAGGTGGTTTTACAACGATTGTGTTTCAAATAAGTGCAAATGGGCTACCTTCACCAAACCCAATTCAAAACAGCGCTTCACTTCAATATAGCTTTATCACTGATCCAAACTTACCTGCTCTTGTTAGAAACGCCGCTAGCAATATAGTAACTACACAAATTAATACTGCTAATATCGTTGCTACAAAACTAACGAGTACAAACTTCGCTGATATTGGTGATGTCATACTATATGCGACTATTTTAACAAATAACGGGAATATCCCTGCTGCTAATGTAACATTTACAGATATCATTCCAGCGGGTAACCTCTTCATTCCTAATACTGTAACGATTAATAATGTCCCTGTAGCTAACGCAAATCCTGCTACCGGCATTTCAATTGGTACGATAGGAGCGAATTCATCACGCACCGTTGCATTCCAAGTTTTTGTACCAACTATCCCTGCTGTAAATCCAATTACAAATCAATCAGGCACAACATTCCAATATACGTATGATCCATCCAAACCAGCTGTAATGCAGATGGTTGCTTCTAACACTGTACAGACAACTATTAATAACGCCTCAATTGCCGCTACGAAATCGGTAGATAAACAGTTTGCTAACGTAAATGATATTATTACGTACACGACTACTTTAACGAATAACGGGAACACACTTGCATCAAATATAGTATTTACAGATGCTATCCCAAGCGGGACGTCTTTTATTCCAAATAGTGTAACAGTAAATGGGAATATACTACCTAATGTAAATCCAGCGAGTGGAATAGCAATTGATCCAATAAACCCGAATGCAAATACGATAATTTCGTTCCAAGTGCAAGTAAATTCCATCCCGAATCCAAATCCAATCCCGAACCAAAGCAATACAACGTACCAGTATGTCGTAGATCCTAACTTACCTCCAGCATCCGCTAATACGTTAAGTAACGTAATAACAACTCAAATTAATAACGCTACTATTGTCGCTACGAAGTCTGTGAATACACCGACAGCTGCAATTGGTGATATCGTTACCTATACGATTGCAGTAGCAAATACAGGTAATACTCCTGCTAGTGCGACTGTTTTAACGGATGGGCTTGGTGCAGGAGCTTCATTTATCCAAAACTCCGTAACGATCAATAATGTCCCACAACCAGGATTAGATCCATCACTTGGTATTCACTTGGCAGATATTTCGCCAGGAGATACTGTATTCATTACTTTTCAAGCACAAATTTTAGCGATACCACCTAGTGGCACATTAACAAATAATGCTCTTGTAAATTATGAATATACCGTGAATCCCAACCAATCACCTGCTGTTAATAGTACAATTACGAATACAACGGTTACTCCAATTATTGATGCTACTCTTTCTATAAATAAAACTGTCAATTCAACATTCGCTACTATTGGAGATACACTTACTTTCACTTCTACCATTACTAATTCCGGTAATACTACCGCAAACAATGTTATTTTTACAGATGTAATTCCAAATGGTACAACGTTTATTCCAAATAGTTTTACGGTAAATGGAACAACTATTACTAATGCAAATCCACAAAACGGTATCAATATTGGTAACTTGAATTCAAATGCATCTGCTACACTCAGTTTTCAAGTAAACATTACAACACTTCCAAACCCTAATCCAATCCCGAACAAATCATCGCTTCAATATAGCTTTATTGTAGATATAAATGAACCGCCAGTTTCACGAACAGTTCAATCTAATAAAACTTTTACACAAGTAAATACTGCTTCCGTTATCGCAACAAAAACTGCAAGCAGTGCTTTTGCTGCTGTTGGAGATACAATTACGTATACAACTATCCTCACCAATAGCGGAAATACTTCAGCAAACACACCTGTTTTTATCGATATATTACCACCTGAACTTTCATTCGTTCCTGATAGCGTACAAATTAATACAATCCCACAACTTGGATTTAGACCAGATAGCGGAATCTCTTTAGACTCAATTCCAGTTGGAGGAACGACAACAATTAGCTTTCAAGCTATCGTTGGCTCAATACCAGCTACAAACCCAACTTTGAACCAATCTAGCACAACATACTCGATCATTATTGATCCTACCCAGCCGCCGGTGACAGAAACAGCTACAAGTAATCCAACTTTAGTTCAAATTAACGAAGCGATTATTCAAGCAACGAAAAGTGTAGATCGACTATTTTCTGACGTAGCACCTGGAAATTCATTTTTAACGTATACTGTTTTATTGGATAATATAGGAAACGCAACTGCTACGAATATCATTTTTACAGATCCGATTCCAAATAACACAGTATTTATAGAAGATAGCGTTCGAGTAGGCGGAGTTTTATTGCCTGGAGTAAATCCAGCGAATGGGATACCGATTGGGGATATTATTGCTGGAGATTTTATAAACGTTACCTTCCGTGTGCAAGTAGTTAGCATTCCAAATCCAATTTTCACAATTGGACCAGGCGGACCAAACTCACCGGTTGTAAACAGCGCTTCCATTAATTATCAATTTATGACAGGTCCAAACTTACCACTCGTTTCAAGAAGTACGACGTCCAATCCAGTTTTGACACAAATAAATTCTGGGGAAATTGTGGCAATCAAATCTGTAAATAAAACTTTCGCAACAATTGGCGATACAATTTCTTATACAATTACATTAAGTAACCCTGGAAATGTCACTTCACAAAATATAATTTTTACGGATACTTTACCTGATGGAACGACATTCATATCTGGCACTCTTACAAACGATTCTGGTACACAGCAAATCGGAAATCCAGCTAACGGAATTCAGATTGGAAATATAAACCCAAATGGAACGGCCGTGATTACTCTTAACGTACTTGTTACAAACATTCCAAGTATAAATCCAATTTCTAATTCTAGCTCTGTACAATTTGCACATGTGGTCGATCCTAGCCAACCTGCCGTATCACAAACAAATGTATCTAATGCAGTTTCGACAACTATCAATAGCGCAATTTTAACAACCAAAAAAAGTGCTGATAAATCTATCGTTTCAGTTGGAGATACGATTACGTATACAACTACTATTACAAATACCGGAAATACAGCCGCAACGAATATTACTTTCACAAGCGCTATTCCAGCTAGCACTACCTTTATACCAAATTCAGTCACAATAAATGGCGTTCAGCAGTCTAGTGCGCAACCAGCACTTGGAGTAAACATACCAAATATCGCTCCTGGTGAAACAGTAACTGTTACTTTCCAAGTAAATGTTATTTCTGTTCCCCCTTCCAGTTCAATTATGGGTAATGACACAATTTTATATTCTTATACTGTTAATCCAAACAGCGCTCCTGCTACTACCTCTACTTCAACGAATATTGCTACAAACCCTGTATTAAATGCTATGATAACGATGGTAAAATCGGTCGATCAAACCCTTGTAACACTAGGCGATACCATAACCTATACGACAATTTTAACGAATAACGGTAATACAAATGCAACGAATATTACTTTCACGGATCTTATACCAAATGGTACAACATTTATTACTGATAGCGTTACAATAAATGGACTCACACAAATTGGATTGAATCCTAATACAGGCATAACGATTGGATCAATTGCTCCTAACAGCTCAATATCTATAGCATTTCAAGTTACCGCTACTTCTACCCCTGTTCAAAATCCTATTGCCAATTCCGCTACTGCTTCTTACACATTTATTGCTGATCCCAATGCACCTATTGTTTCAAGAAACGTTACTTCAAACACAGTGTTTACTACGATTAATACAGCTACCATTCTTTCATTAAAACAAGTCGATAAATCCTTTAGTCGTATTGGAGACACACTCACTTATACTGTCGCTTTAACAAACAATGGAAACTCATCTGCACAAAATGTTATATTCACAGATACCGTGCCAAGTGGAACTACATTTATTGCAAACACATTTTCTATTAATGGAGTTCCTCAAAGTGAGGCGGATCCATCGAACGGTGTGAATATTGGGATAATAACAGCCGGGACTACAGTAACAGTTTCGTTCCAAGTTACTGTTACATCATTACCAACCGAAAACCCAATTGTAAATTTCTCATCAACATCGTATCAATTAGTCTCACCACCTGACTCAGAAACTTCAATTAGTAATCCTGTTTCAACACAGATTAAAGAAGCCATATTATCTATGACGAAAAATGAAAGTGTATCCTTTGCAGATATCGGGCAAACTGCTTTTTATACTACTTCTATTACCAATATAGGCAATACCGATGCAACTAATATTGTATTCACAGATGCATTACCAAGTGGACTCACATTTGTTCCTAACACATTAACTGTCGATGGTGTTTTACAACCTAACGCGAATCCAAATACAGGTGTATTACTTGCAACACTTCCACCAAATGAAATATATAGTATCGTCTTTCAAGTTACAGTGAACAGCATTCCTCCTAGTAACCCTGCACCAAATACAGCATCAACCACGTATGAGTTTACTGTTAATCCAAGTAATCCGCCGGCATCGAGTGCAGCTACTTCCAACACTACACTTCTTCAAATAAACAACGCAACTATTATTACCACAAAAACAGCAAATCTTACTTTTGCGGACATTGGTAATACAATAACATTTACACTTAACCTTCCTAATACCGGGAATGTGACCGCAACTGATGTAACTATTATCGATATTCTTGATAGCAATTTAAGTTTCGTTCCAAATAGTTTCACAGCTAATGGGCAAACCATTCCAAACGCCGATTTATCAACTGGTGTAAATATTGGTTCCATTAATGGTGGTAATACGGCAATCGTTACATTCCAAGCAACTGTTATTACACTTCCAACACTTAATCCTATTTCTATTTCTAATTCTGCTTCTACCACATATCATTATGTCGTTGACCCTAGCCAGCCACCTATTACAACTTCCAATCAATCTAATACAACGACAACACAAATTAATAGCGCTATCCTTACTGCACAAAAAAATTCAAATGTATCAACGGTAGATATCGGGCAGGATATTACCTACACCGTTACAATTACAAATGGCGGAAATGTTAGTGCAACGAATGTTATTTTTACCGATCTTATTCCAGACGGAACTTCCTTTGAACCGAATAGCTTTACACTGAACGGAACTAGCATCCCAAATGCAGACATCATTACAGGCGTTCCAATCGGTGATATCGCGCCAAACGAATCTGTCATCGTAGCATTTCACATTATCGCAAATGAAATTCCGCCTATAAATCCACTTACTAATCAAGCTAGCGTTAGCTTTCAACATATCGTTAATCCAGCTAATCCTCCAGTTTCAAAAAATATTATTTCTAACAACGTGACAACCAAAATTGAAAGTGCTATTTTAAATACTATTAAAATAGGAGATAAAACTTTTGCAACGATTGGTGATACGATTACGTATACAACGACTATTACGAACACAGGCAATATTCCTGCTAACAACGCTATATTCTCAGACCCTTTACCATCGTGGACACAATTTGTTGCAGGATCAGTTATTGTTGATGGCACTCCATTACCATCCGCTTCGATTATTAACGGTGTTGGCATAAATACAATCAATCCAAATCAAACTGTTACAATCATATTCCAAGTACAAATCGTAAGTAATCCAACAACGTTCACACCTGAACTCCAAAACTTAGGATTTGTTAACTTCCAATATAACGTAGGCAATGCATTACTGGCTCAGCCTGGCAATGTGGAAACGAATGTCTTCGTTACTTCTATTAATACAGCCATACTTTCAGCTGTAAAAACTGCTAATACAGCCTTTGCAAATATTGGAGATACGATCACTTATACAGTTTCGATTCAAAATAACGGCAATACAAACGCTACGAATGTAAATTTCTCAGACCCAGTTCCAACTGGAACGACCTTTGTTGAAAATAGTTTTGCTGTAAATGGAAGTACCATTCCAGGCGCAAATCCAAATAACGGAGTGAATATCGGAACAGTTAGCGCAGGTAGTTCCTTAACCGTTACTTTCCAAGTCATAGTTACATCTACTCCACCTTCAAATCCGATTACAAACGTAGCATCTATTCAATACGCATTCATCGTTGATCCGGCCTCTCCTCCTGTTACAGGCACGATAAATTCTAATAGCGCTTCAACACAAATTAATAACGCGACTGTTACAACTGTTTTACAAGCAAATCGTTCAATTGTATCTATCGGGGATGTAATTACGTATACAGCATCATTAACGAATACTGGAAACTTCCCTGCAAACTCTGTATTACTCATTAACGGAGTTCCTGAAGGAGCATTATTTGTTCCAAATAGTGTTACGCTCAACGGGATTTCACTTCCAGATGCAAGTCCAACTCTCGGTATTCCAGTTGGTATTATCGCACCAGGTGATTCCGCTACTATTACGTTCCAATTTCTTGCAAGTTCTATTCCACCGCAAGGAGCGATTATAAATCAAGCACTTACAAGTTACACGTATATTGTCGATCCAAGTCAACCTCCTGTTACAGCAACATCCTCGTCTAATACGGTTAATACAGCTGTTGTTGATGCATCGTTATCCGTAATTAAAAGTACAGATTCTCTCGTACAATCTACTGACGGTACAATCACTTACACAGTAGTCGTTCAAAACAACGGAAATACTACTGCAAATACAGTTACTTTAACAGATTTGGTCCCAGAAGGAACTGCATTTATTCCGAATAGCGTAACTATTAATAGTGTTTCCGTTCCAGGTGCCAATCCTAACGTAGGAATACCATTAAACTCCATCGCACCGTCAGAAAACGTCACTGTAACATTCCAAGTTATCGTTCAATCTATTCCAAGCGTGAACCCAATTTCTAATACAGCCCGTATTGACTATACTTTTATCGCCGATCCAACTGCTCCTATCATCTCTCGAACAATTACGTCTAATCCTGCTTTCACACAAATTTCGGATGCGACTATCCTTTCTTTAAAAGCAGTCAATGCACCTCAAGCAACAACAGGTGATATTTTGACTTACACAATAACACTAGAAAATACCGGAAATATTCCAGCTGCGAATCTCATATTTTCAGATACGATTCCCCAAGATACTACATTCGTAGAAAATAGTTTTACACTTAATGGAACAGCTATACTTGATGCCAATCCAAATGTAGGTGTTACTTTACCTACCTTAGCAGCAAACGATACTCACCTTATTTCGTTCCAAATTCTTATTAACGATTCATTCTCGCGAGAATCGATTACAAATCAATCCAATACAACATATACAATCCAACCAGACCCAGGGCAACCGCCTATTACTGAAACATCTACTAGTAATATCGTCATTACAAATTTCGTGCAAGCACAATTGACAATTACAAAAACATCCAATCCAACAACTGTAGATATTGGCGGAACTATACTTTATATTTCTGAAGTGAAAAATATCGGTAATGTTGACGCAATAAATATTGTTTTCACAGATTCTATCCCAGCTGGGACTACATTCGTTCCTGATAGTGTCACAATTAACGGTGTCCTTCAGCCAGGTCTAAATCCTGAAAACGGAATACCGATTGGAACAATTCCAGCAAATAGTTCCAAAACGATACTATTTCAAGTGCAAACAAATAATCCACCTACTGAAACCGAAATTGTAAATCAATCTTCAGCAACTTACCAATATGTAAGTATCCCTACAGCCCCACCAGTAAATCGCTCTGCAAATTCTAACATTGTTACAACATCACTTCAAAACGCAAATATTATTTCTGTTAAAAGCGCGGATGTAACTTTTGTATCAATCGGGCAAATTATTACCTACACAAATACACTACAAAATATAGGAACCGTTCCAGCTAACAATACCGTGTTCATTGATAACATTCCGGAAGGTACTATATTTATTGAAGATAGCTTAGCAATAAATAATGTAACTCAGCCTGGCGCTAATCCTGAAAACGGAGTAACTCTCGGCACGATACAACCAAATGAAACAGTCACTATTTCATTCCAAGTACAACTTACAAATATACCAGAGGGCAATACAGTCATTAATATTTCAGACACTTCGTACGAATACCAAATTGACCCTAGTTCTCCAATTATTCAGCGTAGATCGTTATCAAATGCAGTAAATACTGAAGTGCGAACGGCAAATGTTAGTGCAATTAAATCCGCTAACAGATCCATTACACGTATCGGTCAAATCATCACATATACAGTCGCAGTTACAAACGCCGGTACAATACCTATTACAAATACTCTCCTACTTGACGCAATTGCTTCTGGCACCACATTCGTTCCAAATAGCATTCTTGTAGATGGCGTACCAAGACCTAACGAAAATCCAATTACCGGTATTAATCTTGATATAATTCTTCCAAATAATACGATTATTGTTACGTTCCAAGTAAGCGTAGTCTCTATACCGCCACAAAATAACATTAATAATATCGCCGTCATTCACTATGAGTATCGACCAGACCCAAGCGGACCACCAATTTCAGAAACAACCTCTTCCAATAGTACAAATATACAATTTATTGATGCTATTCTTATTGCTACAAAATCCGCTAATACTGTATTAGCTAACATTGATGAAACCATTGAATATACAGTATTCATTCAAAATAATGGATCGACTACAACTAACTCCATCTTTTTTACAGATACTATAGCGGATGGAACAGTATTTATTCCAGGAAGTGTAATAGTTAACAATACTGTACTTCCTGCAGCAGATCCGAATATCGGCTTTTCCATTCCTAATGTCGTAGCAGGTCAAATGGCTACAATAACATTCCAAGTTTCCGTTACGAATTTACCTGCTGTAAATCCAACACCTAATACTGCAAACATCGTTTACGACTTTATTTTCAATCCTGACTTTGCGCCAATTCAAAAATCTACTACTTCCAATACTACTTTCGTTCAAATTAATGATGCTGATATCATTTCACTTAAAACTGTTGATTTGACCTCTGTAACAATTGGTGACATTTTAACTTATACAACAACTTTAACGAATACAGGGAATACGGATGCCACTACTGTTGTATTTACAGACAATATACCTGATGGAACAACCTTTATTGATGGTAGCGTTTTAGTAAATAACATTCCTCAGCTTAATGCCAACCCAAGTGCAGGTATACTTGTAGGAACGATTGCTCCTAATATTTCTATCCCAGTCACATTTTCTGTTACCGTCGTAGCTCTTCCTGCTAGTGGCCATGTTCAAAATCAATCAACTTCTCGTTATACAATAAACGTGGAAGAACAAATATCCACTAGCAATATTACCTTCACTGAAGTTATTTCTGCTAATGTAATTGCGACAAAAACAACACCTATCCAATATGCTGACCTACAAACTATTATCCCTTACACTATTTCCATTACAAACAATGGGAATATACAAGTAGAAAACATTATTGTTACAGATATCATCCCAGCAAATACGAGCTTTATAGAGAATAGTGTTATCGTGAATGGCAACGCTCGGCCAAATGACAATCCACTTAACGGTATACAAATTGATAACATTCCGCCTAATACGACAGCAACCATTCTATTCCAAGTACGGGTTACTTCGATTCCACAAACAAATCCAATCTCTAACATGAGTACAATTGAATATGAATACACGGTACCAAATCGACCACCTATTACCGAAACTATTATTTCATCAGCTGCTTTAACAGAAATTAATCATGCGAATTTGAATAGTAATAAAGCTGTTGACCTTGCATTTGCAACGGTTGGTGATACGTTAACGTATACGATTACACTAAATCAAACCGGTAATGTTGCAGTAAATGATGTAATCATTCAAGATATTATTCCTCAAGGTACTACGTTTATAGAAAATAGCGTCATTGTAAACGGAGAAACTCTTCCAGGAGTGAATCCAGTAAGCGGCATACCAATTGGTACTATAACTATTGGTGGAGATGCTATCGTTTCATTCCAAGTAACTGTGACTTCTATTCCAACACCAAATGAACTAAACAACAACGCAATTACTACTTTTAACTATATAGTCAACCCAAATAACGTACCTGTTACAAATACGACTACAACAAATACTGTCAAAACTACTGTCCAAAATGATAATGTCATTGCTTTTAAGTCTGCTGATGTAACAAACGCCTTACCTGGTCAAACTTTAACGTATACAATTACGATTACGAATAGCGGTAATGTAACGATTGAAGACCTTCTTGCCATAGACGCCGTACCAATAGATACGACTTTTGTTGCTGGTAGTGTTACGATTAACGGAATCAATCAGCCTAATGAGAATCCTGAAAATGGTATTACGTTAGGAAATCTTGCTCCTAATGAATTTGTTATTATTACGTTCCAAGTGACAATATCTTCTTCTACTCTTCAATCTACAATTAATAATGATGCTTCTGTTTCCTATACCGTTATCATTGATCCAACAAAACCACCTATTACAATTACAAAGCAAACAAATACCGTTACAACGACAGTCATTGATCCAATGGTTCGTATTGAAAAAACAACTGACAAATCTATTGTCGTTATAGGAGATATCATTACATTCACATTAGCGGTATTTAATCACTCCCCAATTCCGACAATCAGCACTTCTGTTATAGACACAATTCCAGCTGGTACAACATTTATAGAAAACAGCGTAACAATTAACGGTACTCCCGTTCCAAATGTTCGTCCAGACACTGGTATTAATATCGGCTCTTTACCTGCAGATTCAGTAGCAACTATAACATTTCAAGTCCTCGTAACTTCTATTCCTTCAAACAGTACAATTATAAATTCTGCAACAGTTACCGCTGCCTTTCAATTGACACCACAGGATCCAATTATTACTTTCATTGTTAATTCAAATATCGTTCGTATACCAGTTCAATTTATAACTACAACAGTCACGAAAAATGCTTCCGTCAGCTCTGCTTATTTAAATCAATATTTTGATTACACGGTGCGCATTACGAATACTTCCAAAATTTCACTCTCAAATATTTCATTACAAGATACTATTCCAGCAGGTTTACAATTTATAAACGGCACTGTCTTTATTAACGGTGAACGCTCTCCACTAGCGAATCCGAATATCGGTTTCCTAGTCGCTACTAATTTGGAACCAAACGAAACAATTATCGTGTTATTCACAGTACAAGTAATAAGTCCACCTGTTAATAATCCCTTTAAAAATACAGCCAATATTTCGTTACAACTTCAAGTCTCACCTACCGACCCACCAATTACAGTAACCGTTACAAGTAACGAAAACATCGTCACCTTTGTTTCAGAAAATCCAGATGAAACACTTCCAAATTTAAATTGCTTCTTTGACGGTGAGCGCTTCATTCGTATTACTCCTCGAAATGTACGAAATTACCTTTGGACTTGGATTTGGTGGAAGTAATTGAAACAAAAAAGTGATTGTAGTTTGGTTGAAACCAAATTACAATCTCTTTTTCATTACCTATATTCCACTACGTTGTAACTCGTCCAATGATATACGATTAAACACCATCTCAAGTTATTTTAGTCGTAATAAGTTGGCCAGCTTCATTAATAGTAACTTTCCATTTCACTCCACTAGCAGTCTTCATGATTATACCTTTACTTGCCTCTATTTCAATATCTCCAAACATTCTTCCTCCAGTTGTCGCTAACCAAGCACTCCCATTTTCCATAGAAGATCTTGCAAAGATACGATTAATTCGAAAACGCTTATGGTCTTGAGAATAACCACTTAATGTAATTCTAACTTTATATAACTGACTCGCCTTCATATTCGATATAATTGTATCGCCAACATTTAATGGAACATCCAACGCGATAACCCAACTTCCAGTTGCACTTAATGCATATTCAATTTTAATTTTCTTTGGACTCTCTCCCCACCCAAAATACATTCCAAAACAATTTAACATTTGTATTGGTTTTTTCGTAAAATCCAGTTCAATTACAACTGGATTACTATCTGGAACGTCAATATAGTTTACACTTTGTTCATCTATTAAATTAAAGCAATTTGTGAGATTTCCCCCGTACGGCACTTTTCCACTTACTTGCTTAACGTTATATTTCTGCTGAGCATTTACTAAAATATCATCTTGATTTCCTATTAAATGAGGTCTATTTAACGTCAAAGGTAACTGAATTCGTAGAGATTCTTCATAAGTAGACTTACAAACATTGTATTGTCCTTTATCTACAATAGTTGTCGAAAGCAGATTTGAAAAAAGGTAGTTACGATGAGAATTGGAAGAAAATTCAATGACAATTTGTTCACTACTCATCCGGTACGTATCCCAGATCATACAATCAAATGTATTATACGCACCTGAACAACGAATTACTTTGTTCGTTTGTTGTCTACATTGCACTTGAATATCATGAAACGTATTTCCTGAACTTTCATTTGGCAAATCACTATTTCCATCTACTTCAATCCCATACACACATCCATCAATAAATATAGATTGAAATACATTGGCGTTAATCCAACAAGGTGTATTAATATCATCTATATACTCTGTTTTCAAATATATTGCAGTTTGAAAGTTTTTAATTTGAATAAATTTAACTTGAAAGAAACTAATATAATCCCATGCCTTTTGACAATAAAAATGTATAGCTTTTCCTTTATACGATGGAGTTGTATTTATTATATTTATATTTGATATAACAGATTGATTAGGTACTTCGATTTGTTGTGAACCAGAAACATAAATAACAGCAGATTGAAACAATGGATTTATAACTTGAATAGTACCACCAACTATCGAAGCGTTACTTTGTAGCTCAAATGCATTAAAATCTCCATCAATTTGCAGCGTTACGGTAGGATCTAACTCTAATCTTACGTTTGATTTAATAACAATCGGCTTTACAATTTTGTACGTATTTACTCCTGTAATTTTTACTGTCGAAATTCGGTTAGCTACACAATAATCAATAGCTTGTTGAATTGCTAATGAGCTATCATTTACCGAGTTTGGAACTGCGCCAAAACAATCAATGTGAACGCTACTTTCTGGCGCACAATCTTCTTGGGAAGAAATATATTCTGACAAAATAAATTCACTCCTCATATTACCTTTTTTCATATAATATGTGAGTTCTCTCTTAAAAGTTTCTATAATAAAAAAAACAAACGACCTACTCGGTCATTTGTTTAACTCATATATATTTTTCGTTTCTTCTATCATTTTAGTTAACGAGAAATACCTCACTGCTTTCTCTCGTGCTTTCAATCTAATATCATTTACCCTTTCTTCATTCCCTTGTAGTTCTTCAAGTGCACTTGCGAATTCAGATTCGCAATATTCAGATATCAAAACGCCTGACTCTCCATCTATTACCGCTTCATTTATTCCGCCAACATCTATTGAAACAATTGGTGTCCCTGTAGCCATCGCTTCAATTACTACCATTGGAAACACTTCACGAAAAGATAATAAAAGTAAGGCATCCATATTCCCTATAAACTCATGCGGCTCTGAAATATTCCCTATCATCTTCACCCTTTGCTGCAATCCATATTTTTCTATTTCTTTCATAATCGATTCTTTCTCTGGTCCATCACCAGCAATATAAAACATAAAATCATTTCTCTTTTTCAACACATTTGCAATTTTGACAAATAGTTGATGGTTTTTCTCTTTGGATAATCTAGCTAATATCCCTATTTTATATGTAGGTTCTTTCTTTTTCTGCTGGAATAAAAACTTTTCAATATCGACACCGTTATAAATTGTATTTATTTTTTCTTCTGCTACATGAATTGAAATTAAATTATTCTTTTCAAACTCACTTACTGTAATAATATTGTTTACATATTTATTCATGAAATAACGAAAAAGCGTTGGCATTTTCTTTTCTAATATCGTTACATTATGCTTCGTATAAACAATTTTCATCTTTTTTTTAATAAACTTTTGAATTAGAAAAGCATATAATACCATTCGCAAACTATTTGCATGAATAAGTTCTATCTTTCGTTTACAAATTTCGTTTCGTAAATAATAAATATTTCTCAAATGATTCCATCGACTAAGTAATATAAAATTTTCTTTTCTAGTAAGAGATTCATATAGTTCTCCATCACCTGCAGCTGTATAAATCTTAAAATCATCATAACGCAAATTACTTTCCAATTTACAGAAATAGCTTTCGGCTCCGCCAGTTATCAATTTATCTGTCATCAACAGTATATTCATAATTGCGTCTTCCCAACTACATTGATTTTATTTTTTTTATAAGCATGATAAGCATACTTACTAAAATAGTAAAAAATTTGCACCGAATTCAGTCGTTCTTGTTCCCTTAACAATTTCCAATACCGAAAAGCTGCTCTAATTTTATTTCTAGAAACAGAATTTGTAACAATTCTATATTTTGCTAACACTTGCTGTATCCCTTTTGCTTCATACCCTTCATGTAATAAGTTCAGCCATAACGCTGTATCCTCCGGCTGTATACTAGGCATTTCGACATACGGAATTTTTTCACGATCAATCATCACTGTTAAACACCCGATAATTGTATTTCCTACTAAATAATGATAGTCAACAGATTTTGGTACACTCACTTCACGATTTAATTCATTACCATTTTCATCAATTAAACTATACGACGCATATGAAAAAGCTATATTCATTTCTTCCATAAATAACAATTGTGTCTTCAATTTATGTGGCAACCATATATCATCACTATCTAAAAAGGCAATGTACCTTCCTCTTGCCTCTTGGATCGCTAAATTCCGAGCTTTAGCAGCACCAACATTTTCTTTTAATGATAATAACCTAATTCGTGAGTCTCCTTCTATTATCTCTTTAATTTTTGCGGCAGATTGGTCGGTTGAACCGTCATCAACGATAATCATTTCCCAGTTTTCATACGATTGATTCTGTACAGATGAAATTGTCTCACCTATAAATCGTATACTATTATAAGAAGGTGTTATTACAGAAACATAAGGCGGCTCGTTATGTGCTGATAGACATTTTACCATCTATCTTTCCCCTTCCTTCATATATTGAAATATACTTCACAACAACTGCTAAAAATAAAAAGAACGCTTCGTTAATAATGAGTGACAATGACATCATCTGAAATAAAAATGCAATCATAGTCAATAGAAGATATGGTTTTTCACGAAACAAAGTATGCTGCGCTAACTTAAACATTAATATGAATAAAAACGCACTATATAGAAGAAAACCAATTGTACCCGATTCAGACAAAATTTCTAAAAATGTATTGTGTACATATAATTTTTCATTAAATTGATACTCATAATAATTCGAGAAGTTAAACGCACCAATTCCGATATATGGATTGGATAAATAATATTTAAAAGCAGCTTCCCATAATGTAAATCTACCACTTCCATTATCATGGGAAAAATCAGAAATTCGTTTATTTAATATGTCATCTAATTGGCCCCCCATTACACTATTCGATAAACTAAAAATAACTACACTAAACAATACTAAACTCATAATTATTTTTATTTTTTTAGCGAAACTAGACATACATATATATACAAAAATGACAAGCACAAGCGCTAATATTCCCCCTCTTGAAAAGGTTAATAGACTCGTCGTAACACATAAAATCAATCCTAAGATGTTAGTAATATTTTGTAAATTCGTCATATAGTACATAAAAAATATTGTATTATAAAAAATAAAAATGTTAGGATCATCTAGCAATCCAATTAATCGTGGATATCCTCTATCCACTAATAACCCAGCAAAAATTTCTCTCTCTTCTCCACCGTATAAACTAAAGTATTGTAAACCAATTATATATAGTATTAGACTTACAACATTAAATACTACTCCTACATAAGCAATAGATGATTCAAGTACCACTATTTCAGTATTCCCCAATAAATTCCTCATTATAAAATAGCATCCTAACACGAGTAGCACGCCAAAAATCATACGAATACTAGCATTTAAATACATAGAAAGAATTCCACTTAAACAATAAATGAAATAAAACAGTAAAAATACAACTTCATGAAAATATAACTTTTGAATATGAAAGTTTTTAATTGTTAAACAAAAATATATGACTAAAAAAATCATATATATCTTCAATGAAAATCCAATATATAAATTGTATTTACTTAACATAACAAATAATATTAGAAGAATAATCCATCCCATCGATACTTTCATATTATTTTCCATAGGCTATATCCCCTGTTTCGTAATATAATCCTTTTTGCGTATTTTTCTTATAAAAGAAAGAAGAAGTTTTTTCAGCTCATAATCATATAGGAATATGGCAGCTACTACGATTAATATATTAAGAACAAGCGCAATTAAATGATATGTATGCAATATATATTGCACTCCAATAAAGGTTACACCAAAATAAATTGTATACGGTATTACAATTTGGAATACAATTTTTTTCTTCACTACACTTACCGCTATGTATCCCACTAAAGCGACGATTTCAAATAAAACCATAGCGTATGCCGCTCCTATCACTCCACCAATACTACTAAAGCTATAAAGCATAACCCCACCTATCACCAATGCTACACACTGCACAACAGTCCTCTTATTTTGACATCCACTCGTCGTTAAACCGTCAGCAATGGCAATATTTAAACTTTGTAGCACAATAAGAAATGATAATATTTGGAGTGGTTCTACTGCATCGCTCCATTCTTCATGAAAAAATATAGAAATAAAGTATGGTGCTAAATGATATAAACCGATTGTCATACATATTCCTACAATCGCCATTGATTTAATTTGAAGCAAATTTAATTTCGTATGCTCTTCTATATTATTCTGGTTATAATGCTTAAAAAGCACTGGAAAAAATGCACCTGCAATTACCCCTGGTACTTGATATAAAGCTGCCGGCATCCGGTACGCCACTGCAAAAACACCTACCATACTTAATGGCAATGTATAGTTAAGCAAGATAGGCGCTAATTGTGGCGTACTCATTATTAAAAAACCGCTTATAATAAAGGGAGTTAATTGCCAAAATAACGCTTTATGAATTACGACTTTCATATTCATTTTCGTCTTTCTTCTCATGATATATATACTGAATAAACCGCCGATCATATACCCAAAAGCATATAAGCGAGCCGTTACATACACCGGTAACTCTCCGAAAATACAAAAACATGTAATTATAATGACAACTGATGCTGATACAACTTTTATGAGCGCTATATACTTCATACGTTCCGTCAGTTGAAAATAGGCAATTCCTATGTTTTGCCAAGTTAATCCTATTAACATGAAAAACATTACGTTTATCATCATATAAATTAAATTTTTATCCGCATACATATAATGAATAACAATATAACCGATTATAGAAATAAGAATAAGTAGAATCATCCTTATTTTTATATACGATGATAAAATCTTCTCTAAATCTGCTCCATCCTTTGCCCCTTCTCGAAGAAACGTATTACTAAGTCCTAAATCTGTAAAAAATAACATAACAAACGTCACTGCTATGGCAACACTAAACATCCCATAATGTTGTGCGTTAAAAAAGTTTGCTAAAACAATTAAACTGACGGCCTGAAGAAGGTTAGCTAAAATCGTACTATAAAATAGATGGATAATATTGTTTAGAATAGATCTACCCATACAAGTTCTCCTTTGCAAGTAACCTACTTACATATGTTGTTTGTTTACCTTTATATTTATCTTGCACCGTTACCGTTCAATACAATTAAAACGGTTTTACATAAAATACGGATGTCCATCCGAATCGTTTTCATTTCAATATACTCCATATCCAGCCTCAACTTTTCCTTTGGATCAAGATTATACCCTCCATTTATTTGTGCCCATCCGGTTAATCCTGGTTTTACCATTAAACGTTCCTTAAATTCTGGAATATACGCATCAAATTCATTATAAAAAAACTCTCTCTCTGGTCTAGGACCTACAAAAGACATATCTCCTCTTAAAATATTTAAAAGTTGCGGTAATTCATCAATTCTCGTTTTCCTTATAAACAATCCAACTTTTGTAATTCTTGGATCATGTTCTTTTGCCCATTGTGGGCCATTTATTTCAGCATCCTTTACCATCGATCTTAATTTAAATACATTAAACTTCTTCCCGTTTATACCTAAACGTTCTTGAAAGTAAATTGGAGCCCCTGATGTTTCTAAAGTAATCATAATACAAAAGAACAACATAATTGGTATCGTTAATAGTAACAATATGATTGAAAATATAATATCAAACAAGCGTTTTACACTTCGATTCAATATGCTAGGCTTTTCTTGAGCTGGAATCGTATACAACTTGGCTTGATTTGTTTCACGAATCATGGATCGTTACCCCCACATTCAAGAATATAAAATTATCCCTATTAATTCACATTCTTTTCTATTTATATTCGCTATTACTTTTTGCACTGTACGTAGTGAATCTTTTCGCTTTTTAACTGCTAAGACTACTCCATCGCATTTCCCTGCAATAATGTGCGTAGCAGGAAGATCAAATACTTCAGAAGAATAAAAGAAAATGTAATCAAAATCTTCTTTCCACTTAGCAATCGCATTATCAAATTCATCCATAGCAACTAAAGGCGTCCCTGTACGTACTGTTTTTTTTGCAGGAATACAATATAAGTATTTAGACAAATTACTAGAAAAAGATTCATAATTACAGGGGGAAGAGCTTATTATATCGTTTACTGTTATCATGTGATCACTTTGTAATAATACATGTAATTTTGGGTCAGAAAAATTCACATCAATAAGTAACACCTTTTTCTTCATTTCAGCAAACACTAGACCCATATTTACTATAAGCGAGGCAACAACACCTCTGTCCTTCGTTGAACTAACTGTGAACAGTTGTTTTCCAGATTTTTTCAACTCGTGATACACCGTATAAAACTGCTCTTTCATCAGATCATCATGCAGATCGAATGGCAGCTGTTTCTTTGTCCTAAACATCGACATGTTCACCTCGATATATAGATGATTGTTTATCAACCTCTGTAGATTTCTGTTTTCTATTCGGTTTCATATTTATGTGACCAATAACAGAGACTGTTGTTATTTTCTCTAAATCTTGTTCCGTGTATATACGTTCATCAAAATAATCTCGAAATACAGCTAAACCTATCCCAACAAAAAAACTAACAATTAAAGAAATAGGAATGATCAGTTGAAATTTCGGAAACAATTTTTCAGCCTGTTCCTGTAACTCAGGATCCGTCAACACTTTCACACCTTGTACATTTGTGTACTGTTGAAAACTTTTTTGTGATTGCTCTGCCAATGTCTTTACAATGTCTTTCACGACTTTCGGATTGGAATCTTTTACTGTAACAGTTACAATTTGTGAGTTGTCCGTATTCACTACCGAGATTTTTTGTGCTAATTCATAACTTGATTGCTCTAATTTCAAAGTTTTTTTGACTGTTGAAATAATTAATGGGCTTTTTAAAATATCAACATACGATGTTACTAGTTGCTTATTTTCTTGTGTTTTATTTGTTGAATTTTCCTTATTAAACTCATCTAAATTCCCAACAAGAATTTGCGTTGAATATTGATATGACGGCTTTAAAACATACATAGAGATAAGAACTAAAGAAGCGGTTAAACAACACATCGTTAAAATAATCGTTACGAATCTTCTTTTCAATAATTGTTGAAAATCTTTTATACTCATTTCTTGCTTCAATTATTTCACCGCCCTTTTCTGAATAACATCCTGCAATTCACTCTTTACAGATAACCCTTTCTCTCTTCTATCCACTTGTTTTGTTACATACTTTCCGACTCCGAATGCAAATTTTTCTACATATATATACGAAAGTATTGCAAATATAAACGAAAATATAAGTGAAAAAATTAAAATAATAGGCAACGGTAATATTTCATGGAGCATGTATATAAGGGAAAACAACGATATAATATGGTATAAATAAAGACTGTAAGAAATCTTCCCCAAATATAACAAATATTTATTATGTAGCAAGGACGACAAAGTTGATATTGACAAACTTAATATGACAAATAAACATGCACTTATCGCCACTACGTAGTCTCGAAATATAAAATTATTGAGCACTTTAATTTCTCCTATAAGCCCTTCATACATAAAAAGTAAAATCGCAAATAAAAACCATGCAATTTTCGTGTTTTTAGTACAATTACTATAAAAAACTATTAAATTATTTTTATACTTCGCAACTAGTGCTCCTAGTAAAAACAGTACTGTGTAATGCAATGTTAATGCATAGCTTGTTAATGTTAAGCCCGAGCGAAACAAAAATAATATTACGACAGAACATATACTAAAACTAAACAATAATAGTAATGAACACCTTAACGTTTTTCGTAAGCAAATCATCAAAATTAACGGGAAAATTATTGATATTCGCATTTCATGGACAAGTGACCAAATCACACCGTTATATGCATCTGTATTATATTTCCCAACCAATAAAATATGTTGTGCGATTAAGCTTGAAGAACTTTCAATCGTCCATGAGCGATTAAACCATTCACTTAAATAAGAAATACCATATTCACTAATTGTAATCTGGCATACAATAGCTATAATTATTGCCACAATATAAGGAATATATATTCTGCATATACGTTTTAAAAGGTATGACCCATAGCTACTATAGTTTTTTTGAATAGATTCATACAAAACAAATCCGCTCAAAACAAAAAAGATAATAACTGATTCGTTACCACTACTAAAAATTAGACGAGCAGGCGTTTCTTTTAATAGATACACAACAAATGGTTTATTATCTTCATAACTGTAATTTTGAAATGCTGAAAAAATCATTAAATGATGACCAATCATTACTACTAATGAAGAAATTCCTCTTATAGAGTCCAATTCTTCGTATCTCTTCATCTTTTTACATCAACTCCTAATGAAATGATAATAATCATTTCAAAGCGACATCTTTATTCATATTCCCCTCCTTTCTTTTCATTCCAATTTTTCATATTAAAATGATTTTATAGTATAAATTTGAGTGTATTGTAACATTTTTTGTAATATTTTGAATAGAAAATCTCAAAAATTGGTATATACCAATTTCAACCTCGAAAAATGAGTAATATTGATAGAAAAACGCTATAAAAATATCTTGCATATTTACAAAATTAAAGAGCTGAATAGCGTTTTTTCAATATAAAATAAAAAAGATAGCCTACATAGGCTATCTTTTTTATTTTATTTAATTACTGGCACCACTATATGCTACATGTCGTTTCTCAATTCTCTCTTCAATTTCTTTCATATTTTCTTTATTATTTAATAGTGATTGTTTATTTTCAATTAATAATTGTTTAAAAGATTTTCTCACTTTTTTTCTCATTTTCATTGTCCTCCTTGGGGGATGGTTTATATAAAAGATAAAGAATTATCTGTGTGTCCTTATAATAATTGATTGTTGTGAATTCTATTTGAACTTCATATGAAAATTCCGTTTATTTTCTGACAACTTTGTGAACACGAAAAAAAGACTCTCTAAAACTATGTTGAAATTAATTCACTTCATTATAAAAATTACTATTCCCATCAACTTTTATCATTATATCTTGTCGAAACATTTATATATTTAAAATTGAGTTCGACATAATTTTATTTACTATAATACTGTTTACAAAAACAAAAAGAAGGTGTCACCAAGTCAAATTTCGACTTATGCAACATCCCTCTTTCCAAACTATTTATAGCATATTTATTAATATTTCAGGTCTTCCCCAATTCATTTCTTCACAAACAAATCTAAGTTTTTCTTCATCCATTGTGTGTAATCCCTCTTCTAGTAAACATGAAATTGGAACTTCACAGTGAATTTGTGCTAATTGCAACGAAATATTTAAGTTCTCTAAATCACTTTCAATCTTCGTACGCTGCGCTTTTGTTAATGATTCTACATTTTCTAGTACAGCGGATACTGTTCCGTGCTCTTGAATAAGCTTATACGCTGTTTTTTCACCGATACCTTTTACACCTGGATAATTATCACTTGTATCTCCCATGAAAGCTTTTGCATGGACGATTTGCCACGGCTCTACACCTTTTTCTTCCATGATTTTCTCCGGTGTGTAATATTCGTAATTTCCAATTCCTTTACGCAGAAGCATAACTGTAACGTTCTTATCAACAAGTTGAAGTAAATCCGTATCACCTGTTAAAATATAAACTTCAGCTTCATTGCAATATTGTTTTGCAAGCGTACCGATACAATCATCGGCTTCGTAGCCTTTCATACCGATAACTGGAATGGATAATTTTGCAGTCATTTCTTGCACTAAATCAAATTGAGGAATTAATTCTTCTGGTGGCGCTGCACGATTTGCTTTATAATTCGAGAACGATTCTGTTCTAAATGTCGTACTTCCCATATCCCAGCATGTAACGATATGTGTTGGTTCGATCGCTTGCGTAGCTGTTAATAAGTGTTTCATATAACCATGAATCCCGTTCGTAGGGGTTCCATCTTGTCGTTTCATAAATTGTCCGTAGACACTTGTTGCGTAAAAAGCACGAAATAATAGTGCCATACCATCAACTAATAATACTTTTTTCATAATTCCTCTCCTATTAAAAAAATAATAACCTTACGTTATCACGTAAGGTTATATAAATAGATTACCATTCTACGTTTTTGCTCAACTTTGTCTATTATACATTGTTTTTGTATATTTAGCATCATTAACACATTAAGACGTTCTACTACAACAAGTATGCAAGATACCTGAATACGTATTTTTTCCAGTAGAAACAACGATAGCTTTTGCATTTCCACTAACGATATGCGAACCTTTAAAACATACATTTTCAAGCTCAAGTGGATTATAATCTTTCATCCGTTTTAATGGAATAAATCGTTTACGTTCAAGGTGATAGCAGCTCTCAAACTTCTCTATATTCGCTTCGTTTCCCGTTAACACAGACTCATTCACTAATAAATCATCTGCATAAATAATACGTACATCAGCTGGCACAGCATCTCCAGCCGAAAGAAAAATCATATCTCCAGGTACAAGTTCTTGCACAGGTATCTCCATCATTTTCAGTTCACTATTTAGCCCTGTACTACTAGAATATTCTACTCTAGATACAGTAATCGTTTCACGTTGTAATTCATCACACACACGTTGTTTTGAAAAACCTGGAATCATGCCACCTAGCTTCATCATTACTTCCGCAAGAAGTGCTCTTTTTGAAGTTAGTTCATTTCGGCCATATACTTGAATACGTTTTTGTGCCTCTTTCATTGATAGTCCGTCTCTTGTTGTTTTAAAATATGCAAATACAGATTTTACATCTCTTGTTGCAATTTCAATTAATAAATCTTTATTTTTTTGGAGCATTGTTTGTTCTTTTATTGATTTTTTACTTAGTTTATATGACGTGTTACCCACAGTTTTGTTTGCATATAACATATTATCGTCTCCTCCTTTACAACATAGGAAGAAACGCTTTGTTTCTCAATTTATCCACTTTACTGTGAAAGTGTCTCGCGCTTTATAAACGCTACATTGTGATAAATATAGAGGGAGGAACAAATCGTTTCCTGCCTACATCATATATTTTTGATTTGAAGTATATGGGTAACGGAACCGAGTCAGAATTTGACATGCTCCTCACCTCCTCGTTTAATTTTATAGTTTATAATATGAAATTACTCATAGCTTGGTAACAAAAAAGACCCCTACCCTTAAGAGAGTAGCGGCCATTACATACACAAATAAACGATTTCTAATATAATTAGAAATCTACGGACCTCTCCCTCACCGAGTTTTAGCACTGTATAGCATAGGTACATTACCAGCTACGTTAAGAAAAACCTTAATTCGATCATTCCTGTTGACCCATTGGCGTCTCTCGACATTTTTGGGCAGTAGCATTTCTCTATACAGGAGCCTCACCTAACAGAGACTTATTTTCATTACATTGAAAATGTTACTCTTATTTAAAATAGATGTCAACCGTAGCCTACAATTTTTTCAAATGGTATGGCAAACTAACGTATATAAAGTGAAACTTTCATCAGTGGGGGTTTTGTTCATCCGCCACTGATTATTAGCCCTCACCAATCGGGCTGTCCGGCAAATAGCGGTATAAAATAAAAAACTTTACGTTTAAACGTAAAGTTTTTAATAAGTTATACAACCAGCGATTACAATCCCAATTGAAAGCGATAAAAACATAAGAAAAAGACCGACTGCTTGATTATCTTCTTCAAGACTTTTGTTTATATTAAAGCGTGGTGTAAGCCACTCAGCTAAATAAAAGACGATAATTTGAGCCAAAATCCCAACTGCTCCCCACGAAATCATATCAAGAAGTGAAATTGAATTAGCTGCTGTCGAATATAAAACGATAGCTAACCCAAGTAATCGCCCTCCAAGCACATAGCTTACCGCCTTATTCCCTTGAGCCATTAACTTAAATTCCTTAACTTTCGTTGTCACTTCCATCAAGAACAGACCAATACATAAAAGTCCAAGTGTTACTGCTAAATATAATAAAAAATTAATCATTTTTCCTCCTCCTTTTTATACCTACCGGTAAATAGTACGATTCATTTCCTGTAATCTTTTCTCCCGCGCGAATACCGATACTACTCGCTTTTCCAGCAATTAAAAAAGAACCAAACACATAGGACAGTTTCTCCATCCCCTTTTCTGTTTCCAAGGATACGACTGGCAGTTCTGTATACTTTTGAAATATCGGCAGTGCAGTTTTATACGTTTGATGTGCATTTTGAAGCATAATATTTTCATCCTTATCGCGAATCGTAATTGTATCTCCTTCTCTACCAAATGAAGGTTTTTGAACGAAAGAACCTTTTCCTAAAAATAAATCTGGTTCTAAATATGTAGGTAACATATATTCTTTAATCCACTGTTGTTCCTCGTTTGTATAAAAGACCTCTTCTTCTGCTAACCCCCAAATAAGACACTGAATCGATTTTGGCTGAAGTAAAAATGCTGACAAAGGATTTATTATAAAAAGCTTTCCGGCTTTTACAAGTTGCAGCAGTTCCACACCTACCAAATCTCCTGTTTCAGGATCTTGATCCTCAATTAAATCTTCTATCGGATATGTTTGGCGATATAAAACATCAATCTTCGCCCCATCTTTATCAACTAGAGCATCTTTTGTAATTCTAAGTTCTGACATTGGCACTACTTTATTTTCAACATGGCATAGCTGACTCAAATACATAGTCGTATTCCAATCCTCGATATGTTCATGATGTGCTGTAAAAACAACATTTGGATTGTCTAATTCCT
This sequence comes from Bacillus cereus group sp. MYBK15-3, assembly GCF_051916765.1. Taxonomy (NCBI): domain Bacteria; kingdom Bacillati; phylum Bacillota; class Bacilli; order Caryophanales; family Bacillaceae; genus Bacillus; species Bacillus cereus group sp. MYBK15-3. Next base: position 1,239,892 of record NZ_JBQAHG010000001.1, read on the forward strand.
TTGTCGCTTCCATTACAGCTTTCGTAACACCAGAAGATAGCAATCGTTCTTGATCTGAGTTTGGATCATCATAGCCTAGATTCTCACAAACTTTTCCATTCATTTGAAAACATTCCACAATAAAAGTTGGTGTATCACTATTAAACTCAAGCATTTTAATTTTGTTATCCTCTGTTACAGCAAAATCAAATCGCGAAATTACAGATTCAGGATAAAGCCCTTTCATTCTAATGAATGATAAACTCGCGGATGGAAAGCCAAGATCTAGAAGCTGTTCGTCACTTAAATTACGCAGCAGTCTAGCAGTCTTAAAAAATATTTTCCCCATTCGTTCAGTCGCTAAGTGTAATTGGTCCAAAGTCTGATTTGTTATAGAAAAAACATGAAACAAACTATACTCACATTCATATAAATCCGACCAAAAATTCGGATATTTTAAATAAAATTCTTTTCGATCCCTTATGTATTGCGACATATTTTAGCCCCCAAATCCTCCCTTTGAACCGCTTCCAATTCCACCTTTAAATTCAGCAGACGATTGATACGATTTAAACGCCGATGAATTTTTAAAAGTGGATTTATTTTGATAGTATCGCCCACCATAGAAATAATGCCCACGATAACCTGAACTACTATCATCACACTGCCATACCCCAAGTTCATCATCCCAATCCCAATCAGAACAACTATTATCATTCGGTTTTGGGGGAAGATCTTGTGCGCAACCAAATAAAGTGCCAGTCATTAAAGACGTTACGACACCACCTACTAACCATTTCGTTTTTGTCACCTTCGCACTCCCCTTTTTAAATTCTATTCCTATTATATAGGATGGCATGATAAAGTAGAAGAAAAAGGAAGAAGAGGGATTAAATGCGCTTAGAATATCGACTTAATGATGAAACGAAAGGGTATCCTGCTTTATGGAACTACGCCAATATTTCTAATTCTGAAATTATCGCACGCATGACTTGTGAATATTTTATTAAAGAGAAAAATACTTATGTTGTTACTGCAACTTCGGTTGATCCAGACGGAACAGCAGTTATTTATATTCAAAAAGAAGTTTTCGCCAATGACCCTTCAGACCCTACATACTCCCACATCGGTTTTGAAATTAGAGAACTAAGTGAAACAAGTTCAAGCTTAGTAGATAGTCAAGATGTATGGAACTACGAAGAAATTTTACCATCTCTTCATTCAGATATTATATATATTCAGCGAGACGGCATTTCTATGGAATTCTCCTTGGATTCAAGAGAGATTGATGAAGACAGAAAGTGCTACATTTATTACGGAAACTTCACAGGTGAATCAAGATAATATTAATATATCTATGCAACAAAAAAACCTTACGTATAAAACGTAAGGTTTTTATATAGCCCCACATATGCCGTTCTCTCTAGATGTCCATAAACCTGCTCTCACAGGTGGATGCCCTCACAAATGTTTGTAACTTCCTTCTTAAAAAGATGGCATGTTAGCTACATTTAAATATTGAACTTCCATATTAAACTTATTGGTTTAAGACATGCATAAGCTACGTACACCGTAGGAATTTTATATAAGGTTAGTTGAAATAAGACCCCCGCACGTGCCGCTCCTCGTAAATGTCCAAAAACCCGCTACTCGCAGGTGGATGCCCTCACAGTTACCGTACATCTTCCTCCACAAGGAAGGCTTGATGATGGTCGCTAAATATTGAGCTTCCGTATAACTAACATCGGTTTTAGACATAAATAAGTTACGCACACCGCAGGATGTATTATTTACTTGTCGTTATATTATCACATTGTTTCCAATGTGTAAAATACAAAGTTTTTCGAGCAATCTCTTGCTTGTGACCTTATTTTAATACAAATTATTTTTGCATGCAAGTGATTAATCTTCTTCTTTTGCAATTTGATTTTCTGGATAAGAAATCCAATCACTCCAGCTACCTGCATACAATTTAACATTTTGGAATCCAGCTAATTTTAATGCAAGGATGTTTGGACACGCTGTAACACCAGAACCACAATATACAATGGTTTCCTTATCTTTCGACAGGTTTTGGAATCGTTCTTGTTGCTCAGCTTTATTCTTAAATTGTCCTGATTGCAACATTCCAGCCTTCCAAAAATGGTTTACTGCTGTTGGAATATGTCCTGCTTTATGATCGACAAGTTCCTCTACACCAGCATAACGTTTCGGCTCTCTTGAATCAATTAATGTAACATCCGCACCTGCACGGATATTCTCTCTGACCGTTTCCATCGTTACAAGCATATGATCTTGTATATTAGCTTTGAATGTTTTTCGTATAGCAACAGGAATTTCCGCTGTTGTCGGTAGTCCATTCTCTTTCCAAGCCTGGAAACCACCATCTAATATATATACTTTCTCATGTCCTACATAGTTACATAACCACCATAAACGAGCAGCATTTGCACCGGCTTGACTGTCATACGCAATTACTGTCGTATGTTCATCAATACCAGCCTTCGAAAGCTTGTCTGCAAACTCCTCAATATTTGGTAAAGGATGGCGGCCACCATGTTCTGCTATAGGACTTGATAAATCTAAATTCAAATCAAAATATAACGCATGAGGAATATGTCCTTCTTCATACTTTTCTCTACCCCAATTAGGATTCGCTAAATCAAAACGACAATCGATTATACGGACATTCTCATCTTCTATATGCTCACGTAACCATTCGACTGTAACTATCATCTTTAACGACCTTCTTTCTCTTTCAAACGACTTACATACTCCATAACCATTTCTTCTGTAACATATTTACGCTGCAAGGTAACACCATTTTTTGCAAGATCATTAATCTGCTTCGTTACAACATTAATGACATCAACCGAAAATTCTTTCCCATTTGACGCAAGAGATACGGCAGCTTCAATAGCTGCTTCACGCTGTGCATCTAATTGTAAACATGCTTTTACACTTTCATTTTGTTTACGAGAATGTGCTGTAATTGCTTTATGTACTTCCATCTTCTCTTCCCCCTAAATAGTTATACGTTTTTATTCAATTCCATTGCAAGCCGGATCATATCACGACATACAATTCCATTTTCAATAATCTCTTCTTCATAATGCTTCGAAAAGTAATCAAAATCAATAGAAAAAATACGAAATCCACATTTTTGATATAAAGCAAGTTGTGAAACACTAGAATTGCCTGTACCAACTTCAAGTTTTGACATACCATATCCTTTAGCAGTTTCTACAGCATGCCTTAATAGCTTCTTCCCAATCCCTTTTCCTTGCAAATGCTCTGCAACCGCAATATTCATGATTTCCATCGTCTTTGGCCTTGTTTCCAAAAGAACATATACACCGATAACGCTCCCCCCCTGCTTAGCTACGTATGTTAATCCTCTTTGTACATACGTAGCTATTTGCCGTTCACTTGGATCAGCAAGTAACATTAAAGCCTTCGGTATAGCCTCTTTTGGAATACGTTCTATTACAACAGACATAAAAAATTCCCCCTTCTCTATTGTTCTAAACCCTCCTTGTCTACCATAAATAATAGAAAGGAGGGATTCACCATGGACAACAATGAGAAAAAATGCAACGTCATCTCTATTGATGGAAAGAAGAAGAAAAGCGACACGTATTCCTATCCAAAATTAGTAGTTGAAAACAAAACATATGAATTTTCTTCATTCGTCTTATGCGGTGAAACACCAGATGGCAGACGACTCGTTCTTACTCATATGATTTCTACCGATGAATTTGCTGGATTTGTAAAATCTTTAGATACTGTACTTCAAAAGAAAATTGAACGAATCTTTTTCTCATAACGACTATATAACATAAATTTCTTTTTCAATCTCTACTAACTGCTTTTGCAATTGTTCTTTACTTTGTTCATATAGAGATACATCGATCGTTTCAGCCAATGCAAACAATATACTTTCATAATAGTTCATCACATCTTGCTGCATCACTTTTTCGAATAAATTCCACTTCATATCCCACTCTTGCTTATAATGATGAACAAATAAATGTTTTTCATCAGCTACATAGTTTGATACGAGCGGTTCTAATACAGATTTAGCGTCTTCTTGCATAAAAGCCTTGTCATTCTTTTCAAAAAAGCTTTTCTCATTTTTAAAATGTGCCAGTGCTTTTTTGAAATCTTTTATTTCAACTGAAGGGAACGGTTCTTTATGTGTAATATCTTTGTATTCATACTCCACTGTTCCATTCATAGAAATTGATTCATTTTCTACTTTACAGTTCACTACAATTTCATCCTTTGCACGCTTCATCGCTTCGTCTATCCATTTTTCAAGGCGTAATGATGTCGCACGCATTTCTTGTAATAAATCATGCTGAATAAATGCTACTAATTCCATAACACACTGTTGCAATTGTGTTTTCACATTTCCATCCGTTCGAAGTGATGCCGGATTAATAAATTCAGTAAACACATCATTATAGCGGAGGAATAGACGCTGTTGCACGTAATAAAGCAACTCTTTCACTTCATTTTGCATCGCCTGTTCTTCAGCAAGTACACTATATGAAGAAATGATATGAAGTAGTTGATCACGCTCTGCTTCATATTTTTTCGTTTGCTTCTCTTTCTCTTCATTCCCCTGCTTTGCACCCTTTATCATGTTTACTAAAAGCTGATCTGCCCCTTGCAACGCACCATATAGAGCATGCACAGAAACAAGCATTAAATCTCTCATCATAAAGGACGTAAATGATTCCTCAAACTTAGTAATCCCAGAGTTTTGTAAAATACCATACTTCTCTTTTTCAACATTCTTTCCTTGTTTCTCTTCAAGCGCACATAAACTTGAAATTGCAAATAAACGCGGATTTCTAATACCGTATTGCAGTAGCTGATCTGCGATATAACCTTTTACCATTTCAAGTTCTTCTTCAGACTCTGCTAAATCCGCAGCATTAATTAAGAAGAACATTTTATCAAGGGCAAAAGTATCCTTTACACGACCAAGCTGAATTAAAAATTCACGGTCAGCACGAGAGAATACATGGTTATAATATGTTACAAATAAAATAGCATCTGCGTTTTTAATATACTGAAATGCAACATCCGTATGGCGAGCATTGATAGAATCCGCTCCAGGTGTGTCTACAAGCGCTACTCCCTGCCTTGTTAAAGCACAATCATAATAAAGTTCCATATACTCAACGAAGCATGATTTCTCTTCATTCGCTACATAATCAGAGAACTCTTCTAATGTAACTTGTACTTGTTCTCCTAAATAAGTAGAAACTGCATCATACCCTTTTTGTACCGCTCGTAAAAAGCTAAATGTTGTTTTTTGCTTCCCAGTTGGTGAAGGATATTTCATAACTTTATCAATTTGTGCTAACGCTTCATCTAACGTAGCAATCTCATAATGAAACAGCTTATAAACAGCTTTCATATCTTCTAATAACGCTTGCTTTGATTTAAACTGAACAATTACTGTTCCATGTGGTTTTTCCTCTGTAACCGGCAAAATTTGATTAATCGTTGCCGTCGTCGGGTTTGGTGATACAGGAAGTACTTTCTCACCGAGTAAGGCATTGGCAAATGATGATTTTCCAGCACTAAATGCCCCGAATAACGCTACTGTAAATTGTTTTGTTTCTACACGTCTTCTTTTCTCTATTACCTCTTGCTGTACATGTTTCAGCGCTGGCAATGGCTCTAATATCGTTTCAGCTTTTTTCACTTTCTCTAATATCCGCTGAATATTTAAAGCCGCCGTTCCTTTCAGCTCTTCTTCATGAATCGCTACGTTATCATTTACGATTTTCTGCTCTTGTAGTGTAAATTTCTCACTAACAATTTGCTTTTCCCTTTGCAATATCTCATCTATTTGCAAACCTTCAGGCGTAGCAACATGATCGTGCCAAACATTTCGTAAATAGTCTTCATATGCCGCCAAATTGTTATTGTATTGTAATTGTGTTTCTTTCGCCGTTTGCAACATCGTATATGTTTCAATCTCTTCTTCAATACGAGCAACTGCTTCCCTCACCTTTTGCTTTAAAACGACCGCACTTTTATCAAAAATTTGCTGTGCTTTTATAAAATAACGCTTCTTTAGTTCATTCGCTACATCCGCTGTATAAAGAAGTAAGTAATCACCTGTGAAACCTGCGCCTTGTTTAATTACCTCAGCCAACATTTCTGGTCCGAAAGCAATTTCTAACCCATATATGTCTTTCCCAATTTCCTCCGTGAACAATCCTTCTTCTTTTAAGAAGGCTACAATAAATTCCTTCACATGAAAATCAAGCTGCGTTTCAACAGTCTTTTGAAGGGCAGAATAAAACGCCTCTACACGCCTTTGTTTTTCTTGCTCCGTCTTTCCTTTCGCAAATAGCAAACCGACTTTAAACTTTGTTAATTTCGTTTCTAAGTACGCATTTGCCAATTCTCTCATTTCAAATGGCATTAAATACGCGTTATCTAATATAGCTTGTAGGCCTTTTATAAATTCATTTCTCACATGAGACTCTTTACTTGCCTCACGATTTTTCGCTTCCGTTAACTCTTCCTTCTTTTCAACTACCTCTGAAATAGAAAGTGGTGATGCTAACTCTTCCTCATATTTCAAAAGAGCTTTTTCATTTTCAGAAACAATAAACGAGAAATGTTCCCCCATTAAATATTCTGTTTCTCGCTCCATTCCAGTCCTTACATACTGCTCTTTTTCTTTCATAATAGAAGTAATTAACGTTTCTAAGCTTCCAATTTCATTATGTGGATGGTTCATCATTCGTAATGACGTATAATATACTCCATCTACTTCAATATCCCAGTTAGAGAACGATTGCTTTACACTATCTTTATAATTCTCAAACGACAATTCATTTTCTTTATGTTTATCTATTTGATTGACAACGAGATAAACCGTTTTATTACGTTGTTTCAATTCTTTAACAAATTGCAAATTCACTTCCGATTGGACGTGATTATAATCCATCATATAAAAAATTACGTCTGCTAGATGTAGCGTTGATTCTGTCGCTAATTGATGGGCATCATCTGTTGAGTCAATCCCTGGTGTATCTACTAACATAACACCTTCAGGAATTGGCGCATCATTCCGATAAATGTGAACACCAATTACCTCATCACCATCTTTACAAATTTGTTTTAATTCTTCAGCTGAATATGCACCGTCATACTCGTACTGTTCTCCAGATTTAACCGTTACAACAACACGATCCATTCCTTTTTCAATTTTGACAACGTTAGCGCTTGTCGGAATTGGACTTGTTGGTAACAACTGCGCTTTATATAGATGATTCATCATCGTTGATTTCCCTGCAGAGAAGTGACCACAGAACGCTATCATAAGCTGTTCTTGTTTATATTTTTGAATCACCTCAAACAACTTTAAACTATTCTCTGCATCGCCGTGTTTTTGCCACTCTTCATAAAAACAAACAAGTTTTTTCATACCGTTTGTCTGTACTATGTTTGTCATCCCCTTGTTCCCCTTTATCCAAGATGTATATACTTTTCCCCGCTATTTGCGAGCTCATAACCAGTGAGAGTTACACCTACCCATTGATTACAGTTTCACTTTACTATCATACTAAATTTTCAGCATATTCTCATTAAAAATAAAAAATCCCTTTCATTCTTTTTACAAATGAAAGGGATTTTATGTCATATCACTCATTTTGCTGTTCCTACTCCATTTAAAACATACTTCGCAATAACTGCATATACAGCGACTGTACCTGCTACTAATGCATATACCATACTTACACACCAACCTTTTTGATAATGATTATCAATTTTAAATATATTTTATCATTAAAGAGAATCATTATCAACACTTTTCATAAAGAAAGCTCCTTATAAGAAGGAGCTTTACTGCCTGTTTTGAAAAAGGTTAAAACTTGTTGTGCACTCTTATTATATCTCATCCTACATAACTTAACAGTTTAAAAAAATGGAAATATCCCCTATCCCCTCCATCTTACATTTTGTATAATAAAAGGGAATTACTTAACAAGGAGGAAAAAAATGACACAAAATATTTCACAAGGCGAGAGGATCCACTCCATCGATATTATTAGGGGAATAGCTGTACTAGGTATTTTTCTTGTGAACTGGCCTGTTATCGCTGGGATTGACTCACGTGATATTTCAGGAGTTTATGAAGGGCTAGATAGCTATATCCGTCTATTTTACGATATGTTTATTCAAACAAAGTTTTATACTATCTTTTCTTTTTTATTTGGCCTAGGCTTTTACATTTTTATGACTCGTGCTGAAGCAAAAACAGATCATCCGAAAATTTTATTTGTTCGCCGCTTACTTATTTTATTATTATTTGGTTTCTTACATTACGTTCTTTTATGGGACGGAGACATTTTACATACTTATGCGATTGCTGGATTTTTCTTATTTTTATTTTATAAGAGAGAACCTCGTACTATTTTAATATGGGCTATCGTTTTATTGAGTATTTTTCAATTCATTATGCTAATGGCTGGTATTACAGTTGCATTGGTACCAAAGGAAGAGCTAGGTTTTTCCTTACCTATCATGCCATTAGAAGATTGGCTGTCACAAATACAAAATCGTTTCCATGCATTTTACGCTGATGGAATTGGATTAAATTTACTTATGCTTCCAGAAACAGTTGGGCTGTTTTTACTTGGTTTATACGCCGGGAAAAAGGATATTTTCCGCCGCGCGAAAGAGTTAGATTCAAAGCTTAAAAAATGGCAAATTATTATGTTCCTTTTTACATTACCAATGTGGTTCTTCATGGTCCGTTACTTCTTATCAAAACCATTTTATGAACCAATTTATATGCAGGTCTTTACAATGTTTAGCGGAAAAACGTTATTCATATTCTACATTTTCACACTAATGCGTTTATTACAAAAAGAAAAATGGCAAACGTTATTACGTCCGTTCCAACACGTTGGACGAATGGCATTAACAAATTACATCTCGCATACAATTGTTACATTACTTGTATTTGGTCTATTCCTTAAAAATTATTATCCTGCTCCATTATGGGTTGGACCAATATTCTGCATTAGTTTCTACACGTTACAAATCTTTATTAGCCGCTGGTGGCTTTCACATTACCAATACGGGCCACTTGAGTACATTTGGCGTCTTGGTACGTACGGGAAAATGATGCCACTTAAAAAGAAAAGCAAGGTCTCATAACGAGACCTTGCTTTTTCACGCTTCTCTTACTGCACTTTGCATAGATACTGGCTCTTCTTCTACTTTCACTTTGCGCTGCGGCACCATATTAAATACGATATTTAAAAGTACTGCTGACGCACTTCCAAGTACAATTCCGTTATCTGTTAAAATACGAATGCTTTCTGGAAGTTGTGAGAATAAAGTAGGAACGACTGTAACTCCAAGTCCGATTCCGACAGAACATGCAACGATTAATAAATTTTCTTGTTTACCAAAATCAACGCTACTTAACATTTTAATACCATATGCCATTACCATACCGAACATTGCTAACATCGCACCGCCCAGTACTGATTTCGGAATAATTGTTGTAATAGCTGCAATTTTCGGAATGAATCCAAGAACGATTAACATACCACCACAAGTATAAATAATAACGCGATTTCTTACTCCAGTTAATTGAACAAGCCCTACGTTTTGAGAGTATGTTGTATATGGGAACGCGTTGAAAATACCACCTAACACCATCGCTAATCCTTCTGCTCGATAGCCTTTTGTTAATTCTTTTTCACCAATCTTTTTATTGCAAATATCAGATAATGCAAAGTATACACCTGTTGCTTCTACGATCCCTACGCAAGCAACTAAAGTCATCGTAATAATTGGCGTCAATTCAAATGTTGGTGTACCGAAGTAAAATGGCTGAATACCATGGAACCAATCTGCTTCTCCAACTGCTTGCAAGCTTACTTTCCCCATAAATGCTGCAACGATTGTACCGAATAAAAGTCCTAGTAAAATAGAGATTGAACGAATAAATCCGTCGAAGAAACGATACATAATGATGATAAATAGTAACACACCAAATGCTAATGCTAAATTTTCAAGACTACCGAAATCCTTGCTTCCTACTCCTCCAGCCATATCATTAATTGCTGCTGGAACAAGTGTAACTCCAATTACAGTAACGACAGATCCTGTTACAACAGGGGGAAACAGTTTTACAAGCTTTCCAAATAATTTCGCAAAAATAACAACGAATAACCCGGCAGCAATAATTGCTCCATAAATAGAAGATACGCCGTATTGTTTCCCGATTGCAATCATCGGCCCAACCGCTGTAAATGTACAACCAAGTACAACGGGAAGTCCTATACCGAAAAAGCGATTTGATAATGCTTGTAAAATTGTCGCAACGCCGCACATTAATAAATCAATTGAGACTAAGTACGTTAACTCTTTTTGATTTAAACCAAGTCCACCGCCCACAATCAGCGGAACGATAATTGCACCAGCATACATAGCAAGCATATGCTGCATACCGAGCGATGCGATTTTAAATGGATGTTGCTTCATCGTTTATTTCACCTCCGCAGTTTCTTGCTGTACAAATGTAACTGTGCCGTTATCAAGTGATGCAATTTCTGCTAGTGATTCAACACGAACGCCTTGTTCACGAAGCTTCTTTCCTCCATCTTGAAATGCTTTTTCAATAACAATTCCAATTCCTGCAATACTCGCTCCTGCTTGCTCTACTAAGCTCATTAAACCTAAAGCAGCCTGACCGTTTGCTAAGAAGTCATCGATGATTAAAACGCGATCACTTTCATCGATATGATTTCGAGATAATGAAATTTCATTCGTCTCTTGTTTCGTAAATGAATATACGTTTGCAACGTACATATTATCTTGTAACGTTAACGATTTACGTTTTCTTGCAAAAATTACTTTTACACCAAGCTCTAATGCAGCCATAACTGCTGGTGCAATGCCTGAAGATTCAATCGTCACGATTTTTGTAATGTTCTCTTCTTTAAAACGTTTAGCAAATTCTTTTCCGATTTCTTGCATAAGTACTGGATCAATTTGATGATTTAAAAAAGCATCTACCTTTAATACGTCACCAGATAAAACCTTTCCTTCGTTCAAAATCTTTTCTTGTAATACTTTCATGTTTGTTCCCCCTCTTATGCAATAAAAAAACTCCAAAAGCCGCCACCACTCGTTACAAGTGAGAGACGCGCTTTTGGAGTTTCGCAAAAAAAGAATGCTAAACAAGCAATTATATTCGTCCTCACTCATAGTCAAAGTATTTACGGTACTTCGGTAGAAACTTGCAGGCCATATCCCCGCGATTATATGAGTGTAGCTAACTATTTATTTTATAGAAGGATTATAACGTACTTTTTATGCTTTGAAAAGCATTTATCAAAAAAACACGTACAAATTTTTAAAAACCACTATCTTTGTTCGAGTTTTGCAAACTCTTTCATTCCCAATTACAACTTCGTTAAAATGATTGGCCCATCTTTTGTAATCGCAATTGTATGCTCATATTGAGCTGATAATTTCCCGTCCATCGTTCGTACAGTCCACCCATTTAAATCTACTTTAGAATATCGCATACCTATATTTACAATCGGTTCAATTGTAATTACCATTCCTTCTTGTAACTGAGGTCCTTGTCCTTGTTTCCCAAAATGAAAAATTGCTGGTTCTTCATGAATCTCTTTACCAATCCCATGTCCCGTAAAGTCTCTTGCGACAGAAAAACCTTCATTTGTTACATAACTTTCAATTGCATAGCCAATGTCTCCTACATGATTACCAATTACCGCCTGATCAATCCCTTTATACAAAGCATTCTCAGCTACTAACAACAACTTTTCTGCTTCATCAGAAACTTTTCCAACTCTATACGTCCAAGCAGAATCTGAAAGACCACCATTTAAGTTTACTACCGTGTCAATTGTTACAATATTACCCTCAGTTAAAGGAACATCGGCCGGAAACGCATGACACATTTCATCGTTTACAGATGCACATATCGCATATGGATACCCGTTGTAACCTTTCTGTTCAGATGTGGCACCATGCTTTTTTAAATACATTTCAACAAACGTATCAATCTCTTGTGTCGTTATACCTGGCTTTATCATTTTCGCAATTTCTTTATGACATGAAGCAAGTAATTTTCCAGATTCATGCATCAAATCTATTTCATTTTTCGTTTTAATTGTAATCATACTACCTCTACCTTTCCTTGCTAAACCTGCTATTTGCTACTAAACTTCTATCATACACACCCTCTACCAAAATTTCAAAAGCCTCAATTACAACAAGTAAACAATATGTATCATATATTTCTAAATCAAAATAAAAAAACAGAAGATCCTCTGTTTTTTAATCACGTTTACATATATAGTTCATTTTCAAGAACTCAAAACAACCACCATTTGTTTTCTGTATAAACGTTCCAACCGCTTCAAATCCCGCCCTTTTATACACTTTTATCGCTCTCTCATTAAATGTCGCTACTGATAGTGTTATATATTTGCATCCGTATTTTTCTTTGCTAAAAGCTAGTCCAGCATTCACGAACTGTAAACCAAATCCATTACCAGTTATATTAGGTCTCATTCCAAGTCCTATATCAACCGTTCCATTATTTATCTTACAAACCGTAAAGAACCCAATGAGAGTACCATTTTCTTTCACAGAAAACACATGATTCCCTCTACTCTCACCCTCTAAAAACTCAGCTAAATCTTCTTCATCTGCCTCTATATCGTAAAAGGAATATTCCCCTTTATAATGCCAGTTATACGCGATTTCCTCCGCTTCTTCTTGCTTCATTACTGTATATGTATACCCCATTCTCTCATCCCCTTTAATAAAAAGAGCTGCAATTAAGCAGCTCTTTTTTTACAACTCATAAATCTCTTTATATTTCGTTTCTAAATAATCTGCTAAGTAATTTGCATTTAGCCCTTCGCCTGTTACATCTTCTAAAATTTCAAGTGGCTTTTTCGTTTTACCATATTGGTGAATATGTTCTGTTAACCATTCACGAATTGGTGTTACGTTTCCTTCTTCTAACAATGCATCAAAGTTCGGAATGTCTTTTAACATTCTTTGCTTAAATTGCGCTGCATACATGTAACCAAGCGCATAAGATGGGAAGTATCCAAATGAGCCACCAGCCCAGTGAACATCTTGCAATACACCTTGCGCATCATTTTCCGGACGAATTCCTAAATATGCTTCCATCTTATCATTCCAAGCTGCTGGTAAGTCCTTCACTTGTAATGTACCATCAAATAATTCTTTCTCTAATTCATAACGCACCATAACATGAAGCGGGTATGTAAGCTCATCTGCTTCTATACGAATGAATGACGGCTTTGATTCGTTAATTGCATCATAAAATTCATCGACTGACATATCATCAAATTGACCATTGCTATACTCTTTTAATAAATCATAATTTTTCTTCCAGAATGATTTATTACGGCCGATAAAGTTCTCAAAGAATAACGATTGTGACTCATGAATACCCATAGATGTTCCACTACATAACGGTGTACCTTCAAATTTCTCTGCAATATTTTGTTCATATACAGCATGACCACATTCATGAATTGTTCCAAACACAGCCATGCGGAAATCCTTTTCGTCATAGCGTGTCGTAATACGAACATCCCCTCTATTTAATGTAATCTCGAATGGATGTACTGTTTCATCAAGACGACCTGCTTCAAAGTCATAATTCAATTGCTTTAATAGTTCTAATGTAAAGTTCTTTTGTTTTTCTTTTGAAAATTTTTCCGATAAAGCACTTGTTTTTAATCCTTTTTTAGACTCAGAGATTTCTTTTACAAGCGGCACGATGCGCTCACGAAGTTGACCAAATACGTGATCTAAAACTTCTACTGTAATACCTGGCTCGTACATGTCTAATAATGTATTGTATTTATATGTTTCGTAACCCCAATATGTAATAAATTTCTTTTTAAATTCAACAATTTTTTCTAAGTACGGGCGGAACATTTCGAAATCAGATTTTTCGCGAGCTTCTTCCCACACACTCTCTGCTTTCGCTTCTAATTTCACATACGCTTCGTATTCCGCTTGTGGAATTTTCTTATTTCTATCATATTCTTTACGACACTCTTCAACCATTTTCTTCGTCGTTTCAGAAAGTTTATCTTCACGTATTAAAGCTTCAAGCTCTGTTAAATAGTTCCCCATCTCATCTGAAGTCGACATGGCAAATACTTCTGATGAAAGCATGCCAATTACTTCTGAACGCTGGTCTACACCTTTTTTAGGCGCCCCTGTTCTCAAGTCCCAAAACATTAAGCTTAATGCTTCTCCGTAATTTTGTATCTTCTTCACGTATGTTAAAAATTGTTTTTCTACTTCATATGTAGCTACTGTCATTGTATAAAAACCTCCTTTTTCTACCTCAAACTTAATTCGACATGAAAATCTAATTTCCTTTTATAATAGAAAAAAAGCTTGGCAAGCGCCAAGCTTTCTCCTTATAATTCTTTACCTTCTACTGGTAGTACGTTTTTGACCGCTTCTATCACTTTCTCATCTTCTGTATCAGATAAGAAGATTGATATAGCACCTTTATCGTCGCTCGTACGAATTAAACGGCCAATCCCTTGACGAAGACGTAAAATCATATACGGTACATCTACATCCCAGAACGGGTCATTCACATGTTTACGCTTCGCTTCAAACACAGGATCGTTTGGAGGGAATGGTAATGACCAAATGATAACATGTGATAATGATGAACCAGGAATATCTAAACCTTCCCATAAATGAACGGCACAAAGTACATTCTCTTCTTCATTTTGGAAACGAGAAACGAGCTGACTAATTTCTTGATCCCCTTCATATAAGAACGGAACTGACATTTGTTCTTTACTTACATATTCTTTAAACGCTGCAAGTTCTTGCGTTGTACGGAATAATACAAGTGTACGTCCGTTTGTTTTCTGTATATTTTCAAGTGTATATTGACACTTTCTTTCCCACTCATCTTCTTTCGTATGCGATAGTAAGTTTACTGCCATTTGCTCTTCATAATCAAATGGTGAGGCAACTGAGAATGATAAGTAATCTTTTACCCCTAGGCTATTTGCTGTAAATGCGAATGAATCGTTATTAGATAATGTAGCAGATGAGAAGATATACGGGATTTTCTTCGAGAATACTTTCTCTTGTAATACTTCTTCAACTGCACGTGGCATAATTACTAACGTGAAGGCTCCATCACCTTCTTCACCCCATGTAATTACATTTTTCTCATGCATGAATAGACGAAGTGAATGTTCTAATACATCTAAATGTTCATCAACGATATTTAAATCATACGTATTTACTGTATGCATTTCACTTTCAAATACTAACGCATCACCGACTTCACCAATTTTCGCATAAAGTCGTTTTGCTTCAGCTGTTACTTTTTCTGTCACAGTAATTTCTAAACGATCAGAACCGGCAATTTCTTTTTTGTTTTCTTGTAACACATCAAAGAATCGCTCTGTTTGCCAAATTGTTTCTTCTACTAAATGTGCAAACTCTTCACGAATATCGTTTTGTAATAATCTCGTTAAAAGTTGCTCCATCATCGTTTGCTTTAAACGATATGTTAAAGCTTTTTGAGCTGCATATTCTACAAGATGTCCTTCATCGAATACAACACAACTACTTTCTGGTAATAATGGAATTTGTCCTTCACGCTTTCGAGCATCGTACGTCCAAATATGATCCATATAAAAATCTTGAGAACAAATAATTAAATCTGCTGCTTTACGATAATGTTCACGTGAAAGAGTTTGACCGCAACGATGACGAGAATCACAAGTGAAGCAATCTTGGAAGTAATCCCAATTTACTTTTGACCATTCTTCGTCATTTAATAGTGGAAATTCTTTTCGGTCACCATAGTGAGTAAAGTTTTGCATCGTACCATGATCAAATACGAATTGTGGTAATTCATAATATACGTCTTCAATTACTTCTGGAGCTCGTCCACTCATAACATCTTCAAGCTTACGTAAACATAAATAATTATCCATTGATTTCGCAAGTCTTACATCTACAGATAAGCCTAACGCTTCAGATAATTTCGCAATGTCTCCTTCTTCTTTCACAAGCTGCTCAATTAACGTTTCATCTGCACAAGCAATTATAGCTGGTTTTCCAGTATAACGCGCATAGCAAATTGCATATAGAAGATATACAATAGTTTTCCCTGTTCCTACACCCGCTTCTGCGAACATAACTTTCTTTTCTTGGAAAGCACGCTCTAATTGAAACGCCATAAAAATTTGTTCATCACGCTCTTCAAAACCTTTTTCCGGAAGGATGTCGTAAAACACATCTCCAATCCACTCATTCAACTTATCATAAAAATTGTCTTGTTTTCCTACTTCAAATGGTAATCTCTTCTCAGTAAACATCCTTAGCCTCCAACCAAAAAGTTTTTCTATAAAAAGATATAGTAACCGCTACTCATATGTGTGCAGCTACTTTCCCCTGTTGCCATACATATAAATACACGAAAAAAAATTTTCCTTTCGAAAAAGGAAAATTTTCTTCTATATTAATGACTTTAAATACCTTTTATCAATCGCTGTTTCATGTGAAAGAGCTGACAAATATTCTTCTTGTGCTTTTTGTATTTCATCTACAATCGCATCTTGACTATCCACTTCTTTTCCGAGCTCATCATACGTACGGTGAATAGCTTTTTGAATCATTGATAATTGGAAATTATCCATATCACTTCCTCCTTTACGCATTACATAATAGCCAGTATATGCGCGCTGGAGGAGTTTTATACTATGAATTACGCGGTGGACGTTTTCCGAAGTACTGATAGTAATCTGTACGGATAAATCCGTTAAACAGTTTACGTTTCTTCGATGCATCTTTTCCATAGCACTTCTCAAATGCTTCGTAACTTGTTAATACATACGCTGACCATGTATCTAATGGGCGGAATACTTGTCCCATTTCTTTGTACAATTGTTCAACAAGTGCTTTTTCACTTAAACGTTCTCCGTATGGAGGATTCGTTACAACATAGCCATAATCCTCTTTTGTTGTGAAATCTTTTACTTGCATTTGTTTAAATGTAATTAAATCGCCTAAGCCTACTTCTTCTGCATTATCTTGAGCAACTCGAATCATACGATGATCAATATCTGATCCAATGATTTGTAATCGTTGATCATAGTTCGCTAAATCTTCAGCTTCTTGACGAGCTTCACGCCAGTTTTGTTTACCTACCCAGCCCCACTCGTCAGATGCGAAACCACGGTTAAATCCTGGTGCGATGTTTTGTCCAATTAATGCTGCTTCAATCGGAATTGTACCTGATCCACAGAATGGATCAACAAATGGACGATCTGGCTTCCAGTTTGTTAATTTAATTAAAGACGCAGCTAATGTTTCTTTTAACGGAGCTTCCCCTTGATCCATACGGTATCCACGTTTATGAAGTCCAACACCGCTCGCATCAATTGTTAATGTTGCAATATCCTTGAGCATTGCAATCTCAATACGGAATAATGGACCATCTTCTTCAAACCAAGTTGTACGTTTATATGTTGTTTTTAATTTTTCAACGACAGCTTTTTTAACGATACGTTGGCAATCCGAAACACTGAATAATTCAGATTTTAAAGATTTACCAATAACAGGGAATTCACCATTCTCTGGAATATAATCTCCCCAGTTTAATGCTTTCGTTTTTTCAAATAGCTCATCAAATGTTGTTGCTTTAAATTCGCCAACTTTAATTTTTACACGGTCCGCAGTACGTAACCATAAATTCGTACGACAAATCGCCTTTTCATCTGCTTCAAATGTTACTTTGCTGTTTTCTACTTGACATTCATAACCAAGATCGCGAACTTCTCGGGCAACTAACGCTTCAATACCCATTGCCGCTGTTGCAATTAAAGTAACTTTTCCCATTTGCATTCACCTCTTATGTATATTCAAACAATAATTAATAGCAATTGGTCCTATTAATCATTACATTTTACGAAAAATTTTCTCATTAACCATTTTAACTCATACTTTATAACTTCATACAAATAAAAAGCCCTCCTCTAACAAAGGAGAGCTGAGTTATTTCATAGTTGGTTCATAACGTTCTGTAAGCCATGTTCTGTTCCTTTGTACTACAAACGGCCCACGCCTCGTACTCCGGTGGCAATCATCTATCTACAGGTTATAAAACCTGTCCTTTCCCGTCGTTCATTTCCTTGGAAAAGATTCCCCTACCATTATTTGGGTTTCTCGCTCGTGGGGTTTACCTCGTTCCACTCCTATCATTTCTTCAAGGACTTCGTCACTGTGGCACTTTAAAGGTAGTCAAACCATATCCGAAAGGACTTAGGTTTTTTCCCTGCCGTTAAACCAGCCTTACAGCCAGAATACCCTAGCTTATGAATTGGCTAGGCACGAACACTACAGCCATCTCAGGCCGTGCGAGCATGGACTTTCCTCTACAACGTTGGCGTTGCAGCGATTACCCAAACGTTATGACATCCATTAGTATAGTGGAAACAAAAAGATTTTGCAACGTTTTTTTCTATGTAAAATGCTTAAACCTTTTCCCACCTTACATCATTCGTATAACTTACTTCCAAATACAGCTTTTTCTAAGTTAGATAAGCGTTTTAAAATATCCGTATTCGTGTTGTTATAAACTGGTTGTGCAACTGGTGTTTGTACAGGTTGTTGTGGAACTTGCGTTACTGCTAGTTTTTGTTCCTCTAATTCACGCTTTAAACGAGCATTTTGTTGCTTTAATTGCTCAAACTCTTTGTGGAAAGCTTCATAGTCTTTAATGATCATATCAAGAAACTTGTCTACTTCTTCTTGCTGATAACCTCTCATACCTGTTTTAAATTCTTTTTCTAAAATATCTTTCGCTGTTAATTTAATTTTATCCGAAATCATTTTCTTCACCTCAAATTTTTACCAAAACTTTCATTAACTAAATTTTTTCAGAAACAATGCTTTTTGTCAATCATATATACGAGTACTATATTACATATTACTCTGCATTATTCCACTGTTCCTCTTCTATTATATCTTGTAAATCAGAAAAAAGAATGAAATAACTGTGATAATTTTCTATTTCTCCTTTTTTCTTTGCTGCTTCTACAATATATTTGGGACTTCCTGGTTTTTCTTCATCGTATACCGCTAAAAGCGCATCACTTTTTTCAATAAAAAAGTGATTTTTTAATTTAAATTGCTCTGGACTTTCATACTTCCGTTTCGTGATACTATCAACATGGTCTGCTTGAGAAAGGATAAATTCATAATATTCACGATTATCTTCTTTCCAATTTTCTTCTTGTTCTAAAAACGGAGTGAATACCGCTAATTTTAAATCTGGATATTCTACTTGCATTTCAAAAACAACTTCAGCAGCCCATAATTCTACACCTAATTGGCCACTTATTATAACCCACTCTAAACCATCTTCTACAAAATTGGTTAATTTACGGTGTAACGCTTTCTTTATACACTCCACCCCTGGATGATCATTTTTAAATATTCCAAGTTCAAATGGCTTATATCCTGTTACTGCAATAACTTTCATATCAACACTCCAATTACAAAAAAAGAACTAGCATTTCGCTAGTTCTAACATATCATTTACTTTTTAAACATTCCACCAACGTTTGGTCCGATATTTGGACCGAATGGTGATACGTTTGGTCCAATATTCGGTCCGAATGGTGATACGTTTGGTCCAAACGGAGATACATTTGGTCCTGGACCAAATGGTGATACGTGATGTCCATGATGTCCATGATGTCCATGGCCACACGGTCCACATCCGCCGCCGAATCCTGGGTCGATTGGGTCCACAACATTTACATTTGAATTTGTTTGCGGGAAGAAGTTTTGGTTTTTAATTTGTTGATGATGTACATGTGTTGTATGTGTTGGGAAAATGTGTGGCACCACCGTTGTTGAAAAAGAGTGTGTTACGCATTGTTTCGTCGGATGAATGACAGGAGCAGTCGTACAAATAGGTCCTGTAGGCTTATGCCCTCCAAAGCAAGGATGACAATGATGCATAGTTTTTTCTCTCCTCTCTCGTTAAAAAAATCTGATTACACTTTACAGTATGAGAAAAGAGAGAAAGCCGTTTGTTATATATACCCATTTATTACAAGGAAATTTGTCTAGTCCTTTATTTCATTTACATTGTTTTTATAGACAATCCTTCAACATCACTTACCAAAAAAGCCTCCAACTTGCTTTACAATACCTGTCACTTGATTCATCGCATTCATCATTTGTCCAGCTGTATTCATCATTTTATTTACATCATAGTTACCATCTGATGTTTTAAATTGAGAAACAAAACTAGAAAACTGGCTTGGCTGTTGTTGCTTTTGCTTACCCTGCGTCGGGTACGGTTGTTTTGGTGGATAAAACATCGCTTGTTGATTAGCATACGGCGATGGTGGTGGCATATAATATTGCGAATTCATATAAGGCTGCTGCTGTGGTTGATTCATGTATGGTTGCTGAGCTTGTGATTGTTGAACTTGATTCACATAAGGTTGCTGCTGTTGTGGTTGTTGAGCTTGATTCATAAAGGACACTTCAAACGGTTGATAATAATTTTGATTTCCATAATAAGGCTCGAAAGGATACATATTATACCGTAAATATGTATCCGTATTATATTGGTACATATTTTGCTGTGCATATGGATTCGTTTGCTGATATACGTTAGGTTGTTGAAACATGCATTCTCTCCTCCTTCACATAAGTTTCTACATATATAATATGTACCTATAAAATAATATGTGTGATGGAATATATGTCTATTTTTGTCGGAAGTTTAAATTTTTAAAAAATTAAAAAAGAAAACCCTTCCATGCTATGATAATTAAGAAGAAGATTCTCATGGGGGAGGAATCAACATGGTATTAGGGGATTTAAAACAAGCGTTTTCTCAAAAAAAGGGGTATTGCACAGAGAATGCAAATGAATTATTAGACTTTGCGAGACATTGGTATCTCGAAGGAAAAATATGCATATCAGATTATCGAACATTAATAAAAGAATTAGAAATAAACGGCGCAACAAAACCTACAACAATGACAGAAGCATAAAAATAACAAGAGGGCTCTCCCTCTTGTTATTTACATTGCTCAACTATATTTTGCAAAGTATACGAAATGGCTTGGTGTGTTTCAAAGAATCGTTTACCTTTACCTTTATTTACAAAGCATTGCAACACATTCGTTTGTAAATTATCGTATACTTGATCAATTTGCTGTACATGTATATACTTTGGCTTTTCTTCTTTAATCCACGTATAAGCTAGTTCTTTCCACTTCTTTAATTCCTCATCTACCATATCTACAAACGGTTTCATATCCTTATAAAAGTCGTATTCAGTTAGTTCTCTTTTTTTTACATTCGCTTCATTATTATACTGCATGAGTTTTTCTGAAGACTGTATTAATGCTTCATTCTTCATTTCTTTCCCACCTTATTATGCACTCACTACGACGTTTTGAAATGTCTTCACCCAATTCCCTTTTTCTTCGTGATGCACTAATTTATTTTCCATATGTTCAATATGCATTTCTGTTATTTCTATCTTATTACATATTTTTTCACTCGCATCCTTTAATGCATGATTCATTCTAATCCCTATATTCATTTCCAGCAAATCGAGAGAACTTAACATTTGATCCATTTTTTTCATTACATCTTCCTTCTGAACCATCGCCATATACAAAACGCCTCCTTCTTTGCTTTTCCTTTGTCATGTAATTTCGCCGAATGATTCACCACTCCTGCCCACATGACAAAACTAGTTGTTATTCGTCAAAGAAATCATTTCGTATGTCATTTATAGAAATGGTAACAATACAAAAAGGAGGTGTATTACAATGGCAAAGAACAAAAATGAAAAAAAGAAAAACCAAAACAAACAACAAAATAAACCCGAGACTGGCAATCCAAAGCTAGATGGTCCAAACTTCCCTGCTACATAAAGCGAGACTTTATTACGAACATTTAAATTTCAAATCATCCTTAATCTCCTACTAGCATTACGTTTTGAAATTAAAGTTGTAGCACGCATAGCAGGATTTTTTCAAATTAAGAAGTCCCGTCTTCAAAATGGAAGA
Organism: Bacillus cereus group sp. MYBK15-3; assembly: GCF_051916765.1. Classification (NCBI taxonomy): domain Bacteria; kingdom Bacillati; phylum Bacillota; class Bacilli; order Caryophanales; family Bacillaceae; genus Bacillus; species Bacillus cereus group sp. MYBK15-3. Next base: position 1,262,046 of record NZ_JBQAHG010000001.1, read on the forward strand.
CGGGACTTCTTTTTTATTATATCATGAACTCATCGATCCTTTTAGCAAAACGGTTTACGATAGATAGCCTATAGATTTGTTCTCTCTTTCTTCTATACCATTCTGTTATATTAACTTCCCCTTTAGGTTCTTCAAGTACAAATAGCACATTCATTTTCATATTTGCACAAAACCAATCTCTCATTTTTATTTCTCCATGTAAAATAACAGGATAAATATCTCTAAGTGTTGGCGTATAAGACTTTCGAGTTTCCTTTGCGTAAACTTCATAATCTTCTCTAGACCCAGTATGTGTAGTTTGCAGTGCAAACTTATAAAACGAACCATTATAAATTGGATGAAACAATAACCATGCTAATTTTTTTCCTAGTTCTATACGCTTTTGTAACGTTTCAAATTGATAAACCGAAAACCCATACATTCTCCCTTCAATTGTTGGGAAGATAACTGCACTAATATGAAGTCTTTCTTGTACTTTAAAAAGTGCAGTATGGAATACATGTTTTTTAAAATATGTGTTCTCAATGACTGGTTTTTGAATTTTATTTTGTTCATTTATAATAAGCGCTGTCATAAGTCTATTCATATCTCTTCTTTCCCAGAAAAGTAACCATTCTTTTTCCATAAAAATTGATACATTGAAGTATTGCAACAAATGAAAGAGAGGTGCATGTCTCTTCTTACTTTCCTCATACAATAATAGCTGAGGAAATGCATCTAAAAAAATAATCCAATTAGCCTGTTCGTACAGAAGAAATAAATGTTTTTTTACCGTTCTAGGTAAAACAGTAGCATAATATCTCCCTTCTAAATCAGTCATATTCCAGCCCGCATTTCTCGAAACCATACTCGCTAAAAAGGCCCACCTGATTTCACTATTTCTTAAATAATATTCTTGATAAGATTGTGTCCGAGAAATATTGTCCACATTAGCTATTTCTGTTTTCTTTTTAATATTGTGAATGATTGCTTTTTCTTCCTCTATACAAAAATTTTTTTCTCGATTTTGTTTAATTTTCATATAATCATTCCATGTAAACATAAATAAGTCATCATACCTTTCATCAAAAAGGTCACATCTTTTTTCATTTTTTGATATAATCACCTTTGTAAGTAATTCTTAGCAAGTTGGGGGTGGACACACTATGACCATTCGTTACCCAAATGGAAAAAGGTATAATCAAGCTTCACAACCTCAAAAAACACCTATAAAAACACATACTTATAGTAATAGAGGTATGTCCCTTGAAGAGGAATTGAATGAAACAAATCAATATTACTTAACCCATAATATTGCATGTGTACATAAAAAGCCTACACCTCTTCAAATTGTAAAAGTAGATTACCCCGCTCGAAGTGCTGCAGTGGTAAAAGAAGCGTATTTTAAACAACCTTCTACAACAGATTACAACGGTGTATACAAAGGGAAATACATCGATTTTGAAGCAAAGGAAACCAAAAATAAAACTAGTTTCCCACTTCAAAACTTCCACCTTCATCAAATTGAACATATGAAGCAAGTGGTTGCTCATAATGGAATTGCATTTGTTATTATTAAATTTACACTTTTTGATGAATTTTATTTACTAGATGCAAAACATATTATTGCATTTTGGAATCGTCAAAATACTGGTGGACGCAAGTCGATTACGAAAGAAGAAATAGAAGAGCATGGATCCTTATTATCATGCGGTTATCACCCTCGGATTGACTATATCCGTGTACTAGACATGGTTTATTTTTCGTGATAGAGTCATCACTAAGGCTCTTTTTTCGACTTTTGGGGGAGAGAATGAAAGGTAGGAGAAAGTATAATGTCAGATAATTATCGTTCTCGTACAGAACGAAATCATGTGAAAAATCAAGAGAAAAAAACACATAAAGAAGAAAAACCAAAGAAAAAAGGCTCCTTTTTCAAGAAATTCCTTATAGGTTGTCTACTTCTTGGTATCGTTGGTCTTGTAGCCGGCGTTTCCGCTTTCTTTGTTATGGTAAAGGACGCTCCAAAATTAGACAAATCCAAACTTGTTAATCCTTTATCAACAAAGTTTCTCGATAAAAACGGAAATTTCTTTTATGAATACGGTGCTGAAAAACGAACACATGTTACTTATGATCAAATTCCAAAAGTAGTTGAAAATGCATTTCTTGCAACTGAGGATTCGCGTTTCTATGATCATAATGGAATTGATTTTAAACGAACTACAAAAGCAGTTATGGAAAATGTCACTGGTGGTTTCGGTTCCCAAGGTGGTAGTACGATTACACAGCAAGTCGTTAAAAACTACTTTCTAACGATGGACAAAACTGCTAAAAGAAAAGTGCAAGAATGGTACTTATCTTACAAATTAGAGCAACAATACTCTAAACATGAGATTTTAGAAATGTACTTAAATAAGATTAATTTAGGTAACCGTTCATACGGTATTGCGACAGCAGCGCAAAAATATTATGGTAAAGATTTAAAAGACTTGCAATTACATGAAGCTGCTATGCTCGCTGGTTTACCCCAAGGTCCAAACATTTATGATCCAACAAAAAAGGAAAATGTTGAACGAGCAACAAATCGTCGTAATGTCGTATTATCATTAATGAATCGACATGGTTATATAACAAAAGAAGAAATGAATAACGCCGTTAAGATTCCAGTAACTGAGGGCCTTCAACCGTCTTCAGAAGTAACTGAGATGAAGTATCAAGCATTTTTAGATGCGGTTGTAAAAGAAGTTGAAAAAGAATATCCTGATGTAAATATCGGTTCAGATGGTTTAACGATTCATACAACACTTGATCAAGATGCTCAAGATTACGCCGACAAAATTATGGATGGCAATCTTATTAAGTATCCGGACGATCAATTCCAAGGGTCATTCGTATTTATGGATACACAGTCTGGAGAAGTTCGAGCAATTGGTGCTGGACGTAAAGAAAGTAAGTCTACTTTCAAAGGTCATAATATGGCAACTGATTTAAAACGCCAAGTTGGTTCAACAATGAAACCAATTTTCGACTACGGTCCGGCAATTGAAAATTTACAATGGTCTACATACCATCAATTAAACGACTCAGAGTATACGTATTCCAATGGTAAGAAAATACAAAATGCAACAAAGAGTTACAAAGGTGACGTTTCACTACGTGAAGCTTTGAAAAAGTCATTAAACATTCCAGCTTTAAAGACAGCACAAACAGTTGGTCTTAATAAGTCAAAAGAATTTGCTGAAGGTTTAGGCATGACCTTTAAAGAAGGAAAAGTCTACGAATCAACAGCAATCGGTAGTAACGATAGTTCTCCATTAGAAGTAGCAGGTGCATATGCAACCTTTGGTAATAGTGGTAACTATAATAAACCACACTTCGTAAAAGAAGTAACCTTCCCGGACGGGAAAAAGAAAAGCTTTAAACCGAAAGAACATCGCGCAATGCAAGACTATACAGCTTATATGGTTACTGACGTTCTTCGTGACGTAGTAAAACCTGGTTCTGGTGGTACAGGTCCAACAGCATACGTTTCAGGTGTTGACGTAGCAGGTAAAACAGGAACACAAAACTTTGATGAATCAGTTCTTCAAAAATATGACATCCCAGCTGATGCAAACAGAGATAGCTGGTTTGCTGGATATACGCCACAATACACAATGGCTGTTTGGACCGGTTACGAAAAAGATGGTCCAAAAAATTATGTTAGCGATCGCTCCACTAGAATTGCACAGCAAATGTTCCAAGTAATGATGAGCAAATTCGCTACAGATAAATCACGCTTTGAACGTCCTTCTTCTGTACAAGAAATAAACGGAGAGTTATACGTAAAAGGTGCGAAAAAAGATGCAATTAAACAAATTAAAGTAGATGCCCCTAGTGGTCTGAATGTCACTTTTGATGGCGCTAGCACAGTTACACTAAACTGGTCTGGACCAGCAGAAGTTGATGCATATGCAGCCAGCTATAAAGCAACTGACGGTTCAAGTGGTAGCCTATCAATAAGTGGTACGACAGCTACTCTTGGTGGTATTAAACCAGGTGTTACTTACAGCTTCTCTGTAGTAGCGAAAAAAGGTACTGGCACAAGCCCAGCAGTTGGTGCATCCTTCACTGCGCCTGGCGGAACTCCAGATGCAAAAAAAGCTGAAGAAGAGGCTAAGAAAAAGGCCGATGAAGAAGCTAAGAAAAAAGCTGATGAGGAAGCCCAGAAAAAGGCTAATGAAGATAAAGTAAAACAAGACGAAGCTAAGAAAAAGGCTGAAGAAGAGGCTAAGAAACAACAAGAACAGCAACAGCAAGAACAACAACGTAAACAGCAAGAAGAAGCTCAAAAGAAAGCTGATGAGGAAGCTAGAAGGAAAGCTGAAGAAGAAGCTAAGAAAAAAGCTGAAGAAGAAGCTAAGAAGAAAGCTGAAGAAGAGGCCAAGAAAAAAGCTGAAGAAGAGGCTAAGAAACAACAAGAACAGCAACACCAAAATCCCGGAGGAGATACACCTCACGCAGACGGTGCTGTTGTTACAACAGAGTCCTAATATACAAAAAAAGAAGTCCGTTTCTCTTAACGAGAAGCGGACTTCTTTTTTGTTATCATTTTCTTTACATACAGCTTTTCTATTTCGATATACAACTGCGCTAATTGAATATAAGAATGATAATTACTCGGTTTCTTTATAATGAATGAATATCTTTCCATAAAATTAACAGGTTGCACTTTTAATTTATTCGTATTTATTTGCATTTCATTCAAACTATGAACAGGTTGTTCATTTAGCCAATAGACAACCGATAACAAGTGAGCTGCAAAAAGAATCATTGGTCCCTCAGCCTCTTGCTTATTTCTATTTCGAAACAGTATAGCAATGTCTTCATGCTTATTTTTCCATACATTCAACATCGCTGGAATGCTGTTTTCAATTTCCTTCCATGGCTCATACTGTCTTTCAATATCAAATATAAAGTAAGTATTTTGTATTATCTCTTCAAAAGAATTGTCTGTATGATACTTAATTAAATTTACACTTTCTTTAAAAAATGGTAAACAGTGAAATTCTTTCGGTATTTCTATAACTCGTTCCATCCTTTATTTCACCTTCATTCGCTTCTTTCCTTCACGACATACTTCTAACAGTCTGCATTCCTCACATTGCGGTCGTTGTGCTTTACAATGATAACGTCCAAAGAAAATCATACGATGATGTGTAACTCCCCACTCATCCATTGGTACTTTCTTCATTAATGTTTTTTCTACTTCTAACACAGAGTCTTTCCATCTACACATAGCTAATCGTTTACTCACTCGCTCCACATGTGTATCAACAGCAATTGCCGGAATTCCAAACGCTACGGAAACTACAACATTCGCTGTTTTCCTTCCTACACCTGGTAATTTCGTAAGTTCATCTCGATCGTTCGGTACTTCTCCATTATAGTCATCTAATAACATTCGGCATAATTTTTGAATGTTTTTTGCTTTATTTCTATACAATCCGATAGAGCGTATATCTTGTTGTAATTCTTCTAGAGAAACACTTAAATAATCTTCTGGTGTTTTATATTTTTGAAATAAATTTCTTGTCACTTTATTTACAAGTACATCCGTACATTGTGCAGATAACGCCACCGCGATTACAAGTTCAAATGGATTATCATGAACCAATTCACAATGTGCTTCTGGATACATATCCGCCATTGTGTCTAAACAATAACGGATTTGCGTTTTGTTAAGCATATTTTTCCTCCTATATTACTGCTCCAACCAATTATAAAAAGGCACTTTTCCAGTAAATTTCGTCTCTTGTTTTGTCATTTGTTGTGCCCTTTGTTGATTCGCTCTAAATTTTTGACCTTGATTTTGAGCCTGATCTACCGTTTTAATTCCATTCTTTTTCCACTCAAATAAAATACGATCAATATATCGGAAATTTAGTTTTCCACTCATTACAGCTTCTCTAAGAGCCGCTTGAATTAAATTTGGATGATGTTGATCTTGGTCCTCCCACATCCCTAACGTTTCACATTCGAACGGCGAAAGTGGTCTTCCAAATTCTTTTTCAAATACTGTATATAAATTTACTTGTAGCTGTTTTTTTTCTTTTTGCTCTTCCTCTATTGATTCATCCATTAAGAAATGTAATATTTTTTCCCATAACGGTTGTAAAGAATAACTTTCGCACATCATCGCTTCTGATCTTTGTCCACCTTCTAGTGATAAAAAACCTTTTTGAATCAACGTCTGAATTACTTCCATACATTTCATTTCCGTTATCGTCATCCGTTCAGAAATCTCTGAAGGAGTCGGAAACGAATTACCTGATTCTAAAAATGTGTGTACATGAAGTACAACCATAAATTCCGTCTCATTTAAACCTAATTTTTTATAATGCATCATAAGCAATTTTGGAATTGCAATGCTTCCCTGCTCAAACCACTGTAACATCATTTTCTTTTTCATCACCAAACACCTCGCTCTCTAGTATAACACACCTTTAGCTATTTCTTTTTGCCACAATCCGTCAAAAAAACCTCCCCATTAATAGGGAGGTTTTTTATATTACATGAATGAAATATAAAATTAAGCTTGCACTTTACTTTTCATAAATGTATGGATGCGCTCTAATGCTTTCTCTACTTGTTCAAGAGATGTCGCATATGATAAACGAACATTATTTGGAGCACCAAATCCTGTACCTGGTACAAGAGCCACTTTTTCCTCTTCTAATAGAGCTTTTGCCCAATCATCAACTGTTGCATATCCTGATAAAGCTACAGCTTCTTTTACGTTAGGGAATAAGTAAAATGCCCCTTGCGGTTTAATACAAGTAAAGCCAGGGATTTGAATTAATTTATCATAAATGATGTTTAATCTCTCTTCAAAGGCTTGACGCATTGTTTCCACAGGTTCTTGTGAGCCTGCATATGCCGCAATTGCGCCGTATTGAGCGATTGAAGTAGGGTTTGACGTACTATGACTCGCTAAATTCGTCATTGCTTTAATAAGCTGCTTATTTCCTGCAGCATATCCAATACGCCATCCTGTCATAGAATGAGATTTAGATACACCATTAATAATAAGTGTTTGTTCTTTTAATGCATTAGAAAGCTGGGCAATTGAAGTATATTCTACGCCACCATAAATTAATTTTTCATAAATTTCATCAGAAACGATTAAAATATCATGTTCTAAACATACTTCTCCAAGCTGTTGTAATTCTTCTTTGCTATAAATCATTCCTGTTGGATTGCTCGGTGAATTAATAATAACTGCTTTCGTTTTCTCTGTAATTGCCTCACGCAGCTGCTTTGCTGTAATTTTGTACTCATTGTCTTCTAAACCTTCTACATAAACCGGCTTACCGCCAGCAAGCTTTACTTGCTCTGGATAGCTTACCCAGTAAGGAGTTGGGATGATAACTTCATCTCCCTCATCAAGTAATACTTGGAATAATGTATATAATGCATGCTTTGCACCATTACATACAATAATTTCAGATGGATCATACGCAATACCTTGATCGCGAGTAAATTTCTTCACAATTTCTTGTTTTAACGATTGTAATCCACCTGTTGGTGTATACTTCGTATGCCCTTCTAACATCGCTTTATGTGCAGCATCCATAATATGCTCTGGTGTATTAAAGTCAGGTTCCCCTGCCCCTAATCCAATTACATCATGACCCTCTGCTTTTAATGCTTGTGCCTTTGCTGTAATTTCTAAAGTTGAAGACGGTGTTAAAGCAGCTACTCGCTTTGCTAATTTCATTTGTAGTTCCCCCTACATCTATTTTTCAATGCTATATCGTCTTAAAAATTTTCCATCTTTAAATTCAAGATAGTAATAACTATAACGATTGTCATCATCAATATATGTAACTTCCCATAGTGGTACATCATTTTCAAAGCCTAATTTCACTTTCATAATCTCTTTCGGCTTACTTTTTGATTCCTTACTTTCATTGCCGACTTGCTCTATTGTTCTTTGTATAGCCTCTTTTTCAGAAATACCTTCGCTCTTTTTCCTTACTACAGTATCCCCTTTTTTCTCAGGCACCCAAACGATAAGTTGTTCTCCCTTTTCATCTGTACCTTGCACGACTATATATGCAGATTTTCCGTTGTAATAATCAACAGATTTCACCTTTGTAAGCTTTGCTTTTTCTTTAGCAATTTCTACAAATTTCGACTCTTTTGGAATTTTCTTTCCCATCGCTTTATTATAAACATACGCCCCATATATTCCGCTAGCAACGATAACAATAATGATTGCAAAGATCCACTTTTTCATTGTATCACTACGTTCTGTAAATCGTAAATACAGCTGTTTCTTTATCTTTTTCGTCTAATGCTAGTCCGAACATGAGGTCCTGCTCTTTTAACGTACGATTTAAACTATCAACAATTTTATACAAATCCGACGAATATTTAATACGCGTCGTTGATAGTACTTCGATTTTCTTATCCATGAAAAAACTCCTCCGTTACACAAAAATTTCTAATTATAGAAGAACGCAATGCGGTTACAATAAGAGTACATTCTTTACAACCCCTGCTTCATCACCCATCTATTATAGCAGGACATGTACAGCAAAAAAAGGTTTCAAGTCGAAAACCAACACATTTTATATACAAGAAGTAAGAAAAATAAAATTCCTCCTACCCACATTTTTTACGCCTGAAGTTTATAAGTACTTCAGGCGTATTTTTCTTCCATTTTTATTCATTTGATGGTTCTTCTAATTGTACTAACAATTCTTCTAATGGTCCTTCATAAAGAGGTACGTTAGGAATCGATTGTAGAAATCGTTTTCCATAGGAAGAACTCGTCAAACGACGATCTAACACTACTACCGTTCCTGTATCTGTATTCGTTCGAATTAAGCGGCCGAATCCTTGTTTGAAACGTAATATTGCTTGTGGGAGCGCTAATTTAGCGAATACATCTTCACCTTGATTTTTTAGCCACTCACCTTTCGCTTCCATCATCGGCTGATGAGGAGGTGTAAATGGTAGACGGACTATAACAAGACAACTTAAGGCATCTCCAGGAATATCTATTCCTTCCCAGAAACTGCTCGTCCCTAATAAAATTGATTTGTCGAACTCTTGAAACTTTCGAATTAAGCGGCTTCGACTTCTATTATTCACACTTTGGGTGAGTAATAAATAACCCTCTAATTCATCATTATTTTTTAAATTCGCATACGCTTCTTTTAACATTTCATACGAAGTGAATAAAACGAGCATTCTGCCTTTTGTGGCTTTTGCTATCTTTGCAATATGTTCCGATACAGATTCAATATATCGCTCATTACTTACTTGCTTAATAAAAGGTACATCCGTTGAAACCATTAATTTCATCTGTTCATCATAACGAAATGGTGACGGAACCTTTAATGTATTTGGAGCGAAATCATGTAAACCAAGTTCCTCTTTTATATAATCAAACGTATCGTTAACTGTTAGTGTTGCGGATGTAAAAATAACACTCTTTTTTTCTGTTAAAAATTCATCAGCAAATCTTTCACCAATATGGACAGGCTGTGCGTATAGAACTGTTGAATGAATCGTCCCTTTCGTTTCAGTCTCCATCCAAGTTACATACGAATTCTTTTCTAATACGAGTAACTGTAATGATTCTGCCATCTTTCTCAGCAACTCAATTAAATGCATAAATTCACCTGTTACAACATGCATCTCCCATTCTAACTTACTTTGCAATATATCCACTTGCTTCTCAAGAGCAGTTACTACCCTTCTTAATTCATATATAAAACGATTTGTTAATTCGACGATACTATCCCACAACTTACCTTTTTCTAGTTCTGCGTTATACCTATAGATGAGCGGCATATTATTCGTTCCTTGCTCTTGCTTTGTTTGTTTAAATATAAAAGTACGTAACATTTGGAAGAGTTCATCCGCATCAAACTTAAGTTCCTTCAAACTATAACTTATCATACGGAAAGTTGAACGAGATGCTTGCTCTGATTTTTTCATCATTTTATATACTTTGGAGAGTACATCTTCTGTTTCTAGCGTCCCAAGACGAGATATAACCAATTGAAAATACATACAAGAGAACTGTTCACCCAATGTTCTACTCGCAGCTTCTTCAATATGGTGAGCTTCATCAAAAATAATATGTTCGCATGAAGCAAACAACGGTTCTTCACTTGAAAAATCTTGAAATAATAACGCATGATTTGTAATAACGATATCTGCAAATAAAGCTTTATTCTTCGCTCGCTGATAAAAACAACGACTAAACCAATTACTTTGCATACCGCCTGGACTATACGCATCGCTACAAATACGATTCCAAAGTAACTTTCCGCCCTCAGGAATATTTAATTCGTCTCGATCACCTGTTTCAGTTTGCAATAGCCAAACTAAAATCTTCGCCTTCGTAAGTGCCATATCATAATTTTTTTCTTCCTCTTGCAAAGCATACTCAAATTTATGTAAGCATAAATAATGCTTTCTTCCTTTTAGAAGAGCTGCCTCAAATGAAAATGGCATTATTTTTTGTAATAACGGAATTTCTTTTTCTAATATTTGTTGTTGGAGTTGTACCGTTTGTGTACTTATAATGACAGGTTCTTCTTTTCTCTTTGCAAAATAAAGACTAGGAAGCAAATAAGCAAGAGTCTTTCCTGTTCCTGTACCCGCTTCAATTAGTGAAAAACGAGAATCTCTTAACGCCGTATATATCTCTTTCATCATCAGTTGTTGACTTTCTCTTCTTTCAAACTTTGGCATATGTGATTCCAATTTATCCATCGTTTTATTCAAGAAAGCATCAAACTTTGATGAACACGTTTCTCCAAGGTTTAAGGAATAGTTCCGCTTTTTCAGCGCAATATTTCGATGTATTTCATACTCCGCTATATCTTCTTTACCGTGCATTACTTTCTTTAAAATATTTTCAGAAAGCACATCAGCTATATCGCTTTGGAACACATCACTTAATTCATAAAGCGATTGCAACGTGACAAGTGGTAACTTTTCAATTTCATTTAAAAATTGTAAAAATAATTCCGCTGTTGCAAGAGCATCACTATCCGCACGATGTGGTTGATCGTGCTCTAGTTCATGCTTCTTAGCTAAATCACGTAATTTATAACTATCGGCTGTCGGCAAAAGAATTTGAGCCAATTCAACCGTGTCGATTTTCGGACAATGTATTTCTGTATATCCAGCTTGCCTTAATTCTTCATTTAAAAAATTCCAATCAAAGTGAACATTATGCGCAACGAAAGCCGCACCTTGTAATAGCTCAACAATCATCGGGGCTACATCTTGAAATAACGGGGCTTGTTTTACAAGACTTTCATCAATCCCTGTTAATTCTGTAATAAATGGTGGGATCTCTCTCTTTGGGTTAACAAAAGACGAAAAAATCTCCAATATCTCTCCATCTTCTACTACAACAGCTGCAATTTGGGTAATTTTATCCTTCCCATCTTTCCAGGAGTTCCCTGTCGTCTCTAAATCAACAACGACATAACGCTTACTCATATATGTAACACCTCAATTTCTTACCTTTCAAACAACAATAATTTATATAATGTTACTATACCACGTTTTATCTCATCTTAATGAAAAGATGCACAAAAAAGCTATCTCCGCAATGGAGATAGCCTTTCTACTTATAATATCGTACCCGCTTTTTCAGCACCTAACATTTCAATAATTTGATTATTATCGTCTAATACTGCAATTTTTGGTTCTTGTTTATGAATCTCTTCTTCCGTAACTAGCCCATAACAAATAATAATTACTTTGTCCCCTGGTTGTACAAGCCTTGCCGCAGCACCGTTTAAACAAACAACACCACTACCGCGTTCCCCTTTAATAACGTATGTCTCTAAGCGAGCACCATTATTATTATTTACAATTTGGACTTTTTCGTTTTCTACAATATTTACTGCATCCATTAAGTCTTCATCAATTGTAATACTACCTACATAATTTAAATTTGCCTCCGTTACAGTTGCACGATGTAACTTTGCTCTCATCATTGTGCGAAACATAGATGCTCCCCCTTATTTAACTGTTAATGTTATATTGTCAATTAATCTTACATTTTCAAACTTAACTGCAATAGCTAAAATGATTCTTCCTTTGACTTTCTCTACCATTGTTAATGACGGATATGCATATAAATCTGCATAATCTACAGTGCCTTTCGTATGCGTCTCAATATACTCTTTCACAAGATTTGTAATGATTTCGGGATTACGTTCACCTGCCTCAATTCTTTCTTTCGCTATACATAGGCTGCGGTATAAATGAAGAGCTTCTTCACGTTCATCTTGTGATAGGTACACGTTACGAGAACTTTTCGCTAAACCATCTTCTTCCCTTACAATATCAACTGGTACGATTGTAACTGGAATATTGAAATCAGTTACAAACCCTTCAATTACTGCAACTTGTTGAGCATCTTTCATACCGAAATAAGCACGCTTTGGCAGCGTAATATTAAATAGTTTCATTAGTACAGTTGCAACACCAGCAAAATGACCAGGTCTTTGTTGACCGCATAATACGTCCGTGCGCTTCACAACTTCTACCGTTGTTGTTTGTTCTGCTGGATACATTTCTTCTACACTCGGATAAAATAAATAATCTACACCGTTTTCTTTTGCTACATTTTCATCTCTATCAATATCACGAGGATATCGATCTAAATCTTCATTTGGGCCAAATTGTAGTGGGTTTACAAATACACTTAAAACTACAGTTTCATTTTCTTCTCTTGCCTTACGTAATAAAGTAGCATGGCCTTCATGTAAATAACCCATTGTTGGAACAAAACCAATACTCTTTCCACTTGCACGAAGTTCGCTCGTAATTTGCTGCATCTCTTGCACTGTAGTTACGATTTTCATTATTGTTTTCCTCCATATAACGCTAAGCATTCTTCCTCTTTCATTGTGAACGAATGTTTTTCTTCAGGAAATTGCCTTGTCTTTACTTCAGTAACATATTGTGAAATCCCACGCACAATCTCCTCTTGAACAGACGTATATTGCTTCACAAATTTCGGAACACGATTTACGCCGTATGAGATAAGATCATGATAAACAAGCACTTGCCCATCTACTTTTTGTCCTGCGCCAATCCCAATTGTCGGTATTGTTAGTTGCTCTGAAATAAGTTCTGCTAACTGCATTGGTACACATTCTAACACAAGCGCTATTGCACCAGCTTCTTCACATTTCTTTGCATCTTCTATTAATTTTTTTGCACTCTCCGCATCTTTTCCTTGCACTTTATATCCACCCAACACTCCTACAGATTGAGGGGTTAAACCTAAATGCGCTACAACAGGAATTCCTGCGTTCGTCAAATATTGAATCGTCGATATAACTTCTCCAGCACCTTCTACCTTCAGTGCGTGTGCCCCGCTCTCTTGAACGATGCGGCGTGCATTCACCATCGTTTCTTGTAATGATACGTGATACGACATAAATGGCATATCAGTTACAATAAACGTCTCTTTCGCTCCGCGGCGTACAGCTTTCGTATGATGAATCATATCCTCTACTGTTACAGGTACTGTTGAATCGTATCCGAGTACAACCATTCCAAGAGAATCTCCAACTAGAATCATATCAACTTCAGCTTCTTCTGCTAATTTAGCAGATGGATAATCATACGCCGTTAGCATTGTAATCGGCTCACCTTGCTCTTTCATCTTCAAAAAATCTGTTTTTGTTTTCAAAAACTACTCCTCCTTTATGCAGGAGAGAGGAGATGGCCGAAATCATATAAAAAAACCCCTCTGGCCATAAAAGGGCAGAAGGGTTGTGTGTTAGTCGGCATTATTCATCCCTCTGTCCCAGTCCGTTATTGGATCAAGGCAGAATCCAAGTTATTATTTTTCGTATGACTTCGAATCATGGTGCAGTTCGCTCTGATACTGCCCACATTCGAACTAATTATAGCAAACTACAAAAAGGAATTACTACATTTTTTCGAAAAAATAATTTTTTATTCTTATTACGGTATATGAAATTTAACACGAGAGTATATATGCTATACAGTTTTTATGGATAATTCAATCCTGAAAAGATACATGTTTTTTCAACGCATGTTAAAAAAGTCCAAGTTAATTTTTTCTGTAATCAATTTAACTATATAGTATAACTCTTAAACTAATGATGCAGGTTAATTGAGGAAAGTACTTAACAAAGGAGAATTGCAGATGTCTATGAACAGGTGGTTATTTCGATTCAGCAGTTTGCTTGTAATGATTGTATGGTGGATGTCTTTAGGATCCTCCCAAGTATTTGCCTCAGTTCATGTCGTAACACAACCCACCGATTTAACGAAAGTGATTGAGGTTGAACTAAATGATGATTACTTTAATCCAAATGTCATAACGATTCCGCTTGAAGGATCAACAACATTACTATTGAAAAATAAAGGTAAAAACGAGCACACCTTTACAGTGAAAAAACTCGGTATTGACGTCGTAGTCCAGTCAGGAAAAGAAAAGAATATTACCGTGAAACCTAAAAATACTGGTACATATGAATTAATATGTCGATACCATCTTCTTAAAGGAATGACAGGCAAAGTAATCGTCAAATAACATGCCAGGTCAACTCGACGGAAGCTATTTTGAAATGAACTTTAAATATGAAAAGAATTTATTATCATGTTACAAATTCAACTCAAAACTATTGAAATAAAAAGAAGTTCCAAAAGAGGAACTTCTTTTACTTAATTTCGATATCTGCAGAATGAATATGATGTACTTTTCCTTCATGGTCTTCTAGAAGCAATACACCATCCTCTGTAATTCCTTTTGCTACACCCGTAATCGTCTCTCTCATTGTTCGAGCGGTAATTTCTTTCCCGATGCTCACAGCGTAACTTTCCCAAAGAATTTTAATGACAGAGAAACCATTTTGTAAATACTCTTCATATAATTTTTCTAGTTGTAAATAGATTTGTTGCATAAGTTCTGCACGAACAATCGGCTTACCTGATTCAATCGCTAATGAAGTAGCAATGTGCTGAATTTCTTCATCAAAATGTTCTTGCTTTTGATTCGCATTAATACCGATGCCCATAATGACAGCATTAATTTTATCAGGATCCGCTTGCATTTCTGTTAATATACCTACAGCCTTTTTACCTTGAATTAAAATATCATTTGGCCATTTTATTCCTACGTTTACACCTGTACATTTTTCAATTGCCTGTGCAACACTAACAGCCGCTAACAAAGTAAGTTGCGGTGCATGATGAACTGGGATTGATGGGCGTAAAATAATACTCATCCAAATCCCTGTTCCTTTTGGTGAATGCCATTTTCTGCTTAAACGACCTCTTCCCGCTGTTTGTTCTTCTGCTACAACGACAGTTCCTTCTTCTGCACCTTCATAAGCAAGTTTTGCTGCAATGTGCTGCGTTGATTCAACAGTTTCTTCAAAATACACTGTTCTACCAATCCGCTTCGTTTGTAGCCCTAACTGAATTTCATTAGCAGTCACTTTGTCTGGCTTACTTGCAATTCGGTAACCTAATCGGCGCACAGCTTCAAGTTCATATCCCTCACTCCGGAGATCCTCCATATGTTTCCACACAGCAGTTCTTGAACAACCAAGTTTATCACTAATTGTTTGGCCGGATACAAACTCGCCATCCGCTTCAGAAAAAACTTGCAATAACTGCTTTCTTATAGTAGATTGCATCCTTGCAGCCACTCCCTTATACGCTCTTTCTCATTAACTACGTTTCCTTGTACGATTGCTTCTTCGATTTTCTGAAGCATTTCAGCAACCCACGGACCAGGCTTTTTGTTTGCCCAGTTTAATAAATCATTACCAGTCACATTCATTTCTTGACGCTCCTGGATTGGCAATGCATGAAACATTGATTGTACTCGTTCAACAGATGTAGGATCATAGCTTTCAATCATCGCTTCATATACTCTCTCTGCCATTTCAGCGATATGAATTCCCGTTTTATAAAGAAGGACTGTATCCCAATCCTTCTCCTTTCTAGTACGAATTGCCAATAAAACTGCAACAATATCTTTTATTTTTTTATTCGAAAACTTCCATTGACGTAAAAAGACAGATGGATGTTCTTCTCCGATACAATATAAGAAAAATGCCCACGCCTCAATATCCGTTTCGAAAGAATCCCATTTATACTGCGTAGCTTTTAACAGTCTCTCTTCTGACATTTGTAAATATGGCAAATGAGAAAATAGCTTCGTCTCTACTAATTCTTTGAGACCTTTCACACAATAGGTACCAGTTAACAGTTTCTCAAACTCTACTGTAATACGCTCAATTGCTATATGTTCTAGCAAATGCCCATGCGTTTCAATCGCTTGCTTCGTTTTCATTTCTAATGAAAAACCTAACGTGCTTACAAACCGAATACCACGCATCATTCGCAGGGCATCTTCTTGAAAACGATCCGCAGCATTTCCAACTGTCACAATTTCTCTCTGTTGAATGGCTTCCTGTCCAGCAAATAAATCAACCATTTTGCCTTCTTCTGTCATAGCAATTGCATTCATCGTGAAATCACGACGTTTTAAATCCTCTTCTAATGAACGAACAAATTGAACACTACTAGGTCTTCGAAAATCTTCATATTCGCTTTCTGTTCGAAAAGTAGTTACCTCATAAGGCTCACCATTTTCTACAACAATTACAGTTCCATGCTCAAGACCAACAGGAACATTTCTTGGGAATATAGCCATCACTTCTTCTGGTAGAGCAGATGTCGCAATATCAATATCTCCAATCGGCCTATCGATAATAAGATCTCGTACGCTCCCACCAACAAAGTAAGCCTCATGTCCTTGTTGCTTTAATGTCTCAATAATAGAACTAGCTTTTTTAAATCTTTCCATTTTTGTCATCCCTTAGTACGTCATAGTAAATCGTTTCATATTGTGAAACAATTTTTTCTGAGCGAAATTGCTCATAAACACTTTCTCTTGCTCGCTCTCCCATATTACGGTGAAGTTCCTCGTCCTTTAATAGCTGAATAGCTTGATTTGCCACTCCTGTTGTATCGCCAACTTCACATAAATATCCTGTTTCCCCGTGTTGAATAACCTCTGGAATACCTCCAACCCGCGTTCCGATACAAGGTACACCACACGCCATTGCTTCTAATAAAACAAGACCAAAACTTTCCTTCTCTGATAGAAGCAACATTAAATCACTCATCGCAAGTAGTTCTGCAACATTATCTTGCTTCCCTAGGAATAAAACGCGATCTTCAATATGTAAATTTTTCACTATCTGTAAAATCGTACAGAATTCTGGTCCGTCTCCAACAAGAAGCAACTTCGCATCTACTTCTTTAACAATTTTAGCAAATGCCTGAACAACATCCTGCACACGTTTCACTTTACGGAAATTCGAAATATGAATAAGTACTTTTTCACTCTCACTTATACCATATTCTTTCTTTAATTGAGACATATTACGCTTGAAATATACACGTTCGTCTATAAAGTTATATACCGTTTGAATTTCTTTACTTGGTTTTACAAGCTCATGTGTTTCGTTAATTAATGAATGCGAGACAGCAGTGACAACATCTGATTGCTCAATACCAAAACGAATTAAATTATTTAACGAAGGGTCGGAACCTAACACAGTAATATCTGTTCCATGTAAGGTTGTAACAATTTTAATACGCTCTCCGATCATTTGTTTTGCTAAATATGCACAAATTGCATGTGGTATTGCGTAATGCACATGTAAAATGTCTAAGTTTTCTCTTTGTGCAACCTCGGCCATTTTACTTGCTAACGCTAAATCGTATGGTGGATATTGAAATACAGAGTATTGATTTACCGTCACTTCATGAAAATAAATGTTTGGATATACTTTATTTAACCGGAATGGTAAACCCGATGTAATAAAGTGAATTTCATGCCCACGTTCCGCCAATTGCTTTCCTAATTCTGTTCCAACAACTCCAGAACCACCTACAGAAGGATAACATGTAATACCTATTTTTAATTTCATTTACATCCCCCTAATAAATCAGCATGTAATAAAACCGGTTTCTTACTCATAAATCCCTCGGCATACAAGACTCCAACTTCTTTTCCAAACATCTTCTCACGAGCGATCACAGTTTCAACGTAACCTTCTGTTAACGGTGTCTTAACACCATCGCTCCCTGTTGAAAACTGACTTTCATACGCTTCTAATGCTTCCACCTTTATAGAGAGGTACTCACTTATATCTATACAAAAATTCGGTTTATGAAAACCATTAATCATATAATTATAAAAAGACTCCACACGATGTGGTGAAAGTTCCGGCATATATTTACGGATTCCTGCTGAAAAAATAGCCTCTTCCACAAGCTTTGCACAATTTGCATGATCTGGATGGCGATCTTCATAGTACGGGGCAAAAACTAGTTTTGGTTTATATGTACGGATCACCTTGACAATTTCACGTATATACTCTTCTTTCATATACAAACCACGGTCTGGCATCGCTAAATTCAGCCTCGTTTTTACTCCCATTATACGAGCTGCGACCTTCGCTTCTTCTTTTCTCAACTCTATCGTTCCATTTGAAGAAAGATCAGCTTCTGTTAAATCACAAATACCTACTTCATACCCTTGCTTTGTATATTTAGCGATGGTACCAGCCATGCCGATTTCAACATCATCGGCATGAGCACCAAACGCTAATATATGTAATCCACTCATAATTGTTCCCCTCATTTTCTTAACTTACGATAATCTAAATCTCCTCGCTCTAATGCGTGCATTAACATTTCAGCACTTGCCATATTCGTTGCAAGTGGAATCGCATATACATCACATAAACGAAGCAATGCATTCACATCCGGTTCATGCGGCTGTGCTGTTAATGGATCGCGGAAGAAAATCACCATATCTAAGTCGTTCTTTGCAATCATTGCACCAATTTCTTGATCTCCACCAAGAGGGCCAGATTGATATCTTGTTACAACTAATCCAGTCGCTTCCATAATACGAAGCCCTGTCGTTCCTGTTGCAAATAATTCATGTTGTTCAAAAATTGGTTTATATGCGTATGCAAACGAAACCATATCATTTTTCTTTTTGTCATGTGCGATTAAGGCAATTTTCATCCGTTGTCTCCCCTTTAGTCGATAATATTTTCTAAACCGTACACAAGATGATCAAGGTTCATTACTGTCTCAATTGATAGTTTTACACCTGACATAAATGATGCACGATTGAATGAATCATGACGAACTGTTAACATTTGTCCATCTCCACCGAACATTACTTCTTGGTGTGCAATAAGCCCTGGCAAACGTACACTATGAATGTGAATACCGTCTACATTTGCACCACGTGCACCTGCTAGTTGCTCTACTTCATTTGGATGACCTTGCTGCTTTGATTCACGATTTTGACGAATTAACTCTACCGTTTTTACAGCTGTACCAGATGGTGCGTCTAATTTTTGATCATGATGTAATTCAATTACCTCAACATCTTGGAAATATTTCGCTGCCATTTGTGAGAATTTCATCATAAGAACTGCACCAATTGCAAAGTTTGGAGCAATAATTGTTCCTACTGCTTTTTCTTTTGCATTCTCTGTTAAACGTGCCAATTCTTCTTCTGTAAATCCAGTTGTACCAATAACCGAACGAAGTCCACGCTCAACTGCAAGTGTAACGTGTTGTTTCCCCACTTCTGGTGTTGTTAAATCTAACAACACATCTGCTTCTACTTCATCTAAACAAGTATGTAAATCAGCGTAAATCGGTGCATGTAATGCTGGCATGCCAGGTAAATCAGAAATCTTCTCACCACCATGCTTATAATCCACTGCTGCTACTAAATTAAAATGTTCCGTTCTTTCCATAAGAAGAACTGCTTCATGTCCCATACGTCCTCTTGGTCCGGCGATAATTACTTTAATTTCTTTCATTATTCTTTCTCTCCCTCATCAATACGTGTCCAGCGATCTTTATCACGTGTATTAAATTTATTCATTACAATGTTATGTGCTGTCTCTAAATCAATATTTAAACTATTTGCCATACAAATCATAACAAATAATACATCTCCAAGCTCTTCTTCAATACTTCTTTCTTTTTCAGTTGTTTTCTTCGGTTTCTCACCATAATAATGATTTACCTCTCTTGCAAGCTCTCCCATTTCTTCCGTTAAACGAGCCATCATTGCAAGCGGACTGAAATAACCTTCTTTAAACTGACCAATATATGCATCTACTTCTTTCTGCATATCTTTCATCGTTTTTGCTTCCATACTATTCACCTCTAATCCTTCCTCTTTCATGTTAGCCAATTCATCGCGATTTGACAAATATTATTCCCCGCCAAACACCTATTTGCGACCCATTTTTGGATAGACTATAATAAAGTGAAACTTCTTTTGCGTTTTTTTGCAAAAGATTAGTTGAACTAATCGGGTTCCTACGGCTGGTTCTCCTTTCTTCAGAGCTTTATCTCCTACCAGCCGTTAGAGCGGGATAAAGTGAAACCTTCTTTTGTGCTTTTCGCAAAAGATCAGCCCACATCAATCAAATTCTTACTATTTTCACTAGCAACTAGAAATTACTTATTATTATGTTTTACTGTTTCAGCGGAGCAATGCAATCATTACATAATTAGGGGGATTTCTATATGACATCAAAATTGAAGATGCGAAATATTATTTTTATTTTAATCGGTTCCGCTATATTTTCTTTCGGTATTGTCAATATCAATATTGAAAACCACCTTGCAGAGGGTGGGTTTACTGGAATTACACTATTATTGTATTTTTTATTTAAGTTTGATCCTTCCTACTCAAACTTAATTTTAAATATCCCTATATTTTTTATTGGTTGGAGGTTACTTGGCAGAACGACATTTTTATATACATTAATTGGCACCTTTAGCGTATCTTTATTTCTATGGATTTTCCAGCGTTACGAAGTACTCAACTTACATTTAAACTTGCAAAATGATATGACACTCGCAGCTTTATTCGCCGGGGCATTTATCGGTATCGGCCTTGGAATAATATTTAAATATGGCGGGACTACTGGCGGTGTAGATATTATCGCACGACTAGCTCACAAATATGTTGGCTGGAGTATGGGGAAAACAATGTTTATGTTTGATGCTGTCGTTATCGTAGTCTCTATTCTTACCTATTTATCATACCGCGAGGGCATGTATACGCTAGTTGCTGTTTTTATCGGTGCTAAAGTCATTGATTTTATGCAAGAAGGAGCTTATGCTGCCAAAGGAGCGACTATTATCTCAGAGAAAAACGATGAAATTGCTGCCAAAATTTTATCTGAAATGGAGCGCGGAGCAACCTTTTTAAAAGCTGTTGGATCGTATACAAAAGTGGAACGTAACGTATTGTATTGCGTTGTTGCTAAAAATGAAATCGTGAAATTAAAGAATATCATTACTTCTGTAGATCCTCATGCTTTTGTCGCTGTAAGTGATGTACATGATGTAGTTGGTGAAGGATTTACGTTAGATGAAAATAAAAACCCTTTACATAATTAAATGTAACTAGAAAAGCGCCTTAGCTTTTCTAGTTTTTTATTACAAGTCTTTTAAGCTTCTCAAAATCCTCATGAATAAGCTCCAATAAACTCCGATTATAAAAAATGGAAGCTGGATGAAAAGTCGGAAAAACATGATATTCTTTCTCTGACCATGTAAACTCTGCACTTTGCATATCCTTTAATTTTTGAATGGGCTGTTTTAATAATTGCCCGTGTACATCTGTGATTTTTTTATTTTCTCCTGTTAAACGTTGAAGACCGATATTTCCAAGCGTGACGATAAGCTTCGGATGTATTTTCTCTAATTCATAATCTAACAAAGGCGCATGGGCAACTATTTCTCCCTGATTTGGCGTTCTATTATACTTTTTTTGTATGATTTCACCATTTCTTTCTTTTTTCTCTCGCCATTTATAAGGTCTACTTCGAACAGCGCTCGTAATATATACTTCTTCCCTTGTAACATCAATACGCTCTAAAAAATCCATTAATTGTTTTCCCGCCCTCCCGCTAAACGGAATCCCATTATGAATTTCTGTTTCACCAGGCGCTTCTCCTAACAACATAAATTTGGGATTTTCAGGACCTTGTCCACTTAAAAAACCTTCTAGTTGATAAGGAGCACTGCGCTCTTGCACTTGTTTTACTAAATGGTCTGGATATTTCATTTCCCCCCACCGCCTTTCCGCATTACTTCTATTATTTCTATTTGCAATACATTATATAATTCAATCCATACAACAAAAAAAGACTATCAAAATTGATAGTCTTTAGTCGTCGCTACGCTGCATACCAGTATACATTAATACGAGACGTAATAATTCAAATACCGCTACAGCTGCAGCTGCTACATATGTTAATGCTGCCGCATTTAATACTTTACGAGCTTGCCCATATTCATCTGTTGATACAATACCTAACGCTTCAATTTGTTGCATTGCGCGCTTTGACGCATCAAACTCAACTGGCAATGTAACGAGCTGGAACACAACACCTGCTGCCATTAAAATGATACCTAATAACAACAAACCAGACATTTGTGCAAATATACCGATTAGGACGAAAATCCAAGACATATTCGAACCAAAGTTTGCAACTGGCACTAACGAATGACGAACGCGCATAAATTTATAATCTTTTGCATCTTGAATTGCGTGTCCTACTTCGTGTGCTGCAACTGCTGTACCAGCAACTGAATGTCCATAATAGTTATCTGTTGATAATCGAACCGTCTTAGCGGTTGGATCATAATGGTCTGATAAATGACCTGGTGTTTCTTCTACAGCTACGTTGTATAATCCATTTTCATCTAAAATTTTTCGAGCCACTTCCGCTCCTGTCATACCTGATGTTGAATAAACTTGTGAATACTTGCTATAGGCACTACGTACTCTTGACTGTGCATACAACGGTATGATCATTATGATCGCGAAGTAAATTAAATAAAACATCATGAACCTCCATTGAAGTTTTAATTATAGTACTTCTCATTCTATTTTCTTCTGCCACTATTGTCAATGAATAAACCTTACAATCCATATCTTTATTTATTGCATTATCTATTTTTAGAATGTACATTACTTTTTCTTTTTTCTCTCTCTCCTTTATACTTTCTCCATCCAACATAAGTTAATGTGAAGAAAATAAGTCCCCCAGTAATTGTCATAAACCAAATGAGAGAGGGTGCAATTTCATCTTTTTTTACTGTGTGAAATATCTTTTGCAAATCCCCTTTAATAATCCCTAATTGCATTTGGCCGCCTTTCGTTTTTAACATAACGTTACGAAATTCATCTAAATAAGATAAATGAACATTTACACGCTGAACCTCGTTTTCTGGCAAAGCAATCATTAAGCTTGGATAAATAATATTGAATTCATTTAAAAACGTATTTAACGTTTGTTGAAACTGCCCAGCATCTTCTTTTTCCATCGCTTTTTCCATTTGAGAAAAGGCATCCATTACTTTCCTTTCTCTTTCCATCCAAAGTGGTTGATATTTCGATACTTGTGCATCAACAGCAAGTTGTAATGCCAGCACATTATCAATTTTAGCTTGCTTACCTAAACCTTCTTCAGAGAGCGATTGTTGCGCCTTATCGTAAGCTAAAGAAATAACTCTAACTTGATCTGGTGTTACTTCCTGCTTCTTTTCATTCCCCTTTATTAAAAATTGCTCCGAGAAATGTTGTAATACTTGTACCGCTTTTTCATCTTCATTACGCTTCACTAACTGTAACGAGTCGTCTAACAACCCTGTTAGCTCATTCCACTCTTCAGCATATATACGTAACGGAAACATTATAATTAGAAATGCTATCAATCCAATTAATGTTCTCTTCATCCCGGTCCCCCCTATAACTACTAGTACAAAATATGTTAATTTGGACAAGAATAGAACAGAACTAGACCGAAAAATATATTATCATTTTACAAAGAAAAAAATTCTCTTTAAGCAGAGAATTTTTTCTGTGACATCCTTTTCTTTTTTACGAAATATCGATATAAACTGTAACAAAGTATACTACCACCTAAAATGAATAATAAAATAGCACACGCAGCATGCATAAAGAACTCTTCTGGTAACATTAATATAATTGGATCTTTTTCAGGATCAAAAACCCAATAATCATTACTAAATAAAAGTTTATGGAATAATACAAAACTCTTTTCAAAATTAATAGCAATTGGTAACATAAGCGCTATCGGAAAAATGATTGTTAAAATCGATCCGTGCAGTAAAAACTTTTCATTTTTCTTTTTTAATAAATAAATTCCGCCTATCACTGCAATCATAATTGTCGCATACATCACATATTGAATCTTTACTAAAATATTTTTAACATCTACAAAATGAATACGGCCATTTGTGGACATATCTAATGTTGGCAAATGTAATGCTCCGTCATAAAACGGGGATAAATATGTAATAAGCACATCGTAATTTCTTTTAATTTCATCCTTCGTCATATCCGCTAAATCAGGAATATTTAAAAAATCAATTTCAAAATAATACAGCCATTTTCCATAGACAACTGCCGTTGTTGCGAGTGCAAAAATAGAAAATGCTATGCTATATGAAACAACTAAAGTAATCAATCGATCCAATATTTTTGTACCACTCTTATTTTTCTCCATGTTCTCCCCCTAAATGTTCTAACCATCATAAAGAAAATTGTTTCCTTTGCTCACGTAAGCAACAATAATATGTAATACATAGTACAGCAATACTTAACCAAAACGTAAAATAACCAATTTCCTCTACAAACAAATGCATAATTCCATATCGCGGCATTTGCCAAAATAAATAATCAATTGCATCGTTATGCAACGTCCACACAGCTGCTACTATAAAATGCCATTTTTTTATACGATAGAATGGAGCATATAAAAATCCTTGTACTGCCATCGCAAAGTGCGAAAGCATTAACATGTAGCCCATAAGGCCAATAGGCCCTTTTACGTAAATCATAATCCCGTTTACAACAACAGCCCAAATACCATATTTTATTAAAGTTACAATCGCTAACGCTTCTATTAATCCCCAGTTTCTCTTTGCCAAAAAAGCAATTAAAACAAAGACAAAAAAGAGACTCGCCATAGGACTATCTGGTACAAACGGCCAAAATATAGGTGACGTTTCTTTCAATTGATTTCCGTACCATATAAATCCGTAAATTGTACCTAATATGTTAACAATTAATAAAAATAATAATACCGAGCGTTGTCTTAACATTGCATACAAGTACACCAATCCGTATGTCCAACACCTTTCAAGCAAAGTAATTCATTCATTAAATCCTACTCTATTATAACAAACTTCATCCAACTAAATAGAAAAGCTGACTACAAATTTTGTAGTCAGCTTTTTATTATTTTTTATTATACTTTGCAACGAATTCCGAAAGCTTCTTCAGTTCCTCATCCGTACCTTTAAATACACCTTTAGGCATTGAACCTTTTCCCTCTTTCGCAATTTTAGCAATTTCTTCTGGCTTTAAAGTTAAGTTTTGCAGTGCCGGTGCTGCTGCCCCGCCCTGTAAATTGTCACCATGACATGTTAAACAAGTATTTTTTTGCATTAATTTATAGCCATCATCATTTTTATCAACTGGCGCTGTTTTTACAATTGCTCCTTGTTTTTTTGCAGCTTCCCAGTCGTGGTGTGCTACAGATTCCCAAGTTAAAAAGATAATCGATGCAATTGCTAAAAGCATAAATCCAGTTGCCACAGGACGCTTCAATGGACGTCTTTCTGGACCTCGATCAAGAAATGGAGCTAACAGTAATGCTCCAAACGCAATCCCTGGCATAATAAATGCTCCAATTACAGTAAATGAACCGGAAGCATAAGAATACTTTAATAACTGATACAAGAATAAGAAATACCAATCTGGAAGTGGTATATATCCAGCATCAGTTGGGTCCGCCATTCTCTCAAGCGGCGACGGATGCGCCACTGTTAAACATAAATAACCGATTAAAAAAACTGCACCAACCATCCATTCTTTTAACAAGAAGTTCGGCCAAAATGCTTCTGTTTTCCCTGGGTATTCAGAATAGTCTTTTGGAATATTTGGTTTCCGAGCTACTGGTACCCGAGAATCTCCTACAAACTTCATCCCTTTGCCGCGATGCATAATCTCCCTCCTTTTGTTCTTTCCCCTTTAATTTAGCAATCTCTTATAGTGGACCGGAAATACCTTGTTTGCGAATCATGATGAAGTGGAAGGCCATTAAACCTAGAAGTGCTGCTGGTAAGAAGAAGACGTGAATAGCAAAGAAGCGAGTTAATGTTTGAGCGCCAACAATTTCGGAATGACCAGCGAGTAATGTTTTAATATAAGGACCAATGAGCGGTGTTTGCTCTGCAATTTGAATCCCTACTTTTGTAGCAAATAAAGCTTTCATATCCCACGGCAATAAATATCCGGTAAAACCAAGACCTAACATAACAAAGAAAATAAGAACACCAACAATCCAGTTTAACTCACGGGGCTTTTTATACGCACCTTGGAAGAAAACTCTGAGTGTATGTAAAAACATCATTACAATTACGAGACTAGCACCCCAGTGGTGCATACCACGAACAATTTGCCCATAAGCAACTTCATTTTGTAAATAGTAAACTGATTCCCAAGCATTTTTAATATCAGGCACATAATACATCGTCAAAAACATTCCAGATAAAATTTGAATTACAGTAACGAAAAAGGTAAGTCCTCCAAAGCAATAGACGAATGCAGAGAAGTGATGTGCCGGGTTTACATGTTCAGGTACTTCATGATCAGCGATATCACGCCATATTGGTGTAATATCCAATCTTTCATCCACCCAATCATAAATTTTATTTAACATCTACTTTGCACCCCCTCTTGGCTTCGCTTTTCCTAGATACAGCGTTCCATCTTTCACTTTAGACTCGTACACATCAAGCGGAGCAAGGGGTGGCGTACCTTTAATGTTAATCCCATCTTTTGTATAACGCCCCCCGTGACATGGGCAAAAGAATTGATTCGGATGTGCTTTGTCCGAATTCCAGTTAACTGTACATCCTAAATGTTTACATACTGGAGAGAACGCAACAATGTCTCCGCTTTCATCTTTATGAACCCAAGCCGATTTTGGTTCTTCAGACTTGTACCAACCATCAACCTGCTTCACTTTAAAATCGAAACGCTTCGGCTCTGTTGTAATATCCTTTACTTGCGCAACAGCAACCATATCTGTTCCCGCTTCTTTTCTTAACACCGGATCAAGCGCAAATCGCGTCATCGGCATTAAAATACCGGCAGCCATAAAGCCTCCTACCCCTGTGAGTGTGTAATTTAAAAATTGTCTTCTTGACACGCGATGTTCTTTGTCGCTCACGAAAATTTCCCCCCTCTATCAGAAATTGTCCCCTCGTGATAAATTATATAAAAAATAAAAACTAGGACACTATCATGATATAATACGCTCATGCACAGGTCAATATCATACTACTCATAATAATAAGAACTTTCTGTTTATTGCGAGTTTCCCCATTTCTCTTCCAACATCACCATTATATTTTTTATATGCGCATGAATAACTTCTCTTTTTGCTTGATCACTAAATTGTTCTAACGCTAATGAAGGAAACCAAAATAAATCTCCCTGTAATTCTTGCATATCCTCTTTCCATGAAAAATCACTTGTAACATAAGCAATATGCTTAAAACCTTCACTTCGTAAATGATTTGTCCATTCTTGCAAACGACCTTTTTCATTCTTTTGACTTTCTACCAAATACGTAAACGCAGGCAGTAAAAGCACTCTTCCTTTATACTCTCTTTCCAATTCCGTGCTCAACAATTCGATAAATTCACCTTGTTCTACAACCATTTTCATTTCTTTTGCTGCCGAAACTGATAACAGCGGTATTACTCCTGTATCAACATACTCTCTTGCTTGCTCAAACTGTTCTACATCTTTTACAATCCACTTCAAATCCCTTCCCTCCTTCACTTACAAATGACAGAACTTTCACTTTATATATATTAAACCACACTAAAAGAGGTAAAAAAAGAAAAACTACCCAATATAGGTAGTTTTTCTTGATAAAAGTCTGAAATTTGTAAAAATTAATTAATCCAAATAAATTCTATAAAGTCTTTAACTCTGCCGTTAATCTATGAAACGCTTCCTTATCTTGCTTATCTAACGCTTCATCAATTTGTTTTAAAAGGCGTTCTCTCCTAAACGAAAATACACTTTCTTCCAAAAACCTTTCTGCAAGTAAACGATCTTTTTCATTTACTTCAATATGCTTTGGTAAATATGGGTTTTCTTCTAATACAGCTACATAATTCGCATTTTGAAACGATGATTTAAAGTTGAGTTGAATATAAATATCCTCATCTCGATTTAAACGAATATCATGAAACGATTTTTCAGCATCTGTTGTCATAACATTTTGTTTAAAAAAGTGAAACGGTGTGTCTTTCACACAATTCGCTGACATCACTAAGCCACGCGGACAATATTTTGCATGCTCTACGAAGTGGACTTTATGCATCAATTGGTCGTGACTCATTAAATAATTCAGAATCCATACACATTCACGCTGTTTCAGTTGGTAATTATTCAAAAACCATTTTACAAAATCCTTCTTCTCGTTTACAGAAACAGGGGTATTCATAGCAATTAAGTCCCTCCTCTGTCTTTCTCTTTTCTTTTTAGATTCAAGAAGCGGCATTCAGTTTCCTTCCAACTTATGAAAAATCCTCTAAATTATATAACAACTCTTCAATATGAATTTGTGTCGGGTCTAGTTGTAATAACTGAGTAAATACTTCTTTCGCCTCTTTTCGTTTTCCTTCTTCCAATAAGAAATAACCGTACTCTTCTAAGAAGTCTGGATGATTCTTAAAAGAAGTATATGCACTTTCATAGTGTTTTAATGCATCCGAATACATTTCTAATTGTTTTTTTGCATACGCAAGATCCCAGAGTAGTTGTGTATCTGGTTCTCCACTATCAATAGCACGCTCTACAATTGCAATTAACTCTTCGTACTTTTCTTGTTCTTTTAAGATATATGCATATTTTAATGTTGCACCTAAATGCCCAGGATCTAACTCAAGCGCTTTTTGAAGAACTTCCTCTGCTTCTACTATTTTTCCTAATTTCGCCGCAATGTTCGCTAACTCTACATAAAATGGAACTGAAAGCTCATCTACTTTAATTCCTTCATGAAGCGTTTCATAGCTTTCTTGAAGCATTCCTTCTTTTTCATAGCTTTTCGCTAAATACATGTACAGTGATGCGTACTCAGGGTCTAATTCTTTTAGTTCTTGCCAAGCACCAATTGCTCTCTGATATTCTTCACCTTGGTATAATGTAAAGGCATATCCAAATAATGAGTGAATATCTTTTTGTTCCTCTAGGCCTGCTTCATAATAAGAAATCGCTTCTTCCCAGTTTCCGATCGCGCTTAACGTTTCTGCGAGGCGAAGTGCGATCACAACACCACCCATTACTTTATGTTCCGCTAATAGCGATTCATAATAAGTAATTGCCTTTTGTTCTTCACCTTTACTACTATATAATTCTGCTAACCCAAACGTAATAACAGGTTCATCAGGCATCATTTCTTTCGCCTTTAATAGTTTTTGCTCTGCTACATCATCAAAACCTTGCATTTGGAATAAATCTGCAACAAGTAATAACGATTGAACATATAAATCGTCATTTTCTGGAATATCATGAAGCACTTCAATCGCTTCATCTTCTTTATCTAGATCAATATATAATTCTGCTAAAAATACAGTGAATTCACTTTCTTCTGGATACAGTAAACGTAAGTCTTCAGTAATTGCTAATGCCTCATCTGTAAATCCAAGCGTATGATAGTAACGAGCGATATCATACTTCTCTTCATCATTCGCAATTTTTAATTGTTCTTTTAATAATTGTAATCCTTTTTCCGCTTCACCATTTTCAATATATGAAACAGCTTGTTCAAACTTTTGCATAAACGTCTCCTTTAATTCTAAAAAATATTCTCTTCTGTTCATTTATCATAAGCAACTCACTGTTAGAACGCAACCTTTAGAATGAGCATGCTTCTTCTTATACTTCTTCTTACAGAGTAGTTAATTGTTCAAAAGGTTCGGATATGACACCGATACCTTATCATCATCTTCTATTGTACCGCTTTCTTTTATGACCGTGCAAATAACTTCTCTCACTAATTATCAAGCCATACAAACCGTGGTTTACAGAATAACTTAATTAGCAGTCTTCAACCTTTATTTTGAATGCGATAAAAAAGGCTCCTATACTAGGAGCCTTCACAATCTCTTAAGAATATGTTTCTTCTTTCTGTACTTGCTCATTTACAAGCTCTTTCAGCAACTCTATAATTTCATCATTTTCTTCCTTCAAACCGACAGTAATACGAATACCATCATCGATACCAAATGCAGCACCAGAACGAACGATATATCCTTTTTTCATTAATCGTTCGAAAGCTTCATTACCCGGTATACCAAGTTTTAAGAAAATGAAATTTGTTTGAGATGGATAATAGAATACGTTATATTCTTTACAAAATGCATAATACTGATTTAAACCTTCAGCATTCTTTTGCACACAATCTTGTAAAAAGGCTTGATCTTCTAATGCAGCGAGTGCTACAGATTGGGCTACAGTTGATGTATTGAATGGTAACCTAGCTACTTCTAGCTGTCCGATTAACTTCGCATCCCCAATCGCATATCCGATACGAAAAGCAGCTAAACCATATGCTTTTGAAAACGTGCGTAAAACCATAAGATTTTCATACTTTTCAAGAAGTGGTAATGTTTGCGGATAGTCTTCTGCTTCCGCGTATTCATAATATGCTTCGTCCATAATAACGAGAGCCGACTTAGGAACTGATTCTAAAAATGAAAGTAATTTTTGTTTCTCAACATATGTACCTGTTGGATTATTCGGATTACAAATCCATACAATTTTCGTTTTCTCATCTACTTGCTCTAGCATTGCATCTAAATCGTGAATACCATCTTTAAGTGATACTTCACGAACTTCTGCTCCTTCAATAACAGCATGGTGATGATATTGTGAAAACGTAGGATTCGCCATTACAACGTTTGTTCCTTCATGTAATAACGCTCGGCTAATCATTTGAATGACTTCATCTAATCCACTACCAAATAGTAGTTGTTCTGCTTTTACACCTAAATGTTTCGCTACTTTTGTCCGAAGTTCAAAGGCATATCCATCTGGATAAAGGGCATATTGGCTCGCTAAAGAAGTTAATGCTTCTGTCACACGTGCTGAACAACCGAATGGATTTTCGTTGGATGCTAATTTCACAATTTTTGATAAACCATATTCTCTTTTTACTTCTTCAATGTTTTTCCCAGGCACATACGCTCTCAAAGTTAACAATTGCTCTTTCACTCTCATTTTTCTTCCCCCAGTCATTTCATTCAATTTGATTACAATACGGTTATAGCCCCTTACTGTAATCTTTTGTCATAACCGTCACTATTACGAGAATACCTCTAAATGAGCACTTCACAGCACTTCGCTATCATTTTAAACCATATCTTTTTGAAATGCCTCTAACGCAATATGAACAGTCTCATCTGAAATAGATACGACATTCACTACCCCATATTCCTGCATAAGCACCATATGAATTGCTCCTGCATTTGCTTTCTTATCTTGTTTCATCAATTGAACGAGGCGCTCTACATTCAAATCTCTTGGCATTTTTGGATAGCCGTATTTCAAGAACCACTGCTTCATATCTTCATAAGCAAGATCAACCTTGTACACTTGCTCACTTAAAAATATGGCGAATAACATTCCAACCGCTACACCGTCACCGTGAGTAATATTTCCATACCCTAGCTCTTTTTCAAGAGCATGTCCTAACGTATGTCCAAAGTTCAAATGAGCACGTACACCCTTCTCTGTTTCATCTTGTGACACAACATTTGCCTTTACAGGAATCGCCTTCGTTAATATATGGATTAACTTCTCATCATGAAGATCCGCTAATGTTTGCACTTCTTCTTTTAACCAATGGTATAGCTCCACATCACCGATAAGAGCATGCTTTATCACCTCTGCATAACCTGAACGCCACTCTTTTTCAGGAAGAGACTGTAAAAACGGTGTATGATATACAACTGCTTCTGGCTGATGGAATGCACCAATCATATTTTTACCTAACGGATGGTTAATCGCTACTTTCCCACCCACTGCGCTATCGTGCGCTAATAAAGTTGTCGGAACCTGCACAAAGCGAATACCACGCATAAACGATGCAGCAACAAAACCAGCTAAATCTCCAATCATTCCGCCTCCAAGTGCAAGAATTAAAGAATTTCTATCTAATTTATTTTCAAGAGCCGACGTATGAGCCGCATAGAAATTTTCGAAAGACTTCTCTTTTTCGCCACTTGGTACAACAAACGAAAACACGTGCTGCTCTACTTGTAATGCATCGATAACTGTCTGTAAATGTAGTGATGCAACAGCTTCATCTGAAATGATCATTACGTTAGATACCGCTGGCTGCATATTTTGAACGATCGTTGTTAAGTTTGACAACGCTTCTTTACCAACATGTACATCATATTCTTTTGATTTCGTTTGAATATGTATGTTTCCCATTAAAATCCCCTCGCATATTCATTATGTTTCTCAATATTTTCACGAATTAGTTCCATACGATCTAATCCGAATTGTTCTATTAAAGCTGTCGCTAATTCCCAAGCCACAACCGCTTCTGCAACGACACTAGCTGCTGGCACTGCACAACTATCTGAACGTTCAATGCTCGCTGTAAAAGGCTCTTTCGTATCAATATCTACACTTTGAAGAGGTTTATAAAGTGTAGGTATCGGTTTCATCACACCGCGCACAACAATCGGCATTCCAGTCGTCATACCGCCTTCTAGTCCACCTGCATTATTTGTTCTTCGTGTATATCCATGCTCCTCATCCCACAGAATTTCATCATGAACTTCACTTCCTGGTCTATGCGCTGCTTCAAAACCAATTCCAATCTCGACACCTTTAAAAGCATTAATACTCATAATTGCAGCTGCTAATTTCGCATCCAGTTTTCGATCATAATGCACGTAGCTACCTACTCCAATTGGCATCCCTTCCACAATTACTTCAACGATTCCACCAATTGAATCACCATTTGCTTTCGCATCATCAATCGCTTTCATCATTTGGTTACCAGCTTCTTCATCTAAGCAACGTACAGGAGATGCTTCTGTAATACTCTTTAATTCTTCAATTGAACTATACGTAATCTCCTTAGCTTGTACACCGCCAATTTCAATTACATGGCCCGCCACTTTAATACCAAGTTCTGCTAACACCTTTTTAGCAACCGCACCAGCAGCAACACGCACCGTCGTTTCGCGCGCTGACGAACGTTCCAGTACATTCCTCATATCTCTATGACCATATTTAATCGCACCATTTAAATCAGCATGCCCAGGCCTTGGTTTTGTCACTTTCCTTTTCATCTCTTTTTCTTCTTGCTCAGTTAAAGGCTCCGCCCCCATAATTTTTGTCCAGTGTGCAAAATCACGATTTTCAACAACAAGTGCAATAGGGGAACCTAATGTTTCTCCATGTCTAACACCACTTAAAATTTGCACTTGATCCGTTTCAATTTGCATGCGTCTACCGCGCCCATATCCCTTTTGCCTTCTAGCTAACTCTTCGTTTATATCATCTGCTACTAAAGACAATCCTGCCGGAACACCTTCTATAATCGTTGTAAGTTGTGGACCATGAGATTCACCAGCTGTAATATATCGCATACGTTATTCCTCTTTTCGTATATGTATTTATCTCACTATATTAACTTTTATCATTCTAAAAATATTAAAGAAATTATATCATAAATCGACCATTTTCTTATTCTATATTTCCGATAGGCCTAATTTAAATATCAACATATCATAACAGCTCAAACTTCGTAACTAACTGAAAATAAAAAAAGTGCAAGAAGAATACCCCTATTCTCCTTGCACTTTTTACTATTATCACAGTGATTAAAGCGTTTACAAATTATTTCAAAATAATTAGTAAATCCATTCATTCATTAATTTTGAGTAGTCAACTAATTCTTCTTCTTTAAAGAAAATAGCAATCTCGCGCTCTGCGCTTTCTAAAGAATCAGAACCATGGATAATGTTTTTCGCAACAGTTACACCGAAATCTCCACGAATTGTTCCAGGAGCTGCTTCATGTGGTCTTGTTTTCCCCATCATGTTACGCGCTGTATCTACTACACCTTCACCTTGCCATACCATTGCGAACACAGGTCCAGATGTAATAAAGTCTACTAACTCACCAAAGAAAGGTTTTTCCTTATGCTCAGCGTAGTGTTGTCCAGCAATTTCCGGAGTGACTTGCATTAATTTTGCACCAACTAATTGAAAGCCTTTTTTCTCAAAACGAGCTACAATTTCCCCAATGAAGGCACGTTGTACACCGTCTGGTTTTACCATTAGAAATGTTTTTTCCATAAAAAATCTCTCCACTTCTGAATTATGTATGTAATTGTATATCCCCACACACATATTATCACCCTTATCACAATTGTGCAATAGTTTTGAAATAGAGAGATTATTTTATTTTTTAGAATAAACATTAAAATTTTCGTTTTCCAATATACTTTGCAACATTTTGTAATGCGTACTTTGCTTTTCCACGTGGAAGTGGTTTTATTATTTCTAAAGCTTTATGTAAATAACGTTCACTAAACGCAAATGCTTGATTAATTGCTGTACTATTTTTTACAGCATCAATAATTTCTTGCATTTCACTTGCTGTTGAATTTTCATGTACAGATGTGATTTTCTGACGAAGTACTGGATCTTCCATCGCATATAAAGCAGGAAGTGTAATATTCCCTTGTAGTAAATCTCCGCCAGCAGGTTTTCCAAGTTTCTCTTCTGTGGAAACGAAGTCTAAAATGTCATCAATAATTTGATAAGACATCCCTACAAAATACCCATACCAAAATAGACGATTTACCGTATCACGATTAGCACCAGCAGCAATCGCTCCCAATTGACAACTCGCGGCAATTAATAATGCTGTTTTTCGCTTTATTCTTCTTAAATACGTTCTTAAATTTTGGTCATAATTGTATTTATCTTTAATTTGTTCAATTTCACCTTTACAGACTTCTAAAATAGTATGTGATAACGCTTGATGCGCCTCTGGAATTTCGATATTTGTTATACATTCAAGAGACTTAGCGAACAGATAGTCCCCTGTATACATCGCAATACGATCTCCCCATTTCGCATTCACAGTCGCACTGCCGCGTCGTAAAAATGCAGCATCAATAACATCATCGTGAACAAGAGAAGCCATATGAATAAGTTCTAACGCAACAGCAACATGCTTAATCGCATCTAACTTATAATCTCCAAATTTCCCTGCAAGCAACACAAATACAGGACGAATTCGTTTCCCACCAGCTTCAATAAGCTGTAATGCTGCCTCTTCTACTAATGGCTGTTCAGAAGCGACTGTCTTTTTTAATTCTTTTTCTATCACATTAATATCCGATCGTAAAAAAGAGTACATAAGTTGTAACTTCATATTGTTCACCTTAACCTAAAACTTCTTTTTTCTATTTTGATTCTGGTTTAATACCTAAATGCATCGCTGCTACCCCGAAAGTAAATGGTTTCACTTGCACACGTTCAAGTCCAGCTTGCTCAAACATTTGAGCCAATTCTTTCATCCCTGGGAACGTACTAGCAGATTCTTGAAGCCATGAATATTCTTTATAACTTTTCGCAAACATCTTTCCAAATAACGGCATGATATATTTAAAGTATAAAATATACCCTTGTCGAAAACCAATCATTGTTGGTTGAGATGTTTCTAAACAGATTACTTTTCCACCTGGTTTTACTACACGTGTCATTTCTTTTAATACGTGCATATAATCCGGTACGTTACGTAAACCAAACCCAATCGTCACATAATCAAACGTATTATCTTCAAACGGAAGTTCCATTGCATTCCCATGTAGAAGTTCTACTTGTTTTAATTGTAACGCCTCTACCTTTTGCTTACCGACAGATAACATATTTTCACTGAAATCTAAGCCAACAACCTTTCCTTGTTCACCTACGGCTCCAGCTAGCGCAATTGTCCAATCTGCGGTTCCACAGCATACATCAAGCGCTTGACTACCTGGTTGTACATCCATAATTCGCATCGTTTCTTTACGCCACGCTTTATGTCTTTGAAAACTAATTACAGAATTCATCACATCGTATTTATCAGAAATCTTTTCAAATACGTCATGTACTCTTTCTTCTTTTGATTGTTGCATGCTCGTACCTTCTTCCAATGTAAAATTGCTTATGTCTTCTATTTATTCCTTAACACAGAATTTATTTCATTTATGTCTGTGTGATTTTCTAAAAATTGTTTTTCTTTCTTTCTCAATTCCTTCATCCAACCATTAATCACTACTTCTGCTTTATCCCCTAAAGCATCTTGCATAGCTTGAAAAACAGGTGAATGTTGCTTATCAGCATACAATTGAATTTCTTTTTGAAGGCGATTTCCACCTAATACGTATGTAATAAATGGCTTCCAATGTGATAAATGAAAATGATCACATGTTTTTTGAAGGAGCGCAGATTCAATCGCTACTACGCTTTTCATTATGTCATCCGTCGTTTCATGCGCTTTTTGGTATAACATAATTTTGTGTTCATTTATCTCTTTAATTCCTTCAGCAAGTGCACGAATTAAAACAATATCACGATTCATAGACAATAAATAATAATATAGTCCACTATAGTAATCGCCTGCAAGTACTGTTAATTGACGACATTTATGGAATTCAATCTCTTCCTCGCCTGCTTTATTTGATACCCTTTCATGCGTATCAAGCGCAATTTGTACAAGCATAATTGTTACTACGTAATGCTCAATTTGTTCTATATGTAAGTTTGCACTCTTTAAAGCACCATATAACAATGCTATCTTTTCTTCATCAATAAATGGTTCTTCAATATAGTTTATAAAGTAAGGATGGCGTAATTTCTCCATCAATTTTTCTTTTATACCCGCATACCCTCCGTAGATGTCACACACAAAAAATCACCCTTGTTTTCTAATTCATAAAACTTATTATAACACATACACTCTATTTTCTATAACCAAAACTTGGCTACACCTACCATTCATGTAAGCAATCTTTCTAATCTCACTCTGTCTAGTTAAAACTATATCATTTATTTACTAAAAAAAAAAAAGAAAAGCAGTTTCCCGCTTTTCTTTACTTCGTTTTAATAAACGATAAAATTTCACTGCGCGCTGCAGCATCATTTTCAAGCACACCACGCACTGCTGTCGTTACTGTTTTCGCACCTGGTTTTTTTACACCACGCATCGTCATACACATATGTTCTGCTTCTACTACTACCATTACACCATGAGGCTCTAGTACTTCCATAATAGAGTTCGCTACTGTTGATGTAATACGTTCTTGCAGTTGTGGGCGACGTGCAATTGTATCTACGGTACGAGCTAATTTACTTAACCCTGTCACCTTTCCACCTTGCGGAATATATGCAACGTGAGCAACTCCATAGAATGGAACTAAATGATGCTCACACATCGAATAAAATGGTATATCTTTTACTAGTACAAGCTCTTCGTGATCTTCTCCGAATACTTTATGCAAATGCTCTTTCGGATCTTCATGCATACCTGAGAACACTTCTGCGTACATTTTTGCAACACGCTTTGGTGTATCAAGTACTCCCTCACGATTTGGGTCATCCCCAATCGCCTCTAAAATAAGGCGTACTGCATGTTCAATTTGTTCTAAATTAACTTTTGCCATCCGCTAGCCCTCCCGAAAACCTAAAAGTGATACGAACACATTCTAGCATATTTATGTTTTTAAAAGCAAAAAGAAGAGTTCCCAAAAAGGAAACTCTTCTTCCCTGTTAATATGTAAGGATTATTTAACCGCATCTTTTAACGCTTTACCAGGTTTGAATGCAGGTACTTTACTTGCAGCGATTTCAATCTCCTCACCTGTTTGTGGGTTACGACCTTTACGAGCCGCACGCTCACGAACTTCGAAGTTACCGAATCCGATCAGTTGTACTTTATCACCTTGTTTTAAAGCTTCTAAGATAGAATCAAAAACAGCGTCTACTGCTTTTGTTGCGTCCTTTTTAGAAAGGGAACTTGCTTCTGCAACAGCATTGATTAAATCTGTCTTGTTCATGCCATTCACCTCCTCCCAAAGATAAGACTGTATAATGATCATAAAATGAGTCTTACTTTCATTTGTAGGCAATTTTTGCAAATTCTATACTACAAAGATGTAGATAAATCATTATCAACGCCTATATTATACGATTCTCCTTTATAATTCAATATTTTTAAGGAAATTGTTACTCTGAAAATGTGAAAATCTGATGAAACTTGACAATTTACAACAATGTATTAGATAATGACTGTTTATTTTTCTATTTTATAATCAAAAAAAACAAAAAATCCCTCTACAGTGAGAGGGATTTTTTCTTATAGTATAATCGCAATTAATCCGCCAGATCCTTCATTAATAATTCTTTCTAGCGTTTCTTTTAATTTATATCTAGCATTTTCTGGCATTAAAGATAATTTCGCTTGAATTCCTTCTCGAACAATCGAGCTAAGTGAACGTCCAAATATATCAGAATTCCAAATTGATAACGGGTCATCTTCAAAATCTTGCATTAAATAACGAACTAATTCTTCACTTTGCTTTTCAGTACCAATAATCGGCTCAAACGTTGACTCTACATCTACTTTAATCATATGAATAGATGGCGCTACCGCTTTTAACTTCACACCAAACCTTGAACCGTGACGAATAATTTCTGGCTCATCTAAGCTCATATCCGCTAATGCAGGCGCTGCTACACCATATCCTGTTTGCTTAACCATACGCAGTGCATCCGCCACTTGATCGTACTCTATTTTCGCATGAGATAAATCGAGCATAAGCTTTAATAAATGATCTTTCCCTCGAATTTCTACTCCTACTACTTCTTTTAAAATCTGATCATATAATTCATCTGGCGCATATAAATCAATCTCCGCCACACCTTGCCCCATATCAATGCCAGCTAGGCTCGCTCGATCAATAAATTCATATTGACTAAACTGCCAAACAACGCGATCCACATCACGAAGACGTTTTATATCCTTCACAGTTTCTTGAACTGCTTCTTGATAACTTTGACGCAACCAATGCCCTTCATTTAGCACCATTACCCAGCTCGGAAGGTTCACATTCACTTCTAATACAGGGAATTCAAATAGCGCTTCACGAAGTACATTATATACATCTGTTTCTCTTAAACTCTCCACACTCATTGCAATAACCGGGATATCATATTCTTCTGATAAACTTTGGCGTAATTGCTCTGTATCTGGATGATACGGCTGTACCGTATTAATTATCATAATGAAAGGTTTTCCTACTTCTTTCAACTCATTTACAACGCGTTCTTCTGCCTCTATATAATCTCTTCTTGGAATTTCACCAATTGTTCCATCTGTTGTAATTACAACACCAATTGTTGAATGTTCTTGAATTACTTTACGCGTGCCGATTTCTGCAGCTTCATGGAATGGAATAGGTTCTTCATACCAAGGGGTATTAATCATGCGCGGGCCATTCTCATCTTCATAGCCCTTCGCTCCAGGAACCGTATATCCAACACAATCTACTAATCGAATATTCACTTCAAGTCCTTCATCTACTTCGATAGAAACCGCTTGGTTTGGAACAAACTTCGGTTCCGTCGTCATAATTGTACGACCAGCAGCACTTTGAGGCAATTCATCCTGCGCTCTTTGACGGTCAGACTCATTCTCAATATTTGGAATAACTACAAGTTCCATAAATTTTTTAATGAATGTTGATTTCCCTGTTCGAACAGCTCCTACAACTCCAAAATAAATATCACCGCCTGTTCGTTCTGCAATATCTTTAAAAATATCTACCTTTTCCAAGTGATTCCCTCCCTCAAAATTTTTGGGAATAATTCCGCGTTTATAGTCAACTAATACCTTCTCTAACGTTGCCTATAATATCTGATATAATATAATGGTATTCTAGAAGTTCGGACAATATATCATATAATTTTGTCCAATTTCATATGACTATTAAAAAATATCTTTTGTTTGCATCGTAAGTTGTATAACATAAAAAACCTTTCTTCTAGAACTTATTCACTAAAAGAAAGGTTCATGACTTATCATTTTAAAAAAATTGGTTCTCCATCCTTTACTGTGTACGGTAAAGAATAAGCTGGTACAAACGGGGAACCTTTCGAAAGTATATTTCGAATATCTTCTCCCTCCGTAAACTGCCCTTCATTTTTTTTCAAAGCGTCATATAAGTCGATTCTATAATCAACAAAAACTTCTCCTTTTTCATTAATTACAAAAGGAAGTCCTTTACCAGAATATGGGCTTGTCACTTGTGGCACATCTTTATATCCTAGTTTTTTGAAATCCAATTCATATACACCATCTGAAATTACTTTTTTAAAAGGTGGATATTGATGTTCATCACGGTATATCCTAAGCTTTAAAGATAGTTCCTGAATTTGTTCAGCCATCCTAACATCAATTAACTTTACTGTTGGATTTGTTTCAACGTCTATTAATACGTATTGATATACTCCTCCACTTTCATACGCATTCCCTGGCGCTTCTTGTATGTAACGCGGGGCAATCTGTTGAAAATCGATCGGATACTTTTGATAAATAGGTGTACTCATATCCCTCGTCTTAATTGGCAATATCCCATCATTTTGCTCCTTAAATGTCACAACAGCTTTTTGAACAACCTGTAGCTGATCTTCATAAGGAACCGCATTTTGCTTCATATTTTCTTTCGGATACAGACACCCCGTTAAAAGGCTCATACAACAAAATATTAAAATAATATGTAATTTTTTCACTAGCATCACCTTTTCATACTAATCTAATTTGCTCTGTATGT
Source organism: Bacillus cereus group sp. MYBK15-3 (assembly GCF_051916765.1). Classification (NCBI taxonomy): domain Bacteria; kingdom Bacillati; phylum Bacillota; class Bacilli; order Caryophanales; family Bacillaceae; genus Bacillus; species Bacillus cereus group sp. MYBK15-3. The sequence goes on from NZ_JBQAHG010000001.1 coordinate 1,303,136, forward strand.
AGTATTTTCGAGACCATTCCATTTACTGCTGTACAGGTCCACTAAATACAACAAGAAAAATAACAATTCCTGACACAATCATAAGGGTGTACGCTACTAACGCTGTAATCCCTTTCAAAAATTTATTCTTTATTTTATGTCTACTTAATAAAATAAAACTTACTGCAAAAAACATAAATCCAATTGCCCCTAAAGCTAACCACATTTTCATAAGCCCTTCTGACATATACACACCCCTTTTTATTAATCTATTTTTATACTATTTTAACAAATTAAAATCTTTAAACAAATACAAAAAGAACATTTTACTACAAATTGCGAATATATAACTTTAATCAATAGGTTTTCCAGCATTTCTCACCAATCTAAGCAAAAATAAAACCGAAGCGATTGTATCTCTCGCTTCGGTTGACCAAATATGCCCAAAAACAGCTCTATTCCCATTCTTTCATGGCTATCATATGCAATCTACAAACTCTTTGTTTCTCATAATTTATTTTTTAAACATTTTGCTTAACGAGCCAAAATCTGTTGGCATATTATTATTAATAATCGCTTTTACAATTTGATCCTCTTGCTCTTTCGGCACTTCACGTCCCGCCATAAGAGCCACTTGATGAATTAATTGACGAAGTACAGTTTCATCACGTAAATTCGCATTTTGCACAGATGATGCTAATTTAAAAATATCCTCTTTATTTACTTTCGCTTCCTTCTCAATATTATTAAAAATGTTATTATCCATTCTTTTCACCCTCTCCTCAAGTTACTCTTCATCCTATGCAAAAATGAAAAAATGGTGAAAAGACCCAAAAAATAAAAAAAGCGACAGAAGTACAAATGTACTTCTGTCGCTTTTCTTTACAGTAAATCAGGTATAGCTTCCACTTCATGTTTTCGAACACGTCCCATCAATGAGCCTACCGCATCTTTTACGTTATTCCCATTGAACAGCACGTCATATAAAGCAGCTGTAATCGGCATTTCAACTTCCATTTTCTCTGCCAATTCATGAGCAGCTTTCGTTGTTCTTACACCTTCCACCACCATACCCATGCTTTCTAACACTTCTTCTAAAGAGTGTCCTTTTCCAAGCATATTTCCAGCACGCCAATTTCGGCTATGAACACTTGTACAAGTTACAATTAAGTCTCCCATACCAGTTAGACCAGCAAACGTTAACGGATTCCCGCCCATTTTTCTTCCTAAACGAGCAATCTCTGTTAAACCACGTGTCATCAATGCCGCCTTTGCATTATCACCTAATCCAAGACCATCAGTTATACCAGCAGCTAATGCGATAATATTTTTTAACGCACCACCAAGTTCAACTCCAACGATATCTGGATTTGTGTATACACGGAAATAACTATTCATAAATAAATCTTGTACTTCCTCAGCCGCTTCCATACGCTTTGCTGCAGACGTAACTGTTGTCGCTTGTCGTAAACCGACTTCTTCAGCATGACTCGGTCCAGACAGTACAACAACATCTTTAATTAAGTGCTCTGGAATTTCTTCCTCAATCACTTCCGAAATACGTTTTGACGTACCAGGTTCAATTCCTTTGCTCGCATGAATCCAAGTAATTGGTTCAGTAACAATTTCTTTCATCTCTTGTAATACATCTCTGTACGCTTTCGTTGGTACTACTAACAGTACTGTATTTACATCTACTAATGCTTCTTCTAAAGAAGAGTAGGCTACGATCGTGCTTGGCAATGTAATGCCTGGGAGATATCGACTATTCTCATGTTTCGTATTAATTTCATCCATAAGTTCTGGGCGATTTCCCCAAATACGTACATCATGTCCATTGTCAGCTAATACCATCGCTAACGCTGTTCCCCAGCTACCTGCTCCTACTACTGTGATTTTTGTCATAAAATCACATCCTCTCCATTAGTCTCTTGCTCTAGCGATAATGTGAATCGGCGTTCCTACGAAGCCAAATGATTCACGTAAGCGATTCTTTAAGAAACGCTCATATGAGAAGTGCAATAATTCTGGATCGTTTACAAACACAACAAATGTCGGTGGTTTTACCGCAACTTGTGTTGCATAGAAAATTTTCAGACGGCTACCATTATGAGTTGGCGTCGGATTCATCGCTACCGCATCCATAATTACATCGTTTAATACGTTCGTTTGAATACGGATACTATGACTTTCATTTACCTCATCGATAACCGGTATTAATGTTTGTGTACGTTTTCTTGTTTTTGCAGATAAGAAAACAATTGGTGCGTATTCTAAGAATTGGAAATGAGCACGGATATTTTCTTCAAATGCTTTCATTGTTTTTTCGTCTTTTTTCACTGCATCCCATTTATTTACAACGATAACAACAGCTCGCCCTGAATCATGAGCATATCCAGCGATTTTTTTATCTTGCTCAATAATTCCTTCTTCACCATCTAAAACGACTAAAACAACGTCAGAACGTTCAATCGCTCTTAGCGCACGAAGTACACTATATTTTTCTGTACTTTCATACACTTTTCCTTTTTTACGCATACCAGCTGTATCAATAATTACATAATCTTTTCCATCTTTACTATATGGTGTATCGACAGCATCACGAGTTGTTCCTGCTACATTACTAACAATTACACGCTCTTGACCAAGAAGAGCATTTACAAGTGATGATTTTCCTACGTTTGGACGTCCAATTAAAGAGAAACGAATTGTGTCTTCATCATATCCATCTTCTTCAATCTTTGGAAAATGTTGTGCAGCTTCGTCTAGTAAGTCACCTAACCCTAATCCGTGTGTACCTGAAATTGGGAATGGTTCGCCAAATCCTAATGCATAAAAGTCATAAATGTCACTGCGCATTTCCGGATTGTCCACTTTATTTACTGCAAGTACAACCGGTTTATTTGAACGATATAAAATTTTTGCAACTTCTTCATCAGCTGCTGTTACACCGTCACGACCGTTTGTCATAAAAATGATAACATCCGCTTCATCAATTGCTACTTCAGCTTGTTGACGAATTTGTGTCAAAAACGGCTCGTCTCCAATATCAATTCCGCCCGTATCAATAATGTTAAATTCATGATTTAACCATTCTCCAGCGCTATAAATACGATCGCGCGTTACACCTGGAATATCTTCTACGATTGAAACTCTTTCTCCAACAATTCTATTGAAAATAGTAGATTTCCCTACGTTCGGGCGACCTACTATCGCTATTACTGGTTTCGGCATATACTTTCATCCTTTCAACTTGCTTCTGTTTATTATGTAAAAAACCCTTCTTTGTGCAAGAAGGGATTTGCATTCCAGAATATTTCTCAACGTATCAAAACACCTCACATTATAACACACGTTGCTAATGTTTCACAATAATATATACATTCTCTTGTAAGCGATGTGCAATACCATCTAAAATTGCCTCTAAATTATTTGCAACAAATTCTAGTTCCTCTGTCGATTCGCAAACGAATAAAGGAGCACCACCTGCAAATTTTTCTGGAGTCGTTGTTATAACTGCCAGAATAACACTTTCTAACATCATCTCTTATCTCCCCTTCCTTTCGGGGCTTCCGATGACATATGGACAGCACTTTCTAACGTTGGTACATTTCCTATGACACCTATCGCTTTCTCTGCATCTTGATCTTGCGGCAGGACAAAAATCCCAACCCTGCCATCCTCTAAATCACGCTTTGCTAACGGTACAAGCGCTGGTGTACCAGAATCTCTATAAATCCCTAACGCTACTGAAACATCGTGTAAAATAGCTTGTCGTTGCCCTAAATTTGAGATTGTAACCATCGCATCAATTGATTTCGGCTTTAAAATAAAACCCATACCATATTTCATAATTTCTTCTTGTCTTGCTGGCAATCCAATATTCATAATGTAAATATTATCAATATATAGCCCCGCTCCTTCAAACCGAAGCGGAACATGCTCGATATCAACAAGATCATGTAACCTTCTGCCAGACATTAATTTTTTCGCAATAAAAAATGCGATGATCGCCATAATTACTCCAGCAATCCACGAACGAAACCCTATATATGCAAACGTCGTCACAAACGACGTTAACATTGCCAAATAGTTGCGACTTTCAAAAACCAATGCAATTCCTTCAATGTATGTATTTCCACGCGGTACGAGCTCATACCCATCTAATTGTTGAAGCGTATTTCTTTCCATATTACGTACATCACGAAATTGTGTCGCTGCTAATGTAAGAAATGTAATGGCAGAAAAATCTTTTTTCAAAATAGACGGGATTGCAATCGCTCCTAAAGCAGCTGCAATTAACCCCATTGCAATATGAATAATTTTCCCATGTAGCCTCGTCGGATATTGCCGCGTATCTGTCCGAAGCATTAGCACCCTTGTAACTGTCCCCGCTATTACGCCGCATAAAATGGCTGGTGTATATTCAGTCATGTATTACCCTCGCCTTTCTTTTACGTGTTTTTCTCTTAAACCGTTCCATGTATACTGATGCTTTTGCAATCCAAAACAATATTGCCATGAATAATGTAGAAATGGCGACGATATCAAAAAATGCTAAACTACCGTAATCATATGGAAAATTCAATTTCCTAAAAATAAATGTCACTAGCAGCTCTCCTTGTAACATCCCTACATATAGAGAACATAATCGTAATATGCGATCTCCATGCAATAACACCGATGCATACACAAGAGCACTACTTAGCAGAAACACTCTATCCACCACAATCCAAATCGGATCATATATTTCTAACAGATGAAAACTTGTATATAACATTGCAATAATAAGCGCCGAAAGTAAGCTATATAATTTTTTCCAGACAGAATATAGCGTGATCCCTATAAAAGAAATAATACAAAGTAAAAGAGCATTTACTGATACCACGAATGAGGCGATCGTTACATGTAACGGAGAGCAAATTATAAAAATCAGTATACAAGCGCCTAACTTCCACCGAATAAGGTCCTTTTTCATAAAAAAGGTTACAATGATCCACCCTATCCAAGCTACAAAATAAAAAGTACTTCCATCCATCAACTTCACCTCCTATGTTTTCCATTATGGGAACTTTTTATGAAAGTTAATCCACTTTATTTACGCATAGTTTTTTCTTATAACAGCAACACTTTTAACAAGGAGGTGTTATTCATTATGGGTAAAGATCGCCAAGAACGAAAACTACGAGAATCACGCCGCGTTGAATCCGATCGTGATCAATCACTACAATATCCAGGTGCAACTGGACTTGATACACCAGAACAGGCTCGAAAACAAAACCAGCACTAATTAATACAAAAAGACGGTTTCGATATTGTACGAAACCGTCTTTTACATATTTCTTCATAATTTCTACTCATAATACAATTCTTTTGTGTTCGCATTATAGATTCGATTACTTGACGTGGCATCAATCGTCACTATACCTATTGGTTTAGACTATAATTTACAAATATATCTGAGAATAGCGATTATCTCGATACCTATTTAAATTAATATTATATCTCTAACGAATAAGTATCTTTATCATTAATTGTACAAAATACTTCCTCGGCCTTTACAATATTATCAACTTTGATATACGAGTTTACCAATATAAACTTATAATAGTCAGATAGCATAACATACCCAGATAAAAGGTTTATAATTTCCAATTCATTTTCCCCTAATTGAAAATACAAATCAGCTAATTCTTTCGCTGCGTTTTCCATTTTAATAATATTTTGCTCTTTACTATTCGCTTTTTGTACCCTCTGCATAACGCTTAACAAATCACGCAATTGTGTTTTTCCAATTTCCCTCTCATTATATTTCTCAATCTTTAATTGGTACTGACAGTAAAGTACTAGCGCCTCGTATTTATAAAAATTCTTCAAATAAAATTCTATTAATTTTTTTGCTATATTTTTATCAATAGCCATATAACATAATACCTGCTTTACTAACTCTTCTTCCTCTATTTCCAAATCTAATTCATTCAAAATATCTACATTTTGGATGGCCCTATAGTCCTTCATCTCATAAAAATTAAAAATATAGTTAATATCATATTCTTCAACTTGTTTTTTGATTTCCTTGCCAATCCCGATAATTCGCTCTAATGAAAAAAAGACAGTTATAAAGATAGATAACGTTTTAACTACATCAGAACTATTAAACACATCATTAGCTAATATTACAATAGGTATAAACAATACATAAACTACTAATTTTCTAACTAGTTCTATTACTTTATTAGAACTCGAATTCATCCATATTAACAAAAATAAAGAGAGACCAATCAAGGCATTCATCTTAAGAGATATACCCCAAAAAATCATTTTCGTACAATAAGTCACGACAAAAAAGCTAATTAAAATTACTAACCAATAGCTAAACCGACTCTTGATAACCCTCGCCTTTTCTTCTGCTTTATTTAAATGATAAATGCGAATTGCACCACTTAAATACATAAAAAAATTAACATATTTTAAACTTCCTACACTTATATATCGTGTCATCCAAAAAAAGAATTACTAGCCCAATTATTAATGCAAAAATCATATTTTCTTCAAGCATTATCAAATATACAAAAGACAACACACTTTGTACAATCAATCGAACTTTTATAGATTTAAATACCACTCTTATCACTTGACTAATTAACATAAAAATAAACACGATAATTGTCCATTTTATGTACAGACTAAAATCGCTTATATATTCATTCGTAAATTTCATTAACTTATCTGTCATCATGATTAATTTATTTTGCGTTTCGTAGCTAATATCCCCACGTAAAACCCCTTTAAGTATATCAAACAATTCAACAAAGTAATTTGATAATTCTATTATACCGACTTTTTTTAACAACATAGGAACCAACATTAATATACTAATAAAATATATTATATATAAAATCGCTATCAAATCTGATGTTTTTTTATTTTCTTCACCTTTTTCTAATAAATGAATTCGAAATTTGTCCATAAAAAATGCTATATCCCTCAAAACATTTGCTCCTTTCTAATACTGCCTTTCTATATTACAGCAATAAATTCACTAAAGAATAGCCTCTCTATATGAATATTTTTATATAGTTATATACAAATTTAAAAATTCTATACGCAATTCATATTAATTTAATATCAACCGGATATAAATAATTCTCCGGTTGATATTAAATAACTTTATCTCCTACTATAATGCGCAGTATCAATACCACGCTGCATTAACCAATGATATGTTTCACCCTTTACAACAAGAGGTACAGATTGCAACTCTTCTATCGTCTTCGCACCAAGAGCTGTCATTATAAATTTCAAATCTGTATGTAGAAGCTCAATTTCATCCACTAACTTCTCGATACCATCTTGCATTAAAATACGTAAAAAGTAACCAGCAAACGCAGTTGTATTCGCCCCTAATGCGATCGCTTTCGCTACGTCAAGCGCTGTTTGTATGCCCCCAGATGCAATAAAAGAGAGGTTATTATTTGTAGAGGTTGCTTCAATAATCGAGGTTGCTGTTTGTATGCCCCAGTTATTAAAATAAGAAAGCATTCGCTGTCTTCTTTCATTTTCAACAGCAGCAAAATTCGTACCACCTTGCCCACCAATATCAATTGCTGTTACACCTACGTTCGCTAACTGCTGCACTGTTTCCTTACTCATCCCAAATCCAACTTCTTTTACAATGATAGGAACTTTACTATTTAAAACAATTTTCTCAATGCGCTGAAGTACTCCAGTAAAATCACGGTCTCCTTCTGGCATCGTTAACTCTTGTATGACATTTAAATGAATTTGCAATGCATTCGCTTCAATCATATCAACGGCACGCTCTGCCTGTTCGATAGTTGCCTCACTACCTAAATTAGCAAAGAAAATACCATTTGGATTTACCTTTCTGATCACCTTATAAGAAGCAGCTTCACTTTCATCTTTTAACGCCGCCATTTGCGAACCTACAGCCATAGCAAGGTTATGATGTTTCGCTACATATGCTAATTGCTCATTAATATGTAACGTTTTCTCTCCTCCACCACCAGTCATCGCATTGATAAAAATCGGCGAACTTAGTGAAAGTTCGCCGATTTTTGTTTCACATGTTATTGTGTCATAATTTGAATTTGGCAAGCTTTGATGCACAAAATCAATATCATGAAAGCCATGCGTACGAGACTGACCAGTAGAAAGAGCGTATTCAATATGATCTAATTTACGTTTTGCCCTTACCACTTGTACCCCTCATTATTTCTTTAATTTTTTCAGTTGTTCACCAATAATATCACTTAATTGGAAAGTAGCAGAATCAGCATTTGGCTCATACTGACTATAATCTTCAGTTACATTATTTTCCTCAAGCGCTTCTTTTATACTTAAAGAAATACGTTTCTCTGCTACGTGAACTTCAAGTACTTTCACTTTTACTTCTTGTCCCATTTCCAATACTTCATTCGGATTTTTCACGTGACGATTTGCAATTTGAGATACGTGTACAAGTCCTTCAATGCCCGGTAAAATCTCAACGAATGCACCAAATGTAACAAGGCGTTTTACTACTCCCTCACGAATATCTCCAGCTTTTATTTCGCCAGCAACGTTTTCCCAAGGTCCTGGTTGAGCTGCTTTAATTGATAAAGAAATACGTTGTGTATCAGCATCAACAGATAACACCTTTACCTTAACCTTTTGACCTTGCTCTAACACTTCAGAAGGTTGCTCTACACGTTCGTGTGAAATTTGTGAAATGTGAACTAAACCGTCCACTCCACCAACATTAACGAATGCGCCAAAGTCAGTTAATCGTTGTACTGTTCCTTCAACAACGTCCCCTTCTTTTAATGAAGAAATTGCTTCTTTTTTCTTAGAATCTAGTTCTAATTCTACTACCGCTTTATGTGAAAGGATTACACGATTTTTTTCACGGTCTAATTCAACAATTTTCACCGCTAATGTTTTACCTTTATAGTCAGTAAAGTCTTCTACATAATGTACTTCTACAAGTGAAGCTGGAATAAAACCGCGAACACCAAGGTCCACAACTAATCCGCCATTCACAATATCTTTTACAGTAACATCAAATACATGACCAGAAGTAAATTTCTCTTGTAGTTCTACCCATGCTTTTTCTGCATCAACAGCACGTTTAGATAAGACAAGATCATCTTCTTCTAATTTAATAATTTTCAACTCTAGTGTTTGATCTAATTCTACAACATCGCTTGCTTTTTCAATATGAACGTTAGCTAATTCACTAATTGGAATTACGCCATCTGTTTTGTATCCAACATTTACAAGCACTTGTTTCTCTTCAACCTTCGTTACAGAACCTGTAACAACGTCACCAACTTGTAATTCTTTTGAATCCATAACTTCTTCATTCATTTTCTCTACCATGGAAATACCTCCCTACAGAATTGACAAAGCATTTTTTATGTATATACGAAATGAAAACAAAGTTTTCATTTGCATGTTTAAGAATTTCTCATCACATACTCTTTTTCAATAACATTCACAAGAAAATATATTAAACCTATATAAATAGTATACAGCAAAACCAGCTTGAAAAAAGTATGTTTTGAAATATAATAGCGAATATATTCTGACAGTTTTATTCCTCTTTAACTAACTTCTTACAAATCAGCTCATTTGTCAAGGAAAGAGACTCACAATTCACGTATCCTTTACATTTCTATTTAAACAAAAAAAGAAAGAGGATTATCCCCTTTCTTTATTTCGCAAACACTCCAGAAACAATGCTCATAATTTTTTGGACAACTTCTTCAATTGATAAAGAAGTCGTATCTAATTCCAATGCATCATCAGCCTTTTTTAGTGGAGAAACTTCGCGTTCTGAATCTAATTTATCACGCTGAGCAATTTCTTCTTTTAGCTGCTCTAAATTAGAATCGAAACCTTTATTTAAATTTTCTAAATGCCTTCTTTCCGCTCTTTCTTCAACAGAAGCAAGCATAAAGATTTTCACTTCAGCATCCGGTAATACATGTGTACCAATATCACGGCCGTCCATTACAACGCCGCCTTTTTTCGCTAACTCTTGCTGACGACGTACCATTTCTTCACGAACAAGGCGATGTTTCGCTACAATAGATACTCGATTCGTCACATCAGGTGTACGAATTACTTCAGAAACATCTTGTCCATTTAAAAATACAAGCTGTGTATTTTCTCCTTGCTGAAACTCAATATTTACATTCTTTACAACTTCCATTAACTGCTCTTCATTTTCAATGTCTACTTTTTGTTGAAGGGCTGCATATGTAAGCGTACGGTACATTGCGCCTGTATCAATATAAACATAAGAAAGTTCCTTCGCAACAACTTTTGCCACTGTACTTTTCCCTGCAGCTGCTGGACCATCTATAGCAATTGAAATTCGTTTATCCATTGTAACACCTCATTTTTTCACTTATAAAACAAAACGAAAAGCAGGTGTTCACCCTGCTTCTTCTCATTTGCTTCGCGTCATTAAATCCTCAATTATTGTAGCATAATCCTTCATAGAAGAAAATGAAAACTACCGATTCACCTGCAAGATTTCCACTTTGTTTTTTACCATAACACCCTCATAATAAACAATTTTAGATAAATATTTCACTGATGACTTATGTATAAATAACAATTGTACAACAGAAAGACAAATGAATTGTATTATTAATATACGAATAAAAATTCTCTCCATCTTTTTCACCGTAATTTCTCCCTCCTATACTATATTTGCACATTTCGTTTCGTAATTTTATACATCGTACATATAGCAGTTAATTTTATTGTCATTTTCCAGGCATACTTTTATACATTTCCATTGTCGAATTTACTCAAAACATGTTATGTTCTAAATGTATTTTTTTACTTGAAAGGGGTATAAGCATTGAAAAGAATCCTAGTTTTACACACAGGTGGAACAATTGCAATGGAGGAAGATAAAGAAACTGGGGTCGTACAACCAGGTAAAAAAAATCCTCTTTTAAAATTCATTCCTGATTTAGAAGGCGATGTTGATTTAATCGTTGAAGATGTGTTCCATCTACCATCTCCTCATATGACACCGAGCGAAATGTTACAATTACAAGTCATCATTGATGAAAGAGTAAAACAAGACAACATTCATGGCGTAGTTATTACGCATGGTACGGATACATTAGAAGAAACAGCTTATTTCTTAGATTTAACAGTACAAGCAACTATTCCGATCGTAGTGACAGGTGCAATGCGTTCTAGCAATGAGTTAGGTGCTGATGGTCTATATAACTTCTTATCAGCTGTAAAAGTTGCTAGTTGTGATGAAGCTGCAGAAAAAGGTGTTTTAGTCGTATTAAACGACGAAATTCATTGCGCTACAAATGTAACGAAAACACATACAAGTAATGTCGCAACATTCCAAAGTCCACAATACGGACCAATTGGAATGGTAACAAAACGCGGCGTTGTCTTCCATCACGCTCTAGTACATCGCGAATCATATACGATAAATAAAGTGTCTAAAAATGTAGTTGTTCTAAAAGCATATGCTGGCATGGATGATACATTATTAGCAGCAATCGAAAATCTTCCTGTAGACGGCATTGTTATCGAAGCTCTTGGACAAGGTAATCTCCCTCCAAGAACACTACCTAGCCTAGAAAGATTATTAAATAAAGGTATTCCTGTCGTATTAGTTTCTCGCTGTTTCAACGGTATCGTTCAAGACGTATATTCGTATGAAGGTGGCGGTAAACACTTAAAAGATATGGGCATTGTATTCACATACGGCTTAAATGCACAAAAAGCACGCATTAAATTACTTGTTGCATTAGAGAATACAAATTCTCATGAATCCATTCAAAATATGTTTATGCACGAATAAAAAGGAGCTGTCGAGATTTTCCCGACAGCTCCTTTTTATTTTTCTCTTGATGCAATGGTTTGCGCAATCCCATCTCCATGAAATCTACCGTTCTCAATAAATATTTCATTTGCATTATTTCCAGCAGCAATGACACCTGCAATGAAAATATTTTCAGCATTCGTTTCCATTCTATCCTCTGTATAAATTGGACGTCCTGTTTCTTCATCAATCTGAACACCCATCTTCGTTAAGAAGCTATGATCAGGATGATAACCAGTCATCGCAAATACAAAATCGTTTTTGATTGTAAAAGCTTCACCATCAACTGTAAACGTTAATGTATGCTCAGTAATCTCTTTCACATGAGCTCCAAAATGCATTTGAATTGTACCGTTTCGTACTAACGCCTCAAATTCCGGCAAAATCCAAGGCTTTATGCTTGGTGAATACTCACTTCCACGATACAGTACCGTTACACGTGCACCAGATTTAACAAGTTCTAACGCGGCATCTACACTCGAGTTTTTCCCACCTATAACTACTACATCTCGATCAAAATAAGGATGCCCCTCTTTAAAATAGTGAGCTACTTTCTTCAATTCCTCACCTGGAACATTCATATAATTTGGATTATCATAATATCCAGTTGCTACAACAATATATTTCCCTATATACATTTCCTTACTTCCGTCACGCTTTGTCGTCTCAACCTGAAAAACTTCTCCATCTTTTTGAACTTTCTCCACTCGCTCAAAAGCATTTACACGTACAGATTTACGTTTTACTACTTCACGATAATACGCAAGCGCTTGATTTCGAAATGGCTTACGATTTTCTGTAATAAAAGCTACATCACCAATTTCTAATTTTTCACTAGAAGAGAAAAATGTTTGATGAGTTGGATAATTATAAATGGCATTTACAATGTTTCCTTTTTCAATTACTAACGGATTTATCCCTACCTTTTGCAACGAAATTGCAGCCGCTAATCCGCACGGACCGCCTCCGATTATAATAACTGTTTCTTTCTGCATACTCGTCCACTCCTAGTCTTCTACCAATGCACTTTTTATAAAAACAAGAAAAAACCTACTTACAGCAGTAGGCACCTATCTTTATTGTATTCATTTTTCATATATTTGTCATCTAAACGAAACGTACATCCGATAGACATCTGCTAAAAACTGCTGAAATTTAATACCTTGTTTCCCTAATACATTCTCAGGATCAATCTTTCTAGCTGGATCAAGCGTTTTATGTGACACGATATCTTTTTTCGGATTTAAGCCAAAGTTTTGGCATAAATACGCATGATACCATGTAAAACGATTATACGCTTCCCAAAAGTTAACATCACCACCATAACAAAGTTCCACTCCAATGGCCGCCTTATTCGCGTCATAGCCATATAAGTCATTATCCGTCGGCACACCATATCGAACATGATACGCAACTTCATTTATAGGAATAATCTCCAATATTGTTTTATCATCTATAAATGTATGCGCCGAAGCTTTCGGTTGTAATTCATTAAAGTAATCTCGATTGCCTATCGCATTGCTTCCAGGATTCCCCGTATCATGGCTTACGATAAATCTCACTTTAGTCAGAGGAATCCCCGGTCGTGAACTTCCATATCCAATATAATTGCGCTCTATAGGAAACATCGCCATTGCTACCAACTCCCGCTCTAGAAGATTACCTTACTTCTTTATATATGTATTCGGTAGCAATGTCCTTATCGCATATTTCTTACGCGAAGAGAAAATCGAAAATATTTGAAGTGAACACCATAAACAACAAGATACTTACAGCCACTCCATAAAAACCGTAAAACCAAACACAATCTTCTTTCGTATCTAAACCGAAAAATTTATTTACCGATTGTAATAATGTGCCACGCTTACTTTGTTTGTTGCGTAATACTTCCACTCGCTCTACAACATCTGCTGGCATCATAAATCTTTGGTCTACTGTCATTTTCATCATTTATCTCTCCTTAAAATCATTTCCGTTTTGTTTATCTAAGGAGAGTATAGCACATCTGTTCGCATAGAACAAGCGTTCTTTTTTGTTTTTATTTTATTTTTCAGCAAGCCAAGTAAAAATTGAGATTACAACGGCAATAATCGGCCCTACTACAACCACACCAAATATCAGAAACAGTAGCCCTTCCCCGAACATCCGAACGGTACTTATTTTGCGAGCTTTCATCGTTCTTGCGAGTTCTCCCTCTAACCTATTAACCTTTTCTTCTAATTGTTCTACTCGTTCCAACATTTCATTCTCCATATACAACACCTCATTTAATACTTCAACAAAAAAACGTGATTCCCTCGAAAGGAAATCACGTTTTCTCAAGATATAATATTTTATACCCAACCTCTGAAGCGGCTTGCTTCAGCCATTTTACGAACACCAACCATGTACGCCGCTAAGCGCATGTTCACTTTACGAACTTGTGCTGTTTCATAAATAGAATCAAATGATCTTACCATTACTTTTTCTAAACGTTGTTCTACTTCTTCTTCAGTCCAGTAGTAACCTTGGTTATTTTGTACCCATTCAAAGTAAGATACTGTTACACCACCAGCACTTGCTAACACGTCTGGAACAAGTAAAATTCCGCGATCTGTTAAAATTTTAGTCGCTTCTAATGTTGTTGGACCATTTGCAGCTTCAACAACGATTTTCGCTTTAATATCATTAGCATTTTCTTCTGTAATTTGGTTCTCAATTGCAGCTGGAACTAAAATATCGCAATCAAGTTCTAACAATTCTTTGTTTGAAATTGTATTGTTAAATAGCTTTGTTACTGTACCGAAGCTATCACGACGGTCTAATAAATAATCAATATCTAATCCGTTTGGATCATGTAACGCGCCGTAAGCATCTGAGATTGCAATAACTTTCGCACCTGCATCATGCATAAATTTAGCTAAGAAGCTACCAGCATTACCGAATCCTTGAACAACAACGCGTGCCCCCTTAATATCAATGCCACGTTTTTTCGCAGCTTCGCGAATACAAATTGTTACACCTTTCGCTGTTGCTGTTTCACGTCCATGTGATCCACCTAGTACAAGCGGTTTACCTGTAATAAATCCTGGTGAATTAAATTCATCAATACGGCTATACTCATCCATCATCCATGCCATAATTTGAGAGTTTGTGAATACATCTGGAGCTGGAATATCTTTCGTCGGTCCTACGATTTGGCTAATTGCTCGTACATAACCGCGGCTTAATCTTTCTAACTCACGGAATGACATTTCACGTGGATCACAAATAATTCCACCCTTACCTCCACCATATGGTAAATCAACAATACCACATTTTAAACTCATCCAGATTGAAAGTGCTTTCACTTCATTTTCTGTTACATTCGGATGGAAGCGAATTCCACCTTTCGTTGGACCAACAGCATCATTATGTTGCGCACGATATCCTGTAAATATTTTAACAGTCCCGTCATCCATACGAACTGGTATTTTCACTGTCATCATACGAATTGGTTCTTTTAATAATTCATATACTTCGTTTGGATAACCCAATTTTTCTAACGCTTCACTAATAACAATTTGTGTTGAATTCAATAGTTCAAAATGTTGTTCCCTTTGTTGTTGTGTTTTTGTTTGAGTTCCCTTTTCGGCTACCATAGTAAGTAAACCCCCTGTAATTTCACTTGTTTAGTAAACCTTCATTGCCTAGTATACACCCTTAAATTTGGAATGCAATAGAAAACGCTAACAAATATATACAAACTACTTTCTATTGCAAGCGTTTTCACCATTATTATAGTCCTTTTATTACTTTTAGAAAAGTAAAATACTTAAATATTTAAATATTTTTTATTTTCATCAACCACACTCCCATAAAACTGCATATTTTATTTTCAAAAAGTATGTTCGAGTATTTACAATCATCCCTTCCCTTCTCCAAATAAGAACAAAACCTCAGCTATGTTGTATTAGCTGAGGTTTTGTTTTTTCACAAAGTAATTGTGTATTTGTTCTATCGCGTTAACATCCATTAATTCTTTACCGTACTCCATGATGCGATAAATGGTTGCTGTAGACGGATTACCGTATTCCGCTAAAATAGCTATAAAATCCGCCTTTAACAATTGAATTTGTTCCTCTTCTTCCACCCAAAGATAGAAGCGCTCATCCCACGTATATAGCTTTCCGCCAGTTACACCAAGGTTATATAAGCGATTCGACAGGTTAATTACGTCATCTAGCGTAGCAAACTCATATAATATATGCTCACTTTCATCTAGAGTCACTTGCATTTCAATAAACTCGTCACGGAACTCATCATCTGTATCTATTT
Source organism: Bacillus cereus group sp. MYBK15-3 (assembly GCF_051916765.1). Classification (NCBI taxonomy): domain Bacteria; kingdom Bacillati; phylum Bacillota; class Bacilli; order Caryophanales; family Bacillaceae; genus Bacillus; species Bacillus cereus group sp. MYBK15-3. The sequence continues at coordinate 1,319,283 of NZ_JBQAHG010000001.1, forward strand.
CTTGATTTTCTTTCGTTACAATTACAACCATCCCTTGTGCTTGTAGAGAAAACACTTCAACTGCAATCGGACCATCTGCTTCAAATCCTAATTCCTTATTTGCTTCTTGCATCATATCACGAAATAATTGCTGTACTTTCGGTGCATTTCTCCATAAATCTTCTTTCGTTAATCCTCGTTCAGATAAATCATCAAATGTTAGAAAAATTTTTATCTTATTGTAATTTAATCGTTCCAGCCTCATCTCATACCCTCCCTACGTAACCAATGCATCTAATTTTTATTATATGAAATAGAAAATAGATGGTTCTTTTCGAACAACTATTCCGACATTTTTAACCATCCATCCCATTCTTCTTTCGTATCACCAATTAAGATTGTTTCAATGTCCAACTGGTTTAGAACGCCTAGCTTTCCGATAAATCCAACTAAAAGAGATTCCCTTTTTTCTTGTAATAAATTTATAAAGTTCATCGTCTTTTTCATTTCTTGTTCGTCAGCAAAAGATATAAATACATATTTCGGCTGTATTTCCTCTACCGCTGATAACATACCATCTTCAGCTAAGCTTGTCCTAATATATATCGCCTCATATCCTTTTAAGCGTAAATAAGTTGAAAAAATAAATCCTTTCAATGCATCCTTTTCTAACACAATAACTTTGTGTAAAGAGGAAAACATTGAGGCATTGTGATACACCATCCCTAGACGCGTTTGTAAAAATGATAGTGCATATTGAAATTGCACCATTGAAATCTCATTATTATTTTTTGACGTTAATAATTTGTCTGTCACTCGAAGAACAATACTGGCAACAACCTTCTCTGTTGAATATATACTAAAAGCTTCGTTTAATAATGCAGCAATTGTAATTTCATCAAATTTTAACAAAGCTTGTAGCAAATCGTCCACTAAAACAACTTCTTTATCGAAATGTATCTCTTTTTGAACTGTACTCTGCAAACGATTCTCTTCTAATAATTGAACTGCTTGTCCAATCATCATACCGGAAGAAACTTTTTCCATTAACCATTTTAAAATTTGAATATGCTCTTCTGTATATAAACGATGCCCAGCTTGATTCCGCTTTGGGGCAATAATTTGATATCGTCTTTCCCATGCACGAAGCGTACTCGGCTGAACTCCAATTATATTCGAAACGGCTTTTATATTGTATTTCCCATTAAGAGTTGGCATCATTTCCCTCCGCACAATGTAATGATGTGTGTTTGAGCAGGTGCTCGGAAACGAAGTGGTATCAATGTTGTTCCATACCCATTACTAACAAAGAGAATCGTATTTAAATGGTTATATACGCCACCTTTTAAATATTTTTTAGATGGGAATAATCGGATTTGCCCTCCATGCGTATGTCCACTTAAGACAAGTGAAATCTGTTCATTTCCAGACATTTTTTTTATTATATCAGGGTTGTGACTAACTAGGATACGAAAACCATCTTCTTTACAATCCGCCAATGCCAAATCTAGACGATCACGGTGCAATCCAACATCATCTATACCGAGCAAACAAATTTTCTCGCCTAATTCAGACTCAAATACCACTCTTGTATTATCTAAAACTTTTACGTTATTTTCTAATAATAACGCATCTAATTCATGATATTCTATCTCATAATCATTGTTTCCCCACACAAAATATACAGGAGCTATCTCTCTTAACTTTTGAATATTCGCAGAGATTTTTGATAAAGAGACACCTTTCTCTGCTAAATCTCCTCCGATAATTACGAGATCTACTTTTCCTTTTACTTGTTCAATTAACAAATTCGAAATGACTCTTCTATGAATATCAGAAATAAAAAACACATTTACTTTTTGAAAACTTTTCGGAAATTCTTTAAATACTAAAGTATGTTCCAACACCGTATTACGCATCGCTTCTTTATACATCACAAGAAGCAATAAAATCCCCATGCCTATGAGAGTACTGAATAATATAATCCATATCATATTTTTGACTCCCCTCCTCATAAAGATAATCCTAGGCTTTTATAACAAACTGTGATCGCTTAACTCACTAGCTTTCTTGCTTTGTGGACTTATCTTTTATCGGAATTTTTAATTCTTGACCTGCACTCACTTCATCGTCTTGCAAGTTATTATACTTTTTAATTACTTCAATTCCATTTCCATCTGAAAAATATTGCTTCGCTATACTTTCTAAAGTTTCTCCCTCTTTCACAGTATGCGTTATTACTTTTTCAGAATGTTTCTGCGACTCAGATTTAGCTGAATCAAAGAAGATTACTTCAAACGCACTTTTTCCGGCATTATTACTATCACCCTTCACCTGAATATATTTATCCGTGTACCACAAAATACTAATCGGCAGCAGAATGAATAGAAATGTTAAAACCCGGACGAAAATGTGATTTATTTTAAACTTTTGTTTTTTTTCTTTATTTCTATGAATTTCACTACGCGGCGGTAAACTTTCTTTTTCTTCCACTCGCTCAACTTCTAATTCCTCTTCAAAATCAGGAATTCGTTTCCTCATGTTGTTCACCACCACCTTCCATTTATTTTCTTAATTGGAGTCCCATTATAAAATCAACAAGAAAGTGTGCAAAGATTGTTATAAACAAATTTCCTGTCCATTCAAATACATAACCAAAGACAAAACTAATGAAACAGACGAAACAAAACAAAAATGGCTTTGTTATATAACGAATATGTAACACTGCAAATACGAAGCTCGCAATTACAATTCCAAAATGAGTCTGTACTACACCTCTAAATAAAAATTCTTCTGCAAAACCAATTAAGAACGTAATAACGAGTAAATGCAGAACGGACATTCCTCGAAACATCTTATCGTTAATACCACCATCATCAAACCAAGACTCCGGAAACACTCGCATTGCAACATAATCTAATAACACAATACCAATCGCTAACAAACCACCTATAATAAGTACAGATACTGGTTCCCATTTCCATAAATTAAAGACTTCTTTTACATCTTGAAATAATATATATGCCAGTAAACAGCCAATACCGATAATAATTAACTGTGTTATATATAGATTCAGCCTTATTTCCTGCGGACTCATATCTTCAACATTATGCCTTTGAATGTTCATCATTCCTCCATCTTTTCTAGGCCGAAAAGCTTTTGTAACTCTGTTTCCCAATTATAGTCGAAATCCGATTGTTGCGCTCGTCTTTTTTTATAATCTTCTTTTGTAATACCGCAATAATCGCAGCAATTAATTAACTCTTGCTCTTTCCTATAACCGAACTGTTGCAGCACATATTCACGTCTACATCCTTTAACTTGTATCCATGACTTCATATTTTCTAGCTCACTATATTTATTACGCAACCTTATTTCTACTTCAGCTATTAATCGGTTCATAATTTCATCTGACAAACCTTCTAATAATAATCTTCGTTGTTGTATAATTCCAACCTGTTCGAGATGATAACGAACGAAACGCCAATATTGCTCATTAAATCTTGCTGCATTATAACAAATTTCTTCTACATCTTCTATTGGTAATTCTTTCGTTTGAAACATTCTTTCTTGTAGTAAAGAAAATAAAAATTGTATTTGTGACTTACTTGGCAATTCATCCTCAATGATTGAAATTGGTAAATCATGATCCAACGGACTACATAATAAAATAGCTATACTCGGTTCGCCATCTCTTCCAGCTCTTCCGATTTCTTGTAAGTAAGAAGCTATATTAGTTGGATAATGAAAATGAATAATATATCGCGTATTCGCCTTATTTACCCCCATACCAAATGCACTTGTGCATATTACAAGTTGCAATTGATCGTTCATAAACTGCTGTTGAATTAACATACGCTCTTCATGTTCCATACCACCATGATAAAAAGCTACACCAGTAACACCTTTTCCTCTCAAGTATTCCGTTAACCTTTCTGTCCACGCTCTACTTGAGCAATATACAATCCCCGGCCCTTGTAAATACATCACCTGCTCTAAAAGCGCCTCTTTCTTTTCTTCTATCGTCTCTACAAATTGCACATCCATTGCAATATTAGGACGGTCAATAGAGTATACATGTTCCGCGGCACCCTTTAAATTTAAACTATTTGCGATATCCTGCAGTACCCCTTTTGTCGCTGTGGCTGTCAATGCTAATACTGTAGGAGAACCAATATTTTCAATAACTACATTTAGTTTTTTATAGTCCGGTCTAAAATCATAACCCCATTGAGAAATACAATGAGCCTCATCAACAACAAATAATGAAATATGAATTTTCTTCAATTCCCTAATTAATAACTCCGACTGTAACATCTCTGGTGAAACAAAAATAAATTTATATGAAGATAATTTTTTCATCGCTTCTCTTTTTTCATTTAATGTCCGAAAACTATTAAATGCTATTACTCGGTTTTTCACAACATACTTTAATTGTGTTACTTGATCTTCCATTAAAGATAATAACGGTGATACAACAAGCACTGTTCCTTCTCGCATAAGCCCCGGAAACTGATAGCACATAGATTTCCCTCTTCCAGTCGGAAGCATTGCTATCACATCTTTTCCTTCTAATAAATCTGTAATAACTCCTTTTTGACCTGGACGAAATTCAGAATATCCAAACCACTTATATAAATATTCTTCAAGTTTCATTTACACCCTCCATCCGCGCTAATACAAGACGAACTTCAAAATAAGAGATATCTTCTCCAACCGCTTGTTTCAAAACACGTAACTTCCGCGTTTGCAATGCTTCAATTACTTTTATTACTTTGTCTATCTTTTCTTTTTCCATAAACATTTCAATAGAAAAATCTTTTTCTCGCAAAGCAATTTCAACAAAATGATCTTCTATCGTTGCAACCTTTAAATTCCGAATCGTCGCTATTTCTTCTAAAGAACGTCCTTGTCTCCAAAAATTATATGTTTTTTTCGTCGATAAACTAAATAATTCAGCTCTCTCATTTGGATAAGATATAATTTCAGCTAATAGTGGAAATTCATTTTCTTTATCACGAACTTCTTGTATAAAGAAATGCATTGTACCCCAAAATAAAAAATACACTCTGAATATATCTTGTTTCGTAATTTCTGCTAATTGTTGCAATGTACAACCAATACGTTCATAACCCGTTAGTCGATATGTTACAATCGTCGCTTCTATCGTATTGCTCTTTTCTAAAAGATTATGTACTTCCGTCCATAGTTTTCTCGCCAACTCACTTCTCTTATATGGTATTCCTGTTAGAAAACGTTTCACCCACATCATTATTTCTGTATCTTGCTGAATTGGGATAAACTTCGTATTATTCTGTTGTAAATTTGATATAGTTTGAATAATTAATGATAATCTTTTCCAAAATGTTTCACCTAATTCACCATAATGTAAACCATGCAAATGCGCCGGAAAAGCATAAACTTCCTCCCATTTATGTAACTGCATTTTACCCGTAGGTGTTAACACATATGTATTTTCATGTATTTCTTGAATAAAATTCGCTTGCAACAACTTTGCAACTTCACCATCATAGTCATTTCTATTCAATGATTTGTATATTCCGAACAAAAAAGAAATTCGGAACATATTTCCATCTTGTAAAGTTTGCGAAGAACGTTTGCCCTTTAGTAAATAATAAATAGAAGAAACGGTTCTTTCACCATTCAATTGTTTTAAACAATGCAACAAAGTATATTGTATTTGCATGACCGCTTCCACCTTCCAATCTTAACTTCATTCTTTTCAGTACAATTACACTATCTACTTTCGCTCATTAAACTTATCATATGAGAACTATATACTTGTATATATTCTATTGTATCAAACGAAATCATATTTACGTATTTTGAAAATCTTATGACATAATTCAAAAATAAGTTGACACTCTAATTGATAAGCATTATCATTATAATTTTATGTTGAAAAGTTTTACAAACCGTTTTACAATAAGGTTATAATTTTTATGGCGAGCTTTTCACATACATATTATCAGGAGGGAAAAAAGATGGCAAAATATACAATCGTTGATAAAGATACTTGTATTGCATGTGGTGCTTGTGGCGCTGCTGCACCAGACATTTATGACTATGATGATGAAGGTATTGCATTTGTAACATTAGATGATAACCAAGGTATCGTTGAAATTCCAGATGTATTAATTGAAGATATGATGGATGCATTCGAAGGCTGTCCAACTGACTCAATTAAAGTTGCTGACGAATCATTCGACGGAGACGCTTTAAAATTCGAATAGTCTTTTATTAACTTCAAAAAATGCCCCTCATCAATATGAGGGGCATTTTTTGTATCTAAATTTTATTTTCCTTAATAAAAAACCATTAGTAGTTTCACACTACTAATGATTTTAATATATATTATGCATTTTTCATTTTTGCAAACACCCATACTTTCAGGCGTGAGAATAATGCTACAAATACAATTGTTACAACAATCCCTTTAATTAAATTAAATGGTAAGATTGCCGTTACAACCGTTGTTCTTATAGCTTCGCTAGACATAGCCGGTGAATTTAAAAACCAAGTGTAAGCCGGGAATATGATGATGTAGTTTAATACACTCATAATAAGCGCCATTGTAATTGTCCCTAGCATTAATCCTGTAGTTAAACTCTTCACAGTACGATACTTTCTAAATAAGAAAGCTGCTGGTCCAATAAATAAACATCCTGCAATAAAGTTTGCAATTTCTCCAACTGGTACTCCCGTTAAACTTCCTTGAATCCCGTAATGTAAAATGTTCTTTATCGCCTCTACAATCACTCCTGCTACTGGTCCAAAGATAATTGCTGCAATTAGAGCTGGTACATCACTAAAATCAATTTTCAAAAATGGCGGAAGCCCTGGGAACGGGAAATCTAACATCATTAGTAAATATGCAATACTACTTAGCATCGCTACACTCACCATCTGCACTACACTGTTTTTTTGTTTCATCTTTCTCTCTCCTTTTCCATCGATCATCTCATGGAAAGTGGAAAGGTTCTGCTATGCCTATTTTTTCATAGAACGAAAAAACCCTTTGTGTTTTACACAAAGGGAGAATTTAAGGCACATCAAACAGACGTTCAAATCCATATCTTTTTTGAACGCTTGAACCTCCATCTTCTCCCATCCAGACTATACTGTCGGCTTTGGAATCACACCAAATCCTGCCTTAAAGGCTCGCGGGCTTAGAACAAAATCATAAATAGTTCATCACCGCCGGTCGGGATTTTCACCCTGCCCCGAAGATAGACCGATATTCTATTTTCCCCTTCATTATACAACAACCTCATAACATTGTGAACTAAAAAATTGTAACTTATTTAAAATTAGTTATTTATTTTTCGTAACAAAAAAATAAATTGCGAGATATTTTACAATACAATCCATATTTTTTATTATTCGGCATTTCTCTTTTGAATTACCTAGTCATATATAATTAAAAGTGATAAGATATTGAATTGTTAAGATAAGAACATTTTCTGAGTTATGGAGGAAATGTCATGAAAAAAGACAAGAGACATTCTATTCGAGAAGCAATGAAAAAAAACTTAAGAAAAGAATACTTTTACTTAAAAAAAGAATTACTTTTCTACTGCCCAATTGATTTAGGCACATTCTCAAACGAGACATACTATGCTACTTTCGATGAAGATGGCATTAGTATTTATCAGTATGATAAAAAAACAGAAAGTAAATTAAAATTGTGTGAGCGTCATCCGTGGAAGAGTTGGAATAAAGTGAAGATTGATCACTATTTGACAACTTCTCAATTTATTTTTCAGGGTGAGCGAAATTGGATCTTATCTCTTTTTCAAAAAGGAAAAGAAGCTCAAAAAATTATTGAAGAGCATACATCTTTACAAACAGAAGTTGTTTCCCGCTCTTTCTTAAAAAAACTTCCTGGTTTTCGTTCTAATACACCACTGAATAAATACATCGGTAGTATTTGTTACACTGCACTTATTGCATTTTTATTAAAATGGATGATTCCATTTCAAGCACCACAAATCGCCCTGTATTCTATTTCGATTGGTTGTATGCTTCTTGGCCTACTTTGTTTGACAATCGGTTTAATTGAACCGACTATCGTACTGTTTCGAACAAAAGAGAAAACAAGAACAAAAGTTTTTTACTTATATAGCTATTTAGCTATTTCTGGATTTATATGTGTCTTTATTTTTTGGTAAAAGAAGCCGTCCCAAAATAAATTTTGGGACGGTTTTCTTTTAGATATAGATGCTCTAATTCACTCAATAGTTCTAGCAAAAGCGCCCATATAATTTCATTTACATTGAACCTTATTTAAGAAGAACATAAATTTGTTCAAAGTTTAATTTTTGAAATGTTTCCTTCACTTAACATATAATTGTTGATTAGGATAAATTAGCTCTTGCTGCAATCCATTTTTTTCTTTAATTTCCTTAAGTGTCATACTAAATTTCCGTGCAATACTAACTAAAGTATCCCCTTTTTGTACGACATATAATGATGAAGAAACAACTTCATTTCTTTGTTCATTTAAAACAAGCAATGGGTTCATCGCATTCTTTTTCGCCATCGTCCATCTTCCTTGATGAAGTTCTAGATGTAAGTGTGCACCTCGCGATTCTCCCGTGTTCCCTACTTCTCCAATTTTTTCTCCTTTGGAAATATAATCTCCTTGCCCCACATATCTCTTATTTAAATGTGCATATACAGCCTCATATTCTCCGTGTTTAATAAATACAACATTTCCATAACTACTTGAATAATAAGACTTCGTTACCCTACCATCTTGAATAGCTGCCACAGGCGTTCCAATCGGCGCAGCTACATCAATACCATAGTGTTTTCCATGCCTTGTCCCAAAATAATCACTTATCTGACCTTCAACAGGCCATGTCCATCGATTTTCTTCTGCATAAACATGTAATTGAGATACAAACAGCATACTCAATAACATGACGCCGCATTTTAAAACTTTCATATACATCCTCCGTTTTCTAATTACCACCATACCTTCTCTATTTTGGTATATTACAGAAAAAAGTATACAAAAAAAGAAAGTGAATTACTCCACTTCCTTCTCTTTCTTATCACGAAAAACTAATGCACTACGGTTATACTCCACATCTTTCACTTGTAATCGGGCATTTATTACTCGAGCTATCGCAAACAAATAATCAGATAATCTATTTACATACTTTAAGACAACTTCATTTATTTTCACTTCTTTTTGCAATGATACTATAGAGCGTTCTGCTCTCCTTACAACAGTACGTGCAATATGAATAGTAGCCGCCGCCTCGCTACCACCTGGCAAAATAAAGCGTTCTAATGGCGGGGCTTCTTCTATATATAAATCAATCTTTCTTTCTAAACTTTCAACCATCTCAATTGTCACTTTATAAGGAATTTTTTGTTCCACTATTGCCAAGTCTCCTCCGCAATCAAATAGTTCATGTTGAATATTTTCGAGCTCATTGTAAATATCTCTAAAAGCCCCGCCTTGAACCTTAGTCATTGCATATCCAATATGAGAATTTGCCTCGTCTATTGTTCCATACGCTTCCACACGGATATCATCTTTATCAACCCTGCCACCTATTACACTTGTCGTTCCTTTATCTCCTGTTTTTGTATATAATTTCATTTCTTCACAGCACCCTCTCTTGTTATTCTTGATTCGACCAAGATAGAAAAAAGTTCTACCATTCTTTATTTAATTGAGTTTACAAAAAAATAAAAAACAGCAGAACTTTATTCATTATCAACTTTAAAAAAGCATATCTAAATTATACGATTCGGTAAATATACAGAGAATGTAGTTCCTTCTCCAACAACACTTGATACAGAAATTTTACCGTCATGGCCTTGAACAATATTTTTCGCAATTGCAAGCCCGAGTCCTGTTCCACCCTTTTTCCCACGTGTTCTTGCTTTATCAGCTTTATAGAAACGATCAAATAAAAATGGAATATCCTCTTCTGGAATGCCTACACCCGAATCTTGTACTTCAAAAATGAGGCCATTATTTTTCGTATCAATTACAAGCGTTACATGTCCACCCGCATTCGTATGACGAATTGCGTTATCAATCAAGTTCGTCAACACTTGTTCCATCCGATCTGCATCAAACGCATATTCTTCAATCTGATTCCGGAAATCAACTGTTAGTTCAACTTCTTTATCCTTTGCAATCCCTTGGAATTTACGACCAATTTTTTCCACAAACGGATGTATGTCCACTTCACCAATATGTAACTCTACGTGACCGCTTTCCATACGAGCTAAATCTAACAATTCATTTACAAGTTTACCTAAACGAACGGATTCATCATAAATGATTTGAACAAACTCATCTATTTCCTCTTTCGTTTGCACAATATCATCTAAAATCGCTTCACTATACCCTTGCAGCATGACCATCGGTGTACGAAGTTCATGTGATACATTCGCAATAAAGTCTTGACGCATTTTCTCAAGACGACGTTCTTCCGTCATATCTCGCAGTACCGCTACAGCCCCACGAATTTTCGTTTGATTGTAAAGTGGTGTCATAAGAACTACATAGTTCCCTTTTTGTAAATTAATTTCAACAACTTGTTGTTGCTCGCTTTCTACAACGAGATGGAATAGTTCCACAAGTTCAGAAGGTAATTTTTTACTTAACTCTATCTCTTTTTCTTCTTGCCAAACTTGTAAGAAATGTTCAGCCGGTGGATTAATAACTACGACTTCACCTTCTTGATTTAACGTAATAACTCCATCTGCCATACTACTCAAAATACTAGCTAACTGTTCTTTTTCTTGCTGCAAAGCATTCATATTAAACTTCAACTGTTTACCCATTTGATTTAAGGCCGTTGCCAGCTCACCAATTTCGTCCTGAGATACCATAGGAGCCTTTGCATCAAATTTCCCACGTGACACTTCAAAAGCAACCTCACGCATTTTACGAAGCGGTGCTGTAATCCGAGTAGATAAGAAGAACGCAAAGAAAGTTGTTAATATAATCGCAATCCCAGCGGCTAAGAAAATGAAATCAGTCGTTCTCTCCATATCTTTTATTGGCACTTGTAAAGATTCATATACGAACACTGCGCTTTGATTTTTTGATTGCACTGGTTTCCCAACGATCACAATATCATTTTCAGTGCTTTTATTCTTTCTACTATCAGAAGCTTTTCTAATGTTGTTCTTAATTTCTTTTTTGTCCGTAAAAACAGCGGCTAATTCTTTATCTTCTTTTAAATTATCCATTGTAAGGGTGACTAACCCTTCTTGTTTCGGTGAAGAAGAGATTTCCTTGCCATCTTCTACAATAATAATCCTTGAAAGTGGATCAGAGAATTTGTACGCGATGTTCTCAATCGTTTTTACATCGGCACCTTCTTCAATTAATTCCGTAACACTTGTTGCGACTTTTTGAAGTCTATTTTCACTCATATCAACATAATACGTTCTAAAAAATTGTGAAAGTAAAATCGCAACAAATCCAAGAACAAACGAAACGAGAAGTAATATGGTCATCCATAACTTCCCTACTACACTTCTCCAAAGCATCAGTCGTTCACAACCTCAAATTTGTAACCTACACCCCAAACAGTAACAATCATTTTCGCTGCATCTGGTGATTTTTTGCTTAACTTCTCACGTAAACGCTTTACATGTGTATCAACTGTACGTAAATCTCCGAAGAATTCATATTGCCATACTTCTTTTAACAGCTGCTCACGATCGAATACTTTATCAGGAGCTTTCGCTAAAAATAATAGTAACTCATATTCTTTCGGCGTTAAGTTTACTTCATTGCCATCTGCAGTAACACGGTGTGCATCGTTATCAATTGTTAAGTGAGGGAATACAGTAACATCTTTTGTCGTTGTATCTTGTGTAAAGAATGTTGTTGGTACAGCACGACGTAATACCGCTTTCACACGTAGCACGACCTCACGTGGACTAAACGGCTTTACAATATAATCATCTGTTCCAACTTCAAATCCTTGTACTCTATTTACTTCTTCACCTTTTGCTGTCAGCATAATAATTGGTGTCGCTTTCTTCTCACGAACCCCTTTACATACTTCAATGCCATCTTTACCAGGCATCATAAGATCTAATAAGATTAAATCGTAATCATTTTGCAACGCCATTTCTAAAGCTGTATCACCATTATCTGCTTCTTCAATCGTATATTGTTCTCTTTCTAAGTACATTTTCAATAAACGACGAATACGATCCTCATCATCTACAATTAAAATTCTTGATTCATTTTCCATCTCTACCCGCTGCGTACTCTCACCTCAGCGGTTCACACCTACCCTTCTTTAACTATTATGTTGCGCTATTCTCGTTTATTTAAGCAATCTTCTAAATGTTTCACTTCCCATATTATGCTTCACAAGAATAATAAATTTTGTTCAATTTTTTTCCAAAACTATGTATTTTTTTTGAACTGTATATAATGTCCTCGACATCATTTTACAAAATCAACCGCTACTTTGTCATGTTTTTCTCAAAAAAGAAGAAAAGTTGACAAAAATAAAATAGGAAAGTGACATGCACTCTCCTATTTTATTTCTCTATGCATATGAATGTAAACCGGCAATAATTAAGTTTACTACAATAAAGTTAAACATAATGATTGCAAAACCAATTACTGCAAGCCAAGCTGATTTCTCTCCATGCCACCCTTTAGATAATCGTAAATGTAGTACTGCAGCATAAAAGAGCCACGTTATAAGTGCCCAAACCTCTTTCGGATCCCAGCCCCAAAAGCGCGTCCACGCTATTTGAGCCCAAATCATCGCAAAAATTAATGCACCTAATGTGAAAACTGGGAATCCAATTGCAATAGATCGATATCCGATTTCATCTAGTAAATCACTATTCGTATTCTTTACTAACGGCTGAAGTGCCGCCGATACTCGCTTCCGTAAAACGAGTCTTAATACAATATACAGTAATGTTCCAACTAACACTGACCAAATAACAGTATTTAATTTTTTTGCATTTACAATTACTGGAACTTCAACTGCCGGTTCTAATTTATTTTCTGTCAGTAACTTCCCTTCATGCGGTCCAACTAAAGCCGGAAGATTGTACTTCATTTCCAGTTGTTGTTCATTTTTATCAATCCATTGAAACTTCGCTTCATATTTCATACTAGAAAATACCGTTGTTACTCCAATAAATCCAACTGTACAAACAAGTGTAAATACTACCGTCTCTAGCCAAAATGTACGTTTACTTCTCGTCGATTGATCTACATTTTTCAATAAATACATAACGCCTGTAATAAAACTAATCGCTAAAATGGCTTGTCCTGCTGCTGCCGTCGTCACGTGAATATGTAACCAATTACTTTTTAAAGATGGAATAAGCGGAGATATTTCCCTCGGAAACATACTTGCATAGGCAATTAATAAAAGCGCAACTGGTAATGCAAATAGTCCGATTATGCTTACACGGTACATAAAATACATGACAATAAATGCTCCTACAAGCATCATGCCGAAAAATGTACCGAATTCAAAAAAGTTACTAACTGGCGCATGCCCTGATGCAATCCACCTTGTAACAAAATATACTGTTTGTGCTATAAACCCTAAAATTGTAATCGTTATTCCTACATTTGCCCATTTATGACCCTTTTCTTTAATGGCTCCCCCAAAAAATAGAGTCGCAATTAAATATAAAATAAATGCGGTAAAGAGAAAGTTACTACTTATTTGCACCATATCGTTTCCCCACCTTAACTAATTTTTTTATCAATTACTTTATCATTTGGCTGTGGAATTGCTGTACCTTCTATTACTCTTTCAATATCTTTCTTTAAACCGAACCAATTTTTATTTGTATGCCCTGCAATCCACCATTCATCATTAACACGTTGTATCCAAATACGGCGATGATTCCAATACATACCTTGAATGACACCAACCATAAATATAAATCCTCCAATGCCGAGAATCCAAAGCGTTAAATCTTTTCTTACAGTAAGTGCTGTTGCATTCTGCATTTCAACACCTGCAAACGACATTTTATATTTGTTGTTTCCATCTGGTTCTATATTTTGCTGAATACCAACAAAACTCACTTCACCATCTGGTGTTTCAGGTGTAAACATTTTAAATACAAATGCAGGATTGTTTGGTAATTTCGTTTTCGTATTTGGTTTTCCATTCTCATCAAAATAAAAATCAGGAAAATAGCTTAATAGTTCTAGAGAATAACCAGTTCCTAAATCATATTTTTCCTTAGGATTCGTTAAATCTACTTTAATCGGTCCCCACTTTTGATTATTTTCTTTATTTTGTAAGTTAAAGGACATACTTTTAAATTCACTTTCTTTATAATCCACTTGATACACTGCAAATTGATCAAATTTCAGTGGTTCATTCACTCGAATTTCCGCTTCTTTTACTTTTTCTAATTTCGGTTTTTGTCCTGCTATATTTTCTCCTACTGCTTTATATAATACGGCATTCGTTTGGAAGTTTTTCGCAATCATTTTATCGCCTACACGATCAATCGCTTCATCAAAAACTTCCTTGTCCTTACTTTTATCATAAACTTCTTTTATAAATTTCTCGTTTTTTAAGTAGTATTGTCCATCCGTCCCTGGTATCTCTTTCGTTTCACCGTCACGTAACCAAAGTGCTTCGTCTACGTACATACTCGGTAAAAAACGAAGCATCGCACCGAATAAAAAGATAATAAGACCGATATGATTTACATATGGACCCCAACGCGAGAAGCGTCCCTTTTCTGCTAAAACGTTTCCGTCTTCCACTTTCACGTTATAGTTTCTTTTCTTTAAATTCTTTTGCACTCTTTCCAGGTCACCTTCTTGCGGTGTACCAGTCCCATATAATCTCTGTCTCTTTAAAAAGCTAGGATGTCTTTTTACGCCTTGCTTTTTTAAAGCTTTATAAAGTGGAATAACACGGTCTAAACTACATATCACAAGTGAAATACCGATAGAAGCAATCAAAATCATATACCACCATGAACCGTATAAATTATTAAACCCTAATTGATAGTATAATTGTCCTAAAAATCCGTATTCTTGTTTATAATATTCAGCTGGTGCAATCCCTGGAGTTATGTACATTTCTTGCGGAAAAATAGTTCCTATCGCTGATGCAGCTAAAGTTATTACGATTAGCCATACACCCACTTTTACAGAAGAGAAAAAGCTCCAAATTTTATCGATTATCGTTTTTGTCTGCGTGAGAGATCTCCGTGCACTCCCCTCATAGCGCATATCCAATAGTTTTGTATTTTCATTGCTTTCAAATGGTTTCCCGCAAGCTTCACAAAAAACGGTTCCTATCGGATTAACATGTCCACATTCACATTTAATTTCTTTCAACACTCTCACCGCCCCTGTATCTATATGTACTATTGTATATTCTAACCTCAAGTTACCGCAATACTCAGAATTTTTAAACCAGAGGCACTATAGACACGCACCCCTTATGTAAAGGCTTTCTTTATTACGGAGTAATTTTCTTTAAATACCCTTCTAACTGTTCTTTCGTTTGTTCACCTATAATTTGCTCCACTACTTTTCCATCTTTATCAATCAAAAAGCTTGTCGGTAATGGACCTACTCCATATGTTCCTATAATCTTTTGTCCTTTATCAATGGCAACTGGGAATTTCAAACCATACTGGTTCACAAAGTTCTTTACTGCAATATCCGTTTCATCTGCATCTAACGCTATGATTTCAACACCTTTTTCTTTATACTTTGGATATAATTCATTCATATAAGGCATTTCTTTTTCACAAGGTTTACACCACGTGCCCCAAAAGTTTAAAAATACACCTTTTCCCTTTAAATCTTTTAGTTCAATTTTCTTCCCTTCTAAATCCGTCACAACAAAGTTAGGTGCTTCTTTTCCGATTTGCATTTTCTCTTTATTAGCAAAGAATCCTTGATAAAGGGTAAATCCTACAGCACCACATAAAATGAGTAGAATAATAACGCGAAATAATAAGCGATTTTTCTTCATATTACTTCTCCTCTCCTCGATAAATGTTATGTATTATCTTCTGTAAATGTTGTATTGAATAAATCACCAGCAGAGCACTCCACTGGTGAATTTTTAACTCTATAGCTTATCTTGGCTTTGTAGAAGCAAGCGCGCGTAATTGTTTCACCTCATGTGGTGTCAATTCTCTCGCATCACCAGGTCGCAGGCTTCCTACTTCTAAGAAAGCATAACGTTCACGTTTTAATTTCACTACTTTACAGTCTAACGCTTCAAACATACGACGTACTTGACGATTACGTCCTTCATGAATTGTTAATTGTACAATAGCCATCTCTTTACGCTTGTCCCAAGAAATAATTTTCACACGTGCTGGTGCTGTTTTACCGTCTTCTAACGTAACACCGCGTTCTAACATGCGAATTTTCTCACCTGTTAATGGCCCTTTTATTTTTGCAACATATGTTTTTTCAACTTTATATCTAGGATGCATTAATACGTTTGCGAAGTCCCCATCATTTGTCATTAATAATACGCCAGACGTATCATAATCTAAGCGTCCGATTGGGAATAAACGTTGTGTAATTTCCGGGAAAAAGTCCGTTACAACACTTCTTCCTTTATCGTCTGATACACTTGAAATTACGCCAGTTGGTTTATATAGTAAAAAATAAACAGGTTCTTCTTTTTCAAGAGGGATGTTATTTACTTCTACTTTATCTTGAGGAGTTACTTTTGTCCCTAACTCCTTCACTATTTTTCCATTAACTTTCACTTTTCCTTGCTGAATTAATTCCTCAGCCTTTCTTCTCGATGCAATACCTGCTTGCGCAATCACTTTTTGTAATCGTTCCATTTCTTTTTTTCACCTCGAATTTATCTTACCTTACATTAGAAAGACTTGGCAACCGCATACGCTTTACGGCTATTCGCTTCATCTTACTTAAACAACATAGCGATGATAATAAACATATAAAGGTCAAATCATGTTTTTACCTTTTATTATTGTCCATATTTTTCATATTTCTCACAATAAAAGTTCATCATTTTGTCAAAAATACCACATAAAAAAACCACTATTAAGCTACACCTTAATAGTGGTCGTATACGTATTATAAGCGAAATAGCGTAAAAAATGAATAGTATTACTGAAACAATAAAGAAACGAACACAATTGAGCATATAATCCCGATTAAATCTGCAAAAAGTCCTACTTTTAGTGCATCACCCATTTTTCTAATCCCGACCGCTCCAAAATATACAGTTAAAATATAGAAAGTCGTATCTGTGCTCCCCTGCATCGTAGAAGCCAATCTCCCAATAAACGAATCTGGCCCATATGTGGCAATTAAATCGGTCGTAATACTTAAACCAGCAGAGCCTGAAATAGGGCGTATAAGTGCTAGTGGAACAATTTCTGCTGGAACATGGATCAAATCTAACATTGGCTTCATTACCGATATCATTGCATCTAACGCACCTGAAGACCGGAATATAGAAATAGACACAAGCATTCCAACCATAAACGGTAAGATGGAAATTGCAATTTGAATCCCTTCTTTTCCTCCCTCAACGAACGATTCATACGTCGGTACTTTCTTTATTGTGCCATATAAAAGGATAAAACCAATTACACAAGGAATTACCCATAAGGAAATTGTATTTACAATACTCATTTTTTCCGCCCCTTTCTACTCCTTCTTCGGTAAAAATAGCGGTCAATCCAAATTGCTCCAATCATAGAAAGTACTTGTGCAATAAATGTTACCCCAACAATTTCAGTAGGATTCGCTGATTCATACGTCATTCGAATGGAAATGACTGTCGTAGGAATTAATGTAATGGCTGATGTATTTAATGCTAGAAACGTCACCATAGAACGGCTCGCCGAATCCTTTCCTCCATTTAACTCTTTCAGTTGTTCCATCGCTTTAATACCAAGAGGGGTTGCTGCATTACCTAGACCAAAAAAGTTTGCCATCATATTTGATAGAATAAATCCCATGGACGGATGATCCTTTGGTATTTCTGGAAACAACCTTTTTACTATCGGCATAAAAAGTGTAACTAATTTTTTTAACAATCCGGCTTCCTCTGCAATTTTCATTAAACCGAGCCAAAATACTAAAACACTAATAAGTCCTATACAAATCGTTACCGCATCTTTTGCTCCGTCAAATACAGCTTTATTCACTTCTTCCATCGTGCCATTTATCATGGCGTATACAATCCCAATGACAGCCATCGCTACCCATACGAGATTAACCATCGTTCCCAACACCTATCATGTAAGAAAAAATTTCTTTCACATTATTCCAGTAAAGTCCCGTTGTAGCTACTAACTTCCGTTTACTATAAAATAAATTCCGTTCTCCAACTTTTTCATTACCAACATAAATGTCTGTCTTCCCAACCTTTACTCCATCCGTAAGTTTTATACTTTTATGGAGTTCAACTTTTAATACTACGTTCTTTTTTTCTTCTTCAGTTAACGGTACCGAAAAACTATTTTTCGTATAAACATGGTTGGCATACTTCTTTTCATTTATTTCAGCAATTGCTCCTTGTCCTAAAACTTTCGTTTGTTTGAAACGTTCAAAACCTTTATCAAACAAATTCATATGATCATCCCAATCACTAGAGGCACTCAAAGTTACGACAATTAAATCTAGTCCATCTTTTGATGCCGTTGTCACAAGCGTTCGCCCAGCTTTCTTCGTAAAGCCTGTTTTTCCTCCTGTTGCAAATTCATAATAAGACGTTACCAGCTTATGTTTATTTTTCCACGGGTAATCCCAAGAATCTGATTTATATGTTTTGGTTCCAAAGATTTTCTTAAATGTCTCGTTTCCCATTGCATATTTCGTTAATAATGCCATATCGTAAGCCGACGAATAATGTGATCCATCTCCATCTAAGCCGTGAGGGTTTGAGAAGTGCGTATCTTTCATTCCAATTTCTTTCGCTTTTTGATTCATTAAATATACGAATCCATCTATACTCCCACCCACACTTTCAGCAATTACTTGCGCTGCGTCATTACCAGATCTAAGCATGAGTCCGTATACTAAATCTTCTAACTTCACTTTTTGTCCAGGCTTTAAATAGATTGCCGATCCTTCCACCCTCACCGCTTCATTACTAACTGATACCATTTCTTTCATCTTCCCTGATTCAGCAGCTAATAAAGCGGTCATAATTTTTGTTATACTAGCAATTTTTTGAGGCTCATGTTCTGCTTTTCCGTATAATACACGACCAGACTGTTGCTCCATTAATACAGCATTTCGAGCACTGACATTGCTGTTCATCTTTGCATATGTAGGAATCGGCATAACGCTTGCATACATCATAAGAAGCGTAATGATTACACAAATTCGTCTCATATTTCCCCCCACGTCCTTTTGGCACTTTTTGTACAAGTGTATGCTTGGCCTTTTAAAATATGAACGAAATCTTCCTTCTACTTCCATTAAAAAAGACGCAGAGAATTTGCGTCTAATATGGTGTCCATTCAATTTGTTTCGCAGTTTCAAACCTTTTTTCTACATCAGGCCAATTTACAACATTCCACCAGTTTTTAATATATTCATCTTTTCGATTTTGGTATTGTAAATAATACGCATGTTCCCAGACATCTAGTACAAGGAGCGGTATCGTATCCCATTGTGTAAATAATTGATGAAGTGTACTTTGCAAAATTTCTAACCTTCCAGACCGGGGTACCCAAACGAGAATTGCCCAGCCTGAACCTTCTACTTTAGAGGCCGCTTCTGTAAAATGTTTTTGGAAACGTAAAAAGCTCCCAAAATCTTGTTCAATTTGTTGTGAAAAAGCTCCTCTTGGACTTCCACCACCGTCTTTTTTCATGTTATTCCAAAATATCGTGTGTAAGTAATGACCTGACCCATGAAAAGCCGCTTCCCTTTCCCAATGCTTAATTAAATCAAATTTATTTGTTTTTCTCGCTTCTTCCATCATCTTCTCTGCTTTATTTAACCCTTCCACGTAACTCCGATGATGTTTATCATGATGTAACATCATAATTTCTTTAGAAATATACGGTTCTAATGCATTATACGGATAAGGTAATGGCGGGAGTGTATGTCCTCCAATTGGGACAGCTCGTTCACTATCCCCTCTTTCATATAATTCATATTCCTCTTCTTCTTGCATAAATACTTCCTGCAAGTGATGCTGAATATGTTCTACATCATCGCTTATTTCATACATAAACTCTGCATCTGTTTCATACTCATGCTCTTTCATACGCTCTAATAACGTCTGAATTTTATAGGCAAGCATATGGACATCATACACTTCCATTGCGCGGCTATCTAATACGTGAAGAACACTTTCACACCAATTTTCTACTTCATGAAAGTAATCTGTAAATACACCTTGCTGATTCATGTTGCACCTCCCTAATGCTATCCACTTAACTATATTCAATGAAAATCCCTTATATAACTGTACAAAAGGAAAAGAAGCTAAGTAACCTTAGCTTCTTTTCCTCAATCAATATTTGTGTAACATCTTTGTCTGATAATCCGTCTCATAATATTCTAGTTCTTCACGCATCAATTGAAATTTACCTTCTAAACTCTTCATCACTTGCTCCAAAGATGCAGGTGGTGTTTGTTGAAAAACGATAGAATTTTTCCCTGTATATGCAGACCGACTATTTTCATACCAATGATCACTCTTCGGTGAAAAAAACTCTGCAATTACTTGATGGTAAATCTTATATAAAATTTTTTCAGCTGCTGTTTTTCGAAATGGCTGGCTATTCAACAAAACAAAACATGCATCCTGTCCTTCTTCGCAAAAAACGAGAAGTCGTCTCATTGATGCTAATACCCCTTTATAATATTGCTCATTCCCTGCTGGTGTTTCCTCTAATAAAGAAGGTAACGTATGATAATTTACATAATTGGTTATCAAATTAATAGCATCTTCTAAAAATATAGAAACTTGTTCTGTTTGATTTTCAACCATCAAATTAGACATTTTTCTCTCTCCTTTGCCATTTCACGCTATTTCTACTCTTTTATTTTTATGTAATTCAGCCAATATTTCTTGTACTTTCGACACCGTTCCCTCATCAAAATATTGTTGAAATTCTTCCATATTATTTAAATACAAACGTTTTTGCGCACGAAGCTCCTTATCTTTCACTAAACAACATATCGCTACAATATCACGCAAATATATGTTTTGTTCTTCTACTTTATACACTGGATTTCCTTCAAAAGGAGTAATTTCTTGTAAAACTTCTTCAAAATATCGAACGTATAAAACCGAAAAAGTTTTCTCTTTACCATTTAATATATATGTCACTTCAGATCTGTTAAAAAAATCTTCTGATGTATTAGGTTTCGCTTTTTCTAACTCATATCCTACGTAACCTTTTATAATCATATACTCCCCTCCCCCTCTTTCATCTTATTCTAACTTAATTTTCTGATAAACAAAATATTCTTTTAAATATACCTATATAAAAAATAGCTCGCCTATACAGGAATTTACCTTTTTATTTTTCTGGAAGTTTGTCATAATAATATTATTGTCTCAGTTTTCTTATACAAGGAGAGTTGTATTTATGTCGTTTTCATGGAAACGTTTCTTACAAATCGGGAAAATTGTCTTCCCATTTGTTGTATTAACAATTGTATTCTTTCAAGCAAAAAAAGAATTAGCGGGCATTTCTTTTTTAGAAGCGATTGATACAATTAAAAACATTCCAACTGGAGGAGTCTTTTTAGCAATTACACTTGGTGCATTCGCTGTATCAACAATGTTCTTTTATGACTATGTTATGCTTCGTTACTTAAAAGCTGATATCCCTGTCCAAAAGATTTTCCGTATCTCGTGGATTGCTAATACTTTAAATGGATTTATCGGGTTTGGTGGTCTTGTTGGAGCCGGCGTACGCACAATGCTTTATCGTCCATATATAAAAGAAAATGGAAAACTTATTAAAAGTATCGCTTGGATGACAACTGCCTTTATTAATGGATTAGCCATTCTTTCATTTCTTGGTCTCATCGGAATATTAGACACGAGATTTATTTTGCATGAAAAACCATGGCTATGGCCTGTTCTTATCTTCTTCGCTCTTTTCGTCCCTATATATATCGGATTTTCTAAATTAAAAAATAGAAAAGCGACGCAAACAGAGGAACAAGAAGAAGAGGAGAAAAACCCAACTGTTTTATACTCATTAGTTTCATTAGTCGAATGGGTATCTGCTGGTATTGTTATGTACGTCATATTACTATTATTTGGCATTGAAATCGAATTCCAAAAGTTTTTAGGCGTATATGTTATTGCTGCTTTAGCTGGTGTCGTTAGTCTTGTTCCTGGTGGCCTTGGATCATTTGATCTTGTCTTCTTAACTGGGCTTGGGCAATACGGCATCGATACAGGTGTTTTACTCCCTGCTATGTTATTATATCGTCTCGTCTATTACATCTTGCCCTTCTGCCTTGGTCTCATTTTTGCAGCTTTTGAAATGACAGGAGTAGCCATTAAAAAGTTTGAAGATAAACCTTTTATTGCGCCTGCATTAGAGACAACTGGTGTTATATGGACTTTGCAGCGTGACTTTCTAGGAAAGTTAGGTTCTTGGGCATCTGCTGCTTTAACAGTATTTGCTGGCTTAATGGTTATTTTATCAACCATTCTACCGACAAGTATAAATCGGGCACACGCCTTACATATTCTAGCTCCAAAACATCTTATTCAATTTTCTTTTAGCTTATCGCTAACATTCGGTATTCTCCTCCTCATTCTTTCGCGGGGGATATATTACGGAACAAAACGTTCTTATTATATGACGATTGTTTCTTTAATTGGAGCCGCTATTTTTAACACACTAAAAGGAATTGATGTTGAAGAAACTTTTATTTTATTAATCGTACTCGCTGTATTGTATATGCTTCGTAAAAGGTTTGTACGTGAGAAAATGGAAGTCTCACTTTCCGATATCGTAAAAGTTTTTATATTCCTACTTGTAACGTTATATTTATATAAAAACTTAGGTATTTTATTTGCAGGTGCAAAAGAAGCTTTCAAACCTGATTTTGTCGTTCGTAATATTACACAAGTGAAACGAAGTGCATTAGCAGCTGCCTTTTTTGTTCCTACTTTTTTACTAATTGGTTCACTCATTGCAAATCGTTATCGAAATGAATTTCCCGGGCAACCAGCTAATGATAAACGATTACAAAACTTCTTAGATGAACATGGTGGAAATGTACTTAGTCATTTAGGTTTTTTAGGAGATAAACAGTTCTTTTTCAGTAGTGATGGAAAAGCACTCATTCTCTTCTCAATAACTGGAAAACGACTTATTGTACTAGGTGATCCAATTGGGGACCCTTCCTCCTATCGTACTGTATTGCAAGAGTTTTTAGCTGAGGCTGATCGATTTGGATACATTTGTGTATTCTATCAAATTGAAAGTAAATGGATGAGTTTATACCACGATTTTGGTTATAACTTCTTTAAGCTTGGTGAAGAAGCTGTTGTTGATTTAAATACCTTTACAATAACAGGAAAGAAACGCGCTGGCATGCGAGCTACTTTCAACCGTTTTGAAAGAGAAGGCTATACATTCTCTATTCATGAGCCACCTTTCTCCGACGAATTATATGAAGAGTTAAGAAAAGTTTCAGATGCATGGCTTGGTGGAAAAAAAGAGAAAGGTTTTTCACTCGGATACTTCGATCGTGAATATATTAGTCGCGCTCCTATCGCAACATTATCTGATGCGGATGGAAAAATTATTGCATTCACAACATTCATGCCTGTATATCAAAACGGATCATTATCTGTCGATTTAATGCGATATTATCCAGATGCGCCTAGCGGCATTATGGACGCAATTTTCATCCACTTATTCCAGTGGGCAAAAGAAAATGAATACCACTCCTTTAATATCGGTATGGCACCACTTTCAAATGTTGGTTTATCCACACAGTCTTTCTGGTCTGAACGAGTGGCTGCTGCAATCTTTAATAACGTTCGTTATACGTATAGTTTCAGCGGATTACGACATTTTAAAGAAAAATATAAACCAGCATGGAGCGGTAAATATTTAGCATTTAGGAAGAATCATTCTTTACCAATTACAATGCTCTCTGTAACAAAATTAATAGGAAAAAGAAAAAACAGCTAAAATCTTAGCTGTTTTTTCTTTTTTGAACTTGTACAATAAATTCTTTTTCATACTTCTTACCATTTATATAGAAATTCCCCCACATTTTATACGTGCCTTCGGCAGGAAATGTAATTCGGTATTGTAATTGTTCATCCGTATCTACAGGCATAGCGTATAAAAAATTCTCCTTCGTTTCATCCACGATATAGAGTGACTCTACTTCTCCTCTCTCTGAATGCAATTTCAATTTTTCACCCTTTTTCGCTTGAAACTGAAATGTTAACGTAACTGGTTCATTCGGATGTAATGCGCCAAATAAAAGAGAAACTTCATACTCTCCTATTTTTTTTGTAAGTACACTGTCGATTGGAAATTTCACTTTTTTCTTATTGTTCTCCTCTTTCGTTCTACCAAAATTCTTCCTAGCGAATGACTCTACGGACTTATTTTTGTCTTCGTATAAAAATATTGTATATTCTTCGTCTTTCGCTATTTTGGAAGATAACTTATATGACCCGTTCCCTGCAAATGTGGGTTTAATTTGTTGTATGTTTTTTAACTGTCCATCTACAATCACTGCCCGCATTTGATCATTTACACCACGAATTTCATTATTCTTGTTGTTTAACAACTGAAATACAATATCTACTTTCTCATTTCCCTTTCCATTTGAAACACCCCACTTTACTTCCTGAACATCTCCTACAGTCTCTTCGTTTTCTTGATATTTTTTTATGTAAAATCCTCCTGCCACAATAAGTACTAACGCAATAAGCCCGATGACAAGATTTTTCAAAACATCACCTACCATTTTTATTGTCTCTATTCATACAAAACTTCTTAAGATATATATTCTAGATTATGATTTATGAAATCCTCCTATTTTGCACATATTACAAATAATAAAAAGATTTTAATTGAAAGGATTCGTAGTGTATAATGCAAATGATATTGATTTCTATCAATACATTATAAGGAGGACTTTTTTATGAGTGTACATATCGAAGCAAAACAAGGTGAAATCGCTGAATCTATTCTATTACCTGGTGATCCATTACGTGCAAAATATATCGCTGAAACATTTCTAGAGGACGTTACTTGCTATAATAATGTGCGTGGTATGTTAGGTTTCACTGGAACTTATAAAGGAAAACGTGTATCTGTTCAAGGTACAGGTATGGGTGTTCCTTCTATTTCTATTTATGTAAACGAATTAATCCAAAGCTACGGAGTTAAAAATTTAATTCGCGTTGGAACTTGCGGTGCAATTCAAAAAGATGTAAAAGTTCGTGATGTTATTATCGCAATGACGGCTTGTACTGATTCTAATATGAACCGTTTAACATTCCCAGGATTTGATTTTGCACCAGCTGCAAACTTTGACCTTTTAAAGAAAGCTTATGATGCTGGAACTGAAAAAGGATTACACGTTCGTGTCGGTAACGTTTTAACAGCAGATGTGTTTTATCGTGAAAGCATGGACATGGTTAAAAAACTTGGAGATTACGGTGTATTAGCAGTAGAAATGGAAACAACTGCTCTTTACACATTAGCAGCGAAATACGGTGTAAATGCATTATCTATATTAACAGTTAGCGATCACATCTTCACTGGCGAAGAAACAACATCTGAAGAGCGTCAAACTACATTTAACGAAATGATTGAAATCGCTTTAGATGCAGCAATTCAACAATAATACACTAAAGAACTTGTCATACGTCTGGCGAGTTCTTTTTATGTGACTTTTTATAAATAACTACTTTATAAAGAGACAGATTTCTCCCCTCTACTTTCTTGTAACGTTTGTTATAATAAAGTGAAACTTTAATCAGTGGAGGTTTTTTCCATCCCCCACTGATTATTAGTTGAACCAATCGGATTTTACGGGCAATTGATTTCCCACTTAACTCCCTTGTATTCGCCGAATTTTGAAGTGGGAGTCTTATTGCCCGTTAAAGCGGGATAAAGAAATCATTTACAGTATTTCTCATAAGAGGTGACGTAGTGAAAAACAGAAGTATCGTCTTTAAACTATTTTTATTAACATCCACTTTATTTACAATCATATTCCTACTTTTTTTCCTAGGACAATCTCTATTTTTAGAGAAATTTTATATTAATAAGAAAGTAAAAACAGTCCAAACTGCTTTTGAAAAATTCGTAGATAATTATGATAAAAGTGATAAAAGTTATGAGCAGGTTAGAAAACTAAAACAAGAATTTCATGATAAAACAAATGCCGATATGCAGTTTTTGGACTCTAACGGTATTATTAAAAGTGATAACAATTACTATATCGATGTATTTAATCCCAACAATAATAAACAGTATTCCATTCCACTCAATAATCTTTTAACACCAGAAGAATATAATAAATTCGAAAATTTAGGTTTAAAAAAAGATGTAATAATCAATGTTGATGGAGTCGTGCAAGAGAATAATATAATCACACCACAAAAATTAGGAACGAATTATAATCAATGGCAAAACGAACATTTCTATTCGGATTTTCAGTCAATTAATGGTAACCCTTCTAAGAACAGACTTGCAAGCCGATACAAATCTACAACTCGAATCGTCTTTACAGGTGTTATAACTAAGTTACAGCTCCCATCCAAAGCTGAGGTTCGTCTTGCAAATGATATTGAAACATTACAAGCCGTTCAATATTTTGCAGATATGATTAGAGAGGGAACTTCTAACTCGAACCAATTAAGTACTTTCATATTAGATGGCGGAGAAAATATAAAAAATAGTATCTTTGTAAAACCGATTATAGAAAATGGAAGGATTACAGAATACGCTTTTGCGATAGCATCTTTGCAGCCTGTTAATGAAGCGATGCTCGTTTTAAAAGATTATTATGTCTATGCCTTAATCATCGTGTTTCTCGTAATTATTTTGTTATCCTTCTACTACTCAAAAATCATTGTTAAGCCATTAATTAAAATAAATCGTGTTACAAAAAAAATGGCTAATTTTGATTTCAGCGAGAAATTACCTGTTACAGCTGACGATGAAATTGGCGGGCTTTCTGGCAGTATCAATACATTATCTGTAAATTTAAAAGATCGAATCGATCGATTAAATGTTGCTAATACAAAGTTACAACAAGATATTGAACGTGAACGTCAATTAGAAAAAACAAGAAAAGAATTCATTTCTGGCGTATCACACGAATTAAAAACACCGCTAAGTGTAATTAGAAGTTTTGCAGAAGGAATTAAAGATGGTGTTAGTAAGGATACTTCGTATTATACTGATGTTATTTTAGAAGAAACAGAAAATATGAACAGGCTGATTGTTGAAATGTTAGAATTAGCAAAGTTGGAATCTGGTACTTACAAACTAGATATGACGACGTTCTCAATCGGTGAATTAACGCAACAAGTCTACACAAAATTATTATTTAGCATGGAAGAAAAACATTTACAAGTGAACATCGATGCAGACCCTTCTATACTTGTTACAGCAAATCGCAGTCGCATTGAGCAAGTAGTTGTGAACTTACTAAGTAATGCAATCCGTTATACGCCAGAGGGAGAAAAAATACAAGTCTCCATTATAGAAGCAGAAGATACCGTAAAAGTCGAAATCGAGAATACAGGAAACCCTATTCCTGAAGAAAGTCTTGAAAAAATTTGGGATCGCTTCTATCGTCTAGATGCATCACGTAGCCGTCACACTGGAGGTACCGGTCTCGGATTATCTATTGTAAAAAACATTTTAGACCTACATCATGCCGAGTATGGTGTGTATAATACGACTAACAGTGTTGTATTCTATTTCAATTTACAAAAAGTAAAAGAAGTCAAATAATTTGTCTTAATTTCACTAGGAGTTCACATGAAATTCACACTCTCCCTTTATAGTAAGAAACAAGTTAATCCTTTCCTTTACACATATAAAAGAGGAGAGTGCGTGAAATGAAACAAGCAGGACAACCTATTCAAAATGAAAAACAATTAGAAACTATCAAAAATATACTTTTACAATCTTCGAAACGTGATGGCTTATTATTCGTATTAGCTGTAAATTCTGGCTTAAAAGTAAGTGAAATCTTACAATTAAAAGTTAGTGATGTAATCGATGAAAATGAAAATGTTCGCCATTCCATTTTATTTTACAATGAAAAAGTGAAGAAACATAAATGGTTTGCTGTAAATGAAGACTTACAGCACGCAATCGAAGACTACATGAAAGAACGTAAAACTTGGAAACGTAATGAACCATTGTTAAAATCTCAAAAAGGAACAAAATCTATTACGAGACAACATGCATGGTACATTTTAAACAAAGCTGCAAAAGAAGTTGGATTAGAAGGGATTAGCTCACATACACTTCGAAAAACTTGGGGTTATTGTGCATACAAATCAGGTGTTGATATTGCGTTTTTACAACACTTCTTTGATCACAGTACTCCATCAAAAACTTTAAAGTATATCGGTATTGCTTAATAACTCTTATACATAAAAAAGGTTACCATTTTAAAATTTGGTAACCTTTTTTATATTTCATATTCTCTTTTCTTGTCTCTCCTATACTGTAGTGGTACTCTAGTAATAAGGGGGAGAAATTATGAACACACTTACAATTGAATTACCAAAAGAAACGGCTGAAAAACTTGATTTATTAAAACAAGCTTATGAAAAGAAAACAGGTGCTTCTATCTCTGAGAGCACTCTCGTTCAAACACTTATCTCAAAAGAATTTATCCAAGCGATAACTCCTTTTGATTTACAACAATTCGTCAATGGAAAAGAACAGCATTAATCGCTGTTCTTTTTTTATCTCTATTTAAAATACACAAAGTTTTATATATATTTTTAGAAAAACCATTGACAATGATAATGATAACCATTATCATTTATTATGAAGCCAACAATTGATGAATCAACCAAACGCTCAGTAACATTGTTACCCCTCTTTTTCATATAGAAAGGCACTGTACATTCCCCCTGTTTGTACAGTGCCTTTCTTGTTTATTATCATTCAAAAAAATTTAATTGCTCCGGCTTCGGCTCACCATATGTAATGTTCATCATTTTCATAAGCTGTTTCGCATTATCTGCTGCATCCCCACCTGAATTGTTGTTAAACAGTACGTATATATCCTTTGTTTTCTTTTTTAATTGCTCTAGTCGTTCAACCCATTCTTCGAGTTCTTTATTGTTGTAGCGATATAAACAGCGAACCGCTCTCCAATTTTCCCCTTTATCAAGCCAACCATGAACATTTCGACCGTGAAAACGTATTAATGCCATGTCTGAATTTGTAACCTCTAACACGAGTGGCACAGAACCTATCCCAGCCTGTGGTTCATCACAAATTGTATGAATCCATTTCTCCTGTTCTAGAAACTGTAACGTCTTATCTCTCATTTCTGGATAAAACCATGTTTGATTTCGAAATTCTATTGCACATGGTAAACCTTCCATTTTTTCTTTCGTATATCGAAGAAAATCTACATTTTTCTTTTTGCAATCAAACCATGGTGGATATTGAAATAAAATTGTTTTTAATTTATCAGCTTCTATTAAAGGAAGAATAGACTGTTTATACACATCAAACATCTCATCGAACGTAGAAAAAGGAATTTCACCTTTCATATGTCCTGTCATTCCTTGATACGCTTTTACGATAAAAGAAAAATCTTTCGGCGTTTCCATTGCCCATTTTATATAATTTCGTGCAGGTTGCATCGCGTAAAATGAACTATCCACTTCCACAATAGGAAAATACTCGCTGTATGTTCGTAATTTATTTCTATTTTCATAGGGATTTATGTATAAAGAATCATGATCTCCCCATCCTGTCACTCCAATAAACAGCACATATACCCCTCCCTTTTTAACTTCATCTTCTATTCACTTTGCATCATGTAGCCTTTTCTTTAAGGGTATCCTTATAAAAATATGATATACTATATGGAAGAATTTTTAAAATGAGGGGTTATTTATTTATGCTTCCAAACGATGCTACTGTATCTCATGAAAAACGAATTGAAGAACTAGAAAATAAAGTACGTTTTTATGAAGAACTTGTGAATCAATTACCACATCATTTCACATACAAAAATCCACATATTGGTTTACGAATAAAGAAAACTAGAACGACTCATTCCATTCAAGAAATACCAAAAGAGAATAAAGAGGCTCATTTTCAACTTACTTGTGATTCATTATTTTTATTTGAACAACTTGAAAAACACTTTGTACATATTTTTGATGCCTTTTCACATCATGTAACCTTTATCGATAGTAAAGGGAATATTACTTTATGTAATCAAGTTGCTGCAGATGATTTCGGTGTAATACGAAATGATATTATCGGAAAACCGATTCAACAATTACTAAACTTGCCGGAAGAAAAAATTAAAGCAATTGAAACATTAAAAACGGGAACAGAAATATATAATGAAGAAGTTTTAGACAAAAACTATGGCATTATAAATAACCGAATTATTCGCGATTATAACGGGGAGATTTTTAGAGTTATCAGTGTCTTTCATTATTTAAATACAGAACGTGATGCTGAGAAGTTTTCGTTAGCAGGGCGAATCGCAGCTGGAATTGCACACGAAGTACGAAATCCTCTTACAACAGTACGAGGATACTTACAATTTTTACAAGAAAGCATTTCTCCATCAAATAAAGAGTTATTTAAAAACTTGCTTATCCCTGAATTAGATCGTGCAAATAATATTATTACAAAATTTTTAGCCATTTCAAAAACACGGGAATTTACAAGAGAACCGTTTCCCATCAATACATTTTTACGTGACTATATTCAACAGTTACTAGCTAGTGAAGTCTCCTTGCATAATATTTCAATTGATTATAACTTCTCTAATGAATTAGATGATATTTTAGTCAATATTGATCGACATGAACTTGTTCAAGTGTTTTTAAATCTATTTCAAAATGCCGTCGATGCTCAAGGCGACAAACCTCTTTCTATTCAAATTACTAGTTATCGCCTTAATAACTTCGTTCGGATTACTTTCACAGATAATGGAATTGGTATTCATCCAGCTATTCAAGAATATATCTTTGATCCATTCTTCTCAACGAAGGATTCGGGAACAGGACTAGGCTTGTCAGTAACAAAAAAAATCATCCAAAATCATAACGGCACATTAAAAATGACTAGTAATGAAGATGGTACAACTTTCACTATTTCAATTCCAATCTTACCTAAAACAACCCTTGAAAAATTAAACCAATGTAAATAAAGGACTAATCCACGAACTACATGCCAATTGTTAAACACTCCCAACAATTAGCATGTAGTTTTTTATGTTGTACTTTTCTTCTTTACATTATATAAACCTTTCTCTATATCTTACTTATTTCTTTCTAGGTGGGCCAATTTCTTATTTTTTTAGAAATGGTAGTTTGTCCATCACGAATTTAGTATAAATTTCATTTTAATATATAGTAATGACTAATGATTCTATGAAAGAAAAGAATGAAAAGATGAACAATAAAAATAAAGGAAAAGTATTTTATGGTAATGATTGTTGCAAATTAAGAGCATGTAGCCATATTAACATCCCTAAGTCAGAACTTACAGAAAGACTTCTTCAAGCTCTTGGTCAAGCTATTCTAGTTCAATATAGATCTGGTTGCCTAGGCGGAGGAACTACGGGGACTACTGGTGCTCAAGGGCCTCAAGGCGCTCAAGGACCTCAAGGCGCTCAAGGACCTGCGGGCGATACAACTGCGACACTATCTGTCTTCCGAATTTACTAACCACAATTTCCGAAAATATTTTGGGAGGACTAAGCACATTTATAAGTAATAGATGTGATTTTGATTGTCTATTAAATCTCTCTTTTAATAAAAAGGAGCACTTGTTTGGGAGGATAAGTGCTCCTTCTTTACGTTTCTTTACCTCAAATTTACTCTATCTTAATCCTCATTTTGTATGATAAATAATGAAGTCAAAGATATGAAAGAGGGATGAAAAATGAGAGTTATGTCACCGATACGCATTTGGATTGCTCTTATGATATGCATTATTTTATGTGTAGGATTTTTTTTAACTCTAAAATATTCCACTATTTCAAAAGCAGATAGAAAAACTGTTCCATACAAAATTTTGTATACGAAACAAAGCAACATCCCTTATTCCAATGCAACAAAAAATGAAAAGAAAGTTATAACGGGAATGCTTATTACGAAAGCTTCTAGTTCCGAAGCATTACTTCAAATTGCTGAAACGATTAAAGATCAGTATACAAATAAAAAAATCGATGAAATTACACTTTCTATCCACAATAAAAATAATGGTAATTACGAAGAAGAATTACCTTACGAACCTATTAGTAAAGGAAAAATAATTGTCACATACGATTCTCAATCCTTTGGCAATACGAACATTATACTTAACGAGTAGTAACTAGTACGGAGAAGGGATAATTTCAATCGTTTAAAATTTCATTTTGTTTTTCATACAAAAAAGAGGCGAATTTCATTATTCGCCTCTTTCTTTTACCAAAATGAAGGAATCCATTCTTTCACTTTATCAATCCACTCTTGTTGCTCTTTTTTTCTTTGTTGTTCCTCTTCTTTCCTTCTCTTCTCTTCTTCTTTTCTTCGTTTTTCCTCTTCTATTGTAGTCAATTGTTTTTTATAATCAGCCTCAGATATGAGCGATAACTGAAATGCTTTTTGAGCTGGATTTGCGTTCGCTTTTTTCATAATATCCCGGAACATTGTCGTCGTAATTTGACTACCACCCGGAACATAATGATCGCTATCTGTTTTATCATATCCTACCCAAATCGCACCTACCAAATCTGGTGTGTATCCAACAAACCATGAATCCTTTGCGCCGGTGCTTGGGCCATTTACAATTTGAGTAGTTCCTGTCTTACCAGCCGTATCAACATTATTAACTTTCGCCTTTTCGCCCGTTCCCTTTTCGACAACGCCTTTTAATAAATATGTCATCTTTTGAGAAATTTTCTCGCTTGTCACTCGTGTCTCTTTCTTATACCACTTTCCAATCGTTTCACCTTCCGCATTTTGTATCTCTCTAATCGCATGAGCTTCCACTTGAACACCATCATTTGCAAATGTACTATACGCTTGAGCCATTACAAATGGGGATGTTCCTACATGCATACCGCCTAAAGCGATTGGATACGTACGATCTTCTGGCGCTAATGGAATACCAAATCGCTCTAAAGATTTCAACCCTTTATCTAATCCAATCTGTTCCAATAGCCAAACAGCCGAAACATTGTACGACTTTGCCACAGCTTCATACATTGTCACATCACCGTGAAAAGTATGATCGCTATTTTGTGGTTTATATTCTTTAATATTAAATGGTTCATCTTTCAATATATCGTATACTTCATACCCTTGCTCTAACGCGGGTACATATACAGCTAAAGGCTTTAACGTTGAGCCAGGTTGTCTTTTTAATTGGGTTGCATGATTAAACTGTAAAAACTGGTACGGTCCTCTCCCTCCAACTAAAGCTGGTACACCACCTGTTTTTGGATTCATAAGAACTACACCCGTTTGCATCAGTTGGTCTGAGCCATTATCTTTGAAATAACTATCATTATTCACAACGTCTTCTACAGCCTGTTGTTTTTTCGGGTCAAGCTCTGTATAAATACGATAACCACCCGCTAAAATTTCATTTTGTGTCAATTCGTACTTGTCCATTGCTTCTCTAACAATATAGTCTACATATTGAGAATATTTTCCCTTGTATTTATCATCCACACCACGTTTTAATACAAGACCGCTCTCTTTTTCTTTATTATACTGTTCGTCAGAAATATACCCTTGCTCTTTCATTAAGCTTAATACGACATTACGTCTTTCAATTGACTTGTTAAAGTTTTTATAAGGTGAATATGCAGATGGTGCTTTAATCAAGCCTGCAATCGTTGCAGCTTCTGAAATTGATAAATCTTTTACATCTTTATCAAAATAAGATTTTGCTGCCCTTTTTATACCCCAAGCACCTTCCCCAAAATAAATTTGATTCATATACATTTCAACAATTTCATCTTTTGTATAAGTACGTTCTATTTTTTTTGTTAAAAAGTATTCCTTTATTTTACGAGAAAATGTACGATCTTGTGTCAGAAATACATTCTTCGCAAGCTGCTGTGTAATTGTACTTCCCCCAGCTACAACTTCTCCTGCTGTAATATTTTTAAAAACCGCACTTATAATTCCACTATAATAAATACCATGATGGTTAAAAAATTCCTTATCTTCTACTGCAACAATTGCCTGAACCATAATATCAGGAATATCTTTTCTTTTAACGCCTTCTGTTTTCGAAGAAGCTAATTTAGTTGCGACCTCATTATTTGCATCATAAATTAAAGTCGGTTGTGGAACAGCTTGTTTTAGTTCAGATATGTCTTGAATGGAAATTATTATATTTACAGCAATAAATAGAGTAACGAATACACTTCCCAATACAATTAATGAATTACGAAGTTTCTTCCTCTTATTGAACCACTCAAGCATTTTTTTAAAATGAGTGTTCTTCAATTTCATTCGTTCACTTCCTTCATTTATTTACACTCTTCTTTTTAAAAGGAAGAATATACCGCCTTTTAAATTTATTATAATAACGTAGTCATTCCTATAGTGTAAAGCTTTTCTTTTACATTCATACTTTTTGCAAGAAAAGGACATTCTACAAGTAAGATATTCACTATTGGATATTAATATTATTAATAGAACAACGAGAGTTATGTTAAGTTTTTGTAAACTTTTCGATAAAATGTTTTAAAAAACGACAGTTTTTTGTTAGAATTGATTAGCCAATATATTTTACATATATTACTTTTGTGGGGGTAACAATAATGGTCTTTAAATCAAAAAAAGATAAATTTTCTGAAATGTTAATGAATGTTTCCGAAAATTTAAAAGAAGGCGCGCAGTTTTTCGTGGAGTATAAAATTAAAAATGCTAGCGATTTAAAAGAGTTTTCTATGCGCATGAAAGAGTATGAGTCAAAAGGTGACTCATTTATTCACGAAATCATTATGGAGTTAAACAAAGCGTTTATCACTCCGATTGAGCGTGAGGACATCCTACAACTTGCAATGAGTATGGATGATGTATTAGACGGATTAGATCACAGTGCTGGTCTGTTCGAAATGTATTCTATTACAGAAGCTGATGAATACATGATTAAATTCGTAGAAGCAATTAATCAATGTGCGATTGAGATTGCAAACTCTGTTGAATTAATGTCTAACAAAAAATTAGTCGACATTCGTACAAATGCGATTAAGATTAAGGATTATGAATCACAGTGTGATGATATTCGCCGTCATGCGATTAAGCACTTATTCTCTCGTGAAAAAGATCCGATTAAGATTATTCAATTTAAAGAGATTTACGAAGAGCTTGAAGAAGTAGCTGATAGCTGTCAAAGCGTTGCAAACGTATTAGAAACAATTATTATGAAGAACGCGTAAGGAGTTTGATCATGGATACACTCTTGATACTGACCGTTTTAGTAGTCATTTGCGCTTTAGCTTTTGACTTTATCAATGGATTTCACGATACAGCAAACGCTATTGCAACGGCTGTTTCAACGAAAGCTCTAAAGCCTAGACATGCCATTATTATGGCGGCTATTATGAACTTTTTAGGCGCAATGACATTTACAGGTGTAGCAAAAACGATTACAAAAGATATCGTTGATCCATTCGCCTTACAAAATGGTTCTCTTGTAATTTTAGCTGCTTTGCTTGCGGCAATAGCTTGGAACTTAATTACTTGGTACTACGGTATTCCAAGTAGTTCTTCGCATGCAATTATCGGCGCAATCGCAGGTGCTGCAATTGCGGCCGCTGGGATTAGCTCGCTAAATCTTAAAGGATTCATTAAAATTATTGAAGCTTTAATCATTTCACCGATTATCGCTTTTGTTATTGGTTATATCGTATACAGTATTTTTAAAGTAGTATTTAAAAACTTTAACTTAACGAAAACGAATAAGAACTTCCGTATATTCCAGATTTTCACTGCAGCATTACAAGCCTACACACACGGTACGAATGATGCACAAAAAGCAATGGGGATCATTACGATGGCACTTATGGCTAATAACTATCATACTTCTAGCGATATCCCGTTCTGGGTACAATTATCTTGTGCTGTCGCAATGGGGCTTGGTACTTCTGTCGGTGGATGGAAAATTATTAAAACTGTCGGTGGACAAATTATGAAAATTCGTCCTGTAAATGGTGTAGCTGCCGATTTATCATCATCACTTGTTATTTTCGGTGCAACATTCATTCACTTACCGGTTAGTACGACGCACGTTATCTCTTCTTCTATTTTAGGGGTTGGTGCTTCTCACCGTGTGAAAGGGGTAAAATGGGGAACTGCAAAACGTATGTTAATTACATGGGTTATTACACTTCCTATTTCAGCTTCTTTAGCTGCTCTGTTTTACTACCTATTACATTTTGTTTTCTAATCAAAAGTCGTCTTCCTTATTTTTCTAGGAAGACGACTTTTTTGTGAACAAGCCTATTTCTCATTAAAAAGCGTGTATAATAATTGGTGGATAAGTTATTTAGAGGAGTTGGCAATTTTGGAATACATCATGTTACTTTTCATCGGACTAATCGCCGGAACAGTCGGCAGCCTAGTTGGGCTTGGAGGCGGAATTATTATTGTTCCGTTATTAATTGGATTACACAGTTTATCACCACAACTTGCAGTAGGGACTTCCATGGTAACAGTCGTTTTCACAGGACTATCTTCCACCCTTACTTACATGAAGCATAAGCGAGTAGATTATAAAAGTGGACTTATTTTATTTATCGGAAGCGGCCCTGGTGGTATTATCGGATCATGGGCAAATAAATTTTTAAACCAAGACACATTTTCTTTATACTTTGGGATTTTCCTTATATTCGTCTCAATTCTACTTATGCTTCGAGACAAATTAAAACCTCTTTCCCTCTCAAATACGTCTGTAATTAAGCGTTCTTTTACAGATAATGATGGAAATACTGTACACTACCAATTCCCACCGTTTCTTGCTATCTTTATCGCCTTTATAGTTGGGTTTATATCTGGATTATTTGGAATTGGTGGCGGTGCCTTACTTGTTCCAGCAATGATGCTTCTTTTTGCATTCCCAGCACATATTGCAGTAGCAACTTCAATGTTCATCGTATTTCTATCAGCAATTGTAAGTTCTGCAACTCACATCTCACTTGGAAATGTCAGCTGGATTTATGCATTAATCCTGATTCCGGGTGCATGGATTGGCGGAAAAATCGGGGCTTACATTAATACAAAACTAAGTGGTAACGCCGTAATTAATTTATTACGTATTACGTTGATTATTCTTGGAACTAGATTAATCATTATTTCCCTTTTATAACGTATTCTTTTTAGAATGCGTTTTTCTTATACACATGAATATAAAAATCCTCCGAGGAGAACAAATAAAATTAAACAAACACATAATAACATATAATTTGAAATATGTACTTTCTTCAAGTTGACCACTCCTATAACTGCGACTGTTATCTTTATGATAGCGAAAAAATAGTTCACTTGCAGTTACAGAGTGCTAACAATGCAAAATCAATTATTACAAATTTTATCCTTATATTTCATTTCTTTGTATATTCTATCGATTTAATAAAAAAAGATGTCATATTGACATCTTTTTTAATGAAGAAGTGACCACCCCATGAAGTCTTCATGTACTTGGCACGCCCTCTTATCGTTTCGATCATATAATTCAGCATAGCTATCTGTTTCTTCATCATAAGCCATCGTATAAATAATTTGGCCGTCTACTTCAACGGATAAAACGACTCCACCTTTCATCTCTTCTACATGAATGATAGCATTCGCCGGAATTCTCATATCCGTCATTCTCATCGCATCTAACAATATACTAAACCCCCTACAGCGTATTCATTGCTAGTACTATTACACACTAAATAGTATACTACTGTAATAGCATACATTTCGTCAATGAAATTGCTGTTGAAATAGCATATTGTCTATATACATATACGCTAAAATAGAAGAAATAGAAACATATTAATGGGGGGCTAACATTGATTCTACACAAAGGAGATGTACTATTCCGTCAAGGCGAGGACGGTCCTTTATACTTTATAAAAACAGGCTTATTAAAAGTAGTTCGGCTAGAAGAAGACGGAACACCATTTTTATTCAACATTATCGTTCCAGGTGAAACGATACCTCATCATTCTTTAATTTCACCGAAAGAATATCACGGTACAGCTATCGCTTTAATAAAAACAGAAGTGGAACCGATCACTAGTAGTGAATGGTACGAGAGACTTCAAGCAAATCCCGAATCGTATGCTAACATCGCTATGCAATTGCAATCTAAATTAAGAATGATGCAACAACGAATTGATCAATTGACAACCGTCTCTCCGAAAGAACGTCTTCATCGTTTACAAGAATGGTTCACCCTATATTTAGGTGACATTCCTATATATGAAATATTAACACAAACCGAAATTGGTCAACTGATAGGTATACGCCGTGAAACAGTAAACCGTTTATTACGAGAACAAATAAAAAACGAGGTAAAATAAATACCTCGTTTTTTTGCTTATTGTAAGCTTGTTGCTGGGCCGAAAAATTCATAATGAATATGCTCTTGTTTCACACCTAAATCAGTTAGTGCAGCATTTATATGCTTCATAAATGCTACTGGACCACAGAAATAAAACTCTGCTTCAGTTGTCGGAATAATAGTTTTTAACCATTCACTTTCAATGAAACCTTCTTTATCAAAGTTCTTCATTTCTAAATCTTTTTCAGTCGGTGCAGAATAACAAGTATATGCTTTAACTTGTTCATATTCATTTTCTACTGCCTTAACGTCTTCTTTCATTGCATGTGTATTACTATTTATTGCTGCATGAACAAAATATACATTACGTTTTGAATCTTGTTCAATTAACGTATTTAACATACTCATCATCGGTGTAATCCCTACTCCACCACTAATTAGTACAACTGGTAATGTTGAATCCATATTTAACACGAAATCTCCCGCTGGTGCACTTACTGGTAAAACATCTCCTTCTTTTACATGTTCATGTAAGTAATTAGACACTTTACCGTCTGGTGTATCTACACCTTTTTCTTTTTTTACACTAATACGATAATATTCTTTCCCAGGAGCATCGGATAAACTGTATTGACGATTATGTGTATATGTCTCACCTTCAATATTGATTTGAACCGTTACATATTGACCTGGGATGAATGAAGAAACTTTACCTCCATCTTCAGGTTTCAAATAAAATGACGTAATAACATCGCTTTCCTTCACTTTTTTAACAATCACAAAGTTGCGGAAGTCTTTCCATCCACCTTCTTTATGTGCAGCTTCTTCATACATCTCTGCTTCAATGCTAATGAATGCATCAGCAATGACACCATACGCTTCTCCCCATGCGTTTAAAACTTCATCAGGTGCACCTGCGACCTCTTTAATGGCACGCAGTAAACATGTACCTACAATCGGGTAATGCTCTGCTTTAATACCTAAACTTCTATGCTTATGACCAATTTGTTTTACAACTGGAATAATAGCTTCTAAATTATCAATGTACGTTGCAGCTGCATAAACAGCATTCGCTAACGCTTGTTGTTGTCTTCCCTTTTTCTGATTTGTATGGTTGAAAATATTCAATAACTCCGGATGTTCCGAAAATAAAATTTCGTAAAATCTCGTTGTAATTTCAACGCCTTTTTCTTGTAATAATGGTACTGTTGACTTTACGATTTCAATTGTTTTTGCACTTAACATTGTATCCCACTCCTCTATTTCCTTAACTATTTTTAGTTTAACTGAATCTTATAATGCAGATTGTGATTTTAATCACTATTAACACGGTGTTTTTGTGAATAATATATGAACATTATATTTACAAAAGAAAATAAGCTAACTAGAATTCTAGCTAGCTTATTATTTTGTTTGTATAGCTTGTTCAATTACTTTTATATCTTTCCCATCGCCAAACTCCGTATACCCCCAGATATTCGTTTCACCTCTATATTTATTTACGATGATATCCAAGTCATGATATACACGGTGGGCATACACTACATACTCAATATTTTGAAGTTCCACACCTTTTTTTACAATTTCATAGCTTCTATTTACATCGCGTTTTATTTTTTCATTCTTTATTTCCATATGTATATTTTTTAAAGATTGTTCTTGCTGTTGAAACCATTGCTTAAATTGATTCCAATCCCCATCTGTATAATTCTCTGCTTTACCGTAATTTAAGAAATTATTATAGCTTTCATGTGTCATTCGAATAAAATCTAGCACTTTTGTCTCTTCTTGCACATCTTCTATTTGAGCTATTGTATTTACCTCAGCAGGCTTATTCGCATAATGTAACAGCACATTCATAAGACTATAACTCGCAATAATCATCACGATAATAATACCTAATACACTTAACAATTTCTTCATATACAGAACTCCTTCTCTACTAAAAATATTACAACGTATGACTATACTTGTAACATTCTCTTGTAGAAATATAATTCCTGTATAAATTCTTCCTATCATTTCGACAATATTTTTCTATACATTTCTCGTTGGCAAATGTTCTTGTAAAACAATATATCCTTCATAAGCTGTGTAACCGAGTATAGCCATTAATCCGATATAACAAGCAAATACTGTCCATTTCGTTTTCGCATCCACTTTATAATAGTTTTCTTGTTGTTCCTTTTCTGTTTTCCATTCATTTAATTTTCTTTCTGACGCTTCAAATGCTTCCCTTATGTGAATTGTATACTCATCTTTTTCATCTTCATATGGAACATAATCTAACGGTTCGAACTTCGGTAAAAGATACTCTAACACTTCCATTTTTTGAAGTTCACCTATTTGTAACTCTTTTTCCCGTTCTCTTTGTCTTAATGCATTCATCTCATGATGCATCACGTATATAGTCCGATGTACAGCACCCGTTTCTTTTAATTCCTCTTCAAGCCTAGTAACATATTCTTTCATCCCATCAATTTTATGCCCTA
Organism: Bacillus cereus group sp. MYBK15-3; assembly: GCF_051916765.1. Classification (NCBI taxonomy): domain Bacteria; kingdom Bacillati; phylum Bacillota; class Bacilli; order Caryophanales; family Bacillaceae; genus Bacillus; species Bacillus cereus group sp. MYBK15-3. The sequence continues at coordinate 1,360,490 of NZ_JBQAHG010000001.1, forward strand.
ATTCCTTAATCGGCTCATCTCTCTTTATTACTCTATATAGCTCCATACAACCGATAATAACAATAAATCCTCCCAAAATACTTTTAAAGTAAATTGAATAGCCAAGTAATAAAATAAGGCCTGCTCCCCAAATTTTAGTACTGACAACTGAAATAATTCGCCCACCATCTAGCGGCGAAACGGGAATTAAATTAAAGAAATTAATCATACTTCCAAGCAAAATAACAAGCGCCCAAAATGGCTCTTTCGTCATTATATAAAGCGGTATCGCTGGTAAAAATGACAGAAGTCCGAAAAACGGACCCATATAGGCAATGTAAGCTTCATCTTTCGCATTTTTCGGCATCTCTTTCATTCCAATAAGGGCCCCCATAAATGGAATAAAGATTGCTGGCGATGTTGGGATCCCCTTTCTTTTCGCAGCCCATAAATGGCCCATTTCATGAACAAACAACAAATAAATGAGCGCCACTCCAAATTTCCAACCATATAGAACTGCGTATGCGCCAAGCGATAGAAACATACTAAATACCGTTGAAAACTTTGCTAATTTAAAAATTGCAAATACCCACTTTAACTTAGACAGTAAAAATAGACCTATCGCAACAATAATTCCCCATAATCCTTTTTTATTATTTTTCATATTCCTCTCCTTTATCTCTCATTAATGAATCATATTCATTCATTAAAGCTTGTTCTTTTCTCTATTATGACATATTTTTTTCTATTGTTAGAAATAATGTTTATATAATCCATTTTCAGCCAAAAATATAAATAAAAGGAGGTGCACAAAAATGAATTTACAATCTCTTATAATAGGTGCTCTATCGTTTTTAGCTTCAACTCTTATTTTTTATACCGTTAGTTACGTATTATTATTAGATTTGTTGCCCAATCACGTATTTATTGCCCTTGTCATCCTTTCCGCTCTTATGATTTCTTTTCTTATTACACGAAAATCAATGAATGAGCCATCTGCAAAAGCAAAGTAATAGAGAGGGGTGCTTTCCCCTCTCTATTATCATTTCCTAGGAAAAGTCATATAGATTTGACGAGTTTATATTCATTCCAATCCGTAAGGGCTAATTAAAGTCTTACTTTATCTTTGAAAATTCATTTTTTTACCATAATCTTTAACAATCTGAATTATATTTTGAAACACACCTATTTTTTCTTTTTTACTGTTTAATATTTTCAAATCATAACTTTCGTAATATGTTTCTAATGATTTTAATTGTGATTCTGAAGCGCTTTTTATCGGAACAGTAGCATGTAATTCATATTGCTTATACCCTTCCTTTACTTTTTCACCTAAAGTCATTTCACTCTCTTTTGCTCCAATTAATTTTTGAACTTTTTCTGGAAAATTGAGTTGTAAATAATATTCTTGCTCCTTCACTAACTTATTGTATAGTGATTGTGAAATCGTATACCGTACCGTATAATTCACGTTTTGATCGCCTGTTTTAATATGAAACGCGGTAATCTGCAAATCTTTTTTTGTTACTTCCGTTAAAGGGCTTACCTGCATCTCATCTTCTTTTTGTTCTGAGACATTTGGAAATATATCCAAAAGCTTTTCCGTATCTTTTTCATTCAACATATACATAGCTTTCTTATATTGCACCCATCCTCGTCTATCTTCTCCCCTTAACCATGCATAATAAGTTTCTTTTTTCCCATCTCTACTAATTTGTATTTCATATTCAGGTTCACCGAAGCTTCCTGTTATTTCTTGTTTCTCAGCTTTATTCAAAATGTCTATTACTAACTTCGCTTCTGATTCCTGCAACTTTTTCTCTTTATATTTTTTTTGTATAACGGTTACCCCTATTGTTTCTTTCACTTCATTCACCGTCTCTTCTACTTTTTTTGTTTCTTTTTTCGGCTCAACTTGACCACAAGCTGCTAGTAACATAACAAACAACAACACCAATACATATTTCCCTTTCAAATTAATCCTCCTCTTACGATAAGAAATCCTTATAATCTTCATACATAAAACAAAAACGTGACATCCTATTAAATACGCTATACTAATCATTGAAAGGAGGTCTTTATCATGTCCATTAATTTTCATGATGAAAATAATAAGTACACATATGCAACAAGAAACGCTCATATTTCTTGGGCTGAAATGGTAAAAAACATTACAGAAATACAAAACAAGCAAATAATTGATATCGGCTGTGGTGGTGGGATTTATACGAAAGAACTCGCTCTTATGGGAGCCAATAATGTTGTGGGACTTGATTTTTCAAAAGAAATATTACAAGCTGCAAAAGAAAATTGTAACAACTTTTCAAACATTTCATTCATCCACGGTGATGCACATAATATCCCATACCCTAATGAAACATTCGACATAGTTATTTCACGTGCAGTTATTCATCATTTACAAGACATTCCTACATTTTTACGTGAAGCTTCTCGTATATTAAATAAAAACGGTGTACTTATTTTACAAGATCGAACAATTGAAGATTGTACAATTCCAGGAAGTCCCGAACACATTCGCGGATATTTTTTCTCTCTATTTCCAAAACTTATTGAAATAGAGTCAAAAAGACGTCCAAAAACCAACACTATACAGACTGAATTGCAAAAACATTCTCTTCATGTACTTCCCACACAAACACAATGGGAAATACGAAAAATACATGATTCTGTAGAAGCATTATTGCAAGATTTATCTCCTCGAACAGGTCGATCCATTCTATATGAGTTAACAGATGATGAACTTTCTCAACTTCTACAACATATACAGACCGCATTACAAAACGTCTCTCCTATTATTGAAAGAGATCGATGGACAATTTGGAGCGCGATGAAGTTGTAAGGAAGGAAGCCTCACAAAATAATGTGAGGCTTCCTTTCTTTCATAATCTAATTTTGCAACACTCTTGATATCCTCCACTTCTGGCCTGTGCACTTCCACACTTCGGACATACTAAATATCTAGACTGATTTGTCAACAAACTACCTTTTTGAAAGAGTAAAACTTCTGCTTGTTTAAACGAACGCGAATAATATAACCACATAAAACCAATTATAGCAATAATGCCAAATAATACTCCCATCGCAAGCATTTCAGTCACCTCTTTTGGTTTGTTCTTTCCAGCAAGTGGATTGTTGTATTATTCTCTATAAATTCAAACAATCCCTTCTTCACTCCTATAAATATCAATTTTCTCTATAAAATTTACAATTCATCATTACCTTTACAACAACGAATATCACTTTCGATATTTCCGTATATAAATATATCTTTCCAAAAACATATTGACTTTCTAAAAAAAACATGCAACAATACTGTCAGAATACTTGAATAAAAATTCATTGACGAGAACGAGTACGTTATAGAACTGTTCCCCAGAGAGTTGGCGATTTGCTGAAAGCCAACGTTCAGTGCGTAACCGAAAATCATCTCCGAGAAGTAGAACCGAATGTTACAGTAAGTTCTTACCGGCCGTCCCCCGTTACAAGGAACACGTATCATGTTGTACGTTGCAAAGCCGTATACATATAGATTAATTTCTACATGTGTAAATTAGGGTGGTATCGCGGGTAAATATAACTCGTCCCTTTCTTTAGGGACGAGTTTTTTGTGTTCTTACAAATGAATGAAAAAGGAGGAAAAACAATGAACACTGTATCAAAAAAACATATTTTTTTCACGGGTCTTATGCTATTTTCTTTATTTTTTGGGGCAGGTAATTTAATTTTCCCTCCCATGCTTGGGCAAAACGCAGGTGAAAACTTTTGGCCAGCAATGATTGGATTTTTACTAACAGGAGTTGGCTTACCACTACTTACTGTTATCGCAATTTCTCTATCAGGAAATGGAATGCAACAACTTGCAAGTCATGTTCATCCATTATTCGGAATTTTCTTTACAGTGGTTGTATACATTGCCATCGGTCCATCCATGGGCATCCCACGTGTTGCAAATGTCGCTTATGAAATGGGTGTTAGTTCTTTCTTGCCAGAAACAATCCGCTCTAGCAGCCTAGTACTATTTGTATATACAATCATCTTCTTTACTATCGTATTTTGGCTGAGTTTGAATCCATCTAAACTTGTTGATCGTATTGGAAATGTATTAACACCTATTTTATTACTCTCTATTTTCTTATTGTTTGTTAAAAGTGTATTTACACCACTTGGACAATCAGGACCAGCAATGCAAGAGTTTCAAACTTCTCCAATCTTCAAAGGCTTTATGGAAGGCTACTTAACAATGGACACCATTTCAGCACTTGCATTCGGAATTATCGTTGTAAATGCAATTCGCTCTAAAGGTGTGAATGATCGTAAGTCCATTGCCATCGCCACAGCAAAAGCAGGGCTTATTGCCGCTACAGGGCTCGTACTTGTATACGGTGCACTCGGCTGGCTTGGGGCAACTAGCGTCTCGCTCGGATATGCAAAAAATGGCGGACAGCTACTTACTGTTATCGTACAACAATTATTCGGTCCATATGGTTTGCTCCTATTATCTCTTATCGTTACACTCGCTTGTTTAACGACATGCGTTGGACTCGTCTCTGCGTGCAGCCAATATTTTTCAACATTATTGACTACATTTTCATACAAAACGTTCGCGAGTATCATTTGCGCATTAGGATTACTAGTTGCCAACTTAGGTTTAACGAAAATTATCGCAATCTCTGTTCCAATTCTGCTTGTTGTGTATCCAATTGCAATTGTACTCGTACTACTATCATTGCTTCATAAATACTTCGGTGGATATCGCTCTGTTTATGTAGGTGCTTTAATCGGAGCAGCTGTAGTAAGCGTATTTGATGGATTAAAACAAGGTGGTATTTCAGTTTCATTTATCACACCATATTTTGAATTTATCCCTTTATATAATGAAGGAATCGGCTGGCTAATACCAGCATTAGTAGGAGCTCTTATTGGTCTTGCAATGGCTAAGCTAAGCGGTACGAAAAAAGTTCCATTAGTAACCGACTCTCACGAAGTAAAAGCCTCCTAAAAAAACTCCCAAAAGGGAGTTTTTTTACATTTGATACGCAGCATGATTAAAACTGCTTATTTTATAAGCTTTCGTATAATATTCAATATTCGTATCAACTGTTTCTACCTTGACAACATCATAGTGCTCTTCTTGCTTTACTAAAAATAAATAGTATTCCTCTGTTGCCTCAATAATCGCAATTTTATCTGTTTCAACATTATATTGTTCACAAAGCGCTTGTAATGCGTTCACATAATCCCCTAATTTTTTAGACTTATCCATTCCGAATATAGTTTGAACTAACATATACATTCTCCCTTTTATATGTACTGTTAACACCTCAATGATAACGCTTACATTATTTATCGTCAATAAAAACATTCAATTGTTTTAACGCCAAATCTATATTGTATCTAGCCAATAATTAGCGAGGAATTCCCCGCCAATTAAAGCTTCACTTTATCCCGCATTAACTGCCCGTAAAAACCCGATTGGTGAGAGCTGATAATCAGTGGGGGATGAATCCCTCCCACTGATTAAAGTTTCACTTTATCACTTCGTTAATTGATGCCTAAATGCATAAATAACCGCCTGAGTACGATCACTTACATTCAATTTATTTAATATATTACTCACATGTGTCTTTACCGTTTTCAGTGCAATAAATAACTCGTCCGCAATCTCTTGATTACTTTTCCCCTCTGCAATTAATAACAAAATCTCAAACTCTCTTTCCGTTAAATCATCATGCAAAGGTTGCTCTTTCTTTTGACGCATACGGGACATCATTTTCCCGGTAACTTTTGGCTCTAATACTGTTTCTCCATCATAAGTAGCTCGTACAGCATCAGCAATATCACTTGCCCTTGATGTTTTTAATAAGTAACTGGTCGCCCCAGCCTCAATAACAGGATACAATTTTTCGTCATCTAAAAAGCTTGTTACAACTACAATTTTTGCTTCTGGCCATTCTTGGATAATAGCACGTGTTGCTTCGACACCATCCATCTCATCCATAACAAGGTCCATTAAAATAATATCCGGTCTTAATTGCAATGCTAATTCTGATCCTTTTCTTCCATTTTCAGCTTCTCCTACTACTTCAATATCTGGCTGTGTAGATAAATATGCCGATACACCCATACGAACCATTTCATGATCATCGACAAGCAATACTTTTATCATACTTCTCCCCCTCTCTCAATCATAATCGGTACTTTTACTTCTATTTGTGTACCTTTTGCTGGGAAACTAAGTACCTTGAGTGTCCCACCAATTTCATGAACACGCTCTTGCATCGATCTTAGGCCATATGAACCAGCCTTATTAACCCCTACTTCAAACCCAACGCCGTCATCAATGATTTTTAAAATCGCATATTGATCAATTTTTCGAAGGCGCACTTCTGTTTTCTTTGCCTTCGCGTGTCGCAACGTGTTTGATAGCGCTTCTTGCACAATACGGAATAAATGATCTTCTACACCTTTTTTTAATTCTATTGGCTCAATAAGCCATTCAATTTTCATATGTTGTTTTCGCGATAATTCCGTTAATAATTCCTCTATACCTTCTGTCAGTTTCTTACCTTCCAATTGTACAGGACGTAAATGAAGGAGCAATGCTCTCATTTCTGATTGAGCATTTACAACCATATTTTCAACAAGTTGCAATTGTTTTTTTGTCACATCTGGAAATTCAGTTATTTGTTCATTAATCGCTGACATCATCATCGACATTGCGAAAAGCTGCTGACTTACTGAATCATGCAGCTCCCTCGCCAATCGATGCCTTTCTTGGGAAATCGCTTCTTGTCTCATCTCTTCATTCCAATGAGCTCGTTCATTCGTTACTTTTTGAAAGAGTCCAGCTTGCTCCTCTAATCGACGAGCCAGAACGATTACTTTTCGTTCCACTTCATGAAATTCATCATCTGCAGTAAACGAAACATCGCTCGGAAAATTCCCTCGCTCTACTTCAAATAGAAACGTATTTAATCCTTGTATACGCTGCTCTATATAGTAACCGATTGCATATCCTACAATTCCCCCGATAAGTAAACTTGTAGTCATAATAAACAAGCCAATTGGAACAGAAGCGATGGATTCCTTCCATAATAAATCATACACTTGTTGCTCGCTTTTCCATACATATACAATTGTACAAATGAGTGCGATACTAACAGAGGACAACATAGAATAACGAATATACATCCACGAAATATTTTTTTGTTTCTTCATTATACTTTCCTCACTTCCGTGTCGCCTACGACAAGCGAAGAAATAATTTTAATACGACGAGGAGCCTCTTTATACTGCTCTGTTCTAAATATAACATTGCGGTTAAACCCTGTCTCTTCATGACCTGGCAAGAGCACACGTCCGACAATAACAGAATGATTTAAAGAAAGTTCAATATCATATGGCACATATAAACGAATATTACCAACGACACCTCGAATAACAATTACCGTTTCTCCTTCTGGAATCATAGCAGTCGTTAAATCTATTTCCACATCACAGGCACCATATTGAACATTAATATCCTCAAGTTCATAAATATGATCCATCATTCGTACATTGCCTACAAACATATTTTTTAAATATGGTTCTGTACGATATATTTGCTTCTCTTCGTCTATAATCCCTTTTTCTTTAATTTCAACCTTCATTGCTTTTTGCTGATGTCCTTGTTGAATCAGTTGATAACCTATTAAAGCTAAACAAGCAAATACGACAAGAACAAATGCTGCTGATGAAAATAAGAAGAATAAAAATACGATACCACCAACAAATAAAAATACATTTCCCCGTACATGACGATTCTTTTTACGATAATGCCTTCCAAACATAAGCATAATAAATGCAAAAATGAGACCACCTGGTTCAAAATGTCCAAGTATCATATCAAGAAAAAGACCGAATCCAAATATGATGAGGAGCATCCCCATTAATTGTGTCTTTGAAAAATGTTTCTTCATTTCAGCTCCCCCCCTTCTTGTCACATATACATAGAAGAAAAGGCATTGCTTTCCAACACCTTTTCTCCTATCACTATATCATAAGCCTGTTTTATAATATACTACTATTATTTTGTTAACTCTTTCGTTAACGATACATCATTCTTTTCTTTCATTTCACGCTCAAGTTTTGCAATTTTCATATCAAACGTGTCACGCTCATGCTCTTCATTCATACGAGTTTCTAAGTCACGAATATGATCTTCAATCTCTTCAAATCGTAAGAACGGATTATTTTCATCCATTTTATGCATCGCAGTATTCATACGACGATTTGCATGTGCCATATTTTCACGTGCCATTAGTTCCATACGCTTTGCGTGCATTTCTTTTAATTTATTTTTCATTTCAGAAAGACGACGCTCTAACTCATCAATTTGCTCTACAACACCTGCATACATTTCTTCTAATCGAGTTACTTGCCCTTCATAATAAGCTACCTCTTCTAACGCACGTTCGTGCAATTGTAATTCGCCTGCTTCTTGAGCAATGATAGATTGCTTTGATCTTTTATTAACGAAATAACGTGCTTGCTCAAGCTCACGAGCAAAATTAGATTTTAATGTTTTATGACGCCCAATTAACTTCTCAATTTTTGTTATTTCACGCTCACTATCACGTAAATATTGGTTTAACATCGCAATTGGATTTTTTCTTTCCTTCTCATCTAACACGTTATGAAAATCAGCTAAAATTGCATCGCGTACACGTCCGAATAAAGATTGTTTCATTATAAATCTTCCTCTCTTCTACTTTATTTATAATTTGATTTATTGTTTTAGTTTTTCATTAATTTGTTCCACTCATCTTCAAAGTTGCTATATGGTTTAGAACTTTCTGGAGCAGATTCAACAACTACATCTTTTTCTTTTTTCCACTCACGGTATCCGTAGTATAAAACCACTAAAGCAGCGATACCGATTAATGCTGGCGAATGAGAAAGTGCAATGGATAAACCGATTAAACCAACAATACCCCAAGCTAACTTTCCAAAAAATGATTTAGCTCGCACAAATGATTTATAGCTCCAATATACAACTCCTGCTCCGATTGCGAATCCTACAATACCAGCAAGACTACCAAGAGCAATTAAAGCCAAAATACCGGCTGCGATAAACGCTAGAAATTGTTTCATCTTGTGCTTGCCTCCCTTCGATTTGATACTCTTATCTTAACTAATTTTTCATCTTCCCATAACGAGCTTAAGAACCGTTTTTAACTCAGACTTAAGACCGAGTCATATTCAGCCCTTTACGCAAAAAAACGCGCAGAATCTATTCTCTGCACGTTTTTTAATTACTAACATTCATATTAAATTAAGCTGTTTTATGATACTCTTTTTTCTCAGCTACTTTCGAAAACCTTGGAAACCCAATTAAAATAGAAACAATCCCACATACTCCAACTAACATTGGATAAAATGCATATGGCAACAATTCAACCGGAGATAACGCTGCAAATCCTGCTGCCGTTAACATTTGGGCACCGTACGGAATTAATCCTTGCACACAACATGAGAAAAGATCTAATACACTCGCTGATTTACGAGGGTCTATTTCATATTGATCTGCAATATTTTTTGCAAGAGGGCCTGTAAAGATAATTGAAATCGTATTATTCGCTGTACACATATTCGTCATACTCACTAAACCAGCAATACCAAATTCCGCTCCTTTTTTCGAACGAATATTACGTGTTAATACATTCATTAAATATTGAATACCACCATTATATTGGATTAATTCAACCATACCGCCAATTAATATAGCAAGTAATACTAACTCCATCATACCGCCCATTCCAGTCGTTACACTTTTAAAGAAACTTTCTAACGTGTAACTTCCATCTATAAGACCGATAACACCAGATAGTACAGTTCCACCAGTTAATACAATAAGTACATTCCAGCCAAGTAGCGCTGTAATAAGTACTCCTGCGTACGGTAAAATCTTTATCCAATCAAAGTTATGTGCTTTAATGTGCGTGTCACTTCCTGAAGTAACTATTACTAATAGTACAATTGTAATAATAGCCGCTGGTAACACAATTAAAAAGTTCGTTTTAAACTTATCTTTCATTTCTGTTCCTTGTGAACGAACAGCTGCAATTGTTGTATCTGAAATAAATGATAAATTATCACCAAACATCGCTCCGCCAACAACAGTAGCCATTGCAAGCGCAATTGAGATATCAGTTTGACCACTAATACCTACAGCAATCGGCGCTAATGCTGCAATTGTTCCCATTGAAGTTCCCATCGCTAATGAAATAAATGCACCAATAACAAAGATTCCAGCTACGATAAATCCTGGCGGTAAAATAGTTAACGCTAAATTAACAGTTGAGTCTACTCCGCCCATTCCTTTAGCAGTTTCAGAAAATGCACCTGCAAGCACAAAAATTAATACCATAATCATAATATCCGGATTTCCTGCACCTTTAGCGAACCGCTCTACTTTCACATTAAAACTTTCTTTACGATTCATCACTAAAGCGACTCCTACAGCAATTGAAATCGCTACAAGTATCGGCAATTTATAGAAATCACCTGTAATAATTCCAGAACCAATAAATAGCGCCAAAAATATCCCAAGTGGTAATAAAGCTAAACCATTTTCTCTCGTTTCTTTCAAAGTACCATCTCTCCCTAGTTTCAACCTTTTTCTAATGAATAACAAAAGACCTCTTCCGATGAGAAGAGGTCTTATACATCTATAAGAAACACTCTTCTCATCTTTCAAGCACACGCTTGCTGGATTTGGCACAGCACTCTGAAATCGAGTCCGCTGCCGAGGCATCGTAGGGCCAGTCCCTCCGCCTCTCTTTATAAGAAGGTTTCATATTTATTTTTTAATAATAATTTCTTCCCTAACTTTACTCGCTTACAAAACAAAAGTCAATTATTTTTTGTATAGATTTTTTTGGTAATTATACAAAAATTTGAATACAACAATCATTTCAACTTTTCTATTTCTTCTTTCAATATTGAAATCCAATAAAATTTACTATTATTTATTGTTGCTAATATCCATTTCGTAGTACACCAAGCCAACTCATACTCTTCCTTCGTGACATCGCCACTTTTATAAGCATACTCTAGCTCCTCTTCATCTAATACATACACCTTACCGCTAGGTAATAATACTACATCTAAATATAAATCATCAAAATACGGTAAACCACGATCGTCTATTTTATATTCTTTCGCCACATCTATATAATATTGCACTAATTTTTTCTGATCATCTAACATAGCGGTAATCGCAAAGTTTTTCCCGTCTATGAAATATTGAATCCACGTATACTGATCCGCTGCAATACAAAGTTCTTCACCATCATATTCTTTACAACTAGGCTCTCTCACCTTTTTTATATCCAGTATTCCGAGCATTCCCTCTCCCACTTGCTTAACCGTATAACTCTTTTCTATTAGTCTCTTCCACGAAGAACCGTCACCATATTTTCGTTTCATTATGTCTGCTCCTCTTCTATATACAGAAAAGCTCCCACATATTATGTGAGAGCTTGTTCATATTATAATTAAGCCGCTTGACCCTTTTCAGAAATCTCTTTTAAATAAGCTTGTCCTTTTTCAGCGTCATATTGACCTTCCCACTTAGACATAACTACAGCTGCTAAAGAGTTTCCTACAACGTTAACTGCTGTACGAGCCATATCTAAAATACGGTCAATACCAGCAATGAACGCTAAGCCTTCAGGTGGAATACCTACTGTACCAAGTGTCGCTAATAATACAACGAATGATACGCCCGGTACACCTGCGATACCTTTTGATGTAACCATTAATACAAGCAATAATGTAATTTGTTGTGTAATAGATAAATCAATACCGTACATTTGCGCTAAGAAAATAGCCGCAATTGCTTGATATAAAGTTGATCCATCTAAGTTAAATGAATAACCTGTCGGAATAACGAAAGATGTAATTGCTTTCGGACAACCGAATTTCTCCATTTTCTCCATGATTTTTGGTAAAACTGTTTCTGAGCTTGCTGTAGAATACGCTAAGATCAGCTCGTCTTTTAAAATCTTAAAGAATTGGAAAATGTTGATTCCAAATATTTTCGCTGTAAGTCCTAAGACAACTACGACGAAGAAGATCATTGCCCCATATACGACAATTAGTAATTTCCCTAATGGAATTAATGAAGCAAGACCAAATGTAGAAACTGTAACACCAATTAGTGCAAACACACCAAATGGTGCAAATTTCATAACTTGGTTTGTTACGTAAAACATTGCGTCAGCTACACCTTGGAAAAATTGAAGAACTGGTCTTCCTCTTTCACCAATTGCTGCTACACCTAAACCAAATAGTACAGAGAAGAAGATAATAGCAAGCATATCTCCGTCAGCCAATGACTTCATAATGTTCGTTGGAACAATATTTACAAACGTATCTGCAAATGAATGACTTTGTACTTGCTCTGTCGTATGTGTATATTTCGAAATATCTGTCTTTGTTAACTGCTCCATATTTACGCCTTTTCCTGGTTGGAAAATATTCGCTATTAATAGACCAACAATAATTGCAATTGTTGTAATAATTTCAAAGTAAAGAATTGTTTTTCCGCCTAGTCGACCTAGTTTTTTAACATCACCAACACCAGCAACCCCAACAACAATACTTGCTACAACAATCGGTACAACGATCATTTTAATTAATCGGATGAAAATATCACCAATTGGTTGTAAGTACTTCACAACAGCTGGATTATCAAAGAAAATCGCCCCAACCGCAATACCAAGCGCAAGCCCTATTAATATTTGCCATGCAAGTCCTATTCTTTTCATATTTGTTGTAACCCCCTCTTCGATGTGTCACTCTATCTCTCATTCTATCTCTATAAAACTAAGAAATTAAGAGTATTACATATTATTCGACAATTCACTACATTTTGTCCCTGTTAAAAATCATAAATCAAAAATTTAAATCTGACAACAAAATAACTTTGCCCGAACACAAATAATTTTCTTGACAAAAAGCAGACCCATGTCAGAAAACCTAACATGAGAACGATTCCTCACTAGTGTTTTATTAGCTTTCCAAGTAATATTTCACCTCATAAAAACGATTACTTTCCTTCTTCATTTTACAGATTAATTCCAAAATATACCTTTGTTACACATATGAATAAAATGTATGTACTATGACAATTACAGTTGAAAAATGATAAATTCCGACAAAACTTAGCAATTTTATAAAGTTTTCTTTACATTATGATTACAACGATAGACACTCTTCTTCTTATGATATATAACATTCATAGAGAAAGGAGTCAGACAACTATGAAAAAGAAATTTGCAGCGTTTAGTGTTTTAGCAGCAGGAACGATTTTTGCTTCCCCGTTACTTTCACCCGTATACGCTGAAACAAATCAAGATAAATTATCTAACATTCAATCTGAATTAGAAGGCAAACAAAGTGATTTACAAAATAAATCAGTCGAGAAAGAACAAATAGAAAAAGAAATTCAAGAATTACAGAAGAAAATTGATGAATTAACTACTTCTATTAATAAAAACGAAGCTGAATTAAACGATACAAAAAAAGAAATTAGCAAAACTCAACAAGTAATTGCTGACAAAAAGAAACATATAGAACAATTACAAACAAACATAGATACACGTCAGGAAGTTATTAAACAACGATTACAATCTATGCAAGAAAAACCTCGTACAAATATCATTACAGAGGTACTAACAAATTCTTCAAATATTGCCGATCTTGTTGATAATATGTACTCCGTAAGTTTAATATTAAACAACGATACAGATATTGTAAAAAAACAAACATCTGATCAAAATGCTGTAACTACAGAAAAAGAGGCTGTTGAGAAAAAAGAACAACAACTGAAAGAATCTGAGCAAAAACTAGAACAAAAACAGCAAGAATTACAAAATAACCAACAACAGCAACAAACTCTTATTAACGATCTACATACGAAAGTAGCAAAAGTAGATTCAGAGATTGAAGGATTAGAAGAATCCAAAGGCATTTTAGAAAATCAACGTCAAGCTGTGCAAAAAGCAATTGAAGAAGAAAAACGGGCCGAAGAAGCTCGTAAAGCGGAAGAAGCCCGCCAGGCAGAAGAGGCCCGCAAACAACAAGCTACTAAATCTGCTCAAGCAACTCAAGCAGCTCCAACACCACATGATACAAACATCGGTGGCTTTATCAAACCAGCAGCTGGATCAAAAACTTCCGGATTTGGTGTACGTTCTTTAGATAACCATAAAGGAATTGACATCGCTGCTTCGGGAACGGTTCCAATTATCGCCGCTGCAGATGGCGTTGTTATTCGTTCAGAATTATCATCTAGTTACGGAAACGTAGTGTATTTATCTCACCGTATAAACGGAAAAACATATACGACAGTATATGCTCATATGAATAGCCGTTCTGTATCGAATGGACAAACTGTAAAACAAGGCGATCAGCTTGGATTTATGGGGAACACGGGCCAATCATACGGACAACATTTACACTTCGAACTTCATCTTGGAGAATGGAATGTCGGCAAGACAAACGCAGTTGACCCATCTCCTTATATCGGATTATAAAAAACCTCGGTGCCTACCGAGGTTTTTTATTTACACTTCACACAATATAGGCATTCTACATAGACTATAACTAAATGCCTATAGTTTACGGGGTGATCAATATGAATACGCAATTACAACAAAAAATAGAAGAAGCTAGAGAGACGTATATTGGCCGGATATTTACATTTGGCGGCTCAGTATTATTTTTAATCGGTTCATTCCTTGCAGTCACTACAGCCTATAAAGCATATAATCGTTTATTACACTCATCAACATCCACATAAAAAAAGACGGGAGATCCCCGCCTTTTTTTATGCAAACATTTTAAATACACCTATCGCATTTAAAAATACAATTATTACAGTTACCGGAATAACATAACGAAGTAAGAAGAACCAAATGTTAAATAACGTTTTCCCCTTCGTTTCCGTCACTTCTAATTCTTTCATCAATAACTCTTTACTCATTTTATTTGGTACAAATAATGAAATAGCTAGTACTCCTAACGGTAGCAATACGTTACTTACCGAAAAGTCAACTAAATCAAAGAATGTTTTCCCGAATATTTTCACGTCACTCATAATCCCAAATGATAAAGCTGATGGAATACCGACTGCAAAAATAAGAATACCGATTAATAATGATGCTGACGGACGCTTCTTCTCATTACCTTTCGCAACAGATGCTACTACAATTTCAAGCATTGAAATTGCTGATGTTAAAGTCGCAAAGAAGAATAAAATTAAAAACATAATAAAGAAAAATTGACCAAATGGTATTTTTGCAAATACTGCTGGAAGGACGATAAACAGTAATCCTGGTCCTTCAGTTGGTTTTACTCCTAATGCGAAAATCGCTGGGAAAATTGCTAATCCTGCAAGTACTGTAACAAAAACAGTTAAACTCACAATAGATGTTGCTGATTTCGCTAAATGTTCCTCTTTCTTTAAATACGAACTATACGTGACCATTACTGAGGCACCTACTGTTAGTGAGAAGAAAGATTGTCCCATCGCGTATAAAATCGTATCTGCTGTAAGCTTTGAAAAATCTGGCTTTAAGAAGAACTCTACTCCAGCAAAAGCACCATCGAGTGTTAACGCACGAACAATAATCGCAATAAATAAAATAAATAATAGCGGCATCATGTACTTACTTGCCTTTTCTATACCTTTCTCTACACCTTTACTTACGACAAAAATTGTACAAAGCATAAAGATAAATTGTGCTCCAATCGCACTTAACGGATTTGAAATCGTTTCACCGAACAATTGTCCATAATCAGCTGCTCTATTCCAGAAACTTCCTGTCACACTATAATATAAATAAAGTAAAATCCATCCACCTACAACACTATAAAAAGATAGTACACTAAAACAAGTAACAACTCCCATACGACCAATCCAAGGATATACTTTGCTATTTGGCACTAGTACTTTATAAGCTGTAACCGCCTCTTTTTGCGTGCTACGTCCAATAACAAACTCCGCTATTAAAAGAGGCATACCTATAAATAAAGTTAATAGTAAAAATACAAGGAAGAATGCGCCTCCCCCGCCATTACCTGCAACATATGGAAATTTCCATATCGCACCAAGACCTACTGCGGCTCCGGCTGCTGCGAGTACAAAGCCTATTTTCGACGTCCATTGCTGTGTTTCTTTCATCATAAATTCTCCTTTTCTGAATATTTAAACTTTTGTTAATTATACACTTTCATTTCATACTCGCACACCTCCTTTAGAAAATAAAAAAGTCCCCTACACGCAAATATGCATGTAGAGGACGATATATGTAATATAAATACCGTGGTACCACCTCAATTGGATTGATAAATCCCACTTGTTCAAGTACAGGAATAATTCCGATACTCTATCCTTTTAACGGCGGAACCCGGGTTGCCTACTACAATGTTCAACATACCTCTCGCAAGCCCATTCTGTATATTTTATCGTACCGGGCTCCCACCTAACCCCAGCTCTCTGAACGCATCAAATATACGTACTCTTCTTGCTCATCGATTTTATCTATTGAAGTTACTTGTGATTATAAATTATATTTTTATATTTGTAAAGCTCACTTTATCTTTTATTATTTTAAAACCTTTTCCTCTAATTCTCGTAAAAAACTTTCTCTTTTCCCCTCGTTTTGCACATATACTGATTTCAACACTTCTTGGAGCAATATATTTCGCTCTCTCTTTTCTAACTGTAAATCTTTTAACTTCACCCTTACTTCATATAAAAAATCTAAATACAATTCATATGTCTCATCATATTTATTTGCAATCTCATCTCGAATTTTTTTTGCGAGCTTAGGGCTCGCTCCCCCAGTAGAAACTGCTATATTAAGTAAACCACGATGAATTGCTGCCGGAAAATGAACATTACCACTTTCCGGATTTGTAATAACATTTACTAATTGATTCTCGGCGGCATCTTCAGCAACTTGTTCATTTAATATTGAATCACTACTCGCTGCAACAACTAAAAAAGCACTTTTAATATCACTTTTTTCATATTCTCTTTGATACCAACGAATTTTCTTTTCTTCCACAAGTTTTACTAAATTCGCATCTAATTCTGGACTTATCACAACTATATCCGCACCCTGTTTGAGTAAAGGAATAATTTTAAATCCTGCAACTTTTCCCCCGCCAATAACAACAACGCGTTTCTCATTAACTCGCACTGTAAGTGGATACATTCTGATCTCCTTTCAATAACTCCGTCGTTTTCTGAATTAACATATCTTGAAACGCTTCATTCTTCCCTAAATATGGACTGATTTTTATCTCTTCCAATTCATATTGGCGCACTTCTTTCTCAATATGTTTCATAAGTAAACCTGTAAATAACAAGTAAGGCAGTACAACGATGTTCTTTTCTTTTCGTTCTACAACTTCCTTTAACTTCTTCTCAAATTTTGGCTCTGCAGCCGCTAAATAACAAACTTCTACTTTTTTAACCTTCTCTTTTGTTTGAAATAAAGAAGCAATCCAGTTTATATCTCTTAATACTTCAGGATCACTACTCCCTCTTGCAACGAGAAGTAACGTCACTTCATTTTTATCTTCCTGTTCGATGCCACTTCCGCTATACACCGATTTAACAAGTGTTTCTGATACACCAAACGGATTACCATAGGTCACTTTAACATTTGGATATTGATTCTTGAGCTTTACCAATTCAAACGGAATATCTTTCTTCACATGACCTGCCGCTAATAAAAAAACAGGGATAGCAATAATCTCTGTGGCCCCACGCTTCACACATGTACGAAAACCATCTTCAATAGAAGGATTCGCTAACTCTAAAAAACAAACTTCTTGAATAGTCGCTTCTATACGGCTCATACACGATGTAATAAATTGAATCGCCTCTTCTTTCGCTGTCTTCAAACGACTTCCATGACATATATATAAAACGGCTTTCATTTTACAACACTCCACTTACTTGATAAGCATTTTCTGTCTGCTTCTCAAACCAATGAATTTTTTCTCTAAAACGGACAACTTCTCCAATTACAATCATGCTCGGATTTTGAATTTGCTCTTTTTTCGCAACATCTACAATTGTCCCTAACGTTCCAACAACTGTGCGTTGCATAGACGTCGTCCCCTGCTCAATAATAGCAGCTGGCGTACTTTTATCTTTTCCATGCTTCATAAGTTGCTCACATATGTAGGGCAAATTACTAACCCCCATATATACCGCTAAAGTCTCTACACCTTTCGCTAAACTTTCCCATTTCACTTCTTCTTCAGCACCTTCTTTCCTATGCCCAGTCACAATAGCAAAACTTGCACTTGCATCACGGTGCGTCACTGGAATGCCCGCATAAGCAGGAGCAGCTATTCCAGCTGAAATACCAGGAATGATTTCAAATGGTACACCTTGCTTTGCTAATGCTTCAGCTTCTTCTCCCCCTCTACCAAACACAAATGGATCGCCGCCCTTAAGCCTCGTTACAACTTTTCCTTTTTTCGCATACTTAATAAGAAACGTGTTAATTGTCTCTTGCTTCATCGTGTGATAATTCGGGAGTTTTCCGCAATAAATTAAATCCGCGTCAGGCTTTGCGTGTGAAAGCAGCTCTTTATTCACAAGTCGGTCGTATAAAATAACATCTGCCTTCTCAATACATTTCAACCCTTTAACAGTAATTAAATCTGGATCGCCAGGACCCGCTCCAACAATATAAACCTTTCCCATCATCTCTCCTCATTTCTTCTATTAAAATGAAACTTCCATTCGTATATAAGAATGGAAGTTTTTATTTTTTCGTATTACTGATCTCTACTCATGGATAACAAATGCCGCACCTTTTCGAATCTTCTTTTTTTCAAACAAAGAAATCTCTTTTACCTCTGGCAACGGTAAAAAATGCTTTTCAAGCTCAATCTCCGCAAGCTTAAATGCCTGTTCTTCACTTTGAGCAACAACAACAATCGGAACAATACTATTTACTAACACAGCTTCAAATCGATATAAATCCATATCGTCCCTCCTAAGACGCTATTACTTCTTCTAGCACGTTATTTAACGCTATTTGTAATGTATCTACACCAACACGACCTACAAAATCATAAAATGTTTCAGCTGGTAATTTATTCTCTTTGAAATAACTTATAAATGATGCGAGTACATCAGGTAGATCCTCGCCATCTATTTTTCCTTTTAACTTTTGATTGTAGGCACCGCCATCTAATAATGTTCCACCTACGTATATTTCAAACGCTTCAACAATGCCTTTTTCCTTCGTTTTCATTTTCACACCTTGTAACCCAATGTCAGCAATTTGACGTTGACCACATGAATTCGGGCAGCCTACCATATGAATTCGAACTGGAACATCGAGTGCAATTTGTGTATCTAAGTATTCTGCAATTTTTCGTAATCTTTCTTTCGTTTCTACTAGTGCAAGATTACAATATTCAATACCGGTACATGAAACCGCATGACCAATAAATGATTTCGGGCTAGCAGATATCGCTTCAAACAGCGGTTCACTAAGTAATCCTTTTACATTTTCCGGAGGAACGTTCGGAATAATGAAGTTTTGCGAGTTACATGTACGAATTTGTCCATTTCCATATTGCTTTGCGATTCTTGCAATCTCAAACATTTCTTCTGCATGTAAACGACCTACCGGTACATTAAAACCTACATATTTTAATCCCTCTTGTTTTTGGTCTTGAACACCATAAAAATAGCCTGCATTCCATCCTTTGAGTGCACTTTCCCCTTTACTTTGTAAAGGCCCTGTATACTCTATTAGTTTCTCTTTAAATTTCTCTGCTCCCCAGTCCGCAACAAGAAATTTCAACCGAGCTAAATGACGTTTTTCACGATATCCAAAATCACGGAATATAGTAGCAATCGCAATCGCCACCGCCTTCACTTCTTCTGGTAAAACGAATACATCTAATTCATCAGCTAAATACGGACGGGCTGATAATCCTCCACCTACTTTTATATGAAAACCAACTTTTTTCTCACCATCTATTTCTTTCGTAGCAGGTGTAAATGCAACACAGTTAATCTCTGCGTTTGCTGAGTTATAAATATTAGAACTAATAGACATTTTAAATTTACGTGGTAAATTAGAAAACTCTTCATTGTGCTGGAAGTAATCGTATACTTCTTTTACAATATGCGTTGTATCAAATAATTCATTTGCATCAATGCCAGCAAGCGGATTACCTGTAATATTACGCGTTATATCACCACAAGCCCCCGCTGAAGATAACCCAACTCTTGCTAATCTATTAAAAATATCTGGAATTTGCTGAATTTCTAACCAGTGAAACTGAATCGCTTGTCTCGTCGTAATATCTATTACATCACGTCCATAATCTTCAGCGATAGAAGCAAGCACTTCTGCCTGTGCATTTGTAATAATCCCTGACGGAATATTTACCCGCATCATAAAATAACCAGCTTCTTTTGGACGTTGTAAATACAATCCTGCCCATTTAAAGGCATCCCACTCTTCTTTCGGAATAGATTCGAATCCATTTTCCGCATAGTAAGGAATATCATTAAAAATTTCTAAGCCATCTTTTTCTAATTTATTTTTCTCCGTCTGATTTAATTTTTCATTGTTAGCCCATACTTTTTCATAACTCATTGTTTATCCCCCTATATAAAACTACGCTCTTGTAAATACTTCACGATTTGTTCCGCACATTCTGCAATAGAATATTTGTGCGTTTCTACAATTAATTCCGCTTGTGCTGGCTCTTCATAAGGCGAATCAATACCTGTGAAATCCTTAATGTCACCTTTTCTTGCCTTTTTATAAAGCCCTTTCGGATCTCGTTTCTCACACTCTTCAATCGGACACTTCACAAAAATTTCAATAAATTCATCTGCCGCTAATAAATCTCTTACTTGTTTACGGTCTACTCGAAATGGTGAAATAAATGCTGTAAGGACAACTGTTCCTTGATCTACAAATAACTTTGCCACTTCGCCAATACGTCTTATATTTTCCATGCGATCACTTTCAGAAAATCCTAAGTCTTTATTTAAACCGTGACGAATGTTATCCCCATCCAGCACATAATTTCCAATATTCTTTTCAAACAGTTTACGAGCGACCGCATTCGCTACTGTAGATTTACCCGAAGCTGATAAACCAGTAAACCAAATTACAAAACTGTGATGTCCATTCTTCGCTCTTCTCTCATCTTTTGAAACCGACGCTGTATGCCAAGTAATATTCGTATCCATCTCGTTCTCTCCCTATTCTGTTACTACTGCTTTTTTCAATCCTTTAATTAGTACTTCCACTACTTCTTTACGACTAAATGTACTCGGCGGAATCTCACCGTTTCTTAATAATTCTCTTACTTTTGTACCCGATAAAATAACATGATCTTCTTTTCCGTGCGGACATGTTTTCGTTGAAGCCATCGCTTCACATTTCGTGCAGTAAAAACTATGTTCAAAGAATAGTGGTGTAATTCCTAACTCTTCTATCGTAAAATTCGTGAAAATTTCTTGCGCTTCGTATGTTCCGTAATAATCTCCTACTCCAGCATGATCACGCCCTACAATAAAGTGGGTACATCCAAAATTCTTTCTTACTAACGCATGAAATATTGCTTCCCTTGGTCCTGCGTAACGCATTGCAGCAGGAAATACACTTAAAAAGACACGATTTTTCGGATAATAGTTTTGAAGGAGTACTTCATAGCTTTCCATTCTTACATCAGCAGGAATATCATCCGATTTCGTTTCTCCAACGAGTGGATTTAAAAAGAGACCATCTACAATTTCAAGAGCAGACTTTTGGATATACTCATGGGCACGATGTACCGGGTTTCTCGTTTGAAACCCGACCACTGTTTTCCACCCACGTTTTTTAAATTCTTCCCTCGTTTCAATTGGGTCTAAATGATAAGAAGGAAATTGATTATTTTCAAAGCGTTTTGTTAGAATAATAGTTCCTCCAACGTAAACGTTTGGTCGTTCATATAATTTTTCCACTCCTGGATGAGCCCCATCCGTTGTTTTATATACAAGTAACGCTTCTTTTTCTTTATCTGGTACAAAAATATCTTCTATTTGAATGACACCATATATATTTCCATTGTTGACAAGCTTTACTTCCTCTCCAACTTTCAGGCTTTCTGCGACTTTTTCTGTTACAGGTAATGTAATTGGTATACTCCACACACTACCATTTGCTAAACGAAGCGTTTCTACGACTGAATCATAATCTTCCTTCCCTAAAAAACCAGTAAGGGGGCTATATCCACCTGTCGCCAATAGTTCTAAATCACTTAACGCAATATTGTCTAACTTAATTTCTTTTTCAATTTGTGATACGTCATATGCCTCATCTATACGGTTTACTAATTCGTTTACTATGCTCATTTTTCTATATCCTCTCTTAGCTTTATTTCAAGATTCATCTTATTGGTAATGAAGACCACATTCAGTTTTCACTTTTCCAGCCCATCTACCATCTCTTGAATCGCCACCATCCCCAACAGGTAACGTACATTTCTCACACCCAATACTTGGATAACCAATATCATGCAACGGGTTATACGGCAAGCTATGTTTGTATACATATCGCCAAACTTCTTTCCACGTCCAATGAATGAGTGGACAAACTTTAATAGATTGAAAACGATGATCTTGATTTATAAACTTTGTATGCTTACGTGTTTCTGATTGTTCCCTTCTTAAGCCTGATATCCATGCTTTTTCCACTACTAATGATTTTTCTAAAGGTAAAATTTTTCTAATCTTACAACAAAGATTCGGATTGCTCTCCCACAGTTTTTCACCATGCAACTTCGTCTGTTCATCAAGTGTAAGTTCTGGCTGTTTTTCTATAATATTCAATGAAGGAAATCTTTCCCGCACTTTCCGAATTAATTCATACGTTTCTTGAAAATGAACATTTGTATCCAAAAATACGACTTTAGCATATGGATTTACTTGGTTTATAAGGTGCAGCAATACCATACCTTCCACCCCAAAGCTACATGCGTAGACAATTTCATCTTTATACTCTCCATAAGCCCACTTTAATACTGATAGCGCGCCTTTTGTTTCGTCTTCTTCCGAAAATGAAACAACATTTTCTTCCCACGTTTCATACGTCAACATGTTTTTTCCCCCTGTAAAAGCAAAAAGACGGTTTTAACCTAATGAAAATAGGTTAAAACCGCCTCTAGTTTTTCTAGTCAGCGCTTTTCACTTTAAACGTACTTTTTCACTTTTCTCTAACTGAATTACTTTTCCATCTTGCACAACAATTGTAATTGAACCATATTTCATATCAGCAAGCATCGCTTCAATCTTCTCGGATACTTCATCAAAATGTTCCCGTACACTCACGCAAACAGCCCCCCTTTTTATTCATAAAAAAAATCTTTCCCATTTCGAAAAGACTGTTCGGTAATATATTTTACCTTATCTTTCAAAATGGATCCCATTTTGCTGGATTTAGCACCTTGCTTTCTATAAGCAGGTTGCCGAGCTTCTTCGGGCCAGTTCCCTCCGCTTCTCTTGATAAGCTTTGTATTTGTATTTTATCACAATTCTGATTTTTTTCAATCCTAGTTTTCCGATATATTTTAATTATTTTATTTTATAAAAAAGGAATTGCCCATACGAACAACTCCTTTTCCTATTTAGACAAGCTCTTTAATACGTATGCGATCGTTCCCAATAATATTTTCATATGTTTCACGTTCCACAACTACTTGCGATGTTCCGCCTTTTGCAAAGACAACGGCTGGTCTTCGAATCCGATTGTAATTATTCGCCATCGAGTACCCGTATGCTCCTGTACAGGAAACTGCTAGTAAATCAGAAGCAGCGACTTTCGGTAAATGAATATCCCAAATCAACATGTCTCCACTCTCACAGCATTTCCCGGCAATCGAAACGAGTTCCTCATTCTCATCATTCCCTCGATTCGCTAACATCGCTTCATAACGCGCGCTATATAAAGCTGGTCTTAAATTATCTGTCATTCCACCATCGACTGATACATATTTCCGAATACCAGGAATATCTTTCACAGATCCAACTGTATAAAGTGTTGTCCCAGCATCACCTACAATGCTACGGCCTGGTTCAACCCATATTTCTGGCAATGGATATTCACATACAGTAAATTGTTCTCTCACTGCACTTGTTACAGCTCGCACATATGTCTCAAGAGTTAATGGTGTATCTGACTCTGTGTAACGTATTCCAAATCCTCCGCCTACATTTAACACTTTTACTACATAGTTTGTTTGCTCTCTCACTTCTTCTAAAAATTGGCGAAGAACTTCAATCGCTCGAACAAAACCAGCTGTTTCAAATATTTGTGATCCAATATGTGAATGGATCCCTAACACATTATAATTTGATTTTTGTAAAGCAAATCCAATTGCCTGCATCGCTTGACCGTTTGAAACGCCAAATCCAAATTTCGAATCATCTTGACCTGTTGTAATATATTCATGTGTGTGCGCCTCTACTCCAGGCGTTACACGAATTAATATGTTCACAAATTTCCCATGTTGCATCGCTAAATCGTGTAAAACTTCTAATTCAAAGAAGTTATCTACGACAAAACAACCGATATTCGCCTGAAGAGCCATCACTATTTCTTCTTCTGTTTTATTATTTCCATGAAAATGAATACGTGATGCCGGAAATCCTGCTTGGAGCGCAGTATATAATTCTCCCCCAGAAACAACGTCTAATGACATACTCTCTTCACGAGCTACTCGGCACATCTCCATGCACAAGAACGCCTTGCTTGCATATGCTACTTGATAAGAGAAACCACTTTCTTTAAAAGCACGATGAAATGCTCGACATTTTCCTCGGATAGACTCTTCATCGTATACATAAAGTGGTGTTCCGTATTGCTTTGCTAGCTGCGTCGTATCGCACCCTCCAATTTCTAAGTGTCCTTGCCCATTAATTCGGCTTGTGCCGTGTAAATACATTTAAATTCCTCCCTTATTTCCTCTAAAACTCATAACCCCAATCTTCTATTCATTGCAGCACGCTTTTAGATAGACAAAAAACGCGCGGAACAATGTTCACACGCGTTTCTTATTAGGAAAAATATATATTGAAAAAATAAACGAGTTGTTATCTCCTCAAAATAAGAAACCGCATCAACATCTCCAAATAGCTCTCCATAAAATAAATCTTATGACAGTACTACATTTATTCAATGCAGTCCCAATATATGAATAAGATGGTTATTCTTATATTTCGGCAATAGTCCCTTTCAACCTATGATCACAGATTCCATTAAATCTCCCATAGCTTACTCTTTCCTATCGCGGCCTCTACCTTTGAGAGTAGATGAGGTAAGTCTATTTAATTTTCAAACATCTAATTGTTGCTATTAACAATACCAAAGGACCATTTTATTTGTCAAACAATTTTTTATATTGTTTTTTTGCAGTTTAATTTCGTATCGTCTGGTAAGCGCTTTACTAATACCTTTGTTACTTCCCATTCGCCTTCTTCGTTATTAAATGTAATCGTTACCTTCTCAAATGGTGGAGCAATTTTCCCAGCAACACGTTCATACTTTGTCACTTCAATACTTGCTTGAAATAAATATGTACCGCTATACACTTTTTTTAAACTAATAATTTTAGGACATTGATAAGGTTTCAAACTTCCATATTGTTTTTCAATTGCTTTATTTATTTTTGGAAATAAAACAGAATAAAGTGCATCTTCCATAAGAGGTGCATCATATTGGGCTACCGACACACTCGGTGAAGTAAAAAGTATAACACTACTGCATGCTATAAAATATAATAATTTTCGCATTATAACCTCCGTATTATCACGCGATTCTTTCTGCGTACGATAATTATCATACATAGAAATTCTGTTTTATTGTCTCCCACCACTCTTTTTCTACTCGATTATTATAAAAAAGCCCACAACCTTCTTTTATTTTCGTATAATGATACTCATAGTATAATAATCATAATAACAAAGGACTGTTCGTATATATAAAATGAGTCGTTAAGCAAACTGACTCTCAAGAACTGTCATGCTTTTTAGGAGAGGAGTATATTATGCTACAACATCTGTTTCCAAAACTGCGATTTGCACTCGTTGCAGTCGTTTTACTATGGATTAAAACATATATTGTGTACAAGCTAGCATTTGATATTAAAATTGATAATTTCTTTGAAGAATTCATGCTTTTTATCAATCCACTAGCTGCGTTACTTTTATTTTTCGGCTTAGCTTTACTTGCATCTAAGCACCGAAACCGAATTATAATTGGAATCAGTTTTATACTGTCATTTATTTTATTTGGAAACGCAATGTTTTATGGGTTCTATAACGATTTCGTTACTTTCCCAGTTTTATTCCAAACAAACAATATGGCTGATTTAGGGACAAGTATAAAAGAACTCTTTACGTACAAAACATTACTTTTATTTGCAGATGCAATTATTTTAATGTTTATTTCGCGTAAATTCCCATCATTTGGCGACAAAACACCACTTTCCCGCTCAGAGAAGCGAACTTTCTTTAGCGGTGTAACAGCTTTATTAGCACTACAAATTGTTGTATCAGTTATTTATAAACCACAAATGTTCTCACGCTCATTTGACCGTCAAACTGTCGTGAAGAATTTAGGTTTATACACATATCATCTATTTGATATTACGCTTCAATCCAAGTCCTCAGCTGAGCGTGTATTTGCAAGTGGGGATGGGTTTTCTGAAATTAAAAACTATACAGACTCAAAAGACAAACAAGTTGATAAAAACTTATTTGGAGCTGCAAAAGGTAAAAATGTAATTTTAATTTCAATGGAATCTACACAAAGCTTTGTTATTAATAAAAAAATAAATGGAAAAGAAATTACACCATTTTTAAATGAATTTATTAAGGATAGTTTCTATTTCGATAACTTCTATCATCAAACTGGACAAGGTAAAACTTCTGATGCTGAATTTATCGTTGAAAACTCACTTTATCCGCTAGATCGTGGTTCTGTATTCTTTACTCATGCAACAAATGAATACACAGCGACACCAGAACAATTAAAGAAATACGGATATTCTTCTGCCGTCTTCCATTCAAATGATAAAACGTTTTGGAATCGGGATGTAATGTATCCTGCGCTTGGATATGATCGTTACTTTAATTTAAATGATTACGCAGGAACGGAGCAAATGTCTGTCGGTTGGGGATTAAAAGATAAAGAGTTCTTTGAACAATCTATTCCAAAGTTAAAATCTTTACCGCAACCGTTCTATACAAAATTTATTACATTAACAAATCATTTTCCATTTCTTCTAAATCCGGAAGATCAATATGTTGATGAATTCAACTCGGAAAGTGGTGTTGTAAACCGCTACTTCCCAACTGTTCGTTACACAGATGAAGCTCTTAAATTATTTATTAAACAATTAAAAGAAGAAGGATTGTATGATAATTCCGTTATTGTCATCTATGGTGATCATTACGGTATTTCCGAAAACCATAACGCAGCTATGGCACAGTTCCTAGGAAAAGATACTATTACACCATTCGATTCTATGCAATTACAACGAGTCCCTCTTATTATTCATGTGCCTGGCCAAGAAGGAAAAGTTGTTTCTAAAGTATCCGGTCAAATTGATATTAAGCCAACGCTCCTTCATTTACTTGGTATTAAAACAAATAAATCCGTTGAATTTGGAACTGACTTATTTATTAAAGAGAAAGACCCGCTTATGGTAATGCGTGATGGTAGCTTTGTTTCTGAAGAGTATGTTTATACAAAAAATATGTGCTACAAAAGAAGTACGGGTGAAGAAGCTGACATGACGCTATGTCAGCCGTATATTGAAAAAGCAAAAACAGAATTAAAACTCTCCGATAAATTAATTTATGGAGATTTATTACGCTTCGATCCTAATAATCGATATAAAACTGGAACGATGACAACGAAATTTGAATAGTAAAGGAAGCAACTTTATACAAGTTGCTTCCTCTTTTTATTTTCACTTAATTTTCAAACCATCCTTCTATGAAATCTTTCACAAATTGGTAATTTCTTTCGTATGAGGAATAAATTTATGGTATGATAAAATAAGTAAACTTTCATACACTAATTAAGAATTTATTACAGAAAGCAAGGGATCAGATTTTGTATAGAGCAGCTATTCCAAACTTATTTACGCTCGGAAATTTATATAGCGGATTTTTATCAATCGGCTATGCATCTTTAGGATATTATAAATCAGCTGCTATTTTAGTACTTATCGGGATGATGTTAGATAGTCTTGATGGTCGTGTTGCTCGTTTATTACGTGTTGATTCACAAATGGGAAAAGAGCTCGACTCGCTTGCAGATGTCGTAACATTTGGTGCAGCACCAGCTGTTTTAATGTATTACACATCTTTCTCAAACTACGGAATCATCGGATTATACATAGCGGGATTATTCCCTCTTTTCGGAGCATATCGTTTAGCACGATTTAATGTAACACCATCTTCTACTTCAATGAAATATTTCACTGGAGTACCGATTACAGCAGCGGGAGGGCTTGTTGCTTTCTTAACATTATTTTCACATACCATTCCAAAAATCGTTCTTATTACCGTATTTGTAACGTTCGCATTTTTAATGGTGAGCCGCATTCGTATCCCAAGTTTAAAAGATGTACCAATTCCACGATATAGCATCATTATTACACTATTTTTAGTTGGAATCATTATTACAATGTATCAAACAGGATTTGGAAATTTTTCTGTTTTCTTATTTATTGCCATTCCACTATATATTTTGTACATGTTATCTCAATTCATTAGACAAAGACCGTCTAAAAAAGCGAATAAAGAAAAATAAGAAAACCTTCCGAGTCCGGAAGGTTTCTTTTTATTTTGTAACTAATACCTTTTGATTTACAGGTGTTACTGGCTCTTCGCCGTTTAATACAGCTAAAATATTTCTGACAGCCATTTCAGCCATCGCATCACGAGTTTCAAATGTTGCATTCCCTACGTGTGGAGCAAGTACTACATTCTTTAATTCTTTTAGCTCTTCTGTAATTTTCGGTTCAAATTCAAACACGTCAAGAGCTGCTCCTTCAATTTCATTCGTTTTTAATGCATGAGCAAGTGCTGCTTCATTCATAATTGGTCCACGTGAAGCATTTACAATATACGCTGTTTTCTTCATCATTTTAAACTGCTCTTCATCAATCATATGATGTAAATTTGGATTATAAGCACAGTTAATTGTAATAAAGTCTGCTGTTTGTAATAATTCTTCCAACATCACATACGTTGCCCCCAGCTCACTTTCAGCTTCAAGCTTACGATTTGGCCCTGTATATAAAACATCCATTCCAAATGCTTTCGCACGTTTTGCAACAGCCTTCCCGATTTCTCCAAGACCTATAATTCCGATTGTCTTACCATGAACTTCTCGTCCTAAGAAAAATAACGGTGCCCATCCGTTAAATCCAGTCGTACGACATAACGTATCCCCTTCAGGAATTCTACGCGCCGCTGCTAAAAGAAGTGCAAATGTTAATTCTGCAGTCGCTTCCGTTGATACTTTCGGTGTATTCGTAACTGCAATTCCTTTTTCGCCCGCATACTTGTAATCAATATTGTCGTAACCAGCACCATAGTTTGCAACAATCTTTAAATGAGGCGCTGCATCAATAACTTCTTTTGGCACCTTTGTCGAAAGTAAACTTAACAATGCATCTTTATCTTTTACACGCTCTGTTAATTCATCTATAGAAATTAACTCCTCTTTATCGTACATTTCTACATCATGATCTTTTAATAGTTCTAATCCAATTTCCGGAATTTTTCCCGCTACTAATATTTTTGCCACTACTAACACCTCTTCTATAGAAAATAAGATATCTCTTATATTTCATTGTAAGAAATCCACATATAAAAACCAAGGAATTTGATTATAGTTTTAAAAATCGACACTTTTCCATGAAAAAAGAGGAGATGCAACTCTCCCCTTTTCTTACGCTTTTTCCTGCGATTCTTTTCCAAGCTTCACATCAATCGTTCCTTCTGCAACCGTATCGCTAATTTGCTCCTCAATAACCGATTGAGATTCAGCATTCGTTTCAGAAGTATAAGCTTGTTGCTGTGCACCTTGTACATTTTGTTTATTTTGTTGTTTCGCCATTTCTTACCCTCCTTTTCATTCTTTCTTATTTTGAACAAAAAGGACGGTTTTCATCAAAAAATTGCGTTTCATTTTGAATTTGTTACTTCTTCTTCAAGCGACCTCATTACTCTTGCTCGCTTCGTAAATGTTGCAACCTGATTAACACCGTGAGCTAGTAATGTTTGTACATTTTCTTGTACATAATTCCCTAAATCATTTGGATAATGGGCATCCGAAGAAATCGTAATTGGAACACCATACTTAGCTAATACTTGTAAATATAGTGGACTTGGGCACATTTCACGAACAGGATAACGATAGTATAATCCTGCATTTATTTCTGTTGCCGTATTCGTTTCTACTAACGCACAGGCAATTTCCTCATAATAAGAAAGCTGTTCATTCTCATCCAATCGATAATTAAATACCTTTATATTATCAAGATGAGCGATAATATCAAATAACTCGGTACGAATCGCACTCTCAACTGTTTTAAAAAACATATCATATAATGCGCGTAGGTCATGCTTCTCAAAATATTCTTTCGTATCTGGATTATCAAATCCCCAGCCATTTAAAAAATGAACGGAACCAATTATATAATCAAAGTCTCCTAGCGCTAATAATTCTTTTAACTCTCCTTCACAACCAATAAAATAATCCGCTTCAATTCCAAGTTTAAGTGTGACACCTCTTTTACTCCATCGTTCTTTCGCCTCTTCAATGACCTTTGTAAAATCATACAGTGAAACTACCCTTACTTGATCTAACCATTCCTTCTGTATACGACCGAGCTTAGAATCACTAATATCTACATATTTTTCATAATATCCTTTCGCTTCATGAAAACGATATAAATGATCAACAATCCCAACTTCTGTTATACCTTTTCGCACAGCTTCTTCTAAATAGAGGTCCATCCATTCTGTTGTAAATGGCCCTTCCTTCACACGCTTTTGCAAACGCTCTTGTGTTTTCATAAGCCAATCAATAGAATGCCTTTCTTGAAGCGGTTCATAACGTTCCAGCGCTTCATTTATTTTAGCAAGCCATCCTATTGAATACGGTCCTTCTTCTAAGTGAAGATGATAATCTACTTTCATATACATTCCCCCTTATAATGTATCTATTTCCCTTCTATCCCCAACTCTCGAAAGCTTTCCATTTCGTTCTTTCACCTCCCGCATGACATCTTCCAATGTAATATTTTTTTCAGCTAATAAAACGAAACAGTGATAAAATACATCAACCATTTCTTTCACTACTTCTTCTTTATCATTATTTTTACATGCGATAATTACTTCAGCACACTCTTCACCAATTTTCTTTAAAATTTTATCTTCTCCTTTTGAAAATAAATAATTTGTATACGATTCAGGAAGTGGGCTTTCCTTTCGTTCTTCAATTGTTTTATACAGCAACTTAAAGGCATTTTCCATATGTATCCCCCTATATAATTTGATAGTGAAAACATGTCTTCTCTCCCGTATGACAAGCAGATCCTACTTGTTTCACATTCACAACAATTGAATCTTGATCACAATCTAAATATAAAGATTGCACATATTGAAGATTCCCTGATGTTTCCCCCTTATTCCATAACGACTGCCTAGAACGAGAATAAAACCATGTTCTTTTCGTCTCTAACGTTTTTTCATATGCTTCTTCATTCATATAAGCTAGCATTAAAACTTCTTTCGTACCTTCTTCGATGACAATTGCTGGTATTAATCCTTTTGAAAAATTAGGTTTCATAACCGCACCTCAACATTTGCATCTCTTAATTTTCGCTTTACACTCTGCACTGTCGCCTCACCATAATGAAAGATGGATGCCGCTAACGCTGCATCAACTGTTGTCTTTTGAAAAACTTCTATAATGTGATCCGTATGACCACAGCCCCCTGATGCGATGACTGGAATGGAAACACTTTTTGAAATTTCTTCTGTTAAACGAAGGTCATATCCGCTTTTCGTTCCATCTGCATCCATACTCGTTAACAAAATTTCACCTGCCCCAAGTTTAACAACACGCTTCGCCCATTCTATGGCATCCATTCCTGTGTCAACTCTTCCGCCGTTGACGTATACGTTCCATTTACCTTCTGCTACTTTTCTAGCATCAATTGCCACGACAATACATTGTGATCCAAAGTGTTCTGTCCCTTCTTCTATAAGCTTCGGGTTTCGCACTGCCGCTGAGTTTATTGAAACTTTGTCTGCTCCAGCTCTTAGTAAATTGTACATATCTTTCACACTTGAAATCCCCCCGCCAACCGTAAGAGGAATAAATACTTTAGCTGCTGTTTTTTCTACAACATCTATAATCGTTTTTCTTCCTTCATGAGTCGCTGTAATATCTAAAAATACGATTTCATCTGCCCCTGCCTCGTTATATGCTTCAGCTATTTCAACCGGATCACCGACATCTTGTAATCCTATAAAATTTACACCCTTTACGACTCGCCCTTCTTTCACATCTAGACATGGAATGATTCGTTTCGCTAACATAACTTCGTTACCTGTAACACTTCTTCTAAATCAATCGTTTTCTCGTAAAGCGCCTTTCCAATTATGACACCATATATATTCATATCATTTAACTTTTTCACATCTTGAATAGATGCCACTCCTCCAGAGGCGATGAGACGAATGCCCACACTTTTTTGAAGTATCGCTAATTGTTCAAAATTTGGACCTGCAAGCGTCCCGTCTTTCGAAATGTCTGTAAACACAATCGTTTGAACACCTAAACTTTCCATTTGTTTCGCTAAACTAACGTAAGAAATTTCAGACAGATCAAGCCAACCTCTCGTTGCTACGAAACCATTTTTCGCATCAATTCCAACAATGATTTTCTCTTTATATAGACGAACTGCTTCCTCTAAAAATGACTTATCATAAAGAGCTGCTGTTCCTAAAATCACTTTTTCTACACCTGCTGACAATAACTTCTCCACCGTTACAAGTGAACGAATTCCTCCTCCCACTTGCACAGGAATACGTACCGCCTTGCAGATTTTTTCAATGACGGGCAAATTTAACGACTCGCCAGCAATTGCACCGTCTAAATCAACAATGTGTAGTATTTCCGCTCCAAGCTTTTCAAATATGATCGCCTGCGCTACCGGATCTTCATTCATCACCGTTTCTTTACTAAACTCTCCTTGATAAAGTCTAACGCATCGCCCTTCTTTTAAATCGATAGCTGGGAAGATTTCCATGCTTCTACCACTCCTTGAAAATTTTTTAATATTTGCATGCCTATTTCGCCACTTTTTTCTGGATGAAACTGTGCACCAAATACATTTCCTTTCGCGACAAACCCTGGTATTTGCATTCCATAATCACTTACTCCGCATACAATTTCATCTGGACAATCCGCGTAATATGAGTGAACATAATACACGAAAGAACCATCCACTAATCCATTCCAAAGCGGAAATTCTCTTTCCTTCCTTAATTCATTCCATCCCATATGAGGAATTTTATACGAAACTTTTAACTTCCGAATTTCACCTGGTAGTAAACCTAACCCGCTACAATCTTTTAGTTCCTCACTTCGTTCAAATAAAAGTTGCATGCCCAAACATATACCGAGGAGTGGTTTTCCTATGTCACAAACTTCTTTTAGTACACACACTAAATCTCTTTCTTTTAATACTTCCATCGCTTTCGGAAATGCACCTACTCCCGGTAGAATCACGCCATCGCTTCTCAATATCTCTTCTTTATCACTCGTTACAATGTACTCTGCGCCAGTATATTTTAATGCTTGCTCTACACTGCGAATATTCCCCATTCCATAATCTATAATGGCAATCAATTACAACATCCCTTTCGTTGAATTTACACCAGTAATGTTGGCATTTTTTTCGACCGCTTCTCTAAGCGCTCTACCAAAAGCTTTAAATAATGCTTCAATTTTGTGATGTGTATTACTTCCGTATAGAACGCGCGCATGTAATGTAATATTGGCAGCATGTGCAACTGCTCTAAAAAATTCTTCCGTCAATTCTGTATCAAAATCCCCGAGCTTCGGATTTGTTAATTCCCCTTGAAATACACAATATGAGCGTCCACTTATATCAATTGCAACAAATCCTAAAGATTCATCCATCGGTACATACGCGGAACCGTAACGATTAATTCCTTCTTTATTTTGCAATGCTTCTTTCAAGCAATTTCCGAGTACAATTCCAACATCTTCAACGGTGTGATGTGCATCGACAAATACATCACCTTCTGCCTCAACTTGCAAACCAAATCTTCCATGTCTAGCAAATAAAGTCAGCATATGATCGAAAAAACCAACCCCCGTTTGAATAGATACACTCGTACTTTCATCAAGCTGCAAACTTAATTTAATTTTTGTTTCTTTCGTCTCACGTGCTTGACTGGACTGACGCATTATTTTTCCTCCTCAAACCTTATTTGGATTGCTCTCGCATGTGCATGTAACCCTTCTTTATTTGCAAGCTCTACAATATGATGCTGTACATTTTTTAATGCTTCCTCTGTATAAGAAATAAAACTTGATTTTTTCACGAAATCATCGACTGATAACGGAGAAAAAAATCTTGCCGTTCCGCTCGTTGGTAATACATGATTCGGTCCCGCCAAATAATCCCCGAGCGGTTCAGGTGCATATGGCCCAAGGAAAATAGAGCCTGCATGTTTCACATAATCTAGAGCATTCATCGGTTCTTTTATATGTAACTCTAAATGTTCTGGAGCAATTTCATTTGATAACTTTAGTGCCTCCTCTAAAGAAGCAACGATAAAGATGGCTCCATTTCTATTTATTGATTCACGTGCAATTTCACTTCTTGGTAACGTTTCTAACTGTCTTTCTACCTCTTTTTCTACTTCTTTAGCTAGTTCCATATTCGTTGTAATACAAATCGCCGTTGCTCTCTCATCATGCTCTGCTTGCGATAATAAATCCGCTGCGATATATTTTGCATTACCTGTTTCATCCGCGACAACTACAATTTCTGATGGACCAGCAATCATATCGATATTTACTATCCCGTATACTTCTCGTTTCGCTAGAGCGACGTACAAATTTCCCGGTCCAACTATTTTATCCACTTTCGGAATCGATTCCGTCCCGTATGCTAAAGCAGCAATTGCTTGTGCGCCACCTATCGTATAAATTTCATCTACTCCCGCAAGATTTGCAGCAGCTACTATATGAGGATCAATTCCCCCTTTCCTCGGCGGTGTTACCATTACAATTTTTTTCACACCTGCAAGTTTCGCCGGCAATACATTCATTAATACTGAAGAAGGATATGAAGCTGTCCCACCTGGTACATATACACCTACATTTTCTAATGGCCGAATAAGCTGCCCTCTAATTATGCCTTTACTTTCACAATCGAAGATTGAATACTTCTTTTGTTTTTCGTGATACGAAACAATGTTTTTCTTCGCCTCTTTTAAAGCTTCTAAAAATGAATTCTCTACAAACATACTCGCTTGCTGTATTTCTTCTTCACTTACACGAAAATCTTTCATCTCTACACCATCAAACTTTTTTGTATAGAAAGATAAAGCCTCATCATTTCCTTCCCTTACATGTCTAATGATTTCTCTTACACTTCTTTGAACAGTTTCTTCTATTATATTAGCGTTTTCTCTTAGCACTTTTATTTTAGATAATGCCTCCTTAAAGTCTTCATAAATGATTTCCATTTTAAATCCTCCTATTTCCCTGATAAGATTTCTTGCTCCATCATATTTATAATGCTGAATATTTCGTCTTTTTTAGTTTTTAAGGCTGCCTTATTTACAATCATCCGAGCCGATATAAAGTACATTTCCTCAAATACAATGAGTCCATTCTCTTGTAATGTTTTTCCTGTTTCAACAATATCTACAATCGCATCTGCCAATCCAAGAAGAGGAGCGATTTCTACAGAACCTTCTATTTTAATAATTTCTACATCCTCTCCCTTATCATGAAAATAAGTAGAAGTAATATGTGGGTATTTCGTAGCGATTCTTTTCTTCCGGTAACTCTTCGGATTATACGTAGGAATAGAAGCAACACAAAACTTACAAATCCCCACTCCTAAATCCAGCATTTCATAAATATCTTTCTCGTTTTCCATTAAAATATCTTTTCCAACGATGCCAATATCAGCTACCCCATGTTCTACATAAGTAGCAACATCAACCGCTTTTACTAAAATAAATGAAATATTTGTATTTTTACTTTGAAATACAAGCTTCCGACCTTTATTTTTGAGCTCGGAACAATCAATTCCAATCTGCTCAAAAAGTGGAATGACATGTTTTTCTAATCTTCCTTTCGTTAACGCAATTTGAATGTTACGCATGAAGCCTCTCCTTCTTTCTGGACTACCCATTTCTCATTCCATACATATTCCACTAAATATTCATTCTTTGCCTCAACAACCGTTCCTATTTTATTTTTTCTTGCAAATTGAAAGGTATCGCTTAAATTAGAGAATAGAGATAACCAAGCATTCTTCCCATCCTTTCGAAGTAAATTTCGTAACCTTTCTGCTTCCGCTAATCTATTTAACTCATAATGAATCACAATATCAATTTGATTTCGTTCATATGGTTCTTGCTGCTCTTGCAGCGCCTTCACAATTTGATTTACTTGTACCGCGAGTCCAACAGCTGGCAGCATTTCTCCAAAATTGCCAATTAGCTCATCGTATCTTCCGCCACTAACGATTTCTTCTCCAATTTCATATATATATCCTTTGAAAATAACACCCGTATAGTAATCTAAGTGTTGAATCATGCCCAAATCAATTGATATGTAAGAACCATATCCTAACGTTTCAATTGTTTCATACATTTCTTTTATTCTTGCAATTGCCATTTTCATTTCATTACTTGAAGCAAGCTTTTCTGCTTCCTCAATAACTTCTAAATTTCCAAATAGCCTTGGCAATTTCTCAAGTAACCTTACTGTCTCATCGCATCGATTTAATTTCTTTTCTCCGATAAAATTTGAGAGGGCTGCATAATTTTTACTTTCTATATACGTTCTAAGTACCCTTTCTTCTTCATCATGGATGGAGAGTTTTTTTACAATACATTTATATAACTGTACTTGCCCAATCTCAATTGTAAAAGATTGCACCTTCAACTTTTGAAGTGCTTGAATGACACTTATTACACATTCAATTTCAGCTCTTACATTATCAATCCCGATAACTTCAATACCACTTTGTACGATTTCATTATATTTTCCAGAATGGGATTCATTCGCTCGAAATACATTCCCGCTATACGTCACTTTAAGTGGCGTATCCCATCTCTGTGTTCCAATAACTCTCGCTAAAGGAATTGTCATATCTGGACGTAAAACGATAATCCTTCCCTTTTCATCAAAAAATTTATACATCTTCTCTTCATCTATCGGTCTATTTTGAAATGCAAAAACATCATAAAATTCAATTGTAGGTGTTCTTATTTCCTCATAACCTCTCTCTAAAAAAGTAAGCCTTAATTTCTGTTCTACTTCTTCAATTAACGTACATTCTTCGAATAAATAATCTCTCGTTCCATTCGGGTTTGCTCGTTTCCATTTTGTCATCTAAATTTTCACACCTTTCCCCTTCTAATGTATGCCTATTTCATTCCCCTAAGCCGAAAATAAAAAGAGCCTTGTAGACAAAATACCTACAAGGCTCTTCAGTAGAGTGTAGGTACAACGGGAATAACCCTTGTACCTACACGTTTTCACGCTAGGTTCAAGGGTTTCATGTATGATGATGTAGTTGTGTAAGCATTGTAATAGATTGCACGATATTCATAATACTTACTCCCTTTCTCCTCTGATTTTCACATAGTATATAACAGTTAATTTTGAATGTAAATACATTTTTAATATTCCGTCACTTTTTTAATGTAAAGCCACTTTTCTTTCATACTCTTTTATTTCTTGTTCATATTGCATTGTAATACTAATTTCATCTAAACCATTTAATAACTTCTCTTTCCACATTTTCTCGATTGTAAAATGGAATCTATGCGTATTCGTTGTCATTATTTCATTTTCTAAATCAACTGTAATTTGTTCCCTCGCATCTGTTTTAGCAAGTTGTTCACGCATATCTTTATCCATTACAATCGGTAACATGCCATTCTTCATACAATTCATATAAAAGATATCGGCAAATCCTCCAGCGATAATAACGCGGAAACCATAATCAGCAAGCGCCCATGGAGCATGTTCTCTTGACGAGCCACATCCAAAATTATCACCTGTGATTAATATACTGGCTCCTTTTCTTTCTTGTGCATTAAGCGGGAAATTAGGGTTTTCTTGGCGATTATTATCATATCGCCACTCATCAAATAAAAACTTCCCAAACCCAGTTCTTTCAATTCTCTTTAAATATTGCTTCGGAATAATTTGATCTGTATCAATGTTATCATTCATCAGTACTGCGGCAGTACCTTTATGAATACGAAATGGCTCCATCATAACTCTCCTTTCTAATATCAACAAAATGACCATATAACGCAGCCGCTGCCGCCATTGCCGGGCTAACTAAATGCGTTCGTGCTCCCTTTCCTTGTCTTCCTTCAAAATTGCGATTTGACGTAGAGGCACAATGTTCCCCTTCAGGCACTTGATCTGGATTCATACCTAGACACATTGAGCATCCGGGCTCTCTCCATTCAAATCCAGCTTCTTCAAATATGCGATGTAATCCTTTATGCATCGCTGCTTCTCTTACCCTTTGAGATCCAGGTACAACAAGTGCTCGCACACCTTCTTTTACTTTTTTACCTTTCACGACAGATGCAGCAATTTCTAAGTCAGAAAGCCTGGAATTTGTACAAGATCCAATGAAAACATGTTGAACTGGAATGTCATACGTACTTTGTCCGGGACTCAATCCCATATAAGAAAACGCTCTTTCGTCATTTGCATCATGCTTTTCTGGCAATTTCTCATCGATCCGAACGCCCATACTAGGATTTGTTCCCCACGTAACGTACGGCGCTAAATCCGTAACATCTACTAGAATATGTAAATCATAAACTGCATCTAAATCTGTATAAAGTTCTGACCATTTTTTCTTAATAGATTCATAGTCTTTCGGTGCATATTTACGCCCTTTTACGTAAGCAACCGTTTTTTCATCTGGTGCAATAATGCCAGCCTTTGCTCCCCCTTCAATTGCCATATTGCAAAGCGTCATCCTCTCTTCCATATCCATAGCATGAATGGCCTCTCCGTAAAATTCCATTACGTAACCTGTTCCAACTGCTACTCCGTACTTTGAAAGAAGGTGTAAAATAATATCTTTCGCATAAACACCTTGCGGTAACTTTCCTTTTAACTCAATGCCCATTGCTTTCGGCTTTCGTTGCCATAACGTTTGCGTCGCCAATACATGTTCCACTTCACTCGTACCAATACCAAACGCTAGTGCGCCAAAAGCACCGTGTGTTGCTGTATGACTATCACCACAAACAATCGTTTTTCCTGGCTGTGTGAGTCCAAGTTCTGGTCCTATTACATGAACGATCCCTTGCTCTTCATCTCCGATATCCGCTAATGGCACCTGAAATTGTTTACAGTTTTCCCGAAGTGTATCTAGTTGCTGCTTCGCAATGCGGTCGGTAATATTCCAAACATCTTTCGTTGGAATATTATGATCCATCGTTGCAAATGTTAAATCTGGTCTGCGGACTGTTCGATTTGTAAGCCGCAAGCCTTCAAAGGCTTGCGGTGACGTTACTTCATGAACAAGATGTAGATCGATATATAATAAATCCAATCCATTTTCATTAGTCGCAACTACATGTCTTTCCCAAAGCTTATCTAGTAACCTTTTCCCCATTATCTTCCTCTCCCTACTAACGCTTGCTCTTCCATTTCTTGAATAACTGCCTTTGTAAATGAAGTTGTCGTTTCAGTCCCCCCGATATCTGCTGTACATTTTCCTGATTTAAGGACTGCAGAAACTGCTTCTTCAATTGAATATCCTTCTCTCGTTAATCCGAACGATTGCCCAAGCATCATTGCAACAGAACGCATCATCGCAATTGGATTCGCCTTATTTTTCCCCGCAATATCCGGTGCTGATCCGTGAATAGGCTCGTATAATGAAGGCCCCTTTTCAGCGTGACTTGCTGATGGAAGCATTCCTAATGATCCAGCTAATACTGAAGCCTCATCACTTAAAATATCACCAAATAAATTTTCCGTTACAATAACGTCAAATCTTCCTGGATTCCGAATTAATTCCATAGCTGCTGCATCTACTAAAATGTGTTCTACTTCCACATTTGGGTAGCGAAGTGCTACTTCTTCTGTCACAGTTCTCCATAATTTACTAGACTCTAAAACATTCGCTTTATCAATAGATGTTACTTTTTTCTTCCGCTTATTCGCTAATTGAAAAGCATACGAAACGATACGTTCAATTTCATGGCGATGATACGTAAGTGTATCTGTCGCCACTTCTTCCGTTCGCTCTTTCGGATAAGAAAAATAAATTCCGCCTGTTAATTCACGAACGACAACGAAATCAATTTCATCAGCGTTTTTTAATGGTGATAAATGTGCAGTTGCACTTTCTACCGTTACAGGGCGAACATTCGCAAATACACCAAGTCCTTTTCTTAATGCTAATAATCCTTTCTCAGGCCTTTCTTTCGCACTATCCCACCTTGGTCCACCTACTGCTCCAAGTAAAACCGCATCACTCGCTAAACAGGCGGCAAGTGTTCGCTGTGGTAATGGTTGCCCAGTTAAATCGATAGCAACACCACCAAAGTACTCATCTTGCAAATGAAAATGATGTCCATATAGCCTTTCTACCATATGCAATACTTCCTTCGCACTTTCCATTACTTCTGGACCAACACCATCACCAGCTAAACAAACGATACGTTTTTCCATTTTTAACACTCCTTTTAACTGAATTTTCAGAACTTTAATTTAATAGGTGAGGAAAGCTTCTCTCACCTATCAAATATTTATTTCACAAGCGCTATAAGAGATTTTAATTTCCCTGCTGCATGGACATAAGCTCTCGCCGACGCTTCCAATACGTCTTGCGCAACTCCGAAACCTGATATTTGGTGACTACCTTCTTTTAATTCAACATGAACGTGAGCAAGTGCATCTTGACCTTGTGTAATAGATTGTATGCGATAATCTGCCAATTCACATTCTAATCCTAAAATTCTTTGAATCGCATTGTATATCGCTTCAATACTACCAGAACCAGTGGCTGCATCTTCATATACATTTCCTTCCTCATCCTTCAGCACAACTGTTGCGCATTGTGTACTATTTGATACGAAATGCACTTGTAATTGCGTAATGTTATATTGCTGAGCTGCAAATGCTGCTTCACCAAGCATAAGTGCGCGTAAATCTTCTTCAGTAATTTCCTTTTTACGATCAGCCAATTTTTTAAATGCTTCGAATGCCGCATCTCGCTCTTCATTTGTAAATTCATAACCAAGCTCTTTCATTTTTTCCGTAAACGCATGACGGCCAGAATGTTTCCCAAGTACAAAGAGATTTTGAGATTCTCCTATAAGCGCTGGTTCGATAATTTCATAAGTTGTTACTTCTTTTAAAACCCCGTCTTGGTGAATGCCCGATTCATGAGCAAATGCATTCGCTCCAACGATTGCTTTATTTTTCGGTACAACCATACCCGTTAACCTGCTTACTAATATACTCGTCGCCTTAATTTCTTTTAAAGTCATTGAAGGCTCTGCTTTATAAAAATCTTTTCTAATATGAAGAGCTACCGCAACTTCTTCTAACGCTGCATTCCCTGCTCTTTCTCCAATGCCATTAATCGTTCCTTCTACTTGCAATGCTCCTCCTTCAACCGCAGCTAACGAATTTGCTACTGCCATACCAAGATCATCGTGACAATGACAAGAAAAAATCGCTTTTTCATATGATGGAACGGATTCTTGTAAGTATTTAAAAAGAGAATAATACTCTTCTGGATTCGTATATCCAACTGTATCCGGAATATTAATTACATTCGCTCCTGCTCGAATTGCAATTTCTACTGCTTCAGCTAAAAATGCTCTCGATGTTCTTGTCGCATCTTCTGCAGAAAATTGTACTGTCGGAAATAATGATTTTCCAAGCGTAACCGAGCGATGAATACTATTTAACACATCTTCTTTTGACATACAAAGTTTATATTTCATATGAATATCACTCGTAGCTAAAAATACGTGTAGACGAGGAGATACAGCACCTTTCACAGCTTCATATGCTCTTCGAATGTCACTTTCTTTCGCTCTAGCTAAACTCATAACCGTAGCATTTTGAATTGTATTCGCAATACGTTTTACCGATTGAAAGTCACCTTCGGAAGCTGCCGCGAATCCAGCTTCCATTACATGAATACCAAGCCTCTCTAATTGCCTAGCAATTTGTAATTTCTCTTGTTCATTTAAATTTACTCCTGGTGATTGTTCGCCATCACGAAGCGTTGTATCCATGAACAAAACCTGCTTCATATTATTTAACCCCTACCTTTACTCGCGGCTGTACGAAAGGCATCATTTCACGTAATTTACGTCCAACTACTTCGATTTCATGTTTATTCTCTTTCTCATTTGTCGCATGGAAATTTGGTCTTCCTGCTTTATGCTCTGCAATCCAGCCTCTTGCAAATGTACCATCTTGAATTTCTGCTAATACTGCCCCCATCGCTTTCTTCGTATCTTCAGTAACAACGCGTGGTCCTGATACGAAGTCTCCCCACTGCGCTGTATCTGAAACTGAATATCTCATATTTTCAAGTCCACCTTCGTACATAAGGTCAACGATTAGCTTCAGTTCATGTAAACATTCAAAATATGCAAGTTCAGGCTGATATCCTGCATCAACTAACGTTTCAAACCCTGCTTTTACAAGTGCAGTCACTCCGCCGCAGAGTACAGCTTGCTCTCCAAATAAATCTGTTTCTGTTTCTTCTTTAAACGTCGTTTCTAGTACACCAGCTCTCGTTGCTCCAATTCCGTCAGCATAAGAAAGTGCTTTTTCAGTCGCAACTCCTGTTGCATCTTGATATACTGCAAATAATGCAGGAACAGCCCCGCCCTCGGCGAACGTACGGCGTACGAGATGCCCCGGTCCTTTTGGCGCTACTAGAAATACATCTACATTAGCTGGTGGTTTTACTTGATCAAAGTGAACATTAAATCCATGTGCGAACACGAGAGAGTTTCCAGCCTGTAAATTTGGTGCAATTTCAGCTTCATATACTTCTGGTTGTAATTCATCAGGCAGTAGAATCATTACTACATCAGCTTTTTTCGCTGCTTCTGCTACTGTATATACAGAAAATCCATCTTCATTCGCTTTATTCCAAGACTTACCTTTTCTTAAACCTACTACTACATCAAATCCGTTATCACGTAAATTTTGCGCATGTGCATGACCTTGCGAGCCATATCCGATGATTGCTACTTTCTTTTCCTTTAATACATTTACTGTTACATCTTTCTCATAATAAACTTTTGCCATTTTCATTTCCCCCTATATTTAAATGATTATTGAATTAACATAACTTGCTTATCTTGTTTTTTCATACTACGTGTAAATGCTGTTACACCTGTTCTAGCAATTTCTTTCAAACCGTATGGACGAAGTAATTCAATTAACGCTTCTACTTTATCTTGCGTACCTGTTACTTGCACAACTATGGAATCCTTCCCAACATCTATTACAGCGGCTCGAAACGGTTCAATTAAACTATATAATTCTGCCCTCGCTACAGAAGTTGCTACTTTAATAAGAGCAAGCTCTCTAGCAATCATCGCTTCTTCTGTAATATCTGATACTTTCAGTACATCAATTTGCTTATGCAGTTGTTTAATTAACTGCTCCACTTGCTGTTCACTTTCAACGTGTACAACAATCGTCATTCGTGATATATCTGATGATTCTGTATGACCTACTGAAATACTTTCAATATTAAAATGTCTTCGTGTCATAACCCCTGTAATTCTGTTTAAAACACCACTTTGATTTCGAACTGTCGCTGTAACAATTCTCTTCACCCTTTTTCCACTCCCTCCATTTGGTGAACACCTTTTCCTGGCGCAACCATCGGCATAACCTTCTCTGATTGAAGTACACGACAATCAATTACGACTGGCTCTTGTAATTCAATAGCATGCTGGATTTGCTTCTTTGCAAGAAGTGGATCGTCAATACGAACACCTTTTATGCCATATGCATTCGCAAGAGCGACGAAATCTGGTT
The DNA here is from genome assembly GCF_051916765.1 of Bacillus cereus group sp. MYBK15-3. NCBI lineage: Bacteria > Bacillati > Bacillota > Bacilli > Caryophanales > Bacillaceae > Bacillus > Bacillus cereus group sp. MYBK15-3. The sequence continues at coordinate 1,404,964 of NZ_JBQAHG010000001.1, forward strand.
GGCATGGTAATAAAGAATGTGAATATCTTTGATTGTAAAATTCATCTTGCCATTGTCTTACCATTCCTAAAGCTTCATTATTTAAAATAAATACTTTAACGGGTAAAGCGTGTTCTTTTAATACACTTAATTCTTGTAGAGTCATTTGAAACCCAGCATCACCAACAATTGCAATAACTAATTCTTCAGGCTTTGCAATTTGCGCACCGATTGCTGCTGGAAATCCAAACCCCATCGTTCCTAATCCACCAGAAGTTACCCATTTATCTGGATTTTTCAGCGGATAATATTGGGCTGCCCACATTTGGTGTTGCCCAACGTCTGTTGTTACAATCGCTTCTCCCTTCGTAATTTCATATAACATATCAATTGCGTATTGGGGCTTAATACTTTCAGAATTTCTTTTATAAGAGAATGGATATTGTTCTTTTCTCCCCTTTAATAAAGTGATCCATTCATGATGATTTTCTTTTCCCCCTTCTGGTTCAAGTAATACTTCCAATGCCCGCTTAGCACTTGCAACAATAGGAATTTCAGTTGGCACATTTTTCCCGATTTCTGCTGGATCGATATCGATATGCGCAACAGTAGCCCCTTTAGCAAAATAAGCTAAATTCCCTGTAAGCCGATCATCAAATCTCGCGCCTATATTAATGAGTAAGTCACATTCATATAACGCCATATTGGCTGTATAAGAACCATGCATTCCTCCCATCCCTAGAAATAGTTCATCATCTGGTGGAAAACCACCAAGACCAAGTAATGTATGCACAACAGGGATTTCATATTTACGAGCAAAATTTGTCAATTCTTTCGAAGCTTTCGCATGCAATATACCCGCTCCAGCTAAAATTAACGGTTTTTTTGCAGTTTCAATTACTTTGAGTAATTTGTTTATTTGAAGTAGATTCGGTTCATAATTAGGGTTATATCCCGGTAAATCCATTTGTACATTGCTACATTGCTCACCTTTCTCGACTACCATATCTTTCGGAAGGTCAATAACGACTGGTCCTGGTCTTCCAGTTTTAGCAATATGAAATGCTTCTTTAATAATTCGAGGTAAATCTGAGGCCTTTCGTACTTGATAGTTATGTTTTGTCACTGGCATCGTAAGTCCCATAATATCTGCCTCTTGAAAAGCATCGCTCCCAATTAACGTTGTTGCTACTTGGCCTGTAAATACTACAAGTGGCAATGAATCAATCATCGCATCAGCTAGACCCGTAATTACATTTGTAGCACCTGGCCCACTCGTTGCAATTACAACCCCTGGATGCCCTGTAATTCTGGCATACCCTTCAGCAGCGTGAATTGCCCCTTGCTCATGCCTTGTTAAAATATGCGGAATTTCACAATCATACAATGCATCATAGAGAGGTAAAACGGCACCACCCGGATAACCGAAAATCACTTCTACGCCTTCCTTTTCTAGCGCTTCTAACAATAGCTGTGCACCAGTTGCCAGTTTCTCTTCCGTTTTTGAAGACATTGTTCTTATAAGCCCCCTTTTTCAAACTTTTATACAATAAAAAAATCCTACGTCCACACTCCAGCTATGTGCTGAAGGGACGAAAGATTTCGCGGTACCACCCTTCTTCGCAAGAATACTCTTGCCTCAGTGATCCATAAATGGATCTAGCTAATAACGGAGCTACCGTCTAAGCCTAGACAAATGCTTTAGCTTAGCACTCAAGGGCGATGTTCGTCGACGTGAACCATCGGTTTTCAGCAACCACCGACTCTCTGTGAGGCTTCACAATCAACTACTCCTCCCTATCAACGCTTTCTTATGTTAAAAAAGTTGTTATCCAACTTTATTTTCTTCGTAAATTTTCTCTCCATCTTCTACAACTAACTTACGAAACTCTTTTAATAAACGGTTCGTATGTGGACCTGTTTGCCCTAAGCCAATCGTTCTACCATCTACTGTCGTAACAGCAATCACTTCAGCAGCTGTTCCTGTTAAAAACACTTCATCAGCTACATATACATCATGTCTTGTAAATAACTCTTCTCTTACGTCATACCCAAGTTTTTCGCCGATTTCTAAAATGGCGTTTCGTGTAATACCTTCTAACGCTCCAGCAGAACTTGGTGGTGTAATTAATTTATTTCCTTTAACAATAAACACGTTATCTCCTGATCCTTCAGCTACATATCCTTGATCATTTAACATAAGTGCTTCTTGTACTCCAGCTAATTTCGCTTCAATACGAACTAAAATATTGTTTAAGTAATTTAAAGATTTTACTTGAGGGGATAAAACATCGGGACGATTTCGGCGCGTTGCAACTGTTACAACTGGAATCCCTTTCTCATAATATTCTTGTGGGAATAAAGATAATTGTTCTGCAATTACTACTACATTCGGCTTCTTACATGAATCGGGATCCAATCCAAGATTTCCTGCTCCTCTTGATACAACAAGGCGAATGTATCCATTAGATAATTTATTTTGTCGAATCGTCTCAACAACAATATTTGTTACTTCATCTAATGAATATGGAATTTCTAAAAGGATTGATTTTGCTGATTCATACAGCCGGACAAGATGCTCTCTCAAACGGAAAACATTACCGCTATAAACTCTAATTCCTTCAAACACTCCATCGCCATATAAATAGCCATGATCATATACTGAAACTTTTGCCTCATCTTTTGGAACAAATTCTCCATTTAAGAAAATCCATTGCTCATTCACTAGAAGCGCCTCCTATGTTCTATGAATTTTTTATTGTTTCCTAGTTTACTCTCCTTTCTAAATAAATCAAGTGAATTTTTAGAAAATTTATAATTTTTATTCGTACGTACTTCTTTACTTATACTGATTTAACAACATTGTTAACGTTTACAAAAAAGTCAAAAATTTTTTCGCCAATTTCCACTAAAAAAAATATTTGTTTAAAAGAAGGATTTTCATCAATTGATACGAATCTATTGTATTCAATAAACGGACGTCCTATTTTATAAATCTGGGAATATATAACGACTTTTGCTGAAAAAGGGGGAAAATAACAAAAATAGCGCTGTCTAAAAATAACATTCATATTTTTCATTTCGTAATCATAATCCTATTTTTAAAAAACAATTTGTCAAAATAAAGGAGGAAATAAATATGGCGTGTGTACAAATTAAAGGAACGAGACAAGAGGTAGTAGAAATGCTGCAATTATTTGATCTAATGGATACGAAAGGTTTTTGTAAATTCGATAATTACGTAGAGGTAGAACCAAATACGAAAGAACATAATCATTTTATTGCTTCAATCGACATCCATTCAAATACTTCTTCAGCACAAGATACATTAAACGATCAATTCGTTAGTCAAATGCTTACTGGCGTATATAACGACTAAACAAAGATTTACTTCCTACCGTCTTTTCATAAATATATGCAGTGAACTTGAGCATACTAGCAATTAGATGGTAGGAGGTGATAATTATGGCTAGAATTGGCGTTGAAAACTCATTAACAGACGTTCAACAAGCTCTTCAACAACAAGGTCATGAAGTTGTTACACTTAACTCAGAACAGGATGCACAAGGGTGTGATTGTTGCATTGTAACTGGGCAAGATTCTAATGTGATGGGCATTGCAGATACATCAATTAAAGGATCAGTCATTACAGCTCACGGTTTAACAACGGATGAAATTTGTCAACAAGTTGAAAGTCGCACTTAAAAAATGAAAGAGGACTCCTTTTAAAAGGAGTCCTCTTTTTTATATTCACCTAACGGGAAAGTAACATATACTGGATGAAAGCCCTACCTCTCTCTCATCATTACGGTTCCACTGACCGCTCCTTGATTCACTAGTATACATATATAGCTTACAAATACAATTTATAGGGTTTGTTCACAAAAGTTGTTGATAAAATTACCCGATCTTTCGCAAACTTTTCGTATTGCATTCATAAGAGATATTTACTTTACACTAGCTGTAACCGAGACACGAATTAAAATTTTAACACCAATACAATAACTTGTCAACTTTTTTCCGCAAATTAAAAACAGACATTAACGGTTTGTCTGTTTTAGAATGGAGCTTTTTCTTTTATTACATATACAACAAAGCCGCTTACTAACATAAATAAGCCAACTACTAAGTTTTTGATATTAATCATAAATTCCTCTCCCTTATTCCACACATCATATATATTTACATTTCAATTATTCCGATCATCCTAAAGCGCACTTTTTCTAATATATCATAATTCCTAAAAAATGCAAGTTCACTTTTGACGACCATTCACAAATTTATCTACAGTGCTTGGTACAGTATTTAAAGCCTTTTCAATTAAATGTGTACTGCTGTTGAGATGTAATACTTGCACCCCATTAGAACCAACTACTAAAAAAGCTACTGGACTAATGGAAACCCCAGCCCCGCTTCCTCCTCCAAATGGATGCCGTTGTTTGTTCTCTTTATGCTGATTTTGCCCACCGTTATGTTTTTCAGTGATGAAATCCCCTTTAAAATCACTTCCACCAGCTCCAAAACCAAAAGCCACTTGAGATACCGTTAATACTACATTTCCGTCAGCTGTTGAAACCGGGCTCCCAACAATTGTATTTACATCTACCATCTCTTTTAAATTTGTCATTGCCGTTTTCATTAAATTTTCAATTGGATGTTCCATTATGTATTGCACCCTTTCCTCATTATTCCTTTTTATATTTTCCAAAATAGAGGAAGTCATACTAACTTTTCCTATTTCAAAAAAACATTTTCCTTCTTTTAAAAGATACTACTCCCTGTACATGCTCCGGTATAGTGAAACTTTAATCAGTGGGATGTGTACGTAGCTCGACTCCCACAAATAGCGGGATAAAAAAGAAAAAGAGATACATACTACTATTGAACCTTGTTATGAAAGGAGTCATGACTTTGACTGAGAAATTTGATGATTATAAAAAAAGAGATAGAATAGATAGTGATTATAGTGACTATAAAGAAGAGTACGCCGCTGAGGTTGCACCACAACGCATTGATTATGATTACGATGATAAAGACGATAAAGATGTTGTAAAATCGTCCGCTGCTGGATCAACTGCTGGTTTTATCGCTCTTGCGCTATCTATCTTATCGCTATTTACATTTCCAACACTATTTGGTCTTGTTTCTGTTTTACTCGGTATTTACGCTTATAATCGCGGAGCTACTGTAACTGGCGGTATCGCTGCAGTTGTCGGTGGAATTGCTGCACTTATCGCAATTTTATTCCGAGTAGCACTTATTGGTCTATTGTTCTCCCTGTTCTAAAAAAGAAAAAGGTATCTCGCTTAACGCGGGATACCTTATCCTGTAAACACATCTTCCGATGGATATTTTATTTTTTGTTTTGCTGGTCGCGCTAAAGAGAACACAAGTGTTAATGGTCCAATTAATCCGCAGAACATAACAAACATAATAATACATTTTCCGAATGCCGATAGCTTTGCAGTAATTCCCATCGTTAATCCGACTGTGCCAAACGCTGATATTGTCTCAAATAATAATTGAATAAAGCTGAAGTTTTCTGTAAGCATTAATATGAATACCGCTGCTAAAATAAGTATTTGACTGGCAACAGCAATCGCTAAGGCCCTCGTTACTGTCGACATTTTAATTGTACGCTGAAATAAAACAATTTCCTCCTTTTTTCTAAAGAAAGAAAGGACAGATGTAATTAAGATAACAAACGTCGTTAATTTAATTCCTCCACCTGTTGATACACTTCCTGCACCAATAAACATTAAAATCATCGTAAATAATATAGATGATTCTTCCATACCTCCATAGTCAACCGTATTAAATCCAGCTGTCCGCGGAGTAATACCTTGAAAGAAGGAAGCCCATAGTTTTTCATTTAAAGATAAATTCCCTAACGTCTTCACATTATTATATTCCAATACAAAAATCACAATCATTGCTATAACATTTAGTACTACTGTTCCAATAATCATTATTTTTGAGTGAAGTGATAATTTTCGAAAACTGCGACTATACCATATATCAATTAATACGGTAAAACCGAGTCCACCAATTACAATTAAAGAGCAAATCCCAATATTAATAATGGGATCCCCTACATATCTTGTTAAATTATCTGGCCATAAAGCAAACCCTGCATTATTATAAGATGCAATTACATGAAAAATACTATAGTATAAACCTTTTCCAAAACCAAACTCTGGAATAAAGCGAAACGATAAAAAGATGACCCCAATAAGTTCAATACAAATCGAAAATATAAAGACACGCTTTACTAATTTTACAAGACCACCTATATTTGTTTGATTAAATGCTTCTCCAATTAATAAACGATGGCGTAATCCGATTTTTTTACCTAGTACCCAAACAATTAAAATGGCAATTGTCATAAGGCCTAGACCACCTGTTTGAATTAAAAACATAATAACAATTTCGCCAAACATCGTAAATGTACTTGCTGTATCCACTACTCCCAAACCAGTTACGGTCGCTGCTGACGTTGCTGTAAAGAAAGCATCTACCCAACTAATATGTACTTTCGTTGCGAATGGTAATTTTAATAACAAACCACCAACCACAATTAAGCAGAAAAAGCCTAATGCTAATATTTGTGGTGGGTTTAATCGTATAAGACGATTATACAGCCCTTGTTTTTTTGTTACGTCCATATCACTAACTCCCTTATTAAAGTGAAGCTTCCCCTCATACAATAAAAAGCTTTTTAAAAGCCCTTAAATAATTGGGACAAACCTTATATTCTCATAATATAGTTGAGCATAATCTTTTTTTTCATAGATTACAACTTTTATTTATATTCAGATTCCTTTTCGTTTTATGCTGGAAAACTCTATATCCTAATTCTATATTGCTAGCAATAACAATTTCATATGTACTATCTTTCAAATCCCCATATCTTTCACTCTATGTTCACATAGAGGTCACATCCACCTTTTATAGTATATGTATCGAAGCTGTTCCTCCCTAATTTATAAGACATTCCCCAGTGTCTTTGAATAGCTTCCATCCCTAATTAAATTGACATAAATTGTCCCCTTCCATTGACCATCTTATAAATGATGGTCTTATTTTTTGTTTGCTTTATCTTTTATTCCGCTATTTGTGGGCAATAAACGCCCGATTGGTTAAGGCTAATAATCAACAGGGGATGAACAAAAAACACTCATTAAATTTTCATTTTATTTAAAACTCCCTCTCTCTTTCACTCTATATTCACACAGAGGTCACATCTATCTTTTATAGTATATGTATCGAAGTTGTTCCTCCCTAATTTATAAGACATTCCCCAGTGTCTTAAAGCAACTTCCATCCCTAATTAAATTGACATAAATTGTCCCCTTCCTTGACCATCTTATAAATGATGGTCTTATTTTTTTGTCTTTCTATCTTTTATTTAAAACTCCCTCTCTCTTTCACTCTATGTTCACACAGAGGTCACATCTACCTTTTATAGTATATGTATCGAAGTTGTTCCTCCCTAATTTATAAGACATTCCCCAGTGTCTTTGAACAGCTTCCATCCCTAATTAAATTGACATAAATTGTCCCCTTCCTTGACCATCTTATAAATGATGGTCTTATTTTTTTGTCTTTCTACCTTTTATTTAAAACTCCCTCTCTCTTTCACCCTATGTTCACATGAGAGTCACACCTACCTTTTATAGTATATGTATTGAAGTTGTTCCTCCCTAATTTATAAGACATTCCCCAGTGTCTTAAAGCAACTTCCATCCCTAATTAAATTGACATAAATTGTCCCCTTCCCTAGACCATCCTATGTGATGGTCTATTTTATTTTCCAAACACAAAATCAGTCTATCTACACCTAAAAACCAAAAATTCAGAAAATATTGTTAAATTAGGGATTTTTTCGGTATAATTACTTTAGAAAGAAATTTCACAAAAACAAAAGGGGGGATTTTATTGAAACAAACAAAAGCAATCTTAATCGCATTATTTCTAGGTCTAGTTGTTGGACTCACTCTAAATTTAGCTGCTCCATCTATCTTTGAGCCACTAAATCAATATGTGTTCAACCCAATTGGTCAATTGTTTATTCGACTTATTAAAATGCTAGTTGTTCCTGTTGTGTTCATTTCTATCGTACTTGGTGCTGCCGGCCTTGGAGATCCGAAACAACTTGGAAGAATCGGTTTAAAATCAATTTCATTCTTTCTCGTAACAACTGCGGTTGCCATCTCTATAGCGGTTACATTTGCACTTATTATAAAACCAGGAGCTGGCGGTAATTTTAAAACAGAAGGTCTTAAGTATGAAGGTGCAAAAACTGAAACATCTTTCGTTGACACATTGCTAAATATCGTACCAGATAACCCAGCAAAAGCGATGGCTGACGGAAACATGTTACAAATCATTGCCTTTGCCGTATTGATTGGACTCGGTATAGCTATTTTAGGAAAACGAGTTCAAGGTATCCATTCATTACTTGAACAGGGCAACGAATTAATGATGTATCTTGTTAATCTCGTTATGAAATTAGCCCCAATTGGAACATTCGGTTTGCTCGCTTCATCCGTTGGTAAAATGGGGCTTGCAGGCGTCGCTGCGATGTTCAAGTATATGATTGTCGTTATGTTAGTACTCATTATTCACGGGGTTTTTGTATATGGTGGCTTATTAAAGGTATTAGCAAAAGAAAATATTGTTCGTTTCTTTAAACATTTCGGACCAGTAATGGCAATTGGATTTAGTACATCTAGCTCTAATGCATCGCTTCCATTTGCAATGAAAACAGCACAAGATAAGCTTGGCGTTCCAAAAGCGATAAGCTCATTTGTACAACCACTAGGGGCAACTATTAATATGGATGGTACTGCCATTATGCAAGGAGTAGCCACTGTATTTATCGCTCAAGTATACGGAGTTGAACTTACATTACCGCAATTAGCTATGGTCGTATTAACTGCTGTACTAGCTAGTATCGGTACTGCTGGTGTACCTGGTGTTGGACTTGTAATGCTTACAATGGTTTTAAATCAAGTAAATCTACCAGTAGAAGGTATCGCTTTAATTATCGGTATTGACCGTATTCTAGATATGTCTAGAACAGCTGTAAACATTTCTGGGGATGCAATTTGCGCAATGATTGTCGCAAAATCAGAAGAAAAATATAATACGGATCAATCGGCAGCATCGTAAATCAAAAAAGGAGTGAATTAATTCACTCCTTTTTTGATTTACTCCCTTTTTTAGAACGATATTCTTTCCCTTTATTATCATTACCAGTTTCAAATTCAGTGCTAAATTCCTGATTAAACTGGCCGGACTTTGGTGATCCTTGATTACCGCTCCCTTTACTACCGTTACGATTCGTCATATCTCTCCCTCCTTCCTTGTATTAGTAGTATGGCGCTCTATGTTTTTTCATACACATTTTATTTTTTAACATCTATTACACACGAAAGAAGACCTCCCATATATAAGGAAGATCTTCTATTTCATCACGTAAGCGTTTTCTTGTTTATAATCACTTAAATAAGTTTTTTGGAAATTGAAATCATTACATTCATTTCATCTTCTGAAAGTGCAGAGAATCTTTCTTGTAAATATTGTTTTTTCGCATCTTCCATTTTCGCAACTAAATCTTTCCCTTGTTCTGTAATCTCTAAATACACAACTCGGCGATCTGATGTAGAACGTGAACGAGTTACAAAACCTTTATTAATTAATTTTTCTGTAACAGCTGTAATATGACTATTCGACACATTTAATTCATTTGCTACACGCGATACCATTTCTTTATTCGTACGATTTAATATTCTCAGAACGATGAATTCATTCCACGGTATGTAACCACCGAATATTTTTCCGATATCATTACGCAATGTGCGAAACATAGCAAACACATTTGTCGATAGTTCTTCCATTAATTGCTCTCGATTTTGAGACAACATTGACAGCTCCTTTTATTTCATTTAGTTAAATAAAAACCTTATTAATAATTTTACATGAAATCTTACTTTTTGTCATCTTATTTTCCCATAATTCGTAGTTTTTTAATATGTATTTCATGATAAAATGAAGTCAACTTCCAGAAAAAGGGGGATTTTAATGCGTGAGGAGGAGAGGTTCTCAAATCTCAGCCAAAAAGATAAAATAATTATTATTAGTATTATTGCTCTTTTTCTCATTATAGTTTTTGCATTTATATTTTTTGTATATGTAGGAATCTTTCAAATTACAGGTATAGCGTATAGTTCACGTACTGCTTTACTTCTCTTTTTTTTATTAATCACTTTCTTAGAAGGTATTACATTTTTTATTTTCAGTTTCTTCAAAGCGCTGCTATATCCATCGACTCAAAACATGCCAAATTGGATTTCTATCACTCTTTTCTCATTCATTGAAATTACACTAGATTGGTTCGTCATTCATACTGCTGATGATTGGATAGAAAATGTACAAATGTCCAACTTAGCTGAATTATGTGCCGTACTATTCTTTTTTCTATTAAATAAATTATTAAGTGACAAGAAAGAGTAAGAATACAAGCTTTTCTATATAAAAATTGGTACAATGAAAGCAAATCTTACTAAAGAGGTGTTAATTATGAACTTACAACAATGGGCTGATAAAGGTATGTCCTTTGATACATATGTGAATGAAATGAAAGTAAACCAATACGAGCTACTACACATTTACAATAACTTTTTAATTCCAAATGAATTACTTCCTGTATTAGAAGAACGTCAAAATGATGGCTGGCGTGTTATCGTATTAACTGCCGATTGGTGTGGCGATGCTCTTTTATGCGTACCTGTTATGAAACGAATTTCTGAAGTTGCAAATATTGACATGCGTTTATTAATTCGCGATGAAAACTTAGAATTAATGGATCAATATTTAACAAATGGAACAGCACGTGCGATTCCAATCTTTATTTTCATTGATAAAGATGGAAATGAACAAGCCGTCTTTGGACCACGCGCTCCAAAAGTACAAGAATTAGTAACTTCAATGCGCGCTACATTACCTGAAAAAGAAGATCCAACATTCGAAGAAAAACAAAAAGAAATGTATGCTAATTTCCGTGCTACATTAGCTGATGATACTTCTCTTTGGGAACATGTAATGGAAAACATGATAGAAAAATTAGTAAAATAAAAACCTGCCGAGCTCGGCAGGTTTTTATTTTACATAATGAAGAAATAGAATACCGCAGCTAAAATGAAACGATAATAAGCGAACGGTGTTAGTTTTACACGAGATAATAATTTCAAGAATGAAACAATTGCAAGCATCGCAACAACGAATGCAGTTACAAATCCTGTTACAAATAGCGTTATATCTGCTGAGCTTAATACATCCCAGCTTTTAATTAAATCTAAGCCACTTGCAGCTACCATCATCGGTACCGCTAAAATGAACGTATATTCAGCTGCCGCTGTATGCGACACGCGAGCTAATAAACCACCACTTATTGTAGAACCAGAACGAGAAAATCCTGGCCAAAGAGCTAAACATTGGAACATTCCAATTGTAAATGCCTGTTTATATGTGATTTCATCTAACGTTCTTGCTGTACTTGGTTTCGAAAACTTCTCAGCAACAATCATTAAAATACCACCGGCTACTAAGCTAATAACAACTGGTCCTGGACCAAATAAAACCTCTTTAATAGTGCTATGGAATAATACGCCAAGTACCCCGGCAGGAATCATCCCGATAATAATATGTAATAAATTTAACGATGGTCCGTCTGTTACTTTACCTATTCCAACTAACGACCATAGACGCTTCCAAAATATAACAACAACTGCTAAAATCGATCCCAATTGGATAACAACTTCAAAAACTTTCGCTCTCTCATCGTCAAATCCAATTAAATGTCCTGTTAAAATCATATGTCCTGTTGATGATACTGGTAGAAACTCTGTTAACCCTTCAACAGCACCCATGATTAAACCAATTAACCAATCAGCCACAAGTAGTGCCTCCTTAATAACAAATAATATGTAATTTTTTCACACCTTATCATAATACCTTATCCCTTTTCAAAGTGCATCCTTTTTTTATTGGTTTCATATGTTGTAGGCGCGTATTTCTTTTCTAATCTTTGATTAAATTGTATGATAGTAAGAGTTTGTTTTTTTATACGGAAAGGGGATTTTATGAAAGAAACTACTTCATTCTCACAAAAGTTAAAGCAATTTGTATTACTATTTTTTCCGATTTTCGTAACGCAAATGTCATTATTTGCGATGAGTTTTTTTGATACAACAATGTCAGGACATGCAAGCCCAACTGATTTAGCAGGTGTCGCAATTGGAACAAGTATATGGATTCCAGTTAGTACTGGGTTAACAGGGATTTTAATGGCCACGACTCCCATTGTTGCCCAGCTCGTTGGATCCAAGAAAAAAGAGGACGTTCCTCACGTTGTCATACAAGCAGTTTATTTAGCAATTTGTGCTAGCTTCGTTGTTATCCTCATCGGTTTCTTCGTCGTTTCACCTATTTTAAACGGCATGCGCTTAGAAGAACCTGTGGAACGTATTGCAGCTCAATTTTTAAGTATTATCGCAATAGGAATTATACCTTTATTCACTTACACGGTTTTACGTGGATTTATTGATGCATTAGGAAAAACTCGAACAACGATGATTATTACATTACTATCATTACCAATTAACGTAATATTAAATTACTTATTAATCTTTGGTAACTTCGGTTTCCCAAAACTTGGTGGTGTCGGAGCGGCAATTGCTTCCACTGCAACATATTGGTGCATTTTAATTATTACAGTCATTATTATTCAGACGAAAGAGCCTTTTGCCTCTTTCAACATTTTCAAACAATTATACCGCCCTTCTCTTTCGAGTTGGACAGCATTCTTAAAGCTTGGCGTCCCTATCGGATTTGCTATCTTTTTTGAAACGAGTATTTTCGCTGCGGTAACGCTTATGATGAGTAATTTTAGTACGACAACTATTGCAGCTCACCAAGCAGCTATGAACTTTGCTTCCTTGTTATATATGACTCCGCTAAGTTTAGCAATGGCAATGACTATTGCGGTCGGATTCGAAGTTGGTGCAAAACGTTTCGATAATGCAAAACAATACGGACTGATTGGAATTGGATTAGCCCTTGCCTTTGCTTTATTATATTCGATTCTTCTCTACTTCTTTGATGATCAAATTGCTTCTATTTATACGACAGATGCAAAAGTTCATCATTTAGCAAAAGAATTTCTTATCTTTGCGATTTTATTTCAAATTTCAGATGCAATTGCAACCCCTGTACAAGGAGCTCTGCGTGGTTATAAAGATGTAAATGTCGCTCTAATTATGACTTTAATTGCTTATTGGATAATAGGTCTACCACTAGGTTATATATTAGCAACGTATACAGAATGGGCCGCAAAAGGCTATTGGATCGGTCTTATTATCGGTCTAGCATTTGGCGCTGCCTTCCTACTTATCCGTCTCTTTCAAGTACAACGAAAATATACAACACAAAACAGCCGCTAATAATAAAGCGGCTGTTTTCTTTATGCATATTTTTTCTTGTAACGTATAATATAATGAACAAGAAAGGTGGGTACATATGGACGACAAAGAAAAAAAGCAATCATTCGATGAAGAATTTGCCCCTGAAATTTCACCTGGATATCGGCAAGATGTACATAAGCCACCTAAATATAAAAACACTTCGTTTTTAATGGGCATTACCATTTTCGCTGCTGTATTACTCATACTTATCATTTTCGTTTATTTTTGATGAAAGGTGGCCTATTATATGAAGAAACAAGATTCCAATCGTTCAAAAAGAACTGTTAAAACACAAAAAGGATATGCAGGGGATTCTGTTCATACCCTTAAACAAGTCGAGCAAGGAAATTTATATATTGCTCAAAAAGAACTTGGTCAACAAAATGAAAATCTTTAAAGGCCCTTTATTCCTTGAGGGCCTTTTTATTCCGCATTAAGTAGTACACACCCCAAAATGTTCTATTGAGCAATGAATTTCCTTTATTGTACGCGTTGCTTTTGTTCTAGCACCATAAATATATTATTAACCTTTACAATTTTCACTTCATAATTCAATTTCATTTCGCTTCTCTTACCATTTTCAGTACCCGCAACGTACGCTACAGCTTGATAAAGAAAACTCTCATCGGTCTCTTCACGTATCTCCTCGTTTGTAAATTTATACTCTAAATCTCGAAAACGATTTGGATAATAATTTCCCATTAATTGTTCATACCCTCTATTTAAAAATAGTTCTTCACCTTTTCGTTTCACATCTTCTTTATTAGTAGACCCAAACACTGATAGTTGCTCGGTCACAAAATGCTCTCCTACCTTTTTCATTTCATTATGAGTTAAATTTTCTATACTTTTGTTCTTTAACTCCTTATTTAACTCGTACTGATCAATCGGTTTAAAGGTAGCAAAAACCTCCTCTTTATATGACCATAACAATATAAAAGCGATACATAGAGAACTGATTAACAGTCTTTTTTTCGTAATACTCCCGCCCTTCTTCATAATGATAGCTATATTTTAACATATAGAAAGAAAATTCTGATATCGTAAAGTGGAATAACTTAACTTAGAAACGAGGAACTTGAATTCATATCGGGTACAGAACAACTGAAAATAATACTGCAGGGATGAGATTACATTCTCTCCCTATATACTCTCTCCTCATACAACATTAACTTTTTATCCATTTCAACAATGACTTTATACAGTTGAAATGCTTGTAAAATTTGCAGTTGAATTTCAAAAGGAGCATTCTGTTCTTTTAACCACTGAAATACTTTCGTTTCATCTTTCATTGATTATTCCTCCCTTTATTAAAATCTGCTACAAATATACGGTAAATGATGAAAAGCTTTTCATGTCAACAACAAAAAAGGATGCAAAGTTGCATCCTTTAATGTACGATATTTTTCTTCTGCTCCGCTTCTTTCTTTACTTCTTCCCCTTGGCATTCACTACGAAATGCACAACTTATACACTCAGAACGAAAATGGCGCTCTGTATAATGCTCAGGTTGTTGCAACATTTCTTTCATTCTAGATAAATCAGCCATTCCAGTTATAATATCTTCCTGTTTTGGAATGTACTCATACTTAGTTCCTTCTATTAAATTAATAACTTCAATCTTTCCTGGAAGAACGCCGAAAGCTTTATAACTGAATACTGTCATTAGCTTCTGACAAAGAGCAAGCATTTCCTCATCCGCATCGACGACATACTTTTTAATTACAAACGACCCAGCACTCCACTCACCAACTTCAAATGTCAATGACATGTGGACACCTAACTCTTCCATATATGTTTGAAACTTCTCGTATAAAAACAATGGTGGTGTCTGACTATCATCCTTTTCAACAAACTGTAATAAGTGATCCGTTAGCTTAGCTAATACAATATAGTACTCCGTCTTCGAAGCAAACATATTAATCCTTACTTTTTTCCAATACTTTTCTATTAATATTAAAAGTACAATTTTCGTTTGTTGACCCGCAGGTAGCGTGTAATACTCGTTAATAATTTGATTGACAATCATTTGTGCTATTTGTTGCCATTCAAATGAAGAAGGTTCTCTTCTTTTTATATGACGAAAATAAAATTTATGCGGACAACGCATAAAATCATACAAATGATAATCTGTCATCGTTTTGATTGAGATTTTCTCATGCACTTGCTCTTCATCTCCCTTCTGCCATTAAGAAAGGTGTTTTACAAATTCAGCTCCAAACTGTAAACATTTTTCTACATCTTCATCTTCTGGCGTTAATTCTACTTTTAGTCCTTCTAACACAACTGCTGCCCCGCGCTCTTGTAGCTTTTCTATTAAAATGTCAACTGCCACTCCGTATTTCGGATAAGCCGAATCACACGATCCGAATACTGCCGCTTTTTTCCCAGTTAAATCAATAGAATCCATTGCATCATAAAAATCTAAGAAATCATCAGGAAGATCACCATCTCCCCAAGTATATGCACCTAAAATAATTCCATCATACTGTTCTAATATAGAAGCTTCTGGTGAATCCATAATATCAATAACTTCAATTTCATTTTCTGTTTCACGAATTACGCCGGCAATGTGGTCAGCCATTTCCTCTGTATTTCCACTCATACTTGCAAAAATCATTACTAACTTACTCAACTGAACCTCTCCCTTTACTTTGTATCTCTTTTTCTGTTTGAATGCTCTTCTTCTCATCTACATATTCAGACCGAATTACATTTCTTTGCCATTCCATATGCTGATCAACATCTTTATCTTTATTTTTATCTTTTAATCCCCTCCGCAGAAGGTGAAAATTTTTTCTCATTAACATGTCGCATCCATCCTATTGATAATAATTATCAATTTCAACTACTTTTAGATTAATTGACATTGATTATCAATGTCAACAACTATTTTTAAAAAAATGATTAAAATGTACAAGCTTGTCCGTTAGCTATTCATATACTATGAATGAGCATAGTTCTTTCTCAGCCCTCTCTGACGGAAAGAAATAAAAGCAACTGCAATAGAGTGCAGTTGCCTTTTTTTGTTTTTCTATGATTTTAGTAATCTTATAGTCGTCTCTAAAAATAGCTCCACTCCACAAATTAATGCTGATTCATCCACGTCAAATTTCGGATGATGATGTGGATAACAAGTATATATATTTTCATTACCTGTTCCTAATTTAATGAAACAACCGGGTGCTTTTCTTAAATATGCTGAAAAATCTTCCCCACCCATAGAAGGTTCAAGCTTCACAACACGCTCATTCCCAAACAAATGTAGTGCACTTTCTTCTACTATTTTCGTAATATATTCATCATTAATAACCGGATCATATCCATATCGATACGTATATGTATACGATCCTCCATGTGCTTCTGTAATTCCTTTCACAATTTTCTCGATTTTCCCTTCTGCTTCCACCCTCAATGCTTGATTAAATGAACGAACGGTTCCCATTAAAGTTGCTGTACTAGGAATAATATTGTCAGCCGTTCCCCCATGAAATTGTGTAACTGAAATAACCCTTTGCATAAAAGCACTCGTATTTCTTGATACGATATGTTGTAAATTTGTAATAATCTGTGCTCCGATAGCAATAGGGTCTATCGTTTCTTCTGGTCGCGCCGCATGTCCTCCTTTGCCTTGAATTTCAACTGTAAATACGTCTGGTGCCGCCATCATCGGCCCATACACAATTCCTATCTTTCCGCTTTCTAATCCAGACATAACATGTAAACCTATTACATAATCAACACCGTCCATTACACCTGCCTCAACCATTTCTTGTCCCCCGCCAGGATACACCTCTTCTGCGTGCTGAAAGAATAGACGAATCTCACCTGCAAAATCTTCCTTTATATTTGATAGCACCTCTGCTGTGCTTAATAAAATAGCTGTGTGAGCATCGTGCCCACATGCATGCATCATTCCTTTATTCACAGATGTATAAGATTTACTTGTCTCCTCTTGAATTGGCAAAGCATCTATATCAGCTCGAATCGCAATTACTTTCCCTTGCTTCACACCTCTTTTAATTGCTAGTACACTATACTTCGTCGGTCTCGTTACTTCAAAAGAAGAAAATGAGCATAATGTATCATATATAAATTGCGAAGTTTCTTTTTCATGAAATGATAATTCCGGATACTTATGGAAGTGCCTTCTCCATTTCACGATATTTTCTTCCGAAATTAGATTCTTCCACACTCTATTCATGATAATTTCCTCCTTTTCAAAAGAACTAGAAATTTAAAAGTTTACTCCGTCTTGAATGATTAATAAAAACAAATACTGTATTTTTACGTATT
This sequence comes from Bacillus cereus group sp. MYBK15-3, assembly GCF_051916765.1. Classification (NCBI taxonomy): domain Bacteria; kingdom Bacillati; phylum Bacillota; class Bacilli; order Caryophanales; family Bacillaceae; genus Bacillus; species Bacillus cereus group sp. MYBK15-3. The sequence goes on from NZ_JBQAHG010000001.1 coordinate 1,422,765, forward strand.
CTTATAGTCCACTTTTATGTATTCACACAATCCACTTTCTATTTACATGTCAAACCCATTACAAATTCATGCTGAATGTAATATAATTGCTAAGTTAGGGATTTTCTTTTTTAGTATTTAGTGCTAATATCAAAAAAGAGCCTTTTGACTTATTTTTACCTAAAATGTGGGATTTTGTTTTTTTCACAATAATGTAGGACATGATACCTACAAAGAGCTATTATTTCATTAAGAGAGGGAAAGACATGGAAAGATTAAAAGAGATATGGTCTCGACCACTCACACAATGGGTTGCAAAGACGGTTTATTATCTTGCAATTTTATTTGCATTACTTTGGTTGTATGGATTCCATGATACAAACACAAGTACATTTATTTACAATGAATTCTAGGGTGGGAACGTTATGAAGTTATTAGAACAAATTGAAAAGTGGGCTGCAGAAACGCCTGATCAAACCGCTTTTGTTTGGCGAGATGCGAAAATTACGTACAAACAATTAAAGGAAGATTCTGATGCGTTGGCACATTGGATTTCTTCTGAGTATCCAGACGATCGTTCACCAATTATGGTGTATGGCCATATGCAACCTGAAATGATTGTTAACTTTTTAGGATGTGTAAAAGCTGGACATGCTTACATTCCTGTAGATTTATCTATCCCAGCTGATCGTGTACAACGTATTGCTGAAAATTCTGGTGCGAAATTACTTTTATCGGCAACAGCAGTAACTGTAACTGATTTACCAGTTCGCATCGTAAGTGAAGACAACTTAAAAGATATTTTCTTTACTCATAAAGGGAACACTCCAAATCCTGAACATGCGGTAAAAGGTGATGAGAACTTCTACATTATTTACACATCAGGAAGCACAGGTAATCCGAAAGGGGTTCAGATTACTTATAACTGCCTTGTTAGCTTTACAAAATGGGCTGTAGAAGATTTCAACTTACAAACAGGGCAAGTATTCTTAAATCAAGCACCTTTCTCATTCGATTTATCTGTAATGGATATTTACCCATCATTAGTAACAGGTGGTACACTTTGGGCAATCGATAAAGATATGATTGCGCGTCCAAAAGACTTGTTTGCTTCTTTAGAGCAATCGGATATTCAAGTATGGACTTCGACACCTTCTTTCGCTGAAATGTGTTTAATGGAATCATCCTTCTCTGAAAGTATGCTACCGAACATGAAAACATTCTTATTCTGCGGTGAAGTGTTACCAAATGAAGTGGCTAGAAAATTAATTGAGCGTTTCCCAAAAGCAACAATTATGAATACTTACGGTCCAACAGAAGCTACTGTCGCTGTAACAGGTATTCACGTTACAGAAGAAGTGCTTAATCAATACAAATCACTTCCAGTTGGCTATTGTAAATCAGACTGTCGCCTTCTTATTATGAAAGAAGATGGCACGATTGCACCTGATGGTGAAAAAGGTGAAATCGTAATTGTCGGTCCAAGCGTAAGCGTTGGATATTTAGGAAGCCCTGAATTAACAGAAAAAGCATTTACTATGATTGACGGTGAGCGCGCCTATAAAACAGGCGATGCTGGCTATGTTGAAAATGGTCTTCTATTCTATAATGGTCGTCTTGATTTCCAAATTAAGTTGCATGGTTATCGAATGGAATTAGAAGAAATTGAGCATCACCTTCGTGCGTGTTCTTACGTAGAAGGAGCAGTTATCGTTCCAATTAAAAAAGGTGAGAAATACGATTATTTATTAGCGGTTGTTGTTCCTGGGGAGCATTCGTTTGAAAAAGAATTCAAATTAACATCTGCAATCAAAAAAGAACTCAATGAGCGATTACCAAACTACATGATTCCACGTAAATTCATGTATCAATCTTCTATTCCAATGACACCAAATGGAAAGGTAGATCGCAAAAAATTATTGAGTGAGGTTACAGCATGACCGCATATGGATCATTTTATTTTTTCGCTATAGTGGGCATTTTATTAATACCTACTATCATAGCTGGATTAAAAGGTAAAATGTTGCGTAAATATAATGCCGTTTTAACATTAGTCATGCTTGCTATTATCTTCTCAGATAAACCAAAGCAAGCAATGATGTTAGCCGCATTTATTATTTGGCAATATGCCCTAATTAAAGGCTATTTAATTTTAAGAAAACAAAATAATAGTACATTCACATTTTGCATAGCTGTTATTTTATCGATTTTGCCTCTTATTTTGGCAAAAATCGCACCATTTGCATCGTTACTACCTGAGTTAAAACTTGTTGTTTTTCTAGGTATATCTTACGTAACATTCAGAGCAGTTCAAATGGTATTTGAAGTTCGTGATGGTTTAATTAAAGAGCTTTCTTTCTTTAACTTCTGGGAATTCGTTTTATTTTTCCCTGCGATTTCAACAGGACCTATCGATCGTTACCGTAGATTCCAAAAAGATATTCAAAAGCCACCTAGCGCTGAAGAATATCAAAATTTACTATATACAGGACTAAATCGTATTTTCCAAGGTTTCTTGTATAAATTTATTATTGCTTACTTAATAAAGCAATATTGTATGGATCCAGCATTCGCTCAACACGATACAATCTTTTCAAATATGATTTACATGTATAGCTATAGCTTATATCTATTCTTTGATTTTGCTGGTTATAGCTCTTTTGTAATTGGTGTAAGTTATATGATGGGAATTAAAACGCCAGAAAACTTTAATAAACCATTCCTTAGTCGTAATATTAAAGACTTCTGGAACCGCTGGCACATGAGTTTATCATTCTGGTTCCGTGACTTCATCTACATGCGTTTCGTATTTTTTGCAACGAAGAAAAAGTTAATTAAGAACCGTTACACAATTTCGTATATCGGTGCATTTTTAAACTTCTTCATTATGGGAATTTGGCATATCCAAGGAAGCGCTGTTGCGCAGTATATTATTTATGGTCTATATCATGCCGCACTGTTTATTTTATTCGATATTTTCGAACGAAAAAACAAGAAGCATAAATTTTGGCCAAACAATAAATTCACACGCATCCTTGCGATTGTAATTACGTTCCACATTGTATGTTTCGGTTTCCTAATCTTCTCTGGACACCTTAACAGATACTTTTAATGCACCCTTCTTATTCCATTAAGAAGTTGCACATATAATATATTTCGGATATAAAGGAGATTTTAAAAATGGCAGAATTCAAAGAGCAAGTATTAGATATTTTAGAAGAAGTATGTGAAAACGATATTGTGAAAGAAAACTTAGATGTTCAATTATTTGAAGAAGGTATTCTTGATTCTTTTGCTGTAGTATCTTTATTAGTTGAATTCCAAGAGCGTTTAGATATTGAAGTTTCTATTTCTGATTTTGACCGTGACGAGTGGGCTACACCAAACATGGTTATTAAAAAGTTGGAAGAAATCCGATGAACAAAGCAAAATTTGGTCCGATGCTTTTAGCATTGGCCCTTTTTGCTGTATTCTTACTTATTCCAACGCGCTTCCTACTTCCACTTTTAAGTGATGAAAAAGTAGAACAAGCTGCCACTTCTTTAAAAGAAGAAAAAATTCAAAGTATGATTTTACAGCAAAAGATGTTAGCAGATCCAAAATATCTTCCGATGTACGGTTCATCGGAATTCGCACGTATGGATGCTTTCCATCCATCTAATTATTTTAAAGTAAAGCCTGAAGGGTTCACACCATTCCTTCTTGGACGCGGCGGAACACAAGACCTTGTACATGTGTTAAACTTTGCATCTACAATGGATCAATTGAAAGATAAGAAAATGGTATTCGTTCTTTCTCCGCAATGGTTTGTACCACAAGGTATTGATGAAACGCACTTTGCACCTAACTTTTCAAAACAACAAGGTTACCACTTCATTTTCAACAATGATTTAAAACCTGAAATGAAAAAACAAATTGCAAAGCGTTTATTAAACTTTGAGATTGTAAAAAAAGAAACTTTATTAAAAATCTCGCTTGAAGGTATCGCTTATGATGATACGAAGTATAAAGTAAAAGCAATTGCTGCTAAACCTTTCGCTTATATTTACCGTAACATTTTAGATCGTAAAGATTTATTTACAGCTATGTTTAATATTAAACCGCACAAAGAGAAGCTCGATCCTTCATTAAAACAAATGAACTGGGAAGAAGCTCGTAAACATGCGGATCAAACAGGTGCAGCAGAATCTGGATCTAATGAATATGGTATCGAAGATGGTTACTTCAATAGCAAAATTAAGAAAAAATTAAAGCAACGTGAAGGTTACTTAAAAAATGATGCTTACGACCAATCGCCAGAATATGAAGATTTACAAATTGTACTTGATTTATTAAAACAATCTGGTGCAAAACCACTCTTCATTTCTGTTCCTGTCAAAGGTCCTTGGTACGACTACGCTGGCTTCCCGAAAGAACGCCGCGAAGCATACTATAAGAAAGTTCATGAGCAAATTGAAAAAGCTGGTTATCCAATTGCCGACTTCTCAAATCATGAATATGATAAATACTTCTTAAAAGATCATATGCACTTAGGTTGGAAAGGCTGGGTTTACATCGACGAAGCCATCCAACAATTTTATAAAGCAAACTAGTGAAAAGACCGCTTGAATTACTCAAGTGGTCTTTTTGTATATATTTTGTAATTGTTCGATTGCATTCTCTGCTTCTTTCATAACTCGCTCCACTACATACTGAGCTGATTCGATTCGAGCTAATGATGCTGCCTGTCCTGCCCAAAGCGACATATATTCTTCCTTATTTTGCTTCGCTGCCTCTTTGCGTATTTTAGAAGTTAATACGTTTTGCACTGGATACATCGGAAGCCCTTCTTCTTTTCCTTCATGTCTCTCTATAAATTCATTCCGAATACCCCGTGCATATTTCCCGGAAAACGCACGAGTTACAGTTGTGCTCGTATCTGTACTATGTAAAACCGCTTCTTTATACACATCGTGCGTAATACTCTCTTCACTTGTTAAAAAGGCCGATCCCATTTGAACACCTTCTGCTCCTAGTGCCAATGCCGCAACAAGCCCTTGTCCGTTCATTACACCACCTGCTGCGACAATTGGGATATGCGGAATAGCCCCTACTAACTGAGGTATTAACGCAAAAGTACCGATCATAGCATCTCGTTCTTTCCCAATAAACGTTCCTCTATGCCCTCCGGCTTCGCTTCCTTGCCCGACAATAATATCTACTCCTAACTCGGCAAGTACTTTCGCTTCCTTCACATGGGTAGCTGTTCCGATAACTTTTATTCCACTTCTTTTTAAATCATTTATTTCTTCTTTTTCTAACGTTTGAAATGCAAAACTAACGACCGGTACTTTTTCATCTAATAGCACTTGTAATTGTTCCTTATAGCTTTTTGGAAGCTTTAACGTTCCTTCTACTTCTATACCTAATTCTCTATTCACTCCGCTTAGTAATACTTTCGCCTCATTTACCTTCTCTTCTTCTATTTGTATCTCTTTCGTTACAAGTAAATTAACACCGAAAGGCTTATCTGTTAGTTCTCTTATTCTATAAATCGCTTCACGAATTTGTTCTGGGCTCATATAGCCCGCTCCAAGCGTCCCTAATCCTCCGCTATTACTTACTGCTGCAACAAGTTCTGGCGTCGTAATCGCGCCTGCCATACCGGCTTGAACAACGGGATACTCAATTTTTAATATGTCTGTTACTCGACTTGTAAACATCATTTTCCCTCCTATTTCCCTTATATCTTCTTTATTTGATAAGCTTTCCCCTGCTTTTGCAAGGGTTGAACTTCATATGAAGCGAATATATTGAAAGAGAAGGAGGCTGAGCTTAATGATTTATCCAAATGCATTAAAACAAGGTGATACAGTAATGATTATTGCACCATCTGGTCCACCTACAATCGAAAATGTATTACAAGGTGTGAATGTATTACAAGAGATGGGGTTATCCGTAATAATCGGGAAGAGCGTTTACGAGAAATATGGATTTTTAGCCGGAAGTGATCAAGTTCGGCTTGACGATATACATGAAGCATTTACAAATAATGAAGTGAAGGCCGTTTTCTGTGCACGAGGTGGTTACGGAAGTGCTCGTCTCCTCCCTCACATTCAATATGAAATCATTCGCCAAAACCCTAAAATCTTTTGGGGATATAGCGATATTACAGCTTTACATACTGCTGTTTCACGTTATGCAAAGCTTATAACATTTCATGGTCCGATGATTGAAGAACTAGGAAAAGGTATTGATTCCCTATCTTTATCCTCTTTCAATCAACTATTCCATCCGTATTCAACCATTTTATCTGCATCAGAATGTATCGTACCTTGCTCTCACAGTACAGTTACAGGTACGTTAGTTGGAGGAAATTTAGCTGTGTTAACAAGTATAATTGGCTCGCCCTACGAGATAAATACGGACAATACACTTTTATTACTTGAAGACATTGGTGAAGAACCGTACCGCATTGACCGTATGTTAAATCAGCTACTTTTATCTGGAAAGTTTAATGAATGCAGGGGCGTTATTTTCACAAGTTGTCACGACTGCACTCCTTCAAAGCCATCTCAATCATTGCAAGCAATATTATATGAATATTTCGCACCATATTATATACCGGTCCTATTCGGTTTACCAATTGGACATATAAGTCCAAACATCGGTATTCCACTTGGAGCTACAGCGACAATAAACACGAATAATAAAACAGTCTCTATTTCTTCCGGTATAGCCACTCCATATTCAAATTAAAAAGGAAAAGCGATTACGCTTTTCCTTTTACTTATAATAATTAAAAATTCGTCCAGATGAGATATCTGCAATTTCTTCTGGAATAAATGTTTTACTTATATCAGTACCAACATTTAATACAGCTGTAGCATCTTTCTCAATGCTACCAAATAACTCTTTCCCACGTATCGTAATAAGGGGCGTTCCTTCTGGCAACACATCTTTTACAAATTCCATTTGTGTAAAGAACGGAACGATCCATCTACCTTCTCCTTGGAAATGACGCAAACGAAGTATTCCCTCTGTTGCCCCGTCCTCTGCTTCTAGTGAACCAGCAACATAAAACTCAGTAGATAAGAGCAATTCATAAAATTCCTTTTGCTTCTGTTTATCATCCCCTGCTACAACAAGTACCTCTTCTAATTTCTTTACTGAAATTTGCTCCATATGATGCCACCCCTATTTTCAAAATGATTGTACTTAGATTATACGAAATATTCTTATTTTTTTCTACATAATTTGCAATTATTTTCTTAAAATAATTTTAATACTTCTTTTGTCGTCACAATCGTAGCAAACTCTTCATGTAAATTTACAAGTGTCATATTGTGAATATCTTCTGCACTATACTCCTTACCATCTAAACCTTTACGGTTAAAAGTAGCCGTTGCATCACTCACTAAATATGTTGTAAATCCTAAATTCCCTGCCATTCGTGTTGTAGTTTCCACGCAATGATTTGTCGTTAATCCTACAACCACTACTGCATTACATTTGTTCTTTCTTAATTGCTCTTCTAAATTTGTCCCAATGAACGCGCTGTTAACGAATTTCTGAATAACCACTTCACCAAGTAGTGGTTGCACTTCTTCTTTAAAGTTTACCGTTTCCGCTCTCTCATAAAACATTGACTGAGCATTTTCTTTATTTACATGTTGAATATGAAAAACTGGTCGTTCCCTTTTTCTCCATTCTTCTAATAAAATTCTCATGTTTTCTTCAGCAAAAATATTATTTCTCTCGCCCCAATCTGGTAATTGAAATGCCTTTTGTACATCGATTATGATAAGTGCTATTTGATTTGTCATCATTTCCCCCTTAATTTGGCTGTAATTGAAATAGAAAACCAAGTTGTTGTGACGCAGTAATAAAGCAAACATAGGCGCAAAGCTCTACAATTTCTTTTTCTGTCCAATATTGTTTTAATACGTGAAACATAGTATCATCTATTGCTTTTCGGTCATGAACAAATGTATGCGCAAAAGTAACGGCTACACCAATCTCCTCTGCCTTTTGCATATCATCAGGTCTTCCTTTTGCCATACAGTACGGACATTCATTCCCATACGCTAATGTTCTTCTCACTTGCTCCTTCAACTCTGCTGAAAGAGTTCCTTTATTGTACAGTGTATCTTCTAACGTACTCCACGAATGTAATATATCCGAATTATGCCCTAATAACTTTTGAAACTTTGTATCTCCTACATTTGATAATGAAATTCTCTCCATCATTTCCCCTCCTATTTCCTTCTGTTTTATTGTAAAATAAATAACGTTCACTTTACATTTCATATGAATCTTAATTTATATTTTCCCTTTACAAAAATCATTATTTTACTGGAGGTATATTTACAAATGCAATTAGACCGTGTTGATCGAAAAATTTTAAATGAATTATATAATGATAGTCGCCTTTCGATGCGTGAATTGGCGAAACGAGTAAACTTATCTGCTCCATCTACTTCAGAACGTGTTCGTAAGCTCGAAAGCGAAGGTGTTATTCAAAAATACACAATCGATATTGATTATAAAAAAGCAGGACTCGTTTTAGATTGTATTTTAGAAATCACTTTAAAAAATGGTGATACAACACGTATGCAACAGTTTATTCAATCTTATCCATCTGCAAGTTTTTGTTACCGAGTAACAGGAAGCTTATGCTACATTGTAAAAATTTCTGTTCCTTCACTCGTTGAACTGGAAGAATTTATCAATGATGTTTCTTCATATGCAACGACCGTTTCTCATATCGTATTATCAGAAGTATCTCTTACTCCTGATATTGAACATATCTTCCCAGAAGATTAATTTATTTTTATTCATAAAATATAAAAAAAACCCTTACAATAAGAATAAAAATAATATATTATGTATTAAAATACATAAAGTTCGAGAAAGGGGCTTTACATTGAAAATCTGGTTTTATGAAAAAACGGCACAATTAGATGACTTGCTTGGTATTTGGGACAATGTTCCGACCATCCCACGAATTGGTGAAAAAGTGGAGATTTTAAAGACGGTCCGCACTGTTACAGATATTAAATATGTAAAGAACGGTAATAATTTTCGTGTAGAAATTATTACAAATTAAAAAGTAGCTCCTAAGGAGCTACTTTTTAATTATCTATTATGTGCTTTCTTTATAACGATTTTATCTTCTTCTACAGATACTGTTACATAATCATTTTCTTCTAACCGAAGCTTATTTACAGCCTCATCTGGTAACTCTATGGCCATCAATCTATCGGTTACGATCACTTGACTATACACTTCATTTTCTTGTGATGAACTCACTACTTTTTGCTCATTTATAAAACGTACGCGTGGCACGCCAACTTCTTTTACTGTACGCCATTGTTTCCAAACATAAGGAATTAACCAAAGTAATCCAACAACTGTAAGACCAATACCAATCCATAAATTACTTTGCGCTTGTAATTCAGTAATTGAGATTGTACCACTTTCTTCTCCACCGAAAAATTGCATACTTGTTGCAATCAAATTATTTAGAGCGTGCACAGCTATATTCGTCCATATATTTTGTGTCTTTATATATAAAAGACACATAACGACACCAAACATGAACGCACCAATAACATCAAAATGTCCTAAGCCAAAAATAATTGAAGATATAATTACAGCTTTTTTAATTCCCCATTTATAAGCCATTCGCTGTAAGAAAAATCCCCTAAAAATAACCTCTTCCATAATAGGTGCTAACACACATGCTGAAATGAAAGTAAATATCGTCATATATACGTTACTCGTATTAATAACATTTCCGTCTTCTAGCATAGTAACTAAGAAATTCGGTAACGTATGTGCTAATATGTAAAATTGAATCTGAGATATGCCAACTGAAAAAATCATTCCCATTATCGTTGCTAATACAATTAATCCCCAAGGTAAATGTCCTTGCTTATAAAAAAAACTGTTAAATACAATATTATTTTTATTTGTTTTTACGTATAGCCAAAGTAACGGAAATACAAAAAATACAGTTATTTGTGAAATAACCTCCATCGTATTCTCAGAAACATTTGCTAGACCTAATGGGATCATTATAAGGAGCACCCCTATAATCATCCATCCAAAAAAGCTACGTAGCCTTATACGTGAAAATGCATAGTGCATATAGAACACCCCCAAAGATAGTAAAAATACAATAAAACTTTAATCAATACTTTCCCTATAAATAGCAGGATAACTAAATTATAATATGAATATAGTTGAAATTCTTCCTATTTTTCTCAAATCATTTCAAACAGCATATCTCTTAAAATAACATATCGCTGTTCTTCAGATTGCAATCTAAGAGAAATTTATGTAATAAAAATCCCCGTTTTTACAAGCGGGGATTTCTTTTATTATAATACGTCACGTTTTTGGAATAATGCACTTGATGCTACAAGTAACACAACAAAGTATGCAGCTACAAGTAATAATGAAGTTGTAAACGTAAATTCTGTAAATGTTGGTTCCATTCCACCATTGATTAATTTATTACTATCGTAAGCTCTTAAATCCAAATGGTTGAATACTACAAACTTCGCTACACCTTTTGCAAGCATTATTAATACCATATTAATTGCACCTTGTAAGAAGAATAGGAACATCGTAATAATTAATGGTAATACAGATTTTCTAAAGACATTTGCTAGGAAAAATGCAAGTGTTGCAAAAAAGAACGGTGAAAGTAGTTGATATAAAGTGGACTTCATTACGATTCCTAATGTTAATTCTGTTTTACTACCATCCATTACAATACCGCCAATAATCATTGCAATTAGCATACCAGCTAATACGATAAATAACATTGCTAATAACACTGTAATATATTTAGAAAATAAAACTGCAAGTCTTTTTCTTGGACGGATTAACAATTGTTTAATTGTACCTTTTTGGAACTCATCAGTAAGAGTACGGGCAGCAAGTGTAATCCCAAAAATCGTTGTAAATAAAACAATTAAGCCAATCTCTGAGTTTGCATAATCTAAATATGACCCCTTAAACTCATCACCTTTTCCCCACTTCAACATTGCTAAAGTACCTAAAATTTCGAGTGCCGCAATGACACCAATTAAAATATACATACCTTTTTTCGCATGCAACTTTAAAAATTCATTTTGAATTAATTTAAACATTACGCTTTCACTCCCCCAGTAATCGCTAAGAACTCATCCTCTAACGTTTTATTTTGAACAGTAACGCCATATACAAGCACATCAGCATGAACAAGTTTTTTTACAAGTTGCGGAATGTTGTCTTTTGTTACAGATGCTACAATTACATTCCCTTTTGCTTTACCTTTAATGATTTCATTTGCTTTCTGAACTTCACCTACTTCAAACGCTACAACGGCTGCCTCATCATGTTTCACTTTTTTATGTAAGTTGTACTCTTGTACAAACTCACCTTGTTTAATAATAACGACGCGATCACACATTAATTCAATTTCACTCAATAAGTGACTTGATACGATTACAGCAATATTCTCTTCTTTCGCTAAACGTTGTAAATAATCACGAATTTGGCGAATACCAGCTGGATCTAATCCATTTGTCGGCTCATCTAAAATTAAGATTTTCGGCTGATGAAGTAATGCTTGTGCAATTCCTAAACGTTGTTTCATACCAAGTGAATATGTTTTCACCTTTTTATGAATCGCATGCTCTAATTCAACAAGCTTTACAATCTCAGCAATGCGCTCTTTACTAATTGGTGTAATGGCCATATTCGCAAAATGCTTTAAGTTTTGCATTCCTGTCATATAATCATATAGTTCAGGATTTTCTACAATCGCTCCAATTTGCTCTAGTGCCTTTTCACGCTCCGAGCGAATACTATGTCCACAAATTGTAATATCGCCCTCTGTCATTGAAATAAGACCTGTCATCATACGGATCGTCGTCGTCTTACCGCTACCGTTCGGCCCAAGAAATCCGTATACTTCTCCTTCACGAACCTCAAATGATAAACCACGAATAATTTCCGTTCCACCAATCTTTTTTCGAACATTCTCTAACTTTACTACTACGTTTCCCAATGCTGATTCCTCCTTTAGACTTCTAGTTTTTTATCGATAATATAAGCAATTACATATATTATTAGAGCACTAACCATTACCATGAAACTTATATTAAAAATGTTAAATCCATTTTCTTGAAACATATTAATAAATAGACTCTTGCTTTCACTATGATATTCTACTCTTCGCAATACTTGGAAAGCTGGAGCTAATTTTCCTAGCAAGGTTGTCGCTAAAGTAATCGCTATATTTATTACTAGAAAAATAATAACAATTAGTATATTTTGCGCCTTTTTCTTTTTCGTAAGTAACTTAACTAGAGTAATTACTAATATGATTTGTAACACACTAAACAAAAACTCAAATAAATCACTTATCATATATATTAAATTATTAATTATGCCTACTTGCATAATCTCTTTTGCCTCTACATATACAGAAGTCGTAGGAAAAGCTAATACATAACTTACGTAGAAAAGAATTCCACATATCCCATACCATATAGCCATTGCAATAAATGAGAAAATAAGCATAGAAATTACATATTGTTTCCCAGATATTGCTGTAAGTCGTAACATTGGATTAGTCAGTAAGCGTGAATATGATTTCATTGTTTGTATAAACATATAAACAATATAAAAGAAAAATATAATCATAATGATTCCAAATATACCCTCTTGTCTACTGATAGCCGCATCACTTTTTCTTACAATCATTTGTGAAAATAACACAGCTTCAATTAGCACAAAGAGTAAAAAAGTAACAATATATCTTTTCTTATTTACATTCCATAAATAGGAAAGTACTGACTTCACTTACTAAACACCTCCTTAAACAATTCATGAACTGCTTTTCCTCTCTGAAAACGAATTTCTTCTACATTTTCATATAGAACCATTTCTCCATCTTTTAAAAAGATCACTTCATCAAAAATATTTTCAATTTCATTTATTAAGTGAGTGGAAATTAATATCGTACAATCTTCCCTATAGAACTGTAGAATTAGATCCAATACATGTTCTCTAGAAAGAGGATCTATCCCGCCCAACGGCTCATCCAGTACGTATAGCTTCACTTTTCGAGAAAACGTTAAAATAATCTGCAGCTTCTCAACCATACCTTTTGACAATGCTGTAATTTTTTCTTCTAACGGTATTTTAAATTCTGCAATCGTATCTACCGCTTTTTGAATATCGAAGTCTTTATAAAAATCTCGGTAAAAAAATAAAGCATCTTTTACAGTCATCCAATCATCAAAGACTGGCTTATCGGACATAAATGAAACGATTTCTTTCGTCTGTAATCCTACCTTTTTGCCGTCTATTGTAATACTACCTTCAGAAGGGTGTTGCAAGCCTGCAATCATTTTCAATAACGTCGTTTTCCCGCTCCCGTTATCTCCAACAAGCCCAACGATTTTCCCTTCCGTAATCTCTATGTTTAATTCACGGATCACTGCTTTTAATCCGTATCTCTTCCATAAGTTTTCTATTTTCAATAGCTCTATCATTGGCTCTCCTCCCTCTTATCATGTAATGAAGAACGAAGAATTGTAAGAATTTCTTCTTCTGAAAAACCTAAATTGTCCATTCCATCTATAAAAGAATGAAGTAATTCTTTCGCCATCTCTTTTCGTAGCTCCATAATTTTCTCCCCTTCATTCGTTACATACCGTCCCATTCCTCTACGTGTGACAACAACTCCATCCCGTTCTAGCTCTTGAAATGTACGCTGAATCGTATTTGGATTCACTTGTAATTCACTCGCTAATTCACGGACAGAGGGAATTTTATCACCAGGCAATAAATGTCCTGTTACAATCTCTTTTTTTATGTATTCCATTACCTGAATGTAAATTGGTGTATTTGGAGAAAACTCTATTTTCATTTCTTCCCTCCTTTTGTATCGGTGTACTAGTTTAATAATACACTGATACAAAAGGTTTGTAAATACCCATTTAATTACAAAAAAGTTCTATCCGTTAACCGAATAGAACTTCCCAAATATAAATCGCTATACAAAAATAATAGTGTTATGTAAACAAAATTATAAAGAAAAGCTGTCTTATTAATCAATAAGACAGCTTTTCCTTATAATCCTATATTAAAAGTTAAACACGAAGTCATCGTCAGCTAACTTTTCAACGTTCGTTGCTTTTACGTAACCATTTCCTTTTACAGAGAAGAAATCATGGTTTTTCGTATCTGTACGTAAACCATTTAAAACGATTGGGTTAATTTCTTCTTCTTCAAACTTCGGCTCAAGTCCTAAGTTCATAAGCCCTTTATTTGCATTGTAACGAACGAAACGATTTACATCTTCTACAAGACCGATAGAAGTGTAAATTTCTTCTGTATAGGCCATTTCAATTTCATATAGTTCCATTAATAACTCTTGTGTTTCTTTTTGCACTTCTTGTTGCTCTTCTACAGAAAGTTCTGCGAAGATTTGTTGTGCTAAAATACCGACGAATACGCCGTGAATTGACTCATCCTTTACCTTCACATAAGTTCGCTACTCCTATGCCGTTTATACAGCTTACAGTTTCCTGTAAGAAGAGACTATATCATCTACCTTCTCAGGTAGCCCTCCATTTCGATTTAAGGGATTCTCACCCACCGCTTGGCCCTACTCCTCTTGCGGAATTTCACCGCCATTGGGATAGTCGTTGAACGTTCCTTTATCTACGTATCGCACCCACCACTGTTTATACAGTTTTCGATGTCTGATACTTCCGTACATGTTATCGCTAGATAAAGGCTTCGCTGCTGATTGCCCTATCAGCTATTCTCCTTTCCATCTATTGATAGTTAGAGAATAACCTGAATGCATATATTCATCAATAATAATACAGATAAATTTACAATAGGGGGTCCCAGCAATTAAAAGGGTTTTTCAATTGGTATCTCTACCAAAAGCCGCCATAAGTTAACGGATAATAAGGTTAATAATTTCACCACTTGCCGTCAGTTTACCTTGACCAGCTAAGTAAAGCGGATAGAAGAATCCACTATAGAATAAATAACTTTCTAAGAACACACTTGCTACCATTGCCATGTATAACTCTTTTTTCGTTACTTCAGGCTTTAGCAAACGACGATAGTAACCAGTAATAATACCGGCCTTTTTCTCAAGTAATGGATGAGTATCTACCCATTCAAAAATATCATCAATTTCTTCTTCAGTAGCTAACGTTGTAAAGATATGACTGTAACTCTTCGCATGAACTTCTTCCATAGCACCCATGAAAGCTAATACACTTTTCGCTTGTAAATTTTCAAGATGAACAAGTACAAGAGGCATACCTTCGCCGCCTTGTTTCGTATCTAAAAGTGTTAAACCACCTAATACACGCTTATAAGCAATCTGCTCTTCTTTTGATAATTGTGCCCAAGTATTTTTGTCAGAAGATACCGCGATTTCCTCTTCTGTCCAAAACTGAGCGATATTTTGCTTCCAAAACATTAAACTAAAATCATCTTCTTTTTTGTTCCAGTTTACCGCACGCATTAAATCGCCCCTTCTCTAAATATGATAACTAAGCATGAGCAGGGTTCAGAAAACCCTGCTCATCATGTCTCACTTTTTATATTAAACGGTACAAGCCACACACTCTTCCACGCTTAATTTACGTGTTCTCGTATAATACAGACTCTTTAAGCCTTTTTTATGTGCATAGATGTAGTAACGTGCTAATTCACGTGTTGAAATATCACTATTAACGTAAAGAATTGTACTAATTCCTTGGTCAATATGTTCTTGAATTTCTGCGATTAAATCAATTAATTTAAACTGATTCATATCGTAAGAAGATTTATAGTACCAGAACGTATCTTTTGATAAATACGGCATTGGATAATATGTTGTCGCATTCGCATATGTTCTTGATTCGATTTGACTTACGATCGGCATTACGCTTGAAGTTGCATTTTGAACGTAACTGATTGATTGTGTTGGAGCAATGGCAAGACGATATGAGTTGTATAAACCATTCTTCTGCACTTGCTCTTTTAAACTTGTCCAATCTTCTTTTGTCGGAATATGAATTCCTTCAAATAGTTGCTGAACTTTTTCAGTTACAGGACTGTAATCTGTCGTTTCATACTTTTCGAAGTATGTGCCATTCGCATAATCAGATTTATCGAAGTCTTTAAATGTCTCGCCTTTTTCTGTAGCG
This sequence comes from Bacillus cereus group sp. MYBK15-3, assembly GCF_051916765.1. Taxonomy (NCBI): domain Bacteria; kingdom Bacillati; phylum Bacillota; class Bacilli; order Caryophanales; family Bacillaceae; genus Bacillus; species Bacillus cereus group sp. MYBK15-3. Next base: position 1,438,946 of record NZ_JBQAHG010000001.1, read on the forward strand.
ATTTCCATACTTTTCTCAATAGAATAGTAATTTAACATCATAAAGAATGTACGAGCGAATTCTTTCGCTTCTGCACTTTCATAAGCGATTTTATTTTTTGCTAAATATCCGTGTAAGTTCATTGCTCCAAGTCCAACTGAATGAAGCTCGTCATTTGCTTTTTTCACAGTTGGTGCATTCGGAATAATCGTCATATCAGAAACAGCTGTTAAAGCTTCCATTCCCGCATGAACTGCTTCACGAATTTCTTTATTTTCCATTACGTTTACGATATTTAACGATCCCAAGTTACAGTTAATATCACGACGGATAATGTCATCTGTACCGTAATCATTTATTTCTGAAGTTTCTTGAAGCTGGAAGATTTCTGTACATAAGTTCGACATCTTCACAGTTCCAATATCCTTCAATGGATGTTGATTATTTGCATTTGATTTAAACATTAAGTATGGGTAACCAGACTCAAGCTGAATCATAGCGATTTTAATAAGCATATCACGTGCACTAATATCTAGTGGCTTCTTCTTCACTTTCGGATTGCTCATTAATTCATCGTACATTTCATCAATGTCAATATCATCTAAATGCTTGCCATATTCTTTATAAACCGTATAAGGCGCGAAAACATGGAAAGGTTCGTTTTTCTCAGCAAGCTCAAAGAACTTACTTGGAACGATAATTCCGATTGATAGAGACTGAATACGGCTCTTCTCATCGGCATTTATTTTTTTTGTATCAAGGAATTCAATAATATCCCAATGGAAAATGTTTAAATATACTGCACCGGCACCTTTTCGTTGGCCAAGCTGATTCGCATATGAAAACGAATCTTCAAGCAATTTCATAACAGGTACTACGCCACTTGCAGCGTTGTCGATACCTTTAATTTGCTCACCACGTGCGCGTAGCTTAGATAAGTTTAAAGCTACTCCCCCGCCGATTTTTGATAATTGCATCGCAGTATTAATGTTAAAGCCAATTGAATTTAAGCTATCATCCATCTCTAACAAGAAACAAGACACCATTTCTCCTCTTCTGCTTCTTCCCGCATTTAAAAAGGTTGGTGTCGCTGGTTGGTAGTTTTGTTTTACAATCATGCTTGCGAATTGTCTTGCTTTCGAAACATCACCGCGTCCTAAGTATAATGAAACAATTGCTACACGATCTTCATAGCTTTCTAAGTATTGTTTTTGATCATTCGTTTTTAACGCATAATCTTTGTAGAACTTAGATGCTGCCATATAAGATTGGAACTCGAAGTTTTCACCATAAGCGATGTTATATACTTCCTCTACTTCCTCCAAGCTATACTCGTCCAGAACGTTGTAATAGTAATCATGTTCTTTCATATACTCCATTCGCTCTGCCACGCTATTAAAAGGAACGGTATTCTCTCTAGCTTCTTCCATAAAGACTTCTAATGCCTCTTTATCTTTATGAAGCTGATAAAAACCGTCCTGCATTTGCGTGATTTCATTATTCAGTTCAATGTGTCGCAATCTCCCGCACCCTTTCCTTAAAATATTCTACATCGTTATTTGTTCCAGATAACTCAAATTTTGATACAATAGGCACTTCATATTTAGTAGAAATCTTGTCAGCACTTGCACCGAACATGTCTCCCCAGTTACGATTGCCGCTTGCAGATACGCCTTTTAATTTTTCATTATTGCGCTCTAAAAAGTCTAAAACACGTTCTGGTACATTTCCAAAACCTGTTGTATACGTAATAAGAATAAAGTCTTCATCTATTACTAGATCTTCATCAATTTGAACGGCCGGCATATTTAATTTGTGAATGAAACGCTTCACGTTTCCTGTCATAGAATCATATGCAACTAACATTTCCGACCCTCCCTCTCAAATCTATATTCTCTATATGTTGTTCTTGATTTCTCTATATATTGTATTACGTTTCAAAATAAGACACAAGATATATGTATAAATTCTTTCTTTTTTTAACTTTTACTTTTCGACATGATAGCCGTTTTTTTTCAATACAATGACTATGAAACAACATTCTAAAACTCATGTCAATAAAGTGCTTTTCAAAAAAGTTGTCAACGAATTTAACCTTATTTTTAAAAAAGTTAACAATATATTTTGTCATAAAACGGTAGATGCTGAAGAAATATATTTCTCCAGCATTACGCAAAAAAGAACAGATATGAAACTATAATCTGCTCTAAAAAACGATTACATTTATCAAATTTACCTTATTAAATATATTATACATATACTTTCGTTTTTCGTTACATACTAAAAGATAACTATTATAGAAAAAGATTATTATTATGGAACTTCAATTTATTTATGAAAAGTTTATTCAGAGTACTCAATGCGCAAAATATCTTTTACAAATATATGATGTGGATTTTCATCTTTATCCAGCATTGTACATACAGGAGCCTCTTCATCAAAGTATACAATCAGTCCTTCTACGTACTGATATGTATGTTGAACTTGTACAGTTACTTTAATTTCTATTGCTTCTTCATATGCTCTTTTTATTTTCTGAAGCATTTTTGCTGAACATTTTCGTTTCTCTGGATACATAACCATTCCCATAAATCGATTGCCGGCTCTATCTTTCCACATATAATCCCAATGTGGTAAAATGCCTTGTTTAAAATCGCCCATAATTCCCCTCTCCTTTATCTTTTATTTATCCCGCATTAAACGTCCATTTGGTGAAGGCTACTAATCAGTGAGAGATGCCCTGCTGATCAAAATTCTCCTTTATGAACGTGGCGTTTCTGAATATGTATAAATCACTTGCCCGCCTCGCTGTGCGTTACCAATGAAATGCTTAAAGTCTTCTCTATTTACAACAACTTCTCTGAACGTATAAAATACATCTTTCGTAACAACATACTCCTTTATTTCACCATTTTTTAGCTGATCTAAAATTGTATTTGCTAATTCTTTATCCATGTATTTCACCTCTCTGCAATATTTTATTTTATCTTATATTCTATAGGTCAACAACTGTAAATTTATCCCGCTATTTGTAGGTAGTCCGATTGGTGTTGACTACTAATCAGTCGTAGAATGAACAAAAAATCTTACTGATTAACGTTTCACTTTATCTCGTTGTTATGCCATGATTTTATTTTCGTTATTTCGCAAACAATATTGTTTTACTATATGTCCACTAAATATCATATACTAACATAGCTACTTCTCTATATCAAACATTTCGGCATTCAATTATGCAAAGTTCCATACCACTATGCTACAATATACAAATAGAACTAGGAGGGATACTATGATTCGGAAAGCAAAAAAGACAGATGCGATGGCAATAGCTCCTTTATTGTATAATGCTCTGCATGAAATTGCTGAAAAAATCACAGGTAGCACAGTTGAAGCAGAAGTATTACTAGGACTTGAGACATGGTTCTCAAAAGAAAATAACCGTCTGAGCTACGAAAACTGTTTTGTCTATGAACAAGACGAGAGTGCAGTTGGAATTATTGTCGCTTATCACGGTAGTGAAGCAACACAGCTTGACGCACCAATTGTACATCACTTAAGAGCATTACATAAAGATGAATCAATTACGTTAGAAAAAGAAGCTGAGCTTGATGAGTATTACATTGATACATTATCAGTTTCAAGTGCACACGGCGGAAAAGGTATAGGTTCTAAATTAATTGAAGCTGCCGAAATCTATGCAACTGAAAAAGGGCATAAAAAAATCGCTTTACTTGTTAATTTAGAAAACAAACGCGCCTATTCACTATACGAAAAGTTAGGTTATAAAAAAGATGAAATTGTTATGCTAGTAGGGGAACCTTATGCTCATCTCGTAAAACCATTAAACGTCAAAATTTCTATATCTTAACATAAAAGCACACGATTTATATAAATCGTGTGCTTTTATGTTAAATTTGTATTTAATATATTTCCATCCATCGCCTCGTGAAACGTATATGTTGTACATCCCCATGGCTCTCTGTGCAAAATAGGAGAACCAGACCATCCCATCGCTCTCAGTTCGGCACCAATCATTACATTCACATAATTATGACCTACAAGAGCTATACTTCCATGTACGAGAGCATAACGATGTAACAGGTAAGCCGCTTGCCTTACCCTCTCTCTTACTTCCTTATAAGACTCAACATCTTTATGGTAGCCAAGTATCCATAATGTTCGTCCAATGAACATCCATACCTTAATTGTGCATTTCAACCACTTCGGAGCAAAAAAGCATGAAGGAACTTCAGCTTCTCTAAAAAGAGAATTTTGCATAAAAGATAAAGAATCCGTCAATTCAGCTGCTGATTGTACAGCACGCCTTTGATCACTTGTTAAGACAAATTTCGCTGCTTCAATTGCCTCTATTGTTTCTATCGGCATTTTAGCTTTTTGTATCATTGACTCGGAATCATACTGTTTCATCCATTCGTGAAATGAATTAATTGTCATCGGTTCTCTTATACGACTTAAACAACCATGACGAATAAAAGAAATCTTCATTCTTTTCACTCTCCATTCATCACTTATGAACTCTATTATGCACTAGTTCTAAACATCATACCACGCAAGAAAATAAAGTTATATCCCTTTACATCTCCCCACCACTATCATGTGTTATCGAAGCATGGATACCATCCATCCCATCAAAATATGTACTCGTATCATATTGACGAATCTTTTTTAAATGCATATAAGAAAATAAAAATAAAATTAAAGCTATAACACTCCCCACAAATTCAAACATCATTTTACCGCCTCTAATTTCTCCCACTTCAGCAGGTTATTCTACTTTTTCATTATACCTCGATATAAAGATTCTCGCATTTTTGCTATTTTTTCTAAAAAACATGGATTTTCTACATATTTTCTTACAAAAAGTGAATATTTTTCGAATTTTTACTTTGGAAACATTTACAAAGTAGGAAATATGGTTCAAAATAGGAGGAAATAAAAAAACCCAAATTTATTCTTTTTTTGGGAAAACTGTAACAAGGAGAGTTGCTTATGCAGATCGCAGAAACTGGAGATATCATCGAATTTAAAGGTGGAATGCAAGGCCGTGTTCAAAAAGTAAATCAAAACTCTGTTATTGTTGATATAACAATTATGAAGAATTTTAGAGAACTAGATATGGAACCTCTTACAGTTGTAAGTCATAAAAACTATACTGTCATTAATCAAAATGCATAATATAATAGAAAGAAAGGGCCTGTATAGTATACAGGCCCTTTCTTTCTATTAACGATTATCAATTGTTTCCGGATATAGATCGTGGTTCATCATGCGGTAGTCAGCCATTTGTTCATACTTCGTACCTGGGCGCCCGTAGTTGCAGTATGGATCAATTGAAATGCCACCACGTGGTGTGAATTTCCCCCATACCTCAATATAACGCGGATCCATTAATTTAATTAAATCGTTCATAATAACGTTCATACAATCTTCGTGGAAATCACCATGATTGCGGAAACTAAATAAATACAACTTTAAAGATTTACTCTCTACCATTTTTTGCTCTGGAATATAGCTAATATAAATTGTTGCAAAATCTGGTTGTCCTGTTTTCGGGCATAAACTTGTAAATTCAGGACAATTGAATTTTACAAAATAATCACGGTTTGGATGATTATTATCAAATACCTCTAATATTTCTGGGCTATATTCAAATAAATATTTTGTATTTTGATTCCCTAGTAATGTTACATCTTTTAAATCTTCATCTAATCTTCCTGTCATTTTAAACATCCCTTCTCGTTATACGCCGCGCTTATTTCCCCATACTAACGCATGAAGCTGAGGCAATACTTTTGCATCATTCATCTCTTTACAATTTACAGCTTTATCAATCAGCCATTCATACTTATCTAATAAATTTTTTATAAGCATCGCATCATCCACTGTTTTTGTATCATCGTTTCCTACTTGTAAGAAAAATGGTACCTTTGGATAACGTTCGTGCATCTTAACTGCATATTCAAAATCATGATCATCGAATACTACTACTTTTAAACTAATATCTTTTCCTGCTAGTTTCTGAATAATAGCATCTAACTTATGAAAATCTGTTTTCATCGTTGAACTTGGTGGTTTTGGAGAAATTGTTACCTCATCAATTTGAAGTAACCAATCTTGCCATTTACTCCCTTGCGTTTCAATTGCCGTTCGCATTCCATTTTCTTTTAATATAGAAAGAAGAAACTCAATATTTTTCAGCAATGCCGGATTTCCACCTGAAATCGTAACATGAGAAAAATTTTCTCCTCCAATTGCAACAAGCTCATCCCAAATATCTTCTGGTGTCATCTGTCTAATTTGATCTTTAGCTGATCCATCCCACGTAAAAGCAGAATCACACCAAGCACAGCTATAATCACAACCAGCTGTACGGATAAACATTGTTTTTTGCCCTACAACCATTCCTTCACCTTGAATAGTCGGACCGAATATTTCTAAGACAGGGATTTTACTCATCAAGCATCCACTCCCGTCTTACTTCCGCATAACTAGTCGGCGTCTCAAATAGACGAACAAATTCAACGCGAGCTCCTTTATATTCGTTCACTCGATTCTCTTTTGTTAGTGCTTCTGCCATCTTTTCATAAATCCAAACGACCATATTTTCAGCAGTCGTATTCATTGCAGGTAACGTTTCGTTTAAATAACGATGATCTAGATAAATTTCGATTTCATTTTTCCAAATTTCTTTTATATCTCCAAAGTCAATTGCAAGACCTATTTCATTTACATATCCACTAATTCCAAATACAACTTTATATGTGTGACCGTGTAAGTTTTTACATTTCCCTTCATAACAGTGTAAATGGTGTGCTGCATCAAATGTAAATTCCTTGCTGACCATTACTCTTTTATTATGGTATTTGAGTTGTTTACGCTGAATATCCTTGTCCATTTTTTGCAAATTCTCTACGATGCGAAATCCAAAAAAGTTATCCATTAGTTATTCGCTCCTTCGCGTTCTTGTAGGTACGTATCTAATCCTGCTTTACGAAGTTGACATGCTGGACATTCACCGCAACCATCACCAATGATTCCGTTATAACATGTTAATGTTTTTTCTCGAACAAACTCAAATGCTCCAAGTTCATCTGATAATTTCCATGTTTCAGCCTTATCAATCCACATAAGTGGCGTGTGAATGACAAACGGGTAATCCATAGATAAATTTAAAGTAACATTTAACGATTTCACAAACACGTCACGGCAGTCTGGATAACCACTGAAATCAGTTTCACATACACCCGTTACAATATGACGTGCTCCAACTTGTTTTGCTAATACAGCAGCAAATGATAAGAAGAGTAAATTTCGTCCATCTACAAATGTCGATGGCAATTCACCTTCTTCATGTGTAATCTCCATATCCGTTCTCGTTAACGCATTTGGAGCAAGTTGATTTAATAGACTCATATCTAGTACCGTATGCTTTATTCCTAGTTCTTTTGCAATTTCCGCTGCACAATCAATTTCTAGCTTATGACGTTGATTGTAATTAAACGTTACAGCTTCTACCTCTGCAAACTGCTCTATTGCCCAAAATAAACATGTCGTACTATCTTGTCCTCCACTAAAAACAACAACTGCTTTTTCTTTTTTCATTTCACTCATTCTCCTTCTCTACTATAAATAAGAAGAAAGAACGTTCTTGAACTGTCACAATAAAAAAACAAAACAATACCTAAGGATATTGTTGTTTCCATAGTTTTTTATAGAGGGAGTTCGCGAACCTCTCCCGCGCGATGCACGGAATTTCTTCTTTCATTGACACAGCTTATTGTAACATATTGTATACTAGCGTAAAAATTTCTGATTTTTCCGCTATTTATTATTTCATTTCTTTCATTTTATAGTATGATTAATTTAATCTAAGAAGAGAGGAGGCATCCCACTGAAATCCTTTATTATTTATCTCTTTTTAAATATATTATTCATCCTGATTACAATGCTCGTATATCATTTATTTTGGAATCAAAAAGGGAAACGCTCTCCTAAATTAAATTCAGCTATATTCATTGTACTCTGTTGCCTTGCTACCGTACTCTGTATTACATTTGCAGCAAAAACAAATAATGGTTTTCAATTTGATATGCGCCATATTGTATTAATTGTCGGTACATTAACGGGAGGGCCTATTGCTGGTGGTTCTATCTTAGTTGTATTAAACATATATCGCTTATTATTAGGTGGGGTAGGTGTTTTCCCATCTCTTATCGGTTCTGTTCTTCTATTTATTGTTCTATTATTAACATATAAATTTTTCAATCGAACTTCTAATCGTATAAAAATAACACTTGCTATTATCTACAGTCTCACATACGGATTTAGTTGGATACCCTTCTTCCTTTCAAAGGTTACAAATAAGACTGATTATATACCGCATATTATTGTGTATGAATTATGTTCAATGCTTGGTACGATTCTAATTCTATATTTACTACACATATTACAAACTCAAGTTCGTCTCCAAAACGAACTTATAAATGCTGAAAAGTTTCATTTAATTGGTGAAATGGCAGCGTCTATCTCTCATGAAATTCGCAATCCATTAACTTCAACGAAAGGTTTTTTACAACTGTTACAATCAGGTACATGCACTGAGCAGGAACGAAAATTATATATCGACATTGCCATTAATGGCATCGAACAAGCAAATCATGTTCTTACAGATTATTTAACCTTTGCTAAACCAAGCATTGAAAAAGAACAAACATTACAGTTAGAAGAAGAATTACTACATGCATTGTCGTTAATTACACCACTTGCTAATTTAACAAATGTACGTACTCATTATATAAAGCAAAGCACTTCTTTTTTTATCGTTGGAGAAAAGCAAAAACTAAATCAATGTTTATTAAATATTTTAAAAAATTGCATTGAGGCTATGCCAAAAGGCGGTGATCTTTATTTCACATTAGTTCCTGATCATAAGCATATTCAGTTATATATAAAAGATACAGGAGTCGGTATGGATTCAGAACAAGTAAAACGTCTTGGCTCTCCTTTTTATTCAACGAAAGAAAAAGGTACTGGACTTGGAATGATGGTCGTATTCAGTGTTGTTCAAGCTATGAATGGAAAAATTGATATTATAAGTGAAAAAGGAATCGGTACAACCTTTTTATTAACTTTTCCACTCATACAAAAAACGTGATGAAATACTCATCACGTTTTTTCTGTTCCTTCAACTAATTCAGCAAAAGCTTTCACTTTTCCGTGCGGTTGTTGATTTTCTTTACGTGCTTTCCAGGCGCGCTCTTCTTCTCGCTTCTTTTTAGACATGTTTTTTCAACTCCTTCTTTTCTTTCTCCATGTAGTATTCCAAAATAAGAAAGAAAACTATGCACGTATCAAAAAAGAAGTGGTTTCCCACTTCTTCCACTTTAGCGTTGCAAAATTGCATGTTTCGCCTCTTTTAACTGCGTAAGATGTCTTTGTTCATGCAAATCAAGAAATTGAACCCATTGATACAAATTCAGATCATTAAAAACAGGATGCTTTAATCCATTTTCAAATAAATCTTTTTCATCTATAACACTATGAAGCGCGTGTAATAGTTCTTGGCGTGAATGTTCTAGCAATTGAATTCCTTGCTGTTTTTTCATTAAAGTTTCTGTTGGTTGCATTTGCTGAGGAGCTTCTCGTTTATGTGTGCGATCAAGCGTAAGTTGGAGGTCTTTAAATGGAGTCATGTTTCTTTCCTTTTTTTGTAAAGCATATACAAGGGCAGACGTGACAGATTGTTCAACTAAATGCAAGTGGTGTAAAATTTGAATAATGCTCCATTTATCACGGCGTGGCTTTACATTCACTTCTGTGTCATTTAACATTTCAATTTCTGATAATAGCGTGCTTCGAGTAGACTGTAATGAGTTTACTAAACTTTCTAAACTTACATCCATATTAGATTGAAGCATACTTGTTCCCCCCTTTTGTTTGTGAAAAGAGGTGCTCCTTATTAGAAACACCTCTTTAGTATTCTGAATTTTCTTTTATTATCTCATCATTTTCCCATTATGTCGATGTTAAACATGTGAAAAAAAGCGCATGTTTTTTACAATTTTGTGTCGTCAATCGCATGTAACCATGCTTCAATTTCTGTAATAACACTTTTCACACAGCCTTCAGCAAATGGTGATGTTAAATTTGCAACTTCTACTAATTCTAAGAACGATTTACTTCCACCTTGTTGGCACAGATTCACATAATCTTCCCAAGCCTCTTGTCTATTATCTCTTGCACGTTTCCAAAATTGTAGCGCACAGATTTGAGCAAGCGTGTAATCAATATAATAGAACGGCGAACTATAAATATGTCCTTGACGTTGCCAAAAACCACCGCGCTCTAAATAATCATTATCCTCATAATCACGATGCGGTAAATATTTCTTCTCTATGTTACGCCATGCTGTCTTACGCTCTTCCGGTGATGCTTCAGGATTTTCATATACATAATGTTGATATTCGTCAACAGATACACCATAAGGTAAAAACAGGAGTGCTGAACTTAAGTGAGAGAAGTAATATTTATCTGCATCTTCTTCAAAGAATAGCTTCATCCATGGCCATGTAAAGAATTCCATACTCATAGAGTGGATTTCACATGCCTCATATGTTGGCCAATTATATTCTGGAATTTCAAATTTACGACTTTCATATACTTGGAAAGCATGACCTGCTTCATGTGTTAATACATCAATGTCACCAGATGTTCCATTGAAGTTTGAGAAAATAAATGGCGCTTTATAATTCTCAATATATGTACAATATCCGCCACCAGCTTTTCCTTTTTTCGCAACTAAATCTAATAAATCATTATCTAGCATGAAATTGAAAAATTCATCTGTTTCAACCGATAACTCTTTATACATTGTCTTTCCATGATCAACAATCCAATCCGCATCTCCTTTTGGAGTTGGGTTACCTGTAGCAAACTCAAAGTTTTCGTCGTAATAAGCTAACTTCTCTACACCGATACGTGCTTGTTGTCGCTTTCTTAATTCCGTTGTAACGGGAACGATATAATCTAGCACTTGCTGACGGTAATTAGCCACCATCTCCGCATTATAATCTGTACGGTACATTCTTGCATATCCAAGTTCAACAAAGTTTTTGAAACCTAAAGATTTTGCGATTTTCGTTCTCACTTTAACAAGCTCATCATAAATACGATCTAGTTCTTCCTCATTTCCAGCTAAAAATCCGTAGTATGCTTCACTTGCTGCTTTACGTTCGCTTCTTTCTTTTCCTTGCATAAACGGAATCAGTTGCGATAACGTTCTTTCTTCTCCAGCAAAGTCAATTTTTGCAGATGCTAATAACTGTGTATATTGCGATGATAATTTATTTTCTAATTGTAAATCTTTCACGACTTCATCTGAATATGTTTTTAAATCACATTCTGCTAGAGCAAATAATTGTTTTCCATAATACGCCTCTAATTCTTCACGAAATGGAGAATTAATGAGTGCCTTATAATATTTTGTACCATATCCTTGTACAACTGGAGAGAATTCATCAAAGAAATCCTGCTCCTCCTTATAAAAAGTATCCGTCGTATCAACAGAATGGCGAATGTAACAAAGGTTTCCCATTGTACCAAAATCGTTGCGAATCTCATTAATTGAATGAATGACTTGTTTTTGTTCTTCTACAGTTTTTGCGTTATCAAACTTCTCTAAAGCAACAGTAAATTTCTCTTTTAACTCTTCAATATTTGGGCGTTTATATTCATAGTCTTTAAATGACATGAACGAGCCTCCTCTCCATTACATACCTTTATTATAATTCAATACGTATTCTCGAATCCCCTCTTAATTTTCAACAAATTTCGGCAGTGACTGCCATGAGTTCATTACAAATAAAAAAGCCTTGGATTTATTTATCCAAAGCTCCTTTGGAACATATTATTTTTCATACTTCCCAATTTTTTTTAATAAATCAAGTAATTCATCTTTTTCATCTTTCGTTAACATTTCAAAAGACTGATGTATAACTTTCTCATGCCCCGGAAAAATAGAAGCAATAAAGTTCTCGCCAGACTCAGTTAATTGCGCGTAAATAACACGTCTGTCATTCGGACATGGGATTCTCTTTACTAATCCCTTTTTCTCCAACTTATCTACAACATATGTAATGCTGCCACTAGCTATTAAAATGCGCTCACCAATTTGCTGGAGTGGTTGACCGCCTTTATGATATAGCAGTTCTAATACAGCAAATTCAGTTGGATTTAACCCGTTACTTTGTATAGATTTATTTGTAGTATCCATAACAGAACGATGTACACGAGATAATGCAATAAATACTTTTAAAGATTGAGAAATATCTTCTCGTTCATTATTTGATGTCATACAACTTTCAACCCTTCACTTAAATTCTCAGCAATAAAAAGAAAATACCACTTCATACTTCATGTGAATTCCGAATGAGCATTCACTCATCCATTTCCTCTCCCCTAATATATTAAAAATCATTCTTGAATAAAAACATGACAATTTTAACATAGTTTATATATAATGATAATAAAAAAAGAAGGAGTACCACATTTGAAAGTCAAATTCCAAAGCATAATTATATATATATTGCTTGTTATCCTACCGACAATAGGGATTGGTGCTACATTTTATTCGTATCATACATATAAAATGAAACAGGAAAACAAATTATCTGCTCATACAGTTCTCTTTTTATATAGAGATTATTTGGATCATCATCTTGGTGAAGCAATTTCTGCTTTAGACATGCTTGCAAAAGTTGTAGGCACCGAGACTGGTAATATAAATGGCATTAAACAAATTGTACATGATACAGATGGAAACGATGCACGCTTTTCTGGTCTATATTACGCTACACCAGAAGGAGTCATTACAATCGCATCTGAAGATGAATCAAAGCCTATAGATGTTTCAGACCGTAAATATATTCAAGACGCGCTCCAAACTAAAAAAACCACTGTATCATCAGTCATTACTGATCGCGTTCTTGGACATAAAGCTATTATGATTGCTGCCCCCATATTTAATAAACAGAAGGAGCTCTCAGGATTATTATTAGCTAGTTTACGCTTTGATTACATTTCCTCTTCTTTAAATGCCATTAAACCACAATACCATTTTGAGGTAACTGATAAACATGATGTAGTTTTTCTAACCGATGATAATAACGACACAAGTGATACGCATTCTAATATGCTTACTACCCCACTCCAAAGATTAAATTGGAAGGTCTCTGTTTCTCCATTACCCATTCATCAAAAAACCTTATACCAGTGGGTTGCAATAGAGTGTATAGCTACTTTATTTTTAATGTCTATTTTATTTTTGCTTGCTCAATATATATTGTTAAAACGTCAAACAAAACTTGAAAGACAACAAAATGAACTACAGAAAATTGAATTAGTTGGAACTTTTGCAGCGAGTACAGCACACGAAATCCGTAATCCTCTTACTGGAATTAAAGGACTCGTCGCTCTATTAAAAGAGAAATATAAAGATGAACAAGATCAGTTCTACTTTTCCGTAATTGAACAAGAAATAGAGCGAATCAATGAAATTGTAAGTGAATTTCTTATTCTAGGAAAGCCAACCGCCATCATCGAACAAACATATGATGTAAGAACAATTCTAAATGAGGTAGCATTAATTATTCAATCTGAGGCGAATTTACATAACATTGTATTCCATTTACATTTGCCAGACCATCCTGTTCATATCCGTTGTTCGAAAGACCATATGAAACAAGTGGTTTTAAACATTACCAAAAATGCAATTGAGGCCATGACTTCTAATGATACACTAACCATTGTAGTAAAAAACAATGAAACACACGCACAACTGCATATTACAGATACTGGAAAAGGGATTCCGCAACATATTCAAAAACACCTCTTTCATCCGTTCTTTACTAATAAAGATACTGGAACAGGTCTTGGACTTGTCATATGTAAACGAATTGTAGAGATGTATAATGGGCATATTTTTATCGACAGTACAGAAAATGAAGGAACGACAGTTCATATCGAAATTCCGTTACACATAGTATAATTATCCTTATCCTATAAGGGTAATTATACTTATTTCATAAAACCAGCCACAAGCATTCGCCAAAAATTATTTGATTTTCCTTCATACCCGATTTGGAAAATAGGTATTTTTATAATTGAAAACCATTTCGGTGTTTGTTTTTCTTTATAACATTGATATTGTAAAATAAGCTTGTCCAATTCTTGACTAACTTGAATTGTCTCCCTACTATTTAGCCCACTTGTTAATCCTAGTTGAATCATTTCTTCACGTTTCATATGAATATCACGTGAAAGCTTTTCTAATGTGTACTTCCTTTTTACAGTAAACATCCATATCCCCCTTATTATACTTCCATGCTCTTAACTTCACTTCTCCATTGACTTGTTTAACTACTTAATCATATGCAAATTTGAAGAATCAGAAAATTTAACATTTTCTCCCTGTAATTTACAAATCTTTACCCTCACTTTGAGAATTATTACAAATTATTCTATCTTTGTAAATACATTCGCAATAATAGACATTTTTTTCATCTTCTTTTTTTATAAATTCTACGTAAACCGGGGATTCTTAATTTTCCACCTACTTTTCTTCGACATTTTTTGTTTAATTTATATAAAAAAGCAAAACATAATGATGATTGATAAAGTGAAACTTTAATCAGTGTTTTTTTGTTCAGCCCCCACTGATAATTAGCATTCACCAATCGGGTAGGCAGTGAATCTCCCACCTATCCAGCCCAATGTTGAGGTGGGAGTCTTACTACCCACAAATAGCAGGATAACAATAGAAAGGAAATATTTATATGCGAAAATATACGATTGCATTATTCATCATTGTTTTGTTTTTACCGTCTTTCTTATTTCCTATTCAAGCAAATGCTCATACGAATAAAGTTGCTATTGTCATTGATGATTTCGGTAATAATATGAAGGGGACTAATCAAATGTTATCACTTCCCATTCCACTCACTGTTGCTGTTATGCCTTTTCTTCCTTCCACAAAAGAAGACGCAATAGCTGCCCATAAGAAAGGACATGAAGTTATTATACATATGCCAATGGAACCTATAAAAGGTAAAAAAGAATGGCTTGGGCCGAAAGCAATTACAACTGATTTAAGCGATGAAGAAATAAACAACCGACTTGAACAAGCGATTCAAGAAGTACCGCATGCAATTGGAATGAACAATCATATGGGGTCAAAAGTAACAGCGGATGAAAGAATTGTTCGCCTTATACTTGCTGCTTGTAAAAAACACGGTTTATTTTACTTAGATAGTAAAACGAATCCTAATAGTGTCGTCCCAAAAATCGGAAAAGAATTAGGAGTTCCTATTATTGAAAACCAACTATTTTTTGATGATGTATATACAGCAGGGCATATTTCAAAACAAGCCCAATTACTCATCAAAAAAATTCAAGAAAAACCTATTGTGGTAGCTATCGGGCATGTGGGCCCCCCAGGTGAAATTACATCACGCGTTATTGAAACTTCTATCCCTAAAATTCGTGAGCATGCAGACTTTATTTTCTTATCTGATCTAGCATTATCCCCGCCTCCTGTTTCAAAATAAAGTTCATTACTCACATATAATCAGCCCTCACCAATTGGGCTTTTACAGGTAACACCCGCCCACCTAACTTCTTTGCTTTCACCAAATTTTGAGGCGAAGATCTTACTGCCCACAAATAGTGGGACAAAAAAGTACCTATCTATATATAACAGATAGGTACTTTTCTTTTTAACTTAAATATAATCTACGTGACTCACTCTGAATCCTTTTTTCTCTATTTTTCCGATTAATTGCTTTAATTTTGTTTCATCTAACTCATCTGATATATTTACAATAACGCGGCGGATATATTGATCACCGTTATCTAGCGTAAATAGGCCACCGATATTATATGCTTTTAACAATGTCCCAAGCTCTTTAATCGTTCCCTTACAATCTTGTGTTGCAATTGTTAATATATAACCACCTGTTCGCATACCAAATGAATCTTCAATAACATCAAATATATTCGAATGCGTTAACATACCGACAAATTCATTATAATCATTTAGCACGGCTAAAAACGGAAGCCGACGAATTACATAAAAGGCTCTGAAGAAGGAATCCTTTTCAAAAATAAATGCATTGGAATCGTCGAGCATATCCCCTGCACTTACATGCTCTAATCCGCTATTGCATTTTTTTTCTAATAAATCTACTTTATAAATAATCCCCGTGAATTTCTTCTCATCTTCTGCTAATACCGGGATGGCTCGAAATCCCGTTTCGTTCATCATTTGCAGTGCCTCTTCACCAGAATCATTTATTTTGCAAAATGTTACTTGCTGCTTTGGCAGAAAATGATATTTAACTCGCAAAATATGTTCCTCCTTACATGTCAACATGTAATCTATATATAATAAGGAGACCTATATTTTATGAGTGAAATTATTTTTAAAACGCTTTCATTTATTTATTAACTTGTAGCTATATCACATCCATTTTTATATAACAGAGCTTCTTGCCCCCTTAATCATTAATAACTTTACATGATAGTTCATTAAATATTCTATACCCTCTAGCCATTTTTTCGCCTCTTCTGGCGTTTTTCCCCACACAATCATGCCGTAATTATGAACAAGAACTACCCCTCCACCTTCAATGAAATTCGGAACATTCCTTTCTAATAAATCAGCGAATTTTTTTTCATCTTCTACAATTGGAATTGTCATTTCTGTTATACCTTCTTTTCCGAAAACACGCTCCACACTGCGTTTATCGAACGTTACTTCTCCTTCTTCCCCATATAACTCTGATATTAAATGACTATCTACAGTCTGCACTTGTAAAATACATCCTGCACTACTTTTTTTATAAATATCCGCATGCATAAATGACTCTGCAGCTGGTTTTTCTTCATTTTCAAATACTGACTCGCACATGCAATTTACGACAATAAAATCTTCTTCCGAAAATAGCCCTTTATCTCTTCCTTCAACATTTACTAAGAATGTTAACGGCTCTTTTGACGTACATAGCGATAAGCTAATTTTGGTACCATAAAACCAATCACGAAGTGCCAATTCAGATTTCACATCTTTTAATTCATTCCATTTCTTCAGAAAAAATAACATTTCGTCACCCCCGGCATAATATTCATATAAGGTTCAAATCCTTTCTATGTAAAAGGAATATTTTTTGATTATTCTAAAAATTAATTGAATTATCACATGAGAACGCTTTTTTGTCAATATAGTTTCGTGGTTCTTCTTTAAAATAGGCTATTCATATGTCTATACTCCTATCTATTTCCTATTTCATTTTGTACATAAAAATACGCTACTCTTTAATTAAAGAATAGCGTATTTTCCTCATTTTTTATTCCGCATTAACGGGCAGCCCGATTAGTGAGGGCTAATAATCAGTGGGGAATGAACAAAACCCCCACTGATTAAAGTTTCACTTCATTTCTTTATTGCATTATATAAAAACTGTGCATATTGTTCACGTGTTACGAAATTATCTCCTAAAAAATTCCCTTCCCCATCGCCTTTTGATATTTTATTATCCACTAAAGCTTTCACATATCCTTTCGCCCAATGGTCATTTGGTATATCTTTAAAATTCTCTGCACTATTTTCATTTTCTTTTAACTGAAATACTCTTTGTAATACTACTGACATTTCATATCGAGTTAATACTCCATCTGGACGGAACATACCATTTCCATAGCCTGTCATAATTCCAGCTTGAACCACTGCATCAATAGCCGTTTCATACATATTTCCTTTCGTATCTGTAAATGCCGTTTTTGGTACTAGATTATTTTCTAATTTTAAATACCTTTGTATTAGAAGAGCTACTTGTCCACGAGTAATGTTATCACCAAATCCAAATTCACCATTTCCATAGCCTATAAATAATTTTTCTTTCGCTAAGTAATTAATTGCTTCTTCTGACCAATGTCCCTTTGGTACATCTTTAAATTCTACCACTTCTGTTTTCTCATCTTCTTTAGACGTATTACCGTCTTTACTTTCTACTACATTTTGAATAACAGACCCTGTAAAGAAAATTCCTGTATCCGCGAATGGATCTTTCACACCAAATTCATATATTTTCTCACCTGGTGTACTCCATTTCACTACACCATTACTATACGTACCGTTATCGCTCTTCAGACGGATTTTCGTAGAAACCTCACCATCTTTTTCATATATAGGTACTTTTACTTCTTTATTTACTTCTGTTTCCTCTAAAAATACTTTTTGATTTTGGACATTAATATAAGCCGTCTTACTTAGTTCTATAACTGGTCGCACATCACGGATTTCATTTGCAACAAAACTTAGAAATACTAATTTTTTCAAATTACTAACTGGTGATAAGTCTGAAATATAATTCGCTTCTAAATCAAGCTTTTGTAAGTTTACTAAACTTGATAATGGCGTAATATCCTTTAACTCATTGTTAGGTAAGTGTAATTGTTTTAACTGTGTCATCTTACTTAGAGGAGTAACATCTTTTATTTCATTTTTCCCGATCCACAATTCTTCTAATTGCTTCATTTGCTCAATGCCGGATAAATCTTTAACTTTATTACGTGTTAATACTAAGTCTGTTAAAGGTAATGAATATAACGCTTTAATATCTTCAATTTGATTACCTGCTAAAGTTAAGTATGTTACATTTTTCAAAGCGCTTAATGGAGCAACGTTCGTAATTTTATTATTTGCTAAATTCAAATAATCTAGTTGTTCCATTTTCGCTAATGCTGTTACATCTTCTATTTGGTTGCCTGATAGAAATAAACTTTTTACATTTTTCATTTCAGTTAGTGGTGCAACGTTTGTAATTTTATTATTACTTAAATCAAGAGATTCTAAATTATCCATCTTAACAAGTGGCGTTACATCTGAAAATTCATTACCACGCAAAGCTAAATGACTTAATTGCTTTAAGTTCGCAAAGAACGACGGATCTTTTATCTTCGCATTCGCAACTGTTAAAGATTTTAAATTTGGCATATATTTTAATGCACTATAATCAAGTATCTCATTTGTATTTAAAAACAAATCCTTTACTTGTAATAAATCTTCTTTCGTAATTGGTGTATTTAAATCTTTTCTATTAAATACTTTTTTATTAACAAGCTCTCTTAATTTCTTATCTGTTATCATATTTTGATTATCAACTGGATTATCCGTTTCCGTATTGCCTGAATTAGAGTTATCATCTGGTTTCTCTGTTTCTTTGTTACCTACAGTTGGATCTTTAATTTCAAATTGAACTTGATATTTGTGATCATATCCAATAGCTGGAATAAGTATATGCATTTGCATATTGTGCTTCTTCTCAAACTCACCAATTTCAAATTGAACTACTTTCGTTCCATTCTTCCTCTTATCTTCTGACAAAACCTTCACATCATGAAATACACCAGGCTGGTTTCTATCTTCTATTCTAAGATATTGAAAATAATCACTATCTTGCATTGTTACAGTGACAATTTTTTTGCCAGCTGCAATCGTTACTTTAGGATCTTTTATATATTGAGAAACCATAGATGGCTCATCTTTTTGGTCCTTATATATTTTAATCTCAGTATCATACGTGCGATCACTCGCTGCTGCTACCGATTGATTTGCTTCAACTTTTAATGCCGCTAATGCTGGAGTAGAGTACGTAGCAAATGGAATTGCTAATGTTGTCGCTACTACTAGCGCCTTCATGTAATTTTTTTTCAAAATAATATCCCCTATCATATATAATCTTTACAATTGATAAGTATTATCAATTGTCCACAAATAAATGATAATGAATATCATTATCATTGTCAATGAGAATATTACATTAAATTTATATTTTTAAAGATAAAAAATAAAAAAGCCCTTTATTCAAAGGGCTTTTTTACCTATCGTATGAAGAATTTCACTTTTTTCCTTCTCATTGATGACACCGATTTTTTGCAAAATATTCGCGTACAATACAAGTTTATTATATATTCGTTCTGACATGTTCTCCCTTCTTTCCTTCGACCAACTTTTTTTGTATTGGTAAATTATATGAAAGAGGTGAGAAAATGTGTCCACTTTTTGCATAACTGCAAATCTTTTATTTTACAATTTACAGATAATAAAACTCCCTCCTAAAAATTAGGCGGGAGTTTATGTGCTTTCACTGTATTTAACAAACTGTCCACTGAATATTATGCTTCTTAAGTTCTTCTTCAAAGCTATATGGCATTTTTTTATCACAAATTACGTGTTGAATACGCGAAATTGCTGCTATACGATAATTCCCTTTCACGCCTACCTTCGTATGATCACATAAAATATATGTTTTCTCAGCTAATTTCATGATCGCCTCTGACAATTTCGCTTTCTCTAATTCAAAGCTGGAAACTCCAAAACTAGGTAATAACCCATCAATCGAAACGAACGCTTTATGAAAATGAAATTGCTGTATGACTTGCTGAGAAATAGACCCTGATACACGCGAATGCTTTGGAGATACTTTTCCACCTATAAACAAAACTTCACCGTGAAACATCTTTTTATTAATAGAAGAAATTAATTGTGTTGCGACTGGAAATGAACTTGTTACAATCGTTAAGTTTTTACGATGAACAAGGTATGGAACCATTTGAAGCGGTGTACTTCCATCATCAATTGCAATGACATCACCGTCTTCTACAAATGTCGCTGCTTTATAACCAATTCTTTTCTTCTCTTCTATATGTAGCATTTCTCTTTCTAACATTGGTGCCTCTACTCCAGCGCCTGGAAGTTGAACAGCTCCACCATACACTTTTTTCAGCTTCTTTTCACGATCTAATTCTTCTAAATATCGACGAATCGTTTCTGTTGATACAGCAAATTCTCTCGCTAATTCTGAAACCTTTACTTTCCCTTTAAATTCTACCTTTTCAAGAATGGTTCGCTTTCTTTCTTCTCCTACTACAGACATAGCTTCACCTCATTTATATCTCCCTTATAAACGTCCTTACTTATACAAAGCTATAATTTTCTTTATAAGTAGAAACTTCTTCATGAATATGAATACCGCGCTTTGCTAGCTCATCAAAAATCAATTGTGGATTTTCAAAGGCTTCTTCAGGCGTAACAACACCCACCCTATTTACATTTCCATTTGCAATTAACTCTGCAGCAATCCCAAATGGAATACCGACGTTTCTCGTATACGCTCTTAATTTTTCCCATCCTACAACAGAACCATCAGATAACGGATGTGTATGATATAACACATGTCTTTGCTTCTCATTATTTTTCATACCTATTACTTCTACATGAAGTGCATAACCATAAAGCTCTGTTTCTTGCCCTTCTTTCGATTGCAATAAATACTGTGAAATACAATCCATAATGCCTATTTCTTTCCCGTTTATTTCAATCTGATCATTACGCAATATGCCGTAATCATATAAAGCACGTACAAGTTGCATATTTTGCTGTGGCCAAGTTCCTCTCGTCTCTATCAGTTTGACACCTTTATTTTCTAATGCCTTTGCTAGCGTAATCGTTTCAGAATGCGGAATGATATACTGCGTTGCCTTACCATAAGGCTCTGGCAATTCTATTTCTCTCGGACGCGCAAACGGAGGTACTTGCTTAAATTCACCATCTTCATACACTGTACGCGATGGTAAATATGGATCATATTCATATGTCGTTGTCTCTGTAATTGATGCAGAAAAAGCAATCGGACGATACGAACCGTGACTTACACGGACAGACTCTACAGTATCCAATTGATTTGCTGCATGCATTGCCATCATTTGCGTTACACCCGGCGTCATGCCAAATCCAGGTAAACATATCTTTTCATTTTCAACAAATATAGCATGCGATTCATTTTCTTCACCAAATCCATTTAAGTTCACACCGTGACATCCTGCTTCTGCAATACAGCGGGTCGACAATCTGTTTAACTTTATCGTCGTACCGTCCATTACAATGTCATAACCAATCATTTTTGCAACCGTATCCTCGTGATCCGTTACATCTACTTTTACAAAATCAACACGAGGGTCGTTGAGCCATTCTACTACTTTACGGCCCTCCACCTCGTTAAAATCAGCTACTGTAATTGTCTCAAAAGATGAAAATTGAACTAAATCCAAAATAGCTTCGCGACAAATTTTACCTGCTCCACCTAAGCAAAACACTTTCACCCAATAACAGCTCCTTTAGCAATACTATCAACTAAGCGATTAATATCTTGTTCATGTACATCACCGATATTTCCAATGCGGAACGTATCTACTTTCGAAATTTTCCCAGGGTAAATAACAAATCCATAACGCTTTAATTCGTTATATAACTGTTGAAACTCGAATCCCTCTTTTGGATAAATGAAAGATGTAATAATAGGAGATTGGTATTCCTCATCTACTAGTGGCTTAAATCCAATTTCTCCCATTCTATTTACTAGTAGTTTTTGATTGTTGTAATATCGATTGTAACGCGCTCTTACTCCTCCCTCTTTTTCTAGTTCAAGTAGTGCTTGATAAAAAGCATGTACAACATGTGTAGGTGAAGTAAAACGCCATTTCCCATTTTGTTTTTCCATCGTTTCCCATTGATCATATAAATCAAGAGATAAAGAGCGTCCTTGCCCTTTACACTTCAATAATTCATCACGTTTTGCGATTACAAATCCGAATCCAGGAACCCCTTGAATACACTTATTCGCACTACTAATTAAAAAATCAATTTGTAAATCAGCAATGTCTATTTCAATCCCGCCGAAACTACTCATCGCATCAACAATTGTAACCTTTCCATACTGTTTTCCTAATTTACATACATCTACAATTGGATTTATAATGCCTGTCGTCGTTTCGCAATGAACAACTGCAATATGCGTAATCTCTTTATCTTCTTGCAATAACTTCTCTACTTCTACAATATTAGTAGGTTCCCACTCTTCTGTTTGACTGACCACCACATCAATCTGTAACATCTCTGCCATTTGCACAATGCGCTTACCGTACGCACCATTTGTACAAACGAGAATCTTCCCATTTGCCGGAATAACAGAACCAATTACTGCTTCAACTGAAAACGTACCGCTTCCTTGCATTAACACTGTTGTATATTTCTCTTCTTCCTTCGTCGCTAACGATACAAGTTTAGCTCTTACTTCTTGCACCATCGTATTATATTCATCATCCCACGTACACCAATCGTATAGCATAACTTCTTTTACTGATTTTGTTGTCGTTAATGGTCCTGGTGTTAATAATAAGTAGTGATTTTCAGTCATGATCCTATTCCCCTTTTATGAAATAATAAGTTCTTGTTTCTCGATATGTTCCATTACGCTTTCGAGCTCCTGCATCGTTTCTATCGTAAAGTGCGCCCCATTTTCAACGAAACGATTGCGAACTACTTCTATTTTTTCACGAAGTTCTACCGAATCCATATTCTCCACTTCCTCTTCCGTTAAACCGAGCTCGCTACTGCCAAGAATTACACCAACTGTCCACATTCCAGCATTTCTACCTTCTTTCATATCTGATACTGTGTCCCCAACTTTTATCATATGGTTCATCGGATACACACCAAGTTCCATTGCATTTTTATAGCACATCCATGGATATGGACGGCCTGCTGGAACATCATCTGGCGTAACAAGAAAATCAGGTTTATATCCTTGTAACGCTGCTTCCTTTGCTACAATATCCATCATTTCTCTCGTATAACCAGTCGTTGAACCAATTTTAATTCCTCTTTCACGTAAAGAAGCAATCACTTCTTTTACTCCATTAATCGGCGAAGCATAGCGTGGTAAAATAGCGAAGAGAATCTCTTCAAATTCTTCATACATCTCCTGAATGTCTGCTTCTGTTGGTAATTGTTGGAAAATAAAATTCCACTCACTCGCAATACGAGGCATCTCAGTAAGTGCCCTTACATGATCTATTTTTAATAACCCCATTGGCTTACGAGCTTCTTCTGCTGTAATTGCTACACCCCGTTTATGAAAAATCTCCATGAATACTTCTAGTGGTGCAAAACATCCGTAATCAACTGTTGTCCCTGCCCAATCAAAAATAACTGCTTCAATTTTCATTCTGTCCATCACCTTTCTTACTTATCTTTTTTGCCATTGTGAAGTTCGGTTACGAAGTGCTTTCGTTCCCCATTCATATACAACTCTTACTACAATATTTGTAACAACAATAAGCACACTCATTGCAGCTGCTGGCGCCACATTTCCTGCATCATCCATATTTACGATTGATACGGCAGCTAGTTTAAAATCAGCTGCATATAGGAATACAACTGCCGATACAGTTACCATTGAATTTACGAAGTAGTACATTACCATTTCTAAAATTGCTGGTAAACACATTGGTACCGTTACTCTAAAGAATGTTTTATAAAACGGAATACCCATCGACTGCGAAACAAGCTCAAACTCTCGATCTAATTTCTTTAAAGCAGTCGTTGCCGTGACAAATGTTACAGAATAAAAATGAATGATATTTACTAGTACTAACACAGCGATTGTTCCGTATAAAGAATGAAACGGGTTCGTTACTGATAGTCCCAAAATTTGAATCGTTGGTTGACTAAAGAAAAAGACATATCCTAATCCGAGTACTAAACCTGGTATGGCTAAAGGAACGATAGAGAAAAAGTAACCTGTTTTTCGGAAGAATTGTAGCTGGTCTATTTTCTCAATTGCATATGCAAATACAAATGTTAAAATCGCCCCAATAACTGCTGTAACTGCTGAAACAATTACGCTATTTTTAAATGCTTCAAGTCCATCTCCTGTTAAACTCGAAAAATTAAAATGCTCAAATGTAAAACTCATATTATATGGCCATACTTTCACACTTGCAGCAATACCAACTGCCACAAATAACAGAATGATCATAAATGTAATCACACTACAGTATATGAATGAGATGACATCTCTTTTCTTATTAGCTATTATTCTGTATGGTACTGCTTTTGAAGATAAGAAATTCGCCTGCTTTCTTTGCGTAATACGATCAACTGCAAATGCGAATATAGCTGGGATTAATAAAATCATTCCAACTGTTGCACCCATCGACATATTTTGCTGTCCAATTACTTGTTTGTATACGTCAGTAGCAAGCACATTATATTGTCCACCAACAATTTTTGGTGCCCCAAAATCAGTGAAACTAAGTGTAAACACAACAAACATTGCACTAATTAATCCGTACTTTACACTAGGTAAAGTAACCGTGAAAAATTGTTTTGTTTTACTCGCCCCTAGCATATTAGAAGCTTCATATAAACGATAATCGGATCCTTGAAAGGCAATTAGTAATATGAGAAAGGCTTGCGGAAATGTATACATAACTTCAGCTATTACAATTCCTACTGGTCCATATAAAGGGATTTGTATACCTTCAAATAACCCAAACATTCCTTTCGTTACTAGCCCTTGATTACCAAATAAATATGTAAGTGCTATACCGTGCATCATCGTTGGTGCAAACAATGGTAATAACGCTACATACTGAAATACACGCTTTCCAAAAACATTCGTACGGGCAATTGCATATGCGTAAACGAATGCAATTGAAACTGAAATAATTGTTGTTGCGCCCGAAATCCATACCGTATTTTGTAAAGACTGAACTAAAGTTGGTGTTGTAAAATATTTACTGAAATTCGCTAAACCAATGAAAACTCCATCTTTATTATAAAAAGCTTGTGTAAATAGTTGTAATAGTGGTAATACAAGTATGACAAGGAAGGAAAGAATCATACCGATAATTACAAGCCTTTGGATCCATTCCTCTTTCCCTATACTTCTCTTAATCTTTTTTTTCGCACTTTCTACCTTGTAGTTTTCTAACATCTCCATCTATACAATGACCTTCTTTCCATATGACAACATATGATTTTCTGAGAAAGAGATTTGAATCGGCTTTCCTTTTCTAATATCAGCTACTTCTACTTCTGATGCTAATATATCCACTACAATTTTCTCATTATAAAGGTGTGTGTTTTCTTCTACGACTCGCACTTCCGTTCGATATACAGATCCACGAAATTCCATACTTTCCACAACTGTTTTAATACCGTCCTTTTGTACAATTGTTACATGTTCAGGACGAATTGCATGCTCTTCGTTATTTTTCGAAAAGAAATTAATAGAACCAATAAAATCTGCCACAAACGGATTGGCCGGTCTTTGATAAATCTCCTCTGGTGTTCCAATCTGCATAATTTCCGCATGATTCATTACAACAATTTTATCAGCCATCGTTAATGCCTCTTCTTGATCATGCGTGACCATAATAGTTGTTACTCCTACTTTCTCTTGCAAATCACGCATTTCTCTACGTAACTTTTCACGTACTTTTGCATCTAAAGCAGATAACGGCTCATCGAGTAACAAAATATCTGGAGACAGAGCGAGCGCACGTGCAAGTGCCACTCGCTGCTGTTGTCCACCAGACATTTGAGCAGGATATTTATCTTTTACATTCAGCAAATCTACAAGTTTTAACGCCTCTAGCGCTTTCTCTTTTACTTCTACTTTTCCATATTTTTTTGTCTTTAAGCCGTATTCAATATTTTCAAGTGCTGTTAAATTCGGAAATAATGCATACGATTGAAACACCATTCCGAAGTTTCTCTTTCCAGGAGGTAATGCTGTAATATCTTTTCCATTCACAGCTATACTACCTGTTGTTGCCTCTTCTAGCCCTGCTAAAATTCGAAGCAATGTCGTTTTCCCACAACCACTTGGGCCTAATAAACATACAAACTCATTTTTGTTCACAGTAAAAGAAATATCTTTTAACGCTGTAAATGCATCAAACTGTTTTTGAATGTGTTGAATTGATAAATATTCGCTCATTTTTTCTCTCTCCCACTCACTTACTTTTTCGGTTCTGCTTTTTGGCCAAACTCTTTTTCCCATTTTTCTAAAATTTTGTCACGATTTTCTGCTGCCCACTTAAAGTCATTCTTTTTGTATAACTTTTCTGTTACATCTTTAGGAAATCCATCTGGAAGTTTATAATCATTTTTAATTGTCGCAAATCCATTTTTCTCGAAGTATAACTTCATTACATCATCAGTAATCGCCCAATCTAAAAATGCTTGCGCTAATTTTTCATTTTTTGCATTATCTTTTTTAATAAGTGCGTTCGCTTCTACTTCCCAACCTAATCCTTCTTTCGGCAATACAACTTCAACTGGTGCACCTTTTTGTTTCTCTTTCAAAGCACTATAAACCATTGATACGCCAACTGGATATTCACCCGCTCCTGCTAATTTCGCTGGTTTTGATCCTGAATGCGTATAACTTGCCATATTATCATGAAGTTTCTTCATGTAATCCCAGCCTTTATCTTCACCCATGATTTGTAGCCATGCAGAAACTGTTAAAAATCCTGTTCCAGATGATGCTGGATGTGGCATAACAAGTGTTCCTTTATACTCTGGTTTCGTTAAATCTTCATATGATTCTGGCATCGGTAAATTTTTCTTCTTTAACTCTTCTTTATTTACAGCAATCCCCGTCATAAATGCAGTATTTCCTACCCATTTTTCAGGTTGCTTATCATCTTTAAATTGTGGAAGAACACGATCTGCTCCTTTTGGAGAGTATCCTTTTAACATATCTTTTTTATCTAAAGCTAATAGACTTGATGCCGCAGTTCCCCATACAACATCGGCTTGTGTATTTTTCCCTTCAGCTAGTAATTTCGCAGTAATAACTCCTGTTGAATCACGTACAATGTTCAATTTCACATCAGGATATTTCTTTTTAAAGGAATCAAGATAAATTGGTACAAGCTCTTCTTCAATTGCTGTGTAAACAGTTAATGATCCAGATAATTTGTCATCTTTCACTTTCGCTCCAGCACTTTCTTCCTTCTTTGCACCACACCCCATTAATAACGAAAATACCATTCCAGTCGCTACAGCTTTAAAGATTGTTTTTTTCACTGTTTCTCTCTCCTTTTACAAATCTTATGTACAACTCAAATATAAACAACTAGTGTAAAAGCAGTATTAAACCAACATTAATCTTTTGTTTGTTGTTTGTTTTTGTGTAATACGTTGCTACTTCTATGTTTTTTCGCATTTTTCTGCTAATAGAAAACACTAAATTTACAAATAATTAAAAAAACCTTTATAATCCCACAAAAAAATGAGGCGTTTGTAAAAAACGCCTCATTTTTGTTTCCCTTTTTTTGAATTACGATTCGCATACTTTGCGCTATTTTCTCCTTCATACTCTAATGCAAATTCTGCATCTGGTAAGCTTTCTTTCGGAGTTTTATTATTATTGATTGCCGCATTTTGTTTCACTTTTCTTTTTACCAATACATCCACCTGCTCTCAAGAAATCACTTTCTACTCTAGTTTGAAACAACTTAAAATAATTATTACTGGCAAGTGTTAACAAGTACATAAGAGGCGTTAGATGGAAATACTACATATGAAGAAATCATTATAAAAAGGAGCGATAATTTTGAAGAAAAAAGAAAAGATTCAATCACCCATTTTAGGCGAAACGCTCCCGCATCAAATGAATTTTCCATCTTTTAAAGGAACAGGAAAAACGATGCAACAACCTTTTGTGAATCAATATAATGTTGTAATTGGAGACAGTAAATATAATTCCGAGAACAGTCCGCTTAATAATTGGAGTGATGAAGTAGATCCTGCCATTATGGCTGGCGATGAGTGGATCCATCCGACAAATGATATTGGGTGGATTTCAGAAGAAAATCAAGAGTTGCTAAAAAACGAAGTGGATAATAAAAATGAAGCTTTTATGCATCCACAATTTGGCATTAACGACTAAAAAACCATTCTACCTAACGTAGGTAGAATGGTTTCATACTATCCAATAATAATCCGCTCTTTCGGGTATTTATAGCGAGGTGGTTGTTCCCTTCCACCACTAGCTAAAATAAATGTTAAAATACCAACGCGTCCGATAAACATAAGCACAATAAGTACAAGTTTCCCAACAGTTGTTAAATCAGGCGTAACACCTGTTGATAGTCCCGTCGTTCCGAAAGCAGAACAAACTTCAACAATTAAGCTCATAAGCGGTACATTTTCCGTAATAGATAAAATGAATAGCGCAGTAGCACATAACAAAATCCCCATCGTCATAACGACAGATGCTTTCAGTACATCCTCTTCATGTAGCTGACGTTTGAAGACTCTAACTGTTCTACCGCCCCTTGCAAAGGTGTATAGTGACAATATACTAACAGCAAATGTAGTTGTACGTATTCCGCCCCCAACCGAACTTGGAGATGCCCCTATAAACATTAATATACTCATAAATAAAAGCGTCGGTTGTGATAATTCACGTATATCCATTGTTGCAAGTCCACCACTTCGCGTCGTCACAGATTGAAATAATGTATAAAATACAGTTTCATGCCATGATTTTCCTACTAAAAAATGATTTCTCTCCAGTAAAAAAATCATAATTGTACCCACAACAACGAGTGTGAAAAATGTTGTTGTCGTCAATTTTGTAAATAATGAAAAACGGAATAATTGTTGTCGCCTTTTACTAAGAAATTGCTTTACTTCCATTAGCACAGGGAAACCAATCGCTCCTAAAATAATTAGTAACATATGAATCATTTGAACAATATAATCTTTTTTATACGGAATTAATGATTGTCCTGTTAAATCAAATCCGCCGTTCGTAGTCGCACTAACAGCTGCAAAGAAACCGTGAAAATAAGCTTCTTGCCAAGTCGGAAAGTAAAGTAAAAATCTTGTACCTAATAAGATTGCTCCAATAAGTTCTATCGAAATAATTACAATTAAAATAGAACGCATCAATTCTACGAGACCCGATAAATTTCCTTGATTATGATCTGCCATAATTAATCTTCTTCTTTGCAAACCAATCTTTTTCCCCGTAATGATCCAAACAAATGTACCAAGCGCCATAATTCCTAAGCCGCCTAATTGTAAAATAAGAGCTAAAACAATAATTCCTGCAGTAGTAAACGTATCTGGAATCGTAATAACAGACAGCCCCGTAACACTTACCGCACTAACCGATGTAAAAAGAGCATCTATAAATGTCCATTTCACACCGGGCTTCGTAACAAACGGGAAACTAAGCAATATTACCGATACAACTACCGCTAATAAATAAAACAAAACGATGAGTTGTACAGGACGTAATTTTTGTAAAAACTTTTTTATATCTCTCATTCCATCACTTCGCTACCTTTTTTCTATCGATTAAATAAAGAAAAATCTTTACTTTCTTTATTTGTAAATAACTGCTCAAATAATTTGGCAAAGACCATTCCATATACAGTTCCATTACCTCCATACGGCAATGCGTAAAATAAATTATGTATCTTTTCATCTTCTTTTAAAATGGGAAGACCATCATGAGTACCACCAAATACAGCTGCCCAATAGTAGTCTGCCTGTATATTTTTATACTGCGGGAACATCTCTTTTACAATATTAATAAGGATATCACGCTTATGCAATAATTTCGTATCACCGATTGTTTGAATTTGCATCGCTTCATCTAATCCGCCTACAATAATGCGGTTTTGATACGTTCGAAAATATAAGTAGGGTCGTGCCGTTTCCCAAATTAACGATCGCTCATGCCAGCCTTCAAACTGATCTATTTCATTTGTTACAATTGCATAAGAGGTGTCTACTGTTGTATTTTTTTCTTTCTTTCCAAAAAGCGCTTCATAACCTGTCGCCATAATAATATTCTTTGCTACAATTTGATTCCCTGTTTTCGTGTAACAAATTAAATCATTTTTGCGTTTTTTTATATGTATTGCCTCTGTATGTTCATATATATTAGCTCCCATTTGGTTTGCTTTATGCAAAAGACTATGTGCTAATAAATACGGATTTACCTCAGCATCACCGTGTGTATATAATGCCGCTTGTTTTATAAAAGGATAACGCTCCTTAATATCAGATGCTGTAAAATACTCAACAGGAAATCCATAATTCTGTAACGTATTGTACTCCTCTTGTAAAAATGAGACATCCTCACTTTTACTTGCATAATATAAACTATTTCGCAGAATAAAATGGGGATTAATATCAAGAGTCGGTATTACCGCTTCCATTGTTCTTAGCGCTTCATAACAAAGCTTATATGCTCGCACCCCTTTTTCTTTACCAAATGTATGGATAAGAGAGGTTAACGATTTATCATGGAGAAATTGTAGTAAACCTGTATTAGCAGCTGTGCTACCACATGCAATGGCTCTTTTTTCAATAAGTGTAACACTCACGCCAATTTTCGCTAACGAATGCGCTATATGAGCACCAGCTTCGCCGCTTCCGACTACGAGCACATCACATATCATATCATTTTCTAACAGTGGATAACAAGGTACAGAAACTCCTGTGTTCCAAAACAACTTACCCATCATAAGTTTCATAATTATACTCCTAAAATATAAATTTCTCCTTTCTATGTTTTGTTATTTTTCATAAAAAAATCCAACTAACATAGGCTAGTTGGATTTTTTATCTTTAATTAGAACGCTCTTCAAGCCAATTTCCAATCGTCGGATATGTTTGTTTTACAGCTGTTCCACCGTAAACGATAGACATATGTCCTGTCGGTAAACATACATATTGTTTATCATTGCTAGAAATATGATCTAGCAATGCTTCTACTTGACATGGCAAAGCGATATGATCACGTTTCCCAGAAATATTTAAGACATTCGCCTTAATATTTGCAAGGTCTACCTTTTGTCCGCGAATAACGAGTTCACCCTTAACCAATTTATTATTTTGATAAAAATCACGAATCCACTGTCTGTATGATTCACCTGGGAACGGAATACCATCCCCAACCCACTTTTGAACCAATCTCCAGCTTTCGACGAAGCGTTCATTCTCTGAACGATCTACTAAAGCAACATATGGACCAACAAAGTTCGTAATTGGCTTTAACATTTTGTTTCCGAAATCAATCATTTCTGGCGGAATATTTCCAAATGTATCAACCGCTTTATCTAAATTGAAGTATTTCTCATCTAATAAAGGACCATACAATCCTGTTTCAGAGAAATCAAAAGGACTTGTCATAAAGATTAGGTTACGAATTGGCATGTGCGGATGAAGCGCTGCATAAATAGAAGTTAGCGTTCCACCCATGCAATAACCAAGTAAAGAAATCTCGTCCGATTTCGCAGTTCGCATTACTTTTTTTACGGCTTTTGCAATATAATCAAACACAAAATCATCAAATTTCAAATGACTATCTTCTAAACCAAATGTGCCCCAATCAAGCATATACACATCAAAACCACGATCCACTAGATATTCCACTAAACTATTTCCAGGAGTTAAATCCATAATATATGGTTTATTAATAAGAGCATATATTAACAGAATTGGAACTCTTTGTGTTTTTTCTTGTTTTGGAATGTAGCGATAAAGCTTCGTCTTATTCTTCGTCCAAATAACCTCTTTCGGCGTTAATCCTACTTGCGGCTCTGGTTCACGTAATAAAATTTCACTCGCCCTTTTCACTCGGCGGTATGCTTTTCGGTACTCTTCTGGGTATAGCTCTAATTGCTTTTCCCATTCTGTTGCGAATGTAGTCATTTTTCTATCTCCTTTTTGGTCGATTTCCTTCTAAAAAAAGAAGTGCATTCCTGCTATGGATATGCACTTTTTTCTTACTTCATTACATATATAATCCGCCGTTAATGTTTAATTGTTGACCTGTGATATACGCACCGTCACGGCATAGGTATACTACACCTTTTGCAATTTCATCAGCTTGACCAAAACGTTTTTTCGGGATTTTTGCAACGATTTTTTGACGTACTTCTTCTGGTACTTCTGCTACCATTTCAGTATCAATAAATCCTGGGCAAATAGCGTTTACAGTGACATTTGTTTTTGCAAGTTCTAACGCTAACGATTTTGTAAATCCTAGCATACCTGCTTTTGCTGCTGAGTAGTTTGTTTGGCCAAATCCACCTGCTTGACCAATAATAGAAGAAATGCTAATAATCCTTCCTTCTTCCGCTTCAGTTATGTATGGAAGAACCGCGCTTGTCGTATTAAATACGCTACTTAAATTCACGTCAATTACGCGCTCCCAATCTTCACGATTTAACTTTTTGAATGTACGATCTCTTGTAATACCAGCATTATTAACAAGAATATCAACTTTACCAAAATGATTCACAGCTTCTTCTACAAGTCGGTTTGCATCTTCTACTTTAGAAACATCCGCTTGCACTGCATAAACGTCATGTCCGTCTTTTCCTAATTCGTTTACTAAGTTTTCAGCTGCTTCTTTACTGCTATTATAGTTAATAACTACTTTTGCTCCCTCTTGTGCTAATGCTACTGTAATCGCTTTTCCAATTCCTTTTGCTCCACCTGTTACGATTGCTACTTTTCCATTTAATTGAACCATTTCTTTTCCCCCTTAAATGAATTTGTGAACGATTGTTATGAATCATTTTGGTACTCATACTATAGAGTCCATATATAATTATGTTTCGCTGTTTATACGTGAAAAGAGATTCTCCCTCTCTCTTTTATCTGTTATAAACAAGCGCTTTTATCATTTTTTATTTTCTGGCTTATTCGCAGGCTTTACCTCTTCTTTTACAGGTACTTGTAGTTTAGCTAGTACTGCATTTTGCTTTTCTAGCAATTCTAAAATTTGATCTACTTTTGTTTCAAGCATACGAATATCTTGTTTTACTTTCGTTACATCACGCTTTAATGTAGGAGCTTGTCCTAAAGAATCTACTTTTTCCTCTAGAAACTCCTCAATGTTATCTACTTTATTTTCTAAGTTAATAACTAGCGTAGCTACTCTTGCGATATCCTCTTTCGTCGGCACATTTACTTGTTCTAAATAGTTTTTTGTCGTATCATTTAATGCTTTTTGATAAAACAAATTCAAATCTAGAACGCTGCCCATCCAAGCAGAATATTCTTCTGTTTTAATTGTTTCATTGAGCGCTTTTCCCCAAAATGTTTCGGTTTGTTCATAAGCATTTTTCCATGCTTGTAGTGGATCGAATTTTTGATCAATCACTTTACCTACACTCCCTTTTTCGTTTTTGAAACAATTCAACCTATTCACTATTTTCTAATATTCTGAATAAAACTTCAAGTCTATATTTTATTTTTTTCTATTTTCTAACAAATGTGTTGACTTTAAAAACAGATAGGTGTAAATTGCACTTATAAACAAAAAATTCCATCTAACTGATTCATGAGGTGATGCACAATCATGCTACAAAATGAACCAGAACAACGCGAAAGTTTGGAAAGCAACCAAGCGAAACAACCAAACTCCATGCCAAAAAACTTCTTAGTTCCCTTCTTACTTCTCTGTCTAAAAGACTGGAGTCTTCATGGTTACAAACTTATTCAAATGCTAATGGATATCGGCTTTTCTTCTGTTGACCAAGGTAATGTTTATAGAACACTACGCAAATTAGAAAAAGAAAACCTTATTTCTTCTACTTGGGATACAAGCGATGGAGGGCCGGCAAAAAGAATTTATTCTTTAACTGAATATGGAGAGCAATATTTAACAACATGTGCGACTTCTTTTGAACATTATCAAAATATGTTGCGAACGTTTTTCACATTATACACCAATGCTTTCTTTCCATTTTCTACTTCTCCAGAAAAGGATGAAAAGGATTCTTCATCTTCACCTGGTGGTACAGCAGAGTAATCTGCGTTCACAATATGCAAAAAAACATTTGGAGGTCAAATAATGGAAACTAAACCATACGAATTAGTCGATGCATTTTGGAAAAACTGGTCTCAATCACTTTCCCTTTTCTCTTCAGCTGGGAAACAATTAGAGCAGCTTACTTTAGAAACATTAAAACAACAACAAGACGCTTTGCATAAATTAACATCAGGAGTAGATGAACTAGAAAAAGAACTACAACAACTCACTGCTCAGTTCAACAACCAATATACAGATTACGTGAAACAATTAACTGGAAACTCCTTAAATGATCAAATTAACGAGTGGCAGGACAAATGGAAGGAACTTTCTGCTCATATGCATCAACTTACTGTTTCTCCTACAAAAACATCTTTGTCAATTCTTACACAAACAAGCGGTCAATTTGAAGAAACAACAAAACAATTTATTGAGCAACAACAATTACAACGTGAAGAGGCTCAAAAACAGTTAGAGGGTTTTTTGGAAGAGTTCAAGTCAAAACAGTTGGAACTCGCAAAAAAGTTCGAGGAAAACTCAAAAAATCTATTTACTTCCATCAAGTAAGAAAAATGTGGGAGCTAACTGCAGCACAAACAAAACTCTTTCTTCCTCCTACTACATCAAGATGGCTGGCATTTTTCGATATGGAAAAGAAGGAGGACAAAATGAATCCATTCCAAGAAGCACAAACCGTCCCGGAGCTTCGTTATGATGAGATTCAAGTCGGTGATCAAGCATCCCTTACAAAAACAATTACAGATGAAGATGTTATCAATTTTGCAAAATTGACTGGGGATGTGAATCCTATTCACATTTTAGACTCTTTTGCAAAAACGACAATGTTTAAAGAACGCATTGCCCATGGTATGCTCGTTTCGAGTTTTATTTCTACCATCCTTGGAACGAAACTCCCAGGCAAAAATACGATTTATTTATCCCAAAATGTTTCATTCCGTGCCCCTGTCAAAATCGGTGATACACTTCGCGTTGTGGCAGAGGTTATTAAGAAGCGTGACGATAAAAAAATCATTACGTTGCAAACAAATATATATAATCAATCGGATGATATTGTCGTGGAAGGTACAGCGACAATACTAAAAAAAGAGTAGCAAATTTGCTACTCTTTTTTCTATCCAATAACTTCTAATCACACCGATTACTTCCGCGTATGAGCACGCCGGTTCCACATAAAATAACAGTACCAATTCAGATAAGTACTTATCTGGACTGGATTACTCATAAGGATGTGTATCATCATGGCAAAAACAAACAAATTACTAGTTCCAGGTGCTGAACAAGCACTTGATCAATTTAAATATGAAATTGCACAAGAATTCGGCGTAAGCTTAGGGTCTAATACAGCATCTCGTTCTAACGGATCAGTTGGCGGTGAAGTAACAAAACGTCTTGTTTCTTTAGCTCAACAACAATTACGCGGATAATAATATAACATATGGCTTAGAGGCAGATATTCTCTGCCTCTTTCTATTTTTCACATACATAATCGGACTTTTTCACATACTAGTAAGAGCAAACAGAAAGGAACGATATATAACATGAAACGGATTAACATTCGTATGAGTCCTCCCCGCGTTCTTACTTTGTCTTTTATCATGTTATCAATTATAGGTACATGCTTATTAAAGCTTCCAATCGCTACAACAACGTCTATTTCATGGCTCGATGCTTTATTTACAACAGTTTCTGCCTGTACGGTTACAGGGCTTGGTGTTGTGGACACTGGAAAAGTATTTACTTTGTTTGGCCAATGTGTCATTTTAACGCTTATACAAGTTGGCGGACTTGGTATTATGAGCTTTGCTGTCTTAATTGCGATTATGCTCGGCAGAAAAATCGGTCTTCAAAATCGTATTTTATTACAACAAGCATTAAATCAAACGAATATAGGCGGCGTCATCCGTCTTGCCAAAGCATTATTTTTATTCTCTTTTACAGTCGAATGTATCGCTACTTTAATTCTTTCTTTTGAGTGGGTACCAAAATACGGGGTTACCAAAGGGATCTATTATAGTTTTTTCCATTCAATCTCAGCCTTTAACAATGCTGGTTTTTCTGTGTGGAGCGATAATTTAATGTCCCATTCTCATAGCATTATTGTCAATTTCGTCATTTCCTCTCTCATCATTTTAGGTGGAATTGGTTTTACAGTGATCGTAGACATAAAAAGAAAGAAAAACTTTAAAAACCTTACACTACATTCAAAACTTATGCTCTCTTCTACTCTAATCATCAACATTATTGCTACCCTTTTTATTTTTATATTCGAGTTCCATAACTCTCTTTCTATGAGAGGTTTTACCCCATTTGAAGAAGGAATGGCCTCTTATTTCCAAGCAATTTCAACACGAACTGCCGGGTTTAATACAGTTGATATTTCTACATTGTCAAAACCTTCCCTGCTATTAATGATGCTACTTATGTTTATTGGTGCTGGTAGTGCTTCAACGGGTGGGGGGATTAAGTTAACAACATTTTTAATCATATTTTTTGGTGTATTTAAATTTTTACAAGAACAAGAAGATATTGTCGTATTTAAAAAATCCATTAAAGATACTCTCATTGTCAAATCATTAACCATTACTATTATTTCTATTTCATTTATCTTTTTTGCTATTTTAATTTTGAGTATTACTGAACGAGTTCCTCTATTGATGAGTGCTTTCGAAGTATTTTCAGCATTTGGGACTGTTGGCCTCAGTATGAACTTAACACCCCACTTAACTATAATTGGAAAAACGATTATTATTTTTATGATGTTTTTTGGGAAAATGGGTCCTTTAACATTGGCATTTTCATTTGCTCGTAAAAAGAACCGAAAAATAAAATATCCGAATGAAGATATTTTAACAGGTTGACAACCGTATAAATTATCCATATAATGAGAATACAATAACATATCTCCAAAGGGGAGTAGCGTCCAAGAATATATCTTGGAAACAAAGTCGTCATTACGTAGAACTTAGTTCTTCCGGCTTTGTTGGCATTTTTATTACATATGTCTAGCAAGACCTTTGCCTATTAACGGCAGAGGTCTTTTTTGCATTCATTTCCAGATTCTTCCAAAATTAATAGGCAGGAGTATGGGGAAACTAAATAGTGGGGAAATTCTTCACTTATTTAGAAGTTATAGAGATGAGAGGAGAATGTACATGGATGTATCATTATTATTGGAGTATGGTTGGGTATTACTCATCCTAATTGCACTTGAAGGGATTTTAGCGGCTGATAACGCTCTTGTTCTTGCAATTATGGTAAAACATTTACCAGAAGAAAAACGAAAGAAAGCACTATTTTACGGATTAGCGGGGGCATTCGTTTTCCGATTTGGATCGTTATTTATGATTTCGTTCTTAGTCGATGTATGGCAAGTGCAAGCAATCGGTGCCATCTACCTTATGTTTATCGCTGGTAATCACTTATTTAAAACATATGTTAAAAAGAATACAGATGAAGAAACAGAAGAAAAAGAAGCAAAGAAAAAACAAGAGAACTTTTGGTGGACTGTATTTAAAGTTGAGGTTGCTGATATCGCCTTCGCAGTTGATTCAATTTTAGCTGCTGTTGCACTAGCAATGACTTTACCAAAAACAGGACTAGGTACAATTGGTAGTCTTGATACTGGGCAATTCGTTGTTATCTTTGTAGGTGGACTTATCGGATTAATCATTATGCGATTTGCAGCAACTGCTTTCGTACAAATCTTAAAACGTAAACCAGGGCTTGAAACTGCAGCATTCTTAATTGTAGGTTGGGTTGGTGTGAAGCTAGCAGTTTATACATTAGCACACCCTGCATTAAATGTAATTCCACATTCATTCCCAGAATCCACTCCGTGGAAGCTTACATTCTGGATTGTATTAGTCGGAATCGCAGTTGGTGGTTGGTTCTTCTCAAAAGAAGTAGAAGTAAAAGTGGAAAAGAATTTAGACGAAAAAGCGCTGTAATTACAGCGCTTTTTCTTTTTCCTTTCTTCCTCGCAATGTCCAGAAAAAATTCCATTATACTATCTTTTGTAAACGTTTTCTTAATGTATGTATGTCCTTTTTGTGAAACATTGCACAAACTCATTGAAAGTAGGAACAATTCCATGTACTTTATTCATATAAGGAGTATTTATAGAAGATTTACTAAAGGAGCGTATTACTCATGCTAGAACAAGGACTAGATTATGTTGTCAAACTGGCTAAAAGCAAAAAGAAAATACTAGATACAAACCCAATGCAATATTTCATTCGTGCTGCACTTGCTGGTATTTATATCGGTTTTATTATTGTACTATGTTTTAAATTAGGTAACTTTTTTCACATTGCAGATTCACCAGCAACTTATTTATCTGCCTCTATGTTTTTCGGGATTGCTCTCGTACTTATTATATATGGTGGTGCTGAATTGTTTACTGGGAACACAATGTACTTTACTGTCGCAACTTTAAGAAAAGAAACAACGATTTCTGATACACTTCGTAACTGGGTTGCTTGTTATGCAGGTAACTTAGCCGGCGCATTATTCTTTGCCTTACTATTTTACGCAACTGGAATTTTTGAAGCAATTGATCACGGTCACTTAATGAGTAAAGTCGTTGAAGGAAAGATGAATACACCTACGATGCAGTTATTCTTTAAAGCCATTTTATGTAACTGGCTCGTATGTCTTGCTTGCTTCTTACCTTCTCAGGTTAAAGGTGACACAGCAAAAATAATGGTGATGATGCTACTTGTTTTCACATTCTTCTTATCTGGTTACGAACATAGTATTGCAAACTTATCACTCTTTGCTTTATCTTTAGTTTCACCGCATCCTGAGACAATTTCTTTTTCAGGTGCTATTCATAACTTAATTCCTGTTACAATTGGTAACATTATTGGCGGATCAGTATTTGTCGGTATGGTATACCACTACTTAACAAAGAAAACGCCTGAAGTTCAACAGGAAGAAACTGAAATCGCAACAGCTCAACAAGAAGAGATTATTCCTTTACAAGCCCATATGAAACATTAAAAACTCCAAAGTTTTACTTTGGAGTTTTTAGCTACCCACGTATTTAACAACAAGGTGAGGAGTAATTTCTCCTTCTTCCTTTCCCTTATCCATTCTCTGTTTCATCTTGTGCATACCAATGACATCATTCGTATGAAAGTGAATTTCATTTACATATAACCCCTCTGTACAAAAAGCTTCTACAAAATCTAGTCCATTTTTCGCTCCCCATCCCATATTAAAATCAAGAGAAAGAATATTCACATCATAATCCCGAACCATTTGCAAAGCACATTCTACTGTAGTTGCGGGCACATACCCGAACGGGCAACTTCTTTGATCATCCATATATACGTTCATTTTCGATTCCCTCTCTAATTTGAATATGCGGCCAATACATAACATATTGCCCCGAGACTAATAAAAGGACCAAATGGAATTGGCTTTCGTACTTCTATACGTTTTAATCCGATACCAATCCCGAAAAAACAAAGACTAAAACAAGATGCTAAAAATAAAACGATAAAAACTCCTTTCACTCCTACTATAAATCCAAGTAACGAAAGTAGTTTTATATCTCCTCCGCCAATCCCTTCTGGATATATCTTTTGCATGCAATATAACAAAATAAATATAACACCACTACCAGCTATACTATCTGTCCAAGTAACTAATTGTACAAAAACACTTTCGAGAATGAGTAAAAAGGCAAACGAAATTAAAATACAATCAGGAATTAACATATATAAGTAATCTGTAACTGAAATAATAAGAAGTAGCGAAAAAAGGGATAAAATAATAATAAGCTCTCGTTCTATTCCAATCATATACACTGTAAGAAGAAATATACCTCCTGTTATACATTCAAATGCTACATACATAATTGGAATTTTCCTCTTACAATTCGTACAACAGCCTCTTTGTATATAAAATGAAATGATGGGGATTAGTTCTTTTGTCCTTAGCACATATTTGCAATAATCACAATGTGAACGCGGGGTAATAATAGAAGCACCTAATGGAACCCTCATCGCAACTAGCATAAAAAAAGAACCAAACACCATCCCTGCTAACAGTGCATATAAATAAGTGAACATCCCTTCCTCTCCTTTCCCAAAAAACATAGCAAAAAAAGGAGAGAACTTCTACTTCATATTATCCTTTATTCTACTAAAAAGCAGGCCATTTCCTGGCCTGCTTTCCCCTCTTTTATACGATGAAATAAACTGCTTTTAATGGTCCATGTACTCCGACAACAAGATTCATCTCGATGTCAGCCGAGTTACTTGGCCCTGTAATAAAGTTAATACAAGATGCCGCTGTCTCCCCATTTTCTACGCGTGAGTTCATATCCTGAACTGCTTGTGTAATACGAGGCACAAGTGTTTCACGTGGAATAATAGCAAAATATACAGTCGGTAAAAAGTGTAAAGAACGCCCTTGACCTTTATGACTTTGTACAACAATTGTACCAGATTCAGCTAATGTATAATCACTAAATGCAATACCAATATTCGCTTTTTCAGCTAAACGCATATTTTCGTCTTTTCTCTCTGGATCCCATACATTTACTTCAACATCTCGCTTTGGAAGTTCTTCTTTAAATAAAGATGTTAAACCATATGCATCAAAACGCGCATCTGCTGATAATAAAATAGGTCCCCCGCCGTTTTCCATGATTACTTTTTGAAGGTCTTCACCTAAACGGTCGTTTGTCGTTTCTACTACAGTTGTATGAATGTTTGTACATTGCTCTTTAAACACTTCTAGTAATTCTTCTTGTGAATAATCTTTTAACGTTTCTATATTCACATTACTTTTCCATACTGGACGCTCTACACCTTCTGTTTTACGCGCGCGCCCAAGTTCTTTTGCAATGTTATCTAGAAAGGCATCACGGTTTTGAATTAATCCTGTCATTATTTATCCCCGCCTTTCTTATGATCTTTATACCAATCACGGAATCGTTCTTTACTTGGAGCTGGGAATTCACGAATATCCGTCCAGTTTTTAAGTGGTCCAACACCTTTTGATACACGATTACCAGATGTAAATGGACTCATTGCCGCTGGTGCCATTTTTGAACCCATTTTATATAAAGCAGCTGAAGAAGCACCCATACTAAACATTTTCATAGCCAGTTTTTCTGCAAGTGGTGCACGACCTTCTTGCTCAACGATGACTTGACGATGTT
Organism: Bacillus cereus group sp. MYBK15-3; assembly: GCF_051916765.1. Taxonomy (NCBI): domain Bacteria; kingdom Bacillati; phylum Bacillota; class Bacilli; order Caryophanales; family Bacillaceae; genus Bacillus; species Bacillus cereus group sp. MYBK15-3. The sequence continues at coordinate 1,480,898 of NZ_JBQAHG010000001.1, forward strand.
TTAATAATAAATCATGCAATGGAATTTTTACTGGACAAGCTTCTGTACATGCTCCGCATAAACTAGATGCATAAGGAAGCTCTTTGTAATCATCATATCCACCTAGAAGCGGTGTTAATACCGCACCGATTGGTCCTGAGTAAATCGATCCATATGAATGTCCACCAACGTGACGATATACAGGACATACATTAACACAAGCAGCGCAACGAATACATTGTAATACTGAACGGAATTCAGATCCAAGAATTTGAGAGCGACCATTATCAACAACAACTAAATGAAATTCTTCAGGTCCATCAACTTCCTCTTCTTGAATTGGCCCCGCTACTGTTACATAACTTGTTAATTTTTGACCTACTGCACTACGACATAGTAAACCAACTAAAACATCTAATTCTTCCATTGTCGGAACCATACGTTCCATACCCATTACCGCTATTTGTGTTTTAGGAATTGACATAACAAGATCTGCATTACCTTCATTCGTTACTAAACAAAGAGAGCCAGTATTTGCAACAGCAAAGTTACAACCAGTTACACCAATTTCTGCATCCATAAATTTCTCACGAAGTTGTTTACGAACAAACTTTGTCATTTCATACGGGTCATCAGAATTTTCATAGCCTAGCTTTTCTTTAAATACATCGCGAATTTGCGTTCTATTTTTATGAAGTGCAGGTGCAATAATATGTGAAGGTGGATCGTTATCTACTTGCAAGATATACTCTCCTAAGTCACTCTCTAACACTTCACAGCCAATCTCTTCAAGCGCATGGTTCATACTGATTTCTTCTGTTACCATCGACTTTGATTTTACTATCTTTTTTGCCTGCTTCTTTTTTGCAACGTCTTGAATATACTTTGCTGCTTCCTCTTTCGTTTTCGCAAAGTACACGTGTCCGCCTCTTTTTGATACATTTTCACTTAACTGCATTAAGTAATAATCAAGATTTTCTAACGTATGTTGACGAATTTGTTCACCTAGTTCACGCCACTCTTCCCAGTTTCCTAGTTCATCTGCGGCTTTTAAGCGATTCGTATATAAACGCGTTTGTGCAGAAGATACTGCTCCGCGCATAAACGAATCTTGAATTCCATCACCAACGCGATCATTAAATTTTTTCTCACTGATTTTCATAGACATAGCTTATGTTCCCCCTTCATGAGCGACTATTCAGTACCTCAGCAATATGCATTACTTTTACTTCTTTTCCTAAACGCTCAATACGTCCGCCAATGTTTAACAAACACCCACAATCTGCACCGATTAAATAATCTGCACCTGTTTCCATTACACTATCTACTTTTTCGTCTACCATTTGCTCAGAAATTGGAGTCATCTTAACTGAAAACGTTCCCCCAAACCCGCAACAATTTTGCACGTTTGGCAAATCTCTCACAGTTAATCCTTTTACATTTGATAATAAAATTCCTGGTGCTTCTTTTATTCCAAGCATACGTGTCATATGACATGATTTATGGATAGTAGCGACCCCTGGTAAACTTGCACCAACATCAGTAACCTTTAAAACATCCACAATAAACTGTGTAAATTCATAAGTTTTATCAGCAACTTTTTGTGCACGTTTAGCCCACTTTGGATCATCTTTGAAAACATGTGGATACTCATGAAACATTGTCGCACAAGAACCAGATGGCGTAACAATATATTCTGCATCTTCGAAAGTTTCAATCATATGTTTCATTGCTTCTTTTGCTGCTTCTACATGGCCGCTATTATAAGCAGGCTGACCACAACAAACTTGCGCTTCTGGAAATTCAATTTCACAACCTAAACGCTCCAACACTTCAACCGTTGCTTTACCGACATTTGTTTCAAACATATCGACTAAACAAGTAACAAATAAAGTAACTTTCATAACTATTACTCCCCCTTTTTACAACTTCACCAACAAACATATGGTCATCAGATGACTTAGCAGAGAAGAAATAGGCTCAACCATGGCCTATCCTCTCCCTCTTCTAAAGAAAACGCTTACTTAATCTTTCTCTATTTTATCAGAAAATTAAATTTTTAAAAGATTAAATTACGAATTTATATCGTTTTTACCTGTGACAATATGTTCTACATTTGTTAAGTGATCTAGCATTGCTTGCTGCGCTAATTCTACATCTTGTTTTAACACCGCATCATATATAACTTGATGCTCTTCTATAAGTCGTTCTGATGTCGTTTGTTCACCATATAAAATAATGCGTCTTGATTCACCAATCGTTTCAGCAATCATCTCTGAAACATGATTCATGAGTTCAAGCAAAATGCTATTATGCGAAGACTCTGCAATTCCCATATGAAATTGAAAATCGGCTTTTTCGCCAGCCTTTTCATCTCCAATGCTCTTTGCCATTTCATCTAACCAATGTTTCATATTTTGTAAATTATCTTCCGTACGTTTTGCCGCCGCTACTCGAACTGCCCCCACTTCAAGCACCTTTCGTACTTCTAATAAATTCAAAATATCTTCTTTCTTCATTAATAATCTATTGTTTAATGATTTCGTTAATGAAGAAGAATCGAAGTTCTTCACATATGTACCTTCTCCTTGTTTCATCTCAATTAAGCCCATCGCTCTTAGCGCACTTAGCGCTTCACGAACAGCAGATCTGCCAACTTGAAACTGCTCAGCTAATTGATGCACAGGGAGTAGTTTGTCACCAGGTTTTAACGTACCATTTTTAATCATTGTTAAAATAGCTTCAGATACTTCTTCGTAAATTTTTTTCGGTTTAATAGATTTGTACTCCAGTTAAATCACCTCAGTATCTTCCAAACAACAATTGAAACGATTTATAAGAACTTTGCATCATAACTATTTTAGACCGAATTGATAAGAAGTACAAATGTTTTGTTCATAAAATAGTCAAATTTTCGATATTTATTACATATTAATTTATATTTTTACGTATAAAGTGAAACTTTAATCAGTGAGGGTTTTGTTCATCCCCCACTGATTATTAGCCCTCACCAATCGGGCTTTTACGGGCAGCAGTGCCTCTACCTAACTTCTTTGCTTCCGCTGAATTTTGAGGTGAGGGTCTTACTGACCGGCGAATAGCGGGATAAATATTTTCTTCAATATAAAGAACATGCCCTAAAAATTAGAACATGCCCCCCTCATCCTGTACATTCAGTTTAATAATAACCGTTGTTCCCTTATCTTTTTCACTTTCAATTTTCCACTGTCCACCATGTATATGAACAATTTGTTTCACAATAGCAAGGCCTAAACCTGTTCCACCATGTTGACGACTTCTCGCTTTATCAACTCTGTAAAAGCGTTCCCCAAGATTCTCCAAATGCTCTATATCAATGCCAATTCCTGTATCTTTTATTTTTAATTCACAGTAATCATCGATTTGCTCTAAAGTTATAACGATATTTCCTTTTTGATTTGTATATCGTATCGCATTATCTAACACATTATGAAGCACTTGTTGCATACGATCCTCATCAATCATGACAATGACCTCTGGATTTAAATTGGTTGAAATATGAATTTCCTTTTCTATAAACTTAATCTCATACGTATCTAATACGTCTTCAATCAGCTGTGAAAAAACGATAGGTTGCTTCTTTAACGGAAAGTGCTCACCTTCTAATTGTGCTAAGTCTAACAAGTCATGAACGAGACGCTGCATACGACCTGCTTCTTTATGAATTAGCTGAGTTACTTTTTCCTGCTGAGCTCCCTTTGCAACACCATCTAAAATAGCCTCGCTATACCCTTTTATATAACTAAGTGGTGTTCTAAGTTCATGCGAAACATTTGCTAAAAATTCCTTACGCTTTACATCTTCTGTTTCTAATGAATTTGCCATTTTATTAAATGCTTTTCCTAATCGTCCAATTTCATCCTCTGAAGAAACTGTAATCCGCTCCGAAAAATCTCCCGTAGCCAAATGATTTGCAACCCGCTCCATTTGCGAAAGTGGCTTCGTAATTGCAATTATAATTTTTCTTCCAACCCATATCGTAATTAAAATCATAGCAATTGCTAACGGTGCTAAAATAAGACCCATATCATAGATTAAATCTTTTATACTTTTTAAAGGAATATACGAATAGACAATTCCGACTAATTTTTTATTTTCCAATACAGGAATGACAACCCCCATAATATTACGGTCAAAATGTTCTTCATATCCTATTTTTGTCACAGTTTTCCCATCTAATAGCGTTTGCCTGTCTCCTTCACTTATAAGAGAATGATGATGCACATCAAAAGGCAAACATGCGCTTAAATCACGCGGATTAGATACGAAAATAACGTCTGAACTAGATATTTGATCAAACGATCTTACTTTCTCTTCAAAAGTTGATATTCCTTCACGCTTATCATATTGAGCAGCAAGACTTTTCCCTTCCATTACTAACGAAGTTTTTAAATTATCAACGTATAACTTTTCATACGAGTATAAAGATACGAAATAAAGAAAGGACACTGTTACACATACTGCACATACTACTGTAAGCCAAAGTTTTTGTACCATCGTAAACATATGTTACACCTCAAATTTATAGCCTACACCCCAAACAGTTTGAATGTAGTTTCCACTTTCTCCAAGCTTCAAGCGCATCGTTTTCACGTGCGTATCTACTGTTCTTGTACTTCCGGCATAATCATATCCCCATACCTTTTCAAGTAATTGCTCCCGGCTAAATACTTGTCCTGTATGCTGACAAAGAAAATATAGTAAATCAAACTCTTTTACAGTAAGAGAAATCGACTCACCATTCGCCTCAATTCGTCTGCTTTTTTCATTGATAAGAATTGGTCCAAATTGAATCTCTTCTTGCTGTTCTTGCTTTGTATATCTTCTTAGTACAGCTTCCATACGTGCAACCAATTCACCAGGACTAAACGGTTTTACAATATAATCATCTGCTCCCATACGTAAGCCATTCACCCTATTCCACTCTTCACCTTTTGCGGTTAAAAATATAATCGGCACATCTGACGTTTTTCTAATTTCTTTACAAACTGAAAGTCCATCCATTTCTGGCATCATTATATCTAATACAACGAAATCATAATGATCCGTTTCTAGTTTTTTAAGAGCCTCTTTTCCGTTTTCAGCTTCTCCCCACTCATATCCAAAGTTATCCAAATACATTCCAACAAGCTGCCTCATATCACTTTCATCATCTACAACTAGCACTCTATATTTATTCATTGTCCTTCCCTTCCCTCTCTATGAGTTGAAACGGTCCTTTTCCGACTTTAATTGTTTGTTTTATTTTCATACTCTTCATATCCATAACGCACACTTCATCACTATCATAACTTGCTACATATCCTTCTGCTCCGCTTTTCAAAAATGAAAATGGATTTGAGCCTATTTCAACGGAAGCTACCTCTTTATACGTACTAGTATCAAATTTTCTAAGCATATTCGAACCGTGGCTTAATGCATATACGTACTTATTATCTTTCGTTATGTTCACAGGCATAAATGGAGCGTGTAAAGAACGTACCATTTCACCGCTCTGTAAAGAATACACTAATACTTTCTCATTCACTTGATTTCCATCACCATGCCCGCCAATCCATATTTCTTTCCCATCAGGACTAATCGTCGCTCCTGTTGATGCTGGCGGAATCATAAAGGATTGAACAACTTCTTTTTTCTTCGTATCAATTGTCGTTAGTTTCGTATCATAAAAGTTTAGTACAGATAACCGATTCTGATACTCTACCATCGTTATAGGCCCTTTTCCTGTTGAAACATTTCCTGTCTCTTTCCCATTTATCGTAAAGAACCTTACCTTTTGAACATTTTGATCAGCAGCAAATAATTGTTTTTTATCTGCTGATACGACCACATTTACAATGCCCTTTCCAGTTTTATATTTTTCCACTTGCCTTCCTTCCGCTAGTGAATATACATACATATATTCTAATTGCTTACCGTATACAAGTATTTCATCGCCATTTGGAAGCAGTGTGATTCCGGCCATTGGCTCATTTAGTTCCCATGTCGTAATTAACTTTTTATCCTTTTTATCAATAAAACTAATACTGCCTTCTTTTATATTCGTAGTTATAATAACATTTTTATCTTTAGCAATTGGTGTATATGAACTTCCTTGACACCCTACTAATAGAAATAAAAAACAGAGAAGAAAAACATACTTTCTCAAAAGATTCCCTCCATCTTCAGATGATTTCGTTATAATTGTAAAATAACAAATAAATGTGTGGAAAGTGTGAAATTCCCCTTTCTTACTCAATTTACATATATAATGTACAACAAATAGAATTTGAGGTGTGTCAATTATGCTATTTCCTGATTTAGCGAATAAAATTGTACGAGAAGTACGCAGACTAATTACAGAAAATATAATTATCATTAATATAGAAGGCGTTATTATCGCAAGTACAGATACAGAAAGAATTGGCCAATTTCATGAAGGTGCACTCCGCTGCGCTAAACAAAAGAAAACCGTCATCATTACAAAAGAAGATGAAAGGCGATTGCAAGGTGTAAAGGCTGGGATGAATCTTCCTCTATTATTTCATGATGAAGTAATCGGTGTCATTGGGATTACCGGAGAACCTGAAAATATTTCACGCTACGGAGAAATATTGCGTAAGATGACCGAATTATTAATTCATGAAAACTACTTTTTAGAGCAATTAGAACTTGAGCACCGTTCTTATGAAGCTTTTGTCTTTGATTGGCTTCAAAATACAGAGTGGTCCCCGAGTTTTCTTGATCGTGCCAAAACACTTGGCATTGATTTATATAAGAAAAAACAACTTGTTTTGTTTTCTATTGGCAAAAATGACACAATGCTCCAGCGTAAAATATGGCAACATGTACGAAATATTTTAACAAAAGAGCATCTATTTGTTCGCTGGGGAAATGATCGTTTTATTTTATTTACAGCGATGAGCTCCAAAGAACAAACTTATCAGTTTTTAAAACGGTTAAAACAAGACTGCGAAGCTTTATTTTCTATTCCTTTATATATCGGGATTGGGCAAACAGTTACCCCAAACAATATGAACATATGTTACGAACAAGCATTACGTGCTCTTTCTGTATCATTGGAAACGAAAAAAATTGTATTTAATGAAGATTTACGTTTAGAAATGTGTTTACAAGATATTTCTGTCGAAACGCGTGAACAATTTCTAAAGCGTACCATCGAAAGCTTACTATCATCTCCTGAGCTTATGCACACTTTACGCTTATTTATCGATTATAACCAATCTTATAAACAGACAGCTAAACAATTACATATACACATTAACACCTTACATTATAGGCTAAAAAAGATTGAAGAACATACAGGACTTGATCCAAAACAATTCAAAGACTTAAACGTTTTATACTTCGCACTCCTCCTATTAGATAATCATACAAAAAAGAACGATAAAATAGATTAATCTTTAGATGATTATACATAGAAAGAATCCCTCGACTTTTTTATCATTATAATGAAAGCACTGTTACCACGTTGTTTATTATAACTAAACACGTTAACAGTTTGAGGGGGATTTCCAATGTTAGAAAAACAAATTATTCATTCATTCGTATCTATTGTTGGCGAAGATAATGTAGATACATCCAATATGGGGCGTTTAACTTATAGTTATGATGCCACTCCAAACTTCCAAGCAATGCCTGATGCAGTCATTGCTCCTCGTAATACAAATGAAGTAGCTGAAGTGTTAAAAGTATGTAACACTCACAAAATTCCTGTGTATGTGCGCGGGTCTGGAACAAATCTTTGCGCAGGAACATGTCCACTTGAAGGCGGTATCGTCCTTATTTTCCGCCATATGAACAATATTTTAGAAATTGATGAAGAAAACTTAACAATTACTGTACAAGCTGGTGTCATTACACTTGATATTATTAAAGCGGTAGAAGAAAAAGGTTTATTTTATCCACCAGATCCAAGCTCGATGAAAATTTCTACAATCGGCGGTAATATTAATGAAAACTCAGGTGGATTACGCGGTTTGAAATATGGCGTAACACGTGATTATGTAATGGGGCTTGAACTTGTCTTACCAAATGGTGATATTATTCGCACTGGTGGTAAATTAGCAAAAGATGTAGCTGGTTACGATTTAACTCGTTTATTTATCGGTTCTGAAGGAACACTTGGCGTGGTAACAGAAGCCATATTAAAACTTGTTCCTATGCCTGAAACAAAGAAAACAATGCTTGCATTATATGAAGATATTAATGAAGCTGCACGTGCTGTTTCTTCTATTATTGCAAATAAAATCATTCCAGCAACACTGGAGTTTTTAGACCAACCGACAATTGAAGTAGTAGAAGAGTTTGCACAAATCGGTTTACCTACAGATGTAAAAGCAATTTTATTAATCGAACAAGACGGTCCACCCGAAGTAGTCAATCGAGATATTGAAAAAATGGCTAACGTTTGCCACTCTATGAATGCAGTTGATGTTCGCGTTGCAAAAGATGAGACGGAAGCAGATGCGCTTCGTACCGCTCGCCGTAGTGCCCTATCAGCGCTCGCACGATTAAAACCTACTACAATATTAGAAGATGCAACTGTACCACGTTCACAAATAGCTCCAATGGTTGAAGCTATTAATACCATTGCAAAAAAATATAATATTCCTATTTGTACGTTTGGACACGCTGGTGATGGTAACTTACATCCAACTTGTATGACAGACGCTCGTAATGCAGAAGAAATGCATCGAGCTGAACAAGCTTTTGCTGAAATATTTGCGAAAGCAATTGAACTTGGTGGCACAATTACTGGTGAACATGGTGTTGGTGCGATGAAAGCTCCATATTTAGAAATGAAATTAGGTAAGGAAGGTATTGCAGCTATGCAAGGAATAAAGCAAGCTTTCGATCCAAATAACATTATGAATCCTGGAAAAATGTTCGCGAAAGACACCCGAAAAAGAGTGGTGGTTGAGCGATGACGACATTGAATAAAGAAAATATTCAAAAAGAATTTAAAGAACGATTAAATGAAGATGAATTACTAAACTGTATGCGATGCGGTTTTTGTTTACCTACTTGTCCTACCTACATTCAATCCGGATATAAAGAGTCACATTCACCGCGCGGACGTATCGCATTAATGAAAGCTGTCGTTGATGGTTTAATCGAACCAGATGAAGATGTTGAGAATACATTAAACGTTTGTCTTGGTTGCCGTGCTTGTGAACCTGTTTGTCCATCTGGTGTAAATTATGGGCATTTATTAGAAGAAGCTCGTGATATTATTAATCAAAATAAAAAATTCTCGGTGCCAGTGAAAGCTGTTCGAAAAGTCGTTTTTGAAGGATTATTCCCCCATCAAAATCGAATGAGAACATTAACTGGACTAATCGGATTTTATCAACGTTCTGGTTTACAAACGCTAACACATAAAACAGGGATTATGAAGTTATTCCCCGAAACACTTGCAACGATGGATCTCGTTTTACCAAAAGTCCCTAAAATGAAAGCGATGAAAGATCGTCCTTCATTTTTACCTGCAGAAAGTACAAAGAAAAAACAAGTTGCATTCTTCACAGGCTGCTTAATGGATACGATGTTTTTAGAAACAAATAACGCAACGATGAAACTTCTTCAATTAGCTGGTTGTGATATCGTTATTCCGAAAACACAAAGTTGCTGCGGTGCATTGCATGGACATGCTGGTGAAAAGAGTGGAGCAAAAGAATTAGCAAAGCGCAATATAAAAGCATTCGAAGACTTAAACATCGACTATATTATTACGAATGCAGGTGGTTGCGGAGCTTACCTCGTAGACTATGATTATCTTTTAAAGGATGATCCGGATTGGGCTGAACGTGCTAAGCAGTTTGTTTCTAAGATTAAAGATATTACTGCTATACTAGTAGAACTAGACTTCCATAAGCGAACTGACTTACGACTCACGCCGCAAGTTATTACGTATCAAGACTCTTGTCATTTACGCAATGTTATGCGCACATCTTCTGAACCTCGTATGTTACTAGAGGCTATCCAAGGTGCAACATATCGAGAAATGAAAGATGCCGATCGTTGCTGTGGCTCTGCTGGTATTTACAATATTGTTCATTCAGAGTTATCAATGGAATTTCTAGATTACAAAATGGACCGTGTGCATGAAACAGAAGCAGCAACCATTGTTACTGCAAATCCAGGTTGTTTATTACAAATGAAATTGGGTATTGAGCGAGAAGGGCTTTCTCATAAGATGAGAGGAATTCACATTGTGGATTTATTATTAGAAGCAATTGAAACTAACTCGTAACAACTCGTAACATACGTAATAATAGGAAAACGGCTATCTCCTTCGTCTATGTAAAGAGATAGCCGCTTTTTTGTCTGCTACAACATTAAAAATATGTTACTTTATTATAAAAAAGAACAACAGAAACATTACAGTTTTGTAAAAATCAATCCATTATATTCCTTAAAAAATCGCTCAAACCATTGATACAATAGGATTCTTCATTTTCTATTTAGGTAACTTTATCCAAAAATCCCCTCTTAAAACCAAGTATAAAAACACTATAAATTCCTTTTATACTCTATATTTCTCTTATTTTTGCTCCCTCCTTCTCTTAGGATAAATTAGGTAATTTTAAAGTCTATGAATTTTTTTCCATCTTTTTTCTCGCAAATTGTATGCTACGATGAATTTGTCAGTCAGACAGGCTGTCAAAAACAAATCGTGTGAAAACAAATTAAAACTTTATATAGGGGGACACACATCATGAAAAAGCGTGTTTTATTATCTGTAGCTGCTGCAACAGCTCTTACTTTAGGAGTATCTTCTCTAGATGCACAAGCTGCAACAGTACAACCATCTAACGTAAAGGTTCAAAATATTCAGCATTCAAAAGTGATGATGAAACAAATGAGCCAACAAGAATTACAAGCATTCTTACAATCTATGGGAGTTGAATCATTAGCACAATGGCAACAAGGAAACTTCCAACCAAACTGCTTCATTCCTGGTCAACAACCTACTGAAAATGTTGTAACTGAGCAACCAACAGCTAAGCCAGAAACTCAAAAGCCAGTTGAACAAAAACCTGCCGAGCAAAAGCCTGCTGAAGAAGTTCAAAAACCAGAAGCTCAAAAACCTGCTGAAAACAACAATACTCAAAAACCTGCTGAACAAAAACCAGCTGAGCAAAAGCCTGCTGAAGAAGCAAAATCTTTAAGCGAGTTTGAACAACGTGTTGTTGAATTAACAAACGCTGAGCGTGCAAAACAAGGCTTACCAGCACTAAAAATCGATACTGAATTAAGCAAAGTAGCACGTATTAAGTCTGAAGATATGCAAAAAAACAACTACTTTGATCATAACAGCCCTACATATGGGTCTCCGTTTGACATGATGAAGAAATTTGGTATTTCTTATACATCTGCAGGTGAAAACATCGCTCAAGGTCAACGTACACCTGAAGAAGTAGTACAAGCTTGGATGAACAGCGCTGGACACCGTGCAAACATCTTAAATAACGGCTTCACTCACATCGGTGTTGGTTATGTAGAAAGCGGCAACTACTGGACACAACAATTTATTACGAAGTAAATAGATTAAAAGAGTCTTCTCATGAGAAGACTCTTTTTTAAGTTTCATAGCTTTCTATTATGTATGAATAGAAAATATATAACATAAACAACATAGATCCACAGCTTATTACACTAAGCAATACATAAAATCCCCACTCTAAGTTCAAAAACAATGAAAACAATATGCCACATGCCATCACTTGAAAAATTCGTCTACTTACTAAACGAATTTTTTGTAATTTAATTGGATCTTTTTCTTTGCCTTTTATTTTCTTAAATTCTTTACTCAGCATAAAAAGAAACATACTAATCCCAATCGTTAATCCTGTTTGAAAGGATATCAACTCCCCCAAATTAATAAAGAGGATAAGCATATGAATAAACAACATAAATAACGTAATTTTCTTTATAAATCCGCCTATAATACCATGCTCTCTTTCATTAAACTTAAATATATTATGTGAAATAATATACAAAAATCCATATGAAAAAATAATAAAACAAGGAATAAATGCTACAACAACTTGTTTACTCATAAACTCGTTTGGCTCACCATTTACATTCCAATGTACTGCCATACGATTTGGTAAATAGGGATAGAGAAATAGAGTAAGTAAAAGACAAGCGAAAAATATTCCAAGTACATACTTATATTTGATCAAGTGATTCTCACCTCTCTTTTCTCTTAACGGCTTCGCTTCTTTTAGAGAAATCCCTGCAAAAATCTACTTTTTTCAAGTTAAAACTTATACTTTACGCATTTTCTTTTTGAAATTCTTTTATTTTTTTATTTAACTTTGTAGGAAACGGCACATCAACTTCAATTGCTTCTTTCGTAATTGGATGCAAGAAATTTATCTTCATCGCATGCAATGCTTGACTGGACATATATTTTGTTTGTCCACCATATAATACATCCCCAACTAGTGGATTACCATTATGACTCATATGAACACGAATTTGATGTGTTCTACCCGTTTCTAATTGTAACGTTACGAAAGTCGTGTTTTGCTTCTTAAAATACTTTTCTACTTTATAATATGTGATAGCTTGGTCACCTTTTGGAGAAATACGACGCCTTGTAGCATGATGGCGGTCCCTTCCGATAGCAGCATCAATCTTTCCTTGTTTCTTCTTTACTTTCCCTTCAACGAGCGCTGCGTACGTTCTTTTAATTTTTCTTTCCATTAATAGACGATCCATAATTGCACCAGCAATTCTATGCTTAGCAAACACGACACCACCTGTCGTATCTTTATCTAAACGATGAATATGACGCACCTTCGTCTCTAAACCTTGCATTTGAAAATGAAAAGCAACAAGATTTGCAAGCGTCCCGGTTCCACCTTTTTCAGCAGGGTGTGTGTCCATTTGCTCTGGTTTATTTACGATAAGTACGTGATCATCTTCGTATACTACATGTAATTCACCATATTCTGGATCTACACCGTACTCTTCCTCCGCAAACATATGGACTTGTAACTTATCGTTCTCTTTTAAAAGCTCATTCCATCTTCTTTGTTCCCCGTTAACCGTAACACCTTTTTCCATACGAAGCTGATGTAATAGCTTTTTCGGTATTTCCCATTCTACTTTTAATACCGATTCAATACTTATACCATTCCATTTAGCTGGAACGATAATTTCACACCATTCGCCCTTTTTCTTTGTTTCCATACTGTTTATCACCTTATTTCTATTGATTCTCTCATTGTAACGGAAAACACACTTTGATGCACTGTCAAAAATAGAGGACAGTCTTATAATAGACTGCCCCTCAAGCTCTAAGTCTTTTCATTTCTAATAATACTTCTTCAGCTTTTTGTTCATACGATAAATCTTTAAAGAAATCCGCCAACCTTTTATAATCATTGTAAGCATCTAATAAATCGTCCATCTTTTCTATTTTCATCACTTGTTGTTTTTGTTTCATTTTTACTGGATAGCGATAACCTGATACTTCTTGTATTTTATAATACTCATCCTCTACTTGAACGACCTTTACAAGTTCTTCCTCTTCTGCATCCATCGTATACCCGTCAAATTCTCTAAGTAGTTCATAAATGATATGAGTCCATTCATCTTTTGGATAAAATCCTTTTTCTAACCGATAACCGACAATGCGATACATATGCCCATCGTTCTCGGCAAACTGTACTGTATCATTTAACTTAAACTTAAAATAACGAAACATTGCCTTCACCTACTTATTATGTAATGTTCTTATCACATACTATTTGCAAAATGTAGGCTTTGCTATTCATAAAAAATGCTCATCAATATGATGAGCATTTTTTATGATGATTTTTCTCGTTTTTTTCGAAATGGTAACCACCAGTTCCAGTCTCCAAATAACTTCATTAAGCTTGGTACGAGCATAAGACGAATAATTGTTGCATCAAGAAATATTGCTAATGCAACGCCAAGACCCATCTGCTTTACTGGTAAAATATCAGTAAATGCGAATGCACCAGTTACAACAATCATTATTAAAGCAGCTGATGTAATGATTCTACTTGTTGAAACGAGCCCTTCTAACGTTGCTTGATCGTTATCTCCTGTTTCTTCATAGAGCTCATGAATACGTGAAATAAGAAATACTTCATAATCCATACTAAGCCCAAATACGAGGCCAAAAATGAAGATTGGTAAGACAAACAGAACCGGACTTGCTTCTAAACCGAAATGACCACCTTCAAATAACCAAACAACAATTCCAATGGTTGCACTTAAACTAAGTATATTCATAACAATTGCCTTAATTGGAATGAGTATAGATCGGAATGCAAATAATAATATAACAAAGGTCGATCCAAATATAACAGACATACCAATTACAACTTTATCTTTAATTTCATCTTCTAATTCTTGTTGAAACGTCGTCATTCCGCCTAGATAATACGTAACATCCGTTTCTTTATAGTTCTTTTTAAAGTCACGTACCCACTGTTTTGCAGTCTCTGTACGTGGTTTTGTTTTCAAAAAGATTTCTATCGTCGTCTTATTCCCTTGCGTGTATGCTTCAAATACAGGAGTTAGTTTCGCTGATTCTGGCGACTGCAATATTCCAACAACTTGATCTGCTTTCATTCCAGTTAACCCGTCGTATAAACTTCTTACTTCATGTACTTTCTTATCATCTTTTAACTTTTGAACGACTTCTTCTATCTTTTGTAGACTTTCTTTTTCTTTCATATCTTTTTTCGTCTCTACAACTAACGTAACATCAGCGTGTGTTTTGACAGTTTCATTAAATGCTTCTTCATACTTTTCATATGCAATCCTTGTATCACTCTTTTCAGGTAAAGCTTCAACACCAGGGAACTGTAAATTAGCTGTACGTAACGGTAATAAGCAAATAACAATAAATGTTGTAACAACAATAATCATTGCAATTGGATGTTTCATCACAAATTGTGCAAATTTACGCCATGCTTTTGCCGGCGTATGTGCTACTTGATTCTTTTTTAATATTCTTTTACCTATTAACGATAATAGTGCTGGAAGAAGTGTGAGTGAGAATAAAATGCTCATAATGACAACAATCATTCCACTAATCGCGACAGATTGAATATAATCTATCTTAAAGAAAAACAAACCGGATAACCCAACAAATACGCATAATCCTGAAAATACAATCGCACGTCCTGCCGTTTGATATGTAATTGCTATCGCTTCTTTTACCGCTCGTTTAGCAACTTCCTCTCGAAAACGGTTCACAAATAATAGCGCAAAATCAATAGATAATGCAAGTCCAATCATCGGTGCAACGTTTAACACGAAAATAGATAGTTCTTTATCAACACCGATGAAATACAATATCCCCATCGTACTAATAACACTAAGCGCCCCATTCAAAATCGGTAAAATTGATGCCAAAAGACTACCAAACGAAAATAGTAATACAAGAAACGCAATTGGTAATCCAATCATTTCTGCTACTTTTAAATCATTTTGCGTTCTTTCATTAATCTCTTGATTAATTTTCGGAAATCCTGTAGGTGTTACTTTTAATGCTACATTACTTTCTTTCTCAATCTCATCAGCAAATTGTAATGTCTTTTCCATTCTTTCTTTATTTGTTTTCCCGGAAAATAAAATTGTCGCATAACCGATGTCATCTTGTAGCATTTCTTTATTTTGGATTGGGTGATGGAAAGATTCATAGCTCTCTTTCTCTTGAACATTCTTTACAATTTCATCTATTCGCTTTTTAAATTCCTCATGCGAAGCATCTTTATTTTTCTCAAAAACGAGCAGAAGCGTATCTTGAGACTTCTTAAAATCTTGATCTAAAATTTCTTTTGTTTTTTGATAGTCGCCTTCCGTTTGGAAACCGTCACCACCTAATACTCCCGGTAGCTTTGGAGCAAAAATCCCAAGTGCGATTGCGAGCAACAGTAACGCTACAATTACTGTATAACGAAACTGATACAAAAAGGCTCCTAACTTCCCCCACTTATCAACTTTATGTACGTTTGTCTTCACACATTTTCACCTACTTTAAATAATTCAATTGTCACTTATACTGTATCACATCTTGATATAAACAAAAAACGTCTGGAAAAACTATAATAATAGTTTTTCCAGACGTTTTTCTATCTCTCTTTATTAAACCCTAATCTCTCAGTAAGTAAACGATGGTAGTAAATCGCGATAATTAACAAAATACCACCTACGCAGTAACCAGCTAAAATATCAGTTGGGTAATGTACATTTAAAATGACTCTACTTAATCCAATCGATAGAATTACTATACCCATCAAAATCGTTGTGACACATTTCCCAGCTACGCTTTTCAAATTAGCAGCAATGATATAAGTAAGAAATCCAAATGTCATAATCGATAGCATTGCATGTCCACTAGGAAAACTATATCCAAGTGCATCTAGCGCTTCATTTAATGACGGACGTTCTCTCTTTACAATCTCTTTTATCCCTTTATTCACAAGATGTGTTATTAAAATCCCCATTGGATATACAATCATCGCAGCATAATAACGCTTCTTCCAAAAAACAAGCAAGCTTATAACGAGCGTAGCGACTATCCCAATTGCTGATCCCAATTTTGTAAAGTACGAGAAAAATATAAGAGAACTTTCCGTTTGTAGCCCTCTTACTAATCCACGGACATATGTATCCATCACTGTAACGCCACCTGCATGTACGCGCCAAGCAACAATACCAAATACAGCAAATAACAAACCGATACACATTACCTCATACTGATGTAACTTCTTCTTCAAACGATTTCCTCCTACTATGAAAAAAATGCGATTTCTACTTTAGAAACCGCATTTCCTTACTTATTTACCTTTTGTTTTTAGCTCTGTCCAGTAACGATCATAGTCTTTTAACTTATCGTCTACATCAACAAGCCATTCTGTACGATCTAACTCTTCTTTCGTTAAGAAAATCATGTGATTATCACGGTATTCTTTACTATGAAGAGGATGAGCTTTTTCATTTGGATTACTGTAACCAATTGACTCGTAGTTTTTCACACTTACTTTTTCATCTAGTAAGTAGTTCATAAATTTCTCAGCAAGCTCTTTATGTTTTGCACCTTTTGGAATTGCTAACGTATCAGCCCAAATTGTGCCGCCTTCTTTCGGTACAACATATTCTACATCTTTATTATCTTTTGCGATAAATGCTGCATCTCCAGACCAAACTGTTCCGATCCAAGCATCTTCTGTAATGAATTTTTGTTTAATGTTATCTGTATCAAATGCTAATAAGTTTGGAAGCAGCTTCTTTAAATCATCTGCTGCTGTCTTTAATTGTGCATCGTCTTTCGTACTGTTTGAGAACCCGTGCTTCTTAAGACCCACTCCTAATACTTCACGAGAATCGTTCAGTAACGTTACATGTCCTTTATATTTCTCATTCCATAAGTCCGCCCAGCTTGTAGGTGCTTCTTTCACATACTTTTTATTGTATGCAATCCCTGTTACACCCCAAGTGTACACTAAAGAATATTTATTCTCTGGATCAAACGCAGGTGTTTTGAAATTAGAAACCATATTTTCGATATTCGGGATATTCTTTTTATCTAACGGCGCTAATAAGTCCATTTTCGCCATTGTTTTAACCATGTAATCCGACGGCTGGATTAAGTCATACTTTGCGCCACCAGCTTGTAATTTCGCAAGCATTTCTTCATTACTTGCGTACTTGTCATAGTTAATTTTCACATTATATTTCTTTTCAAAATCTTTTAGCACTTGCTCATCAAAATTGTCAGCCCAGCTATAAATATTTAATTCTTCTTTCTTTTCACCACAACCAGCAAGCACACCAGCAACAAGGCTAAAACTAATTGCTGCGCCAGCTATTCTTTTCATTAATTTCATCGGTTTATTACCCCCTTGTACTTTCTATATCGTTCGTATTATAAAGGAAGGTGTCCTCCAGAGTTTTCTTCACCATCTGCACCTTTGTTCCGGAAGATTTCAGATAGAACCATTAATCCTACGATAGCAACAATTAAAATTGTAGAAAGAGCATTAATTTCTGGTGATACTCCGCGCTTAACCATACTGTAAATATATAATGGCAATGTTGTTGATCCTGGTCCTGATACGAAGAAACTAATTACAAAATCATCAATTGATAATGTGAATGTTAATAATGCTGCCGAAATAACTCCCGGTGCAATTGCTGGGAACGTTACATAACGAAACGTTTGCCAAGGCGTTGCTCCTAGATCATTTGCAGCTTCTTCTAAGTCACGTCCCATACTTGAAAGACGCGCAGCTAAAATAACAACAACAAACGAAATACTAAATGTAATATGTGCAATAATAATCGTTGTTTGTCCAAGTTCCATTCCTAACTGGCTGAAAAGAATTAGTAAAGATAATCCCATTAAAATATCAGGAATTAAAATTGGTAAATATACAAGGCCATTAATAGCCCCTTCGAAACGATATTTATAACGATGTAAAGCAATTGCAAAGAATACACCAAGTACCGTTGTCACAATCGTTGTTATAACTGCAATCGTAATACTATTTACAAATGCATCAATAACATCTTGTTTTTGAAATAAATCTGTATACCAATGGAATGTAAAACCTTCCCACTCCGCATTAATGCGAGAGTCGTTGAAAGAATAGACCATTAAAACCATCATTGGAAAATACAAGAATAACAAAATTAACCAAGAATAAGAAACTAAAAACTTCTTCATCTTTGCCTATTCCCCTCCGTTCTCATTATATTTATATACTTTCGTTGCACGATAATATAAGTAAATTAACAGAACAGAGAATAGAACAACGATAATCGATAACGCAGATCCAAATGGCCAGTCACGTGCACCTAAGAATTGATTTTGAATAACGTTTCCGATTAATGCTACTTTCGATCCGCCCATCACGTCTGATACAACAAACATTCCGATAGAAGAAACGAATACTAAAATAGAACCAGTCGCAATTCCTGACATAGTCATCGGCACTGTTATATTCCAAAATGCCTTTATTGGTGTTGCTCCTAAATCATAAGCCGCTTCTAGCTTACGCTTATCCAGCTGCTCAATTGCTGCATACACTGGTAAAATCATAAATGGTAATAAAGAATAGACCATTCCGAGTATTACAGAAGGAGTATTATATAATAAATTTAACGGTTCACTAATAATGCCAAGCTTTAATAACAACGTATTCACAAGACCTTGTGAACGTAAAATAACAATCCATGCGTATGAACGAACAAGAAAGTTAATCCAAAACGGGATCGTTGCCAATAATAAAAGAATAGAGCGGTATTTGCGGTCAACAATTGTAATTGTATACGCAAACGGATAACCAATTAATAAACATATTACTGTTGTAATAACTGCGATCTTAACAGTTTCCCATAACGTTCCTAAGTACAAAGGATCAAACACACGGGATATATTCTCCAGCGTAAATTGCATTTCTACTGTCCCGTAAGCTCCGCGCTGCATGAAGGCGAATCCTAATACGAATACGAGCGGGATTAGGAAGAAAATTAACAGCCACGCGACTGTAGGTAGTGCGAGTAATTTCCCTTTTTTCAATTTAAGGTCACCTCGTCCTCTTGCTCCCAGCCTACATATACATTATCTCCAATGCTCCACTGCGCTGCCTCTTCAGCAGTTTGATATGCCATTAGTAATTCTGATGTTTTCTCATCACGTACATAAAGCTTCTCCATATTTCCGACAAACTCGATATCTTCAATATGTCCAAGATGGTATTCTTTTAAAATTGACTCTTCAACCGAACGTACTTTTACATTTTCAGGGCGAATTGCTACATAGCCTTCCCCGTTTTTCACAATATTATTTTCACCGATGAATGTCGCAACGAACAATGTTTTCGGCTTATTATAAATTTCTTTCGGTGTTCCGATTTGTTCGATATGTCCTTTATTCATAACTACAATACGATCGCTCATGCTCATTGCTTCTTCTTGATCGTGCGTTACGTATATGAACGTAATTCCTAAATTACGTTGTAAGTTTTTCAATTCACGTTGCAAGTCTTTTCGTAACTTAAAGTCAAGCGCTCCAAGTGGCTCATCTAATAGTAATACACGCGGATTATTTACAATCGCTCTTGCAATTGCAACACGCTGCTGTTGTCCACCAGAAAGCTTCGCAGGTTTACGATTACGGAACTCAAGTAACTGCGTTAAACGCATTGCCTCTTCAGCACGCTCTTTCTGCTCTGCTGCTGATACTTTCTGCATTTTCATACCAAAACAAATATTCTTCTCTACTGTCATATGTGGGAATAGTGCGTAATGTTGGAACACTAGGTTCATATGACGCTTATATGGCGGCAAATCGTTAATTCTTTCAGCATCTAATAAAAGATTCCCTTTAGTTGGAGTTTCAAATCCTGCGATCATACGAAGTAAAGTCGTTTTCCCGCAGCCACTCGGTCCTAAAATTGTTAAAAACTCTCCCTCTTTAATATCTAAAGAAAGAGGTGGGATAATCACTTGATTTCCAAAATGTTTTTCAACTGCTTCAACTTTAATAATCTTTTTCATTTTCCCGTCCTATCTACCTTAAATTTTTAATTTTTATATTCATGAATAAATATTTATGTTCTATAGACTATTTTTTGTTTCGATCCAAACAAAAATGATTATTTAACAAGCGTTCGTTTCTATTCTTTATGTAGTATGTTGGATTCATTTTCGCATGATACATAACGTCGAACAGAAAAACCCCTTCCATTGCGAAGGGGCTATTATCATACGGCTACGCCTACTGATAAACACCATCATCATTTTAACAACTTTCGTATGAATTTTAAAGCACTTTTTGTAGAAGAGTAACGAATTTTCATGTCGAATGCTGTAGATTGGGCTAAAATGCTTTTATAATGTGAAAAAGTCCGAAAACTTTCTTTCCCATGATAACCCCCTAATCCACTACTTCCAACACCCCCAAAAGGTAAATATGGCGTGGCAAGATGATAGACAACATCATTAATACAGCCTCCACCATATGAAATATTACTCGTCACTTTCTTTTGTACTTCTTTATCTTCAGAAAATACATATAACGCTAACGGCTTCGGATGTTGCTGGATTGTGCCAATTACATCTTCTATGTTGTCGTACTCTATGATTGGTAAAATCGGACCAAAAATTTCATCTTCCATAACAGTATCTTTCCATGTAATATCCGCTAGTACTGTCGGTTCAATATGTAATGTATCTTTCTTATAGTTTCCACCAATTACGACTTGACCATCTTGTAAGAATCCACATAATCGTTCAAAATGACGCTCACTTACAATACGCACATAATTTTCATTTCGCAAAGGTTCTTTACTATACTGCTCTGTAATTTCATGTCGCAGTGCCTCAATTAGCTTTTCTTTCACGGAAGAATGCACATACATATAATCAGGCGCTACACACGTCTGCCCTGCATTTAAAAACTTACCCCAAACAATTCTTCTTGCTGTCATCTCTATCTTTGCATCTTTATGTACAATACAAGGACTTTTCCCGCCAAGTTCTAAAGTGAGCGGTGTCAACTGTTTCGCTGCTGCTTCCATTACAACTTTTCCAACTCCAACACTACCAGTAAAGAAAATATAATCAAACGGTTCCCTCAGCAAAGATGTACTCTCTTCAACGCCACCTTCTACTACCGCTACAAGCTCTTCTGGGAATAATTCATCTAACATTCTCTTAAGCACTTTTGAAACGCTTGGCGTTAACTCTGACGGCTTTAAAACGATTGTATTTCCAGCTGCCAGTGCTCCTACAAGTGGTGCAATTGCTAATTGAAAAGGATAGTTCCACGGTGCAATAATAAGCGTCACACCATACGGTTCTGGCACTACTTTTCCTTTTGATCCAAAATGAGTGAGTGCTGTTCGAACTCGTTTCGGTTTACTCCACGATGACATATGTTTCAATTGAAAGGAAATTTCTTTTAATACATATCCAACTTCCGTTGTAAACGACTCGTGAACTGACTTATTTAAATCTAATTTCAATGCCTGAAATATTTCTTCTTCAAAACGCTGAATGCCTTCATAAAGCTTCTTCAAATTATTCTTTCTCATTTCGATGCTTCTCGTATGCCCTTTTAAAAAATATTCCTTTTGCCTACTTACAATAGAGGAAATACTCATTCACTCACCTTCTCCCACTATTTTTATCCAATTCTTTCATTATTTATATAGACTTCATATATAACAAATTTCTATTCTTAAGGTTACATTATATATGACTTTTTCAGCTATATAAAATTCATTGCTCACAAAAAAACTACCGAAAGAAAATCTCTCGGTAGTTTTACTGTATTAACGATATAAACGAACAGCACCTGCAGAATTATCATCAGCTTGTCCTACTACTTCAAATTTCAAACCAAGCTTCGGTAAAATACGTCCTGCATCTGGAATCTGTTGATTAATATACGTTTTAGAATCATCAAACTTTGGTACGCCTGCTAAACCATCATACGTAAATGTTCCACGCGTTGGAGATACGACTTTCCAAGCTGGCGTTTTGTCGAATGAGAACGCTGCATCAGCGATTTGGAATCGTGTACTACTCTTAACTGTTGGTTTACCATTTAAAGTACCAACAATTGCTTCTGGATGAGAATCAACTACACCAAGGAAACCGTGTCCTGGATGTACACCAACCCAGTTATCTGTATAAGCTGAATCTGCATACCATACAACCATACCAGTGTTAAATACTGGACCGCGAGCAAATTTCAACGCGTTATCTGCCCCAGCATAGTTTCTCCACTCAACATAGTAGTTATGTTTTTTCTTCTCTGTTCCGTTAGATACAACGAAACCATCTAATTTTAATTGTGGTGTACCTTCTGCGTCATCAGAGAATGCTACTTTACCATCTACTGTTAATGAAGCATTATCAAGAGCGAATCCATTTAATGCTAAACCACCATCAGTAATGTAATCAAATGTTAATTTTACTTTCTTGCCTTTGAATTGACTTAAATCATATGATTTGTCAATCCATTTTCCATTTGTCGAATCTGCATTTCCACTATTTGCTTTCTCACCAAGTCTTTCAATTAACGTTTGTTGACCATCTTCCGTTACAGCGTGTACTTCAAGGAAATCATACTCTGCTTCAATTTCATATAATGATTTGAAGTCAAATTTTGCAGTCGTTGCATTTGTTAAATCGAACAGTGGTGTTTCCATCTTCGTATGAAGATCATCACCTTTTGTGCTGTAGTAATACTGTTTTCCAAATGCCGGCTCAATTGTTTTTATATCTTTGTCTGGTAAGTTAACACGAATCATACCCGGACGGTTAGATTTCGTAACACTTTGATCCAAATATGTCGCTAGACCGATACCTTTATTTAATTTCTCGTAATCTACTTCTACGATATTTGCCCAGTTACCACCGATTGTTTTTTGGAAAAACTCTTTATTTTGTGGTGAGAAACTCGTTGGCGTCGTTCCAGCGATTTTACCAGCCCAGCTTCCGCCACTCATAATAGACCAAGCTTCAATCGGCTCACCTTGACCACTATATTGTGTATCGTACTCATCTGGAAGACCTAAATCGTGACCATATTCATGTGCGAATACACCAACCGCTCCATCTTCTGGTTCAATTGTGTAGTCGAATGCTGCCATCTTTCCACCCCAATATGGTACTTTCGCTTGTGTACCTTCAATTGGGAATGGCTTTGGTCCAACTGTCCAACGGTGCGACCAAATTGCATCATCGCCTAATTTACCACCGCCTGCTTCTTGTCCAACACCCGCATGAATAATCATTAAGTGATCGATTAAACCGTCTGGTTGATTTTTATTTCCATCACCATTTACATCGTATTGATCAAATTGGTCGAACTCTGATAAATCAATACCACTATCTACAGCTGCTTTTAATGCATCTTTTACTAAATCACGTGGCCCTTTTGGTCCTTTATTATCATGGCCGCCGCTAGCAGCATCTGCACCGTAATCAGCCGCCTTACCAGGAACTGTTAACCATTTTGTAACTGTTCCGTCCACTGTGTAACTACCACCAGATTGTTCTTCGTAATATTGTTTAAACGTTTCAATTTTACTTCCATCATCTAATGTAAATGGCTCGTTGCCGAATAACATTTTTTCATAATGTTCTTTATTAAAATCGTTAGAATACATATATCCAGGCTCTTTGTCGATATTATTATGTTTAAAGTCAGCGTACTCTACAAGTAAAACGAGTACTTTGTCTTTACGAACTTCACCGTTATAGTCTTTTTGTTTCGCTGGAGAAGTTGGTACTTTACCATTTAGACCGCCTTTAACTGGGCCTGTCGCTGCAGGTGTGCCTGTTGCTGGTTGATTTAATTTTTCTTTCGTGTCTGCTTTCGCATCTTTCACTTTCTTTAAAAAGTCGGATGCATCTTTCGTAAGTTGGTCCCCATTCGCTGCTTCTTTCCCAGGATTTTCACCCTTTTTGTTCTCTACATACTTTTCGACTGCTTTCTTTGTTTCTGTCTCTGAAGCCTTCGAATCAATTACCCCACGTTTTTTTAATGCATCTGCTAAACGTTCTTCCGGAATTAAATGATCATCAACTGGGCTCGTAGCTGTTTTATTCACAGGCGTTTCAGCATATGCAGATTGAGTGCCAACTCCGAATGAAAGGCCTAATACAGCTGTCAATGCGATTGATGACAAAACTTTGAACGGTTTCTTGTTCATCCCTTATTTCCTCCCCTAATAAATAATATGTATTACAAATTGAATTTTATTAAAAATTCAATATTTTTTCAATATTTAGTCATATTATGTAATGTTTTTAATATATTTGTAAAAATTTCATAGTTAGCATACGAATATATCACAATTCAACAATGTTTTCTGAAAATATTGAAAGTTTTTATCGAACAATTTATAATTTCCATAGAGGGAGTTTAATGGGGATTTTATCTTTGTTTCATCTACACAATATTTGATAATTCACTATATAAAACACAAAATCGGATTGCATTATCATGTATTCTGTAGCAGCAATTATGACCGATAATTAGGGAGGAATTACATTTGTACAAAGATAAGACAGACGCACTGGATCAAGAATGGATTGATTTAATACTTGAAGCTCTAGATGCTGGTATCGCCATGCAAGACATCGAGCAATTTTTCCAACGTATGAAGCCATCCAGTCAGGCTCAATAGGTTTGTTCTTTTTAACGAAGTTTATGTTATAATAATGACATCATAAGACAACTACATATTGATAGAAAGGTGCGCAAATATGATTGGAGAACGTATAAAACGCCTTCGTTTACAAAAAGGGATTTCATTAACTGAACTTGCCGAAAAAGCTGGCGTTGCTAAATCTTACATTAGTTCTATAGAACGAAATTTACAAAAAAACCCTTCCATTCAGTTTCTTGAAAAGATCGCAGCAGTTCTACAAATTCCAGTTGATACTTTACTTCATGATGAAACAACAAAGGAAACTAACCTAGACTCCGAATGGACACAACTCGTTAAAGATGCAATGAACTCTGGTGTCTCCAAAGAACAATTTCGTGAATTTCTTGAATTTACAAAGTGGAAGCAAAATCAAAAATAATAATAGAAAGAAGTGCTTACAACCAGCACTTCTTTTTCTTTATAAAAAAAAAAAGCGGGAATACCCGCTTTTTTTTTATTTTTCTTCCCCAGCTTCTTGGTTAGCATTGAATGTCCATTCTAAATTCAATGTATCACCTTGGAAGATATTTTGATCTTTTCCATCATCTACAAATTCAAATTGTACCCATAGATAATCCTCTGTACCAGCTGCTAATCCACCCTTTTCTCCCCACTCAGGAGCAAAGATATCTTTAGCTAAAAGATCTGGATCAACTTTTTGTAAGTCTGCTAAAGTTGTTTCGTATACAGGCTCACTTTGTTTATCCCAGTTCCAAAGGAATTTTACTTTAACGTGCTTACCAAAGTCTTCACCAGCATTATCACCTTTTGCATCTTTAACAGTATACTTTGTTGCTAATTTAACGTCTTTAATAGTTAACGAACCGCTGTTTTGTAATAAGAACTCTTTCTTAACAGAATCCCCTGGTTTTAAATCTTTAATATCTACAAGCGTCTTAGGGTTTAATGTAAGGTCTAACGTCCCAGCTGCAAATGTATTGTTTGATACTTCTTTATCGCTAAAGAATGCAAATGTTCCTCCACCAATTAAAGCTAACCCCAATGCTGCTGATGCAACTCCCATACCTAATTTCTTTTTCAGACTCACAATCAATTCCCCCTAGCTTTTTTTTATATTTTTATCACTTATTTTTCAATAAGAGATGTAAAGAAAACTATATTAGCTTAGCTAATATGCGTTCTTTTTTAAAAACCTTATGTTCATTATAACGAACAACCCTATATAAACACAACACATATTTATTAATATTTTCAGTTATTTTTATTTCTCAATATCATTTAGACTTTTCAGAAAAAAACAATGATAATTTATAACTTTTTTCACACTCAAATCATTTAATACTATAAGAAAAAAGAAAAACAAAGAGGTGAGGGCTAACGTTCCCTCACACTCGTATAAATATTACTAGTCTTGCTTATTCGTTCACTCTCTCTTACACCACATTCTTGTTTTCCGGCTGTTTCACTAAAGCAGTTACTCCGCTTTCTTTTGCTCTTCTACTTTCTTCTGTTCTTCTACTTTCTTCTGTTCTTCTGCTTTCTTCTGTTCTTCTACTTTCTTCTGTTCTTCTGCTTTCTTCTGTTCTTCTACTTTCTTCTGTTCTTCTGCTTTCTTCTGTTCTTCTGCTTCAATTGCAACGTTTAATTGTTGCTGAAGAGCCTGAATTTGCTCATCAATAGCTTTCAAGCTAATTTCTTTCTCAATATAGTCACGCTTCTCTTTGATACTGCGGAAGCCTTCATTTACATATATGGACACTTGCTGCATCGATTCATCTTTATTTACCTTTAATTCTTCTTGTATTTGATTGTAAGGAGCTTCTATTTCAGTATATACATTTTGCAGGGCTTCCTTCTCAGCAACAATTTTCTCACGCCCTTGTTGCCATACAGAAATCGCCTGTTTTATTTCTTCAATAGAAGTTGCTTTCGATTTTCCCTTCATCGTTCCATACTCACGCTCAATAAACTGTTTATGTTTCTCAGATTGCTCTTTTAACGTATTAACTGTTTTCGGAAATATAATTGCTGTAGAAAGCGTCGCTTCTACTTTCGTTTCATGAATGAACGCCGCTTCTGTATGCGTCATAATTTGAGATCCTAAATAAAACGTAATAGAACACATACACGGCAATATAAGCATCTTTTTAAAATTACGCGGTCTTTTCAGCATCTTAATCTCTCCCATCGAACATCACGTTCTTTATACAGAACATTATCTATATTATAGTAAAGAACTATTAAAATTGATAGACAAATACTAGAAAAATAGAAAAAGGGCTATCCATGTGATAGCCCTTTTTCTTATTATCTTTCTTCACCTGCTGTTTGTTGTGCATCAAACGTCCAATTTAATTGTAACTTATCGCCTTGGAATTGATTTTGATCTTTTCCATTATCAACGAACTCGAATTTCACTTTGAATTTATCAGATTTACCTGCTGAAATACCTTTTTCATCCCAGAACCAAGCCGATAAATCATTATCTACAGCTGTAAGTGTGTCACCTTTTAATTTATCTAAAGTAGTTTGTTTCACAATTGTCTCATGCTTATCTACATTTTTTAAGAATGTTACTTTAATATGTTTACCAAAATCATCTTTATTGTCTTTCTTTACATCTTCTACATTATAATCTGTTTTCAGTAGAACCTTTTTAATATTTAAAGAGCCTTTATTTTCTAGTTTAAATTCTTTTTCAATTGTATCCCCAGGTTTTAAATTCGATACGTTAACAACTGTTGATGGATTTAATGCTAAATCCAGTGTTCCAGCCGCAAATGTATTATTTGACACTTCTTTATCACTGAAAAATGCAAATGTTCCTCCACCAACTAAAGCTGCTCCTAATACTGCTGATGTAATACCCATTCCTAATTTTTTCTTTAAAGTCATGTCCATATCCCCTTAATATATATTTGTTAACTTCCTAAACGGAAAGTATAACCAAACGAACTAGACGGATTGTTCTACTTTTTTATCTTTCTTTTCTCCGTCAATGCTACGAATAGCACCAAAAATAGAAATCGCGGAATACCCAAGTAAAAAGACTCCTGGAATAATAAGAAGCAATGCTGCTCCCGCTTTTGAATTCGCATAATTCAGTAAATAACCAACATACGGAACTGTAATATCTGCATACTTTCCAACTACATTTTCTGCAAGTACTGGCTCTAAATCTGGTCCGTTGTTGTTATCCCCTTTTGTTTCATACATTACTTTTCCATTTGTATCTTTCACACCGATAATACGGTGAGTGATAATTTTTTGATCTTTCTCTTTAAAGGTAATAACATCACCTTTTTGATATTTAGAACCATCTTTGTTTGGTTCTATTGCAATGATTGATCCTGTTAAAAACGTCGGCTCCATTGATCCTGAAAGAACGCTCTTAAATTGATATCCCATCACTGTCGGATCACCACCGCTTGCTTTTGAAGAAATAACTACAAAAGCTAAAAAAACCATCAATGCAAATAAAACAAATGAGATCGCGTTGCTAATTATCTTCCATATTAATTTCATCGTCTCTCTCCCTCTCCGTTGTTTTATATTATTTGAAGTATGCAATATCCACTTTGTTCTTTAACAAGAACACAAGTAAATGATATAACGAACTTTAAGTTATTGCAATAAGAAAATTTACAATTATTAGTTATTTAAAATATAGAAAAAAGACTGTGCCAAAATTTTACACAGTCTTTTTATTAGTAATTTATTTACCTTCTGATTTCATTCCTTTTGTATTTCGGCGCAACACTACATATAAAATTGCTCCAAATAATATAATCGCACCTATCCCAACACTTATTACTTTCACATTTGAGTCTTTTACTTCAGGCATAGTTGTATCTTTTTTAGGCATCGTAAAAGTGACATCTTCTGTTGAAAGAACATTTACCGTCGCAATTGTTTGATTATTTTTCGTAATATCAACTGCACCAACTACCTCACCACGATGTATTCCTTTATGATATAAAGATTCTTTATCTAATGAAGCCGCCCGGAAAATAGTTTTCACATTTTTCCCTTCATCTTTCTTAAGCATAAGCTCCGCACTTTGTTCCAACTCAGAATTAACATCTTTATTTAAATATGTTGTTTTTTGATGCCAATTATGTTTATCAAGCACCATTTGCTTCGTAAATTGACCGAAAGAATATTCCGCCATCTGCTTCAAATCTTCATAAATTTCAGGTCTTTGAGAAGCCATTACTACGCTTATAATACGATTTCCATCTTTCTCATTTAATAAAACAAGTGTATTACGTGCTTCATTCGTAAACCCTGTCTTACCGCCAATGCTATATGGATTTTCAAAAAAATTAGATTTATTAAAAATAGACACCGTCTGCCTAGACGTCGTAACTGTCGTTCTTTTCGTATTCATCGCTTGTAAAATTTCAGGATACTTTTGCACACCCTTCGTAATCATAGCCATATCATACGGCGTCGTATAATGGTTCGGATCATGCAATCCATTCGGTGTTACAAAGTGGCTATCTTTCGCCCCTAATTGCTTCGCTTTCTCATTCATCATATTAGCGAAATTCTCAACACTCCCGCCAATCCGCTCCGCAATCGCATACGACACATCATTCGCACTCAGCACCATTAAAATCATAAGCGCAGTATTTCTATTAATTGTCTCTCCAGGTTGAAACTCAATTTGATAATTACTCTTCTCTTGATCTAATGCTAATTGTGAAAATGTAAATTGATCCTCTGGCTTTGTATGCTCCATGAGTAAAATCGCTGTTAACACCTTCGTCGTACTAGCAGGAAATGCGCGGTGATATGCGTTTTTGTCATACAAAACATCTCCTGTTTTTGCATCAATTGTCGTTGCAAACTGACTAAAAACATTCGGTCCTTCCGCAGGTGGTGGTGCAACTTGTTCTGGATTTACTCCAATATTCGTCTCAGCACGCAATGTTATGGGCGTCAAAAAAAACGAACAAATAACTGTAATAAAAACCAAAATTTTCTTAAAATTTACCATATGACTCTCCCTTTTCCATTTACTCCTTAACAAAATAATAAATCTACCAATCATATGTAATTTGTATTATATTGGAAGAATTTTCACTATTTTTTACTATATCATACTTTTACGATAAAGAACATAAATATACAATAAAAATAAGAAGGAATTACTCTTTCTTATCCTTCTCATCAATCAACGAATCTATTAACTTTTGACTAGCTTCCTCGGGCGTAATCTCATCTGTTATTCCCATAAACGACCAACCTTTAGAATCAACCCACTCAACAAACTCTTGTAAAAATTCATCATGTGTAACATCCACATCAAGAATCGATCCATTAATCGAAATCGTTCTATTTTTAGACACGCGCATCTTGAACGTTTTTCTTACCATTACAACTTTTCTCCCTCTACTTCTGAATATTTATAAAGTGAAACTTTCATCAACCCTCACGAATCGGACTTTTACGGGCATTCCGACCCGAACCTAACTTCTTTACTTTTGCTGAATTTCGAGGTAAGGGATCTTACTGCCCGCAAATAGCGAGATAAAATAATCATGTATCTCTGTTATACATGATTTTCAGTAAATTGTAAAAAGGATATATTGGCCAATTGGTATATTGAAACTGAAAATCTATCATTCTGCAAAAATATCAAATGATATGTAATTGTTCATAAATGACTGAATAGATTCACATAAAAATAAAACAACTTACATTTTACCACACTAAATACAAATGACTTTCTTACAATGGAATGGAGTATACTAGAAGAAAACTTAAAATGAGGAGGAACCTCATGACGCGTTGTACGTATTGTAAAACGAAGTGGACAATAA
This sequence comes from Bacillus cereus group sp. MYBK15-3, assembly GCF_051916765.1. Taxonomy (NCBI): domain Bacteria; kingdom Bacillati; phylum Bacillota; class Bacilli; order Caryophanales; family Bacillaceae; genus Bacillus; species Bacillus cereus group sp. MYBK15-3. Next base: position 1,511,934 of record NZ_JBQAHG010000001.1, read on the forward strand.
AAGATGTATGGGCAATACTCGTGACATTTGAAAAGGATTGTCCGTATTGTTTTATGAGACAATATCTATCAAAGAAAACGGTGAACGCTATGCCAGAACTTATAAGCTTACCTTTACATTTCTTACTCCCTTTTCTTGTTGATTTGAGTGCTGAAGGTCCTTTGGATTGGTATCGTAAATAATATAACCACTACATCCAAAGACTACTTTCTACTAAATTCGCTTCTCATCATTATTCCTTCATACATTACTAGCATAATCGCTTATACTTTCCCTTTTGAAGATTCTGTAGCTCAGCAGGAAGAGCGTCCCCTGAACAAGGTTTATCAATTATGACTTTAATAAACGATGATATATGCATACTGTTAAGCATAAAAAATTAGCATTAAGTTCCACTCAAATATTAATTGAAACCCCACACTCCATTTAATCTGTAATCTAGAATACAAGCAGTGTTTTTTATTATGCATTTTTGCATACAGTATTATTTTCTCTTGTAAATAGATAATAATGTTATATAATAAAACCAACGTTTTACCAATAAAAGGTAATAAGAAGTGGTGGAATAAGTAAATAACCAAAGCGTATTAACAGATTTGTTCTATGTAAATCATGATACATATATGGAATCAAAACTATGAAATTTTATGTAGTGATTAGATTACTACAAGATGAAAGATTCATAGCGAATACACTTAAGGAAAAAACGTTCCATTAGATTAATGTGATATCTATCGAACGAATTGAGAATATACTTAGGGGGAATTTCAAGTGAAAACATTTGGTAAAGTATTATTAACTGGCGCATTAGCTTTAGGCGGTTTAACGGTTATGAACATTGAAACACCAAAAGCACATGCTGACGAATGGGATGGTTGTCATTACATTTGTGGTCCTGGTGAAACGGTGAACGGTGTTACAGTTCAGGTACACTCTACACAAGTTACTTTTGGTAACAGCGTAATTGCAAGAATTACAAATGACCGAGCTGAAGAAATTCATTACAATGTCAGCCTTGAAAAGAAATATGGCGATAGATGGGGAGAATTTGAAACCAACTTCCGTTGGCAAAATCAATGGGTCCCAGCTGGAAGCAATGATGAAATTGCAACTTTCACAGGATATGGCGATGATATTTATGAAGATGGAACATATCGTTATAAAGTCGAAATAAAAGGCGCTGACGGTTCTATTGATACAATTTACACAGCAGGAATGACAGTTACAGGACGATAGCTTATGAACAAGCTCCATTATTTATGATTGTATTTTTGAAAATATCATTGATAATTGCGTTGATATTATTATTAAAATAAGCTCTTCGGGGCTTATTTTTTTATACAAAAATTAGAATATGAATATTCATAAAATTACATCTTTACACCATTAAAGTTTGTTGCTATTATAGGAATACATCAAATGTTACAATACTCAACAAATTGTACAAATTCTCCGATTACACGAATGAAATGAAAATACATTGCTGATGGTAACATTTATAGTTGGGATCCCGTAGCTCAGCAGGGAGAGCGCCACCTTGACAGGGTGGAGGTCGTGAGTTCGAGCCTCTCCGGGGTCATATGAAAAACCCCTTGATAGTCAAGGGGTTTTCTTTATGTAGCAAATAAATGATTATTATTAAAACTAAATTTTTCCCTACTTCTTTTCTCCATTTTGGAGAAAGACATAAATTATATTAATTATCGCTCTACGTTGTTCGCTAGAACTCGATTCTTTACTCTCTTTTGGGAGCTTTTTAAAATTCTCTTTGAAAAATAGCCTAATACAGCAATTTTTATATTTATTTATATAAATTTCTCAACAAAAAAGATCTACACAGTTTAACTATGCAGATCTTTGTAAATTTAAGTTTAGAAATGAATAGACGAATCCTATTTTTGCCCTAATTTGATTGCCTTTTTGATATTACTAAATGCACCTTTACCATATATTAATACGCCACCGCGGTAAACACGACTCGTTAAACCAATCATCATACATATTGTTGCAATTAGAATTGCTAATGCAAGCGCAATCTCCCATACTGGGATATTGAGGAATCCAATTCGTACAAGCATAACAATAGGAGTGAAGAAAGGTACATAACTAGTAATGGTAACAACCATGCTGCTTGGGTTTGACATTCCATAAATTGCTATATACAAAGCAGCAAGTAACATAAACATCAGCGGCATAACAGCTTGAGAAGATTCCTCTATACGCGTAATGATAGAGCCAAATAGACAAGATAATGAGCCATATAATAAGAATCCTAATGTGAAGAATAGAATCCCATAAAACACTAGAGTTGGAGCAACAGAATTTAAATCAATACTATTTAAAATATCATTTTTCGAATCATTAATTGCTGTTTTATATCCAACAGTTGCGACCAAGCCCCAAATTATGATTTGCGTAATACCAGCCAATAATGTTGAGAATAGCTTCGCATATAAATGTTTGGTAGGCGAAATACTCGAAACAACTAACTCCATAACACGAGAAGATTTCTCTGTTGCAACATCTGTTGCTAATTGTGCAGCATACATTAATATCATTAGATAATTTAGCATGATAAAGACATTAATTAAAATCCCTACACCCTCAGTATGTTCTCCATCTTTAACCTTATCTGAAACCGTTTTGGTATGAATTTCTACTGGCGTTGTTAACACCTTTAATTCATCTTGAGATAGATTCAATTGCTGGGCGAAATTAGAAGATTGTATTTGAGATAAAATCGTTTGAACCTTGCTAACATCTTGCTGATTTACATCCGTCTCAGTTATATACGTAGCCTTTAATTGTTTATTATTCAATTCCTCTACAACGATTGCATATGTATAATCACCATTTTTAACACCTGATTCTGCTTTTTGCTTATCCGTGCTACGTTTAACTTGTATCTTACTATCGACATTTTTAAACACTTGATGAATGGTTGAATATAATTCTTCTTTTTCTGTAACAACAACAACTTGATCGTCCTCGTTACCTGCAAACAAGTTATAAATCTTGTCAAAATTCATCAATCCTATAATTAACATAGAAACTATTATTGTAATAGCAAAATATGATTTTGATTTCACTTTAGATTTATAGTTTTGTAAAAAAATTGTCCAGAAACTATTCATTTTGTGCACCTACTTTCGCAATAAAGATATCATTTAATGTAGGCTCTTCTACTGCAAACTTTTTAACATACCCTAATTTTGTTATCTCTTTAAATAAAACATGTGAAACTTCTTCATATGAAATTTTAAGAGTAACTGCATTTTTACGTTTCTTCATACTTTCTACACCTTTTATTTCTTTCAAATGGTCAAAGTTATGATCGCCAATGATTACAACGTTCTTTTTACCAAAATCACTTTTAATTTTGGTAATGTCACCCTGAACAACAGGTACACCTTTGTGCATAATACAAATGTGTTGGCATAACTCTTCCACATGTTCCATACGATGTGAACTAAAAAGAATTGACGACCCTTGTTTTTGCATATCAAGAACAGCGTCTTTTAACATTTCAACATTTACTGGGTCTAAACCACTAAATGGTTCATCTAAAATTAAGAGTTCAGGCTTATGTATAATCGCTGTTATCAGCTGGATTTTTTGCTGATTGCCTTTAGAAAGTTCTCCTACCTTTTTGTTCAGATGCTCAGTAATATTAAAACGCTCCAGCCAATAGTGAAGTTCTTTTTCTGCATCTTTACTTTTCATGTTCTTTAGTTTTGCAAAAAAGTTAATTTGTTCTTTGACAGTCATTTTCGCATAAAGACCACGTTCTTCTGGTAAATACCCAATTTTATCTGTAACACCATAATTTATAGGTTTACCATTCCATGAAATGGTCCCACTTGATTTCGATAAAAGTCCAAGTATCATTCGAAATGTAGTCGTTTTACCTGCTCCATTCCCGCCCAAGAATCCAAATATTTCACCTTTTGGTATCTCGATATTCAAATTATTCACTGCAACATGCTCGTCAAATTTCTTTGTTAAATCTTTAATTAGTAAACTCATTATCCACACCCTTAATTCCCAAGATGATTTATTTATACAATTGTATATCCATAGTCAACCACAATATTTTGCCCTCTAATGGCATCGCTTTTATCAGACATTAAAAATAAAATGACATTTGTTACATCTGAAATTTTAACAAATTTTCTATATGGAATTTTTTAAATAACTTATTTCCTTCAAAGGACTTCAAATAGCTTTCGTTATTATCGTTTATACTATAGGACAGTGGTATACAATTCACTGTAATTATTCATTTTTTATCTTTCAAAAATGAATAATTACCAACAAATGTTATATTTCGCATTATAAGGTTAGCATAAGATTTAAAATATTTAATATGCAATTTTGCATATTTTAACATTCCTAATTATTTACATAGTGTTTGACCATCTTTATTTAAAGCAGCCCCCACATTCACAAAATTCACTTAAAACAAGAATTTGTTTATCCATACTTTTTCTATAATTTTTCATGAAAGAACTGAAATTAATTAGTACCCCCTGTTAAACACCTAAATCTGATACTTAAACTAACTAATCTTCCTCTAATAAATTGTTTTCTTATTTGACTTCACAATTAATAATACCCAGCAGGTATAGTCACAACATCTTCGTACACCTCCTCATTAAAGCTGAAGGAACACTAATTAAAATCTGGTCCAGAAACTTTACCTTTCTACGTTACAGGATCCGCATAAGAAAACATAGAATACAGTACCTCCTCTGTTACAACTAGCTGTATGTCATAAACCAAAAAATCATAATATAAAATTTATAGAATTAATTTCTTGAGTTCAAACCTCTCCAGGTTCATAAAAAAGAGACACCATATCAACCTTCTACGTGATATGGCGTCTCTTTTTTATCTAATTCAATTACTTCCCACCAAACATCTTCTCCAAAGACTTCGCATTTGCAAACAATACTTCTTTCAAGTTATCGTCAGCAACGATTTTATAGTCGCCATCTTTGTCTTTCTTTAAGTTCAATGTAACTTCGCGAGTTGCCATTGCTGCATCTTTATCTGCTAAGTTTTTGACGATAGTTGATGTCATTGTTTTTTCGATTGCTTTTTCAGATTGTTCTTTGTCTTCACTAAAGGCACTAGCGAACGCCATTGGCATAACTTCTCCCACTGCTTTTGTTACAGCAACGGATAGATCAGCAGATGTAATTTTCACTTTCACTTCTGCTTTGTCATCCTTTTTCGATACTTCTTCTAGCTTTTCAAATTTAAAGGTTTTTGTAATTGCACTTAGCATTGCTTTTGCCTCAGCATCATCTGTTTTTTCATTTAGTTTATTAAATTCCTTGTCACTCTCAACAAATGTACGAGCCTTTTCTACATCACCTTTTTGTATCGCTGTTAAAAATTCTTCTGTAGTATCTTTCGGATTTGCACACCCTGCTAAAACAACTGCTGTTAATCCTACTACCATCATTAATAGCAATAATCTCTTTATCTTTTGCACGCTCATTCTCCTCTTATCTTTTCTAGTAAGTCAGCATTATATAATAGTATGAAACTGACATTACAAACATTTTTTAGTATATCATTTATATGATTCGTTTTCTATTAATTCCCAAAAGATAAAGGGCCTTGCAGCATTCCTACAAGACTCTTTATCTATTAATCCGTATCCGTAGCACAAATGAACCACATTTTCTGTTCCCTACTACCCGCCACCATCCACATACTCCAATCAAAAATCATAAGCAATAACCAAAGCGATATATTAATAGCAGTAAATAATAAATATAAAATGAAATCTCTCTTTTGCATTGCTCCTCTATTCATCAAAATGTAAGCGGCACCGATAGGAGGAAAAAGACAAATATTTTTCTTAACGACCACGGATACAAAGTTACTGTCTGCATATGAATCCCCTTTTCATCATAATACTTGCTTCAACATCGGCCTCACTACCCTATATTCATCACTATAAGCTTCCTTTATGATTAAAGGCGGGTAATCACTTTTTTCTTCCTCAATCATTGTGAATACTTCTGTTTTCTCTTGTAATGTATTAGATTCTCTATTTTTAGTAGGTTTTTTACTTGTTTTAATTTTCTTTGTTACTTCGCCAAGTTTTTGCCCAACTTCTTCTACTTTGGCAGGTTCATTCGTAACATAGTATTCTTGTTCGTTCCATACTAATATAGGTGGCACTTGTTCTCTTTTGTTACATATTATATAAGTAGTACTAGCTACAAGTAGTATACAAGTTAATAAATAGAAGATAGTTTTTTTATTCATATACTACACTCCTTATCTATCATTTCATTGGATTATATAATACAAGTTATTTATAGTAAATGGATTTAGTGGTAATTTTTAGGTTTAACAATAAAGAAAAACCTTACCAAAGTAAGGTTCCGTTTTTACATTCTATAGTGACTGATTAATTAATACGATCATTACAATAATTGCTATAAGCATAACAACTAAACAGCCGATTAATTTATAAAATCCTCGCTTCGTTAATGTCCCACCTTGAACGTCTTTACGAATAAATAAGAATACGGCTAAAAATAATACAAGCCCAATGCCAAAAGCATACATCATTTGCATATGTTAATCTTCCTTTCTCTCCTCCATCTTAAAATCTTTTTGCTAAAACAACAAATGAGATAAAGACGGTACTCATTGTAAGTGCCATAAGTATATTCAATAATTCAGTAGCTGATAGTGTAAGTATTTTTAAGTTTAAGCCGATAGAGAAAAGAAGATAATATGCCGTTAATGCAAAAAAGGTTACAAACATTCCTTTATAACGAATCAGTTTCATTCGCTCGTCTTTTTCTTTAAATTGCGGATGCAAGTAGCTTAGACAGAAACACATAATCATCATCCCCAGCAATGGATACGTTATGGCTGGCGGTGCAGAATGCGTCATTATACCTGTTAATATCATAAATCCACTCATAAATAGAAAAATAATCCCCATAATTACAAAGTACTTTTGTGAATAATTCATCCCTATTCCCCCTCTTCTTTTCCTTCATAAATAAATACATGTTCTATTGTTGTCTGAAATGTTTTCGCTATTTCAAATGCTAGCGGAAGTGATGGATCGTATTTCCCTTTTTCAATTGAGATAATGGTTTGTCTGGAAACTCCAAGTTTCTCAGCCAACTTTTCTTGAGATAGTCCAAATTTTTTTCGGTATTCGACCATTTTATTTTCCAAGGAAATTTCTCCCTCCTTCCATATACCGAGTATATACGTAAAGGAAACTTTACGTCAAGTTCCCTTTACATATATTTTGATTATTATTCACGCTATTTATATAGAAGAAACTTTTTTAAATTTCAGCACGTCTATTTTGAAGCGAAACACGGAACACTGTAAATAACTGTTACTATATCTCCTCACTTCTTTTTTTAAAATTTAATATCTCCATATTTGTTTTATCCTTTTAAAATATTTCATTTATTTCTTTATTTCACGAAATGCGTTATTTGTTTTACGGTGTTTTTCGTCATATTTATAGAAACTAACTGTTTATGGAGCATTTTTTATGTTTAGCAACTTTTTTTGTAGAAATCCTTCACTTTCCTTTTAATATTTAACACTATCTAAATAAAGTTTACGATAAATTCATAATTTTTTATTTTTTATACTATATTCCGTTATATTGTTGTATAATATCTATGAAAGCGCTTATTATTTCAATATACATAATTCAAACTGTTTTTATCGAAACATTCTAACTATTATACCTATATTTAAATGCAACAATTATAGCTATTAGTATAGGCATACCAAATATATCCACCCCATTTTTCTGTAAAATTACTTTATAACATGAAAGATTAACTTGGGTGATAAGTTATTGTGAATGTTTTTTTACAAAACAGATAAGTAATAGTGTTTGGTATTATGTAAATTATTGTAATAACATAAGAGTAAAGAAAAACATTTACATTGATTATTGATTCATTACTTATTGAAAAAGAGCAAAATGCACCTTTGTATGGAAAAGGATTATATGCATTGGGAGGTTTAAACAAATGACGAGGAAGAATACAACGACAAACCCTTGGGCCAAGTTCCACGGTCCGAACCTTGGTTATGTTATTGAGCAGTATGATCTTTACGTAACTGGAGCAGGTTCTGTTGATCCGGAATTACAAGAGCTTTTTGAAATTTTTGGAGCTCCTTCGTTTCAAGATGATGTCGTAACAGGGGACAACACAGCAACACATTTTTCTCCTCAAAACACAGGTAACATTGAAAAAATTCTTAAAGTCGTTCAACTTGTTGAGCAGATTCGTTCTTTCGGGCACACGTTGGCTCACATCAACCCGATGGAAGATGCTGCAAATGGACAATCTCTTCTTGAGAAAGCAATGAACGAACTGAGCGATGCTGACTTGAAAGCGATTCCAGCGAAAACGGTATGGCAAGATGCACCAGAAGGTATTCACACTGCACTTGATGTAATTCATAGATTAAAAGACGTTTATACAAAATCTTTAGCTTATGAATTTTCTCATATACAAGATAGTGAAGAACGCGCGTGGTTGCATCAAATGGTGGAATCAAATTCATTGCGTCAACCACTATCAAATAAAAAACGAACTGCTCTTTTAAAACGTTTAACAGCTGTTCAAGGTTTCGAGCAATTCTTGCATAAAACATTCGTTGGGCAAAAACGTTTCTCTATCGAGGGCGTTGATATGCTTGTACCTGTTTTAGATGAAATTGTTCTAGAAGGTGCTAAGAACGGCGTAGAGGATGTCATGATTGGTATGGCTCACCGCGGTCGCCTAAGCGTACTTGCTCACGTATTAGAAAAACCATATAGCCACATGTTTGCTGAGTTCAAACATGCAAAAATAGAAGGCGCAGTGGCTAATTCAGGCTGGACTGGCGACGTGAAATACCATTTAGGTAGAGAACAAGTCGTTAGTAACGAAGAAGTTAGTACTCGCGTTACATTAGCAAATAACCCGAGTCATCTTGAGTTCGTGAATCCTGTAGTAGAAGGTTTCGCACGTGCGGCTCAAGAGAATCGTAAAAAATCTGGTCTTCCAGATCAAGATACTTCAAAATCATTCGTAATTTTAGTTCATGGTGATGCTGCATTCCCTGGTCAAGGTATTGTATCTGAGACACTCAACTTAAGCAGATTGAACGCGTATCAAACAGGCGGAACGATTCATGTTATCGCAAACAATGCAGTTGGTTTTACGACTGATAGCTATGATTCTCGTTCTACGAAATATTCAAGTGACCTTGCAAAAGGTTTCGATATTCCGATTGTTCACGTGAATGCTGATGATCCGGAAGCTTGTCTTGCAGCTGCTAACCTTGCGATTCAATATCGCATGTTGTTCAAAAAAGACTTCTTAATCGATTTAATTGGTTACCGCCGCTACGGTCATAACGAAATGGATGACCCGGCAGTTACGCAACCACAAGTGTACAAAAAAATTAAAAACCATCCAACTGTAAGAGCAATTTATGCAGATCAATTACAAGCTGCTGGTGTTCTAAATGCAGATGAGGTTGAAACAATTACACAGTTTATACAAGAGCAATTAAAATCCGACTATGCACAAGTACCACCAGCTGATACGAGTGATGCAACAATTCACGTTAAAGTACCAGATGTTGTTGCAAAAGGTATTCAGTCAATTGATACTGGCGTTGAGATTGACTCACTTCGTGCAATTAATGAAGGTCTACTATCTTGGCCAGAAGGCTTTAACGTATATCCGAAAGTGAAGAAAATTCTTGAGCGCCGTAAAGATGCTCTTGAAGAGAACGGCAAAATTGAATGGGCACTTGCTGAATCATTAGCATTCGCTTCTATTTTACAAGAAGGTACGCCAATTCGTTTAACTGGTCAAGATTCACAGCGTGGTACATTCGCACACCGTCATATCGTATTACACGATACTGATACAAATGAAACATATTCACCATTACATCGCTTACCAAACATTAATGCTTCATTCTCTGTTCATAACAGTCCGTTATCAGAGGCTGCTGTTGTTGGTTACGAATATGGTTATAACGTATTCGCTCCAGAAACTCTTGTTATGTGGGAAGCGCAATATGGTGACTTCTCAAATACTGCGCAAGCATTATTTGATCAATATGTTTCAGCTGGAAGAGCAAAATGGGGTCAAAAATCTGGCTTAGTTCTTCTATTACCACACGGTTATGAAGGTCAAGGACCAGAGCACTCTAGTGCACGTCCAGAGCGTTTCTTACAGTTAGCTGCTGAGAATAACTGGACAGTTGCAAACTTAACGAGCGCGGCTCAATACTTCCATATCCTGCGTCGTCAAGCATCTATCTTAGGAACAGAAGCTGTTCGACCATTAGTATTGATGACGCCGAAGAGTTTATTACGTCACCCACTTACGCTTTCAACTGCTAGTCAGTTAAGCGAAGGACGTTTCCAACCTGCTTTAGAACAAGAAAACCTTGGCATGAAACCAAATAAAGTAAAACGTCTTGTTTTAAGCACAGGTAAAATGGCGATTGACTTAGCAGCAGAAATCGAGTCTGGTAAACATGAGTACAACTTAGACGAAGTTCATGTCGTTCGTATTGAGCAATTGTACCCATTCCCTGCTGAGAAAGTTCAATCTATTATTAAACGCTTTAAAAACTTAGAAGAAATCATTTGGGTTCAAGAAGAACCTCGTAATATGGGCGCATGGCATTACATGGCTCCAATTCTGTTCGAACTTGCTGGAGATAAAGTGAAAACAGGCTACATTGGACGTCCTGATCGCTCTAGTCCATCTGGCGGCGATCCATTCGCTCACAAAGCTGAGCAAGAACTAATTGTTGCACATGCTTTAGATGTGAAGTATAACTTCCGTCAAGATAAACAAGAAATTGAAGTTTACAGCAACTAAAAAGTAACAATGAAGCTTTCTAGCTTGTTCCTTGGGCAGATATTCTGCCCAAGGCCAGGCTAACAAATGGAGATTACCGAAGACAAAAGAAGAAAAAACACACCGTTAGGCAAATAAGGGGAGGACATTTAAAATGATCGAAATTAAAGTACCTGAGCTTGCAGAATCTATTACTGAAGGAACTATTTCACAATGGCTTATCAACGTAGGCGACAAAGTTGAGAAAGGTGGCAGCGTTGTTGAGCTTGAAACTGATAAAGTCAATGTAGAAATCATTGCAGAAGATTCAGGTATTGTATCGAAGTTACTAGGCGAACCTGGGGATACAGTTGAAGTTGGTGCAACTATCGCAATTTTAGATGCTAATGGAGCACCAGTTGCAGTAAGTACACCTGCACCAGTGGCTGAGCAACCAAAACAAGAAACGACTGAAGCACCGAAAGCTGCGGCACCAAATGCTGAGCAAACTGCAACACTACAAGGGTTACCAAATACAAACCGTCCTATCGCATCACCAGCTGCTAGAAAAATGGCTCGTGAATTAGGAATCGACTTAAACGACGTACGTAGCACAGACCCACTTGGACGCGTGAGACCACATGATGTACAAGCTCATGCTGCAGCACCAAAAGAAGCACCAGCTGCTCCAAAGAGTCCAGCTCCTGCTCCAGTTGCAAAAACGGAATTCGAAAAACCAGTTGAGCGCGTGAAAATGTCCCGCCGCCGTCAAACAATTGCAAAACGTCTTGTAGAAGTTCAACAAACATCTGCAATGTTAACAACATTTAACGAAGTTGATATGAGTGCGATCATGGAATTACGTAAAGAACGCAAAGATGCTTTCGAGAAAAAACATGATGTACGTCTTGGCTTCATGTCATTCTTCACAAAAGCAGTTGTTGCAGCATTAAAACAATTCCCATTATTAAATGCTGAAATTCAAGGTGACGAGCTTATCATTAAAAAATTCTATGATATCGGTATTGCAGTAGCAGCTCCAGATGGATTAGTTGTTCCAGTTGTACGCGATGCCAACCAATTAAATTTCGCTGAAATTGAAAGTGAAATTCGTGAATTAGGTAAAAAAGCACGTGACAACAAACTTTCATTAAAAGAACTACAAGGTGGTACATTTACAATTACAAACGGTGGTGTGTTCGGTTCTCTAATGTCAACACCGATCCTAAATAGCCCACAAGTTGGTATTTTAGGAATGCATAAAATCCAAGTACGCCCAGTTGCAATTGATAACGAGCGTATGGAAAACCGCCCAATGATGTACATTGCTTTATCTTACGATCACCGTATTGTTGATGGTAAAGAAGCAGTTAGCTTCCTTGTTGCTGTTAAAGATATGCTTGAAGATCCAAAGTCATTATTATTAGAAGGTTGATAGATTAAAAATCTATTAAAGGCTGTAGAATGAATCATTCTACAGCCTTTTTTTATTGTGTTCATACGGGACAAATTTCATGACATAAGGTAATAATGTATGCCTAAACGTAAGGAGGATTAAAATGAATAACCTTCCAATTCATGCAAAACTTAAAGTAAATAAGGATACTTTCTTCCTCCCCGATTCAAACGGGGGTGTCTATTTTCGAAATAACGCCAGTTCATTTCGTATGGACGGTGATGGAATTTATGATTGGATTGAAAAATTAATGCCAATGTTTAACGGGAATTATTCTTTAGCCGAAATAACCGATGGCCTCCCTCTCCCCTATCAAAACCGTGTATTTGAAATTGGAGAGATTTTATATGAAAATGGTTTCGTTCGCGATGCAAATCAAGATGCACCTCATGAATTAAACAGTACATTACTCGACAGATATGCTTCACAAATTGAATTTTTAGAAGCTGATTCTCATTCAGGTGCTTTAAAGTTTGAAACATACCGCGGAGCAAATGTCCTTGTACTTGGTTCTGGGGATATGCTCACTTCCTTAGTTTCTTCTTTATTAGAATCTGGTTTACCTACATTTCATTACCTCGTTACAGATCGGAATGAAACAAACTATGACAGAATACATGAGCTAATAGAACGTGCATATGAAGTTGATAACAGTGTACTCCTTCAAGAAATCGATACTACAATTGACCGTCCCTTGCGTGAAGTATTCGAACCTTTTGATTGGATTTTATATGTTTCTCAAAACGGAGACATTGACGGTTTAAAAACAGTTCACACTATTTGTAGAGAAACGAAAAAGAATTTCATACCAGCTATTTGTTTATCAACACTCGGTATAGCTGGACCTGTCGTAACAGAAAATCGTGATGAATGCTGGGAATCCGCATGGCATCGGCTACATGAAACGACTTTACAAAATGAAAATTCATCGGATTCCTTCTCACCAATTACATCTGCCATGTTAGCAAATGTAATTGTTTTTGAATTGTTTAAACATGCCGCGGATGATTCATATCGTGAAAAAGAATCACAATTCTTTTTATTAAACTATGAAACACTTGAAGGAACGTGGCATCCTTTTATAAAACACCCTCTTGCAACTGATGAAAGTTTTACAATTGATACGATAGAAAATATTTCTGAAAAACTTGAGCATCGGTATGGCCAACATACTTCAACTGATGTATTCCGCTTTTTCGATTCATTAACTTCTAAAGAAGCCGGTATATTCCATGTATGGGATGAACAAGATTCATATCAATTACCATTATCACAATGCTATATTCAAGTAGCTACTCCACTATCAGATGGCCCAGCTCCCCTTCTGCCTCTTATGACTCGTAGTGGATTGACTCATAATGAAGCACGCCGAGAAGCTGGTTTAACAGGAATTGAAACATATGTAGCAGAAATCATTCACCGCCTTATTCCTGAACATAACAATATCGGTATCGGTGCTGGAGAAACGATGACAGAAGGATTTTACCGGGCACTACAACAACATTTAAACAATAAACTGTATGAGCGGCAGTCACATATTCTAGAGGAACTTACAACTGTTGATTTAATTGATATTCAAGATAAACATTGTAGATTTTATTACGATGCTCTCTCTACAATCCATGAAACACCTAAAATCGCAATGAGTGAAGAGATTCTCAGTTTTCCAGTCGTTTGGGTTGGTATAAATGATAGATGGTACGGTGCATCTAATATTAATATGACGTTAGCGTTACGAAACGCACTACAACTATCACTCTTTCACGTTCAAAATGAAGAAATTCCTTACAGAGCTAATATCTTGCCTGAATCCTCTATTATTTTATATGACACAGATTCTTTTAGAGTGGAAATACAAGCGGAAGAAGAAATTCCAAGTGTGCAATCTTTACAGCTTGCCTTACAGCATTTAGAAGAACATAATTTTTATCCCTTCGTGTTCGATTTAGCAATCGAACCATTTTTGAAAGAAAACCTAGACGGTGTGTATGGGGTATTAATTGCAAAGGAGGACGGTTTATGATTCAAAATATATTGCTTATAGGAGATGGCCTTCTTGCAGACTATGTACATGATCAATTATGCAAACAATATTCCATCATTCGTCAGCAGACCCTTACAGAAGAACTTCCTGAAAATATTCATCTCGCTCTCGTATTACATGACGGATCTCCTTCTACTATTCATCATGATGCCGAACTTATTTTTCGCTCAAATCATATTCCATGGCTTCGTGGTTTCACTTCATTTGGCGAAGGTATTATCGGTCCTTACATTCATCCTCTTACGCCTGGATGTTCCCATTGTTCTGATGGACGCCGTTTTATCGCTGGCTTTGATCAAAAAGAAATGTGGGAACTACAGCGGAAATATGCCTTTAAAGCAGATAATGTAACGAGACGTGACGTACGTGCCACCCAAAATGGAATGTTGCAAATGTGCCATCTTATTTGCGCAGAAACAGGAAAAATATTAACTCATAACCATTCTTCTTTAGAAAATGAACTTATTTTACTAAACTTACAAACATTACAATGTACGCGGCATTCTTTTCTTCCAGATCCTCTCTGTCCTGTATGTAGTAATTTACCTGATGATACTGCGGATGCGGCGGAAGTTTCTTTACAACCGAGTTTAAAAGTAAGCACCGAAACGTATCGCTGCCGTTCCATTCATGAGCTAAACACATTTTTAACGAGAGACTATTTAGATTATCGGGTCGGTATGTTGAACGGAAAAATGCAGCATTCTGTATTACCATTCGCTGACGTCATTATAAACATGCCATTAATGTTCGGAAATGAAGGTGTTGCGGGACGAACTCATTCATTTGCAGTGAGTGAAGCAACTGCTATTTTAGAAGGTTTAGAACGATATTGCGGTATGTCGCCTCGAGGGAAAAAGACAAATGTGCATGGTAGTTTTCATGATTTAGAGGAACATGCACTAAATCCCCTCACACTCGGTGTCCATACAAATGAACATTACAATCGTGATAACTTTCCATTCAAGCCGTTTGATCCTGATTATGAGCAAAACTGGGTATGGGGATATTCTTTATCACAAAACAGACCGCTTTTAGTTCCTGAATCAATTGCTTATTATAGCCTTGGTCATCGAGATGCTTTCGTGTATGAAACATCAAATGGATGTGCAATTGGCGGTAGTTTAGAAGAAGCGATTTTTCACGGCATTTTAGAAATAGTAGAGCGTGATGCCTTCTTACTCACTTGGTATGCCGAATTACCTCTTCCCCGCCTTGATCTTAGTTCAGCAAATGATACAGAATTACAATTAATGATTCAGCGGTTACGTACGATTACCGGATATGAATTACACGCTTTTAACGCGACGATGGAACACGGCATTCCTAGCTTATGGGTAATTGCAAAAAATACGCGTGAAAATGGAATGAACGTTGTTTGTGCAGGAGGCGCTCATTTAGATCCTATTCGAGCCTTAAAAAGCGCCATTCAAGAAATAGCAGGCATGTTACTTATAACAGACGATGAGCTCGAGCACAAAAGAGAATACTACGAAAAATGCTTACAAGATCCTTATTTCGTTAATAAAATGGAAGACCATAGTATGCTGTATGGATTGAAAGAAACAGAAGAACGTCTTCACTTCCTTTTACGGGAAGATGCACCGGTGCAAACGTTCCAAGAAATGAATGTATCACAATCATTTGATATGGATTTAACATCCGATCTCCACCAACTTTTAAATCGTTTGCATCAATCTAATCTTGAAATAATCGTTGTAGATCAAACCGTTCCCCTCATAGAAAAGAATGGATTACATTGTGTAAAAGTTATTATTCCAGGCATGCTACCGATGACGTTTGGTCACCATCTTACTCGAGTTACAGGACTGGACCGGGTATATACCGTACCGATGACACTTGGATATACAGACGAACCTTTAACGAATGAAAGATTAAATCCACATCCACATCCGTTTCCATAGTAAAGGAGGGATTTCATGCAGCTAGATACTTTTTTACATCATCTCCATTTCTCTATTGACGAAATTATGCCGAATCATGAGGTGGACTGGAAAGACGCACCGCTTCCTTATAAATTATATCGAAATGTTCCTACCATCCCGCTCTCCTTAGAAATCCCATTATCTTTATCGAACTCTTCTACTACACCTACTTTAGATGAGATTGGTCACTACCTTTGGTATTCATTTGGTGTAACACAATTATGTCAGCTAAATAGCGAGAGAAATGTATTACGTAGATCCATTCCTTCAGGCGGTGCCTTATACCCGAATGAATTGTATATCTATTTAAAGATTGACGATTATCCAGACGGCATTTACCATTATGACGCCGCGCATCACCGACTTATTTTACTTCGCGAAGGAAATTTCGATTCTTATTTGGCAGACGCACTCGGTAATCGCTGTAATATACATGATTGTTTCGGTGCTGCATTCGTATCCACTATGTTTTGGAAAAACTTCTTTAAATACAATAACTTTTCATATCGACTTCAAGGATTAGATAGCGGGGTTCTCATTGGACAATTGCTAGAATGTGCAAAACAGTTCGGTTATACGAACGGCGTATACTTTCAATTTCTAGACCGTGCACTGAACCATTTACTCGGATTGTCAGAAGGTGAAGAAAGTGTGTATGCCGTTATTCCTTTAAGTACAGAACCAGAAACTAATTGGTTTCACAATAATTACCGTGAAAATAAAATAGTTACTTCTCATGAGTTGTTGCAACAAATTCCGCCGCTCGCACATGAACATTTCGTTCGCTCAAAACATGTAGGTGAATATCCGATGATAACAAAAATAAATGAAGCTTCTATGATCGAATCGACAGCACACTTCCAAACGCTACATCATGAAGAGCACTATCAACATAATACGTACGCTGTACAGCTACCGAAAGTAGAACGGTTATCGTATGATTTCCTACAACTTTGTAAAAAACGATATTCTCCTGATGCGGACTTTATTTTAACGAAATGGGATGCAGCCGAGCTCGCTACTTTACTACAAGAAGCGAGCCTCTCCTTCCCCTATTACAACGACCTTGACGGTAAGTATACAAAAGAAAATGCACGCGTCTCCTTATATGGATGTTTTTATAACGTGAAAAATATTGAAAACGGAGCTTACGCTTATAACAGTAAAACACATTTCATACAACCAATTCGGTATGGAGACCTTCGCTACCCACTTCAGTCTAGTATGACGATGGATAACGTAAACCTTTTTCAAGTACCACTTTGCTTACATGTAGTCGGACAGAAAGATTACTATACACGTGCATTAGGCTATAGAGGATATCGCATTCACCAAATGGAAGCTGGTATCCTCGTTCATAAACTCGTTTTTGCAGCGACCGCTATGGGGATGGGCGGGCATCCTTTACTTAGTTTTGATACAAATGCATGTGATCAATTGTACGGAATAGATGCTGGGAATGAAACATCTCTTATTCAAGTTCCAGTTGGGGCATATCGGGCGCGGAATTGGTTAAAAGGGGCTTTGCATAGTTAGAAGTACGCCGTCTATCGGCGTGCTTTTTTTAAAGGATTTAATTTATAAAAAGCGAAATGAGTATATATTCTTACATAAAAGGAGAATTTAACTTGAGCATTTTACAACGGTTAATTCAGCAAGCAAAAAATCCTAGCGGAACAATTGGTTCCTCCATGCTTTGTATTATGAACGCTGCACATACGAGATTAATAAATTGGGCATTGCAGAAAGTACATATAAAGACAGATGCAGTCGTATTAGACATCGGCTGTGGTGGAGGCAAAACCATACACACTCTTTCAAAACGAACTCCACTTGGGGAAATATATGGAATTGATTACTCCGATCAAGCTGTGAAAAATTCTATACAGACGAATGCAAAAGATGTTCAAAAACAAAAAGTAATTGTTCAACAAGCAAGCGTTTCTTCTATTCCACATCATACGAACTTCTTCGATCTCATTACCGCCTTTCAAACTCATTATTTTTGGCCTGATGTTGAACAAGATATAAAAGAAGTATTTCGCGTCTTAAAACCGGACGGCTCCTTTTTATTAGTAGCTGAAACTTTCAAAATTCAATATCATATGAAGAATTTTAACACGACCGAAGAACTAATAAATCTCTTTTATAAAACAGGATTTACAAGTGTACAATGTTACGAAGAAAGAGGTTGTCTTTGCGTAATAGGAATTAAATAAAAAGCAGACCTCAAAGGGTCTGCTTTTTCACTAGATTAACTTAAAAATACTCTTAATTTGTCTAGCAAATAACCAATTTTTCGTACCGTAGTTATCATTTAAACTATCTAAATTGATAGATTGTCCGTTAGCAAACTTTAATTCTAACGTAGTATTTTTGTCATTTGTTTTTAAGTTACTATTTGTAATGGCATCATACTTTAATTTTTCAATCTCAACATATTCGTCTTTTTCTTGTCCAATCACGACATGGTCTTGGAAGAAGAAAAAGACTTCTACTTTTTTACCGAAACAAAATACATTTTTCGTATAAATTAATGTCGCGTTATCAAGTCCGACACATACTTCTTTCATTTCTTCCACAACGTGTCCAAAGTCTTCTTCATGTCTTGCATTTGATTCAGCAATCCATTCTTCGATTGTTTTCATGTTAATTGCCATACTGCGCCCCCTGGTTCGTTCATTGCTTCGTTTAAAAAATAAATACTATATGAAAATATAAGCGATACGTAATATGTTTTCAAGGGGAAACGGTATATTCAAAATAAAGTGAAACTTTAATCAGTGGGGTCTTACTGTCCGCAAATAGCGGGATAAAGTTAAATTTCAAAGTAATATAAAAGGAAAACCAATTTCATTAAATTTTAAACGTTTGAACGAGACATTCTTCATCATCAATTAACTGCTCTCTCTCATCAAATTCTATGTTCAGTTTTTTATATACTTTCTTCCAAAACGACACTGCTGGTACATTTTTTAGAAGTTCGATAACGAAATATTGTCCTCTTTTCTCTTCTAGTAAATTCTCAACAGCTTGTTTACCTATTCCTTTTCCTTTATATTGATTCAATATGAAAATATCATTAATACCAAAATCATTTTCCTTCTTCAAAAACGGACGTTCCAGTAGTAATAAGAATCCTACAATACTATGATCAACTTTTATAAAATACGGCGTGATTCCGTCATTTTTCCAAAACATATGCAAATCTTTGTATCCAAAAAAACCATCGGCTCCGATAGTTATATTCATAGTGAACTTAGAAAGATCATGAAGATATAATGCGTACAAATTACGTAATATTTCTTTTTCTGATTCTTGAACTTTTTGAAGTGCTACAATCATAAAAAAACTCCCCTTCCTCATATGTAACTATTTCCTGATCCTCTTCATTCGACAAAAATGATAATTCCCCTTTAACAAAAAAATAGCACTTTAAAAAGTGCTATTCTGCTCTCCTTGCCGCTTGTTGAATTGGGTCCCACACGCTGTTATATGGTGGTGCATAACTTAAGTCGACGTCTTCTAAATCATGAATGCTCATTTTATTGAAAAGCGCCATCGCAATCACATCAATACGTTTATCTACGCCTTCTTCTCCAATTACTTGCCCGCCCAATAATTGTTTCGTATCGGAGCGATATAGTAATTTCAAGTAAAGTGGTTTTGCATTTGGATAATAGCCCGCCATATTTGTAGAATCTACTTTGACCGTTTTATACGGAATGTGTAGCCCTTTCGCTTCTTTTTCATTTAAGCCTGTTCTTGCGAGTGTCAAATCCATAAATTTAATAATGCCTGTGCCTAACGTACCTTTAAAAGCTCTTCGTTTATCAAGCATATTCAGTCCAGCAAGTCGCCCTTGCTTATTGGCTGTCGTTCCGAGCGGGATATGATCATGAATTTCCTTTATAACGTGGTAATGTGTTGCGCAATCACCGGCTGCATATACGTCTTGCACATTCGTTTGCATATATGCATTTACTTCGATTGCTCCTTTATGATTCTTACGTATATTTGTTCCTTCAAGAAAATCAGTATTTGGTTTCACTCCAACCGATACTAAAACAAGATCTGCTTTATACGTACCTTTATCCGTTTCGACTGCTTCTACTCGTTCATTCCCTTTAAACGCTTTTACATTTTCATTCGTTAAAATTTCAATATGATGCTTATCTGCTTCTTTATGTATGTACTCTGCCATATCTGCATCGTAAATCGTACCGATATGATCATTTCGCTCAATCATTCTTACTTTCTTACCAAGTTCGACGAATGTTTCTGCCATTTCCAGTCCGATTGCACCACCACCAATAATGATTACATCTTCAACTTTATTCGTTTCTAGCGTTTTTAATATGCGCTCAGCATCTGGAATTGTTTTTAAAAGATGAACGCCTTGTAATTCCCGTCCTTCCCATTCCGGCATAACAGGACGTACCCCGGTCGCAATTAATAATCGATCGTACGGAAATTCAAAGACATCTTTCGTCTTTGTATGCTCTGCGTACACCATTTTCTTTTCCGTATCTACTTTCGTTACTTCATGACGCACTTTCGCATCAATTCCATATTTCTCACGAAACGTCTTTACATTACGCGCGATTAACTTTTCCGTTGAAGCGATAGCACCACTAATGACATACGGTAACCCACACTGCGCGTACGAATAAATTTCACCTTTTTCTAAAGTTACAACATTTGCATCTTCATCGTTTCTAACAATTTGCATCGCTGCACTCATACCAGCTGCATCTCCGCCAATAATGACATAGTTCACTTTACCACTCCTTCTTTTTTACATACTCTTTACGTTTTCCATATTTTATAGAAATAACACCTACTTCCATTGTAAAGAAAGAGAATTTCATCTTCAAATTTTGTGCACAAACTTATGCCTGAATAGGTAACTGTCGTGTCTTATAAACAACATGTTTAATATCCTATAACAGTAACCAGTTGAAAGTAGGTGAAACATACATGTGCGCCGGCCTTCTCGTCCAGCTTCCAGAGGAACCGATAGAACCGAAACCCGCCCTCCCGCTTGAACAGGAGTTTACCGTTAGTGTAACTTTATACAGTGCTCGTGCTTGGTTATCTGACAATGACACTTTCTCACAAACTATCTGGAAAGCTACCCGCTTCGCTTCTTCATCACACACTCGCAAGGCCATCTTTCCAGTCGGTACTGTTAAAATTATAAATTTTTCTGACGATACAATAACAGTTACTGCATCCTCAGAATCAGATGATGCTCTTAAAATAATCGTCCCTCCCCATTCTGAAGCTGCTTTAACGTCTAGTTCTTTATCTGATGTGCAAGCCAGTACATCAGGAGGGGCAAGTAAAGTCACATTTCTCTTTCATATCTTTTTCTCTAGGGAACCTGGTCCAGCCAAATAACGATAGAAAAGGTACAGTAATATACACTGTACCTTTTTCCCGCGCTCTATTCTCTTGATTTAATTAGTTCAATATTATAAGTTTCGATATCTGTTAACTTTCCTGTAAAATAAGGATTTTCTCTATACCAAGACTGTTTTGCAAAATACGCTTGCATATCTTTCGTTTGAAAAATATGTCCATGCCTTGCATATATTTCATTTCTAGCAATTTTCAACTGTTCTTTCGATAAATATGTTAAATCTGTGCTCGTTAATTTTCGAATATCACTATCAGGAAAGATGAAACCATTATATACATACCCAGTCGCGGGCGTTGGAGTAACATTATAAACAACTGTTTTTTCTGCACTTTTCGTTTGGAATGGAAGATTATAAGACGAAAGTGCCGTTACCGTCTCTACTTTTGTCGTTTCCCGTCCATTTTCTCCATTTCGTTCTAAATAAATTTTCGCGCTTCCATCAGTCGCTACAGGCCCCCATGTAATTTCTTCTCCTGCGAGCGCTGTAACTGGTTTTTGATTTACGTACAATGTTGCACCAGGCGCGTTCGTTTGAACTGTAATATATTGACCTTGCAACGTTAAATCTACCGTTACGTTATTTTGGCTTTGTTTCATAAGTACAACCTTTTCCTCACGCGATAGTTTTACGTAGTCATTTTTATATTCTGATTGAAACACTTGATTTCCCGGAAGAAATGGCCCATATTGCTTCTCAAACTTTTTGTCATCTGTCTTATCAATTTCTTTTCCGTTCATTTTTAACGATACGTCTTTTTCATTTGAAAGCAAAGTTGCATAGTACGTCTTCGCTTTCAATTTATATCGATCAAATATAAAGAAATACTTTCCGTCTTTCGTTAATGAAAAATCAGCTCTTTCTATTCCGTCCCGTTGTTTTTCACCTTGTCTCAAATATTCTTTTAATTCATTCACGTAAGATGGATTTTCTTTTATATATGAAAATAGAGGCGTTACGCTCTCTCTCGTTATCATAACCGATGGATCATCTGCCGTAACGATCTCAGCTAATTTCTCTCCGTCCCTCTCTTGTAAAATCGTAATCATCCGGTCTACTTGTGCCACCTGCGTATAATACGACAATCCGTACAAATACAATCCAATAATCGCTATAACAAATAGCGCTAACAGTGTAATGTCAACTTTTACACCACCGCTCATGTTCTTCTTTACTACAGAACGTCCCCTCTTCGTCCCGCAGTTTTGACAAAACTGCACACCATCTTCAAACTGAACTCCGCACTTTGTACATACATTCATCCAGTCAACCACCTTTTCATTAGAAGCCAGTTATTCCCTGTGTTAAGGCTTGAATTATCGTGCTAATGTAAGACCAAAGTACAATGAATGTTGCAATTCCAATTAAAACATTTGCAATAATAAGTGTGTAAACGAGATCTAATCCGCCATTGTCTAGCTTTAATACGGCTACAGTTATACTAATCCCTATATAAGTTGCAGCTACGGATAATAATATCGGTAAGAAAAAGATTAATAAGAAACTAAAAAGAAAAGAAAGGACTAATATGACAATAGCCGGCGTCGCTATCGTTCCCCATATACCGAATACTTCAAGAAACGAAAAAGATGATTTCATCATCTTACCACTTACAAAAATAATAAATCCGACAAATAAAGTTAAAATTAATAAAAAGAAAAAGACCGTTATAGATTCTACAAAAAACGTGGGAGTAGATATATCTGGTGCAAATGTTCTCGTAACTGCTGATGCTGCACTCATCATTCTATAAAAAATACATGCTCCTAAAAAACAAATAAGAACAAGACTTACAATTCCATTTCGTACTTCAATAGCGCCGCTTTGCATAATCGCTGTCGGTGCTTGTAATGCATGTTTAAAAAATTGAAAATAGCCGCTCGCAAACCGCTTCGCTTGCTCTACCGTTTCATTTTGCCGAGCTTCCTTTGCTTGTGCCGCACGTGCTTGTTCCGGCCCTTCTTCTTGGCCACTACTTGCCACTACTTCTTCCGTTAACGAATGTCCACAATTCCCGCAAAATTTTGCCTCCGCTGCATTTTCTGTATGACATGACGGACATTTCATTCTCTTATCCCTCCTTAAGGATATACCGTATAGGGTGTTACAAATTCAATATATGAATTTGTACATAAAACATGACTACAAGAAAAAGATTCTGAAATCCTTCTTCCGAAAGAAAATATATGTGCTAGTAATCTTGAAAAAAAATGCTATTATGAAACAGAATAAATAATATTTTTAACAGATTGGATGACTGGCAATGGAATTGGTAAACTCAATTTTTCAAATACTCCTTACAAGCGTAATCCAATTATTATCTTTAATTGGCGTTATCATTGTAATTGGATTTCTATTAGGCTATTTAGAATCTCTCACACGGATGTATTGGTCGAGAGCTTTTGGACGAAAAGGATTCCTATTAACGGCTTGGATCGGTGTTCCTATTCACGAACTTGGACATGCCATTATGTGCGTGCTGTTCCGTCATAAGATTGTAGCAACGCAGTTCTTCCCGACAGATACAAGTCAAGGGGCTTTAGGTTACGTACAACATCAATACAATCAAAAAAGTGTGTATCAACGGATTGGGAATTTCTTCATCGGCATTGGGCCTATTATTTCTGGTATTACTGCATTAATCCTTTTAATGCGCTATTTCGTACCAGAATCATATTTTTTATTTAATACAACTCTCGAAAAAACGATTGCTTCTACTTCTATTAATGTAGAAATGATTCAAAACATGCTCTTGTCGACGTTTGTATTATTGAAAAGCTTATTTACAATCGGCAATTTATTGAATCCTTCCTTTTGGTTATTTTTATTTATCGCCATTTGCATTTCCGCACATATCGCTTTAAGTAAACCAGATATTAAAGGATCAATAGACGGTGTTATCGTCATGTTTATCGTGTTATTTTTATTCAACATAATAGCAGGACTGTTTCAATACGACAGTAATCAGCTAATTGGACAGGTTATGAAATATAATATGTATCTCATTGCGTTTTCTAGTGTGGCACTGCTGTTCTCTTGTCTTTCTACACTCGTTAGTTTTTCGTTTTATAAAATAAGAAGAGGGCGTTCTTTTTGAACGCCCTCTTCTTATTAATTATTCCCCTTATAATCACAATGCTCAACCGGAACGCGAGCATGCCCTTCTTCATCGGTACACCATGACTGTGATTGGAATGCAAGAAAGATACCAATCCATTCTTCTTCCTTTTCGAAGTGAATGAGTATTCCTCCGTCTTGCCATATGCCATCATCACCTTGCCATTTTTCTACATTCCCTTGATTCATATGAATATCATGTATACCGTTTCCTGGTTTGAAATGAAAATAGGAATCTGGTGTATTTTCTTCTGGTCCCCATCTTTCACCAAACGCGTAAATAATTGCTTTTTCTTCTATTGCTCGTTTTATATAACGTTCTATTTTTTCATTTAAATCATTATCTGCTCCTGCTTTTTCGGGAGGCAAAGGAATCATTTGATTTGAGTCAAATAGATTTCCTCTTACATAATCTAAAGCTACTTTCGGTTCATTGTTTTTTATTTCTGTAAAACCGAATGGTAATGTCGGTAAAATATGAATCGCCTCTGACTTAATATTGTTACTCGCAAAATATAAAACTTCTGACGGATAGCTTTGCGATTTTACGTTAATTGCAATACGATAATTTACTCCTGTCTCGCCCTGTAAATGAACTTGATAATGAGGTGTTTTCCCTTTTCCAATCTTTGATTGTATAACTGTACCTTTTAACACACCGTAGTTTTTTAGGGGCATACATTTCATCTCCTATTCATTTAGTAGAAGCTATTCATATTTAAATCATTATCCACTCATAAAAAAAATCCTCCTATGTTAGGAGGATTTTTAATTTCTCAACATATACCAAACAATAACTTCTACCACTACAAGCAAAACCGCACCAAAGATCATTAACGTCGTCTTCTTTAATAGTTCATTTTCACGGTAAGGGATATTACATAAGTAAGCACCTAGTGTAATCCGTGATGGACAAGCAATTGTCGCTACTGATGATGCGGTGTTTTGAAGTGTTGTGACATATTGCCACGGGAGTGCTACGTTTTGTGCGGTTTGCATTTGTAGTTTTATAAACATTGCATTTGATCCTGCGTTACTACCTGTTAAAAATCCACCAATAGCGCCAATAAACGGGGCAACGAAAACGAAAAAATTTCCAAACGTTTCACCAGCGGTTTTTGCAAGTAATAAATGCATACCAGATGCACCCATTAGTTCTGAAATGGCGATAAACATTGTCGTCGTAATCGCAAATGGAATCCATTGTTTTATCGTTTGCGAGAGTGATTGTTTAATAATATGAGATGGTATCCGGAAGAAAATAATAGTAAATAAGCAAGTCATACCGAGCCAAAATCCTGGTGAATACAGCATTTCTAATTTGTAAGAGTATGATTTTAAATCAAGGACTGCATATGATCTGAACAAATCATGTAATGCTGGAACGAGGCGAGAAAGTAAAATACAAACTGTTAGAAATATATAAGGGCTAATAATTTTTATAATGGATACTTCTCTCTCCGTTGCAGCCGCATGTTCTGTTATAAGATTTTGCCCACTTTTTCCTTTTAATTTAATGATAAAAAAGCCAAAGGTAATCGTAACGATAGAACTTAATATCCCGGCTAGTTCAACACTTACGTACGCATTAGAAAGATAGATTCCGAGAGAAAATAATAGAAAGAACCCTACTCCTTCTTTCCACTTTTCTATAACCGCTTGCCAGCCGCCAACAACGTGTAAAGAAAGAATAACGAAGTAAGCAAACATCGGAATACTTAATAGCGCTGTATTTGTGCCAAGTGTTGTAAGAGGCATATTTATTAGCTGCGAACCGATAATCGTACCAGTTGCCATTGCGCCCCATGAACTAGCTAGTAAGCCGATGAATGAGAGTAGTACAGCTTGAAATGGTTTATATCCTAGTGAAAGAAAAATAGGTGCTGCAACCATGAAGCCAATACCGAATCCACTTACTGATTCAATAAGCGGGCAAATGCCAAAACACATAAGCAGCATTTGTAATAAGCGATCCTGAGTAACTGCTTCTAGAAAACGTGCTACTTGATCGATGTACCCCATTTTGTTCATGAGGTGAAATAAAAAAATACCGAAAAATAAAACGTACCCGACAATAAAACAAATTAACCATCCTTTAATCGTTGCGTGCACAGTTTCACTTATCCCTAATTGAAACATTGGCGAGAGTAAAACGATTCCAACAGACACAGCATAAGAAATTAACGAGGACCTTAATGACGTTTGTTTAAATAAAAATAAACAAATGAAAATCATCATAATTGGGATAAGTGCCAACAATATGGCCATGTTATCATCTCATTTCGTTTAAAATACAATTTTTAACTATTATATAACAGATACTATAATTTTCAATTGTTTTTACAACAGATTCAAAAAAGGAACCAAACGGCT
Organism: Bacillus cereus group sp. MYBK15-3; assembly: GCF_051916765.1. NCBI lineage: Bacteria > Bacillati > Bacillota > Bacilli > Caryophanales > Bacillaceae > Bacillus > Bacillus cereus group sp. MYBK15-3. The sequence continues at coordinate 1,539,161 of NZ_JBQAHG010000001.1, forward strand.
CCTTTTCATTCACCCCCATTTTCTATTATCCTGAAAAACTGTCTGCTTTCCGACTATTTCTTTCAACACAACAAACACAATGTAAGTACATATTGCTTGCAATATAATATTCCAAAATTTCATTAATGTAAATGAATGAATCCGTAGAAATAATTCGTTTAATAATACAATCGAAACGATACTAAATAATTCTATACTAATCGAAAATAGACATATTTCTAAAATAGACTGTTCTTGAATGCGATTTAAGTTGGAAAAGATGAATACATACCCTAAAAATAGAGCCATTAACTCTATTTTCGTCATGCTAATGAGCCAAGCGTATAGCGGTACAGTTAAGAATAGATATAGTAGTTTACGTCTTAGCATGCCTTCTCACCCTCTAAATTATATGTATTTTCTGTATATTTTAACATTTATTACGCAAAACAAAAAGAAGAGACTACGCCTCTTCTTTTTGTTTTGTTGCATATATTAATTCACATATTTCTTCTTGCTTTTCATTTTCTAAAAGCTCAATGATCTTACTTCCAACGACAACTCCGTCGCATATTGTAACCATTTCTTCTACATGTTCTTTTGTTGAGATGCCAAATCCAGCGACTACTGGTAAGTTGACGTGTGATTTTACTTTTTCTAAGTAACTATGAATCTCCTCTTTAAAGTTTTGACGTACTCCCGTTACGCCCGCTACTGTAACAGCATAAACGAACCCTTCTGATTCACTCGTAATTTTTTCAATTCTTTCAATAGGACTCGTTACGGTAACGAGTGGAATGAGCGCAATGTTTGCCTCTCGAAGTAACGGCGCAATAATATTTTGTTCTTCATACGGTAAGTCTGGAACGATAATACCATCCACACCGGCCTCTAAGCACTTCTCTACAAATCGTTCTTTTCCGAATGCAAGTACTGGATTTAAATATGTCATGAGTACAAACGGAATTTGCACTTCTTTCCTTACCTCTATTAATGCTTGAAAAATACCTTTTACTGTTACACCGCTATCTAGCGCTCGTTTCCCTGCTCTTTGAATCGTTGGACCGTCTGCGACTGGATCCGAAAAAGGAATGCCGATTTCAACGATGCTCGCTCCTGCTTCATCTAAAAAACGAATTCTTTCTTTTAATTTTTCAAGACCACCATCTCCGCCCATTACATACGGAATAAATGCTTTCTTACCATTTTCAAACGCTGCTTTAATTTTTTCTACTCCCATTTTTTACACCTCTTCCATATAACGTTTTATACTCTCTACATCTTTATCACCACGGCCAGATAAACAAATAACAAGTCCTTCATCTTCCTTCATTTTCGGAGCTAATTTTAATGCATATGCGACAGCATGTGAACTTTCTAGCGCCGGGATAATGCCTTCTTTTTTCGTTAATAATTGAAATGCTTCTAATGCTTCTTCGTCTGTTATCGAATGATAAGAAACGCGGCCAATATCTTTTAGCAAGCTATGTTCTGGACCAACACCTGGATAATCAAGTCCTGCTGAAATAGAGTGTGCTTCTTGAATTTGTCCTTCTTCGTTTTGCAGAAGATACATCATTGATCCGTGTAAAACCCCAACGCTTCCTTTCGTTAAAGTTGCTGCATGTTTTTCTGTATGAACGCCTTTTCCAGCTGCTTCTACGCCGTAAAGAGCAACTTCTTCATCGTGTACGAACGGATAAAACATCCCCATTGCATTACTACCACCTCCAATACAAGCAACGACTGCTTCTGGTAACTTTCCTTCTAACGCCTCATATTGTTTTTTCGTTTCATTTCCAATTACACTTTGGAAATCACGTACAATTTGCGGGAATGGATGTGGTCCGAGAACAGATCCCATAATGTAGTGCGTATCATGCACATGTGAAACCCAGTAACGAAGCGCCTCGTTTACCGCATCTTTTAATGTACCACTACCTGCCGCTACACTTTCTACTTTCGCTCCGAGTAATTCCATTCGGAACACATTTAATTTTTGACGTCTTACATCTTCTTCTCCCATAAAAATGACGCATTCTAATCCGAGAAGAGCACATACAGTAGCTGTTGCCACTCCGTGTTGTCCAGCTCCTGTTTCAGCGACAACTTTTTTCTTGCCCATTCGCACTGCAAGTAGTGCCTGACCGATTGTATTGTTAATTTTATGAGCTCCTGTATGATTCAAATCTTCACGTTTTAAATAAATCTTTGCACCTCCGCAATACTTCGTCAGATTTTCAGCGAAATAAAGCGGTGTTTCTCTTCCGACGTACGTTTTTAAATAATGATTTAATTCCTTTTGAAATGCCTCATCTTGCATCGCTTCTTTATATGCTTCTTCTAGTTCTAGTACAGATTGCATTAACGTTTCTGGAACGTATCGTCCTCCGTATATACCGTAATGTCCTTTTTCATCTGGATATGCGTAGTTCATTTGGAACACTCCTTCGCTTTTATAATAAATTGTTTTATTTTCTCTACATCTTTCTTTCCTTCTGTCTCTACTCCGCTGCTCACATCGACCATATAAGGCCGAACAGTTCGAATTGCTTCTTCTATATTAAGAGCGTTTAATCCACCAGCTAATATCGTTTTCTTTCGCAATTCTTTTGGCATATGCCCAAGTAGTTCCCATGAAAATGTCTTTCCATTTCCTCCATGAAACTTTTCTTTCGGGCTATCAAATAATATATAATCCGTTTCATACCCTTGAGCGTTTTTCATATCACTTTCTGAAGTTACTCCTAGTGATTTTACAGACGGAATATTCAATCTTCTGATTTGATAATTATCTTCATCTCCATGTAGTTGTACATGTGTTAACCCGCACTCATCTGCAATTTTCTGGATCACTTCTACTGATTCATTTACGAAAACACCGATTTTTAACACGTTGGCTGGAAGCTCCTGAATGATTTCTTCCGCTCTCTTTGGAGTGATTTTCCGCTTACTTTCTGCAAAAACAAATCCGAGTGCATCTGCGCCGTATTCGCAAGCACGTTTTGCTGTTTCCATATCAGTGATGCCGCAAATTTTCACTTTCATATATTCACCTTACAGTCTTCAAAAAAGTTACTAATAGAAGATGATGTCATAAGTGCCTCTCCAATTAATACACCTTTTGCTCCTGCTTTTTTAACACGAATAATATCCTCTTTTAAATGAATCCCGCTTTCACTAATCCAAAGTAGTTTCTCCTCATTCAATCTTTTTCCAAGCTTTTCAGTTTGGCTTAAATCTACTTCGAACGTTTTTAAATTACGATTATTAATGCCAATAACGTGCGGATTTAATACAATCGCAGTTTCTAATTCCTGTTCATCATGAACTTCAACAATCGCTTCCAATCCTTTTTCTAACACGTAGCTATACAACTCTTTTAACTTCTCTTTCGTTAACGCTGCTACAATTAGTAAAATAATATCTGCTCCCGCTTCATACGCTCTATCGATTTGAATCTTATCGATTATGAAATCTTTACATAAAAGCGGAATGTTACTTTCTTCTCTTGCTGTTTGTAAATCGTGAAACGATCCTTTAAAAAATTGACCATCTGTTAAAACAGAAACTGCTCCTGCACCACATTTCTCATATGTTCCCACTTGTTTTCGTACGTCAACGTGTAAATTGATATCTCCTTTTGATGGTGATGCTCGCTTTACTTCTGCAATGACAGTAAACTGCTGTAACGCTTCTACAAGTGAATGTGCCTTTCTTTTTGTTTTTACTGGTGTATATATTTCATATAACTCCGCAACTTCCTTTTTCTTCTGTTCTACAATTTTATCTAAAATCGTCCCCACTTTAGTTCACCCTTTCTAATTTTTCGTTGCTTGCTGCAATTAATAAGTTTAATTTGGTTAATGCTTTTCCAGAGTCGATGCTATGTGCCGCGAGTTTAATTCCTTCTTCAATCGTTTCCGTTTTTCCATTTGCGAAAAGAGCTAGACCTGCATTTAATAAAACGGTATCGCGGTAAACACTCTTTTCTCCGCTCAATACTTCAAGCGTAATCTTTGCATTTTCTTTTGAATTCCCCCCTCTAATTTCTTCATTTTTCACTCTTGAAAAACCATACTTTTCTGGATCAATACTCATTTCTACTATTTCATTATCTTTTAAAAGGACCACGTGATTTTCCCCTTGTAATGATGCTTCATCTAAAAAACCACTTCCATTTACGACAAGCGCTTGTTTCCGGCCTAACTTTTGTAATACTTGTGCAACTGGTAATAACATATCTCGTTTATAAATACCGACAAATTGTGTTTCTAAATTCACTGGATTTGTTAAAGGGCCAATTAAGTTAAAGATCGTCGGCACGTTTAACTCTTTTCTTATTTTCATAATGCGCCTTAGTGCTGGATGCATCGCTGGTGCAAATAAAAATGCAATACCTACATGCTCTAGTAAATAATCAATTTCGTTTGGCGTACTACTAATATTTACACCTAGTTCTTCTAATAAGTCTGCACTTCCTGTTTTACTAGAAACAGCACGATTACCATGTTTTGCAACCTTTACACCTGCTCCTGCCAGTACGAATGCTGATGTTGTGCTAATATTAAACGTTTGAGCACCATCGCCACCCGTCCCGCAATTATCCATTGCTCCTTGTATATGGTTCGAAAACGGCAATGCCTTTTCGCGAAGAGCTCGAACGAGACCGTATATTTCTTCTGCAGTTTCACCTTTCGCTTTCAGTAAGACTAAGAAAGCTGCAATTTCACTTTCTAATATGTTTTCACTTAATAAAAGTAATCCTGCTTTATACATTTCCTCTTCTGTTAAATGTTGACCCTCAACTAATTTACGAAGATAGTTATTCATACTCTTTCCTCCTCTTTTACTTCTGTTAAAAAGGCACGTATTAACTTTCCGCCTTCTTCTGTTGCGATTGATTCCGGATGAAACTGTAATCCGAAGAGCGGATAATAATTGTGACGGACTGCCATTATTTCTCCGTCGTCCATCGCTGTCGCTAATATGTCAAAACACTCTGGCAAGCTCGTTTGCTCTGCAACAAGGGAATGATAGCGCATCGCCGTTAGCGGCTGTGTAGCGTATGAAAAGATTGACATTCCGTTATGTTTCACACGCGATGTTTTTCCATGTTTAATACGTTCTGCTCTAACAATGTCTCCTCCAAATGCAGCTATGATCGCTTGGTGGCCAAGACAAATCCCTAATATGGGAACGTTCTTATAAAAATGACGGATGACGTCGATACAAACGCCAGCATCCTCTGGTTTTCCTGGTCCTGGTGAAAGTACAATTCCTCTTGGATTCATCTCTTCTAACTGTTCTATCGTTATTTCATCATTTCTTACAACTACAATTTCTTCTTCATGTTCGCCTAACAGTTGATACAAGTTATATGTGAACGAATCGTAATTATCGATAAGTACAATCATTTCATTACCTCCAAAAGCGCTCTCGCTTTATTTAATGTTTCTTCATATTCAGCTACTGGATCTGAATCGTAAACGACTCCTGCTCCTGCCTGAACGTATGCTTTTTCATCCTTTACGACCATCGTTCGAATAGCGAGCGCCATATCAAGATTTCCTGAAAAACTAACGTATCCAACTGCACCAGCGTATACATTTCTTTTTTCATTCTCTAGTTCATTTATAATTTCCATCGCTCTAATTTTCGGAGCTCCAGAAACCGTCCCTGCTGGTAAGCAATACGCTAACGCATCAAATCCACCCATTTGTTTTCGCAATGTTCCGTAAACTTCAGATACAATGTGCATAACGTGAGAATATTTTTCTACTTTCATATATTTATCTATCGTAACCGAGCCGATTTCGCTCACTCTACCAATATCGTTTCGCCCAAGATCTACAAGCATCATATGCTCTGCTCGCTCTTTCTCATTGCCTAACAGTTCTTTTGCGATTTCCTCGTCTTCCCTCTTCGTTTTCCCCCTCGGCCTTGTACCAGCAATTGGATTCGTCATCACTTTATCCTCCCTTACTGATAGTAAACTTTCCGGCGAAGAACCGAGTACAACATAATCTTGAAAATCGATATAGAACATATATGGTGATGGATTTGCAATTCGAAGTTTTCGGTATAACCCGAATGGATCCCCAATACATTCACTTTGTAAACGCTGTGATAGTACGACTTGGAATATGTCTCCCGCTCTTATATATTCTTTCGCAATTTCTACCATCTCACAAAACTCTTTTTCCGTTATAGAAGAAGTGAATGATAATGGGGATTGTATTGCATTTACTTCAGCTTCTTCTCCTTGTAGCACTTCCTCTTTGTATACTCGTAGCCTTTCGTATACTTCCTCATAATCTGTTGAATCATCTTCCCTGCATACATATACAAACGACAACTTTTGGCGTAAATGATCGTAAACGATAAACTCACGATATAGTAAAAGGTGTACTTCCGGAATATTTAATGGGTCGTGTAAATCCGCTCCAATGTTTTCATACTGTCGAATGACATCATATCCAATATAACCAACTGCTCCTCCGCAAAATGGAAATGGACTGTCTACTTGTGATGGTACGATTACTTCTTCTAACACTTGCAGTACGTTACCTTGTAACTTTTCTGCCCGGCCGTAAATCGTTCGTTCCACTTCCGTACCAACGCTTTTCACTTCTCCATAAGGATTACATCCTAAGTAAGAATAACGCCCTTTATCTTGATGAAGCTGTGAACTTTCTAATAAGAATTTCTTCTTCCCTTTCATACGTCTATATAAAGAAATTGGCGTAATGCTATCTCCTTCTTCTTCAGTGATTACTAAAAATGTCTTTCTCTCTCTTTTTTGTTTTATAAATTCTTCTTTCGTCATCATGTCCTTCACCTCACCCTGAAAAATAAAAAAGTCCCCTACATATCGAAAATATGTAGAGGACGATAAATATACCGCGGTACCACCTCGTGTTGGATGCAAAAGCATCCCGCTTTGTTCAGGTACAAATTTTATACCTTATCCTTGTAACGGCGGAACCCGGGTTGCCTACTAAAAATAATTGTTCAGCATACCTCTCGTAAGCCCATTCCGTATATGGCACCGTACCGGGCTCCCACCTATTCCCGGCTCTCTGTAACGTCTCCAATATACGTACTCTTCTTACTTAAACGATTTCATTTATTTAATTTTTTATACACAAAAAGAGAGTACTCATCCTATAGAAAGGACGGGTACTCCCGTGGTGCCACCTTAATTCGTTACAAATGTAACGCACTTTACCGTATCAAAAACAATACGTGTCTCTTGTATCGATGAGATCATGTCGCCAAAGCCTACTTCTTTCGTTTCGGTTTGGAAGCTCCGAAGCCCATTCCACATCAATTCCATACTGATTCGCACCAACCATCAGCTCTCTGACATGTTCATCATGTGTACTCTTCTTCATCAACGCTTGCATTTTTTTAAGTTGCACTCATTATAGACCTGACTTTTTTCACAAGTCAATACTTTTTTAAAAATTTTATTTTTCTTTCCTTTCAATATTATATTGACAAAACAACCTCTTTTTATGTAAATATAATAAATACTCTATTAAAAATAAGGTTTTTTGTATGAATATTATATATTAAAAAAGTAAAATGACATCAAAAAACGCTTACATTTCTGAAAATTCGTATTTCTATATGGATTTTTCAGAATAATCATGATAGATTATAAAGTGAAACTTTAATCAGTAGAGGGTGTTCATCCCCACTGATTATTAGTTGAATCAATCGGGCATTAACGGACAGTTGATCTCCCACCTAACTTCCTTGCCCAGCCAATTTTAAGGTGGGAGTTTTGCTGCCCGTTAATGCGGGATAAATATGCATAACGCATCAAAAGACCTGACAAAAGAAAGGGGAACTACATGAGTACGCAGATGTTAACTTTAACTTCTATCTCTATTTACATGCTCGGGATGTTAGTAATCGGCTATTTCGCCTACAAACGAACGTCCAACTTAACAGATTATATGCTTGGCGGGCGTACACTAGGCCCCGCAGTAACAGCATTAAGTGCTGGAGCATCCGATATGAGTGGTTGGCTTTTAATGGGATTACCCGGTGCAATGTTTAGCGTTGGATTAAGTAGTAGTTGGATTGCGATCGGCCTAACACTAGGCGCATACGCAAACTGGCTTTATGTCGCTCCTCGCTTACGTACCTACTCAGAAATTGCAAATAACTCTATTACTATTCCAGAATTTTTGGAACACCGTTTCCACGACAAATCTCATATGCTACGCTTAGTATCCGGACTTGTTATTATGATTTTCTTTACTTTTTATGTAGCTTCAGGATTAGTTTCAGGCGCTGTATTATTTGAAAATTCATTTGGCATGAACTATCATGTTGGATTATTCATTGTTGCAGGCGTTGTTGTCGCTTACACATTATTTGGTGGTTTCTTAGCAGTAAGTTGGACAGACTTCGTACAAGGAATCATTATGGTGGTCGCTCTTATTCTTGTTCCTATCGTAACAATTATGAATTCGAACGGACTTGGACCTGCATTTGATACAATTCGATCTGTAGATCCAACACGTCTAGATATTTTTAAAGGTGCCTCTACTTTAGGAATGATTTCTCTATTCGCATGGGGCCTTGGTTATGTCGGACAACCTCATATTATCGTACGCTTTATGGCAATTTCTTCTGTAAAAGAACTTAAAAGTGCACGAAGAATTGGTATGAGCTGGATGATTTTCTCTGTTGTTGGAGCTATGTTTACTGGTCTTATTGGTATTGCTTACTATTCACAACAAGAGTTGACATTATCTAATCCAGAGACAATTTTCCTTGAACTTGGGAAAATTTTATTCCATCCACTTATTACTGGATTTTTATTAGCAGCCATTCTAGCAGCGATTATGAGTACAATTTCATCACAGCTACTCGTTACTTCTAGTGCTGTAACTGAAGATTTATATCGTACATTCTTCAAACGTTCTGCATCTGATAAAGAACTTGTATTTGTCGGTCGTATGGCTGTACTTGTTATTGCATTAGTTGGGTGCGCATTAGCGTTTAAACAAAATGATACGATTTTAGCTCTTGTTGGATACGCTTGGGCTGGATTTGGTTCTTCATTCGGACCTGCTATTTTATTAAGCTTATATTGGAAACGTATGACGAAGTGGGGCGCACTTGCCGGTATGATTTCTGGTGCCGCTACTGTTATTATATGGACTCAATTCAAATTCTTAAAAGATTTCTTATATGAAATGATTCCAGGTTTCGCTATTAGTTTACTAGCCATCGTAATTGTTAGTTTACTAACACAACCTTCAAAAGAAGTTAAAGAGCAATTTGAGGATTTCGAAAAACAACATCGTCATAATTTATAAAAAAATCTCTGCTGTTATCATAACAGCAGAGATTTTTTACAGTTCGACAATCTTTTTATCAAATTTAACAAATTCTTTATGTTTCGTTAAATTTAACATAACACTACTCCTTTATAGTATGAGTATCAGCACTTATACAGAAAGGGGACTCCAACATGTTAGCAGCTTTCCAGCAACAACAAACACGAAAATTTTCACCTATCACAAATACTTCTGCGTCTTGTTTAAACATGCAACCTAACCCGCCTAAAATTTCAATTGCTCCTTCTGTTATTTCAGTCATCGGTGTTCATATGGAAAAACATAAATTAAAAATAAAAACGGGACAAAACATTGTGTTATCAGCTTCTATTTTACCAATACAAGCAACGAATAAAGAGCTTATTTGGTCAAATATGAATTCTGATATCATCACCATATATCCAAAAGGTGACACCGTGACGATTACTGGAAAAAGTGCAGGTAAAGCAGTCGTAATTGTCACAACTGCTGAAGGCAAATTTCGTGACCTATGTGTCATTCATGTACAACCTTATATGACAAATCCAAAGTAAAAGAGTGGCTTCGTAGCCACTCTTTTACTTGATTTCAATATTTGAGTTTTTACTTTTTACAAGGTTAATAAAAAATTGGATATAACCATACATTTTTTTTGATGGAAATTCTACTAAACTTTCCCCGTCTTGATTTAAGTCAATGAATCTCCTTCTCTTCCCTATTACAATGAAAACAATATTAGAAAAGGAGGACATATTATGACTGAACGAAAGTACGCCTTATTTGCTAGCACATCTCTTCTTGTTATGGCATTCATTGCATTTTTCTCTTACGGTTTTGTTCATGGAAACCTCGTTATACAAGGAGATGCGAGTACAACATTCCATAATATCCAAACTTCAAATTCACTTTTCAAAGCGGAAGTTTTTGGGTGGATTATCATTTTTATCACTGATATTGTCGCTGCGTGGGCTCTTTATTTCTTTCTAAAACCAATTCATACTAGCCTCTCATTACTAGCCGCTTTGCTTCGTCTTATGTATACAGCTATACTTGGGATTGCTATATTCAATCTAATATTGGCATTATTGCTTTCAAAAAATACAATTGCAAATCCAGAAACATATACAATGTTGTTTCTCAGTGCATTCGAATACATTTGGTCTGTAGGATTGATCATTTTTGGATTGCATCTTTTCGTTTTAGGCTATGTAGCTTTTCTCTCTAAACAGATACCAAAGTTTATTAGTATACTGCTGTTCATTGCTGCTACCGGTTATATGCTAATTCACGTCATGAATACAATGTTTACACAATACGATACAATGATTTCACTCATACAATCACTATTCCAATTACCTATGATTGCAGGTGAATTAGGACTTGCGATATGGCTACTATTGAAAGGTGGTAAACACTCTAATTAAGCCGTTTCTTAATTCTACTTAATGATTCTGGTGTCATGCCAAGATAGCTTGCTAGCTGATATTGTGGAACGCGATGAATTAAATACGGGCGTTTTCGTAACAATGTTTTATATCGCTCTTCTGGTGTCGATGAGATAAATACAGCAAGTTCATCTTGTACTTCACCGAAATTGTACTCGATCATTTTACGCGTCATTTCTTCTAATTGTGAATACTTATTATACATGTCCTTTTCACTATGTAGATCACCAACAACTACAGTACAATCTTCTAAACACGTTAACGTATATGATGAAGATTTATCTTGTTTATGATGGTTGAAATTCGAAATTGCCTGTTCTTCTGTATAAAAATTTGATGTAACTTCTTTCCCTGCTTCATCTATACTATGTTGCCTAACGCATCCTTTTAATACAAAATAACATTTTAACGGAACATTTCCTTGTCTTAGGAGCACTGTTCCTTTTTTATATTCTTCAATTTGTAATTCCCTGAGGATCATTTGCTGCTCTTCTTCACTTAGTGTTGTAAATCTATTCATATACTTCTTTAATATCTCTTCCATTTTCCTCCCCCTTCTACGCCCGCATTTCTATAAAACAAAAAGAGAAGTATCATAACTTCTCTTTTCTCCCCTAACACTATAATTCCTGTGTATACACTGGCTCGTTTACGACATTTTTTGCTGTTCGCTTTTGTTGCTGCATTAAGAAAACAGATACACCAAACAATACGAGCATGCTACCGATCATTTGCATTGCATTTAATTTTTCTCCAAGTAAGAAGAACGCAAGTATAGATGCTCCAACAGGTTCTCCTAAAATACTCATTGAAATTGTCGTTGCATTTACATAATTTAATAGCCAGTTATTAATTACATGTGACACTGTCGGCACAACCGCAAGTAAAAGAAAAACAGTCCAATCCCACTTCGTATAACCTGTAAAGGGTACTTGTAATATAACATTATAAATCCCCATAAAAAGACCTGCGAACGCAAAGACTGTAAAGCTATAAATCCAGTGCGATACTTTCTTCACTGTCGTTTGCCCGATAAATAAATAACCGACAACCGCTATTACACTTAGAAAGGATAATATGTCACCATAAATTGCTTGCTTACTTAAACCTAAATCTCCCCAACCAATGCACATTACTCCTAAAATAGCGATTCCCATCGTTGCAATGGCTGAATATGTTGTTCTTTCTTTAAATAGAAAAAAACCTCCAACTAAAGATACGATTGGTTGAAGTGCCAAAATAATTGTTGAACTAGCAACTGTTGTATGCTTTAAAGATTCAAACCATAAAAGAAAATGCAGTGCTAAAAAGAAACCAGATCCAATTAAAAAGCCCCAATCTTTCATTTGAATCCTATTAAATTCCTCTCTTTTTTTCCATACGATAGGCAGCATAATAAGTACGATAATCCATAAGCGGTACATACTTAATATTGAAGATGGTGCTGAGGACATCTTTACAAAAACTGCTGCAAAGGAAATGGCAATTATAGAAATTGCTAATGGTAGTGCGATTGATTTTTCTTGTTTCAAATCCTGTCTCCCCTCTCACCTGTCAAAAATCCCACTTCATTATATCCGTTTTCTTTCGCAACTTAAATACTAATTTTTTAGATTCTTCGTACCATTATGGTAAAATAGAAATTAAGGCACCAATTAGTGAATATTTCTTTCCTTTTCACTACAAGAGTCGCTCTTACAATCGTTACAGTAAATTTTTATTTAGGGGGATCTACATGAGTCAAACAATAGGGAGAATTGAAGAAATTTCATTTTATAGCGCATCACTTCAAGAAGATGTTACACTTCTCGTTTATTTACCAGTAAATTACACACCACTGCACAAACATACAGTTGTAATTGCACAAGATGGTAGAGATTATTTTCAGCTTGGTAAAGCGCACCGTGTAATTGAGCGCCTTCGTGAAACCGAAGAAATTGACCGTACAATTATTGTCGGTATTCCATATAAAAATGTACATGATCGTAAAGAAAAATATTTCCCAAATGAAGTAAAAAATGCTGCATATATTCGTTTCCTTGCTCATGAACTTGCACCATATATTGATGAAAATTATCCAACGTACCAAATGGGAAAAGGTCGTGTTTTAATTGGTGATTCTCTTGGCGGAACAGTTTCCTTTATGACTGCACTTATGTATCCGCATACATTCGGTAAAGTCGTTATGCAATCACCATTTGTGGATGAGACAGTGATGAACTTAGCAAAAGAATTCAAAGATCCACAGGCGTTAGAACTGTATCACGTCATCGGTACAGAAGAAACGGCTGTAAAGCGTACTGATGGACAAGTATCTGATTTCGTAGGGCCGAACCGTGAGTTAAATACGCTTCTTACAGATAGAAACTTCATCACGCATTATGAGGAATTTGAAGGTAATCATACTTGGAAATATTGGCAGACTGATTTACCGAAAGCCTTCTCTCATATTCTATCAATGAAATAATAGAGAGCAGTATTCAGAATAATTTGATATAATAGATAAAGAGATTTATTTATCTCAAAATCTAACTAGACTTACAAAGGGAGGAATTGGAACATGAAATTAGGCATTGTAATTTTTCCATCTAAAATGATTCAAGATAAAGCGAACGGATTGCGTAAACGTTATGACCCGCACTACGCATTAGTTCCGCCACATATTACATTGAAAACACCCTTTGAGGCGCAAGATGAACAATTAGAGTCGATTGTAAACGAGTTACATACAATCGCAAGTAAAACGAACCCTTTCACCCTTCATGTTGGGAAAGTTGGTTCATTCGCACCTGTTAATAACGTCCTTTACTTTAAAGTAGAAAAAACACCTGAACTTACTTTCTTAAATGAAGAAATGCATAGCGGGTTATTCACGCAAGAACGCGAATATGCTTTCGTACCTCATTTAACAATCGGACAAGGCTTATCAGATGCAGAGCATGCTGATGTGTTGGGCCGATTACGTATGAAAGATTTCTATTACGAACAACCAATTGATCGTTTCCATCTTCTATATCAATTAGAAAATGGAACATGGACTGTACACGAAACATTCCGTCTTGGAAAGGGGAACAACTAATTTGCACGCACAGATTGTACAAACGGACGAACAACTAAGAGATGCATTCTCTGTACGTAAACAAGTGTTTGTAAATGAACAACGTGTCTCTGCTGAAGAAGAGTACGATGAGTTTGAAGAAACTTCAACACACGTTGTTATATATGACAATGATGTTCCAGTTGGTGCTGGACGTTTTCGCACCCTTGATGGTATAGGAAAAATGGAACGCATTTGCGTGCTAAATTCCCATCGCAAAAAAGGGATTGGAAAAATTGTTATGGATTCTCTTGAAGCGTATGCAAAAGAAAATTCGCTACCGAAATTGAAACTTCACGCTCAAACACATGCCGAAGATTTCTATAAAAAACTTGGATATGTAACAAGTTCTGATGTATTTATGGAAGCGAATATCCCGCACGTCGTAATGATAAAAGAATTGTAATTTGAAAACAGGAGGTGATCCCTCCTGTTTTTTTACATTGCTATTTTCTTTTTCTTCCGCTAAAGTTAAATGTTGATGCTATAGTTTTGAAGGTGAACATATGACACAAGAAAAATTTTCACAAAAATCGTTAACACACGCTGATATTCCGCGTGCGACATATCATATTCCGAAAACATCTACCCATTTAATTATGGAAGAAGATGTAGATGCGGCTTATTTCCGCGCTCTTGAACAACAAAATGTTTTTTTAAACGAAAAACAATTAGAAGCCGTGCGCACAACAGAAGGTCCTGTTCTTACACTAGCTGGTGCCGGAAGCGGGAAAACATCTGTTTTAACAACTCGCGTTGGTTATTTAGTAAATGTAAAACAAGTTCATCCACGAAATATTTTATTACTTACATTTACACAAAAAGCAGCTGAAGAAATACGAAGTCGTGTTGCGAAGTTACCAGGTATGAATCATGCAGCAAGTAGCTACGTAGTTGCTGGTACATTCCACTCTGTTTTCTTAAAATTACTTCGTAGTCAAGGTTATAATCAGCAAATTTTAGCAAATGAAAAACATAAACAAATTATGATAAAGAAAATCTTAAAAGAATTGCGTTTAAAAGACGATTATGATGCTGAAACGATGCTCGCGATGATTTCACTTGAGAAAAACAAATTAAATCGTCCGAAAGATGTAAAAGCGAAAACACCAGTCGAACAAGAATTTAAAGAAGTATACGAACGTTTTGAAGAGGTAAAACAAAGATACAATTATATTGATTTCGATGACATCTTATTGGAAACATATTATATGTTAGAAAATAATGCTCCTTTACTAACTCAATTACAACAACGTTTTCACTACATTGAAGTAGATGAGTTTCAAGATACATCGTATGCACAATATGAAATCGTAAAATTGTTAGCCACGCCAAGAAATAATTTATTTATCGCAGGTGATGACGACCAGGCGATATACGGCTGGCGAGGAGCAAGTCACCAAATTATTTTATCTTTTCCAAAAGAATTTGATAACACAACAATCATTGCACTAAATACGAATTATCGATCCAATCCCTTTATCGTCGGGCTTGGAAATGAAGTTATAAAATTAAATCAAGAACGTTTTGATAAAGAGCTATACTCTGTTCGTGAGGAAGGTGTACAACCTTTTTATGCAAGACCTGCTACGACTCTTGATGAAGCAAATCAAATTTTGCAGCTTATTCAAGAAAAAGTAGAGAGTGGTGAACGTAACTTTAAAGATTTTTGTTTACTGTATCGCACACATTCTGTAAGTCGTTCGTTACTTGATCAGCTTACCATTCATAAAATCCCGTTTATTAAACACGGAGCGAGCCAATCATTTTATGAACATTCTTTAATTAAGCCTGTATTAGATCATTTAAGACTCGTGATTGAGCCGTTTCGACTAGAATCACTTTCAAACATATTGCCGACGATGTATATCGGACGTGATGATTGTATTTCATTTATTGAACGTGAACAATGGAAATATGGTGAGGGGCGCTTCCCTTCTCTTCTTCATTTCTTACTATTAAATCCAAGCTTAAAACCTTTTCAAGTGAAAAAGGTAAATGAGCGCATCGATTTTATTAAGTTTATTAAAGAATTAGAACCGAAAAAAGCATTAAAAGAAATCATTCATGGTAAAGGAAAATATTTAGAGTACTTACAAAGTAACGATCGTTCTTCCTTTACAATGCATAAAGACATACAAGAAGAAATGTTGGAAGAATTAATGGAGTCTGCAACTCGTTTCACCGATATTCCAGCTTATTTACAATTTATCGACGAGGCGATTCAAGGTCAAAAAGAAATGGAAGCATTAAAAACAATGCCGCAAAAAGATGCCGTTTCACTTATGTCAATTCATAACGCAAAAGGCCTTGAATTTCCATGTGTCTTTTTACTTGGAGCGAGTGATGGAATCCTGCCTCATACTTCTTCTTTAAAAGATGCAAATGATCGTGTTACGGAAACTTCTGAAGCGTTAGAAGAAGAACGCCGATTACTTTATGTTGCCATTACACGTGCGAAAGAAGAACTTTACATTTCTTCTCCGCAATTTTTCAGAGGAAAGAAATTAGATATATCTCGTTTTTTATATACTGTGCGAAAAGATTTACCTGAAAAGACATCCACTAAATAAGGATGTCTTTTTTTATATCACGTTATGTACATCCCTCCTATATAAATTCCTTGTTTTTATCGTGAGAATTAACGTAATATCAGCCATATCCCACTCATATTGTAATAGTGTATGTCAGAACTCACGAGAAGGAGTGAACATAATGAGCTGCAATTGTAATGAAGATCATCAACATGAGTGTGATTTCAACTGTGTATCGAATGTTGTTCGTTTTATACATGAACTACAAGAATGTGCAACGACAACATGTGGATCTGGTTGCGAAGTTCCATTTTTAGGTGCACATAACAATGCATCAGTAGCGAATACACGTCCTTTTATTTTATACACAAAAACTGGAGAACCTTTTGAAGCATTTGCACCATCTTCAAGCCTTACTAGCTGCCGATCTCCTATTTTCCGCGTAGAAAGTATAGATGATGATGACTGTGCTGTATTGCGTGTATTAACTGTAGTTTTAGGTGATGGTACCGCTGTACCACCTGGTGACGACCCAATCTGTACGTTTTTAGCTGTACCAAATGCAAGACTAATATCAACCTCCACTTGCATTACTGTTGATTTAAGTTGCTTCTGCGCTATTCAATGCTTACGTGATGTTTCTATTTAAAACTAAATAATGAGTTAAGCATGGATTGGGTGGCAGAGTATTCTGCCACCCAATCCATGCTTAAAGAGTATTCTTATGTAAATTTCTTAAAATTGGGAACTTGTCTAGAACATAGAACCTGTCCTTTTCATTAACTGAAAGTAGAAACAGATAAAGGAGTGAAAAACATGTTCTCTTCTGATTGCGAATTTACTAAAATCGATTGTGAGGCGAAGCCAGCTAGTACACTACCTGCCTTTGGTTTTGCTTTCAACGCGTCTGCACCTCAGTTTGCTTCACTATTTACACCACTATTATTACCTAGCGTAAGTCCAAACCCAAATATTACTGTTCCTGTAATAAATGATACAGTAAGTGTCGGAGATGGCATTCGAATTCTACGAGCTGGTATTTATCAAATTAGTTATACATTAACAATTAGTCTTGATAACGTACCTACTGCACCAGAAGCTGGTCGTTTCTTCTTATCATTAAATACACCAGCTAACATTATTCCTGGATCAGGTACAGCAGTTCGTTCTAACGTTATTGGTACTGGTGAAGTAGACGTATCCAGCGGTGTTATTCTTATTAACTTAAATCCTGGTGACTTAATTCAAATTGTGCCAGTTCAGTTAATTGGAACTGTAGACATTCGTGCTGCAGCATTAACAGTTGCACAAATTAGCTAGTAAAAAGCGGTATTTCTTATACAGAAATACCGCTTTTTATATATAATAAAAAACACTCACAGTAGCATGAGTGTTTCATTCTTCATATTGTTTTATTGTGTTCTTCTTTTTCCCACAATTGCATCCCTTTTTCTTCACAAATCCTTGTTGTTGTAATTGTTCTTGATATGCCTGTTGTTGTGCTTGGTGTTGTTGCTGTATATGATACCACTGCTGCAGGTCATATGAATTCTGCCTTAGATTATTGCTCACAGCAAACATCTCCTCTACTGTCAATTCTGTCTATTTACTATATGAACAACTCTTTATTTCCGTTCCCTCATTCTTTTAAACTCCGCTTTTTCTCGTATTATGAAAATATATTATTCTCCCATAAAATATCCTGTAATTGTTTCAATGATTGCTGCCGCTCCTGCAATAGCTAATAATGCAAGTAACGGTTCCGCAACGATAGGGATCCAATTATATAAGACTAATAAAAAAGCACTAACCCATACACCTGTACACCAATAACAGCTTAATAATTCGCCAATCCACTTTCTTAATCCATTACCTTTCACTTTTGTAAACGTTGATACACTTCCATCCGGCTCCGTAATCTCTAATTCATCAATAAATGGTCTTCGCAAAAAGGCTGTAATTTTATCATAAACAATTAAACGAGTGAGCCTAAAAGCAGCTAACGCAAAAATAAAAAATAAAAGCCAGCTTGTAAACAGCATAATTCCACCTACCCTTATCCTCTTTCGCCTATTTAAAAAAAAAGGTCTTGAGATTGTGACCAAATCTCCTCGACTCCAATATCTTATTAATGTAAATACAAACAAGAAGATAAGGAGTGACATTAATGAGTTGTAACGAAAATAAACACCATGGCTCTTCTCATTGTGTAGTTGACGTTGTAAAATTCATCAATGAATTACAAGATTGTTCTACAACAACATGTGGATCTGGTTGTGAAATCCCATTTTTAGGTGCACACAATACTGCATCAGTAGCAAATACACGCCCTTTTATTTTATACACAAAAACTGGAGAACCTTTTGAAGCATTTGCACCATCTTCAAGCCTTACTAGCTGCCGATCTCCAATTTTCCGTGTGGAAAGTGTAGATGATGATAGCTGTGCTGTGCTACGTGTATTAACTGTAGTATTAGGTGACGGTACTCCGGTACCACCTGGTGACGATCCAATTTGTACGTTTTTAGCTGTACCAAATGCAAGATTAATATCTACAACTACTTGCATTACTGTTGATTTAAGCTGTTTCTGTGCGATTCAATGCTTACGCGACGTTTCTATCGTAAAGTAAACTAAAAAACTATTGGGGTGGTAGAAGCTTTCTACCACCTTTACATATTTAAAAACCGGCCATACTAATCGATTGGATATCATCTATAGACAACCTAATATCTCTCATACTATTTTGCGGCATAATAGATACAATGCCATGACGATACGATATGATCGATCCAACATATGAGACTGTAGCTGTTTTTATTCTGCATCTTACTTTCGGAATGTAATGAGGGCGGTTTAGTAAAAAATGAATTTTTTCATCATTATTCATATCCTTAAATGATTTATTATACGGGACAGTTCTTACTGGTTCTGGTTCTTGCTCTTCTTGTTCTATGTGTTCTTCTTTTTCTTCTTCTATTTTTTCTTCCACTTGCTGCTCTTCTTGTTGTTCTTGTTCTATTACCTCTTCCACAGCACTTCTTACAATATTTTCCTGTCTATTACTTTTCTCTTTTTGATCTTCATTTTCAAAGTTTGTCAGGATAATCCTTTTTATTTTCGGTGCAGCAAGTTCTAAACTTACTTGCGTGATATATAACAACGGTTTTCCAACTGTTGAACTTTTATTTTTATTCTTCACACTCGTCCCTCCCACTTCCATACGTAGCTAAATAAATCGTGTACTATTATAGTTATATTCATCACGTGGTAAGAACTTTCGTTAAAAATCGTTCTTTCTAAGAACAAATAAAAAGGACAATCTCAGCATTTAGAGATTGTCCTTTAAAAATTAATATTATATTTATCCTAGGATATGATACCCTGAATCAACATGAATGTTTTCTCCTGTTACACCGCGTGCTAAATCACTGAATAGGAATACTGCTGTATCGCCAACTTCTTCTTGCGTTGTTGTACGACGAAGTGGTGCGCGCTCCTCAATTTCTCTTAAGATTGAGTTGAAATCGCCTACACCTTTTGCAGATAACGTACGAATTGGTCCTGCAGAAATAGCGTTAACACGAATACCGTGTTGACCTAAATCGTTCGCTAAATATTTCACGCTCGCTTCTAATGAAGCTTTCGCAACACCCATAACGTTATAATTTTTCACAACGCGCTCGCCGCCAAGGTATGTTAATGTTAAAATATTTCCGCCTTCTGTCATTACTTTCTTCGCTTCTCTTGCTACAGCTGTTAAAGAGAATGCGCTAATATTTTGTGCAAGTAAAAATCCATCGCGAGAAGTATCTACAAATTCACCTTTTAAGTCATCGCGATTTGCAAAAGCAATACAATGTGCTACACCGTGAATAGTACCTACTTCTTGTTTAATTGTTTCAAAGCAAGCTGTAAGTTCCTCATCATTCGTTACATCACAAGGTAATACAAGTGATTCTTGTCCTTCTAATGTGTCCGCTAATTCACGAACGTTTCTTTCTAAACGTTCTCCTGCATATGTGAATATTAATTTTGCACCTGCATTATGCAAAGAGCGAGCTATTCCCCATGCAATACTTCTTTGGTTCGCAACGCCCATAACAACAAATGTTTTCCCTTGTAATAGTTCCATGATATATCCTCCCAGAAATACTTATACTTGTTATTAGTACCTGATACTATAATTATAGTACCATAAAACCGCTTAAAGGCAAACAAAAAAGTCATTAACAGAAATTTGTTAATGACTTTTGGTTTCTATAAAAAACCGCTCTAATCCTTCTTCCCAAGACGGCATTTGTGAAAAACCATTTAATCGTAGCATGTTATGTTGAAAGATAGAATATTTGGGCCTCGCAGCTGCAGCCCCGAATTCTTCCGTTGAAACAGGTAATACATTCACTTTCATATTGGCGTATGAAAATATCTTTTGTGCAAATTCAAACCAAGAGCATGAACCACTGTTTGATACGTGGTATGTACCGTATAAAGAAGTATGAATGAGCTTATTAATAACCATATTTAAATCCGCCACATACGTAGGAGAGCCAACTTGATCCGCTACAACGGATATTTCATCTCTTTCTTTTCCTAATCGCATCATCGTTTTCACGAAATTATTTCCATATTTACCATATAGCCACGATGTGCGAACGATAAAATATTTATTATGTAACTCTTTGACGAACTGCTCCCCCGCATACTTAGAGGCCCCATATATATTTATCGGCGCTGGACTATGAAATTCGTCGTATCCATCTGGTCTGGCACCTTGAAATACATAATCAGTACTAATATAAACTAGCTTCGCCCCTACTAATTGTGAAGCAACCGCTACATTTCGAGCTCCGATTGCATTTATTCTATACGCAAAATCCTGTTCTTTCTCCGCATGATCTACTTTCGTATAGGCAGCACAATGAATAATTATATGTGGTTTTATTTCTTGTACCACTTGTTGTATTCGGGATATATTTGTCACATCTAATAACTTTTTATCAAATGGATATATATCATATTCTTCAGAGTCTAACTCTTCAAATAGTTGCTTTCCTAATTGACCGTTTGCTCCTGTTATGATAACCCTCTCTTTCATTTAACATGCCCCTTACTAATCTTTTAGTGGTTTCCACCATTCCTTATTCTTTTCATACCATTTCACCGTCTCTTGTAATCCTTGTTCAAACGTGTATTTCGGTTCCCAATCAAATTCATTCTTCATTTTCTCTGCATCAATCGCATAACGACGATCGTGCCCTAAACGATCTGTAACATATTCAATGTCTTTTTTTGTTTTTCCTAAAAGAGTAATAATTTGTTCCACAACTTCTACATTTGTTTTTTCATTATTTCCACCTATATTATATACTTCTCCTACACGTCCCTTATGCAGAACAACATCAATCGCACTGCAATGATCCGTTACATGTAACCAATCTCTTACATTTAAACCATCACCATATAACGGTAGTTTTTTTCCTTCTAGTGCATTCGTAACCATTAATGGAATTAATTTTTCAGGATACTGGTACGGTCCATAATTGTTAGAACAACGCGTTACTATAACCGGTAATTGATATGTTTTATAGTAAGATAGAGCTATCATGTCCGCGCTCGCCTTACTTGAAGAATATGGACTATTTGGAGCTAACGGCGTTTTCTCTGTGAACTTCCCTGTTTTTCCTAAAGAGCCATACACTTCATCCGTTGATACTTGCACAAGTTTTATATGCGAATATTTTTTAACTAGTTCTAATAAAGTGACCGTCCCAATTACATTTGTATCATAAAAAGGAATCGGATTTTCAATACTACGGTCCACATGTGATTCGGCTGCAAAATTTACAATCACTTGTACGTTTCGCTCTTTTATAACGTGTTCTAATAGCTCTCCATTTTGAATTTCTCCCTTTACAAAAGAGTAATTCGGGTGATCCAGAAGAGATTTTACGTTATTTAAATTCCCGCTATATGTTAAGGCATCGTAATTAATAATTTTATATGTTTCATAACTTTGTAGCATGTAATGAACGAAATTACTTCCAATAAATCCAGCCCCACCTGTCACTAATATATTCATAAACAACGCTCCTACTTAAAAACTATCTTCATATTTCTCTAATAATGGTAATATCTGATCCTTATCGGACAATATAGGATTGGTTACTGGCCAAGGAATTGCTAAATCTTTATCTTCCCAAAGTAATCCTGAGTCATGCTCTGCGCTATAATATTCATCTACTTTATACATAACGATAGTATGCGGAACAAGCGTGCAAAATCCATGCGCAAACCCTTTTGGCACTAGTAATTGCCGATGGTTATCTGCACTTAAAATATATCCTTTCCATTGTTTAAATGTTGGTGATTTTTTTCGTAAATCAACGATAACATCATAAATTGCCCCTTGCATAACTTGAATGAGTTTCGTTTGTGCTTTCGGTTTTTTTTGAAAGTGTAGTCCCCGAATCGTTCCTGCCTTAGCCGAATAAGATACGTTATCCTGTACAAATGAATACGTTATCCCTAATGTTTCTAGCACCTGCTTATTATAACTCTCTGAAAAAAAGCCACGCTCGTCTCCAAACAACCTCGGTTCTAACAATTTTGCATCGGTAAAATTTGTTTCTACAACTTTCATATTCTCACCTATTCTCCGTTAAACTGTTTCCCAAAATTAATATCACGCGCTAACGTATTCGCCTTTTGAAGCGAAGCATGAGTTCCCGCATCAGTCCACCAGCCGCTCATTTCATTATAAGTAAGTACCCCTCGTTTTAAATACCAATTATTTATATCTGTAATTTCAAGTTCTCCCCGTGCAGAAGGTTTTAATTCTTTAATATAAGAAAAGACTTTCGAATCATACAAATAAATTCCCGTAACCGCATAAGAACTTTTCGGCTCTTTCGGCTTTTCTTCAATTTCAACTATTTTTCGGTTTTGAATATGTGCTACGCCAAATCTTTCGGGATCTTCTACAGATTGCAATAGCACTTTCGCACCTTCTTTTTGATTTGCAAACTCTTCAACATACGGAAGAATATCATCTGAAAAAATATTATCCCCTAATATAACTACCATACGATCATTCCCGACGAAATCTTCACAAAGCCCTAACGCCTGTGCGATCCCGCCCGCTTTATCTTGCACACGATACGTAAAGGACACTCCAAATTCATGACCACTCCCTAAAAAGCTAACAACATCCCCCATATGCTCTTTACCCGTAATAATCATAATATCTGTAATATCGCATTGTTTTAGCTTATATACCGCATGATAAATCATCGGATACCGACCAACAGGAAGTAAATGTTTATTCGTTACTTTCGTTATTGGATATAATCTCGATCCAGTACCACCTGCTAAAATAATTCCTTTCACTTTTCATCTCTCCTTTATGATGGAGATAATATATCTTTGTAATGTTCTACAAACACTTTCCGGTACTTCTCATATGTATCCACATCAAACTCATCCCCGTTGTAATGAATACACCATAAATTTGCTTGATTTGGGATACCGATTAAATAACCAGCCCTTTGAAACTCTAAAGACTGTGACACATCATAAAAGTGAAACCCTTGAAACAAATCTTCTCGCCACGGAATATCATACTGCGTTGCCATGAATAAACCATCAATTGCCTGAACTGACAAAAATGGTTGATTACCATAAAAAACCTGATCTAAATTTAATAATTGATAATTCCGTCTTCTATACTCAATCACTTTCCCTACTAAATTTTTCCCTTCCCACCATATCCCGTTATTCGGTAAAAACTGAGCCCCAGCGACTCCTATTAAACCAAGCTTTTCATTTTCTTTAAACAGAGATATAAGTGTAGAAAACATGTCTCGATTAATAAGATATGTATCTTGATGTATATACACTTTGTATTTCGCTGGATATGAAAGGGCTCGGTTGTAAGCACTTGCCATACTTTGTGCATCTCGTATCGGAAAAATTTGTACTGTGTAACCTGGGGGAACAAAAATGTTTCTTATTTGGCTCTCACATTGTTTGAAAAGCTCCTCATTATTTACACAAACAACGACTAATATTGTATGATCTTTCATTTTTGTCCCCCCTTTTATTCTTCCTTATTTACATCTGACATATAGTGTTCCACAAATATTTTCCGATACTTTTCATAGTTCGTCATATTCACATCAAAATGATAATGGATACACCAAGCATCGCGCTGTACAGGTACACCGACTGTATATCCTGCTTTTTTAAATTCAAATGATTGGGATACATCATAAAAATCAAATCCGTCAAATAAGTCTTCTCGCCACGGAACATCATATTGTGTCGCCATTAATAAACCATCAATACATTCTACAGGAATAAATGTTTTTGATTCATGATACGGTTGTTCTAAACTTGCCATATAAAACAAATCATTCATATAACCAATGACTTTTCCTACAATTCCACGCCCTTCGTTCCATACGCCAGTCGGAGGAACATATTGCGCTCCAACCATCCCAATCATCCCAAGGTTTTCATGTTCCTCAAATAATTGAAGTAATCCGTATAAAAAAGCCCTATTTATAATAAAAACATCTTGATGTAAATACACTTTATACTTCGCTGGATGCGAAACGGCTTGATTGTATCCACTCGTCATACTTTTCGCATTTCGAATCGGCATAAATTGAACAATATACCCTGGCGGTACTAACAATTGCAATATATGTCGCACGCAGTTTGCATACAATTTCCGATCATTTATGCATGTAACAAATAATATTGTTTTGTCTGCAGCACTCATAATTGTGATTTTTCAGCTTCAATAATATACTGAAATACAACTGTCTCAGCCATGAAGCCACTTCCAAGACGATATTTTTTACAAATTCCATATAACTCCTCAATAAGCGGCTCATACATTTTATGATCAACATATACACGATCTACTTTACTAATTGAATATCCTGCTTTTAAAAACATTCTTAGCATTTCATTAAATGTAAAGAAACGAATATGTGTTTTATCTAATAAACCATATTCTGTATACGTCCAATTTCCAGCAAGTAAGGGAGCTAATACTGAAATATGAGCAACGTTTGGTATACTTGCTAAAATCACACCATTTTGCTTTATATATGGCTTAACCTTTTCAATCACAGCCCACGGATCAAATAAATGCTCTAATACATCCCCAAATAGGACGCAATCAAATTGCCCCTCCTCATAAGGAAGATCTATTTTTTCTATATCCCCTAAAATAACATGATCTAGTCTTTCCTTCGCTTTTTCTGCCGCCTCTGGAAATGCCTCTATTCCTGATACACGTGTACCGTTTTCTTTAATAGCTGCTCCCAATGCACCGCTCGAGCAACCAATATCAAGAACTTCTTTCCATTCCTTTTTTATATGCTTTAATAAATTCGGATTCGCTGCATTATAATAATGCTCGGATTTTTCTTCATATAAAGAACTTTTTTCGCGATTCATTTCACACACTCCTTATGCAAATTGAATTAGAAATATAAATCTCATATGAATTCTATAAAGTGCAGATTTTGTTCATCCCCCAATGATTATTAGCCCGCAAATAGCAGTATAAAATCTTTTATTTATATTGGTTACGTTACTGATACTCTAATATATAACCAATCTATTAGAGTTAGAATAGCGATAAATCATTTCTAAAAAACGAAACCTATTACACTTTATATGGTTTATCAAAAACTCCCCGAAAATATTTACGGTTATATTCAATTGCAGCATTATTCGGAACATAAGAAGCTGCTAATTCATTGTAATAATACGCTTTATCCTGCTCCCCTAACCTGCTATAACAAATACACATTTGTAAATAGGGTAGCCATGTGTAGCTAGCTGGACTATGGAAAGGACTTTCCGTTGCCATTGGTACTTCCGTGGCAAGTTTAAACCAAAATATCGCTTCATTATATTTTTCTTGTTCCATATATATATATCCTATTCTTGTACAATTCTCTCCTCTAGGGACGTCATACCGAAACGACTTCACACAAGATTCGATTGCCTTCTCCCACATTCCTAGCTTTGCATAGCAATCTCCTAACTTACCACATGCATAAATTTTCTCTTCATACCATCCTTCGTCTTGATTAAGAAATGTTTCATATAGAAGAACTGCATCATCATATTTTTGGTTATCCGTAGATTCATTTGCGTAATAAAATAAATCTCTCGGACTTAATTCTTCACCTGCCGCTACAGTATTTTGAAAAATTTTCAAATTACGATTTGTTACTTTTTTTTCTTTTTTATGTGTAATAGCAACATTACTACTAAAAACCTCACCAGAAATAGCTAAATACTCATGAACCTTTCCAAACCATTGAAATTGTTTTTCACGCTTTACAAGTCGATTTCTTTTTGTACAATATAAAGGTTTCCCGTTAGAATCCATTGCAAGATGATAAGGCATCGAAACAGCATCAATTTTAGGATCTAATTCTCTTTTTAAAAGTTTCAATGCTTCTTGAGCATCTTCTAATAAGACATCATCTGCATCTAGCCACAATATATACTCTTGCGTCGCTTTTGAAAAAGAAAAATTTCTTGCTGCTGCAAAATCATCAATCCACTGGAAATCATATATGTTAGAAGTGTATTTCTCTACGATTTCTTTCGTTCGATCGACGGAACCTGTATCAACTACTATAATTTCATCCACAATTTTTTCAACTGTTTCTAAACAACGGGCTATTGTCTCCTCCTCATCTCGAACAATCATACATAAACTAATTGTAATTCCTTGCTTGTTCAACATAATCACCCTCTTCCAAATCAATCATATGTTATACATATACTAAACTTTCCATTTTTTTAAATTGTTCAAGTAGTTTAAGATTTCTTTTCAATAATTCAAATGTCCGTGTCATTTTCTTTCGGTTTTGCATCTACTATATAATGAACGCTTTATGGAGGTGAATTTATGTCAAATAATAATTATTCAAATGGATTAAATCCCGATGAATCTTTATCAGCTAGTGCATTTGACCCTAATCTTGTAGGACCTACATTACCACCGATACCACCGTTTACCCTTCCGACTGGGCCGACCGGGCCGACTGGACCTACGGGACCTACGGGGCCGACTGTACCTACCGGGCCAACTGGACCGACTGGGCCAACTGGACCTACAGGACCTACAGGACCTACAGGGCCGACTGGTGGCACTGGGACTACTGGACCTACGGGGCCGACTGGTGGCACTGGGACTACTGGACCTACGGGGCCGACTGGTGACACTGGGGCTACTGGACCTACGGGGCCGACTGGTGGCACTGGGACTACTGGACCTACGGGGCCGACTGGTGACACTGGGGCTACTGGACCTACAGGGCCGACTGGTGACACTGGGGCTACTGGACCTACGGGGCCGACTGGGGCTACTGGACCGACTGGACCGACTGGACCATCTGGACTAGGGCTTCCAGCAGGATTGTATGCATTTAACTCCGCTGGGATTTCTTTGGATATTGGACTTAATGCTCCAGTACCATTTAATACTGTTGGATCTCAGTTTGGTACAGCAATTTCTCAATTAGATCCTGATACTTTCGTAATTAGTCAAACTGGATTCTATAAAATTACCGTT
Source organism: Bacillus cereus group sp. MYBK15-3 (assembly GCF_051916765.1). Lineage (NCBI taxonomy): Bacteria > Bacillati > Bacillota > Bacilli > Caryophanales > Bacillaceae > Bacillus > Bacillus cereus group sp. MYBK15-3. Next base: position 1,567,168 of record NZ_JBQAHG010000001.1, read on the forward strand.
ATCGTATACACTGCAGCAGTAAGTCTATTAGGAGGACTTACAATCCAAGTAAATGGGGTATCTGTTCCAGGTACTGGGGCCACTTTAATCTCAGTTGGAGCACCTATCGTTGTTCAAGCAATTACGCAAATTACGACAACTCCATCATTAATTGAAGTAATCGTTACAGGGCTTGGGCTATCATTAGCTGTTGGTACAAATGCATCTATTATTATTGAAAAAATCGCTTAATTTTTTACTTAGCAGTAAAACTGATATCAGTTTTACTGCTTTTTCAATTTCAAATTCAATCATGAAACATTCGCTATCTACATAATCATATTGTTGTATGACATTTTGCAGGAGGCACAAATATGGAAAGTAAATCTGCTGTTCAGCTTTATCTCGAATTGCTAAAGAAGACCATTTTATTTGAAATATGGTTAGAATATGAGGCATACTTACCCGCATCTCTACATATTTCAAAAGAACTAGAATTCGAGCCAGTTACAGTCCCCCTCCCTTTATTCATTAAGCAATATGCTGAAAACCATAACTTAAAAATTGTAAAACCAAATGTTTCAAAAAGTGAACGCCATGATGGAATGGATTGGCCAAGAGCAGCACATAGCATGATCGGTCGAGAACGTATGAACCAATTACAAGAGGCGATGGAAACCGTTGTTCGTGAAAATATAGAGGGAGATTTTATTGAAACAGGTGTATGGCGCGGAGGATCGTGCATTTTTATGAATGGTTTTTTACAAGCAAACAACATTACGAATCGTAATGTGTGGGTCGCTGATTCATTTGAAGGTTTGCCAGCACCGAATCTAGAACAATATCCAAAAGATTACGGTGATTATTTGCACACATTCGATTACTTACGCGTCTCTTTAGAACAAGTACAAGAGAATTTCAAAAAATATGATTTACTAAATGATCAAGTGAAATTTTTAAAAGGCTGGTTTAAAGATACTTTACCAACAGCACCAATTGAAAAAATAGCAATTGCACGGCTTGATGGTGATATGTACGAATCCACAATGGATGGTCTCGTGAACTTATATGATAAAGTTTCTAAAGGTGGCTATATAATTATCGATGACTACGGGCTACCGCCATGCGCTGAGGCTGTGACAGACTTTAGAAACCAACGAAATTTAAAAGCCCCTATTACTAAAATTGATGTATTTGGCGTTTATTGGAGAAAAGAATAAAAAAGATTTAATCTATAGGAGATTTCATTTTCACTCATCCTTCTCTCACTTCTAATCCAATTAAGTATTCTTTTTCGGAATCTCCTTACATATAACAATTGTTTTCCTGTGTTCTCTCAATACAAATTGAAAATTTTATTAATAGATTTACTGCATCTTCTCATACAAGAAAGGGGTATACTCATGAGTGAACTTAACAAAGAAATGACTTTACTCCCCCCTCCTGAACTCGTCCAATATGTAGGTGGCGACTTCAAAAAAGTTGGAAAAGAGTTCCTAAAGCATTTTATTCAAATTGGCGCTTTAAAACCAAATGAAAAAGTATTAGATGTAGGCTGCGGCGTCGGTCGAATGGCTGTACCATTATTGAATTACTTACATGATGATGGAGCGTATTATGGATTTGATTTGTTTAAAGATGGAATTACTTGGTGTCAAAATAACATTTCAACTATGCGTAATAATTTTCACTTTGAACATGTTGACATATACAATCAATTCTATAATCCAGAAGGAAAAGAAGATGCCTCTCAATATCGTTTCCCCTATGAAGACGGGACATTCGATTTTATCTTTTTAACTTCTGTATTTACGCATCTTCTCCCAAAAGAATTAGAACATTACGTATCTGAAATTGTACGTGTATTAAAAAAAGACGGGAGATGTTTCATTACATTCTTTCTTATAAATCCTGAATCGTCCTATTATTTAAATGCAGGACAAAGTACATTAGGTTTTTATCATCGAATCGAAAATTGCTACGTTGTAAATAAAGATATTCCGAATTTCGCAGTTGCTTATCCTGAGACAGATATTTGCAATCTATTGAATAAGTACGGCCTAGAAATAATCAATAAGCCGCATTACGGTTTATGGTGCGGCAGACATGAATATACAAGTTACCAAGATATTGTTCTTACAAAAAAAAGCTTCTGAAAGGAAGTTATGTATGATGAATGAAAAAAATCCACCTCTCGTTTCCATCCTTATTCCCACTTATAATCGGCCTCATTATTTCAAAATTGCTCTAGAAAGTGCATTGGCACAAACTTATTCTAATATTGAAATCATCATCGGAGATGATAGTACAAATGATGAAACAGCAACTTTAATACGCGAACAATACTTACCAAATTATAAAAATATAACATACATTCGAAATATCCCTACTCTAGGACAATTTCACAATGACCTTATGCTCATAGAAAAATCAAATGGTGAGTATATAAATTTTTTAATGGACGATGACGTGTTTTATAAGCATAAAATACAAAAAATGATGACCTATTTTGAGCAAGATCCCAATAAAAATCTTGCTCTTGTTACTTCTTATCGAGTACGCATTGATGATCATGGAAATCTAATAGGTGATTCCCATCCAACACAAAGGTTATATAGTGAAGACACCCCATTAAACGGGATATTTTTAGGTAATTGGATGTTAAAGGGTGGACACAACATTATCGGTGAGCCTACAACTACCTTGTTCCGAAAGGAATTGCTCACTGAACCTTTTGGCACCCTTAAAGAGCGACAATATTCTTGTAGTGTTGATATGGCCTCATGGATTTCTTTACTTTCTAAAGGAAATGCAATATACATTTCTGAGCCTTTAAGTCAATTTCGCTACCATGCTGGACAACAAATACACAATAAGCTCCTTCAAGGTTGTGAAGATTTCACACACCTCGTTATAACAGCAAAAGAATATGGCTTTTTACAAAATACTACAGACTATAGAGCAGCTCTACTTAGTGCTTACCAATGGTGTAAAAGTTCCTTAAAATACTATCTTCATCAACTAGATATTTTTCCTGACGCACATGTACGTCTTTCCCATTGTTTGGATATAATTATTAAAGAGTTAAACAATTAAACTACTCTGCAAAATTAAAAGTGTATGGACTATATGTGAATCATTCGTATAGTTCATACATTCTTTCTCATACTATAAAGTGAAACTTTAATCAGCTCTCACCAATCGGGCTTTTACGGGCAGTTGATCCCCCACCTAACTTCTTCGCTTTCGCTGAATTTCGAGGTAGGGGTCTTACTGCCCATTAATGCGGGATAAAATCCATTACTATAAAGAGCAGTAGAAAGGAATACCTACATTGAAAGATCCAAATTCTCAATATCAAATAGACTACGTATTACTATTTATTTTATTTGCCATTGGGATTGTTAGTTGTTGTGCTATTGCAAGTGCGCAAGCCTCTTTACCGCCATTTTTACAAAACGTCAATTTTGTACTAAAGCAAATCCAATGGTATTTCATTGGATTTATAGCCATTGGTGTTATTATGATTCTCGACTTCGATCGTTATCAAAAAATTGCTTGGTATTTGTACAGCTTTGCAATGGTACTACTTATTGGACTAGAACTTCAAGTACCAGGTGCCGTTACAATTAAAGGCGCTACCGCTTGGTACAGGCTCCCAGGCATCGGAAATTTTCAGCCTTCTGAAATTATGAAATTATTTTTAATTATCGTCATTGGACGAATTATAGCAAACCATAATGAGAAATATTTTTCCCAAACAATACATGACGATTTTCTACTACTTGGAAAAATATTTGCAACAAGTTTGCCACCACTACTACTCATCGCAAAGGAACCAGATTTAGGAAATACAATGGTCATTTCAGCGATGCTTGCAGCAATGATACTAGTTTCTGGCATACGATGGCGTTTTATTTTCGGATTAGTTTCAGCTACTTTCGTTGCTGGAACTACATTAATATATATTTTTTTTACTCACACAGATTTCTTTAAAGCACACATTTTAAAAGAATATCAATTAAATCGCTTCTACGGATGGTTAGCACCTTACAAATATGATGCACAAGGCTATCAATTAAGACAAGCATTCTTAGCGACTGGATCCGGAGAAATGCAAGGAAAAGGGTGGGAAAATGGACAAGTATATTTTCCAGAACCACATACAGATTTTATTTTCACTAATGTCGCTGAACAATTTGGATTTCTAGGCGCAAGTGTCATTATTTCTCTTTTTTTCTTACTCATTTTTCGAATGATTCATATTGCTTTAGAAAGTAATGACCCTTTCGGTAGTTACATTTGCGCTGGTACAATCGGAATGTTTACTTTCCAAGTATTCCAAAATATCGGGATGACAATCGGATTACTTCCCATTACAGGGATAACATTACCTCTTATGAGCTACGGAGGAAGTTCACTGCTTACATACATGATTGCGATTGGATTCATTTTAAATGTTCGCTCAAGAACGAAAATCTTTATGTTTAAATGAACAACACAAAAACGCTATATTTTTATCTCTATCCTTTTTTAGATATACTAATGAAAAATACGATGGAGGTTTAAATATGAAATATGACATTATAGGAGATATTCATGGATGCTTCCAAGAGTTTCAAAATTTAACAGAGAAGCTAGGATATAACTGGAGTAGCGGTCTACCGGTTCACCCTGACCAACGTAAACTTGCATTCGTTGGCGATATTACAGACCGTGGTCCTCATTCATTACGTATGATTGAAATTGTATGGGAACTTGTCATACATAAAAAAGAAGCTTATTACGCTCCTGGAAATCACTGTAATAAACTATATCGATTTTTCCTTGGGCGTAATGTAACAGTCGCTCACGGACTTGAAACAACTGTTGCTGAATATGAGGCACTTCCTCCTAATAAGCAAAACATTATAAAAGAAAAGTTTATCACTCTTTATGAACAATCACCGCTCTACCACATACTAGATGAAAAAAGAGTAATCGTATGTCACGCTGGGATTCGGCAAGATTACATAGGAAGACGAGATAAAAAAGTACAAACCTTTGTATTATATGGCGATATTACAGGAGAAAAGCATGCCGATGGCTCACCTGTCCGTCGCGATTGGGCGCAAGAATACAAGGGGCAAGCTTGGATTGTATATGGACATACACCAGTAGCAGAACCTCGATTCGTCAATCAGACAGTCAATATTGATACTGGTGCTGTATTTGGTGGCAAATTAACCGGATTACGTTATCCTGAAATGGAGACTATCTCTGTCCCTTCTTCTTTACCTTTTGTCGCTGAGAAATTCCGTCCAATTTCATAACTACCTTACTTAGCATTATTTAGGCAGATCTCATATAAAACTAGGTAAAGTAATTAAAAAAAGATGCAATAAAGTGCATCTTTTTTTAATTACACTACATATAATGTCGCAGGAGGTGACAGAATGAAGAAAAAATCTTCTAAACAAAAAAGAAAATTTCCCCCTTTATATCTGCCCATGTACGGAATTAACAACTGGTGTAGTATTCGGGCTGCAGCGATAGAAGAACTGGAAGAACAAGAGTCATCAAAAAAAAGCAAAGTAAAACCAACATATGTCTCTTTAGAAAATGCTGTGATGAGCCGCATAATCGATCGCAGAAAAATAAAGATGCAACAAAAAAATAAACAGCTTTCAAATCAAGATGAACAGGTAATACATTCTAATCAAGCAGAAGAAAAGACGGAAGAAAATATTTCTGTAGCAATAAATAAAAAAGTGGAACCAGAAATTCCAGCTGCTATTATAAACAAAGTAAAAAAAATAAAAGAGGCATTGGCTTCATCGAATGATATACAAACTGAAAAACCCCTCATAATTGAGACACCTACATCTGAAAATACAAAAGTTAAAAGGGGCGGCCGATATGCATATGCGGAGGGGCTTCACTCTCATGCGGAGGGTATGGCAGCACATGCGGAAGGCTTATTAACACACGCAAAAGGTTCTTTCTCTCATGCAGAAGGATCAAACTCAAAAGCAACTGGACATAGTTCGCATAGTGAGGGAAGTGAAACGACAGCAGGCGGGGCTTATTCTCATGCGGAGGGTAAACAGACGATTGCTTTAGGCGAAGCAGCACACGCAGAAGGAACCGCAACTATCGCTAACGGACCCTCTTCTCATGCGGAAGGTCATCATACATCAACAGCTCATTTTGCAGGTAGCCATATTATGGGGCGCTTCGGCACTGCAGAAGAAGCTTATTCTTGGTTTATTGCAAATGGTGTAAGCGACACCGACCATAATATCGGGGCTAAATGGCTTGCCCATAATGGAGAAATGTACATTGAGGGTGCGTCTTACAATGCAAGCGGAACGGATTTTGCACAAATGTTTGAAACCGAAGGTCATAAACCTATTGATGTCGGTTATTTCGTTACATTTAGTAGCGAAGAAAAAATTCGGATAGCTACTTCACACGATTCGTTCATTTTAGGAATATCTAGTGCAACCCCTGCCCTTATAGGAAATAGCGGGGCTTTAAGTTGGCAAAAACGTTATAAAACAGATAACTTTGGAAAACGCCAATATGTATGGACGGAAACCGAAGAAATACAACCTCTTTTAAATACAGAATGGGATCCAACTTGCAAATATGTAGCAAGAAAAGATCGCGCCGAGTGGCTTCCTGTCGGATTAATTGGACAAATGTTAGTACGTGATGACGGCACTTGCGAAGCACATGGATATTGTCGTCCAAATGACAATGGCATTGCTACAAAAGCCGAAAGTGGATTTTTCGTTATAAAGCGTACGGGTGAAAACCAAATTTTAATATTATTCCGCTAAGAAAAAAGGGAACAAAATTCTTTATAATATAAGAATTTTGTCCCCTTTTTAAGTATGCCGCAACACTTCTTGCATATCGCTTGGAAGCTTTATAGTGAAAGACATCTCTTTCTCTAAAATAGGATGATAAAACGTCAAAGATTTACTATGAAGTGCTTGCCGTTTCATTTCATCCCTTCTCCCTCCATATAAGCTATCACCAAGTAACGGATGTCCTATATGAGCCATATGCACACGAATTTGATGCGTTCTTCCTGTCTCAAGCTCAAGCGCTACATGTGTCTTATGATATGTACTATCAATTACCTTAAAATGAGTAACTGCCCTTTGTCCATCCTCACAAACCGTTCGCTCAATAATGCTATCAGATTTTCGACCAATTGGTGCATCAATCATTCCTTCTCGTTCTACAATCTTTCCGTGAACAATTGCTTCATACGTTCGTTTCACAGCTTTTTGTTGATGCTGCTTCGATAAAAGATGATGCACGAAACGATTTTTTGCAATAAGCATAAGCCCCGAAGTATCACGATCTAAACGTGTTACGATGTGCACTGTACTTGCAAGGTGCTGCTTATCATAATGAGATAAAAGCGCATTGGCAACACTCCTTGTCGGATGTTCTCTAGACGGAATCGTTGACATGTTCGCCTCTTTATTAATGATAAGAACCGCGTCATCTTCATATACAATGCTTAAAGGGATATCTTCTGCCATCATCCCTTCACTTCTTTCCTCAACTGGAAAAAAGACACGTAATTCTTCACCAGCACGCAACTGATGACGAACACTCGCATGTTGACCATTTACTTCAATTGCCCCGCCGTGAAACTTTATATCCGTTAAAGCGGCTTTAGAAATGCCTTTCGTTTTCAAAAATTCCCTAACTAAAGTTCCCTCTTCAGCCGGCCCTATATCCCATTTCAATGTAAATCTGTTCAAATATATAACCCTTTCTATTTATCTGCAACAAACGAGTCACGAACTCGTTTCCAGAACGGGAATGGACGGAAACGAACAAATCGTACTTTCTCGTTTGCGACGCGATACTGGATTGATTTCACATCTTGATGAACCATCGTTAAATGATCCACTGTAATTTGTAAGTTCATTCCTGCAGCTGGCTTTAACACACATGTATGATGCTTCGGCAATACGAGCGGCGATCCTACAGTACGAAATACACGATTGTTAATGGACGCCATTTCTGCAATTTGTATCGCTTCAATAGATGGGTGAATAATCGCTCCGCCAAGCGCTTTATTATACGCGGTACTTCCTGAAGGAGTAGAGATACAAAGGCCGTCTCCGCGGAATGTTTCAAAATATTCTCCGCGTATTTCTACTTCTGTTACTAATGTACCTTCTGCACTTTTTACAGTCGCCTCATTCATCGCTAAATACTGTGACTCTTTACTTCCATTCACATAGCGAATAATAACTTCTAAAAGCGGATATTCCACCACTTGGAATGGTGTTTTCGCAATTGCAATTACTAATTTCTCTACTTCTGTCGGTAACCAATCTGCATAGAAACCTAGATGTCCTGTATGTACACCAACAAATGCCGTTTCAGCCAATCGATCATAATAACGATGAAATGCATATAAAAGCGTTCCATCTCCCCCAACAGAAATTACAATATCGGGTTCCTTTTCATCCATTATAAATCCGAAATCTAGCAAGTATTCTTTCATCGTGCTTGCCAGTGCATCTGATGATTGATCTCCCTTTGACATAATTGTAAATTTCATCGCACAACACCCTTTAGTTTATGATTCGGAATCTTTCGTTTCTTGCTTTCTTGAAAAAGCTTTCTGCGCTTCTTGAATTTCAAGACGGATAGAAGACATTTCTTCATCTAATAAAAATGCTGCTTCTGCTGCGCGTTGCAAGCGTATTTTAATATCTTCAGGAAAACGTCCACTATATTTATAATTTAAAGAATGCTCAATTGTTGCCCAAAAATTCATTGCTAGCGTGCGTATTTGGATTTCTACCAATACTTTTTGTTCACCCTGAATCGTTTGGACTGGGTAACTAATGACAACGTGATAAGAACGATAACCGCTATCTTTCTTCTGCGTGACATAATCACGTTCTTCCACGATTTCAAAGTCATTTCGTTTGCGAAGATATTCTACAACAGGCTTAATCTCATCAACAAATTGACACATCATTCGAAGGCCCGCGATATCTTGCATATCTTCTCTCAGCCGGTTCAGCGGTACATTTCTCTTCTCCGCTTTATCAATAATACTTGGAACCGACTTTACCCTTCCTGTTACAAACTCAATTGGAGAATGCTCTGTTAACATTGTAAATTGAGTACGCATTCCTTTTAGTTTCACTTTCAGCTCTGCCACCGCTTGGTAGTAAGGTGCTAAAAATTCTTCCCAATTTCGATTCATTTCAACCACCACCAAAATCAATCCATTTGCTTATAGAAATACTTTTTCTACAGCAGTTACTAGTTCTTCTCCGTAATTTGCATTACCTTCAATATTTTCAACTAAATATTCTACTTCTTCTTTTAATCCTTCTAATTCCATTTCAATTTCATTCACACGAACGAACATAACCACATCGTTATTCATCGCTTCATGCATTGCTTCCCAGCATGTGTGCGGAATACTTACATAAATGAAAGATGATTCGTTTTCTAAGATATATAAAAATGATAAATTGTCTGAGTCTACAAGTACATGATTACGTGCACTTAACTCCTTTACCTCTATTTCACTATTTTCCGCACAAAAAATAAGAGCATTCTCTCTCTTTTCTACGCTCTTAACTTGGATTTTATTTTGCATGCTCTAACTCCTCCATCTCAACTTCCTGTCTTACTTAACAGTATTATTGTATCATAACATGGACGCAAACAAATAAAACATTGAACCAAATTTATGAAAAAGCGATAATGTGTAAAGAATTATTTTTCAAAAGGAGATTATACAATGACACAAGAAATTGAAATTGAATTCAAAAATATCGTTACAAAAGAAGAATTCGATACATTATGTAAATCGTTTTCTATTGAAGCATTTACAAAACAAGTGAATCACTACTTTGAAACACCTGACTTCTCGTTAAAAGAAGCTGGCTCTGCACTTCGTATTCGTCATAAAGGAGAAACTTATACGTTAACGTTGAAACAACCTGCAGAAATCGGTTTATTAGAAACGCATCAAGTCGTAACAGAAGATGAAGCAAAAATGATGATGGAAACAAACACAATCATTCAAGGAGCAGTAGTAGATCAATTACACAAATTACAAATTCCTGTTTCTGCTTTAACATATATGGGTAGTTTAACAACAGAAAGAGCAGAAACATTATTTAAAGGCGGAACGCTTGTCTTTGATCATAGTTTCTATTACAATCACGATGATTATGAAATTGAATTTGAAGTGCAAGATGAAGAAACAGGAAAAGCTACATTTATTGATTTATTAACGCAACATAACATACCTGTTCGCCATACAAATAACAAAGTAAAACGCTTTTTCCTTGCCAAACAAAACAAAGCACGCTAAAGTGAAAATTCCACTAGTGAATATGTTTCACTAGTGGATACATCTCACTAAAAAAGGTTACACCCGTAGAATAAGCAAAGAATCTTTGAGAAGGCTGTTTATTTGCCCTCTCGAACATTCCATTGCTACAATAGATATACATTTCATGGAAAAAGGAGTTTATAAAGGATGAGCAAGCAACCGATGACACCATTTGAAGCAATTGGCGGTGAACAATGCATTGCAATATTAGTAGATACATTTTATTCCTATGTCAGTAAACACCCTGACTTATCTCCCATCTTCCCGGAAGATTTAACAGAAACCGCTAGGAAGCAGAAGCAATTTTTAACCCAATATTTAGGTGGTCCTAATTTGTACACTGAAGAACATGGTCATCCTATGTTAAGAGCACGCCATCTCCCGTTTGAGATTACCCCAAAACGAGCAGAGGCTTGGCTATCATGTATGGAGCAAGCAATGGATGATACTGGAGTGCATGGTCATATAAGAGAGTTTGTTTTTGAACGTTTAGCATTAACCGCTCAGCATATGGTTAATACTCCAAACGAAACAGGTGAAGTGTAATGGATAAGCAGGAAGCAAAGCATATAAATATGCCATCTCCTTCCGCATGCGAGCATAAGTCTGTAGAAGCATATTTATTTATTGATCCACTTTGTAAAGATTGCTGGGAAATTGAGCCTTTTATTATTAAACTATGGCTTGAATACGGGAAATACTTCTCTATTCGTCATATCGTAACAGGGAAAGTGGATGGAACGAACGCTTCCTCACACAAATGGAATAAACCTGCTAATATTCGATTTGTGTGGGAAAAGACAACCAGTTTACAAGGTTTTTCATGTGATGGAAAGGTACATATGCAAGAAGCATCGTCAACACCATATTTAGTTTCGATGGCAATTAAGGCAGCGGAGTTGCAAGGCCGAAAAGCAGGTTCGAAGTTTTTGCGAAAACTCCAAGAATACATTTTCCTTGAAAATGTATCAAGCCCTGATTGCGAACTATTACTTGCATGTGCGAGAGATAGCAATATTGATGTAGAAGAATTTAAAAAAGATCTACATTCTGCTAGTGCAAAAAAAGCTTTCCAATGTGACTTGAAATTCACGAATGAAATGCATATTACAGAAATACCTTCCCTCGTCTTTTTTCATGCGAACTCAGATGAAGAAGGTATTAAAATCGCTGGAAATTATTCCTACGATGTATACGTACAATTATTGAAAGAACTTGTAAAATGTGAAATTGAGCCAGAACCATTACCACCTTTAGAAGTGCTACTAGAAGCAACACAATTTATATCTTCAAAAGAAGTAGCATTTATTTATGACTGTCCGCAACAAGAAATTGAACGCGAACTAAAAAAATTACAACTGAAACGAAAAGTACAAATGATAGAAGTAAAATGCGAACGTTATTGGAAATGGATAGCAAAAGAAAAAGACCTGGTGTAAACACCAGGTCTTCTTCTTTACGGCTTATAAAAATATTAAAGGGGATGGGAGAAATTTTCACGTTCAAACAAAGGGGTATATGTTTGTATGTGAATTCGTTCACGCTTATTATATTACAAGATTCGACGTCAGATGACAACCCCTTTTGTCGAATTTCACACTTTTGTCACATTCTAAACGTTTTCATTTTTGAATAAGCTATAAAAAAGGTCATTTAGGGGGTTTATTTATGAAAAAATCTTATATTGCTCTTCTCTTTCTAGCTGTCATCGTTTCTTTTTTCTTATACATCCTCTCTCTACTACAAGCTTTTCCTAAAATTATTGCCTTACCTCTTTTATTCGGAATCATCGTTATCACACTCTCTTATTTCAATTATAAAAAACGATTCAAAGGGTTTTAATTTCAAAAATCAGCCGTAAAGCTATCCTTTCAGTTAGAAAAAACAAAAAAATCCACCTTTCTCTTCAACAAATATCGACATTAAATCTATTCAACAAAAAAGACGAGGATACAATCCCTCGTCTTTTTTCATTACTTTTCTTCAAATAATAATGCTTCTAATTCATTTAATTTCTCTTCAAATACTTGTAGCGCCTCTTTTACTGGTTCAGGAGATGCCATATCTACTCCTGCTTTTTTCAGCACTTCAATTGGATAATCAGAGCTTCCTGCTTTTAAGAACTCGTTAATATAACGTTCTACTGCTGGTTGTCCTTCTTCTAAAATCTGTTTAGACAGAGCTGTCGCTGCACTAAATCCTGTTGCGTATTGATATACGTAATAGTTGTAGTAGAAGTGTGGAATACGAGACCATTCTAAACCAATCTCTTCGTCGATTACTAAAGCGTCACCGAAATATTTCTTATTTAAATCGTAGTAAATTTCCGTTAGCATGTCTGGCGTGACAGCATGTCCTTCTTGTACTTTCTTATGAATAATATGTTCAAACTCTGCAAACATCGTTTGACGGAATACAGTACCACGGAACCCTTCTAAATAATGATTTAATAAATATAGACGCTCTTTCTTATCTTCTGTCGTTTTTAATAAATAATCATTTAAAAGCGCTTCATTACAAGTAGATGCCACTTCTGCTACGAAGATGGAATAATCACCATATACGTGCGGTTGTGTTTTTCTTGTATAGTAACTATGCACCGAATGACCAAACTCATGAGCAAGTGTAAATAAATTATTTACATTATCATGCCAGTTCATTAAAATATACGGATTTGTTCCATATGCACCAGATGAATATGCCCCGCTTCGTTTTCCTTTATTCTCATACACATCTACCCAGCGATTTTCATATGCCTCTTTCAAAATGTCAACATATTCATCACCAAGTACGTTTAAAGATTTTAATAAAAGGTCTTGCGCTTCTTCGTATTTCACATTCATTTTCACTTCTGGTACAAGTGGTGTATATAAATCATACATATGAAGCTCATCAAGTCCTAGTGCACGCTTACGAATATCGATGTAACGGTGTAATAAATGTAAGTTGTCATTTACTGTTTCAACGAGTTGATCGTATACTGCTTCCGGAATATTATTATTGCTCAGTGCAGCTTGGCGAGCAGAATCATATTTACGAACACGCGCATTGAAATTATTACGTTTTACTGCTCCGCTTAACGTACTTGCGAATGTGTTTTTAAATTTTCCGTACGTTTCATATACAGCTTTAAATGCATCTTTGCGAACACGAGGATCATCACTTTCTAAAAACTGAATGTAACGGCCATGTGTAATTTCTATTTCTTCTCCGTCTTCCCCTTTAATAGATGGGAATTTTAAATCCGCGTTATTCAACATACCGAATGTATTGCTTGATGAACTCATTACTTCAGATGCTTCCGCTAATAAAGCTTCCTCAGCTTCTGATAAGACGTGCGGGCGTTGACGTGTAATTTCTTCTAATGCATGTTCATATACACTTAAATCTCTATTTTCCTTCAAGAATGTTTGCAGTGTATCTTCTGAAATCGATAAAATTTCAGGCACAATATACGCTGTGCTACTAGATACTTGTGAATATAAATTTGTTGCGCGATCATTTAATGCTTGATATACAGAGTTTGTTGTATCTTGATCGTAACGCATATGAGCATATGTATATAACTTACCTAATCGCATTGAAATTTCATCTTCATATTGCAATGCCTCAAGTAAATTGTCCGCAGAGTCACCAAGTTTCCCTTTAAATTCAGTTAACTTCGGCAATAGCTCTTTAATAGCTTGGAATTCTTTTTCCCATTCTGCGTCCGTTTGGAAGATATCTTCTAAGCGCCACGTACTTGCTTCTTCAATCTCGTTGCGATCTGGTAATGCTTTCGCTTTGTTTTGTTCAGACATTCTTTAAGCCCTCCTTTAAATATCTCTACTTAAGTACAATTCGTTTTTTTCTTATGTAATTCCTTCACAATCATTCTTTATTATATCCCCTTTTCCTGCTCTCATGTTAAAATTTGCCTCAAATAAAGATAGCGCATGTATTAAGCAAATCTCATCATGTTTCATAATTTCCTCCTCTGTTTTTAACACCACGACATCCCTTATTTTCCGGTACGTATAAGTTCCCGCTTTACGCAAAACACCTATATAGCATAAAAATGTCATATATTCAGTAACTGCCACTTTCCATATGTGCTTTGAAAAGTACGGAAGTATCCGCCTTTTCGTATACCTTTTTGCATAACTACACACGTATTGAAGAGAAATACACTCTCCCACTGCAAGCTCCCCTATACACTTCATATAGAGGAAAGCTTGCCATATAAATGGGTTTGTTTGTAAAGCAAATGCAGAAGGGAGTGGAACACCAATTTCAGAAGGAAAGCTTGCTGGAGTACATTTAAATTGATATAAGAGGCGTAATAATGACTTATAATTATAATTCCAAATCGGCAGGGCATTTTTGCGGAAGTAGTTCTTTCTCTTCTCCCACTCTTCACCCAATCTTTCTTTCCCGAAAGGAACGGGAGAAAAAAGCATTTCAAAAGTAGTCGTATCAGTTGGTAAATATATAGTATGTGAGAAAAAAACATTTGTAGAAAAGGGAGTGACAAATGCACATTTCATAAATGATTTTTGTTTCGGACAGAAGAAAATAAGAAGTGGCTGAGGATAAGATTGTAAGGAGAAAGCCATAAGTGAGGAAAATTTCATCCAATATGCAGATTGCTTTTTCAATTGATTTCCACCAACGATCCAAATGACCTGTATACCAGCTTGCCAATACGAATATGTTCTTTTGTACAGCTGTTCTATAGCGAGGTTTGCACATTGGTATTCAATTGCAATTTTTCTGCCCGCCCTCTCTACAAAAACATCTGGTCGTTGCTTAATTTCTGGAAGGTAGTACTCTATATCCACCTGAAAGTTTTGACGCTTGAACCATCTATATAACAATTCTTTACCGTGCATATGATACGTTGATTCCGCTTCATAAAAGGCAAGACATGAATCCACTTTTTTATGAGCAAAATGCCAACTTTTTTGTTTCCCTAATTTCATTTGCACTTCCTTTCCACAAGCTACACAAAAGAATCGTTCTTGTTGACGCATACGGCGCAAAAGCTTTTCATTACAATTATAGAGTAAATGAATTTTCTCTCCGTTTTCTCTTTTAGCGATAAATATCGTAATCACACCCTTTCAGCTCCTTATATTCTACAATTTGTTACAAATTCCTTTTAAAAAAGAGATGTCCCAATTTCGGACATCTCTTTTTATAATAAAGGTGATAATAAGCGGTATGTTGATTCAACAATTCGTCTATGAAGACGTCTTTTATGAAAATGATCAACATGAATTTCACTTGATTCTTCTAAATCATCTTTAAAGTCTTGAACAAGTTTTCGAATGCTATCTGTATCATATAAAAAGGCATTTACTTCAAAATTCAAATGAAAACTTCTCATATCCATATTAGCTGTCCCAATTGAAGCTAAATCAGAATCGACGATGACAACTTTACTATGAAGAAAACCTTTTTCATATTCATATATCTTTACACCTGCATCTAAAAGCTCTGGGAAGTACGATCTCGATGCGTAAAAGACAGTCCGCTTATCCGGTTTACTCGGCATTAATAAACGAACATCAATACCAGCAAGTGCAGCAACCTTTAATGCGGATAAAATATCATCATCCGGAATAAAATACGGCGTTGCAATCCAAATAGATTTTCGAGCAGAAGCGATCATTGCAAAATATAAATGCTTAATCGTTTCCCACTTATTATCGGGGCCACCTGCAACTAGCTGCACTCCTCCCCAATGATCACCCTCAACTGCTTTTGCTTGTAAATATTCAGGGGCTAGCACAGCCTCACCAGTCATATAAAACCAATCTTGAAGGAAAATAAGCTGCAAACTTTGTACAGCTTCACCACGCAAATATAAATGTGTGTCTCGCCAAAAGCCGAAGTACTTATCCTTCCCTAAATATTCATCACCAATATTTAATCCACCTACAAAGCCTTCATTTCCATCAATAATAACGATTTTTCGATGATTTCGATAATTAATTTTATCGTTTAAAATCGGAAAGCGTACAGGGAAGAACGGAATCATTTCGACTCCTGCATCGTTTAATTCTTCAATATACGATTTTGATAATTTAAAACTTCCAACCGCATCATACAAAAAACGAACGACTACGCCCTCTTTCGATTTTTGTATTAAAATATCTTTAATTTCTGTTCCTAACTTATCATCACGCACAATGTAATATTCCATATGAATGTGATGTTTCGCTCGTTTTAACCCATTTAAAATAGCCCGAAACGTTTCATCTCCATTTGTTAATGTCCTCGTTTCAGTTTGAAATGAAATATTTAAAGCACCTAATCGATCCGCTAAACGAAATAACAGCTCTTGATGCTTATGATTGCGTAAAATCCGTTCTTCGTAATCTTCATGCCCCTTATATTGTAAAAACGCTTGTTCATCAAGTAACGCCTTCTTTTGGAACATTCTTTTTCTCCGAAAATTTTGTCCGAATAATAAATAAGCGAAGAATCCAAATACCGGAAAAATTCCTAAAACAATTAACCATGTAAGTGTTTTAGATGGATGTCGATTTTCTAAGAAAATAACGCAACCAATTAAAAACGCAGATACTGTAAATAAAATACTGATAATACCTAAAATCGAAACATCTTTTATCCCAATCACATCTGAATAAAATGCTACATCAATAAACATACGTAACGAAACAAATAATGCGAACAATAGCAGTATAAAGAAAATCAGCTTTAACGTATTTTTCATCTCTTACCTCCTAACTAAGAAAGCTTTCCTATTCTTCATATAAAAAGCCGATTTCATACTACAGAAATCGGCCTACGTTTTAGCAGGAAAATTATTGCGAATCGTTTCAAGAGCATGCTCTTTCACAATTTGTTTTCCATACTCACTTACACGATGAATTGTTAAAGTTGATTCTTCCCCATATTCTAAAATAATACTTAAAATACGATCGATTTCTTCTTCATCATGTAGCACTTCATCGAATTCCACATATACATAATAGCGGTTCTCAAATGAATACAGCTCATCTTTTATATCTTCAAAGATAAGACGATGACTTAATGAAATGACATCTTCAAAATCATTAAACTTAATTAAAAAGCCAAACGTACCATCTTCATTAAAGTTTGTTCCTGTTTGTTCTTCTACCTCTTCGATTAATTCTTGCTGGAATAATGATTCGATGCCTTCATCTAGAGGAATATCTATAATTTTGTCTACCCCTATCGGTAGTTCCAGCTTTTGCCCGTCTTTTGAAAGCTCTGCTTTCGTGACAAGTACTTCAATCCCTTTATCGACTGCTTGCACTTGAATCCATAACGGTCCATCAATAAAGAAATCGTCATGATCACGAGCTTCGTCCATCATCTCCCAAAAGAGCTCTTCACTTCGTTCGCGATCATACCAAATCTCTTCACGATTAAATCCTCTATCCTCTATATCAATGTACGTAATAAAAAATTTCATCGTATGATCATTAATTCTTTCAATATCCAAAATACAACTCTCCCTTCCTGCTTAGAATTGTTATGAAGGGATTCCCCACTCATATGACAAATCAATAGATTCTTGTACTCTCATTTTATGATAAGATTCTCCAGAATGGAAATAAAATCGATTTATTTTACAAAAATAGTTATATGCCTATCTTTACTCGATCAACTACGTAAATATATTATTATAGCGATTTCTTACTTACAAAAAATTTGGACATACATTTCCACATTCCCCCGTACACTGTAATAAAGTGAAACTCCTATTAGAAGAGATTATTTAACAACAACTTTCTTCATCACATACATATAGTTCGCTTATTAAAACATCATAAATGGAGGCAGACGAATGGACTTAGAGTTTTTAACATCCGTACTAATGATTGTCGGTATCGATGTTGTATTAGGTGGTGACAATGCAATCGTCATCGCACTAGCTAGCCGAAATTTACCTGAATCGAAACGAAATAAGGCTATTTTGATCGGTACTCTTTTAGCGATTGTACTAAGAATTGTCCTTACTATACTAGCTGTCTATTTACTCGACATTCCATTTCTACAATTGATTGGCGGGGTTTTACTTACATTAATTGCAGTCAA
Source organism: Bacillus cereus group sp. MYBK15-3 (assembly GCF_051916765.1). Lineage (NCBI taxonomy): Bacteria > Bacillati > Bacillota > Bacilli > Caryophanales > Bacillaceae > Bacillus > Bacillus cereus group sp. MYBK15-3. The sequence goes on from NZ_JBQAHG010000001.1 coordinate 1,585,601, forward strand.
TTTATTAACCGATAATAGCAACGATCTTTCTTCTATTCAAGGAAAAACAACTTTATTTCAAGCTGTGCGGACAATTGTTTTCGCGGATCTCGTTATGGGGTTTGATAATGTTATTGCCATTGCAGGTGCAGCTCACGGGAGATTTTTACTCGTCATAATCGGCTTACTCATTTCTATCCCGATTATTATTTGGGGCAGCAAACTTATTTTAATACTTATGGAGCGATTTCCATTCCTCATTTATTGCGGTGCAGCAATTCTTGCCTATACTGCAGGAAAAATGGTTACACATGAAGACAGACTTGCAACCTTTTTTCATAACAATCCAAGTTTCACTGCAAGCATTCCTTATTTGTTCATTTTCACTATTTTATGCATCGGCTTTATTGTACAACAAGTTCGATTACGCAATGTGAAACATTAAAAAAAACCTTCTACTATATAATAGGTAGAAGGTTTTCATATTATTATAATTAATTTACAAGACGTTGTGCTTCACGTAATTGGAACGTTCTTACTGTACGTGGTAAGAAACGACGAATTTCGTCTTCGTTGTAACCAACTTGAAGGCGTTTCTCGTCAATCATAATTGGACGACGTAAAATCCCTGGATAGTCACGAATCATCTTATATAAATCTTGAAGTGGTAAAGACTCTAAGTTTACATTCAATTCTTGGAAAACTTTCGAACGAGTAGAAATAATCTCATCCGTTCCGCTTTCTGTCATACGTAAAATCTCTTTAATTTCCTCAATCGTTAATGGATCTGAGAAAATATTACGTTCTGTATAGGGAATATGATTTTCCTCTAGCCATAATTTCGCCTTTCTACAAGACGTACAGCTTGGAGAACTATATAATGTTACCATACAAAGCTCACTCTCCTTAAAGAGTACAAATTCTGTACTAAATACAGTTTTAATTTCTAACTTCAGCAATTTTTCGTGATAACTTGTCTTATTGAAAAGTACAAAAATCACATTTCATGTAAGCAACAACTTATAATAAACAACAATTACTTTTAATAAGTAACTTCTATAATCATTATACAATAGATTTTGCAAGAAATATACAGTAAATTTCCTGCTAGTTGAGAAAACTCTCCCGTGTATTTCACTGCTATGTAACATGATTACGCTCATTTCAGCTGTACTTTAACAATAACTTTCAACCCTTTTACTACTCACTTCCCATAGATTTTTCATATAATATATAGTTATTTATCTATAATCTTCCCTATGAAAAAGAGAACGTTTTCTTACTTTTTCTTGATAAATCAATTAAGAAATGTAAGACTATACAAATGAGAATAAAAAGGAACATTTGTTCTTATTTTAACAAATATCCTCCCTCCTGTCTACATGATTTCTAAAGTAAATTAAATATTTTTCTGACATTTCTTTCTTTTTCATTTTTTATCTCATACAATAAACATACAGACAGGCAAAGGGGGAGTTTTCAAATGATTGCTTTTTTTATTGATTTTATTACGGTTGCTGCCCTCATCATCGGAATAACAGCATTGATTGGTGTCATTACAAATAGCATCGGCGAAAAGCTCTTTGGTGGAAAAGAAAAAATGAAGTTTGTTAACAAAAGTTTGGATGTACAATCTGGCTGGAACCAAGTTGGCGGAAAAGGCATTTATAAGAAACGAACGTATTAAAAAAAGCAGGTGATCACCTGCTTTTTTTCTTATTTCTCTACTGACGCCCATTTAAAGCTTAAATCGCCGCCATATTTATGGTTATACATATTTTTAATTGAATCTCTTTGTAAATATGCTCTACCACGTTGATATACTGGAACGATCGCAGCATCATCAAGTAACATTTTTTCTGCTTCTAATAAGTTCTTCCAACGAGCATTTACATCGCTTCCATCTTTTTTCGCCTTCATAATGATTTCATCGTATTTTGGATTAGAGTACTTCATCTTATTTTGTGACCCATCTGTTACAAACATATCAAGATATGTAATTGGATCTGGGAAGTCCGCACTCCATCCAGAGAATGACATGACATAATCGCCCGCATCTTCTAATTTTAGTTTTTGTGCGAATGGTTGTTGTTTAATTTTTACTGTTAAACCTGGTAAATTCTTTTCTAATTCACCTTTTAAATATTCACCAGTTTTCTTTGATAACTCTACATCTTCATTTAATAATTCTAATTCGATTTCATTTTTACCAAGTTCTTTTTTACCAGCTTCCCAATATTTCTTCGCTTCTTTCACGTTTGGTTTTACAATATCCCCGTTTACAGCACGGAAATCTTTTTTATCTGGTCCTTTAATGAAGTTATCAGGAATTAATCCTGTCGCTGGCTTAGAACCGTTATTTAATAATGTATCCACGAATGGCTTACGGTCAAAAGCAAGTGAAATTGCTTTACGAATATTTTTATTTGCTAAAGCTGGATCTTTTTGATTTAAACGAAGGAAGAATACAGATGTATCTTCTACTGTTTGGAAATCTGGTTTTCCTTTATATTTATCAATAAACTCCGCTAATAACGACGCTCGATCAATTGCATTTGTTTCATATAAGTTAATTGGCGTAGATGTATCTTTTACAATATTAAAGTTTACTTCTTCAATCTTCACTTCTTTATTGTCCCAATATGACGCGCTCTTTGTCATTTTAAAGCTACGTTCATGTTGCCAATCACTTAATGTAAATGGCCCGTTATAAAGCGTTGTATTCGCTTCCAAACCAAACTTCGTACCTTGCTCTTTCACAAACTTTTCATTCACAGGATAGAAGATTGGATATACCATTAAATCTACAAGGTATGGAATTGAATTATCTAATTCCACTTCTAATGTATAATCATCAATCGCCTTTACCCCTAATTGATCCGGACTCATCTCTTTTTTATTAATTTTCTCTGCATTTTTTATATCATACATAATGTACGCTGATTTCGCAGCTGTATCTGGGTTAATCGCTCTTTGCCATGCATATACGAAATCTTTTGCCGTCACAGGCTCACCATTTGACCATTTTGCGTCTTCACGTAATTTAAATGTATATTTTTTACCATCTTCTGATTTTTTGAATTCCTTCGCTACACCAGGAACTAGCTTATCATCTTTTCCTAAACTGTATAAGCCTTCCATCGTATTAGTCATTACTCTTGAAGAAACTGCATCAGCTGATAACGCTGGATCCATCGTTGGAATTTCTTGTGTTTCAATTAAGTTAATAACTTGCTTCGCGCCGCTTTTTCCGCTATCCCCTTTAGCGTTTGCTTGCGATTCATCTTTTTGATAGCTACATGCCCCTAACATCATGCTCATCGCTACTGTTGATGCTACAAAAACTGGTATCTTTTTTTTCATACTTCCACCCTCCAAAAAAATGTTAACCCTTTCATTTTCAAACAAAAAGAAATATATATATGTTCTAATAATTCATATTATACACACAAATATATTTTTTGTATATTTATATTTCTATTTCATTAAAATTTTTCGTTAAAAAATATACCTTTGTAAACGTTTCATATTGCTGATTATTCATACTAAAGTGTTAAAAATAATATTTTTTATACTTTTCTAAATTATCAGAGAAAAACGAATTTTATATCTCATAATATTTTATGTATAATTATCCTTTTGTTTTTATCATAAAATAGCACTCTCTTCATAATAAAAATATGTAGGCTAAAATGAGTGCAAAGGTTAAGAAAGTATGTTACGATACATTTTGCTAAAAATAGATATCGGTAAAGAGGGGACGCACATGGCAGCAATTCAGGCAAAAAACGGGCCTACTGAGAAATTAAGTTTATTCTTATTAACATGGCCTATTTTTCTAGAAGTTTTTCTTTTTATGTTAATGGGGATCGCTGATACTTTCATGTTAAGTGCATTATCAGACGATGCTGTATCTGGGGTTGGTGCAGCGAATCAATATCTTCATATTGCGATTTTGGTATTAGAAGTCATCGGGAACGGCGCTGCTATCGTTGTATCTCAATACCTCGGTTCCAAACGCTTTATGGAAGCATCTAAAATATCAGCATTAGCCGTCACATTAAATTTAATAGTTGGGCTCGTTATAAGCGCTGGTTTTCTTTTATTTTCGAAACATATGATGCTCGCAATGAACTTACAAGGCGATGTACTAACGTATGCGCAAAACTACTTATCTATCGTCGGAGGAGCCATCTTCCTACAAGCTATTATTAACTCATTAGCCGCAATTATCCGTGTACACGGTTTTACAAAGCAAGCGATGTTTATTTCACTCGGAATGAATATGATTCATATCGCTGGAAACTACGTACTCATTTTCGGGAAATTTGGTTTCCCTGAGCTCGGTGTACAAGGGGCTGCAATTTCTTCCGCTATCAGTCGATTGATCGCACTTATTGTTTTCTTCTGGTTACTATACCGCGTTATGGAATATCGTGTGAAATTACAATATTACTTCACTTTATCCAAAGAATACATTGGGAAAATTTTAAAAATTGGCATTCCATCTGCATTTGAACAAGTGATGTATCAAGCTTGTCAAATCGTCTTCCTTTATTACGCAACGTACTTAGGAACGGAATCATTAGCTGCTAGACAATACGCTACTAACATTTCCATGTTCACTTATTTATTTGCAATTGCAATTGGTATGGGAACAGCCATTATTATTGGCCGCCTCGTTGGTGGTGGCGAAAAAGATGAAGCATACGAACGCTTATGGAAAAGTGTAAAATGGGCAATTGGTGTAACTTTATGTATGGTCGCTCTCGTTATTACATTCCGTACACAATTAATGGGACTGTTTACAGATAATCCGCACATTATCGGGTTAGGCGCAAGTGTTCTTTTACTAAGTGTACTACTTGAAACGGGACGTACGATGAACATCGTCATCATTAATTCGCTTCGTGCAGCTGGTGATGCAAAATATCCTGTTTTAATCGGTGCATTCTCTATGGTGTTAATGAGTTTACCACTAGGTTACTTTTTCGCCTTTCATTTAGATATGGGGCTCGTTGGTATTTGGCTAGCAATCGCCATCGACGAATGGACACGTGCCATTATTATGTTCTTCCGCTGGAAAAGTAGAGCATGGGAGCGTTATGCGCTTGTTAAACCTGAAGAACAAGAGGAGAATGTTTCTGTTCAAGTTCAGTAATTTTGCATATGGATATCACTAATGATACATGAGATTTATATCGGCGATTCTTTAAATATATCGACTGACCGACAAATGTATACAATTCTTTTATATAGTAGAAAAAGAGCCATCCTTCCATAACAGAAGAATGGCTCTTTTTCTTATTGATAAATCTCTTTATATTTCTTGTACTCCGCTTCCGAACATAGTACGAAATGTCCTGGGCGAATTTCACGCATTGTTGGTGCTTCACTACCATAATTATGCTGTGATGGATCATATACGATACGTTTACGATTGCGCTCATAATCTGGATCTGGAAGTGGAATCGCTGATAATAGTGATTTCGTATATGGATGAATTGGATTCGCATATAATTCATCACTTGTTGTTAACTCAACGATTTGGCCACGGTACATTACACCAATACGGTCACTAATGTATTTTACCATTGATAAATCATGGGCGATGAATAAGTATGTTAAACCTTTTTCTTTTTGTAACTTTTTCAGTAAGTTTACAACTTGCGCCTGAATCGATACGTCAAGTGCTGAGATCGGCTCATCGGCAATGATAAATTCTGGGTCTACAGCAAGCGCTCGAGCGATACCGATACGCTGACGTTGTCCACCTGAGAATTCGTGTGGGAAACGGTTTGCGTGCTCTTTATTTAAACCAACTGTGTTTAATAGTTCATGAACACGGTCCATGCGCTCTTTTTTACTTTTCGCTAGTCCGTGAATATCGATACCTTCTGCAATAATATCCCCTACTGTCATACGAGGGTTTAATGATGCATATGGATCTTGGAAAATCATTTGCATTTTACGGTTGAATTTCTTCAGCTCTGCGCGTGATTTTTTACCATGTACATTTTCACCATCGAATAACACTTCACCAGCAGTTGCATCATATAAACGAATAATCGTTCTTCCAGTTGTCGATTTACCACAACCTGATTCTCCTACAAGACCAAATGTTTCTCCGCGGTAAATATCAAATGAAATATCATTAACCGCTTTGACAACACCACCACTCACGTCGAAGTGCTGCTTTACATTTTTTACTTCAATTAATTTCTCACGTTGTTTAGTCATGTTGTTCACCTGCTTTCATTTGAAGAATGCGTTTTTCAACGACTGCCGGCGGTTTTACTTCTGGAGCTTGCTCGTGAAGTAACCAAGTTGCCGCATAGTGCGTATCACTTACTTTAAATAAAGGTGGGTCCATTTCAAAATCAATTTTCAGTGCCTGTGGGTTACGTGGTGCAAAAGCATCTCCCTTTGGCGGCTTCAATAAATCTGGAGGTGTTCCAGGGATTGCATATAACTCTTCTTCTGAACCATCTAAACTTGGCATAGATGCGATTAAACCCCAAGTATATGGATGTTTCGGATTGTAGAAAATTTCATCTACAGTTCCAATTTCAACAACTTTACCAGCGTACATAACTGCCACTCGGTCCGCAACGTTTGCTACTACACCTAAGTCATGCGTAATGAAAATGATTGCTGCTTCTGTTTTTTGCTGAATGTCTTTCATAAGTTCTAAAATTTGCGCCTGAATCGTAACGTCTAGCGCTGTTGTCGGCTCATCGGCAATTAATAATTTCGGGTTACAAGCTAACGCCATCGCAATAACTACACGCTGTCTCATACCACCTGAGAATTGGTGAGGATATTGTTTTAAACGAGCTTCTGGATTTGGAATACCTACAAGGTCAATTAACTCTAAAGCAACTTTACGTGCATCTGCTTTACTCATCCCTTGGTGTTTAATTAGACCTTCCATAATTTGATTTCCAATTGTCATCGTTGGGTTTAATGATGTCATTGGATCTTGGAAAATCATCGCAATATCTTTACCGCGTACTTGCTGCATTTCTTTTTCTGTTAATTTTGTTAAGTCACGACCTTCAAATACGATTTCACCATTTTTAATGCGTCCAGGAGGATTCGGAATTAATCCCATTAACGCTTTAGAAGTAACTGATTTCCCTGAACCAGATTCTCCTACAATCGCCAATGTTTCTCCTTTTTTCAAATCAAAAGTAACGCCGCGTACAGCTTGTACTTCACCTGCATGTGTATCAAAGGAGACTTGTAAATCTTTTACCTCTAACAATGTTTTCATCTTTGCCTCTCCCCTCTTTTACTTACGCATTTTTGGATCTAACGCGTCGCGTAATCCGTCTGCCATTAAGTTAAACGCTAAAATTAATATACTGATGACAACCGCAGGGATGAACATCATATGCGGATACGTTTGAATAGATTTATAACCATCATTTACAAGAGAACCTAGTGACGCAAATGGTGGCTGAATTCCTAAACCGATGAAACTTAAGAACGCTTCACCAAACACCGCTGATGGAATTGTAAACATCGTCATTACGATAATAGGTCCCATTACGTTTGGAATTAAATGTTTCACAATTAATTGTGTATTTGTTGCACCTAATGTACGAGATGCTAATACATATTCTTGGTTTTTTAACTTTAAGATTTGTCCACGAACAATACGCGACATCCCTATCCAACCTGTAATCGCCATCGCAAGTGTAATTGACCAAATACCAGATCCCATAATGATTACCATTAAAATAACGATGATTAAGTATGGAATACCGTTAATAATCTCCATAATACGTTGCATAATGTTATCTACTCTACCGCCGTAGAATGCTGAAATACCTCCGTATGCAACCCCAATTACTAAGTCAATTGCTGCCGCTAAAAGAGCGATATATAATGATACGCGTGTACCTTCCCATGTTCTTGTCCATAAGTCACGGCCAAGGTCATCTGTACCAAACCAGAAGTACTCTTTAATATCACGTTTTTCATATTGGTCAACACCATATTGATCTGTACCGTCAAATGGTAACCAATGAACATTTTCAATAACTGGAATTTTTGGTGGTAATTTCGCACGACCTAAATCTTGCTCTTTATACGAGTGTTTACTTACCATCGGTCCAAAAATCGCTAATAGCGCAATGATAACTAACAATACAAGGCCAAGCATCGCACCTTTATGTTGGAATAAACGTCTTCTTACATCTTGCCAAAACGTTAAGCTTGGACGGGCAATGACTTCATTATCAACATTATTTTGATTGGCTTGTTGAAATAAATCTGGAGATAATTTTTGTACATCTTTCATCATTTTTTCCCTCCCGCTAAACGAATACGAGGATCAATAATTCCGTATAAAATATCGACAATGAAAATAACTAAAATGAAGATCGCACTATAGAAAATCGTAGTTCCCATAATAACTGTATAGTCATTTAAAGTAATCGATTTAACGAATTGTTCCCCAAGTCCTGGTACAGCATAAATTTGCTCGATAACAAGTGTTCCTGTAATTAATGCCGCAACCATTGGTCCTAAAATTGTTACAACTGGAATTAACGCGTTACGAAGTGCATGTTTGACAATGATAACGCCTTGGCTAATTCCTTTCGCTTTCGCTGTTAAAATGTAATCGGCTTGCATAACTTCAATTAATTCTGCACGAGAGAAACGTGCGATTGTCGCGATAACTCCCATCGATAATGCAATTGTAGGCATTACAGTAAACTCTGGTCCTTTCCAGAATGCTACTGGGAACCAGCCTAGTTTTACCCCTACGAAATATTGCAGTAATGCGGCGAATACGAATGATGGTACCGACATTCCGAGTACCGAAATAACTGTTGCACTATAATCTACCCACGTATTATTACGAAGTGCGGCAACAATACCTAAAATTAAACCGATAAATGTTCCTAATATAATCGCTTGTAAACCTAATTGGGCTGATGGTCCAATACGATCCACAATCATGTCTGTTACTGGGCGGTTATCATATTGGAATGATACCCCTAAATCACCTTTTGCTAAGTTACCTAAGTAACGTGCATATTGAACTGGTACCGGATCATTCAATCCGTATTTTTCAAGAATGATTTCTTTTTGTGCCGGTGATAGCTTCTCCTGGTTTTTAAGCGGAGAACCCGGAAGTAATTTCATCAAAAAGAAAGTCATTGTAGTAATTAAAAATAATGTCAAAGCCATGTACACGAAACGTTTTAATACATAACGTCCCATAGTCAAGCACCTCCCCGTTTTTCTCAAAAGCAATAAGATAGTTTAAAATATTCTTACTTTTATTTTTTTAAAATAAGAGCATATGCCCATCATAGGCATATACCCTTGTAAACGATGGAAAAAAAAGATTATTTTTGTTCAACAGATGCCCATTTGTAAGTTAATTTACCACCATAGTTAATTGGGATAATATCTTTTACGGCACCTTTTACTACATACGCTGAACCTTTTTGGAAGATTGGAGTGATAACTGCATCCTCTTTAATTAACATCTTCTCTACTTCTAGAAGGTTGTCCCAGCGAGCTTGTAAATCTTTTGTATCTGTTTTAGCTTTTAGGATTAACTCATCATATTTCTGATTAGAATACCCTGTTTTATTTTGAGAACCATTCGTAACAAACATATCTAAATATGAGATTGGATCTGGGAAATCTGGTCCCCAAATACCAAACGCAATATCATATTGCTGAGAATCTTCTAATTTATTTTTTTGTGCGAATGGTTGCTGTTTAATTTTAATTGATAAACCTGGTAAGTTCTTTTCCATCTCACCTTTTAAGAATTCCCCAACTTTTTTAGCATCTTCATTATCAAAGTTTAAGAATTCTAGTTCGATTTTATCAGTTCCAAGCTCTTTCTTCGCTGTTTCCCAAAGCTTTTTTGCTTCTTTTGGATTTGTTTCAACTAGCTTTCCATTTTCAGCTCGGAAATCTTTTTTATTTGGACCTTCAGCGAAATCTTTTCCAACAAATCCGTAAGCTCCAATTGCGCCGTTATTTAAAATAACTTTTGCAATGTTATCACGGTCAAAGGACATTGAAATTGCTTTTCTTAAGTTTTTATTACTTAAGTACTGATTACTTTGATTAAATCTTAAGTAAGCAACCCCTGCCTCTTTTCTTGTTTGGAACTCTGGGCTTTTTCTAAACTTATCAACAAATTCAGACGTTAAAGCCGCTCGATCAATCGCGTTTGTCTCATATAAATTTACATCAGTTGCTGTATTTTTTACAATATTAAAGTTGATTTCTTCGATTTTAACCGTTTTATTATCCCAATATGAAGGATTCTTCTTGAATTCGAAACTTTGTTCATGTTTCCAATCACTCATAACGAATGGACCGTTATATAATGTTGTATTTGCCTCTAAACCAAATTTGTCACCTTGTGCTTTTACAAAGTTTTCATTTAGTGGGTAAAATACTGGATAAACTGTTAAATCGATAAAGTAAGGAACGGGATTGTCTAATTCTACTTCTAGTGTATAATCATCAATCGCTTTTACACCTAATTGGTCAGCAGGTAATTCTTTTTTATGAATTTTCTCTGCATTTTTAATATCGAACATAATGTATGAATACGTTGCTTTTGTATCTGGATTTACTGCTCTTTTCCATGAATACACAAAGTCTTTAGCTGTTACAGGTTCCCCATTCGACCATTTCGCATCTCTTCTTAATTTAAATATGTATTTCTTCCCATCATCTAGCTTTTCGACATCTTCTGCAACTCCAGGCATTCTCTTTTGATCTTTGCCAATACGATATAAACCTTCCATCGTATTATTTAATGCTGTAGAAGATGAAGAATCAGATGCTAATGATGCATCCATTGACGGAATTTCAGATAACTCTGTTAAATTAAGAATCTGTTTTCCGTTACTACTACTCGTAGCGTTCTCTTTCCCTTTTGCTTTTGCGTCATCTTTTTGGTAGCTACACGCGCTAAGCAACATACTTGCAGTTAAAGTTGATGCAAGTAATAACGGTATCTTTTTCTTCATGTTGTGTTGCCTCCCCTAATTGCACTTCCTGTACCCTCACTTGTTAAAAAGTAGAATTGAAAGAATAATCTCCAAGTTTCTACAATTTTCATTATACATATAATATAACAATTGTGAATATAGTTTTTTGTTTTTTTGTTAAAATTTTTAATAAAATATTTATATTTTTAATTTTTCGTAAAGGGATACATTAACATTGCTACCATCATCTTAAAATCAGACCTTTAATTGCGTATAATTTTCAAAAAAATTAATCCTAGTACTTATTATAGCTTTTATAGTATAATAATTCTAGTAATATTTTGACGGAGGGGAATATTTTGAATAAAGTTTTTTTTCATACTTGTATACTAATTTTTATAGCGATGATTGCTTCTAGTATTGGTGCATTCCTCATTTCATCTCAATTTTTGTTGAACTTTGTCAACATTTTGTTTTATATTGCACTGTTTTTTATTCTTATCGGCGGTTTTTTATACATATTTCAAAATGGTTTTTTCAATGTAACCATTTACGCATTCCAAAGAGTATTTGGTACGAACAAAAAGATTGACTCTTTAATTGAAGAAGTCGAGGAACCTACAGATAAGAAAGAACGTATTTATAAAACATATTCATTCAAATGGACATATCCAATTTGTATTACAGGTATCTTCCTTGGGTTGTTCTCGACCCTCATTAGCTTTACTATTTTGATGTAGTTTGCAAACACTATCCCATATGATATAATAATCAGCAAAACATTTTGTTATAAAACTTTAGTTCTTTCATATTAAAAGAGCTCAAGTAACAATAAATAAATTTATATGTATGCGATGATAAAGAAGAGTACATATTGAGGCAATTTCAGAGAGCTTGTGGTTGGTGTGAACAAGTAATTGTACAGTATGGAATGGGCTTTGGAGCACCAAACCGAACCGAAAGTAGTAGGCTTTGGCGTTATATCCTAACGTTATTATGGATTAGAGAGATTTCACAGTAGTGAAATAATTAGGGTGGTACCGCGGTCCATTCGTCCCTATAGTTTTTGGGATGAATGGGCTTTTTTGTTTGCCTTCTCTTCCCCCCATCACGCATTCAATTTTAGGAGGAATTACTTATGTCAGTTATCTTTTCTGGTATTCAGCCAAGTGGAACGATTACACTTGGAAACTATTTAGGCGCCATGAAGCAGTTTACAGAGCTTCAAAATGAACACGACTGTTATTTCTGTATTGTAAACCAACATGCGATTACAGTACCTCAAGATCCCGTCGGACTTCGTAAAAACATCCGCAGTCTTGCTGCACTTTATGTAGCATGCGGCATCGATCCTGAAAAAGCTACTTTATTTGTACAATCAGAAGTACCAGCACACGCTCAATTAGGATGGATCATGCAATCTGTTGCTTACGTTGGAGAATTAGAACGTATGACGCAATATAAAGATAAAGCTTCGGGTAGAGATTCAGTTCCAGCTGGATTACTTACGTATCCACCATTAATGGCTGCTGATATTTTACTTTACAACACTGAAATCGTACCAGTTGGTGATGACCAAAAGCAACATATGGAATTAACACGCGACCTAGCAGAGCGTTTCAACAAACGCTTCCGTGAAGTGTTCACAATTCCTGAAATTCGTATTCCAAAAGTAGGCGCTCGCGTTATGTCATTAACAGAACCTACGAAGAAAATGAGTAAATCTGATCCGAATCCAAAATCAATGATCAGTATGCTTGATGAACCAAAAACAATTGAAAAGAAAATTAAGAGTGCTGTTACTGACTCTGAAGGTATTGTGAAATTTGATAAAGAAAATAAACCTGGTATCTCTAACTTATTAACAATCTACTCTTCATTCTCTAGAAAAACAGTTGAAGAAATTGAAGCAATGTACGAGGGAAAAGGATACGGCGACTTCAAAGGCGACCTAGCGCAAGTAGTCGTAGAAGCAATTCGTCCAATCCAAGACAAATATAACGAACTAATCAACTCACCAGAACTAGACGAAATTCTAGACAAAGGTGCAGAAAAAGCAAACCGCGTTGCATTCAAACAACTACGCAAAGTAGAAAACGCAATGGGACTAAGCAGAAAACGTAGGTAACATATAAGGTGGAAGCGGCTCGTTCAGAATGTGAGGGGGATGGAGCTCCTGACGCAGAGGCGCTTTTTGCCTCGCAGGAAGGCGCGAAGCCACCGAACATTCTTGCCGCTGGAGCTGGATTTCATATAAAGCGGAAGCGGCTCGTTTAGAATGTGAGGGGGATGGAGCTCCTGACGTAGAGGCGC